>CAWCXB010000001.1:0-255866 GCA_963799385.1 uncultured Verrucomicrobiae bacterium
AAGGCGGCCTGCTCGCGAGAATACGGATGCGTCCACTCGTTTGCACACAGCACTCCGCTGGTGTGCGGCGCGTTTTTCAGCGGATTGTCCTGGGCATCCATTTTCCCATCGATGACATCCTGGATCTCCCCGTGGATGGAAATCATCGCATCACAGAAACGGTCCAGCTCCACCTTGGATTCGGATTCGGTCGGCTCAATCATCAGCGTCCCAGCTACCGGCCACGACATCGTCGGTGCGTGGAAGCCGTAGTCCATGAGTCGCTTGGCGATGTCCTCCACCGTCACGCCGGATTTCTCGGAAAGCGGACGACAGTCAATGATGCACTCGTGCGCGACCAATCCGGTTTTTCCGGTGTAGAGAATGGGAAAGCTTTCTCCCAACCGCTTCGCGATGTAGTTTGCGTTCAGGATCGCGATCTCGGTGGCGGTTTTCAGCCCGGACGCGCCCATCATAGCGATATACATCCAGGAAATCGTATTGATCGATGCGCTGCCATAAGCCGCAGAGCAGACCGCGTGGGTCTTGTTTTCCTCCATCGTGATATGCCCCGGTAGGAATGGGACGAGCTGCTTGGCGACACCAATCGGTCCTACTCCCGGTCCGCCGCCGCCGTGGGGGATGCAGAAGGTTTTGTGGAGATTCAGGTGGCAGACATCCGCCCCGATCAAGCCCGGCGAGGTTAGCCCGACCTGCGCGTTCATATTCGCGCCGTCCATATAGACTTGACCTCCGGCATCGTGGATGATCGCCGTGATCTCACGGATCGTTTCCTCAAAAACCCCGTGCGTGGACGGATAGGTGACCATCAGGGAGGAGAGATTCTCGCGATGAGTTTCGGTGAGAGAAACTAGATCCGCCATGTCAATGTTGCCTTTGGCATCGCATTTCACACCCACAACTTTCATCCCACACATCACGGCCGAGGCGGGGTTTGTTCCGTGAGCTGAAACGGGAATCAGGCAGATGTTCCGGTGTCCTTCGCCGCGCGATTCGTGGTAGCGGCGGATCGCGAGCAGACCCGCGTATTCTCCTTGAGAGCCCGCATTTGGCTGTAGGGAAACTGCGGCAAACCCGGTGATTTCCGCCAGCCAGTTTTCAAGCTGCGTGAGCATTTCAAGGTAGCCCGTCGTCTGGTCCGCCGGAGCGAACGGGTGGATGGAAGAAACCTCCGGCCAGCTCAACGGAAGCATTTCCGAAGTCGCGTTGAGCTTCATCGTGCAGGAACCCAGCGCGATCATCGATTCGTTCAGCGCCAAATCCTTCGATTCCAAGCGCTTGATATAGCGAAGCATTTCCGTCTCTGAGTGATAGGCATTGAAAGCCGGAGCCGTGAGGAATTTCGACTCCCGGTCAAAGCTTAAATCCCATTCCATCCCCTCGATCACATCCTCCGCGCGGGAAACTCCGAACAAGCGGCAAATCGTCCAGACGTCCGTTGAAACCACGGTCTCATCAAGGGAAATTCCCACATGCGTTTCGTCCACCAGCCGCAGATTGAAGCCATGTTCCGGAGCACTTTCCACCAGCTCTCTAGCTTTGGAAGTTTTCACGATGATGGTATCGAAAAACGCACCCGGCTCTACTTCCAGCCCACCCGCGATCAGCGAGGTCTTGAGCTCGCGCGTTTGCGAATGGATTTTCCCAGCGATTCCTTTCAGCCCTTCCGGCCCGTGATAAACCGCATACATTGAGGCCATCACAGCTAGCAGCACCTGCGCCGTGCAAATGTTCGAGGTCGCCTTGTCGCGACGGATGTGTTGCTCCCGCGTTTGCAGTGCAAGCCGGTAGGCTGGCTGGCCTTTGGCATCAATGGATACCCCGATCAAGCGGCCTGGCATCTTGCGTTTCAGTGCGTCCTTGCAAGCCATGAAACCCGCATGTGGACCACCGAACCCGAGCGGCACGCCGAACCTCTGTGAGGACCCGACACAGATATCCGCTCCGAATTCGCCCGGGGGCTTCAACAAAGTCAGCGCCATCAGATCCGAGGCACAGATCGCTACCGCGCCCGCTTCCTTGCACTTCTTGAAAAATTCCGAGAAATCATCGATCCGACCTCGCGTGTCCGGATACTGCACGATCACCGCAAAAAGCTCTTCCGCCTCTGCGGGATCGAATTTTTCCCTGTCCCCCACGATCACTTCCAGCCCCAGCGGCTCCGCTCTGGTTTTCACCACATCAATTGTCTGCGGGTGGCAGCGATCGCAAATGAACAACGATTTCCCCTTTGGTTTCCCGGAAAGGGCCAGCGTCACCGCTTCCGCTGCGGCCGTGCCTTCGTCGAGCAGCGATGCGTTGGAAACGTCCAGCCCGGTGAGATCCGTCACCATCGTCTGGAAATTCAGCAAGGCCTCCAGCCGTCCCTGCGCGATCTCCGCCTGATACGGCGTATAGGCCGTGTACCAGCCCGGATTTTCCAGAATATTTCTAAGGATCACCCCCGGTGTCAGCGTCCCGTAGTAGCCTTGGCCGATGAAACTCTTGAGCACCTTGTTCTGCCCCATCCAGGCCCGCAACAGCGTCAGTGCCTCGTTTTCGGAGAGGGCCATCGGCAAATTCATATCGCCATCCATACGGATCCCGCCCGGCACCGCCTCGGAAATCAGCTTATCGAGCGAGTCATACCCGGTCGCGGCGAGCAGTTCGGTTTTCTCGGATTCCGTAGGTCCGATGTGGCGAGGGAGGAAGGAGGAAGTGGCTGGCATGATCGTGCAGCCCCCTCATGCCCCAGCAGAAGCTCCGCCGCAACTCCACAGATGCCTAACAGCATATTTCCGAAAAATTTCATTCCGTAGGTTGACCTCTCGTATCAGAGGGGTGAAGATTGCCTTATGTCAGAAAACCAGAATCTTATCGCTGAAGACGCCGTTTCCAAACTCCAGGAAATCGTCGGTAAATCCTCTACTTGTATGTTCGCCACCCGTCTGGGAGAGGCCCCCTTCCACGTCTGCCCAATGCGTGTTCAAGAGGCTGATTACGATGGGAACCTGTGGTTTTTCAGCGGCGCGGACAGCACGCACAACGCGCAGATCAACGCCGATCCTCGCGTCCAACTCATTTTTACGAATACGCCCGACATGGAGTTCCTCACCGTCTTCGGCACCGCTAGCATCTCTACAGACAAAGTGCTGATTGATCGCCTCTGGAATCGAATGGTCGAAGCTTGGTTTGACGGCAAAGACGACCCCAACGTCACCCTTATCAAGGTCCAGCCCGCCGCCGCCCATTACTGGGATACGGAAGATGGGAAACTCATCACCATGGCAAAAATCATCACTCGCGCTGCCACCGGGGCTGATATCGAGACCGGAGTTGAGGGAGATCTGCGGGTGTAGAGATCGCGCCGGAGTTCACTCACCCCGGATCAGGCGTTCGATTTGACCAAAGGTCACAACGCCTTTCATCTCGTAGGTAGCGCAGGATGCATCGGTGTACGTCGCGCGACGCACCGTCCCATTGCCCTTCTTCTTTTCCACGGTGATCTTGTCCACCGTCGTGCAATAGTTATTGGGCATATCCGCATAGAAATTCAGCAAACGGTCCAGACCGGCGATGCTTTCCGCATCCAGCGTGATCTTGCCTAACTCGATGGTGGAAACCGCCTTCGATACCTTCTTATCTGCATCCGATTGACGGATGATCTCTACCATTTTCACTTCTCCCGCAGTGATCGATATCTGAAGGGCGGAGTTGTGGAAGCAGCCTTCGCTTTCGTAACTCACTTCCAGCGTCTCGTCCGCCTTCAGTCCGCTCACGGAGAACGCCTCCTCCGCCACACAAGGAAGCAAAGAGTACAATACGATCACCATCGCCGTATAAAGAATCTTCGTCATGCGGTGACCGTAGCTATTTCCCCGCTCTCTGCCAATTCGCCATTTTGGAGTGCGGACTGGCTTGCCTCCGCTATGGGGCTGGAGGGCTTGCCCTCTGTGGTGCGGAGCGACAAGCCGGGAACGGAGCGCACCGACTAGACCCCGTGAGGCAAGCCTCACTATCGAAAGCGGAGGCAAGCCGTCCGCACTCCAAATTATTCAGCAAAACCTGATATCTGGATGAAAAAATCGCCCGATTTTTAGTTCGCTTCCGTCACCGTAGTGCTCCCGATCATCTCCATTGGGCCCTCCATTTTCATGGTCATCACCAGGCCGGGTTGAGGCGACATCTCACCACCCACACTCATTTTTCCTTTCATCACGTTGCTCAGATCCACTAGATTTTCCAACGAGCGATAGACGATGAAATCACCCTCCATCCCCATTCCCAGTCCCTTTGCACCGGGAGCGGCGGGCGTCTCTCCGGTGATATCCATGCTACCCGTCAACTTCGCACATTGTTCGCCTTGAAACTCCTCGATGGCCTCGAACTTCACCTTGAACGTTCCCTTCCCTCCGTTGATACCCATCAAATCATCGCCCTCCATTTCCCATTCGTCTCCGACTTTGCGAGGCTCCGTTCCGTAAATCCGGGTGCCCAAGTTCTTGTTCATCCTGTCGGTAATTTTTGTGAGTGCCGCCACCATCTCCGGTGTCGCCTCCCCTTCTTCCAGCTCCGCCGACCATTTCCCATCTGCCCCTTTCTCCGCGATCACTGGCACGCCCTGTAAAGGATTTTCCGTCGTCTTTACCGGTTGCGCCTGTCCCGCCATCACCATTTGCTCCGTCTTCTTCTCCTCAAGCACCGTAACCCTCACTTTCCCCTTCTCCAGCCCCTCGGTTTTGACTTTTCGCGTCTCCTTGATCGACATCACCCCATCCATCTTCCGGTCAGGCATCGTCACATTTACCGTGCCTTCCTTCATCTCCATGGAGAAATGATCCACCCGCACCTTGCCTACCGGCACAACATCATCCTCCAGCGCCAGAACCACTCCCGCCTCTTTCCCGTAACAAACCGAAACCAACAAAAGACCCGCCAGTGCAATGGAACATTTTTTCATTGCTAAAATCTCCGGAAAGACACGGAGGAGGGCAAGAAAAAACAACTCCGCACTCAGGCCATCTGTATTGGAAATTTTTTAACCACAGATGACTCAGATGAACGCAGATGGAAGAAAAGATGAGCGAATCCGATGCATGGTTTGAGGAAAAGGATGCTTGGGCGATTCGCTGGAAAATTGAAATCTCATGCTCTGCATCTGCGTCCATCTGAGTCATCTGTGGGTAAAAACTCTGCGGTGGTCGTTCACAAACCGAATCCAGATGCCCTTACTCCGCACCCGTTCAGGAAGGAACCCGAGAGATCAAATGACCTCTACTTTCAGATCGAATTCACCCACGGAAATGACTTTCACCGCAGTCCCGGGAGGCACGGTGCCTAAGGATAGGCGGGCATCGTAGCGCTTTCCGGCGATCTCGATTTGGCCCGAGGGAAAGAGGGCGGTGACGGCGTGACCCGTGGTCCCGATGAGGGTCGGCTCGCTGCGCGCGGTAGATGAAAGGGTCGTTTCCCCACCGATGGCTGTGGCGAGAACCATTTTTCCCCAGAGTCCACCACGCGGCATGAAGCGCAGGAGCAGGGCGAAGATGAAGATCGCTCCGCCAAGGCCAAGAATAAGATTGAGCAGTGGGCGGTAGAGGAAATCTGAGTTCCACTCGATGGGTTGGTCGGGCCAGACATCGGACATGCCCCAAAGCAGGGAGCCGAGCATGAGAAGTGCCCCTGGGATGGCGAGCAGGAAGAAGCCGGGGATAAAAAATAGATCGATCATCACCAGTGCGAAGCCGATAAAAAAGACCAGAGCTGCCTCATGTCCCGAGAGTCCCGCGGCGTTATGCCCGAAGAACACGATGGCAAGCAGGATGCCTCCGCCTATCCCAAAGATACCGAATCCGGGAGTCTTGAACTCGATGAAAATGAGAACCAGTCCGATGGCAAGCAGGATGGGGGCGAGGCCTGTCAGATACTGAGCGACGCGCTCCGACCAGGTGATTTCGAGCCGGGTCATGGTATAATTGCCTTTCCCCAAAAGGCTATCGGCAAGGGCATCCACGGACGGGGAAATCCCGGCGGCGAGCAGTGGCTTGGCGGGATCTCCGTACTCTTTCATCGCCTCGTTAGCGGTCAGGGAGAGCAGTTCACCTTTGGGTTTGATGATTTCATCGCCAAATTTCAGAACGTAATCCGCATCGATCATCGCGGAAATGGCTTTGGCACGATTCTCATCCTCAGAGGAGATCGCGCGGACACGGGCTTTCAGGTAGGAAACGATCTTCTGTTTCATACTCTCGTCAATCTCCGCACCATTTCCCATGACAGGGGCAGCCGCTCCGATGATAGCGGTGGGAGCGAACCAGATTTCATCTGTACCGGCGGAGATGAGAGCACCCGCAGAAATCGCCTCGGTATTGATATAGGTGATCGTTTTCCCAGGGAATTTTTCGAGGGCTTTGAGCATGTCGAAGGTGACATCCAGCCGCCCGCCGGGTGTCTCCATATCCAGAATGACCGTGTCCGCACCCTCTTCAATCGCGGTCTTGAGGCCGCGCCGGAGGATGTAGAGCTCGGGTGGTGCGATCTGATCCCGGATCGGGATGACGACAACTTTCTCCTGCTTTTCACCACGCTCCTGAGCAGATGCCAAAGAGGGGATGAGAAACAACAGGGCGAGGAGGATGGTTTTCATTTTTTCAAAGACTCCAGAGACAAGAAACCAGAAATCAGAGGAAAGAAAGGCGGGAGTGATATCGGGGACCGAAAGTGGGAGGAGCGCGAGTCGTCAGCTCGCCCCGGAGAATCGGAAACGTAAGCACTGGGGCGGACTGAAGACCCGCGATCCATTCATTAATCAAGATCCGTGCCAGCAGGAGGGTTCAAGAATCGAATTCACACAGGTGAAGGTTGCGACCGGAGGATGGAACGTTGAACCAGGATCGCGTTCATCGGCCACGCGCGGCGAGGTCGAAGCGGTTCTGTTTCTGGAAGGCGAGGGCTTGGTCCGCTTGACTGGTGAGTTGTTTAAGCCCCTCGGCGTGTCCGGCGGGTTCGGTTTTCTCGCCGGCCATGAGGAATCCGTAATGACAGATTCCCCAGAGCCGCCTACTTTGAATATATGGCATTGCAAACGTGGACGAGGAGGGCTTGGGTTTTCGGATTACTTTCGGTGGCTTGCCCCTTCCTGAGTGCGGAACTAGCCGAGGAGGAACTAGGTGCTTACGTGCGGCCTGAGGGAGATGCTGCCGAGAACTTGGTTCATGAGGACGCAGCAGGAATAGAAGAAAAGATTTCTCAAGTCGGATCGTTTGCGAAATGGAAAATCCATGAAGACGATTCCGTGAAGTTTTCCTATCCGGACCTTGAGGAAATCACCCTTGAGGTGAAGACAACGGAGCCTGTGAAGGTAGAAAGCGGCAGCGTTTCATCGGTCGATACTTCCTACACCCGCGCCTATCGTTTGGTCGCAGGAGAAAAAACTCTTGGCGTAATGATGCTGCAGGACGCGGAGTGGTTGGATGACGGGATCTGCCTGTGCGGAGCGATCGACTACGAACGCTATCTGGTTCGCCAAGGAAATCTTTACCGCTTCAGTTTTCTTGAAGACGGGGTTCTAAAAAAAATGCAGGTGCTCGGCGGAGGGAAGCGATTGATGATGTTCGAGTGGACGCATTCGCCGATTCACCAGGCAGTGTATCGGAAAATCGCGCGATCCGTGGAATTGATTGGTGAAGGCGGATTTGAGGAAAAGGTATGCCGTGAGACCGTGCTTGATAGGTACGGAAAAAGGGATGCAATTGGCTGGCTCGATGAGGGTGCAAGTTTGGAGTCGGTGGAGGAAGTCCTGGGCGAGCCAACCCGTACGGATGAAAACGGGAACAGAATGTGGGAGACGGTGATTGAAGAAGATGGCTACCGGAGAACGGAACGGTTTTCGCTGCCATTCATCAACGGTAAGCTGGCCCGCTTCGACGGCAGTTATTTCGACAGCGGATGGGAAGACCAAGTGGCGATCAAGGGCAGTGTCGCTTGGATGGTGGAGCAGATCGATCCTTCAGTTCCGGGCGATGTCTTCGGGCAGGCAGATGATTCCGAAGAGAAGCCCTCTGCCGCGCTCAAGGAAGAACTGCTCCGGCTGTTTTTCAGACATGCCGCGGATCCGGAGCTTTCAGCGTTGGACTTCAACGGGATCTGCCGGGTTCTCAAAGTCCTCGTGGAGGATGGCTTGCGTGACGAAAAAGCGCTGGAATTCGTCCGCGAGAGGTTTGCGAAAAGCGGGGGGCACTATGCTGCGTGGGTGCTTCACGAGGCTGGGGATGCGGAGAGTATCGGTTTGTTCGTTTCAAAAGTCCGTGAGATCTATGCGGAAGGAAAAGCGCACCCGGACGAGACTTACGGTTGGAGCTCAGATCTCCACAACTTACTCTCGTTCATTCCGAAAAATGACGCTCGCTACGCGCCATTGCTGCGGGAAGGACTCACGAATGTGAACGATTCGATACGGGAATCGACCTACTATTTTCTCGGCTCCGCTCCTTTTCCTAATGTAGAACGGATGGAATTTGTTCGCGCTGGCTTGAAAGACGAATCCGCGCGTGTCCGCTATTGGGCTGCGGACTATTTCGACGATCACGAAGTCCCGGATGCCGATTGGGAGTTGTTGCGGGAAATTTCCGAAAACGAGAAAGACGAGCGGACTAGCGACGAAATGAGGGAAGCTCTGAAAAACCGGAAGGAGCGATGAATCCGGCCCACATCATCGGCCACGCGCGGCGAGGTATCCCCAGACAAAACCGGTGGGAGAAAGAGTCTGATGCACGGTGTATTCGGTCATCTCCGGCCAGATCGCCAGATCGGCATAGGCTTCAGCGGTCGGCCATTCATGGGAGTTCACGCCGCCGAAGCGATTGAGATACCATTGGTGGGCGAAGCCGGAGGAACCGGATTCCAGCGAGGGATCGGCTTGACCGTAAACCGTGATTCCGTCCGGGGCTACTTGTCCACTCCACCATGAATCTAGGTGCAGGGGCTCCTGAGGCTGATAACGCTCCGGGCCGAGACCGGTCGTATAGGTCATATTCATCGGGTTCGCACCACCGGGATACTGGGTGCAGCCTACCAGCCCGCTCAGGTATTTTTCCTCACCTGTGAAAAAGTGGGCGCGGGGCAGGACGGGGGGGATCGAGGAACCTGGGGTGGACCAGAGGCCTAGGAAGCCGATCATCGGAAGATACTGGTGGTTCGGAAATGCGAGGTTGAAGCCGTTTTGTTTCTGGAAGGCGAGCGCTTGGTCGGCCTGGTCGGTAAGTTTTTTGAGCCCCTCGGCGTGTAGGGTGGGGTCGGTTTTCTCGCCGGCCATGAGGAATCCGGAAAGTAGGTCCGCGTTGTTGTTTACTTGTTGCCAGAGCTTTTTGAAATCATCCAAATAGGCGGCATCATCTGTCAGACGGTATAGCTCAACAGCCGCCAACGCGCGCATCCCGCTGGTGCCTGATTCGGCACTTTTGATGTTCTTTACCCCGCGATCCCGTGCGGCTTTCAAGTGCGCATCCTGATTCACTGCGGCCCAGCTCCATGCCTTTTTCGCGGATTCCGCCCAGCCTTCGTCTTTGAGCAAGCGAGCCAGTCGTGCGGCGGTGGCGGCGTAGCGGAAGCTGGTTTCCGGATCAGGACGGAAGCTGCCAACAAGCAGGGATTCCCTCCAGCTTGTCTCGCCAGCCCGCGGATGGGCTGTCGACTCCACTCCGCCTCCCACGCCACCGTCCTCCGCCTGAAGGCGGCGGTAGAACCATGCGTTGAAGAGGGCTTCGTCGATGAGATCCGGGATGTCGTTTTCTGCTTCCTCGGGTGGAAGGGCCAGTTTCACGTTGGCAAAATATTCGGGAAACATCTCGTAGAGTTCCAGCAGTCGCAGGGTGACGATGAGGTGCTGGCTGCGGCGGTCCCAATCACCCGCATCCATGTAGCCGCCCCAGATTTCCCCGCCGTCTTCGAGTTTTCCTGGATCGAAATCGGGACCGAGTTGCTCCGCGATGTCCTTGTGGATCGCATCGCTTTCGCCGTCCCAGAGCTGCATATCCGTTTTGAAAATTTTCATCCCGTCCGCCGGGTGGAAGGGGCGAGGGCGGATGTAGTCGGTGAACGGAGGCCCCAATTCGATCCCGCTGCGGTGGTGCAGCAGGCCTTTCATGGAGACTTGAAAAGCTGTTTCCCACGAGTTGTCGCGGATGGGGAAAGGGAAGCTGGTGCCAAGACCGGGGATCCAGACACGGAAGTCGCCGGGCTCCTCGAAATCGGAGAAATCGAGATGATAGACCGTGGTTTTCGAGTGGTTTTTGGCCTCTCTGAAAGGTTCCGTCTGATCGGCCGGGACACCGACTTTCACCTCCCCTTCGTATTTCACGGCTCCGCTCGCATCAATGAGGTGGAAGGTCTTTTCCGGGAAATCCACCCCGCCGCCAGTGCCGGTCCAGAGGGAGAGGTAGGCGCGCTTGAACGGATCGTCCGGGCGGAAACCGAGGTGGCTGACGTGGATGGATTCGCTACGCGTTTTCTTCGAATCGTGCGTCCAGTCGATGCTGGCGTCGCGTGTGTTGAGCGAGCGGAAGGTAATCGTGTAAGTGGCACCCTCTTTCAGCGGCTCAGCCACTTTCAGATAGAGAAAATGGCGACCGCTGAACTCGCCAGTGCCTTGGGCGAAACGCTCAAGCTTGCTTTTGCGGTAGATCGCCTGCGGGGCAACGGGTTCGGCTCCATCGACGGAAATCAGGTAGGCAGCGGCCTCGTCGATGACCGCTAGCTCCAAGGGGGTTCCTGAAATTTCGTGGCGGAGAAGGAGTTCCTGGGAGGGATCGAGCTTGGCGAAGACTCGACCGCCGCGCTTCAGCTCGTAGCCCTCTGGCAACATCGCGGGTTTGCCGTCTTTCCATGCGAGTTTTTGCTTTCCCTTCTCTTCAATCACATCGCCTTCCATGGGGACGTATGGCTCGGGAGGAAGGCGCTTGACGGTGCGATCGCGCAACTCGATGCCGATGAGATCTGGAGCGGCGGCTCCGATGTGCATGACCTCGGCGCCATCGGCGGGATGGTTGGCGGGGGTCTTGAGAAGTTGCTCGATGCGACGCCTGACGTTCGCTTCCTGTTCCGCCTTCTGGGCAGCGACTTCCGCCTCTTTTTTCGCGATGGCAGTGCGAGCGGATTCCATATCTGCGTTGGGAGGCACGGCAAGGATCTGGTCGATACTGATTTTCACCGCATCCGGGTTCCACGCGCCTTGGATCTGGAGTTGGGTAACACGGGTGAGATCGAGCGTGCCGTGGTTGAAGGGTGGGGAAGCACGGGGAAGGAGAAGCTGGAAATCTTTCTTCCCCGGTGCCAGATCGAACATGAATTTCGCCTCGCCTTCGGCTGCGTCTTTAAGCAGGAGCACGATGGTCTTCGCTTTGTTTGCGGAGTCAGCACGGAGGCGTAGGGCGGGAATCCACTCGGCGATTTCCGAGAGGTCCAGGGTGACATTGCTACCCGCACCGCCTTTGCCATCGGGAGCGTCGATGGAGACAACGCCGTTCGCATGGGCGATGTGTTTGTCGAAGCCTAGATAACTGAAGAGGAAGGGTTTCTCGTAGTCCTCCAGAACCCTCGGCTCCTGGGCGTGGAGGGACGAAAGTAGAAAGAGTGCGGTGGCGAGGTGGAGGATGGATTTCATAAGAGACCCCGGATACCAGAGACTAGAAACCAGACGGGGGGAAGCGGCGATTTCTATCGCGAAATGACGGA
Organism: uncultured Verrucomicrobiae bacterium; assembly: GCA_963799385.1. Lineage (GTDB taxonomy): Bacteria > Verrucomicrobiota > Verrucomicrobiia > Verrucomicrobiales > Akkermansiaceae > Luteolibacter. Next base: position 11,710 of record CAWCXB010000001.1, read on the forward strand.
TTTCTCAACAAGAGGACTTCCAATCCGTAGTTCGCCCGATTACTCTCGCGCGGTTTATTAGAACCGAACATACGCAAATATGAGCGATCCTTTGAAAACCTCTCATTCGTTTTCCAGACACGCTCCTTGTTCCGCAGATATGGAATTCGCCACCCAAGTTTCTCACTATTTTGAAAAGGAAGCCGGCCCTTTTCTCAACATATGCGACCTCGATTCTCCTCAGAGAAGTCAGATCATTCGCCGAGAAGAGCTTGCGGAGACGGGCTTCAATCGATTCTCACACGGGGAGGAGTTCTTCGATTTTCGACTTCTTGCGGACGATCTGCTTCTCGAACTCTATGAGAGCAAGTTCGGCAAGCGCCCTGATCGAAGACCGTTTTATGGAGTCCTTGGAGAAGCGGACGTAGTGGGTGGGTTGTATCGCGATCCTTATAAAATCAACATACCTATCGAAGAATTCGCTTCCGATGAACTCACTTTCATGTTTCCCGACCACTTCCATCTAGTGAGCTTCATGAAACGAGGCGGAGGCAGGAAGATGTTCGGTATTCAATTGCCCGCAGATTACACCGAGTTTGAATTCCCGTATTTTGGCAAGCTGATGACTTATGAAGAACTTCGTGAAGGTTTATATGAGTTGAAAATAGATCAGCGCCTTGAAGTGGAGAGGGGAAAGAACAATTGGTATCGCTATGTGGAGGCACAGATTTGGTCAGATCCGGAGACCCTGAGAGGTAGGTTTACAGAATGGGTTGAAGTTGAACCAGAACCGTGGACGCACAACGGAATCACCCATCTTCAGAACTACAAATTACTGAGAAGGGGACGAGCCCGATATAACAAGCTCTGATCTTTTCGATGAGATCTATGACAGCGAAGCGAAAACGCGTTCTTCTTTACCCGAGCACGATCGCGCTGCGGGAGGTGGTGTAGAATTTCAGCTGACCGTCGCTGTGGACGGGGTAGTCCACGGAGTGATCGAGGCGGTCGTGGCCTCCGTATTTTTTCTCATCGGAATCCAGCAGGAGCTTGTGGGTGGTTTTGTTGTGCGGGGTGACTCCGTAGCCGGGGATGGATCTGGTGCCTGAGAGGTTGATGATGAAAATCAGGTTGGCGCGCTCGGCGATGATGATCTTGTTCTCGTGATCGACGTGGAGGAGCTGGGCGGCGGCGGACTGGAGGAGTTTTCTATCCTTCGCCAGCGCCACGAGATCGCGGTCCCACTCGGCGAGCCACTGGTATTTCAGATCCGGACTATCGACGAGTGACCACTGGCGGCGGCAATAATGATAGGACCAGCCGTTTCCTTCGCGGGGAAAATCGAGCCATTCAGGATGGCCGAATTCGTTCCCCATAAAGTTGAGCCAGCCTTCACCACCGAAGGCGAGGGTCATGAGACGGATGATTTTGTGAAGGGCGATGCCGCGCTCGACGACGGGATGGTTGTCGTCTTTCCCCATGTGCCAATACATCTCCTTGTCCATGAGGCGGAAGGCGATGGTTTTGTCTCCGACGAGGGCCTGGTCGTGGCTTTCCGCGTAGGCGATGGTGGCCTCGCCGTGGCGGCGGTTGGTGAGCACGCCCCAGAGTTCGTCCATGTTCCAATCCTCATCCCGCTGATCTTTCAGGAGCTTGATCCAGTGATCCGGGATACCCATAGCGAGGCGGTGGGTGAAGCCGACTCCGCCCTCGGAGTTCGGGCGGCAGAGGCCAGGCATGCCGGACATGTCCTCGGCGACGACGATGCAGCCAGGTTTGATTTCCGAAATGAGTTGGTTGGCGAGTTTCAGATAAAGGATGGCTTCCTCATCGGCATCGTCTCCGAAGTAATCGTCGTAGGCTCCGAAGGCGCGATTGCCATGGGAGTGGTAGAGCATGGAAGTGATGCCATCGAAGCGGAAGCCATCGAAACGGAATTCCTCCAGCCAATAGCGGACATTGGAGAGCAGGAATTGCCGTACCTCGGGCCTGCCGTAGTCGAAGCATTTCGAGTCCCACTGGGGGTGGTCGCCCTTTTCGCCTCCGTGAAAATACTGGTGGCCGGAACCGTCGAGGTTGTTGAGACCTTCGGAAATATTTTTGACGGCGTGGGAATGGACGATGTCTAGCAGAACGGCGATTCCCATTCCGTGGGCGGTATCGATGAGGTATTTCAGGTCCTCTGGGGTGCCGAAGCGTGAGCAGGCGGCGAAAAAGGAGGAGACGTGGTATCCGAAGGATCCGTAGTAGGGATGCTCTTGGACGGCCATGAGCTGGATGGTGTTGTAGCCGGCCTTTTCCACGCGGGGCAGCACGTCATCGGCGAATTCCCGATAGGAATGCACGCGCGGCTCCTCTCCGGACATGCCGGTGTGCGTCTCGTAGATGTAAGGCGCTTTGATGTCCGCGGGATCGAAATGATTTCTCCAAACGAAGTCTGCGGGTGGCGACCAGACTTGGGCGATGTAGTCATGGGAAGCTGGGTCTTGGACGGCGCGGGTGATCGTGGCGGGCAAGCGGTCCAATCGCGAGTCGTCCGCTCCGTGGATATGTAGTTTCACCTTATCCGTATGTTCGAGCTCATCTTTCGGAAGGATGAGTTCCCAAATACCGTTGTCCTTTTTGACGAGTGGATGGGAGTCGCGGTTCCAGTCATTGAAGTCCCCGATGAGAGAGACGGCGCAGGCCTCCGGAAGCCATTCGCGTACGGTCCAGTGGTTCTCATTGGGCTTGAAATGAATGCCGCAGTATCGGTGAGCACCAGAGTATGCGGAGAGCGAGCCATGTTTCTCCCTGATCTCGGCGAGGGCGCTTTCAAAACGGGCCGTGCGGCGGAGGATGGCATCGGTCTGAGGCTCGAGCCAGGGATCGTCTTTTACAAGCTGGGGGATTTCTGGCGGTTCTTCCATACGATGAGTAAAGGCAGGTGGGGCATGGTTGGAAACAGAAAAGGCATTTTCAAGGCACCCAATTTGAAACTTGGTTCGGGAAGACGAATCCCTAGCCTGCACTCATGTTTCTGAGTGCCATCCATCTGAAGTTCACGGTCTGGGATTGGGTCGTGTTGATCGGCTACCTTTTGCTGACCACTTGGGTCGGACACGCGATGCGGGGTAAGAACGCGACGATCCGAGACTTTTTCCTCGGCGGGCGCTCTCTGCCATGGTGGGCGGTGACGGGATCCATCATCGCCACGGAGATCAGCGGAGTGACGTTCATCGGCGTGCCGGGAACCTTGTTTGCGCTGGAGGGGGATTTCACCTACTTACAGTGGGCGATTGGCTCGATCATCGCTAGGTTCTTGGTGGCGAGGTGGTTCGTGAAAGTCTATTACGAGCAGGAAATTTACAGCCCCTATGACTACATGGGAAACCGGCTGGGAAGTGGGGCGAAAATGCTCGCGACGGTGCTCTTCACCCTCGGCAGCGTGCTGGGCCAAAGCGTGCGAGTGCTGGTGGCGGCCATCCCGCTGCGAGTCGTTACGGGCCTGCCGATCGAGTGGAGTATTTTTATCATCGGCGTGATTGCGATTGGCTGGACGCTGATGGGCGGGATGCAAACGGTGATCTGGACGGATGTGATGCAGTTCCTTCTCTTCGCCGTCGGCGGATTGGTAGCGCTGTTCTGGCTGGTGAGCGGGATCGACGGAGGCTGGGGAGGTTTCTGGGAAACAGCGCAGCAATACGGACGGACGCGACTGTGGGATTTCACTTTCGGTTTCCGAAGGGAGCTGGAAACCACCTTCTGGGTGGCGCTACTTGCAGTGCCGTTCCAGAACCTGACCGCCTTCGGCGTGGACCAGCTCAACGCGCAGCGCATGTTCTGCTGCCGGGACGCAAAACAGGCGGGCAAGGCATTGATTTTCAGCTCCTTTGGGCAAGTGCTCACATTGCTTATGCTGATGGTCGGTGCGGCGCTGTTCGTCTGGTATCATCAACACCCATTCACGCCGGATGAGGCGAAACTGGTGAATGCCGGGACGGAGACCATCATGGGAAGCAACGTAAATGTCGCGGGCGAGAAGGATTTCATCTTTCCAATGTGGATCGTGACTGTGTTGCCTCCCGGGGTAAGCGGATTGCTACTTGCGGGGATTTTCGCGGCGTGCATCTCAAGCCTTGATTCCATTTTGGCAGCATTGAGTCAGACAACCCTTTCCGCCATCTACCATCCAGAGCAGAAGTCCGACGCAGAGCTGGAGAAAATGAATCTGATGAAAAAAACCCGGTGGTTGATCATCGGATGGGGCATCGCACTGACCGGATTCACCCAACTCCTGAACCTGGTGCGTGAGGATATCCCGATTCTTCCGCTGGCCTTCGGGATGACTACCTACACGATGGGGCCTTTGCTTGGCATGATGTTCTGCGCACTCCTCGGACGCGCAAGCATACGTGGCCTAGTCATCGGAAGCGCGATCTCAGTGCTACTGGTGACCTTCTTGAGGATCGATTTTTGGGTGCTCTGGATCAAGGGCGGCTTGCCTTTCCAGTGGCTGACGGGATTCCCAACGCTGGAGATGAACTCGGCGGGCGACGGGCTGGTCCCGGTGCTTTGCTACGCTTGGGCATGGCCGGTGACAACCGCAGTCACATTCTGTTGTGGATATTTCATGCCCAACCATAGCGAACCCAAAAAAAGGCCTGATTGCGGTCCGGAATTGAAGTGATTTCCGGACGCATTTTTTGCGAAATCATATCTCGGCTTCTCGGACGGCACCGGAGCTTGGCAAAATGCCGGAGCAAAAGCCCGAGATCGCCGTACGTACGGGAACCGACCACGAAACCACCTCACCCCCCTCGAGGACATTTTTCGTTTCCGCGAAGTGTTACAGGTCCGTCACCTTTCTCCCCATTGATTCTCAACGACTTGTGTCGAATCTAACTGATAGGTCGCGCAGTTGATTCGGAAAACTGTATCAATTTTCCAGTCAAGATTTTAAAAAATGATCCCGTGGAACGCTTGTGGAATGACCAGAGAAACTTCTCTCTGTTAGCACCTTGCTGAAAATAATTCCGCGTTTTGAAATCGTCGTTCAACGTCTTTGAACCGTTGCCAACGGAGCGCCCATTGGGGGGAGCTGATGAGGGTCCACGGAAGACATTAGAAATGAAAAGAATCACGTTGGAAGCAGAGGAAGCATTCTCTGAAAAGGAGGGTGTAAGCACTTCAGACAAATCAGACACCCGTACCCCGGAGGAGTGGGTCGCGATCTCGGATACCCTCCGCAACGCCATCGGAGCGGACGCTTTTCAGCGTTGGTTCGGCGGGGCATCATGGGCCGGAGTGGTTGAGGACGAGGCCGTCGTGAAAGTTCCTGGCGAGATCCACCAAGTTTGGATTGAGACCAACTATCTGCCCGAGCTATTGCACGCGGTCAACGCCATTCATGAAGGTCTCCGGAAGGTCCGGATTGAGATCGCCGCCAGTGACGCGCAAGAAGGAAACCCAGCTCCCGCCCCCGCGGTTCTCCACACTGAGATGCCCAGCGAAATTCTCGAAAAACGAGTAAAAGCCGCAGGCCTGAACACCAGCTTCACTTTTAAAAATTTTGTGGTGGGGAACAACAGCCAGTTTGCCCACGCCGCGTGCCAAGCCGTGGCTACGAAATCCTCCGTCGGTTACAACCCACTGTTCATTCACGGCGGACCCGGCCTCGGCAAAACCCACCTGATGCACGCCATTGGCCAGGAGATCCTGCGCCGCCGCCCAGACACCCGCGTGATCTACCTCACTTGTGAGAAATTCATCAACGAGTTCATCGAGGCGATACGTAAAGGCGACATCGAGAAATTCCGCCGCCGCTACCGCAGCTCGGATGTTCTACTGATCGACGACGTGCAGTTCCTTGCCGGCAAAGAACGCTCCCAAGAAGAGTTTTTCCACACCTTCAATACGCTGCTCGATGGGCGCAATCAGGTGATCCTGACCAGCGACCGCCCAGCGTGCGAGATCAAGAATCTAGAACCTCGCCTCATTTCCCGCTTCGAATGCGGGCTGGCTGTCGAGCTACAGCCCCCCCAAATTGAGACACGGATGGCGATCCTCCGTAAGAAAACGATCGAGTGGAAAGTCACGGTGGACGACTCAGTTCTCGATTTCCTAGCCGAAAAAATCCGCTCCAACGTCCGCCGTCTAGAGGGTGCACTGGTTCGCGTCGCCACCTTCGCCTCGCTTGCCGGGGAAAGTGTGACGGTTGAGAAAGTCGAGTATCTCCTGAGGGATTTCATCCAAGAGGAAGCCAGCCGACAGGTTACGATCGACGGAATTCAGAGGGCCGTTGCCGAAACCTTCGACGTGAGGCTCGCCGATATGATTTCACGTCGCCGCCCCGCAAGCATCGCGTTTCCCCGGCAGATCGCCATGTATCTGAGCCGCTCCATGACGCACAATTCACTGATGGAAATCGGCGAATGCTTCGGCGGAAGGGACCACGGAACCGTCATCCACGCATGCAAGAAAGTCACATCGGAGTTGGAAAAACAACCGGGCCTGAAAGAGCGCATTGAGCGCATCGAATCGCAGCTTAGAAGGTAAATTCTCAGCCGGATGCACGCTGCATGTGCGGAGGTGCGTTTTGCATGAACGCTGCCCACCCCATTCGTCATACTGGCTGGGAGAACTTATCCAAATGTCTTCTTGCCCGTAGGATACGTAGGTGTAATCTCGCTTGGAACGCTACGTGCTGAATCCCTCCCTGTAACTCTCAACCTACCATCCATTATGAACGACAATCCATTTTCCAATGCCGCCGAGCTCGAGCCGACCCCTTCCGTTTCCGCCGCCGCCGGTGATCTCCGCGCTGCTGCCGATGATTTCAAAAATACCACCGGTGCACAGGCCATGAAACTGAAAGACAAGGCTGTCGAAACCGCGCAGGCTCTCAAAGCCACCGCCGCAGAGAAAGCAGAACACTACAAAACTGTCGCTTCAGAAAAAGCTGATCATTATAAAGCTGTCGCTTCTGAAAAGGCAGATCACTACAAGACCGTTGCCACCGAGAAAGCGCATCAAGCCAAGGAAACCGCCCAACAGCAGTGGGACGAATCCCGCGCCAAGGCGAAGGAATTCCACGTGACCGCAGAGGACTACATCCGCCAGAACCCAACAAAAGCTGTTCTCGGTGCGCTTGGCATTGGTTTCCTAGTTGGGCTGATTACGAAGAAATAAATGACTATGTATAGGTCGCCCCTCCCAAATTCCCGCTTTGGGCACTAACTCGATGACATCAGAATCAGGAATCGCGTCCGCTGCAGAGGCAATTGCCGACGAAGCGGACGAATCCGCTGCCAAACCTGATAGCCCGACTGGGAAGTTGCCTTCCGCAATTACGGCCCTCCTGTCGGCACGTATTGCAATCATTTCCTCGGAAGCTAAGCATGCGGTTACGATCGTTGGCACAAAGGTGCTTTGGGCGATCATCGCCGCATGCTGTGCAGCCATTTTCTTTCTGCTTCTCATTGCAGGACTCATCGGACTGATCTCAAACCTTTCAGGGCTCGCCTGGTTTTACGTAGCGCTGATTATGGCAGCGGTTTTCCTACTCGTTGTGATCCTTGCTGTCTCTTTTGTTAGACGGCAGACTGATCCTGTATTCTCCATCACCCGCTCCGAATTCGAAAAAGATCAAAAATGGCTCGCAAGCATCAAAACAAAGTCGACATCCAAAAGCTAATCGAGCGAAGCGAAAGGGCGAGGGAGACGATCACTGAGGCTCGCTTGGAGCTAAAGAACAAGTTCGATGTTGCTGGCCGCATACGGGAAGCTGTCACGTCGGATCCCGTGAAATTAGTGGGCGGATCTCTTGTGGGAGGGTACTTACTAAAGAAGATTTTCTTCCGAAAAAGAAAGGCCGAGAGTTCGTATCGAGTCAAAGAAGTCAAAAAACAGAGGAACTTCTTTTTTGGCATGCTCGCACTTGCCGTGGCGGTTATAAAACCGGTTGGTAAAATCTACGCGACGAAACTAATCAAAGACTATCTCCGCAACCGCTTTGAAATTGGGATCGCCAGCAGGCCTCAACGTACGACTGCACGCTCTCCATATTGACACTTTTCCTGAATCCTGCGTAACTCTGGAAGCCGGATGAGTGACACTCTCGCCCAAATCCAACACCGGATTCCTAATTTTTCCAAACAACCCAATACAGCCAGAAAATGTCCGAACACGTAGTCCTGGATCATGTCGATGAATACTTGAAGCTGGGGCGTGAGTATGACTGCTCCGATCTCCACATCGCCACCGCCTACCCACCCGCTTGGCGGCGCTACGGACAGCTTTCGCCGATCTGGCCGGACCATCCGCCCTTAGAACCCGAGGATACCGAAAGGCTCGCCAGATCCTTTCTTGGCGAGAAAGAATGGGAGCGTCTCCAAGAACGAGGCGACATCGATTTCGCCTACATCGGCTCGGACGGACGCTACCGTGCCTCCGTGGTGAAGCAACGGCTTGGCTATGACATGGCATTCCGGGTCATCAACAGCAAGCTGCGCTCGATGAAAGAGATCGGCCTGCCCATCGACAGCATCATTCCGCTCACCCGCTATCAGAACGGGCTCATTCTCATTACCGGTTCCGTGGGTTCGGGAAAATCCACCACCCTCGCCTCCATCGTGGATTTCATCAACGAGGATCGCGAGGATCATATTCTCACACTTGAGGACCCAATCGAGTATGTGTTCGAGTCCAAGGGCTGCCACGTCAACCAGCGGGAGGTCCACAAGCATACGGAATCCTTCGCCCGCGCCCTCCGCGGTGCCCTACGGGAAGACCCGGACGTAATCATGGTCGGAGAAATGCGGGACTTGGAGACCATCCAGCTCGCGCTCACTGCCGCCGAAACGGGCCACTTGGTTCTAGGCACCCTGCATACCGGAAACGCCCCACGAACCCTGGACCGTGTGCTCGACGTGTTCCCGACCGACCAGCGCGACCAAATCCGCATCATGGTTTCCGAATCCCTACGCGGCGTTCTTTCCCAACAGCTCGTCCCAACCATCGACGGGGAGGGGCGCATCCTCGCCACCGAGCTGCTCGTAAACACCCCGGCGGTCGCCAACTGTATTCGAGAAGGAAAGACCTATATGCTTCCTGGCGTCATGCAGACTGGTAAGCACGTGGGTATGATCACCATGGACGAATCTCTGAGACAGCTCTATGTGAAAGGAAAAATCTCCCAAGAGGAATTGCTTTTCCGCTCGGACGACAAGGCGAACATGCGCGCATTCCTCCAGTCCTGATCCTTTTCGAGAACCCGTTTCCAAATCACCAAAAACTCATTTTCAGACATGGCAAGAATTGACGCCTTATTCCAGAAACTCATCGAAAGCAAAGGCTCCGACCTCCATTTGTCGGAAGGCCAACCGCCGAAAATTCGCGTCCATGGTGCGGTTAGTGCGATCGAGGGGGAGGAAGTCCTCGAAGGAGAGTCTTTCAAAGAGCTTCTCGCCGAAATCTGCGACGAGCGGGCGTTCGCCAACTATCTTGAAAACGGCGACCTCGACTTCGCCTACGAAATGGATGAGGACTCCCGATTCCGCTGCAACTATCTCCAGCAACAGAACGGTCTCGCCGCCGTGTTTCGGTTAATTCCCACTGAAATTATGCCCCTAGAAGCGCTCGGCGTGCCGGAGGTCGTCAAAGAATTCGGCCACATGCGCTCAGGTCTCGTCTTGGTCACCGGTCCGACGGGTTCAGGAAAATCCACCACACTCGCGGCCTTGCTCGACTACATCAATTCGAACTTTTCCCGCCACATCATCACCGTCGAGGAGCCGATCGAATTCGTTCACCGCAACAAGAAATCCATCCTCACCCAGCGCGAGGTCCCGATCCAAACACCCTCCTTCGCGGACGGTCTGCGCGCCGCGCTGCGGGAAGATGCGGATATCGTTCTTGTTGGAGAGATGCGAGACTTGGAAACAATCTCCCTCGCACTCACCGCGGCGGAAACCGGGCTACTTGTGTTCGGAACGCTCCACACGAACAACGCCCGTAAGACCGTCGACCGTATCATTGACGTTTTCCCTGCCAACCAGCAGTCCCAGGTACGGACCATGCTTTCCGCCTCGCTGCGCGGGGTGGTCGCCCAGCTCCTGTGCAAGCGGGTGGACAAACCGGGCCGCGTGGCCGTGCATGAAATCATGTTCGGCACCCCCGCCGTCGCCGCCATCATCCGGGAAGGTGCAACGCAGAAACTCTACGACGTCATCACCGGCGGTAAAAGTGAGGGAATGCAATTCATGGACGAGTCCATCTGGTCCAAGCTCCGCGAGGGCATGATCTCCCCTGCCGAGGCCTATATGAAGGCCATCGACAAGACGCGTTTCAAAAAATTCCTTCCGCAAGAAGAGGCCCATCTTGGAGATGCCTCCGGAGACAATCCGCTCTCGCACTGAGCCGCGAAATTTGTTTTCCTCTCATTGGTGGCCCCCATTTCACATGGAAAGCATCCGGGTGAGCATGAACAAAATCACGACCTTCACTGTCATCGATTCCCCCATAGGTTCGATCACGGTCGTCTCGAAAGACGGGGTGATTTGCGGATTATACAATGAAGGGCAGAAGCATTGGCCCGAGGATTCCCATTCTTGGCGCCGAGACGATGGTCCAGTTTTCGATCCCGTGCGTAAGTGGCTGAGCGAGTATTTTTCTGGAAAGAAAACACGCCCACTCCCGAAAATTGCCATCACAACAGGCACAGCTTTTCAAAAACAGGTCTGGAACGAATTACTGACGATTCCAGCCGGAGAAACAGTCAGCTATGGCGAGCTTGCAGGGCGAATCGGCTCGCCCAAATCAGTGCGCGCGGTGGGAGCTGCGGTAGGGCGAAACCCGATCTCCATCATGGTGCCTTGCCACCGGGTGGTCGGTGCCGGGGGAAAATTGACCGGATACGCAGGGGGCCTGGAAAAGAAGAGATGGCTGCTGAAACACGAACGCGGGCAAACTAGCAGCTTCGAAAATATCTAATTCTTCCTCTCGCTTTGATCTGCAATTTCGTGCAATATCGCGACCTTGCTATGAGAATACCCATTTCCGCCCGATCCATCCTAGTTACGGCCCTGTTTCTTGCAGCCCCCTCCCTTATTGGAGCGGAGATCATCGCGACCGGTCCTGGTAGCTACACCACTGATCGCCCGGAGTTCATCAAACCACTCCCGGAAGCCATTTCCAAAACCACTGATTTCCAAGGCGCACCCATCACAAACCAATGGTGGAGTTCCCTCCTTTTCGAGAAATTTTCCAGCAACATGTTTGCCCACCCACTCGGCATGGTGGCTACCCCCAAAGGCCTCGCCGTCACCTACGTCGGCGCAAACCTCACCACCAGCAAGGACGCAATCATGGGTGCCGGCGTTTCGGCGGAGGGAGATTTCATCATCGGTCTCGAAGGTGCGGGAGACTTCACCACCGCAGACCTCGAAGCGTATTCCGACTGGTTCGTCACCGCCGCCTTCGCCGATGAAAAGAAGGTTTTGAAAACCTCGTTCGGCCACGGCAGCCCATATGTTTTTTGCCGATTCGAGGGCGCGAATCCTAAAATCAAGTTCTCCGAAAAAACCGTCATCTGGTCGGGAAAACTGACTGACGATGTCCTCGGAATCACCGTGAGAGGGCGCCACTACGCACTTTTTGGACCGACCGGAAGCGCATGGAGCAGCACAGATGAAACCATCTTCATTAACACGGCCGCTGGAAAGGACTACCTCTCCATCGCCGTCCTCCCCGATGATACACCCGAGACCCTAGCCCTCTTTCGCACCCACGCGCACAACCACATCACCGATACCCGCGTCACCTACGAAGTGGTTCCCGGCAGAGTCAAAACGACCTACGCCTTTTCCACCGCAGCCATGGAGACGGGTGAAAAGGGAACCCTCACCGCCCTCTATCCACATCAGTGAAAATACGCCGAGGACACGCTTTCCGATCTCACCTACCCCTCTGTGCGCGGGGAAATGAAAGTCACTGCTTGTGAGAGCTTTTCCACCATTGTTCCCATCCATGGAGTCCTGCCCATGCTCCCCTCCTCTTGCATCCGCGACAAAACCCAGATGCTAACCTACCTCAAGGCAGAGGCTGAAAAATCTCCCGGCGAATTCGCAGACACCTATTGGGATGGGAAATACCTCGGACGCCTCGCCACACTCAGCGGCATCGCCGAAATGGCCGAGGAGGAAGATCTTCAGAAAATTTTCTCGACCGAGATCAAGCGCCGCCTCGAGGACTGGTTCACCGCTTCCCCCGACGAGAAGGCCCCGCTTTTCTACTACGATGCAAACTGGGGCACCCTCATCGGCAGCAAGCCCTCCTACGGCAGCGATGAATCCATCAACGATCACCACTTTCATTACGGATACTTCATCCGTGCTGCCGCCGAAATCGCCCGCACCGATCCCGCATGGGCCGTGAGATGGGCACCCATGGTCGAACTTCTTATCCGGGACATCGCCTCCCACAACCGCGCCGACGAGATGTTTCCCTACATCCGCTGCTTCGATAAATACGCAGGCCACTCCTGGGCCTCCGGGAATGCGAAATTCGGAGATGGGAACAACCAGGAATCCTCCTCCGAGTCTCTCAACGCTTGGTATGGCATCATGCTCTGGGGTGCCGCCACCGGAAACGATACCCTCCGCGACATGGGCACCTTCCTCTTCAATACTGAGCGCACCGCCGTCGAGGAATACTGGTTCGATGTCGCCGAAACCAACTTCCCGAAAGACTTCCCCCAAGTCGCCCTCGGCATGGTATGGGGCGGAAAAGGTGCTTTCGCCACATGGTTCTCCGGAGACATCGACTGCATCCACGGCATCAACTGGCTGCCCTTCACCCCCGCCTCCCTCTACATGGGCCGCCACCCGGACTATGTGGAGAAAAACTACTCCCGCATTGCGGAGGTAAGAAAACAAGGCACTGACTTCAATAACGGCTGGGGCGATCTCGTTGTCATGTTTGGTGCACTCAGCGATCCCTCCCGGGCCGCGAAATACCTGACGGAACACCCAAAATGCTCGCTTGAAGGAGGCAACACCCACGCCTTCATGGATCACTGGATCGGCACCTTGGAAACGTTCGGACAAAGTGATCCCGAAATTTTGGCAGACACCCCCTTCGCCACCACTTTCACCAAGGATGGCAAAACCACGTATGCAGCCTACAATTTCGGAAAAGCACCCCTCATCGTCACATTCTCAGATGGCATGAAGCTCACCGCGAACCCTGAAACTCTCACCGTGACTGGCAAATAGTGGGCAGAAGCCTCTCTCCAGAGGGAAATTCTACCCCTCCACGAACCGCATTGCCAACCCGCCCCGTTTCGTCAATCATCCGCGCCCGATGAACGACCAAGAACGCCCCTTTTCCAGTCAGATGCTTGATGGCCCCGACCGTGCGCCCAGCCGCGCCATGCTCTATGCGGTCGGTTTCGAGAAAGACGATTTCGCCAAGCCGCAGATCGGTATCGCATCCACTTGGAGCGAGGTCACGCCCTGCAATGTCCACATCGACAAGCTCGCCATCGAGTCGAAAAAAGGCGTCGATGCAGCAGGCGGCAAGAGCCTCATTTTCAACACCATCACGATCTCCGACGGGATTTCCATGGGCACCGAGGGGATGAAATACTCCCTCGTTTCCCGCGAGGTGATCGCGGATTCCATCGAGACTGTTGTGGGCTGCGAAGGCATGGATGGCTTCGTCGCCATCGGCGGCTGCGACAAGAACATGCCCGCCTGCGTCATGACCATGGGCCGCATGAACCGCCCCGCCGTCTTCGTCTATGGCGGCACCATCCTTCCCGGCTGCGGCAAGATCAAGGGCGAAGAAAAAGACCTCGATATCGTATCAGTCTTCGAAGCAGTCGGAAAACACGCCAACGGCGAATTCACCGATGAGGAACTCGAACACGTCGAGTCCTGCGCCATCCCCGGCCCCGGCTCCTGCGGCGGAATGTACACCGCCAATACCATGGCCAGCGCGATCGAAGCACTCGGCATGTCCCTCCCGAACAGCTCCGCCCAAGCCGCCATTTCCGATGACAAGATGCGTGATTGCTTCGATGCCGGCGCCGCCGTTCTCAACCTAATCAAGCTCGGCATCAAGCCCCGCGATATCATGACGAAAGAGGCCTTTGAAAACGCCATCACCGTCCTCATCGCCCTCGGCGGCTCCACCAACGCCTGCCTCCACATCCCCGCCATGGCCCATTCCGCCGGGGTGGAAATCACCTTGGACGACTTCGAGCGCATCGGCAAAAAGACCCCCGTCCTCGCCGATCTCAAGCCCTCCGGCAAATACGCCATGGCGGATCTCGTCCGCATCGGCGGCACCGTCCCGCTCATGAAAATGCTCCTCGAAGCCGGCCTCCTGCACGGCGATTGCATGACAGTCACCGGCCGCACCGTCCGCGAGAACCTGGAGAAATCCCCCATCAACTACCCCGCAGACCAGCAGATCATCCGCCCGGTCAGCAACCCGCTCAAAAAAGACAGCCATCTCCGCATCCTCTACGGAAACCTCGCCGAAGGGGGATCGGTCGCCAAAATTTCGGGCAAAGAAGGCGAAACCTTCAAAGGCAAAGCTCGCGTCTTCAACTCGGAACCCGAAGCCATGACCGCCATCCTCGCCAAGAGAATCGAGAAAGGAAACGTCATCGTCATCCGCTACGAAGGCCCCAAAGGCGGCCCCGGCATGCGCGAAATGCTCGGCCCCACCTCCGCCGTCATGGGCATGGGACTCGGCAAAGACGTCGCCCTCATCACCGACGGCCGCTTCTCCGGCGGCAGCCACGGCTTCGTCGTCGGCCACATCACCCCGGAAGCCTTCGAAGGCGGAACCATAGCCCTCCTCGAAGAAGGCGATGAGATCGAAATCAACGCCGTAGAAAACCGCATCAGCGTCAACCTCTCCGTCGAGGAAATCGCCGCCCGCAAAGCAAAATGGAAACAGCCCGAGCCCCGCTACAAATTCGGAGTCCTCGCGAAATACGCGAAGCTCGTCACCAGCGCGAGCGAAGGTGCGGTGACGGATAAGAATCTGTAACCACGATTGGAACGCGGACTTTAGTCCGTTGCGCTCCCATTGCGTTGCGTCGCGGCATATGGAGAGCCGTCCTTCTAGGCGGCAGCGGAGCACCAAGCAAGAGCACTGGGGCGAGCAAAAGCTCGCGGTCCAACTTCCGAGCAAGTTCCCCGAAGGCGTCCAACCCACATAAAGTCACAGCTCCTCTTCGGAGCAAGTTTTCCAATCAGGTGGGTTCATGGTGATTTATCGATTAGATATTCGGGTCACACGAGCGTAATATACGGTCATAATTTCGACTGCGCTCTAGGATTTGTTCGGTGGAAACGCTGCGGAATAGATTCTTTTTTCGCTGCTTCAGGATCGCTTCGAGCGTTTCGGCGCACTGGTCTGCAAGCGGCAGGGACGAACTCTCGTTTACAGCAGGAACCCGAAATCCAGAATCGCCTCCCGCCTCCGCGACCTCACCGGAGTCATCTACGAGGGACTCAGCAGCGAGGCCAAACAACTTGTGTTCGCAGAACGCCGCCAACCCCGTCCTATGGACAAGCCTGTGATTCGGTAACTTCCTCGCGTCACGCGTCCTCCACCGCTAGGGTTCCCACACAGCCTTCTCCGCCCAGTTCCGAACAAGCTTTCCGTCGTGAATTTGCCATAAGCTGACTCCGGAAAACTGAAGTAGGCTTCCATCGGCTTCATCTTTCAATGCCCCTCGGTTGATTCCACTTACTTTCCACCGGCAGACGGTGCTGGTGCCTTCTTCCGCAGGGAAACAGGAGAGTGATTCGAGGCGCAGTCCACTGACTTCTTTCTGAAAATCGGCGACCCACTCCTTATATTTCCCGCGCCCAATCGTGTCCTTGCCGGTACTGGTTCTTGTGAATCTCTCGTCCATCAGTTTGTCGATGAGATCAAGATCGTAGGGCGGATTCCATACATTTTCCCAATACTGTAGAACCATGTGGCGGTCGCTTGCACCATGTTTGATGGCTTTCAGAGCATCAATGATTCGCGCCGGCTCCGCGCGACGGCGGTAATCCGCATCAGCAAAGACGTAGGTAATGGTGCCGTCCTTCGAAACAACGTAGGTCGCAGGAAGTGGCAGACGGCCTTCGGATGATTTCCCGCTTCGTTTCTCCAAGCCAAATTTCTCCTCGTAGCGCTTTCGGGTATCTTCGTTCAGAGGAAAAACGAGACCGAATTTTTCCGCGATCGCATGCCCTTCGTCAGTCAGGACTTCGAAGTTCAATCCCTGTTCTTCGACTGAGGCTGCCGTGGAATCAGGGAGCTCTGGAGTCATCGCAACTAGGGTTGCGCCGAGCTTTTCGATCTCGGCATTCTTTTTAGCTAGCGCGGCCAAAGTGATGTTGCAATACGGGCACCAGCCCCCGCGATACCATGTGAGAACAACGGGCCCCTTTTCTAATAGGGTCGAGAGATTTACATCCTTTCCTTCGTGATTCTTCAGGGTGAAATCAGGTGCTTCATCGCCGACTTTCAGGACACGGTCGTAAACACCTGAGGCTTCCAGTTCATGCAGTGCCTGGTCCTGACTTTCAAGCAATTCCGCAGGCGCTCGTTCCGCGAAGGCTTTTTTACGGGCATCCAGTTCGTCCTGGAGGCCCTGAGCCTGAAGTATGTTTAGGAAAATTGCGGCTAAGATGAAACCTCTCAAGATTGGCATCCGCTAACTTCAGACGGTTTCTCGGAATGACAAGTGGCATCGCAAATGGTCTCAGGTTCCAGCTAGTGGTCCGTAGAATTCAAAACGGCGGACAAAAGACGATGCGCTTGCGCGGACCAAGGGCAAGGAGAGGCGGATGGTATCCGCCTTTCTTCCTTCCACTCGCGGATACCATCCGCGACTCCTTGTCCGCCATCCGCCAGCTTGAACTTTGCGACCCACTAGCAGTCATTTGCCTTTTCCGAGGAGACCACGAGGATACCCGATTCGATCCGGTCCGCTTCGATTTTCCGGACATCGCGCAGTGCGATCCAAAGGGGAAGCGCTGTTAGGGGAGCGAAGGCGGAGTCGATGAAAAACCAGAAAAAGGGAATCCCACGCATGGGAATGCAGATCGCCGCGAGGACCGGGATCAGAGCACACATGATCAACCCGCACTGGATGATCCAGATGTTCCGAACGGGATCCCGCGCCGCACCGGCGAAGAGGATGGCAAGGCAGATGTGGGCGAAGGCAAGCCAATCGTAGCCATACAGGATATGAGGATGCTCGCGCTCGATCACCTCAAGACTCTCGAGGATTTGGACGGTGAAACGATGTCCCTCCCCCGTCGCCTTTGCATCACCCCAGAATAGCTGGATTGCAAATTTCAGTTCAGGGATCGCCGGCCAAACCGTCACACCGGAAACAAAGAGTCCGAACGCGACGATCCAGAGCATGACTTTGGCTCGTTTGCTTGATTCCACCATGGTTTGACAGAAGAAAGCATACCCGGCTGACACCATGTAGAGAATTCCCGACGGAGCTGAAAATAATTCGCTGGAAGTCCAAAAGTTCCTCAGTCCCTACCGCACCCGCAAACCTCCTTGGGGGAAGCTCGATTCTCTTTGAAATCCAATATCGAGCCCCACCGTCTGAGAAAAATCCTTCCCACTCCCGGCGCGGACGCTTAGACCCTTGGGGAAACCAAATTGATTTCCCATGAGCAACCTCCCCACAGAAGAACGGCGCCGCGAGTATTGGAAGGCGAATTTGCGCTGGCTTGGTATCTTACTCGGCATTTGGGCGTTTGTTTCCTATGGATGCGGCATACTCATGGTCGATTTTCTGGACCGCTTCAAGCTCCCTGGGACAAATCTGAATCTCGGCTTCTGGTTCGCCCAACAAGGCAGCATCTACTGCTTTGTTCTGCTGATCGTGGTTTACGCACGCGTGATGAACCGTCTTGATCGCGAGCTTCTCGAAGGCACTGGTGCCGAAGAAGGCTCCTGAACATTTTTCCCATCTAAAAACCAAACATATGGACGTCAGAATCTGGACATACATCTTCGTAGGTGTCTCGTTTGCCATCTACATCGGCATCGCGATCTGGTCACGCGCAGGCACGACTGGTGAATTCTATGTGGCGGGCGGAGGAGTCCCGAAAATCGCCAACGGCATGGCCACGGCAGCGGATTGGATGAGTGCCGCTTCCTTCATCTCCATGGCCGGCCTGATCTCGATAATGGGCCGTGATGGCGCGGTTTATCTGATGGGCTGGACCGGAGGCTATGTGCTCTTGGCTCTACTACTTGCGCCGTACTTGCGACGTTTCGGGAAATTCACAGTTCCTGATTTCATCGGAGACCGCTACGACTCCAGCACCGCCAGAGTTGTCGCCGTGATATGTGCGATCTTCGTTTCTTTCACCTATGTCGCAGGACAGATGCGCGGCACCGGCGTGGTGTTCTCACGCTTTCTCGAGGTGGATGTGAACACTGGCGTGTATATTGGCATGGCGGTCGTATTTTTCTATGCAGTGCTGGGCGGGATGAAAGGCATTACCTACACTCAGGTGGCCCAATATTGCGTGCTCATTTTCGCCTACCTCGTTCCCGCCATTTTCATCTCCATTATGCTGACGGGAAATCCGATCCCGCAGCTCGGTCTCGCGTCCGACGCTTCGGGAGAAACAATCGGACTGGTCGAAAAGCTCGATGGTCTGAGCACCGAACTTGGCTTCGCGGAATACTCAACGGGACACAAACCGCTCATCGATGTGCTCGCCATTACTCTCGCCCTGATGGTCGGCACTGCGGGGCTTCCTCATGTCATCGTGCGCTTCTATACGGTGAAAAAAGTGAGCGACGCGCGGAAGTCTGCCTTCTGGGCCCTGCTTTTCATCGCCATTCTCTATACCACGGCACCAGCCATCTCCGTTTTCGCCCGCACCAATCTTCTCACCACTGTTTCCGAAGCCTCTTACAAGGATCTGCCCTCATGGTTTAAAAAATGGGAGAACGCTGGCCTAATCGCATGGGTGGATAAGAATGCAGATGGAAAAATCACCTACAACGGCAGCGGCGATGCGTTCCAGAAACACCCTGACAAAATCAAGGTGGAACCGGTATTCGTGACCAATGATCCGGTGAACGAAAAAGGCTTCTCCGGCGAACGAGTGCTTTTGAACGAACCCTCCGCCAACTCGAACGAACTTTACGTCGATCCAGATATCATCGTTTTGGCCAACCCCGAGATCGCGCAGCTTCCCGGCTGGGTCATTGGACTCGTCGCCGCAGGTGGCCTCGCCGCTGCGCTGTCTACCGCCGCCGGACTGCTGCTTGTGATTTCCACTTCTGTGGCTCACGACCTAGTGAAGCGCACCCTCAACCCATCAATTTCCGAGAAAAGTGAGCTGATCTTCGCACGGGTTGCAGCGGGACTCGCCGTGATCGTGGCCGGATATTTCGGCATCCATCCTCCTGGGTTCGTCGCGCAGGTGGTTGCGTTTGCCTTTGGCCTCGCCGCATCCTCGTTCTTCCCGGCCATCGTTCTAGGAATCTTCACGAAGAGCACGAACCGCTTCGGAGCCGTCGCCGGCATGGTCGTCGGTATCTTGTTCACGGCAGGCTACATCCTGTATTTCAACTTCGGAGTTTTCGGCCTGAAAGGAACTCCAGAGCAATATCTTTTCGGGATCTCCCCGCAAGGCATCGGCTCGATCGGCATGTTGCTGAATTTCGCGGTAGCGATCACCGTTTCCCGCCTCACCCCAGCCCCGCCGAAACACATTGAAGACCTAGTGGACAGCGTCCGCTATCCCCGTGCCGCTTTCGGCAAGTTAGATACGGGTCCATCCGATCACTAAACTTTTCGGGAAACTCCCAGCATACCTCGCAGAACCAGCTCTTCCTTGAGGTTTAAAGTTTAGAATTTAAAGTTTCCCCCAATGTTAGCCTTCTCGACCTGCTGGAACAACAGCCGCCACACCGATGGGGAGGCGATGATCGCGGAGATCGTGGAAATGGGATTTCGCCATATCGAGCTGTCCCATGGGATGACGGTTGCGAAGGTTCCTGGCATCCGTAAGGCCTATGCGGCCGGGATGTTTACCTGCGCCGGAGTTCACAATTATTTCCCCTCCCCTGTGGAGGTGATGATCGATGCCCCGGATGCCTACGAATACTCCTCTCATCGCCCGTTCGATAGAAAGCGGGCGATGGAGATGACTTTGAAAACTCTGGAACTCGCAAACGAGTTTCAGGCGAAATACGTGGTCCTTCACATGGGGTCCGCGCCGATGAATTCCGCGAAGTTTACCAAGCCGCTGACGAAAATGGTCGCCGCCGGAGAGCAGCGCGAGCCTGCGTATGTGAAGCGCAAGATCGCGTTTCTGAAAAAGCGAGAAAAGCTGGCCCCGCTCTATTACCAACGCGCCATTGAGGCCCTCGAAGAATTGATTCCAAAAGCCGAGGAATACGGGGTGAAGCTGGCGGTCGAGTCCCGCTCCCGCTTTGAGGACATGCCGAACGAGCGCGAGATGGTTCGATTGCAGGAGCATTTCAAAGACAATCCATGGATTGGATATTGGCATGACTTCGGCCACGTGCAGCTAAAGCACAACCTCGGTTTTCTCGATCACCACGAGTGGCTGGAAACGATTTCCCCGAACCTCATCGGTGGCCATGTCCACGATGTGCAATGGCCCGCCCGCGATCACCGGACTCCCTTCACCGGGACCCTCGACTACCCCTCCATCCTACGCTTTTTCCCCGAAAACTGCCCACTGGTCTGGGAACTCAGCCCCACGCGAGAGACCGAGGAAATCAAGAATTCGCTGCGGATCTGGAAGGAGAAATTCCCGGAAAGAAGCTGACGCTGTGCATCACTCAACCGCTTCGTGAAAAAAGTGGGATAAATCGAAAATTTCTCCTAAGAAATCCGCCCCATCCGCGTTCCTATCTCCTCAATGAAAAACTGCCTGCCCCTGCTGTTCGTCTTCACGCTCCCGCTTCACGCACAAAATTTTCTCGATCCCCTAATCGTAACGGCCACTCGCTCGGCGACTCCGATTGATGACGTGCCCTATTCCAGCAACGTTTTCTCGGAGGAGTTTCTCTGGGAAAACACCGTCCGGACCTTACCCGACGCACTGCGATACACGCCCGGCGTCCTCGTTCAGAAGACCGCAAACGGGCACGGCTCGCCATTTATCCGCGGCTTCACCGGCCGACAGAACCTGCTGATGATCGATGGTGTGCGCTTCAACAACTCCACCTTTCGGGGTGGCCCCATCCAGTATTGGAACACGGTTGATCCCTACTCGCTGGAGCGCTTCGAGCTCGTCCGCTCACAAGGATCCGTACTCTACGGCTCTGATGCGGTGGGCGGCACGGTGAACGCTTTCACAAAAGGCTCCGGATTTTTGGACGAGGAGGAGGGAAAATTCTACACCCACGGATCCGCGCTCTACGAATACCGCAGCAACGGAGAAGGAAGCAACGTCGGGCGCATTGAGACTCAAACGGGTGTCGGTGGAAAATTTGGCTTCCACCTCGGGATCTCCGTCAAAGACTTCGGCGATATTGAGGATGACGCGGTGGGCCTCATGGATGGCACCGGCTACCCGGAGGAGTCCATCGACGCGCGATTCGACTACGCGCTTTCCAAGCAAAACACCCTGACCGCCGCCTACCAATATCTCAACCAAGACGATATCTCCCGCTGGCACTCCACCTTGAACAATCCCGGCTGGACCCATGGGAAATCCGTCGCCGCGCCGGGCACCTTCATCGCCCGAACATACGATCAGGAAAGAGCCTTCTCCTATCTCCGTTTCTCCCATGAAAACGACCAAGCAGGTGCCCCGGTGAAACGTCTGACGGCCACGCTTTCCTACCAGACATCCTCCGACAACGAGTTCCAGATCCGCTCTCTGACGGATCTTCGCAGTCAATCCTACGACGTGGACACCATTGGCCTTGATCTGGAATTCGAGTCGGATCTGGCCGGCGGTTCCCTGCTCTACGGCGTGGATTACTATCATGACAAGGTCGATTCTACTGGCGCACGCGACCCTGGCACCGGCTTCGTTTTCGACCCTTCCTTCCGGCCTGTCGCGGACGATTCGGATTACGATCTTCTTGGCGTCTACGGTCAGTACATCCGTCCGCTTGGAGACAGATTCGAAGTCACCGCCGGAGCGCGCTACACCTATGCCCAGGCGGAGCTTGGAAAGACCTTCGATTCCGCCGCCGCCACGGATGTCTCGGCGGATGATTCGTGGAGCAACCTCTCCGCGTCCTTGCGTGCCACCTACCGGATCACCTCGGAGTGGCTCGCTTATGGAGGAATTTCCCAGGCATTTCGTGCGCCAAACTTGAACGACCTTTCAGGAAATCTAACATCGAGATCCGGAAGCACTTCGGTCGGTGCGCTCGGGGTCGATCCCGAGAAATTCGTGACTGCAGAACTTGGCATCCGCAAAGACGGGGACACATGGGGCATGAGCTCCGGGATTTTCTACACCGATATCCGAGACATCATCACGGGCGTCCCGGATGCCCCCGGCTCTGGCACCGAAATCACCACCAACGGCAGCGACGGATACGTCTATGGGGTCGAGTTTGAAGGATATTGGAACCTCAGCCGCCAATGGACACTCTCCGGCTTCGCTTCCTGGCAGGACGGACAGATGGACATTCCACAATTCATTGGGGGGCCAACGACTGAGGAATATGTTTCACGCCTCCTACCACTTAGTGGCTCCATCGCCCTGCGCTGGCATCATGAAACGATCCCCGTCTGGGTCGAGGGCCGCGTGCTGGCTTCCGCAAATGCCGATCACCTCTCGTCATCCGACAAAGGGGACACCCAACGCATCCCCGTCAACGGAACTCCGTCCTACGGAGTGCTCTCCCTCCGCGCCGGCTACGATCCGAACGAGCACCTCCAACTCACCGCCGCCATCGAGAACCTCACCGACGAAGATTATCGCATTCACGGCTCCGGTCAAAACGAGCCCGGACTCGGTGCCATTCTTGGAATGAGAGTGATCTGGTAGGTGGCTCAAGTTCGCTATACTGCCACGCATCACGTTTTGTGAATCTCTAGGCTTTCAGGCGAGCGCGTGCGTTCACCCAATCCAAGCAGATTGGAGTGCGGATGGCTTGCCCTCTGTGGTGAGGAGCAAGAGATCTAGAACGAAACGCACCGGTATGACCCCGTGAGGCAAGCCTCTCTATCGAAAGCGGAGGCAAGCCGTCCGCACTCCATAATTTTACAAGTCCTGATGCCCCGGTATTACGGATGTGGGGAGAAATTGATTTTTTGCCGCCGGATTCTTCCGGTCTTTGCTGATCTCATGAATCGAGTCTTCTGTTTGATCGCGACCGCTTGCTGTTTCCTCGCCTCAGCTACAGTGGGAATCGCCGAAAACCTTGTCCCCGAGAAGTGGGAGGCGCTGGAGATCGCGCTGGATGGCGGGGAAAACAAGATTGATCGGCCTTTCGGAGTGGAACTCCGTGCCATCTTCCGCTCCGGCGGCGGCGAGCGTTTCTTTGAAATGAACGGCTGGCTCGGAATCAAGCGACCCGATGGAATCGAGAGCCCCATGGTTGTCGCGATCCTATCAGAAAAGAAATGAGTCCCCTTCCCTATTATTTCCCGTCGAGCGCAGAGGGGAAATGCTCTGATGGAGTGCGGACATTGCCGATAAGCTGCCGAAGTTCGGTGGCTTTTTCCGATTCTGTGCTGGCGAGATCGTTCTCCTCGGCCGGATCGGTTTCGAGATTGTAGAGTTCGAGTTTGGCATCCGGATTTTTGTCGAGACCACGTAGCAGCGCCTTCCAGTCTCCCTGCCGAATGGCGATGTCACCGTCCTCGGCATCCTCCCAGTAGAGGAACCCTGGCTCTTTCTGCTCGGCCGGATTTCCGGTGATCGTGGGGACTAAGGAAACCCCGTCGGTGCCGGTGGGTTCGGGTGCTCCCGCGAGATCACAGAAGGTCCGGAAGTAGTCGTACTGGACGCTTGGGAAATCGGACGTGGTTCCGGGTTGGACTTTTCCTGTCCAGCGGACGATCAGCGGTGCCCGGATCCCCCCTTCGGTCATGTCGCGTTTGTATCCGGTGAAGGGGCCGTTGCTATCGAAGAAAAGGGAGAAGCTCAGATCTTCATTTCCCTTCTTCGGAGCCATCGGCCCGTTGTCGCTGGTGAAGAGAACGATGGTATTTTCTCCGAGGCCCAATTCATCGATGAGATCAAGAATGCGCCCGGTCGAAGCGTCGAGCCGGGTCACCATTTCCGCGTAGCCCTTGTGATTGATGCCCCAGTCACGGTCGGCGTAGCGCCCGAAGTCGGGAACCTCCATTTTCAATTCGAGCGCCTCCCCGTTGTCGTGCGGAAGGGTGAAAGGCACGTAGAGGAAAAACGGACTGTCCTTGTGCTCGCGTATGAAATCGAGAGCGCCTTCCTCAATGACATCGTGGGAGTAAACGTTCTGACCCGTGGAATGCGATCCGACGCCCTTGTGCCATTGGTCCTTCGGAAGGTAGGTGACTTCGTTGTCGAGCGCTATCCGCTCTCCATCTTTCAGAAGAAAGTCGGGGAAGTAATTGTGAGCACGAACCTGATCCGTGTAGCCGAGATAGGTGTCCCAGCCCTGTTTCAGCGGGTCACCCGTCGTCCCAGGATTTCCGAGCCCCCATTTGCCGAACATCCCGGTTACGTAGCCCGCATCTTGGAGAGCTTCGGCCAAAGTCTTTTCCTCGTCGGGGATGGGGAGTTGTCCTTCGCTATCTTGGGACTGGGCGTTGCCGCGGATGTACGCGCGACCGGTGTGCTTGCCGGTCATCAGCGAGCAGCGGGTGGGTGCGCAGACATTGCTAGCGGAGTAATGATGGGTGAATCGCAGCCCCTGTTTCGCCATCTCATCCAGCCTTGGAGTTTCGATGATTTTCTGGCCGTAGCAGCCGAGATCCCCGATGCCAAGGTCATCCGTAAGAATCAGGACGATGTTCGGTTTCGTCCGAGCGGATGCAGGGAGAGCGAGCAGGGCGAATAGGATAATGAGGCGAATCATGATGATAGGGAGTGCGCAAACCCTAACCCGTCGAAAGCGAGAGGTTCAATCCGGAGTTTTGCGGGGATCGCGTTTGATCGCTTTCGCCTTCATCTGCTCAATCCAGCTGCGGAGCGTGGCCAGCCAACGACGCGACCATTCGAATTCGATCGCCAAAATCGCCAGACCGGAGGGAATCACAACGAATGCCGGCCCAGGCAGAACGAGCAGCGCAATGCCGATCAGCACGACAGTTCCCCCGATAATGGCGATGACCACGCGTTTGGCGTGACGTAGAGCGATTCGTGCTCCGCTGAGGTTTTCGGGAGGCGGGTGATGCATGGGCAGAACGAACTGAAATAAGTCGGAGATCGGGCAGACAAGATGGATAGCAAGACAGGAGATCAGGAAGCGCGAAGAGTCAACAGACTTGGAACCGGTTTTTCTGTGCCAAATCCCCCGCGTTGTGACATGGTTCCGCCCGACGATGATCCGCTACCTCGCCTGCCTGCTTCCTTTCCTCTGCCTGTTTTCCTGCCAAAAGGAAAGCCAAGTGGAGAAGGCAACACGTGAGGGAATCCTCCTGCTTGGAAATTCCTCCGATCCCAAAAGCTTCGATCCGCAGGTCGTGTCCGGCGTACTGGAAAGCAACATCAACCGTGCGTTGTTCGAGGGGCTGGTCCAGTTCCACCAGACGGAAGATCTCGCCACTCCCGGCGGAGTCGCGGAATCACTCACCCCAGATGAAACGGCGACTGTTTGGACAGTGAGACTCAGGCCCGGCCTAAAGTGGTCGGACGGTCATCCGCTCACCGCAGAGGATTTCGCTTTCTCCTATGAGCGCATCCTCACTCCGGAGCTGGGCGCAAAGTATTCGGAAATGCTCTACTTCATGGATGGCGCGGAAGCGTTCAACAAAGGCGAGACCACGGACTTTTCCACTGTCGGGATCGAGGCTCTGGATCCACTCACCTTCACCATCACCCTGCGCGGCCCGACACCATTTTTCCCGGAGATCCTCAAGCACTACACTTGGTATCCGGTGCCAAAACATTCCGTCCTGAAATACGGGACGATCGGCCAGCGGGGCAATGCTTGGTCGAAGCCGGAGAACCTCGTCAGCAATGGACCCTTCCGGATGAAGTCGTTCCGCCGCAACGACCACATCGAGGTCGAGCGGAATCCACAATATTGGGATGCGGAAAAGGTCCTGCTCAACGGCGTCCGCTTCCTGCCAATTTCGAACGTTTTCACCGAGGCGCGCATGTTCCGCGACGGCCAACTCCACATCACATACACCGCCGCGCCTGAGGTGGTGGATTTGATGAAAAAGGAAAACCCCGGCGTGCTTCGACAGGAGCCTTACCTCGGGACCGTTCTCTACCGCTTCAACACCACCCGCAAGCCGCTCGACGATGCCCGGGTCCGCCGTGCCCTGAGCATGGCCCTCGATAGGGAGTCGCTTTGCGAGAACGTATTCCGTGGCTACACCCCGGCCTACGGCATGACCCCGCCGACCAGTGATTACGACCCTCCACACGGCGTCGAGTTCAATCCCGAAGAAGCTCGGGCACTCATGGCAGAGGCCGGTTTCCCCGGTGGAAAAGGATTTCCTCGGCTGAAACTTCTCATCGCCTCCCGCGAAACCGCCGCAACCCTCGCCACCGCCGTGCAAGCGATGTGGCGCGACCATCTCGGTGTGGAAGTGGAAATTGAGAACAAGGAATGGACCGCCTACATCGTCGCCACCCAGGATCTGGAATACGACATCGTCGCCGGCGGATGGATCGGCGATTACATCGATCCGCTGACCTTTCTGGAAATGTGGACCCCTGGCAACGGCAACAACAATACCGGCTGGGACAGCAAGCCATTCGCGGAAACTCTGGAGAAATCCTTCAAGGTCACCGATCCCGCCGCACGCTACGAACTTCTCAAGAAAGCGGAGAGCATACTACTGGAGGACTCGCCCATCGCGCCCATCGCTTGGTGGGGGAAAAACTATCTGATTGATCCCTCCGTGAAGGGCTGGGAGCCACTGCTGCTAGACAACCATCCCTTCACCTCCGTGAAACTCGTTCCACAAAACAAGTCCCGCTGAAACCGCCATGCTGAAGCTCCTCCTCTCGCGATTTCTCCAGGGCCTGCTCACGCTTTTCGTGCTGGTCACGCTGACGTTTTTCCTCGTCCGCCTGATGCCGGGAAGTCCCTACACGGAGGAAAAAGCCGTGCCGGAGCACATTCTCAAAGAGCTCAAAGCTTCCACCGGTCTCGACCAACCCTGGCCGGTGCAATACGCCATGTATTTCCGAAACCTCGTGTTCCGGCAAGACATGGGACCTCTGATCCGCAAGGACGGAGTGGACGTTTATGAAATCATCCGTGATTCCTTCCCCGTCTCCATGGCACTCGGCCTGGCCTCGATGGGCATCGCCCTGCTAGTGGGCATCCCCGCTGGAGTCATCGCGGCAGTGAAGAAAAACTCACCGTTGGATTTCGGAGCACTCGCCTTCGCGATGGTAGGAATTTGCCTGCCAAGCTTCGTCATCGGGCCGCTGCTCGCGGTTTTTGCCGGACTGAAATTCCAGTCACTCAATGTCGCCGGCTGGTCCTCGCCGACCGATTGGATTCTACCCGCCATTACCC
Organism: uncultured Verrucomicrobiae bacterium; assembly: GCA_963799385.1. Classification (GTDB taxonomy): domain Bacteria; phylum Verrucomicrobiota; class Verrucomicrobiia; order Verrucomicrobiales; family Akkermansiaceae; genus Luteolibacter. The sequence continues at coordinate 39,358 of CAWCXB010000001.1, forward strand.
TTGGCTTGATCAACGCCGCCTACCTCGCGCGACTTTCTCGCGGCGGGATGTTGGATGTTCTCAATCAGGACTACATCCGCACCGCAAAAGCAAAAGGAGTCCCAGGACATACCATCATCATCCGCCACGCCCTCAAAGGCGGCCTAATCCCTGCGGTCGCTTTCATCGGCCCCGCCTTCGCCGCGATGATCTCCGGCTCCTTCGTGATCGAAACGATTTTCCAAATCCCCGGCATGGGCCAGCACTTCGTCAACGCCGCCACCGACCGCGAATTTTTCCTCATCCAGGGCCTCGTCCTGTTCTACGGCTTCCTCATCGTCGCCGCGAACCTGCTCGCCGACCTTGCTCAAATCGCCCTGAACCCGAGGATGCGGTGACGTTCATTCATACACGTCTTTCCGATGTCCGGCGGTAACGATCAGAACGAGATATTCATTGTCTTGAATGCGGCATACCAACCGGTAGTTGCCGATCCGGTAACGCCATAGTCCGAACAGACTTGCTTTAAGGGCTTTCCCAAAACGCCGGGGATCTTCAGAGCCTGCGATCCGTGAATCCAAGTAGTTGATGATTTCCCGCTGTGCAGGATGCCCGAGCCGCTTCAGCTCTTTTAGCGCCCGGTCATCGAATTTATAAACCCAGTTCACGCTTCACATCTTCGGCTGAATGAATTTTTGCAGGCCGTGCCAAGCGCTTCTCTGCAAGGTAGGTGTCTTCAAGATCTTCGAGATGCTCAAGGATCGCTTCCCGAGCGTAGAACGTCTTTGTTCTTCCGGTCCGCTTGGCCAGGTTCGTGAGTCTTTCCTCAATTTCAGGGCTGAGTCGTATTGCGAGCATTGCCGGTTGATATCATCGCTATAACTGTATAGCAATCTGAAATCCCGCACCCGCTGGACCTTTGCGCCGAGTATGAGGAGTTTTTCGGCGATGTGTTCGAAGCTGCGTTCGATTTGGTAGAGGCGGGAGATTCGCGTGGTTTTTTTGGTAAGGAGCGCTGTCAGGACGAGGGCGGCGGAGAGTTGACTGCTCGCGATTCCTCCCCAGAATTCCCTGAAACCAAGGGCGCTCTGATCCTCATTCGCCCGGCTCGATCCCGATGCCGGTGAGCTGGGTGCGGAGCTTGGGGCCATTGATGTTATCGAGATAGAGGGAAACGGAGCCTTCCGAATCCGCCATTTGTGTCCCGAGCAGAATTACCTGCTCAGTTGTGCCTTTCAATCGCTCTCCGGCTGGACTACCGCTCCAGCCATCAAAGCGCCCCATATTCTCGGGATCGAATCCTCCAAGAAACCCCCATTCGTAAAAGGGCACGATCTGGCTCCAGTACACGTAAACTCGGTATTCTTTTCCGGGTTCGCATCCGGAAATCCTTGTGGTGAGCATGGGTGGATCCTCTCCCCGGTCAGGGCGGGCAACCCAGACCTCACCTAGGAACGAAGCTTCCGCACTGGAGTTACCCACACCCTTGGGTGCGAATCCCCATTGGTCGTCGGGTTCCGCAGCCCACAGATTTCGATTCAGCTCCGGGCGGGTATCGACCCTGTATCCCTTCGAGGAACCGTTGTTGAGGGAGAGTCGGGCGATTTTGCTATCCGCTGGATTTTCTACAGGGGAAAGACTTGTGACAAATGCGTCGGGGGTGAACCGAATGTCTTTGGAATGAACGTTCCCATCCGCTGTGAGACGGACACTTTCCCTATCCGCAAGAAACACGCTGGAGTCCTCTTCCCCACCGGTGTTCACCACGAGTTCCGCATTTCCTTCGTAGGTCTGCATATAGAGACTGCTATCTTCTCGGTTCTGGTTTGCTCCGAACTGCGAGCCTCTGCCTACCAGAGTTGCGACGGGTGTTGTGAGGGTGAAGCCGTCTTCCGAAGCGGTGGAAAACACGACCACCTTGCCGTAGTCGAGATGACCGTGGTGCGAAGAGGGTATCCGCAATTTCGCAGGCCCTTCGACGATCAGTCTCGTTCCCGATGAAAGATCGAGGGCCACGACTCCGCTTTTCAGTTCAAGAATATCGTTCGAAGATTTCGCGCTTCCCTCGAACCAGCGTGATCCGCCTGCCCATACGACATCCTCGACCCTATACACATTCGCTACCACCGTATTCGCGACCGTGCTCTTGGTCTTCCATACGACAAATCCGAAGGTGCCTGCAGCCATAGCGATGAGCGCGGCGGCGATGCCCAATGGCCAAATCGGCCAGCGCCGATCGTGATGTGGGGAAGGTATGGCTTCTGCAAAGGGGCTTGGAATGACCTTTTCCACCCGCTCTGCGACAACCGCACCGAGCAACGCATCGTCGCGAGAACTCTCTAAATAGCGCTTCCGGAGATCGGGGCATCCACTGAGCAACTCACCCAAGCGTCTCGTTTCCTCCGGGTCCAACCCCACGGCCGTCCGTTTCTCCAGCAACTTGTCGAATTCTTTGGTTAATCCCATTCTGTTCGAAATTCCTTTTATTCTTTGTCCAATTTACTTTCCACGCAGCGCCGGAGTAGCTTCCGCAAGCGGGAGACCTTCTGGTGAAGGGAATTCTCGGAGCGTCCTTTGATACGGGAATATTCCGCGAGAGAGGCGTTCCTGTCATACAAAACGGAAAGAAGTCTCTGATCCTCCTCTCTGAGCGTGCCGAAGCACAGGGCAAGGGCGTGCTTACGGTCTTCTGATTCATCGAAAATTTGCACGGCTTCTTCTGCCAGGGTTTCGATCAATGCGTCGTCGAACTCCACCTGATGCAGTCTCCTGCGTTTCTCTCCGTGAGACATGACCTTGAATCGTGCGATTCTAAACGCCCAGGCGATGAAATTCGTGCCCGGTTCGAAAAGGGCCCGCTTGTTCCAGATCGTCAGGCTCGTTTCCTGAACCAGATCGTCGATCGCGGATTTGTCCGCCACAAGAGACGCGATCAAACCACGGATTCGTGGGAGATTGGTTTCCAGCAAGGACTCCACCTCCGTGCTTTCGGATTCCGGTTGGTTTTTCACGTCAGCGGAAAAGCTAGCTGGAGGGGAAGGAGGCCACAAGGAGCGATTGAACTCCTTCACTTTCGAGAAAAAGTAATTCCGTAACTTTTTTTGTCAGGTTTCCAACACCCCAAGAATACCCTAATATCAGATTCGGATCATCGAAAAAGACCCCACAACCTCCTCCAAATGAAACAGACAGCAATAGCCATCATTTCAACCTGCGCCATGGCGACGGGACTTCAAGCTGCAGTGCTCGCCAACTACGATTTCCAAGCGAGTAATGGCAACCCAGCTACGCCTCTAGCCAATACCACTGTCGGAGTGTTTACACCCGGGGCATTCGACATCGCTGGAGATCCTGCTCCCGTCGCGATCACCTATGGTTCCGGCAATGCGATGACGAGTGGTGACGTGAGTATTCGTCCAACCATCGATTCGAACTCCGGCTTGAATAATCAAGTCGTAGTGGGGTTTACGAACGGCCTCGCCGCCGCCTATTACTATGATTTTAAGGTTAGTGCGAATTCCGGCTTCTCTCTGGACATCGAGAACCTCGTAATCAGATCTTACTTCAACGGTGGACTCGACAGTTACGGACTCCGACTTACGACGGATAATTTTTCCACCTCCGAAGACATCAGCGTGGATTCGGTAATCAATGACAGCACGATTACCCATGATTTTGCCACTTTGGTAAACGATATTACTGACTACCAAGGTATTTCCGAACTCACCGTTCGCTTGGTCCATTACGATGATGACGGTACCGCGAACACACAAACCCGGAGTGGTTTCGAGGAGATCACTCTGAATGGTTCCGTTGCACCCGTCCCAGAACCAAGCTCGACCATGCTCATCGGTGCGGCTTCGTTGTTTCTCTGCGGACTCCGCCGCCGGAAATAGCCTGATTTAAATTTCTCCTAAGCCGCCTCCATCCATCCCGGGTGGAGGCGCTTTTTGTATTCGGACCTATTCCTCTTTGTCGGCCTTCATGGCGGCGTCCCAGACGGCTCTATTTTCCAAAAGAGTGCGGGTTTCCATCCTAGTCCGGCCGTTCCTTACCGTGTCGTAGAGAAAAATCAGGGTTCTGCGCTCCTCCCAGTTCGGGAAAAAGGAATCGAAGACCATCTGCCATCCATCCTCGGTTTCCTTGGAGACGGCGAGGCGGAGATGCAGCGCCTTTGCATCACTGGAAATCAAGTGTTGGGAACGATCCGGCTCCACGATGAAACGCTCGCCTCCCATGTCCGCCGCGACTTTTCGCTTGCTGAAGTTTTGGAAAAAATAGGTGCCGAATGGAAATTTCGCGGGGTCGTCATCGAAGACGACATTGCGAAATGGCGGGTCCTTTCCGGGATCCGGCAGTAGCAGGACCAGCGGGTATTTCACTCCCTTGGGGAAACGCACTTTGGCGATCGGTTTCGGTGCTTCTGGAGCGTCATCGGCGGTTCCCGCTCCTTGTAGAGAGGCCGAGGTATCATACAACAGAATGGTGCGCGGTCCTTGGTATTCTAGGAAAGGGCTACGCATGGAGTTGTTGATGCCGTCCACCCGCACCGGTTCTCCCGCGCTGATGTACGCGATCTCGCTCGGCTGTCCCGACTCCCAGGAAACGATGCGAAACTTCGTGCGGATCTCCTCTTCCTGGGCGGAGGAACGAGGGGCATTGAGCAAGAGGAGGGGAATGGAAATCAGTGAGGCAAGTTTCATGACGGATCAAATCTCGCTTGGTGAGAGCCAGCGGAAAGCGACGACGGTGAAGCGACGACCAAAGTCTTTGTTGGCAAGAGATTTCAAGGAAGATAGCGGAAGCGCCGGATGATCGGAGGGATCGACGAATCCAGTCCCCCTCTGGACCGTTGCCTCCAACCAAGCGCGACCGTCCACAAGTCCCGTAGCGGGATCAACGCTTTCGCCATAGGCTCTGACTGTAAAGGTGTCCGAGCGGGCGCTGAGCTGCGGACCGATAGCTTCGAGAACATCCGCCTGCGTCAACCACTGGGGCGTTCCCGCGATCGTGGACGATGCCAGGGCATCTGGATTCGAGTAGTCATCGGTGACCGTTTCGAGGGGAAGCTTCTTGTTTGTCTGATAATTCCTTTCCGCCGGGTCTACGGGTTGCGAACTGAGTTTTGCCGGATCGTTTATCCCACTATCGTCAATCGCTGCTTGGATGACCCCTGCCTGTGCGAACTCGTCGTTCCCGAGTCGCCTGTTCACAAACTCGCCAAGGGTTGTGAAAGGTCGGGAGACGTCCCTTGATCGTTCTTTGATTTGTGCAACGATTTCCGTGGCGAGAACTTCGATCTCCGTATCGCTGAGTCTTCGGTAACCGTTCCAAAGCTCCGCATCATCGCCAGTCCCGGAGCCTGCGCCAGGGACAGTGGTCCCAGGCAGAGGGGTGGTCGAATTTTCGGAGTCCACATCGAAGCTTACCGGAGTAGAAAAGTGATTGATCACGGCATCCCGCATGCCTGCCAGAACCACTCGCCATGCTTCCACGGAGACGGAGTTCACGTTGAAGGCGCCATGGGTCAACGCAAAAGCTGCCATCGCATTGTGAGGGCGGATATCGCTTTCATCGGAAAGATCGGTTTGCGGGTCTTTGTAGGATTTGGCCAGATCCAAGGCATTCCGCGCACTTTTACGTGCCGCCGGTTGGGAGAAAACAATTCGTGGATTTGCGAATTTCCCCGCACCTTGGATCCACTCATCGATGGCTTCTTGCAGAGGAACTTCAGAAGTCGGATCGCCGCTACCAAGGCGTGCCGAGGAGTCCGAAAGCGCGTTCCTCCATGCTGTTCCGTCCGTACCGGGATTGATTCCAGAAAAGAAATAGGAATCGAACAGGGCCTCGTTGAAAAGGTAGGAGTCGTCGAAATTCCAGTATTCCGGATCACCGCTTTTCCGCACCAAAGCATCCGCCGGAACGTAGGGAGAGGCGTAGGAATTCCCGATCACGAACGCAGGCCCCGTCCACAACCGCCCGACGTTCGCATGCTGGAAGGAGGCCAGTGAAGTGAGTGGTCGCCGGGGTATGTCCCAGAGAGTGATGAAGCGGGAGCCTCCATCCTGAGTGTCCTTGCCGGTGCCCCAGAAGCGAAGATCGAAGCTGGGGATGCTGCCGTCCAATCGGATGGATGATCCCGTCCATGTGCCGGCCCCGCGGGTGGAGTTCGGCCCTTGCCCGCCTGCTGCAGTCGTGGACTGACCGGGAGCCCTGGGGTTGTGGGTGGCGAGCGAAAAATTGTTATCGCTGCCATCTACTCCGAGGGCCGGTTTCCAAAACACATCCGACTGGGCGACATACGAACGCTGCCCGCCACCTGCATCGGTGGGGTCGCCTCGGATCTGATCGGGAGTGAGTGTGAGGGGGGTGTTATCCAACGGATCGCTCTGCCAATAGCTGCCATTCCAGACGCGAATTTCACGGACTTCCGGCCAGTTTTTCGGTGTGTCTGGTTGGGGAGCGCCGATGAAAGGCTGGGCGAGAGTTTGAAGGATCAGCAGGTATTCGTTGAAATTGTTTCCCAGCTTGGGGGTGAATTCCTTGTTCTGCTTGGGGCTGCCGAAGTACGCGCCATTGTCCACCAGCACCGTGAACTGGTCCGTATCGCCAATCAGGAAAGGGTCGTCGAGAGTATCCGGGTCGAAGGGTTCGTTCACGTCGTCCGTCGTGTATCGGAGTTCGGTGTAGATTCCCGATGCGAAAAGCTGTGAGGGATCCGCAGTATCCACCGCCTGAAAAGTCAGCGCCTTGTCCGAAGATTGGAATTTCTTATCCACGTCCACGGGTTTTCCGCCTGTAATCGTGTAGAGTTTGATTTCGCCCGGTTGCAGAGTGATGCCCGCACCTCCCGAGGCCGGAGGGTGTGGATCGCCGCTATCGGAAATGTAGTGATCCACCTTCTGATAGCCTGCCCCCATACTGAACTGCCGGTCCTGATCGACATTTGGATCGAGCAATGAGAACCGATTGTAGTCACGTTGGCTGGTTACAGGATTGGTAAGATATTGGAGAGAAATCGCGATCGAGATCCTTGCCACCCGCATGTGTATAGGAGGCGATTCCATTACCACGTTATAAGGATTATACAGTGCGATGAAGGGATTGATGATCAGCCTGATACGGGACATTCCGGCGGGATCGCCGCTTACTTTGTAGCACTGAAGAGAGGCGGTGTAGGCGTAGTGGATGAACTCCGGCACAAGCTCGGTCGTCAGTTGCCTGATGCTCGTCTTGCCATCCGCTGCGGTGTCGGAGATCGCATGGATGCCTGGAAAAACGGGGATATCGCTACTTCCTCGATCGGAATAATCCTGCCAGGGGGCCCTCCCGTAGTCCGGGACATTGGGCGCGCCATGCTGGGCCTTGATACTCGCATTCGCGGAAAACGGATCTGAGAAGCGGCGGTAGAGCTGATAGTGATCCCGGAGAAGATCGAATGTAGGCCCCCTGTAATAGGACCCGGAAGGAAACTCCGGATCTTGATAATTTACGATGGTCTTCGTGGACCGACCTTTGAACGGAGAGGATGATTTCATCGGGCTTCCGTGATCAGTCGCGTAAGCGTTTGGGCCATCTCCCTCGGCGAGGACCCGCGTAAACTCCGAGTTTGCGAACGATTTCTCCGGAATTTCAAAAGCGATTGAAAGGTCCTTGCGGAGGCCCCCGTTCTTCGAGTCCGAGAGCACCCCTGAGCTGTTGACGGTGAAATCGTGGAAGCGCTCCTTTTCGCTTTCGGACAGCCCCTCGTCGGCAAGCGGTACTTGTTTTCTGGAAACAAATTTTCCTTCCGTCCCTGCGAGAGCGGCATCATCTCCATCGGGAAGCCACTTCACCCATTCGCCGCCGATCGTGGGAAATCCCCGGTTTGGAGATCCGGCGAGAAACAGGAGGCGCTTGTCCATATCGCCTTCGGGGAGAGCGAGGACTGGGGCGGCCAGGTTCGCTTTCGCCCCATCGTCCCCGACCCACCAAGCATAGCGACCCATCGTTTGGGAGGAGGAATTCTTAAGCTCCTGCACCGGTGCATACACAGAATTGCCTTTTTTTGCGGCAGCGGGGCCTAGGGAGTTCTCACCGACAAGAAGGACCGCAGGTGTCGATCCGATCGTATATCCTGTTGGTGAGGAAGAGTCCGCCTTGGCAGCCGTCCCCGGAGAAAACCGGATCGATCCGCTACCTGCATCATCTTCGGGATTCACAGGTTGGGTGACATTTTCGTTCCCGCTGATCAACCAGTTCCGAAAGCCGCCTTCCGTATTCCATACACCCACCCAATGCGGATTGGTTTCTTCGAAAGTAGAATCGATGAGGGCCGCGTTGGCAGAGGTTCGCCGATCTGGACCGAGGTTTTTCTGCAGTTCTCCTATCGCGAGATTGAGCGCGAGGATCGCATTCTGTCGGGCAAGTCGTGTCTTGTCCCTTTGACCGGTGTTTCTAAGCTCAATGCTTGCAAGGGAAAGTAGACCCAGTGCGAGGATGGAAAGAAGGACCATCAGCACCAAGGTAACGACAAGGGCGAAGCCGCCGGGATAGCTAGGTTTCCGAAGCAGCGCCTGCCTGCGAGAAACAGGCAGTTGCGCTCGCTGGGCTTTCGAGACGTTTGGACTCATTCTGGGAAGGGAATTCAGTCTCCGGGCGAACCCTGACGGGAAATCCGGATGTATTTACAAAAGAATGTCCAAATTTTACTAGGAATCAAACAGAAGCTTTCAGAACGTGAATCACGGACCGATCCCGAGAACGCACCAACGGCGAATCCATCGAGCGGAGCGATCACTCCACTGAGCACTTTCCTCGTCAGGTTTCAGAACGGTTTGAATTCCCTTTCGGTCCCATCACGTCACAGATCCCATGAAAAATCTCTTTCTGTTCATTCTGCTCCTATTCCTTCTCACATCCGGCACACTCCACGCATGGCATTTTGTCCCACCCACCGGTTCGGGAGTCGCCAACGTGAAGGACTACGGAGCGAAAGGGGATGGGAAAACCGACGATACTGAGGCGATCCTCAAAGCCATTTCCGACAATATCGACAAGGCCCGCTACCGGGCGAACCCCTTCATCTGGTTTCCGGAGGGGACGTATCTGGTGTCCGATTCGATCGAGAGCCGAGTGATCGCAGAGGGACGGGCGGAGGGGAAAAATTTCTCCGCTGGCTGGCGCTCGATGATGATCCTGATCGGTGAAACCCGCGATGGCACGGTCATCAAGCTCAAGGACAAGGCACCGGGATATGCGGATGAAGAAAATCCGAAATGGGTGATCGCGACAGGATCTGAACACGAGGATAGGAACAACCAGACAGGCAAAGGCAACCGTGCGTTTCGGCACAACATTCTGAACCTGACCGTCGATGTCGGAAACGGGAATCCAGGGGCGATTGCCATCGATTTTGTGGCCAGCAATCGCGGTTCCATCGACGGGGTCACGATCCGTGCCGGAAAAGACAGCGGCCATACAGCGGTTGCTCTCACTCGTTCGTGGCCGGGGCCGTCCATCATCATGGATGTCTCCATCGAGGGCTTCGACCATGCTTTCACAATGGTGCATTACCAATACGGAATGACGTTTGAAAATGTCACCATTCGGAACACCCGCAAGACAGCGGTCCTGAACGCGAGGAATCTCGCGACCATGCGGAAAATCGACTACTCCGGAAGCCAGCCATTTTATGTGGGGGAAACCCGGCACTCCATGCTTTGTCTGCTGGACTCCAAGCTCACCTACACCGGGAGCGGAAAGGCGACGGCCATCACCAGCGCGGGCTTGTTAAATCTCAGACGGATCGCTTTCAAAAATTTCTCAACCATCGTGGATGATACGAACAAGCCGAACCGCGATCTCACTGCTGCCGATCTCGAAGGCGACGTTCTCAGGAATTACGATCAGGGCCCGACGGTGGATGTAGGAGGTGGAGAGCCGGATCATCTCGATCTTCCGATTGAAGAAATCCCTACAGTGAGGCCTCCAGATGATGCCGAATGGACTTCTGCCGGTGATACCGGAGCGAGCCTTCAGAAAGCCATCGATTCGGGCGCGGAGTATATTTTCATCAAACCTGTCTTCGCTCTGAAGTGCGCCGAGCCAGTGATACTTCGTGGCAATGTCAAACTGATCATGGGTATGCACGGTCAGATCGTGGGTCCGGATGACGGACGACCCGTGATCGAGATGGGCGAGGGTAAGCCGGATACCGTTTGCTTGGAGCACCTTCACATCAGCGGCGGGCCGATCCTCCATTCCTCGGATCGCACCCTGATCATTCGCCATTCCGACATCCACCAAGGCGGCTACCTCGCGACGGGGAAAGGCAAGACCCACGTCATCGACGTGATCGGACGCGGCTACAAAATCGGAGAACACCATAAATTCTGGGCCCGCCAGCTCAATGCCGAGTTCGGCGCGGACCCGCTTTTTACAAACTCCGGAACATCCGTGATTCTCGGTTTCAAAATGGAGAGTTCCTCCGCCGGTAGCAAGTCGGCCCCCTTGAGCACGCCTTCCCTTCTCAATCACAGTGGCCAGCTCGAAGTAATCGGAGGATTTCTATATACTCTGGGCAACGGCCCTTCCGCCGCTCCCAAAGTCCCCGCATTCACCAACACCGCCGGCACCATCGCCGTCTCCTACCGACTCAACGGCAAGCCCTCCACCTACTACCCCGTGATCCTTCGCGAAGGAACGTTAGAGAAAGGAACTGACTTCCCGTCCGAGATCATCAAAGGCGCCGGTGCCGCATTACTCCGTAGCACGAAATGAACACATCATGATCATCCGATCAAAGTCCGGAGTCCGTCCTTCGCCAGCTATGAGTTGCCTCGGAGGTTCTTCTAAAAATCGATTCGCATCTCATCCTGCAACAGGCTAGCTTGACGGCATGCAAGTCGAGGAAATTGTCACGGAAGCCGCGAAACTCTCCGAGGAAGAGAGAGCCTCTATTGCGTCTCGCCTTCTCCACACTCTTGAAGCGCCTCATCATTGGGTTTCAGATGAGGAAGTCGTTCAACGGATGCGCGAGGCAGAGGAAGACCCGAGTGTAATGATTACTTGGAGCGAACTCGTTAGCGGATTGAACCGTCGTGGAGCCTAGATTTCACAGACAGGTCCAATCTGATGTGAACACCGCTCTGGAGCAGTATTATGCCATATCAGACGAGTTGGCTGACGATTTTTACCACGAGTTTCTGACGGGAGTTGCGAAAGCGGTCAGTAACCCCCAATTCTTTCATTTTGATGCGAGCGGTCTCCGGCGATGCAATTTCGATCGTTTCCCTTACCATTTTCTTTACGACGTTCGGCAGAAGCACCTACGAATCTGGGTAGTCAGACACAACCGCAGGAAACCATCGTTCGGTCTCAAGCGCTTTCCGACATAGATCCGATCATATCGGATCTCGGAGAGTGATTCACTTCTTAGTCCCAGTCCACGCTCCGTACGGTTTCGAATCCATACATCAGTCCATTTGGTCTCGCTTCGGTTCGCTAAGGTATGCTCACGATTTCTTGCGAATTGTCCTCGCGTGACTAGTGTGAACGGTCATGCGATTCCTAGTTCTTCTTGCCGCTGCATTCTTCGGAGTATTGCACTCATCCCGCGCCGAGTGGATCGAGCTGCCTTGGCCGGCGCTGGGGACGACTCTTCCGATTTGGAAACCGGATGACTTCGATGCTTCAAAAAAGTATCCGGCCATCATCTACTACCACGGCACGGGTGGGGAGCCGAACGCGGCATTCATTCACGCCGCGACGGGCGGGAGGGGTTTCGTGTTGGTGGGTATGACCTACCAGAATAAGGGAAGGTTCAACTACAGCGACGAGGAAATTTCAAATGAACTGGGACTCCTAGGAGCTTTGAAGAAAACACTGGTCGGCTCCCTGTCGGTCGATCCGCAGCGCATCTATGTGGGCGGTTTCAGCAAGGGCGGATGGCACAGCGCGATGCTCTTGGATCACGACCGGGAACTTGCGGGAGGGTTGGTTCTTGGCGGCGGTGTGTTTAAGGAACGGGCGAGCCCTGTAAAATTTTCCAAGCCCACTTCGATCTATATCGGCTGTGGTAGATTTGATGGGAACTATCCCCCTTCCATCGGAGCTCTGGTCTATTTCCGCAAACTCGGCGCGGATGTGAATCTCGAAGCATGGCCCGATCTCGCGCACGCTTATCCCGACAAGCCCCCAGAAGCCATGCGACAGTGGCTGCGCATCCAGGCGACGGAATCCGATCTCGAAACGGAGGCGAGGGAATGGAACGAAGCGCGGCTTCCTGAGATCGAGGAGATCGAGAATCCAGTGGCACGATGGCTCGCCTACGATGAATATAGTAGCTTGCCCTTTGTGAAATCTTTCGGAGATGAAGCGACGAAGGTGGCAGATGCGCGGATCGAAGAACTACTGAAAGATCCGACTGTCGCCACAGAGAAGAAATGGCGTGATGCCTCCCGACGCATCCTCGTCAGTGAAAGCGGAGACCGGCTCGTCGCTACGTTACAAAACGCATCCCGTGCCCATCACGCACTGGCAGGAAAAGCAATGGGCACTCGCGCCGGGGAGCATGCGCAACGTGATTTCGAGCGGACTCAGAAACTCCTTGAGACGGCCGAGGTCGTCACGCGCTCTGCGAAAGGAGAATCCAAACCGATCACTCCCGAGTTCACACCCACCGCTCCGTCTGGGAACCGGGATCGCAGTCCCTTTTTCCCACCCGGCATCAAGGTGAAACCAGCGGATTGATCGGGTTCACACCCGCACCCGCTCGACGTTCGCTCCGAGAGTGAGAAGCTTCTCGTCGATGTGCTCATAGCCGCGGTCGATGTGGTAGAGGCGGGAAATTTCCGTAGTACCTCTGGCACGGAGTGCGGCGAGGACGAGGGCGGCAGATGCGCGTAGATCGGAAGCCATGACGGGAGCAGCGGAAAGCTGCTCCACACCACGGACGATGGCGGTGCCTTGGTCGAGCTTGATGTCCGCGCCCATGCGCTTGAGCTCGGCGCAGTGCATGAAGCGTTGTGGAAAAATACTGTCTTTGATGACGCTAATCCCTGGGGTGGTCGCGAGCAGAGCGGTCATTTGTGCCTGCATGTCTGTCGGGTAACCCGGGTAGGGGGCGGTATTTAGATCCACTCCTTTGAGCACTTCCCCGCGCTCGATGAAACACGAAGTTCCGTCCTCATTGAACTCCACCTTGTGGCCGGATTTGATGATCGCGGCGGTGATGGCTTTGAGATGTTCCCGGTTCACGCGGTTCAGGGTGACACCCTCGCCGGCAAGGGCGGCAGCAGCCATGAAAGTCCCGGCCTCGATGCGGTCCGGAATGACGGTATGCTCCACGCCTTTGAGTTCCTTCACACCCTCGATCACGATGCGGCGGGTGCCGGCTCCGGTGATCTTCGCGCCCATGGAGTTGAGGAAATTTGCAAGGTCAAGCACCTCCGGCTCGGCGGCGGCGGATTCGATCACCGTGATGCCCTCGGCAAGAGTCGCGGCCATCATCACGTTGTCTGTACCGAGAACGGTCGGGCCGCTCTCACCACGTAGATCCATTTCCGCACCTTTGAGTCCGTCCGGGGCGGTGAGGGTAATGTTCCCGCCTTCGAACTCGATTTTTGCACCAAGTGCCTCCATGCCTTTCAAGTGGAGATCCACCGGTCGGTCGCCAATCACACAACCGCCGGGCAGGGAAACGACAGCACGTCCTTTCCTCGCGAGAAGTGGACCCATCACGCAGATCGAGGCACGCATCCGGCGCACCAGCTCGTAGGGGGCCTCGTCCATAATGTCCGCGCAGGTGATGCGCACGGTGCCGGAAGAGCGCTCCACATCCGCGCCGAGGGCGGAGAGGATCTGGATCATGTAGTTCGTATCCGAAACGTCGGGCACCCGGCGGATGATGCAGTCTTCGCCCGTCAAAATCGCGGCGGCGAGGATGGGCAGGGAGGCATTTTTTGAGCCTGAGATATTAATGGCTCCCTTGATGACGGAGCCGCCGTGGACGACGAGTTTATCCATGTGATGCGAGTGGTTCTTACAGAGGTTTCGAAAAGCGGTGAGACGCAGCTTTTCAAACCACCCGCCCCGTGTGAAGCCCCATCGCGAGGTAAAATTTTTTTATCGACTGCCTGAAAGCTGAGTTTCGGAAGTGGAACCTTGAACCACTTCCTCCAAATCCCGGATCGCCTCCATGAAAATACGGTGCGCCTCGTCCGGTCCGGAGTAGGGCGCGAAGTAGCGAGCGGTCTCACCATCAGATCCGCCTTTCGTTGACATCCAGTAGAGGTGATCAGAGCTTTGCAGTCGTCTCCAAGTGCTGGTGAGAGTTTCGTCGCCGAGTTCTAGGACCTTGCTTTCAAGGGCGTTGAGGGCCTGCAAGGCCTCTTTCTGCATGGCATTTCCCGTCCAGGCGGAGAGGTCGCGCTCAGCATCCGCCCATGAGGTGACCTTCGGGCAATCATACTCCTGTTTCGCCGGGTAGATGGACACGGCCTCGGAGGGAGTGACCCACTGAGAGCCTGCCTCGATGAGGATCTCCGGGACCTTTTTCCAGAATTCGTAGATTCCGTTTTCCGCTTTCTGATGCTCCCCAATGGATTCGTAATCCATGAAAAGATTCACGATATCGCCCGGGGACTGGCCGATCCAGTCGGTGAATTTCTCCCAAGTAAGCGGATAGCCGCCCCATGAGGGATCAGAAAACCGGAACGCTAGATCGTTTGAAAGCTCGTGATTGCGAAGCAGGGTCTTGATGCGGGCGGTATCGGGAGCGCGGTAGACGTAGTTGGGCGAATGGTCCCAAACAAAGCCCGGCGTGCCCTCCGCGATCACTCCCTCAAAGCCAAGGGTCTCCGCCTTCGCAGCGATGGCGTTGTTGTAGATCAGCTCGGAATTTCGGAAAACTTTGGGGCGCACCGAGAAACATTCCTCCATCAGATCGAGGTGCAGGTCCACCTGGCGCTCAAATTCCTTTCCGGAATGCACAAACGCAAGCGAGTGGTGGTAGGTCTCCGCAAGCAGTTCCACTCCACCGGAGGCGACCAGATCCTGGAAAGACTTTAACACGTCGGGACGGAATTTCCGGAACTGCTCGATGACCGTTCCGGTGATCGACAGGGCCATGCGAAATAGTCCTTTGTTTTCCCGAATGCGCTCTAGGAACATCTGATTCGCAGGCAAATAGCAGTTATCGGCGACTCGATCGAGAATACGGCGGTTGAGGGCGTCGTCCTCGTAGGGAGGGACGGGGCGCATGTTTCCAGCCCGCACAGGAAGAAGCCGGTGGGGCTGGTGCACCTGGAAGTATAGGCAAACGTCTGGCATGGGCTTCGGTGGGTTTCGCGGGGGTCAGGAGACCGCTTATTTACCACCGCCAACCTGTATTGCAACAGCTTCATACGAGCAATGCCTGAGCCAATTTTTCATGCTTCGTGCAAGTTTGGATGAACGGGACTTCTTCTCAGATTGGCGAGGAACGGGAAAATCCTCACAACTCATTGCCGTTGAATCACCTGCGAATTTCTCAATGTCTCAGGCCAAGCTTTTTCAACTTCGGCTCGACGACAAACTGACAGTATCCCGCCCCCGGATTCTGGAAATAATAGTCTTGGTGATAGATCTCAGCTGGATGGAATTCCGGCGCAGCGATGATTTCCGTGACAATGGGCTTTGATAAATTGGCTTGGGCGGCGGTCTTCGAGGCTTCTGCGATCTCTCGCTGCCCTTCGTTTTCTAGGAAAATGGCCGATCGGTATTGGGTGCCTGTGTCGTTTCCCTGGCGGTTGAGCTGGGTCGGGTCGTGGAGATCCCAGAACCATGCGAGCACCCGCTCCAAGCTGATTTTTTCCGGATCGAAGACCACTCGCACCACTTCGGCATGGCCGGTCTGTCCGGTGCAAATGTCTTGGTAGGTCGGGTTTTTCGAACTTCCACCCATGTATCCGGAGACGGCGGAGTGAACTCCTTCGAGCTGATTGTAAGCGGCCTCGATGCACCAGAAGCACCCCGCCCCGAGAGTGATGACTTCAGCTCCATCGGGGATTTCTGGAGTGGGGGCGGGGGAGTTTGCGTCAGTGTTCATGCGGTGAAGCTAACTCCGAAACATCCCCGCACAAGGGGTACGGGCGAATTGGCCAATCCCTTTCCCGCCGGAAAGCTAGCGATCGATCAGCTTCCGGAAATGAGAAAAAGCGTGACTGACGAGCAGTCACGCTTTTTAAAGAGCCAGGAAAAAACTCGATTAGCGACGCTCGCGTCGGAGGATCATCGCTCCGGATAAGCTGAAGAGGAGAAGGAGCGCCGAAGAAGGCTCGGGGACGGCCGTGACCGAAGCGGTGTCCTCCACGTTCACGTTGTCCCACGCCACGTTAATGGTGTTCGCACCGCCGAAAGTCTGGAATGCGATGGAATCGAATCCCGCGCCGTTTTGCGTCCCTTGGAAAGCAACGTTGTCTTGGACGATGGTCTGGGAGGTTCGGTCCAATGTCGTCAGGAAAATCGAAAAGCTATTCGCCCCGACGGATCTGGAAGTTCCGTTCCCATCAAAGAAATTGACGGTTGTGGCTCCCGTATTCGCTACCATATCCAACCGGTAGGTCTGATTGAAGTTATAGACGCCGGCAACGCCGTTGATGGCATTGGCGCCGAAAGACGCCTGCGCGCTGTAAAGGCTCTCCGCACCATTTTCTGTGGAGAGGCGGAACGTATAGCCCGACGTTGTCCCGGCGTCGTTAAAATCGAAAGAATAGGTCGCAAGATCTGGCGACGACGTGAAGCCGTTTCTTCTCAAGGACGTCGCCTGGGTGTTACTTGTATCAACCGAGCGGTTGTAGATATTCGATGTCCCCAAGCCAAACAAGTTCCCGGTGTCCAGTGTGCCTGTCTGCGAGGCACCCGTGCCAGCGGTCTTGAGATCGTAGTTGGTGTTCGTGGTAGTGACCGCAGTCCCGGCCGTGACCCCGTTAAAGTTTTGCGAAAAGATACTCGCTGCGGATAGAGGAGTGGCGAAGGCAGCAAAAAGCGCCGGAAAGTATGGTTTCATGATTCTATTTTTAGATTTTGAATTGATTTGAACGGGGTGATTCGAACCCATTCGCTACTTCAAATAGCCTCCCGACGGATTGGTTAGCCGGAAAAATTGCTTTTCTCGCCTTTTCGGAAAGAAAATGCGAAATCAGCCTAACTTTCCCGGTTTTTGGCGATTAGTAGGCAACCGGATTCATGACAGGAAAGGACGAGGAACAATTTGTGCAGTTACTGGCAGACCACCAGGTGGCGATCCGTGCCTTCATCGTATCGCTATTGCCCGGCGCGCCGGGGGTTGACGATGTGATCCAGGAGACCAACCTTGTGCTGTGGAGGAAGCGTGAATCCTTCGAACTGGGAACTAGCTTCAAGGCCTGGTCGTTTACGGTGGCACGGTTCCAGATGATGCGTCACCGGAAAACGCTGTATTCCAGCGGTTGGGTGACCTTGGACGAGCAATCCTCGGAACTGATCGCCGATGACATGGAGGAATTTCTCGACGAAAAAAGAGAAGGGGAGCGTATGGAAGCATTAACGGGTTGCCTCGGCAAACTGCGTACGGAGGATAGGGATCTGGTTCTCCACCGCTATTGGAAGAAGACCCGGCTGCAGGATTTTGCGGTGGTGAAAGGAAGGTCGATGAACGGATTGAAGGTAAGCCTTTTCCGGATCCGGGCTGCTTTGAAAAAATGCATCGAGAAAGAGATCGGAACGGAGGAAACCGCATGAAGGTGAGTCCCAGGCAGCTCGAACAGCTATTCCAGGATCTTGAGGACGGATGCATTTCAGCCTCGGATAGCAGGAAGCTGTCCGGAATTCTCCGGACGGACAAGGAGGCACGGCATAGGTATTGCCAGCACATGGCATTCAGCAGCGCGATGAACTCCAAGGCTGAAGCGGAAGCGAGCCTCGGAAACTGGAAGCCTATGGATACAGGGGGGCACAGGCTCATGTTCCGCTCGTTTCTCGCTGCTGCCGCGGCTGTCCTGCTGCTCGCCGCTATCGCAGGTTTCATCCATATCAACCGTGTGGAAGTCCTGCAGGTGGAAATCCAGACTCCGGCCGGAACCGTGTGGAGCATCGAACTTCCGGATGGTCAGGCTTCGCCCGGCGGGACGACCCTCCGGGAGTCGGGAACGGTTGTCGTCAGATCGGGATCCGTTGTGATCACCGTGGATACCGGAACGCGAATGGTAGTCCAGGGTCCCGCCCGCGTGAAATTTCCAAGCTCCCTGCGCGCCGAAGTGGAGCAAGGCTGTCTGTGGATTGATACCGCCAAGGGATCGGAACAGATGTCGGTATCCGCCGGTGGCTTGGTTTTCAGGGACATCGGGACGCGCTTTGCCGTCCGGGTGCGGGATGGCGGTCGGCCGGAACTGCATGTTGTGGAAGGGCAGGTACGTGTGGGTAACCTTGCGCAGGGAGCTGCGTCCATTTTCCCCGCAAGCGAGAAGGGTATGTATTTCGGTGGCGACGGGGAAATCAGACCGATAGGGAGGGCGGATGATCCGTTTCCGGGATTGCCGGCACTATTGAAGCGCCCGAAGAACTACGCGACCGTAATCTTAGGGCAATCGCCAGCCGGATACTGGCGGATGAACATCGAGGACGGCAACATCGTCAACTCCGCAACAGGGGTTGGTGAAGCGAGTCGCGGGACACCCCGGGAGGCTCCGGTCCGATCGGGGGTTATTCTGGGGAGCCCCGGAAGCGGCCCGTCGAAAGGCTTTCGCGGATTTGAGGCAGACAACAGCGGGGTGTTTTTCAGAGGCGATACCTATGTCGCCTCCGTAATTTCAAATCTCGATACCCGGGCAGGGGTCTCGACGGAGGAAGGATCGGTTGCATTTTGGTTCAAACGCGCAGCGGCATTGGAACGCCAGGAAGTTCTCTGGCTTGCCGGATCCGATGACGCCGACGGATTGGGTCCGCTTCCGGAAATCAGCGTTTTCCTGGCCACATCCGGAAGGGTCAAATTGTTCATGGAGGACGGTGCGAAGGATGTGCTCGTCTCTTCCCCACGTAGCTCCACAGATGGTGAATGGCACCATGTCGTCGCGACGTGGAGTCCTGGATTTGCAGGTCTCTACATTGATGGGGAACTCGCCGGCCGGGACAGCGAACCGAGGGTGAGCAAGCCCGAGGTTTTCCGCGGGCGGAGCGTGCGGTTTGGAAAATGCGGGGTAAAACCGAAGGAAACCGATCTGGCTCAGTTCAATGGGTATGCCGATGAAATAGCGATTTTCAACCGCTCACTGACCGCCGAGGAAGTGGCACGCCAATATGCCGCTGCTCTGGGAGAATAGCCTGAACAATCCGAAATTTTATGAACCGCATCCTTCCTTTTCTACTCGTATTGGCCACCCTCGCCCCCGCACAACAACCCGCCTACCGCGCCAATGATTTTTCGGATTTCGTCGGGATCAGCGGGGCTCCGATCAAGACCGGTATCCATAGGGGAGGATCCATGGACGGTGCCGGGAAAACCTTTGAACCGCAGGTCTTCCACGATTTGGGCATCCGTAATTACCGCATGCCCCTGAAGTACGCGCTCACGCTCCCCGACCAACCCCAACAAGTGGAGAAAGTGTATCGGGAGACGGGCGCCCGCGCGATGATGCTTATCGACCACAACAAGTCGGTGCCGGAGGAAATCACTGGACTCGTGAAACAATATCTTCCCGGCTCCATCGCCGAGGTCGAGGGACCGAACGAGGTGAACAACAAGTTCGGGCAGAACCTGAACCTGAAGTACAAGGGCCGGACTGACGAAGCGGCGGCCTCACTCTTCATGGATGATGTTTACAAGTCCCTGAAAGCCGATCCCGCGACAAAGGACATTCCTGTCATCGCCTACACCTCCATCTTCTCGGACTACCGTGAGGCGCGCCCGCACAACTCCTTCGATTTCGGAAACGTCCACTCCTATCAGGGATACGGTGTTCCTAGTAGTTCATTGCTGATGAACTTCACCCGCTTCAACAACATCTACCCGGCGGGCGCGACCATCAAGCCCTTCGTCCCCACCGAGTGCGGTTACAACGTCGAGGCAGACAAGGCCAATGGCACGTTCACCACCGGCTCCCTCCGCGCCCAGGCGCTGCATATTCCCATGCTCCTCACCGAGTATTTCAACCACGGCATCCGCCGCGCCTGCCTCTTCGCCATCCACAACGCGGATGGATACGGACTCCTCGAAAGCGACCTAAAAACCAAGCGCCCGTCCTACTTCGCACTGAAAAATCTCCTCGATGAAATCAAAGACGCCGATTGGAATTCAGAGACCTTGAAATGGGAAGGCGGCACAGATTTCACCCCCCGCGCCCTGATGTTCACCATGCCAGACGCCCCCAAGGAAATCCATTCCCTCACTCTGCAGAAAAAATCCGGCGAGTGGCTTCTGCTGATCTGGAACGAGAAACAAAATTTCTGGCAACCCGACAAACGCGACATCCACAACAAGCCAGTCCCTGTCACCCTGAAGCTCTCCACCCCCCTCCAGCAGACCGCGGAAATCCTTACCCAAAACGACAAGGGAGCCTACGACAAATCCACTGCGGAAATCAAAGACGGCAACCTCACCATCCCCGTCCCGTCATCCGTCGCCATCGTGAAACTCAAGCCCGCCGAGGGCGCGAAATGGGAAACCACCGCTCCTGCCGCTCCCTCCGGTCTCACCGGCACGGCCACCGAGACGGAAGTGGGTTTCTCTTGGCAAGCCGTCCCGGACGAAGACCTCGCCGCCTATCTCGTTTTCCGCAACGACCAGTTCCTCACCGCCACCAACGGACTTTCCTTCAAAGACGCCTCGCCCTTCATCCGCCCCGGTCTCGGCTACCGCTACGCCGTTCAAGCGATCGACAAAGCGGGCAACATGTCAGCCCGTTCCGAAACAGTCATCAAGACCCCGGACAAGCGCCCAGACTTCATCGTCACCTCCCTTGAGACCCCGGAAGTCGTCGATGGGAAATACAAATTGAAAGGCACTTTCAAAAACGTGGGCAATGGGGCTTCACCCAACGGCGTATCCTGCACCATGGTTTTCAGCATCGATGGGAGAGCGGTCGGCTTCGGTGCCAACCACGAGCAATCCATTGCCGCCGGACAATCCGTCACCATTGAAGTGACCGGCGGCGAGGCCAAGCCCGGCACCCACGTCCTCGCCGCCCACGTCGATGACATCAACCGCATCGGCGGCGAGAGCAACGAGACCAACAACAAATCCGACCGCACCTTCGTGATCGGGGAAGCACCGAAAGGCACCCTTGCCGCCTCCGGGGAGCCTGCCCCCCACCTCATTGATCTCACCAAGGAAGGCACCCTCGATTGGATCGCATGGGGTACGGATGGAAAGGGAAGTTATGATCGCAAAAAGGACGAACCCGGCCTTTTTTCAGAAATGGGCAGCACCGGCAATGGCTACATGGATGCCACCATCGGAGGCGGCGTCCGCCTCACCTGGAGCGATGGCGAGAAAAAGGAAAAGAACGAAGGCAGCAACACCAGCTTCTGGCTCAACAACGTGAAACACGGTTTCGAATTCTCCGTCCCCGCCTCCACGGAAAAGGAGCGCACGCTCAAGGTGATTGTCGGCGGAATCAACGGAGCCAGCGGCCGGTTCGTCGCAAAACTCTCCGACGGCTCCGCACCGGAATATGTCTCCACCTTTTCCTCCGGCGAAGGTGCCATGGACTGGGCCTCCGTCCCCGGCGCGTTCAACTCCCTCTACACCGTGAAATTCAAAGCCGCCTCCCCGGATGCGAAACTCACCGTCCAGTGGATCCTCGACCACGAGCCCAACCAGTTCGCCGGTCAGGCAAGGCTACAAGCCGCCACCCTTTCGGAGTGACCGTCCGCCTCTCTTGCCACGGCGAGTGATCCCGCCCACCATCTCCCCATGATATGGGAGAAAATCAAAGACCTCTTCAGCGGAACCGAACCCGTCGAAGCGGTCTTCAAAAACGAATGGGCCGCGCTCCTGAAGGAAAACCTCCCCCTCTATTCCCGCCTGCCGGAAGAGCTTCGCTTGTGACTCCACGACCGGATCGCAAGCTTCATTTCCTCCACCCGCTTCGAGGGCTGCAACGGCCTCGAACTCACCGACGAAATGGTTCTAACCGTGGCAGCGCAGGCATGCCTTCTCGTCGTCAACCGCGATGGAGAACCCTACCCGGAGCTGCGGAACGTGTATCTCTACCCAGATACTTTCAGCTCCATCCAGAAACGCCAAGACGCCTTCGGAATCGTCACGGAGGGCGAAGTCCATCGCCTCGGTGAATCCTGGGAAACCGGCACCGTCATCCTGTCCTGGTCCTCTGTCGAGCACGGCGCCCGCAACATCCACGATGCGGAAAACGTCACCTTCCACGAGTTCGCCCACCAGCTCGACCACGAGGACGGCGCCACCGATGGCGCCCCGCCCCTCCCCAGCCGCGCCGCCTACCAATCCTGGGCGCGGGTGTTCCGCGAGAACTACGCCGATTTCAACGAGCTGTTAGAAACCGGAAAGAAGACTCTCATCGATCCCTACGGCGCCACCAACCCCGCCGAATTCTTCGCCGTCGTCACCGAGACATTTTTTGAAAAGCCTCGCCAGCTCTACAAGAAGCGCCCCGATCTCTACGCAGAGCTTCAGGAATTCTACGGCCTCGATCCCAAGGCATGGATGGAACGCGGACACTAGTCCGCAGCATCCGACAATATGGAGAAGGGTTTTTCAAACCCTTTGCACAACCCGAGTGAATCCATTTCCCAGTCCTCTGTGAAGGGGTTGAAAACACCCTTCTCCATATATTAGAACCTGGCACCCTGCGGCATCTTCCGAGTTGAAATCTGAACCTCGGAAGCTGAAGGTCAGGGATGTCAGAAACCCGCCTCGAACACGATTCCATGGGCGACCTCGCCGTCCCCGCCGAAGCCCTCTACGGTGCCTCAACCCAGCGCGCGGTGGAAAACTTTCCCATCTCCGGCCAGACCATGGATCCTGCGATCATCCACGCCTACGGCCTGATCAAGGAAGCCGCCGCCCAGGCCAACGCCCGGCTCGGCGAACTCCCGCAGGATTCCGCCCAGGCCATCGCCGCCGCCGCCCGCGAAGTTTCCGAAGGGAAACACGACGAGCATTTCCCCGTGGATGTCTATCAGACAGGCTCCGGCACCTCCACGAACATGAACGCCAACGAGGTCATCGCCACCCTCTGCCGCAACGCCGGAACCGATGTCCACCCCAACGATCACGTAAACCTCGGCCAGTCCTCCAACGACACCTTTCCCACCGCACTCCACCTCGCCGCCTGTCTCCAGCTTCGCGATACACTGATCCCAGCTATGGAAATCCTCCAAAAATCCCTAGAGAAAAAAGCAGCCGAATTTCACGACGTCCTGAAAATCGGCCGCACCCACCTGATGGATGCCGTCCCCATGCGCCTCGGTCAGGAGTTTTCCGGCTACGCGAAACAGGCGGAGCGCGGGATCGACCGCTGTCACAAGGCCATCAAGGCCCTGCTCGAACTCCCCCTCGGCGGCACCGCCATCGGCACCGGCCTGAACCGCCACGAAAAATTTCCCGAAACCGCCATCGCCCTCCTCAACGAACGCACCGGCCTCGAATGCCACCGCGCGGAAAATCCCTTCGAAGCCCAAGCGGCCCGCGATGCCCTCATCGAAGCCCACGGCCAGCTCAACGCCATCGCCACCTCGCTTTTCAAAATCGCCAACGACATCCGCCTCCTCGGCTCCGGTCCGCGCTGCTCCATCGGGGAAATTTCCCTTCCCGCGATCCAGCCCGGCTCCTCCATCATGCCGGGCAAGGTCAACCCCGTCCTCTGCGAATCCCTCACCATGGTCGCCGCCCGGGTTTTCGGAAACCAGACCACCGTCACCTTCTGCGGAGCCAACGGCCAGTTCGAGCTGAACACCTTCATGCCCCTCCTCGGCCAGACCGTTCTGGAGTCCATCCGCCTGCTCGCCTCCGCCTCCACCGCTTTCGCAGAAAAATGCGTCGATGGCATCACCGCCAACGAAGCCCGCTGCGAGGAACTCATCGAACAATCCCTCTCCATGGTCACCTCCCTCGTCCCTCTCATCGGCTATGAAAAGGCAGCCGCCATCGCCAAGGAATCCATCTCTACGGGAAAAACCGTCCGCCACCTCTGCGAGCAAAAACTCGACGAACTCAACATCTCATCCGACCAACTCGAAGCTGCCCTCGACCCCGCAACCATGGCGGGAAGCTAAGGAGCCGACCTCGAATCCGACTTGGCGCTGGACCATACCCTCGTCGCAATCATGCTCGACCCATGAACCGAAAAAATTACCTACTGGGATTGATATGCCTCCTGATTGCCGCCTGTGGCAGCGCCGTGGGCGTGGGCGGAAGCGGAGCGGACAATCTCGCGTCAACACGAGTAAAAACAAACTCCTCCGCCGCCGTTCAGCGAGCAGTGATCGATGTCTTCCAGCGACAAGGCTTCGATGTCCTTTCTCGCGGGAGCCAATCGGTGGAGTTCAGCAAACGGGGTGGCCGCAGTGCGGAAATCGCCTGGACCACCACGGCCAACCCGAACCCCGTGATGATTCGCCCAACCGTCAGATGGCGGGCCGGCCATCCAGGCGAAATGTATCTTACCTGCCAGGTCGAGATCGCCCAGCAAAGCACAGTCTATGGCGAAACAGTCCGCAAGCCACTGCTCGTAGGCAAAGCCGCCTACAATGGGATGCTTAAAGACGTGAAGCAGCAGGTGGAAAATGGCCGTTAACGCCAAACGCGCCGGCGGACGCAGAATGAATCCCGTTCATCCCATTCATCGAAACCATCCCCTTCCGCTCATTCCGGAACCCCACCCCTTGGCACACAGGTAGCTATTTGATTGGCGAACCTTCGCCACCATGACAACTGATCCTTCCGGAAAGCTCCGCCTGCTCGATTTTAAATCACCACCCATTAAAACGCTCCACCTCACGTGGATCGCGTTTTTCATGACCTTCGTCCTGTGGTTCAGCCACGCCCCGTTCAAAGAGGCGATCACCGCCACCTTCGGCATGACCAATGCGCAGTGGAAAGCGCTGCTGATCCTCAACGTCGCCCTCACCATCCCCTCGCGTATTGTGATTGGCATCCTCGTCGATAAGTTCGGACCCCGCATCACCTATTCCCTGCTACTGATGGCAGCGGGGATCTTGTGCTCCTTCTTCGCACTGGCGCAAAGTTTTGAAATGCTTGCCCTCGCCCGCTTCATGATGGGCTTTGTCGGCGCAGGATTCGTCATCGGCATCCGCATGGTCGGAGAGTGGTTCCCGGCGAAACAAGTTGGCCTCGCCGAGGGCGTGTATGGCGGCTGGGGAAACTTCGGCTCCGCTGCGGCTGCTATTTCGCTACCATCCGTCGCCCTCGCATACGGAGGGGAAAACGGCTGGCGCTACGCCCTGCTCTCCATCAGCGCCATCGCCTTCATCTACGGCATCTTCTTTTACAAGGCCGCCCGGAACACTCCGAAAGGCTCCACCTATTTCAAACCCAAGAAATCCGGCGGACTCGAAGTCTCCACTCCGCGCGACTTCTATTTCCTGCTCGGAATGAACATCCCGATGTTCGCCGCTCTCGCAGTACTTGCATGGAAACTCTCGCCCTCAGGCGTGAGCCTGCTGTCCCAAGGAGCGGTCAACATCATCTACGTGGTCCTCGGCGTTCTTTTCATCATCCAGACCTGGCAGATCTACCGCGTGAATGCAGAAATGCTCAAAGTCGGTAACGTCCCGGAGCACCAGCGCTACTCCTTCAAGCAAGTCGCCATCCTCGACATCAACTACTTCATCACCTTCGGCTCCGAGCTTGCCGTCGTCTCTATGCTGCCTTCCTTCTTCGCGGAGACGTTCAATCTCAGCCCCGTCGTCGCCGGCTTACTCGCCTCCGGATTCGCCTTCATGAACCTCGCCGCACGTCCCGGCGGAGGTTGGCTCTCGGATAAGTTCGGCCGCAGGAAAACCATGCTCATCCTGCTCGCTGGCCTCGCAGTAGGATACCTCACGCTCTCCGGTATCAACCCCGCCTGGCCCGTCGGCCTCGCCGTCATCGCCACCATGTGCTGCTCGTTCTTCGTCCAGGCCGGAGAGGGCGCCGTCTTTGCCATGGTCCCCCTCATCCAGCGCCGCATGACCGGCCAGATTGCCGGCATGGCGGGAGCTTACGGAAACGTCGGCGGCGTCACCTTCCTCACCATCTACTCCTTCGTCGATGCCTCCACCTTCTTCACCATCATCGCCGCCTCGTCCGTCGTAGGCCTCGTCGCCTCCTGCTTCCTCCGGGAGCCGAAAGGCCACATCTCGGAAGTCGCTGAGGACGGATCAGTCCAGCTCATCGAGGTGGCGTAGAGTCAGGAGCGGGGAAGCGAAGAGCTAAGGGAAAGAAGCTCGGAATCGCCTTCCCCACTCCCTCTCTAAATTTCAAACTAGCCCCCCAATCCCCCAATCCCCCAATCCCCCAATCCCCCAATCCCCCAATCCCCCAATCCCCCAATCCCCCAATCCCCCAATCCCCCAATCTCCCTTTCCCAAAATGCACCTTCGCGGAAACATCGGCCTCAGCATTGGTCGCCACACCGATGCCGGGCCGAAGCCGCAGAACGAAGACTTCCTCGGGGTCAACACCCCCGAGGGTAGCCTGCTCGCCACCAAAGGCATCGCCGCCTGCATCGCCGATGGAGTCTCCGATGCCAGCGCCGCAAAGGAAGCCAGCGAAACCGCAGTCCGCGCCTTCCTCTCCGACTACTATGAGACCCCGGAATCTTGGGAGGTAAAAACCGCCGGCCAGCGCGTCCTCACCGCCATCAACCGCTGGCTCTTCTCCCAGGGGCAGGGCCACAGCTCTGCGGAAAAAGGCTGCGTCTCCACGTTCACCGCCGTCGTTTTCAAATCCCGCACCGCCCACATCTTCCACATCGGAGACTCACGCCTCTACCGGCTGCGTGGAGATGCCCTCGAGCAGATCACCCGCGACCACGCCACCCAAGTCTCAGCAAAGACACGTTACCTCACCCGCGCCATGGGCATCAGCCTCAACGCGAAAATCGACTACCACACCCTCCCGCTCGAGCCAGCCGATCTCTTCCTGCTCTCCACCGATGGCATCCACGATTTCCTCTCCCACCGAAAGCTGACCGAAATTTTATCCAGCGGAAACGACCCAGAAACCATCGCCGCCACCCTTGGCGAGACCGTCGCCGCCACCTCAGACGACAACCGCTCCGCCCTCGTCCTCCGCGTCGATTCTCTCCCGGACGATGACAAGGACGATGTCTTCCGCCAACTCAGCGCCCTCCCGTTCCCGCCCGATCTCCTCCCCGGCCAATCCATCGACGGCCTCATGGTCGAGCGACTCATCTCCGCCTCGCCCAGCTCCCAGCTCTATCACGTCCACGACACCAACGACTCCGATCGCCCCCTCGTCCTCAAAACCCCTTCGGTCAATTTCCAAGACGACCCGGCCTACATCGAGCGCTTCGCCCTAGAGGAATGGATCGGTCTGCGCGCCGACAGCCCACACCTCGTCAAAGTCATCCACCGGGAAATACCCCGACGCTTTCTCTACTACACCATCGAACTCGTCCAAGGCCCCACCCTTGCCAAATGGGTTACGGAAAACCGCTGCCCCTCGATTGAGCGTGTCGTCGAGATCATCGCGGGGGTCGTCGCCGGCACCCGCGCCCTGCACCGCAAGGACACCCTCCATCAGGATCTCAAGCCCGAGAACATCCTAATCGACGCAGACGGCTGCGTGAAAATCATCGACTACGGCTCCTGCCGCATCGGCGGCATCGCGGAAATCTCAAGCCCTTTTCACCGCCACAGCGCGCTCGGCACCCTCGATTTCTCGGCCCCCGAGTACCGCCTCGGAGCCACCGCCACCACCAAGGCAGACCTCTTTTCCATCGCGCTGCTCACCTACCATCTCCTCACCGGAGGGAAACTCCCCTACGGTGAAAACTGGCCCCGCGCCCGCACCCTCCGGGACTTTCACAACCTCACCTACACCTCCGCCACCGCGCACAATCCCATGGTGCCTCTCTGGATGGACGCCACCCTGCGCAAAGCCCTCTCCATCCTCCCGGACTCCCGCCACGAATCCATGTCCGAGTTCCTCCACCACCTCTCCCACCCCGACCCGAAGCTCACCACCACCGCCCCCCTCCCCCTCGCCCTCGCCCAGCGCAACCCCCTCCTCTTTTGGAAGATCCTCACCCTTCTCTTTCTCCTCGCCTGGATCGCCACCCTCGTCTGGAAACGGTAGCCACTGCAAAGCCGTGCATCAGATACCGCGTGGCGGCAGCGCGTTCCCGGTTTCATAGAAGCATGACCATCACCCACAAGCGCGTGATCGACGAGGCTGAAAATCCTAAGGAAGCCATTATTCCCTGGAGCCAGTTCGTGGAGCTTCAGGGAGTTCTAGGCCTCGATTTCACCGAGGATGAAAGAGCCGAGCTGCTCTCCGCGAAGGCGGATCTCGAGGACGGAAATTGGGATACCTTCATAGGATCCGACGAGATCCGCGGCGAGGCCGGCAAATGAGACCCATCCCCTACCACCGGCAGGCAATCCGATACCTGCGGAAAATGCCATTGGATCGCAAGGATCAGGGATGGATTCCATGGATACCCTCGCTGCCTCGCCAAATCCGTCGAGAGAGCCCGGTGTCAAGACCATGGTTGGCGATTGGCATGGCTGGCTCCGGGTCAGGATCGGCGGCTATCTGGCGATATTTCGTCTCCAGCCAGGGGAAACAGGGAGCGAAACGCTCTTTGTGATCTTCGTCGGCCCACGAGGCGATGTTTACTAAGACATCCCCGGCTGAAGAAACTCCTTTCCCGCAGATCTTTACGGTGCGGTGCGGTGCCATCCGCCACTTTCCACCGGCCCGCCCCGGCAAGCATCTCGATCCTGATATCGACCGGAAGCACAGAGTGAAGCGAATCCACAGGGCGAACGGCTCGGAGAGACCGTCCCTGCCACCGCCAGGGCATACCGGCGGAGTTCGAGGAAAGATCGCCGATTCTGGAGACGCTGCCGCGCTATAACCCGCTACCGGGCCACACCCCAGTTCCGGTGAACGTCTCCGGGACCTACGATGCCGGAGAGAATGAAGCGCAGCTTTCTTGGACGGTATCGACCGATGCGAAACTTACCGAATACGAGGTCTGCGGGGTGGCCGGTCCGAATTACAACGCGGAGGACGAATCCGTGGTGACAAACATTTCCAAAAACGCACCGAGGGAGTGGGCCGGAGCCTTCGGACTCGGTGTGCCTGGGTCGCAGACAAGCTTCCGTATTTACGTCGTGACCAGAACGGGCAACGCGAGGCAGCAATACGGTGACGCCACATAGGCCGACCGAATTGGAATAAGGTGCGCCCGAACCTCCGCCTCGCATCCCTGTGGGTATTCCAACGCCAAAGGAATGGTGCGGCGGGGGTCAACTCCGAATTCGATCAGACGGCTTCATCGGCGTCGCCATCTCCGACTTTCAGCTCCTCTATTGTAGTTTGTGGAAGAGTCACTCTACGTGAAGAGCCTTCTTTGTTCGTAGGGATTCTTTGGAGCAACTCTGGCACACCCACTTACTGTCCTCCGTCGGGAGTGTGCATCCAGGATAAAAATACCCATCGTTGGGGAACTTCGTCCAATGTATCTCCATGAACTTAGCTGGTAGCTCTTCTGAGCCAAGACCACAAATCTCTGCGGCTTGGTGCATCTTCTTCTCGTGAACGATACAGAATGCCTCCGACCCCACAAACTTGGTGTGGTTGTGATAGTAGGTGGGTTTGGATTTGGAATCGTCTCTGCTTGCCGCGCAGGAGCAAAACACTGTCGCGAAAATTAGGGTTAGCAGCGTCTCAATTCCTACACGAACGCAGAACTCAGACGCGGCGGCTTGCCGACGTTGTCTGAAACGACTTGATATGCCCATCATAAGTTTCTTTGAGGTCAGAAAGTCTGTTTTCGATTGAGTCTGACAATGATACAAATCGACAGAAGTCTTCGGTCATGAATGTAGAAAGATCAGAATAAGTCTCGAACCTGAACCGTCCTGCATACGGAACTTGAAGACCCTTTTTTATGCTGTGGTGGTTCCAACTCAAAATGGTGTCGCCATGTTCAGATCGAAACCAGTCAGTAAAGTCCTTCTTTCTTACTTTTTTGTTTTTGATCATCGGATATCCGAATACATGCATACCAAATACCAACTCTTTCTTTTTGTATGATTTCTCGTCAATCCATGCGGCATAGTGAATTTCGGCTCCTTGGTAGAGGGTGATCGGGAAAATCGTAGTCCAATTTCTTTTTGATAATTTGAGTACTACGGTGTCGGGATATCTAGGGTCATCCCAGTGACCTGAAGAAGTCGACCAGTCGGAGGTAAACCAAGTCTGCTTTTTTAACAGTTCTTCGGATTTTGAGAACGTCGTCAGTAGTTCTTGGGGTAGATTCATTTTCTCTGCATATCGTCATAGGAATGGCGTGCCGGGGTCAACTTTCAATTTAATCAGGCGGCTTCCTCGGCGTCGCCATCTCCGCCTTGTCGCCTGTTTTATTCGGTTTAGGCATCGGAAGTTATCGCAAACACGAGATTCTGGCTCTTGCTGTAGCTCCAGTAGCGATTCGCTCCGTCGTGCCTTGATCTGCAGTAAATAAGATCTTCAGTCGACTCCCATCCGTGCGACACGCTACCGAATGTCACACCACCTCGCTCCCATTCTGAGTAGCCATTGGAAGATAGCACTTGGCTGAGTCTGATGAAATCGGACTGCGAGATTCTGAATCGAAACTTGGGGGACTCGAAAAGCTCCCATCGGAAGAACGGCTTGTGTTCAAGATTCAGGCTGTTGAGACCTGAGATACCAAAGACGCCCGAACAACGTCCAACTCCGCCTCGATCTGGACGGCTAAGATAGCCGACAGAAAGGATTACGATCGATGCAATCACAAGCTTTCTTCCGCGTGTCATTTCTTTGGCGAACAGTGGAGTAAGTATCAACGACCGCCAATTTGCGTGTGGGTGATTTCAGTCTGGAGGGTTGCGGTTTGGGGAGGTTGAGTCAATGGGGGATTTGGATTGCGGAAGTGTTGCTCGCAGGGATGGATTTTCCATGATAGCGGATGCTCCGGTGATCCGTCGTGACTGATATACTGCCGCGCCTCATGAATTGTGAATCCGTCTCTGCTGTCTGCAAGGCCAACGGCCTGTCCCATCCCAGCCTTGGGCAACGCCCAAGGAATCGCGCAACGTAATTCCGGAGGGCTGAAAGTCCAGGGCGATCAAGTTAGGGAAAAGTCCGGAATCCCGACCCTGGAGGGGTGTCCAGAGAGTAGCCCCGTATGCAGCGCAGCGGAATGCGGGGTAAAATGGCCATGATTGGAGGCGGCGAGCGGCAATCCGCTCTTCTCACGCGCACCGACGAAGCCGGAAACCCGCCAGGCCGTTGGCGGGCTGCGGCGCAACGGAATGAACCGCGGAGTTCCCCTCTTGCCCGGAAATCCCTTGTTCCATATGTCCGGGGGTTCCGTTTCACATGCACCCCCGGCTACTTTCGGGCCGTCCCTGCCGGGACTCAAGAGGCTCGCTAATTTTAACTCTCTCCCTGGCTTGATCGCCCTGGCTGAAAGTCCGTCCCATCCGCCGGGGCTGTCACTCGTGATGGAACGGACTTTCAGCCCTCACGATGTTTTGGATTTCGAAGCCCAGGGCTTCGTTTCACTTCTCCCCGGGCTGGGATAGCATTGCGCCTTTGGTGCGACAGAGCCGAAACCGAACGGCCAGCGAAGTCACAAAACATGATGCGCGTCAGTATATTCCTACTACGGCATATCGCAATTTTAAGATTCACGGAGGAATGGGGCGGCGCGGGGGCGGTGATAATGATTGTCCAGGGTGGTTTCTCCCGCTAGATGTTTCTCCCGAATGAAGTATCCGACAAGATTCCAGCAGAAGACGCTTTGGAGTGCCGCAACCGGTCTGGCGATCCTGACGCTGGGTTCTTTGCTCGTCGGGCTGGTTTGGCTGATCGGTCAAATCTTCGGATTTCTCCAGCCGGTTCTCGTGCCCATCATTGTCGCGGGCATCATTGCCTACGTCCTGGATCCCGTGGTGCGGATCCTGGAACGACGTGGAATGAGCCGCCTTTGGTCGGTTGTAAGCGTATTTATCGCCAC
The DNA here is from genome assembly GCA_963799385.1 of uncultured Verrucomicrobiae bacterium. GTDB lineage: Bacteria > Verrucomicrobiota > Verrucomicrobiia > Verrucomicrobiales > Akkermansiaceae > Luteolibacter. The sequence goes on from CAWCXB010000001.1 coordinate 71,550, forward strand.
ACTGATCGCCATCACGCTGCTCGTATTCTCGATCTTGCCCGGTATTCAGCGCGGACGCTCTGTCGTCAAAGGCTTCTTCGCTCCGAAGGCGAATGTAGAAAAGGTCGCCAGTGCCACAGGTGAGGCAGTTGCGGAACTTGCCAATCCATCCCCAGCTCCCGAAGCAATACCGACCGCTGGAAGTGAAGAGACAGAAGGGGCGGAGACGGCAGAAGATGCTCTCCGTGAGGAGTTGGAGCCAGATCTATCCCCCGCCCTTGCTCGCTCGCTCTACGGACTACGGACGAAATACAAAGACGGCCCGGTCGGATGGCTACTCACGGAAACGACTGATGGCGGTGAACCGATCGAATACGCAAACGGCTCTGGACCACCGGAATCCCTCGACTTCTTCTGGCGCACCCGCGCCGGGCGTATGCTTTTTAACTACAAGGGCGAAATCATGGACACCGGAAAAAGGTGGCTCTCGATCGGCTCTACAAAGATCTTCGGGTTCCTCGGCCTCGTTCTCGGCATGATCATGGTGCCGGTGTATCTGTTTTTCTTCCTAAAGGACTCGGTATCTATCCAAGGCCACTGGCACGAATACGTCCCGTTGCGCGCCTCACGCTTCAAGACGGAGCTCGTCTCCACGCTCCAAGAAATCAACGGCTACCTCATCTCTTTCTTCCGAGGCCAGGTCGTTGTAGGCGTCATCGACGGGATTTTGGTGGGCATCGCCCTGTTCTTCTTCGGCCTGCCCTACGCCCTGCTCATCGGCGTATTCATGGCGATTCTCGGCGTGATCCCCTATATCGGGAACATCCTGTGCCTGATCCCGGCCTGTATCATCGCCTACCTGCACGCTCAGACAGTCCAGACACCGTTCAATCTGGAGCCATGGCCGTACGTGGGCTGTGTGGTGCTCATCTTCGCCGGGGTGCAGCAGATCAACTCTCTGGTTACCGCCCCGAAAATCGTGGGGGACTCCGTAGGCCTGCACCCGCTGACGGTCATTTTCTCGATGTTGTTCTGGTCACTGATACTCGGCGGCTTCGTCGGAGCCCTGCTCGCCGTTCCCCTTTCCGCTGCCGTGAAAGTGATTTTCCGCAGATATTTCTGGGAAAGGACCATGCGCGAGTCCCAGGCGGGCGGGTTCGTCGTCTGAGCGTTTATTTCCGGAAAAGCGATTTTCGGCGTTTCAGATCTCAGGCGGGAGTGCTACATCCTTCGCGATGCCCAAAGACGACGAGGAAAAAAAGCCCGAAAAGAAGGAAGACGCCGCGATCCAGCAGGCCTACGCGAAGACGCGTAAGAGCCTCATTGCACGTCTCGACAACTGGGAGGATCAGCGCACCTGGGACGAGTTCTATCAGACCTACTGGCGCCTGATCTATTCCGTCGCCATCAAGGCCGGCCTGCGCCCCGAGGAGGCTTTCGATTGCGTCCAGGAAACCATCCTTTCCATCGCAAAACAGAGTAAAAAGAAGCTCTACGATCCCGAGCAGGGTTCCTTCAAAACCTGGCTCATGAACATGACCCGCTGGCGCATCAACGACCAGTTCCGCAAGCGCAAGAAGGACACCGCCATGACCGGCGGCGAGTGGGACGACGACCGCAAGACCGCCATGATCGACCGCGTTGAAGACCCGAACGGGGACGTGCTTGAGCGGCTCTGGGATGTGGAGTGGAAGAAGGGGATCGCCGATGCGGCTCTAGCCAAAGTGAAGGCCCAAGTTTCCCCGAAGCAATACCAGATCTTCGATTACTATGTCGTCCGCCAGTGGGATGCGGGGAAGGTGCAGGACAAGCTCAACGTCAGCATGGCCCAAGTCTATCTGGCGAAACACCGTGTCGGTGCCGTCCTCAAGAAAGAACTGGCGAAGCTGGAGGACGAGACGGAGTGAAATTTTAAACTCTAAACTTTCAACCTCAAATTAAGACCCTCGAACCAGCTTGCCGCGATTTCCGGCATCTTCCTTGAGGTTTAAAGTTTCAAATTTAAAGTTTCAAAAATGGCCGAGCGCACTCACCCGAACATCCCCGACCACGACGTTCTGCGAAAGATCGGCGGCGGGGCCTACGGGGAGGTGTGGATGGCGCGTGGGGTGACGGGGGCCTTGCGGGCGGTGAAAGTGGTCTGGCGAGAGGACTTCGATGATGAGCGGACCTTTGAGCGGGAGTTCGAGGGCATCCTGAAGTTCGAGCCCATTTCTCGGGATCACCCGGGGCTGGTAAACATTCTCCACGTCGGTCGCAGCCCAGACGGCGTTTCCTTTTATTACTATGTGATGGAGCTGGGGGACGATGTTCACAGCGGCCAGGATATTAACCCCATCGAGTACGAGGCCCGGACTCTTCGTGCAGATGGGAAAGCCGGCGTGCGCTTGGAAACCGGACTCTGCATCGATGTAGGCACGCGCCTCGCCGAGGCCCTCCATCATCTCCACGAGCGAGATCTCGCCCACCGGGATGTGAAGCCCTCGAACGTCATTTTCGTAAACGGAAAAGCTAAGCTCGCGGACATCGGATTGGTCGCCGCCCGGGGCCAACGTACCTTTGTCGGCACCGAAGGATTTGTCCCTCCAGAGGGCCCCGGCTCCGCCCAGGCGGATGTGTATTCGCTTGGAAAAGTGCTCTATGAGATCGCTACCGGGAAGGACAGGCTGGATTTCCCGGAGCTGCCCGACGAGCTGCCAACTGGCCTCGAGCGGAAGCGCTGGCTGGAGCTGAACAAGATCATCTGCGATGTCTGCGAGCCACGCATTAGCAGGCGCAAGATCGCCACCGCCGGGGATCTCGCCTCCGCGCTCCATGCCCTCCAACGAGGAAAACGCCGCCGCCGCCGGGGCGTCTCCATCTGGGGCACCACCGCCCTTCTTTTCGCCTTCTCGGGGTGGGCCTCCTGGCAGGCATTGAAGGACAGCGACTGGCTCCCGTGGAACGAGCCGCCGCCTCCCAAGGCAGTGGCCGCCGAGGGCCTGTTGCGGGTCGTTACCACCCCCGAGGGAGCAGAAGTTTTCACTCCCGACGGTATGCTCGTAGGTATTACCCCCACCTCCACGATCCGAGCGAAGGTCGGCAGCAAGGTGGAATACGTGATTCGCAAAAAGGGATACCGCTCCCTCGAGCTGGCAGCCACGATCACCGAGGATGCCGTTGAGGAACCGATGCTGCTCTTCGGCGAGCTTCTGAATTTTTCCCCTCCAGTCATCGGAGAAAAATGGGAAGACCACCGCGGCATTACCTACCTGCCCGATGGTGATAGCCACGTCAGCGCGAATTACATGAGCAAGCGTGTCTGGCAGGAGTTCCTCAAATCATCCAAACGTGCGCAGAAAACCGTGGAGTTCGCCAACGTTTCACAGAACGGGAAATCCAGCGAAGTGGTCCTCGCCCTCCAGCCAGACATCATCGCCTTCGCGGATTGGCTCCGTGGAGGCGGCATCCGGGATGGCTTTCTTACCACAGACAATGAGGTCTTTGGGCAGGTGGATAGCTCCTTCGATACCTCTCGCCTTAGCGATCGTGCTCGTCGGGAAAATCTCCGTCCCTTCCGTATCGTAGTGCGGGAATACACCTACGGCGGGGTGCAGTTGACCAGCGATCCTGCCGGTGCAGACGTCTACATGAACGGTCAATTCGTCGGCACTACCGGAATCACCCTTCCCATACCGAAAGTCAGGCCAGGCCCCGTCGAGTTGCTCGTCATACTTGAGGGTTACAAACCCATGACACTCCACGCCACGGTCAAAGCGGGAGAAAACCTTCCCCTCACCGCCGTTCTCGAAAAGAGCCAGGGAGTCGTATTCGGAAAATCTTGGCAGAACGGCATGGGCATGAAATTCGAGCCGATCGGCAGCGAACTGATGGCCTCAGTCTGGGAAACGCGGGTGGAGGACTACGAGACCTTCGCCCAAAAGGCGAAATATCAACGACCACGTCGTCCGGACTTCGAACAGGGCCAGGACCACCCAGTAATCTACGTTTCCCGAGAGGATGCGGATGCTTTCTGCGAATGGCTCACCATCCGCGAGCGAAAGGAGGATCGTATCGCCCAAACCCACCGATACCGCCTTCCTACTGATCAGGAGTGGAGTCGTATGGCCGGCCTTGATTTCGAGCTGGGTGAAGGCCCCGGCCAGCGTGATGCCAACAAACCCACCCTCTATCCGTGGGGGACAAAATGGCCCCCCCCTAACGCCTTCGCCAACTACGCGGACTCGACCGCCGCCCAACTGCCCGGCATCACTGCCGAGCGTGTCATTCTTGATTACAACGACGGCTTTCCCCGCACCTCCCCCGTAGGCTCCTTCCCTCCGAATGAGCTGGGCCTCCAAGATCTGAGCGGAAATGCTCAGGAATGGGTGTCAGATGATATGTCAACCACCGCTTCCAGCTCGCTCGGAGTCGTTCGCGGCGGAGGCTGGAACACGTACCTACGGGAAAACCTGCTCGTAGGTTGGCGCAATCCCGTGCCCTCCACCGCCCACAGCTCCTACTACGGCTTCAGAATCGTGCTTTCTAAGACCGAGACTGAGGTCTCCTCCCAGGAGGAAACGGTTGATTAAAAGACCGCCACCCATTTCCGCCTTCCCTCCTCTTCCTTTTTCAGCAACTACTCTTACCTCCTCATGGTTAGCATATCCCTTGATTATCAGGGCGGCCTGCGCTGCTCCGCCACCCACGGCCCCTCCGGCAACACCCTCACCACCGACGCTCCCGTCGATAACAACGGCAAGGGAGAGGCGTTTTCACCCACCGATCTCGTCGCCACCGCTCTCGGAGCCTGCATGGCCACCGTCCTAGGCATCGTCGCGGAACGAAAGGAAATTTCTCTGGAGGGCCTGAAAGTCAACGTTCGCAAGTACATGTCGGACGACGCCCCGCGCCGCATCTCCAAGCTCGAAGTGGACCTCCACATGCCAATCCCCGCCTCCCACCCCGAGGCGAAACTCCTTGAGAGTGCCGCCCGCGGCTGCCCCGTCCATCACTCGCTCCACCCCGAGATCCAGACGGTTTTTCACTGGACGTGGGCAGCCTGAATTACCGGACAGGAAATCTAACCTCGCAATATCTCCGGATTTGCTATAGACTCTCGTAGTTTTGGTCGAGCGACCTAAATAGCCCGATCTCCTTGAAAATCCGATCATCATCCTGTCCCTTGCTTATGTCCTTACCTCCCGTCCTCCGGCTTATACCGGCCATCTGTACTTTTCTAGCCTTCGCTGGAACTGCTTTTGCTTGGACCCCAGGCACGAGCAATCCTCGTGCTGCTTCGGAATTTTCCCTGAAACCTTGGAACCGGACCGATGTGCTTGCGTTTTACAACACAGTATACCGCGCATCGGAGTCCGCACCCAGCCGTATCGATTGGAACGGAAACGTGAACGCCGGAATTGCCGGCACTACCTCCGCCGCTTTCAAAAACGATGTTCGTCGTCGTGTAAATTTCTACCGCGCGCTCGCCGGGCTGCCGTCTGATATCACATTCGACGATCTGAAAAGTGCCAAATGCCAGCAGGCGGCACTGATGTTCTCCGCGAACGAGTCCATTAGCCATTTTCCCCCTGTAAGCTGGACACATTTCTCCCTTGCCGGATCCGAGGCAGCTGGTGCCTCCAACATCGCCATTGGAAGCTTCGGACCCGATTCGGCGGACCGCTACATGATCGATGACGGTGATAACAACACCATCGTTGGCCACCGCCGCTGGCTTCTCTTCCCTCGTGCCGCCGAGATGGGCACCGGTGACATCCCACCTTCAAGCCAACACCCGCCGACAAACGCTATATGGATCAATGGCGATTTTAAAGCTTCCGGCTCGACGGATTTTATCCCTTGGCCACCGAAAGGTTACGTCCCGGCGAGCCTCTTTCCTTCCCGCTGGTCCGTAAGTCGCACCGATGCTGACTTCTCTGGAGCCAGTGTAACGATGACCCGAAACGGAATCAACGTGCCTGTGACGGTGATCTCGAGAAACGACAACGGAGCAGGTGACAACACTCTTGTCTGGGTCCCTCAAACTCCCTTGCCGAAGGGTGGCGCCGATATTAATTACCGGGTCTCCATCACCGGGGTGATATCCCCCGATGGTAAGAGCTCTTTCAGGTATCTTACGAAGGCCTTCAACCCAGCAGTCCTCGGACAGCAAAGTATTATCCGCGGCCCCAAGTCCATAAGAACCCTCCGTACACAGTTCCCCTTCACTCCGGTCACACAAGCCGATGGCTACAACCTCAACATTGAAAAAATCGCAACGAACGGACGGACAGAGGGCGCAGAAGGTCAGAAACCCAAGGTTCGTGACAAGACCTCAGGAGCTTACCCTCTCGTGCAGCAAGACGTGAAACACACGGGATCCTCGGCGTTTCACCTCACCTTCCCAAGCTTCGAAGCCGGACGGCAGTCTTTCGAGTTGAGCCAGGACGTCATCCCCGAGGCTGATAGTCGACTCCTTTTCCGGGATCTCTTCCGCTATTCTGCCACCGGATGTCGACTTTCCGCCGAGGTCTCCCAGAATGAAGGAAGGACTTGGGTCCGGGTCTGGTCCCGTCTTGGGAATGGTGAAACCACCTCCGCCGGGTGGGATCCTTCTTTCAGAAACCGCTCCGTCCCGCTTGGTAAATTCGCCGGCAAGCCGATTCGTGTGAGATTCTCCTACACGTTTCAGCAAAGTGCGTTCATCGGGACAAGTACCAACCTCGGCGTGTTCGTGGACGATATCCGATTCACCAGTTCAGGCACCCTCACCAAGCTGGCATCCCGGTGGGTCCCCAACAATCGGACATTCGTTCGGCCCAGTGATTACATCAGAAACGGAGTGGTGAAAGATGGCGAGAGTATCATCATGCGTATGCGTCCACGTGTAGGGACCGTATGGTATTCATTCGGTCCTCTACTGACTGTGAAAGTCATTTCAGTCGGCGGCACTGGCCCCGAAATCGATGTGGAATATCCTAGGGGTAACGCCCTTTCGAGCAGAGACAGCGCAATCAGATTTGGCACGGCCCGTATCGGTGAGAATAGCAGTTTTCGGACTCTGATCATCCGAAACAATGGAACGAAACAGCTCAGCCTAGGCAATCCCGTTCTCCGAGGAGCACACCCCGGGGATTTTCGCTTCCAAGCACTCTCCGCAAATTTGATCCAACCGGGAAAATCTGCCACCCTCCGTCTGCATTTCAGACCGAATCGCACCGGAACGCGAAAAGCGGTAATCGATATCCCGAGCACCGATCCAGACGAGTCCCCGTTTCGAATCAACCTTTCGGGCTTCGGAGCCGCAGCACGTTGATTTTGTGGGCGAGATGAGGCATTGAAGATTTTCCGGAACACGAGAATACTGCCGCCGTGTCCCCGCGTTCCCATTCGATGCTCCGCCAAACTATTCTGATCTTTTTCCTCCTCGTCGTCGGTCTCCGGGCCGGCCAGATCGAGGCCGACCGCATCAAGCGGAGCTACGAGCTTTCCTCAGAACAATGGCGGATTGAGACGAAGCTCGCGACCACTCCAGAGCAACTCCAAGCCTTGGCTGCATCGCGTCCAGATGCGAATGCCGCAGCCACCGCCCTCTGGGACACCATCGGCGCTTCCTTGGCGGAACCTTGGAGCGTGCCCTACACAGCCTTTTTCCTGAATCTCACCCGGGATCTCACCGCTCCTGATGATGCCGGGATCAACCGACCGGCCTTTGTGGCGCAGCGCCAGCGAATCATCGAGACATTCGAAGCCAATCATCTGAAGTCACCTGAGATCGCTCCGTTCTGCATCGCTCTGGTAGGCAGTAGCGATCCACGAGCAATTCCCATTCTGGAAAAAATCGCCGCGACTCATCCGGAGGAATCTACCCAAGGAATTGCCGCGCTCTGCGCATCCCTGATGCTCAAAAACTTGGGAGACGACCCTGAGATCATGAAAAAGCGGCTCGGATTCCTGCGTCAGGCCATCATCATGAGCGCGGACAAATCAGTTGGCGGCCGAAGTGTTGCGGACATCGCCACCGATGAACTCTACATCATCCGTTTCCTCACCAAGGGCCGCGTGGCACCGACTCTCTCCGGCACCGATGTCGGGGACCGCATCGTGAAACTCGAGCAATTCCGGGGTCGTATCGTCGTCCTGCTTTTCTGGGACGCAAAGTCCAATGAAACCGACAAAGTGATCCGCCTCACCAATCAGCTCGTCAGCAAGTACAACGACCGCCCCGTCACGGTCCTCGGTGTCACTCCGGAAGCCATCGATCGCATCCGAACCCTTCAGGCGGAAGGAGCCATCCTTTGGAACAATATCATCGATCCCGCCGACAAGCTGGCCTCGGAATACCGCATCTCGTCTCGCCCCGCCGTGCTCGTTCTCGATCAGAGCGGAGTGATCCAGTTTACGGGTCTGCCGGGGTCATTTGTGGAGCTGACCGTCGATGCTCTGCTCAATCCAGAAAAGTGATCGTAGTCTCTAGGCGACGAAAAAGAGCGGCCCATTCGGACCGCCCTTTTTGAAAACCAAGAAACTATGAAAACTGTTGCAGGAAAACTACTTCACTCCCTTTTTGGAGAGACGGGTTCCTTTGGTCGCGCCTTGGCGGGCCTTGAATTTCGGATTGCTCTTGCAGATCACGTAGTTCGTGCCCTTGCGGCTGACAACTTGGCAGTCGGAATGGCGGCGTTTCGCGGAGGCGAGGGAAGAAAGTACTCTCATGACGGAAATTGTTTGGTGTTGGTCGCCTCCAACTTGGCGGCGGGGCGCGGAATCTAGTCAACCGAAGGATTTTGTAAAGCCACTTTTTCATCGTCCCGGAAATTTTCCTCGCAATCCCAGTTTCACCCCCCGTTTGCGTGCATCGTGCATGGAATCGAAGGACTCTTCCTCTGTATCGCACGCACTTGAGCAGACTGCAACACCGTAGGACTATTCGCATTGAACTGATTATCAGACATTTACGCAAGTTTCACTCATCAGGCACCTGATCTGCAAAGATGGGAACATACGCCAATTTGCGGCCCCATCAGTCCTCAAACTCCGATCCACCATGAAAACTTCCCTTTTCTCGAAACACCCCGGCAAGCGCCTCTTCACCTCGGTCGCAGCCCTTATCGCTTCCTCATCCTTCGTCCTCGCGACACCTCAGATGGAACCTGAGGGCCCGATCGAATCCGCAGACCTCATCCAAATGGATATTTACCACGATGCTATGATGGAAGGAGCGGACACCACCGTCCGGATCGAAGATCGGATCGCCACGCTGACAGGTTCCGCTCGCTCCCTAGCCCAAGTCGAGCGCGCCTCAGCCCGCGCTTACGCCAGCCCTGATGTGCTCGCTGTCGTTAACCTACTGGAAATCGCTCCTGCGGAATCAACTTCCGCTCTCTCGAAAGTCGCCCACGAGGCGCTCTCCACGGAGACCATGCTCGATTCTTCTCGTATTGAAATCGTATCCGATGGATCTGGTCTGGTCCTGAAGGGTGAAACTGGTTCTTGGGATGAAGCGGAATTAGCCCGAGAGATCGTTTCCGAAATCGCCGGTGTGACGGAAGTGCAGAACAAAATCTCGGTCGATTTCACCAGCATCCGCACCTCGGATCAGATCGAGGGTCAACTCCTCTATCTCGTCAACGATGACCCGATCTTCTCGGGGCTCGATCTGAAACCGCAATTTCGCGACGGAGTCGTGACATGGAGCGGCGAGGTTGGCAGTCGTGGCGAGTTCGAACGCTTGGTCCGCCGCAGCTACGTAACCGGTGTGATGGATGTGCAAACCTCCGACCTGACCGTAAACAGCGATCTCGCAATGGAAGAGACTGAGGACAAATCATACACCCCATCGCAAATCGTCGAGGCCATCGAAGCCATCCTCGCACACGATCCGCGGATCAAGCTATCCAGCGTCGCGATGGTCGAAAAAGACGGCACCTTCATTCTTGTTGGGAGCGTGAACGACAGACGCCAAGCAACCTACGCCGAGCGGTCCGCCCGCGCAATTCCAGGAGTTGTTCGCCTGTCGAACGAATTGGAAATTTCCGACTCTCCCACTTTCGCTTCCCACACGGACGGCATGAAGGCCGCCTCGCCAAAATTGGTCACCCGTCCCGGCAGGTAATCAATCCCCCTCGTCAGGAAATCATTTACGCTCAGGCATGCGGGAGGCTACCTTCCCGCATGCCTTTCAGTAAACTGGGCCTCGCAGAAGGCATTCTTAAAGCGATCCGGAAAGCCGGATACAGCCAGCCCACGCCCATCCAGACAGCGGCCATCCCGAAAGTGATGGAGGGATCCGATCTGATCGCGATTGCCCAGACCGGCACCGGGAAGACCGCCGCTTTTGTCCTCCCGCTACTCCATCACCTTGCCCAGCGCCATACCGAGGGCAAGCTCCACGGCACCAAGGCACTCATTCTCGCCCCGACCCGCGAGCTCGCCGTCCAGATTGTTGCGAACATCGAGTCGTATGGACGCCATTTCAATTTCCGCTGCGCCGCCATCTTCGGCGGCGTCGATGAAACCTCCCAGCTCCGCGCCGCCCGAAAAGGAGCGCATATCATCGTCGCCACCCCTGGTCGGCTTATCGACTTCATCGGTCGTCACAAGATCGATTTCGGAAATCTCGAATTCCTCGTTCTCGATGAGGCGGACCGCATGCTTCACATGGGATTCTTGCCGGATATCGAATCCATCATCTCCTCCATTCCGAAGCGCCGCCAGACACTGATGTTTTCCGCCACCTTCCCCAAGCCCGTCGAGGCCCTAGCGAAACGCTTCCTTCACCAGCCCGCACGTGTGCAGATCGGGAAACGGGATGATCCAGCCGCAGGCATCACCCAATCCGTTTACGAGATCCAGCCGCATCTCAAAAACGCACTGCTTCTCGCTCTTTTGAAAAATGAGAAACTCTCCCGCGTGCTCGTATTTGTCCGTATGAAAGACGGCGCGAACCGCCTAACGGATTTCCTGAAACGCGAGCGCATCAGCGTCACACGCCTCCACTCCAGCCGCTCCCAAGAGCAGCGCCTCGCCGCGCTCGAAAACTTCCGATCTGGAAAAATCCGCGTCCTCATCGCTACTGATATCGTCGCGCGCGGAATCGATATCGAAGGCGTGTCTCACGTCATCAACTACGACTTTCCCGTCAACCCCGAGGACTACGTGCACCGCATCGGGCGCACCGGACGGGCCGAGGCATCGGGTGAGGCCATCAGCTTTGTGCCAAGAGGCGATCTCAACTTGCTCGGGATCACGGAAATGGCCATCGGAACCCGCATCAAACGCAAACGGATCCGGGACTTCGATTACCACGCGAAAGCGGCCCCCCCCGACCCAGCCGCCAAACCCGCACGCAAGGACTGGCGCAAACGTACCCGCGAGTTGGAGACGAAGAAGCCCGCTCGAAAGTTCACGAAAAAGCAGGCTGGTCTTCCAAAGCGAAAACCAAAATAAATTCCATATAACCATACAATCTCGACATCTGAATATATTCAGCTAGCCTTTCCGGGTGAAACTGCATTTTCTCGCTCTCATCCTTCTGCTTCCCTCCTGCGATCATATCGATGCCGTCGGCGACAAGGTCAACGAACTCAAGGACATGCGCCAAGACACAACTCGTGGCGTTGATGGAATGAAGCTCGACCAAATCGTCAGTGGGACCGTGGCAGGACCGAGTGTCCAGGACCTCTCGGAAATTGAATTTCAAGCATTCATTTCCCAACCAGGAAGACTCAATATCGTCGATTTCCATGCGGACTGGTGTCCTCCGTGCAGACAGCTCGGGCCAATTCTCAGCGATGTCGTCTCCAGCAATGCGAACGTCGCCCGACTCGGAAAAATCAACGTCGATGGCGCCAAAGAACTCTCCAAGAACCAAGGCGTAAGCAGCATTCCGGATGTCCGTTTCTATGTGAACGGCGACCTCGTGGATCGCTTCGTGGGAGGGCGATCCGAGCAGGCTCTCGAGGACCTCATTGCAAAGCATAGTGCATCGCTCACGCCAGATTACGCGGCCCAACTCAACGACGGAATCGACGGCACTACGCAGGACACGGCCTCCGTAACCGCCCCCCCACGTCCCTCCAATGCCAAACCTCTTGAGGAAGCCATGCAACCCATGAAAGAGAACTGGCTTCCCCCTGGCATGAGTCAGAAGAAATAGGCGGCGGAAAAGCATCGCCTCCACGCGTAGTTCCATGCTAATTGGCTGGAGATGAAAGCCCTTATCCCCGCCCTCGCACTGGCCGTAAACGCCATGGCCCTTCCTGAGGCACCACCCGCCGTCTTTGAGGCCATTACCATTGATCCGGACATCACCATAGGCTACGGGCTCGCAGTCGCAGACATTGACGGTGATGGGAAACAGGACATCCTTCTCGTCGATGCAGGTGAGACCGTCTGGTATCGAAACCCCACATGGGAAAAACAGACGTTAACCGCAAAGCTCACGAAAAAAGATCACGTATGCATTTGCGCGAAAGATCTCAATGGAGATGGAAAGGCGGAGGTAGCCATCGGAGCCGAATGGAATCCCGGAGACACAAAAAATAGTGGTGCTGTCTTCGCCCTCTACCCCGCCGAGGAGGGCCAGATGCCAGAGGCGAAAGCCCTCCACCACGAGCCGACCGTTCACCGTATGCACTGGGTAGCTGGTGAGGACGGAAAGTCATTTCTAGCCGTCCTTCCCCTACACGGTCCCGGCAACAAAAACGGTGAAGGAGATGGCATCAATTTCCTCGGCTACACACCCCAGCCAACTCCCTACAAGGACTGGCAGACCTTCCTCATCCACAAGGGCTTCCACCTCGCGCACAACTTCGATCCCGTTGCTTGGGGAGAAACCGAAGCCGAAAGCATACTTGTCGCCTGCAAAGAGGGCATCCATCTCCTCAGTCCTTCCGGGGAAAAATGGAATGCCACTCCAATGACAGAAAAGGGAGCTGGTGAAGTCAGGCTCGGAAAACTCCCCAGCGGGAAACGTTTCATCGCCACCATCGAGCCGATGCACGGAAATGAGGTCGTCATCAATCCGGAGAATGGCGAAGGTCTCTGGTCAGAGAAGCGCTTCGTCGTGGATGAATCCCTCGGCGAGGGCCATGCACTTGTCGCAGCGGATTTCCTCGGCCTCGGCTACGACCAAATCGTCGCCGGGTGGCGCAAACCATCCTCCGATACCAAGACAACCGGCCTACGCCTCTACATCCCATCCAATGACGAAGGCACCGAATGGAAACTCCACTCCACCATCGCCGAAGACACCATGGCCTGTGAAGATCTCAAAGCCGCCGATCTCAATGGCGATGGCAAACCCGATCTCATCGCTTCAGGAAGATCTACGAAGAACGTAGTAATTTATTGGAACAAGACCGGAAATTAGAGTTCACCCTAACAATTCCCGCACCATCGAGGCGTTGAGCTTTTTCACGATGTCCGCATCAGCGAGCAGGCCATCTGCTAGCGCGGCCTTTTCCTGCTGGAGTCGATGGATGCGTTCTTCGACGGTTTCTTGGCACAGGAGCTTGTGGACGAACACGGGCTTATCCTGGCCGATGCGGTAAGCGCGGTCGGTAGCCTGAGCTTCGGCGGCGGGATTCCACCACGGATCGTAGTGGATGACCGTGTCCGCGGCGGTGAGGTTGAGGCCAGTGCCGCCGGCCTTCAGGGAAATGAGGAACACGGGGAACTTCCCGCTCTGAAACTGTTCCACGAGTTTTCCCCGATCTTTCGAACCGCCAGTGAGCTTTAGATACGCGACTTTTTCCCCGATGAGATGCTCCTCGATCAGGGAAAGCATCGTGGTGAACTGGGAAAAGATCAGGATGCGGCGACCTTCCTCGATCAGCGTAGCCAGTAGGTCTGTTAGGAAATCGAGCTTCGCCGAGGCTTTCACTCCGTCGGAGAAGTCATCGGAAAGTAGGCGGGGATCGCAGCAGATCTGGCGAAGCTTGAGCAGAGCATCGAGGAAGACGATCTGGGATTGCTCGATTCCGCGCGCGGCGATCGCTTCGCGGACGCGCTTATCCATAGTGGCGCGTACGGTTTCATAGAGATCCTTCTGCTCGGAATGCAGCTCTACGAGATGGACCATGATCGTTTTCGGTGGCAACTCCTTTGCCACCTGATCTTTGGTGCGGCGTAGCACGAGCGGGGCGATTCGTTTTTTGAGAAGCTCGTTTTTCTCCACATCGCCCTCATCCTCAATCGGCTTGCGGAAATTTTTGAGGAAGGAATCCTCAGTACCGAGATAGCCGGGGATCAAAAAGTGCATGAGGCTCCACAATTCACCAAGGTGGTTCTCAATGGGGGTTCCAGAAAGACAAAGACGATGCCTCGCGACCACACGGCATGCCGCTTGGGCGACCTTGGCCTTTGGATTCTTGATATACTGCGCCTCATCAAGAACCATCATGTGATACTGGAAGCCTAGTAGTTTCTCGATATCCCGTTGTAAAAGCGCGAAGGAGGTGATGACCAGATCCGCGTGAGGGATGGAGCGATAATATTTTTTCCGATCCGCTCCGTTCAGGACCAAAACACGGAGTCCAGGCGCGAATTTTACCGCCTCCGCCCGCCAGTTTGGCACCACCGAAGTTGGAGCAATGACTAGCGAAGGCCTACCGCCACTGCGTCCGCTGGACTTCTCCTCCATCAGATGAGCTAGGGTCTGAAGGGTTTTTCCAAGGCCCATGTCATCCGCGAGGATGCCGTGCAGTCCGTGGCGGGCGAGGAACTGCATCCATTGGAAGCCTGCTTTCTGATAGTCCCGCAAGGTGGCATTAATTCCTGCGGGTGTCTCGATCTCCTCCAGTTTTGAGAAATTCTCCAGGCGCTTTTTGAGCTTCGCCAAACCTTTGGGTGTATCAATGCCGAGTCCTTCCAGACCGCCCAGCGCCGCCGCATCGAGAGCGTGAACCTGGACTTTTCCGAAAAACTTCGGATCCACCAAGGCCGAGAGATGTTGCAGGATGCGGCGCACCCTGCCGATGGGCAATTTGAGCGCGTCGCCATTCGGAAGGGGCGCATAGACGAATCCGTTGTTTGGCCGATCGAGTGTTTCTTCCAGAAAATCCTGCTTCAGCAACCCAGCGAGAATGGGCATGAGATCGTAGCGCTGCCCCTCGACATCGAAGCCAACGGAAAGACTGAACCAACCACCATCGGAGAAATCGCCTTCGTAGGATTCATCCTCATCGTGATCGGAGGAAAGTTTGGTATCCCACTTCTCCGGATCCGCATCGTGCACGATGTGGCCCACGCCCCTTTCAAAAGTGATCTTCCATCCGCTTGCTTCCAGTTCCGCAGCCAACTCACCCCGGAACTGATGCCAAAACGCATCGACTCCAATCCGGCTGGGGTCGGGAAACCACTTGTCGTTGTCGTCTTCCACTTTGACCGACCGGGATTTCATACTGAGAAGAAATCGCCAGGCGGGATTTGATTTCATCGAGGACAGGCCGGTGTCTCGGAGCTGTCGGATCGCCCGCATCTCCGCAGGAGTCTTACCACCCTGACCTGCGGCACCCAGTGATCTACGATATTTCCCGTAGTTTACGAAAGCTTCACCGAAAATCCATTCCCTAGGCTCCTTTTCACCCAGCGATTGCAACAGCAGCTTCGTGGCCCGGTCGACCTCGCCTTTCCGAACAATCAGCTCAAACACCGCCTCCGGAGCAACATCCCCCTCGCGCGCGCCTCCCCCCTCTCTCCCTCGCAATTCCAAAGCCACCGCTTCGACGGCGGAATGTCCGAAAAATCTCCCGACACGCTTCTCCCGCGCCAGTCTCCCCAACACCGCGAGGCCGTGTTCACAGTATGCGACGACCTCGCAAGAACAGGTGGTTTCAAATCCGAAACTCCCACCCTCTTCCCAGAACGCCCCATGAACTTCTGCTCCGGCGACATCGGCCGAGAAGCAGATTTCCCCCGAGCCCTCGTCGAGTCTCAGCCCTTTCACCTTCGAGACCAAGCGCCCTCCAAGCCCGTGTATCTCTTCATCGAATCGGTCGACCCAAGCGCCTTCCGCCAACCATTCCTCAATTTCCCCGATATTCTCCACGCGGAGGGAGCCTATTTTCCAAGCGCTCCAGCGTCCATCCTGATTTGGTAGGGAAGGCAGTCAAAGGTGAGGGCAGCTTAATCCGACCTGCTCGCGAGGATTTCCAGCATCGCTCCTGCAGCGACGAGACCAAAAGTGGCGGTCACGTGTGTGGCCGTTCCGTATCCCGTTTCACAACTCAAGCGCATGTCGGCACTTTCGGGGCGCTCGCAGGAAACCTCGCCATCCGTACTGGGATAGACGGGTGGTTCGTCGGAAAAAACGGCGGTGATTCCCATCGGTTCCGGCTTCGATTTCATGGGGACTTTCGGAAAAGCGTGATCCGTTCGCAGGGTTTTGCGGAGCTGGTGAAGCAAAGCGTCTTTTCCGGAGAAAGCGAGATCACGCACGCTAATTCGTGTCGCATCCCGGCGGCCTCCCGCCCCTCCGCAAGTCACGACAGGAAGACCCCGCCGCTTGCACTCAGCGAGTAAAAGGGCTTTGTGTTTCATCGAGTCGATGGCATCGATCACTCCAGCCACCTCCCCGCCAAGCACCTGCTCAACCGAGCGTTCTGTGAAAAAACCTTCAATCACTTCCAGCTCGCATTCCGGGTGAATGTCCCGCACCCGGTCGGCCATCGCCGCTGTTTTCTGACGCCCGATTTGGCCGTCCATCGCGTGGAGCTGGCGGTTCACATTGGTGATGCAGATCTCATCCAGATCCACCATTCGAATGCTTCCGATGCCGGACCTCGCCAAGGCCTCCACTGTCCACGATCCCACCCCGCCGACTCCCACGACGACGATCCGCACGGAAGAAAATTTCTCCAAAGCCCGCATTCCGTAGAGCCTGGCAATCCCTCCGAACCTACTTCTCGTTTCCTCGCTCAGCATTCCGCCGGTAGCTTTCATCTGAAGAACTTCCGGGGCAAGTCCTAGTGTGGTGTTGCGATGATTTGAAGTGCGGACGGCTTGCCTCCGCTTTCGCGAGTGAGGCTCGCCTCACGGGGTAATACCTTTGACTTTGTTCCCGGCTTGTCGCTCCGCACCGCAGAGGGCAAGCCCTCCAGCCCCAAAGCGGAGGCAAGCCGTCCGCACTCCGTAGGAAAGACTAGCGTGGGCCTGCGCGACGGATCGGCTTGCTTCTTTCCTCTTCCGGGGAAGGTTGGGCTTCTTCGTTCTCTCCGTCACCAGGTTTGCGGATGATCCGTCGCCCCAGAAAAGTATCTCCGGTGCGGGATGCCAGATCGTCCAATCGATCCACGAAGGTATCCAGCGAGGAGAGAAGTTCCTCGGCTTCCTCGCGGAGACGGGCGCGTTCCGCTTTGCTTCCCCCGAGGGCATCGTCGAATCGTGTTTCGATGGATGCCACGGTTTCGCGGACATCGGTGATCAGTTTGTTTGAGTTTTCAGTAAACGATTTCAGCTCGTTCTCGATGTCGCGCATTCCCGCCATAAGGCTCTCCTCGGATTCCGCATCCATCTGGTGTTCGAGTTTTTCGGCGGCACCGTTGATCGCCTCGCTGGCAGCCGAGAGATTCGCCGAGAGCACGTCGATGCGAGTCGCCTTTTCACCCTCCGGCCAGCCTTCAGGCGGTGTGACCTCCTTGGTAAACGCACCGATGATCGTTTCCGTATCGGTGAGCAGTGCCTTGATGCGGGCGGCCGTATCCTCGGGAGATTTCAGGAAAATTCGCTGAGGTTCCGTTTCCGAAAAATCGACGACAGCTTCCTCCTCCGCCATTTCTCCGGTGTAGGTGAGTGTGACGTTGGTGCCGGTCAGTCCGCTCATGACTCCGCCCTTGTTCACGTTTGCCTGATCGGAAAATGTCCAGCCGCTGTAGAGCGCGTCCAGCTGCGCGTGGATGGAAAGGGTGAGAGTTCCCGGGTTTTGCTCGCTCGGAGTGGCAATGATTTTGGTGACCTTCCCGACGGTCAAACCCTGGCAGACGAGAGAACTTCGTTCCGCGATTCCGTGCAGTTCCTCCGCTTCGATGATGAGTTTTCGCCCGGCTTTTGTCTGCTCGATTTCAAGAGTCTTCCGGGAAACTTCCTTGTAAACGAGCCAACCCATGACGGCGGCGACGATGGCCCAGATGGCGCTGGCTTCGAAGACTTTCGCCCAGGATTTCCGGCGCTTGGAGGTGTGTGAAGTGGACATGCTCAGTGGGCGGAATTCGATTCTTCGGTGAAGAGTTTCAGTGGCCCGGGGATTCCGAACACAGTGCCTTCGCGGGTGAGAGTGATGCTTGCCTCGCTCAGCCGGGATGCGACTAGCGTGTCATCCGTGAAAACGATGAGCGAGGAAATGACTCCATGCTCACGGAGGGTGGCGAGCAATTCCAATACCGTCTCACGATGCCGGGTCGAGAGTCCGGCGACGGGCTCATCTAACAAGAGTATATCGCTACCTCCCGCAAGACTGCGCGAGAGGGCGATCCTACGCGCTTCCCCCGCACTGAGTTCGGATGAGAAAGAGTGGCGGGCATAAGTGCAGCCGGAGATGGAAAGCAGGATCTCAGTTTCTTTGGCAGCATCCTCGCCGGTGGGCCAGCCGCGGACCTTGGCGGGAAGGGAAATGTTGCTCTCCACATCGAGATCGCGCAAAAGACCGCTCTCTTGGAAGAGGATGCCGACCCCTGAGAGTGCACGCGTACGAGCTCCGGGATCACTGGAGTCATAACCACGGAAGGTTACGGTCCCGCCGCAATCTGCCTGACCGATGAGAGCAGCGAGGAGACGGCTCTTCCCCGTTCCATTGGCTCCGAGAATTGAGATCGCTTCGCCGCTCTTGAGACTGAAATCGAGAGGCGAGGCCTCTGGATGGAGACGCAGGCCGGAGACCGTGACGATGCTTTCCGTATCCGCCGCGTTCATGAGAAGGCCATTTTAAAAATGAGGTTCAGCACCGTAACGGAAAGACTGGCGACTCCGACGGCGGCCGTGGTCAGCAGACCCACCGGATCACGTGCGCCAGGCGCGAGAGGCGAGAACGCATGGGCTCCGGCGACGATGGAGAGAATCACGGCGACCACGAAGGTTTTGAAAATGGTGACGAGCACGGCTTTCAGCGAGAGATTCAAACAGAAGGCCTGCCAGAAATCGGCGAGGCTGATGTCCGTGAAAATGGAGGCCCCGACCCAGCAGCCGAACGCCCCCGCACCGAGAGCCAGGACCGCGAGAAACGGGGCCGGGATGATGATTGCAAGCGCGCGCGGGGCGAAAAGTTCGCGCGCGACATCCAGCCCCAGCGAGTCCAACACATCGAGTTCCTGAGTGCCGCGCATACTGGAGAGGTCCGATGCGATGGCGACCACGCCTTTCACGCAAAACAAATTCGCGACTGCGAACGGAACAAGAAACGAAACGAAAAACCCGCCGATATGCTGAGAGACAATTTCCACAAAAGCGGTGCTATCCGGCAGAAACGAGCCGGGCAGATACACGGCGAGCAGTCCGTAGAAAAAGGCCATCAACATGGTGGGCGTAGCACCTTTGCCCACCATCCATCGGATGTGGCGGAGAAGTTCAGCTTCAGCGAGACGCGGACGGCCTGTTAAAAAGCGAGCCGCAGAGATGCCGCATCTACACAAGATACTCGATGCGAGCTCGTGGATCCAGTAGCGGGGGTGAAAGTTGCTTGCTCCCATTGGGAAACGGCGTGAAATAGTGCCATCGATAGACCAATGACAAACGAGGCTCTTGCTGACAATCCTAAACGGGGTTTCGGATTCTCTGGCCGCAAAAGGAAAACCGGCCTGCTCGCCTTGGCGGAAAGGGTCGAGGCGACCTTTGCCGCGCTGAATGAGCGCGGAGGGCAGATGTCCCACGCGGAGCTGCTCACGCTGTGGCGCGGACGCATCCGGCCGTTCTGGCGGCTGCATCCGGGCATGTATGAGGTCCTTGCCGAAAAATTCCTGAAGATCGGGGATCTCTTCTCTGCGGTCGATTGTGCGAGGGAGGGGATGGAACTTTGCGGGGAAAGGCCGTTGCTAATTTATCGCTGTGCGCTGGGTCTAGCGAGGATGGGCGCGCGTGGACAGGCGGAGCAGTTGCTTTCCGAAAATACAGAAAAGCTCGCCTCGCTGCCCGACTTCCGCCCGCTGCTCGCGCGCCTTCACAAGGACGCATGGATCGCCACCCGCGATGCCTCCTCCCTGCGCAGAGCGCGCGATGAATATGCATCCGCCGCTTCCGAGCCCCGCGATGATGTCTATTACCCGGCGGTGAACGCCGCGACTCTTTCCCTCTTCATGGGCGACACCGAAGGCGCCGCCCGTTTCGGAAAAATCGTCCGAGACGATCTCGCCGGGCGGCGGGAAATGAATTACTGGGAGCTCGCATCGCTGGCCGAGGCGGAGCTTTCCGCCGGGGAGCTGGATGCCGCGCGCGAGGCATACGGGCAGGCCGTCGCCACCGGGCCTTCCCCTGACCAGCTCGCCACCACGCGGGACCAGGCATCGCTCCTTTTGGAAAAGCTCGGCTTCGGGAAAGACGAACTTGCCAGCGTGCTGGGCAGGACGCGGATCGTATGCATCACCGGCCACATCCCCGACAAGGAGGGGCGGAAAACGGCGAGATTCCCCGAAGACCGCATCCCCGCCGTATGCGAGGGACTGAGGAAAGTTTTCAACGAAATCGAGCCCACCGCCGCCATCGGTGCCGGGGCCGCCGGGGCGGATCTTCTCGCCCTGGAGGTGCTGGGCGGCATGGGCATCGCGCCCACCGTCGTCCTCCCGATGAAGTCCGCCGTCTTTGCCGGGAAGAGCGTTTCCCCCTCCGGCCAGCAATGGATGGGGAAATTCCGCGAAATCGTTTCCCAGGACGAGCGCGTGCTGGAGGCCCCTGCCGAGTCCACCGGGGAAAGCGGGCAGACATGGTCCTTCGGGAACGATCTCATCCTCGGCACCGCCCGCCAGCAGGCCCTTGCCGCGCGCGGCGATTGGGAGCTTGTCGCTGTCTGGGATGGGAAGACCGGCGATGGCGCTGGAGGCACCCACGACATGGTGCAGCGTGCCAAGTCCCTCGGCGCCCGTGTCTGGGTGATCGATCCCATCACCGGCCACGCCAGTGAGTGGCATCCCCCCGGCGGCAGCGCGACAGTCGCCGCCCCGACAAGCCAATGGGTCGTCCACATCGAGGGCCGGACGAGGCGGGCCCTATGGCGCTGTCTGGAATCGGAGACCGTGGACGAATCCGCCGCCAGGGCCACGAGCCGCATCGAGCTGGGCACCCAGTCGCGGATGGTTTTCGATTCACTGGAGACCTGCGGGAAATTTCTCCAAGCCATCGCCAGGAGCGAGGGAGCGGCGGAATGCGGCGTAGGCGTTTCCGTAGGCCCCGCCGCTGGCGAGGAAGGCCACGCAAAAGAGCCCGAGTTCTACCAGGATGCCGCCATCCTCGCAAAAGCCGCCCAGCGCACACAGAGCTTCCTCGCCACCTGGGAAAGCGCCTCCCTCGCCGCCCTTTACAAAGATATAGAAATATCCTTCGAGTTCGCCGGGCGCATGGAGCTACAGGGCAAACGCATCGCCCCGTTCTATACCGTCCTCGACTAAGTGCTCCATTGACACCCCTCGCCACGATCTCCAGAGGAAAGGAAAGCGCGAACTGCTATTCGGGATTGGAGCAGTTGTCTATATCGCTTATTTCGCAGCCGGGTGTGGTGGATGGCCCGATGACGTGATAGTTGGCACGGTCGGGAATCTTTTGGGCGCAGTTTGTTACGGCACACTCTTTTATAATTGGTACCGGCTCTGCCAGGAATCACCGCACACAGAGACAGGATCGGGTCCCGGGGAATGATTGCCCCCCGGTCCCACACCGCCGGACGTGCGGGTTTGGCTCCGATCTCCCAGGCAACAAGGCTTGACACCCCCGCCCCAAACTTTTTCAACAAAGGGAAACCCCGGCTCTGGTGCAAGCGCTCCGGGGCGCTTCAATACATCTGTTCTCCAAAAAATGAAGACCGTTTCCAAGACTCCGCGCAGGTTGACTGCAGCTCTCTCCTTGCTCTCCCTATTCCTATTTGGAGCGTTGGCAGTTGTCATCCAACTCGCCCGTGAAGACGCGGGAACACATTACAATCTGAGCTATTTGCTGTGGAAGGGTGGGCTCAAGCCATATGAGCCATCGGTCGTGCTTTTAGGTATGACACACGACCATGAGTTCAGACAGGAATTGAAAGGCACCTCACCCTCCGAATTCGAGAAGCGCTTTCCCGCAACCTTTTACGAAGTGAAGACACTTCCTTCCTCTGCCAAGCCAGGGCAACGATACTTCATTGATGACTACCGGCAAGCGCGGAGGGAAGCAGGGGGCTTTGGCGGCGTCTGGGTTGCCGTGTTCGAGAATGACCGCCTGAGAGAGCTCGAATTTGACAAAGGGATATGAAGTTCGTCCTTTTCCGGACGGCAGCCTCTAGGCTACTCTGAAACTTCGAATCCCGCTCGAAGCACCGGTGAAAAAATTTGAGAATCGAGTCCAAAGGAGTGAATAGACTCCGGCCCCACAACACCGTGCTTTCGACTGCATTCCTTCTTAGTTTCGGTCCGACCCCGCAGAAATTTAGGAGCGATGATCACGGCCATGGTTTGACGATCCGGCAAGACTGGCGTTTCATCGGGGACAATGATCTTAGAAACAATTTTTCAGCTTCTCGCGTTGTTCGTGGCGGTGGGGACGTTCCTGCCTCTCATACGTAATGACATCTGGCTGGTGCGCGGGTGGGACTTCCCGAGGATCCAGCTTTTCTGTTTGGGGCTGGTGGTGTTCTGCGTGTTGTTCTTCGTGAGCTTCAATGATGAGGAGATCGTGCGGGACTGGATCATCATCGGACTGCTCGGCGCGGCGCTTGTGGCTCTCGGGTGGTGGATGCATCGCTATACGCCACTGCACAAGAAAGAGGTGCTGGATGGCACGGGCGAAGTGACAATCCGATTGCTCGTCTCAAATGTCCTCATGTACAATCGAGATAGTGACAAGCTGCTCAAACTGATCCGAGAGTACCAACCGGATATGTTTGTGGGACTCGAAACGGATGCCTGGTGGGTCGGCAAAGTCGCGGCGCTTGCCGAAGACTACCCGTATGCAGTGGAACTGCCGCAGGAGGACACCTACGGGATGGTGGTGCGATCGCGGATTCCGTTGGACGATCCGAAAGTGGAATACATTTTCCGGGACGATATCCCCTCGGTGCATACGGATTTGCGTCTCCCGGACGGCACTTCGGTGCGAATTCACGCCGTGCACCCGAAGCCTCCTTACCCCGACGAGGACACAACCTCGACGGATCGCGATGCTGAGTTACTGACGGTGGGGAAACGTGTGGAAGAGAGGGGGGGACCTACGATCGTTCTTGGAGACATGAACGATGTGGCGTGGTCCCGCACTACGAGACTTTTCCAGAAAACCAGCGGACTGCTAGATCCGCGGGTGGGTCGGGGTTTCTTCAACACCTTTCACGCAGGGCATTGGTTTCTGCGCTGGCCTCTGGACCACGTGTTCGTTTCGGATCATTTCCGGGTGAAACGAGTCGAACGCTTGCCGAATGTCGGCTCCGATCACTTCCCGATCTTTGTAGAATTTTCCTACGAGCCGAACGGAAAGCATGAGCAAAGTGGCCCGGCGAAGGAAAACGGGGACGACGAGGAGGCGGATGAAAAGATCCGGGCCGCGGAGGAGAAGTAGGAAGCTTGTTGCCACCTTTCACTCTCGGCCGGGAGCCTCGCCGAGTTCTTCCGCCTGGGCTTTCCAGCGGGGTTTGGTTTTCCCACCATCGGGAGCGGGCCAGCCCTCGCGTTGGGAGCCACGCACACCGTCTTCCGACTCGGTCTGGTCGTGGAAAAGGTGAATCTGAGTCTCGAATGGCATATCGATCCTCGCTTCATCCAGCGCCTTTTTCATGGCCATGATGACCTTCGAATGGACATGGGCGACATTGGTGCGGCGGCTATCTGTCCACCAGCGGGCGCGGATCGTGACCCAGCTCGCGGCAAGATCCCAGGGCAGGGCCTCGGGTTCCGGGTCGTTTTCCACACCCTCCACCTCGATCAGGGTCTTGCGGATCACATCGCAGGCAACTTCCACATCATCACCGTAGCCGATGCCGATGTCATACTCGGAACGGCGTTTTTCGTGGGCCGTGCGGACCAGAACTGAGTTTGTGTAAATATCACTGTTAGGTACGACGATTCGCTGTCCATCGTAGGTCTTGATGATCGTCGCACGCGTCTCGATTCGCTCGACAGTACCTTCATGCCCATTGACGGAAATCTGGTCATCCACTTGAAATGGTTGGCGCAGAAGAATCAACAGTCCGGCCAGCCAGTTTTGTAAAATATCCTTGAAGGCGAATCCGATGGCGACCGAGCTGACCCCGAGGCCAGCGATGAGATCTCCCGGTTTCAGTGAGGGGATGACGATCGTAGCACACAGGAGAAAGCCCAAGATCAGGATCACCCACTTGATGAACCCGCCAAAAATTTCACCGAGATTCTCGCGCTCCCGGCGGGCGAACTGTTTGTGGAGAATCGATTTTACCAAGCGCGAGATGAAATAGATGATCACAAACAGGACCAGTGCGACGGCAAGGTTCGGCAGAAGTTTTACAAAACCATCCACCCATGCGTCCACACGCTCCAAGGCAGCTCCGGGGTTGATGTCCACTGTCTCGGGGGCGTCCTTCGGGGGGCTATTTGTCTGAGCTAACATTTTCGAAGATATCCCGGGTTTGGAATCGATCAAATGCTCTGTGAGCGCGCAGTAGATTTTAAAAATTTCTCCATCAGATCTCTTTATGATCTGCAACCAACTACTAAATATGCCGTAGTTTTTCGATTGACCCTACTAAATCGTCCGTTATCCTCCGTCGCATTGTTTCACGTTTTCACCCATGCGTTGCGTCCAATGCGGTTCTCTAAAAGACAAAGTGCTCGACTCACGTTCCTCGAAAGACGGGACGACGATTCGTCGGCGCAGGGAATGTCTGAAATGCGCATATCGCTACACGACCTACGAGCAGATCGAGCGCACGGAGCTGAGAGTGGTGAAGCGGGACGGGACCCGAGAATCGCTGAACCGGGAGAAACTCACCGGCGGCCTGATCAAGGCCTGCGAGAAGCGCCCTGTCTCGATGGAACGCCTCGACCGCGCGGTGGAGGAAATTTTGACAGACCTGCACAAGGACCATTTGAGCGAAGTGCCATCCGCCTCCATCGGCGCAAAGGTGATGGACAAACTCCATCAGATCGATCCGGTCGCCTACGTGCGCTACGTTTCGGTTTACCGGCAGTTCGAGAACGTGAACGAATTCATCGCGGAAATTCAATCGCTCTCCAACCGAGTTGCAAGGGACACGTTTCAGCGTCGCTTATTCAAGGAATAATTCGCATTGCCATATAACGAGCTTGATTTAATAATACACACTTTCGTCGGTCAGCCGCCCAGCTGTTTCACCCCAACCCCACAACCAGCCACCCAAAACTACCACGATCCCCCTTACAAAGTGATTTCATTCATCGGCAACCGCCCTGCCATTCAAATCGGCACTCATCAAGTGCTCGAATACGACACCTCATGGCTTGAGGATGCAATCCAGCGCGCTGCCCGCGCCGCAGATCAGGAAGATTTCCCGCTGGTTTCGGAAATCCGGAATGGCATCGAACTTTACCTTGAGCACAAGTGCGCCCTGCGCCTTTTGCATCTTGAAGACCTCTTTGAGAGGATGCGGAAAATGCTCGTGAAAATCGGTTGTGAAAGGATCGCCGACAAACTGGAACCCTTGGCTCCTCCCGTTACGGTATCCCTCATACATGCTGCGAGGGCGGCAGGTAACGGCTTCGAGTTGGCGTTTTTCGAAACCATCCGAGCGGAACTGTTTGAGCTTCGCACGGCCGGCGCCGAGGTGATCCATTTCACGGGACTGCGTGAAAGCGCGCGGATTCTGCGTGGTCAGGAAAAGTGGAACAATGGTTGCGAGTCACTGCTCGCAGAGATCCGCGAATTCATCTCCGCCTGCGACAAGGAACCAGTCGAAGATCGGTCCCTGCGCTTGAGCATGGAGGGGTGAAAGTGGCGGCGGATTGCATCCGCCTAGCCAAGTTTAGCGCCCCTTGTGATATTTTGCCAATCGGCAGTTGGAAACCTAATTTTGCCATCCAGGGCACCAGCGAGAGTCTAATTATCTCCCGCGCCGTGTTGATACCAGCCTACCCTCCGATCCCCACTCGCAGATCCCGCATACTCCACAGCACCCCCGCCGCAGCTTTCCCGCTCCCCCGCATCCGGCGCGCACCGTCTTTTCGTTTCCCGGAAAACCTCTCCCGCGCCCCTGCGAACGCCTCGTTTACAAACTCCTTGCTCCCGATCACCGCCCCATCCGTGAAATATCTCACCCGGCAGCGCAGCATTTTCGCCACCGAAAGCTCCGGGAGCACCGTTTCGTTGTCTCCGCTTTCCAACGCTTCCGCGTCATTCTTCGATGTCGCCTTTTTCGCGAATACATCCGTCTTCGCGTTGAGCGTTTTCCGCGCCAGCGCCATCCCGAGAAGCCGCCGGTACCGCCTCGAAGCTTCCTTCCACTTGCTCGCATCAAATCCCGTATCCGTGTCCGAGGTAATCGCCCGCACAAGCCCTTCCCGTGCCTTCTTGCCATTTCCTTTTCTCCCACCTCCAACCGCTTCACCATAGCTGCTCCATCGGTAATCCGCCGGATCCTCCGCCATCCCTGCACGGACCGGATTTAAGTCGATGTAAGCAGCCATCGTCCGCGCAGCCGTCCCGCTCTCCACGATCACGCTCTTGAATCTTTCCTCCCACAGCGTTCCTGTGCGGTTGTGGGTGCGGTTGAACCAACGTGTAAACCGCTGCAGCAGGGTTTTCATAAAGTCGCTCAGATCGTGCATCCGCTTGGTGAAACGCCCGTGGATTTCCGCAACACGTTCCGGATTCCCCCCGGCTACACCGCCTTCCGTCCGCGCCGCATGCAGTTCGTCCTCAATGGATTTTACGAAATTCTCCCCATAGAACACACCCAGCCTCCGCAGCAACTCCCCGTCCGAAATCCCGCCTTTCGGCATGGGCGGGACCTCCAGGAGGATGTGGAAATGGTTGGACATCACGCAGTAAGAAAGCACCCGGCAGCCGCTGAAATTCTCCATCATCCGCATGAACATCCGGAAATATTCACGTTCCTCGTCCCCGAACGCAAACCGCCTGTCCACTACCCGTGAAACACAGTCAGGGCCGACGCATCTAAAAATCCAGAAGTCTTAGCAGGTATGCGTGATCCCAGGAAGCGTTGAGCTGCTTGCCCTTGATTCCGCGCTTCTTCGTCTTGTCCCGATTGAGCAGATTCATGGCCATTCGGCGCAGTGTGGCGAGATTTTCTGCGGCGTGGCCGGTGCGGGTGCGGCTGTCGTCCTCACGCATGACCACATCAAGCACCCAGTGGCAGGAGTTTTCCACACCCCAATGGCCTCGCACCGCCCGCGAGAACAGATCAATGTCAAGTGGCAGGCTCGATAGATAATAGCGCCGTTCCACGGTGATCTTGCCAGCGGTTTCACGGATGCTTTCCACCATGCCCACCGAGCGGAGCCCTTCCCATTCGTCCAGATCGGCGAACCACTCCAAGGCGATGCTCTGATGGTAACGGCGGGTTTCGAACCGACCATGCCCTTTGTCGCAGGTTTCCAGTGAGGCGAAGGTTACGGGTGGTTCGGGATCGCAGGCCATGCGCGGTCGGGCCGGTTTGGCGTGGAGGGCGACTTCCTCGTCGAGGAAGGCTTTCACCTCTCCATGCACCGTCTCGTGGTTGCCTTTGAGCGCCAGCACGTAGTCGGCATCCGCTTCTATGATCTCCCTGGCGATCTTCTTCTGACAGCCCATGGCATCGGTGGTCACGATGCAGCCCGCCAGTTCCAGGGCCCGCAGCAGTTCGGGCACGGCGGTAATCTCGTTGCTCTTATCGGCCACCTTGAGCTGGCCGAGCACCAGCCGGTTGGACTCGGCCCACGCGCTGACGATGTAACGGATTTCGCCGTCCGCGTCGCGGGCGCGACGCAGGGCTTTGCCGTCCAAAGCCACCACTTCACGGTGAACCGCTTCACGAAGGCTCTCGGTCCAACGCATGAAGCACTCGCGGAATGCCACCGGATCAAGCCTCGCAAAGAGCCGTGTGAACGTATCATGGCTCGGGATTCCGTTAGGCAGGCGCAGAAAGGTGGAGAACCATCCGCGCTTGGCCTTGCCAAAATCCTCCATGTCATAAAACGACTCGCCGCCGCAAAAAAGCGTGCAGATGGCGATGACCAGGATGTCGACCAGCTCGTGGCCCCTGGTCCTGTCGATTCTCGGGTCGGGGATTTCCTTGAGGTGATCCATCAAGCTGTCGTGGGGTTGATGCGCGTTAGGCATCCACTCCATCTAAACATATACGAAAATCGTACCAGGACAAAATGTCACATCTGCGAGAAATTTTATCCGCCTATTTTGATGCGTCGGCCCTGGAAACACAGTGGTAAATGGACGGTTTGTCCTCGGATTCAGCCCAAGGCGCGATCCAGCGCTTCTTCCCTTTCAGAGTCTTCATGCCCCCATCCTGCTCGCTGGAACGAGATAGTCAAAGGGATTCCGTTATTTTTCCGGGAAACTTACGATGAAAAGCTTGTTTGGCGGGTTCATTTCTTTGGCGAACGTTAAAGGAATGGCGGCGCCGGTGTAAACTCCCAATTTAATCAGACGGCTTCCTCGGCGTCGCCATCTCCGCCTTGTTCATCATCTTCCATTCCGAATGACCCTCACTGCCCGATTCAAGCATCTTCCGCTCCTGCCGGTCTGATCTTCGGCAACCCGAGCCGGAACGGAAGCTGCGGAGTGAAATCCCCACTTCAACCAGCGACGTGGACATGCGCCGAATCCATCAAGCGGTGCGCCGTCATCTGAAAGACAGATGCCCCAGCCGGAAGTCCAGCACGGTGCCAATTCTGCGATTCGGAAATATTCATTCCAGTGCATAGCTCTGAAATATTTTTGATGAACGTTTGAGGAATCGCGACCCGAGACCCAGAGCCACGTCGATTCACCGGAGACTTTGTACCAATCCCAGGATTTTGGCAAACGGCTTTCTCGGGGTCGTGATCTCCGTCTTGTTCGCGCAGGCGATCATCCTGGCGTGTGCTACCCCGGGAAAGCGTTCCACTCAATCCGAGCCAATCCATACGACCGGAACCACAGCACACAAGCCCGGCCAATGAAGGAGAACGAAACGCCGCAAAACCGTCTGAAGCACCACCTGCCGAGCCGGAAGAACCGCAATGTCCAACAACCACTCGCGTCCCATTCAAGTGTGTCCGTCCAATCGACTCAAGACGCACAACCAGAGAACGGGAAGCTGTAACCAGATCTAACATACATGAGAATCCGCACCCAAGATAGGTACCCGGAAGCATGGCATTTCGTCGCGAACGTCTAAGGAATGGCGGCGCCGGTGTAAACTCCCAATTTAATCAGACGGCTTCCTCGGCGTCGCCATCTCCGCCTTGTTCGGCTTGTTTTTGCGCACGTCATTTGGTTCGTATCCACGCGATCAACTTGGATAAAGTCGACCTTCGGTTCGTCGGATCGTGGATATAATTCGGGGTGTAATTGTCGCGGTCTCCAATCGATTCGATAGGGCATCCTTCCAACGCCTCAGCCGTCTGATCAAGTTCTTCCTGATTCGTTGGTTGCGCAGATACATACGCAAAGCCTCGGACACTATCGTATGCAAAATTCGAGGGTGCGGTCTCGACGCACAGCTCACAGTATATGCAACTCTCATCCACGAAGAATCTTCCGGGGACGGAATCCCTGACAACTGGATATGTTGGAGTCTTCATTTCTTTGCCGAACGTTATAGGAATGGCGGCGCCGGTGTAAACTCCCAATTTAATCAGACGGCTTCCTCGGCGTCGCCATCTCCGCCTTGTTCTGCCTCTTTTAGTTCTTCCGCGTAGGCTTCGTTATAGATGTCCACCTCTTGTTCTGTGATGCCTATCTCTACCAAATAGCGGTCAAATGTTGGTCGGTCATTCAGAAATCGAATCAACCATGCGATCTCTCCTGATCCCATTCCCCATGATCCAACAAACACTGTCTTTGCGCTCGCGTTGAGGAGCGGACTGATCGATCGAAGTCTTCTCGCGATTGGGAGAAGGAGCGAATATCCAGGGTCTGCGGCGAGCAGATAATGTTCTATCGTATCCACGGTGTCAGAACCGACTTCAGAGGCCTCGTCGTAGCAGATGGAATCGTCGAGGGCATCGAGTCCGTAAAATCTGAAAGCTTCAAATTCCGGATCCGAAATGCCACCAACGTATCGGCAAGTTGATTGCGTCGCCAAAGAATCTATGAGCGAGGAATATAGTTCGATTGCCCGGCTGAGTGGGTTGGGCTCAGCGTGCACCGCCGCAGCGATGGAGCGGTTTACCGGTGGAATCTTAACGCACTGTGCGCACAGCCCTTCATTCATCATGGCAGTCGCCGGAAGAATCATACTTTCGCAAATCGCGCATTTAATTCTGTCGGCCGACATATGGTTTTCTTGCAGAACGTCAAAGGACACCGAATCCCTGACCGGGGGCGAGGCTTCGACTGTGGGTTGATGGTTGAATGACCATGAAAAATTCGACTAGCGGCGGGTCAGGGGTTCGGTGATCCGACTTGTTGTGCTTGGTTGGTTTTTAGCGAGAGTTCCAGCTCGCGTCCATCACGACTAAGAACCAATGGATCTACGATGGGTGCTGGTGCAAGCCAGACTTCGTAAGGCGGCCCGCCTCGCTCCGACCAAATGGACCTGTAGTCCTCAAGGTAATTCAAGCCTCCGACATCGATCCGCGGCTCAGAATCCACATGCGGCCCTTGCAAGCGAACAACAAGACGATCCTCACCTGATGGTGTATGGTCCTCAATCCAGACCTGGCTAATCAGATACTCGTCGAGCTTCGCGTTGTTAGGAATGTCGTACTGAGCGATCAGGATACCAAGCTTCTTGGCTTGCTCTGCTGAACCAGATGACGAGGCGCTCTGGGGAGTGTTGTCACACCCAACTATCGCGACAGTGATAAGCGTAACGGGCAAGCGCATCATTTTTTGCACAACGTTATAGGAGAGCCGCGCCGGTGAAAAGATCCAATTTAATCAAACGGCTTGCTCGGCGTCGGCTCCTCCGCCTTGTTAGCCTTCTTTGATTCCCCACCATGCTCTCTTCCACGTGACGCGCTTAGTTCTGGATGTGCTAAAGTCAGTCCACTCCATTTGTAACACGCCGGAGCTAGTCTGCCGCATAACTCCACCCAACCCCTCAAGCTGGAAAATCAAGTCTTTGCCATCGAATCGCGAAGTTACGATCCGATACTCCCCAGGACGAATTAAGGCGGAATTTGACCACGATGAAATCGTAACGCTACCCTCTGTTGCGGTTATTCCAAAGTAATCCTCACGTCGAGAGTCGTCGGTATTCGAGTATGTTCCCTCGATAGTCGCTAATGTCTGATGTATCTTCCGCTCCTTCAAACTTGTCTTCGCTCTCCAATACGGAGCTGTGAAACTGCTTATCGACTGGACGTATCGATTTGTGCTACCACACGGCCAAAATCGTTCCATCGATTCAGCGGTAGCCCAGTATGCAACGACTAAGCCGAAACATCCAGCGATTGGTGTGGAAACGAGGACGATTCGATTCATTGGCTAACGTCCTAGATGAGACGCGCCCGGAAAGCTCCCAACCAACAAGAAAATCATGATACCCACTGACCCAAAAATAAACAGACAGGCGGTAAGCGTCGATCCCCATCGGCTTGTTCTCTGGAGAGATCTTGCTATCGGAGAAAACGCCGAACCTGATGATCGCATCATCAATCCGTCAGACTGCACCTGGAGGCTACTTGACCGAAAACTGCTTATCGGAGAGCATACTTTCCCCGTTCAGCGCCGAGTAATTATCACAGAGAACGTTAGAGGAATGGCGGCGCCGGGGTGAAGCTCAAATTTAATCAGACGGCTTCCTCGGCGTCGCCATCTCCGCCTTGTTCTCTATCTTTTTTTCTCTTCCTCGTAGAGCTTTGTATAATCCTCGTTCTCCTCCAAAATTGGGATCTTGAGTTCCACAAGTAGCTTCTTGATCTCCGCCCAATCCCATTCGACTTCTGGAAGACCCTTAGGATAGCTCCTGACGAGATGGCACTGAAAACATAGCTCAATATGCCCCATAGGCTCACCTTGTTCGTCGAAAAACACAAAACCATGATGAGGATTGTAGCAGTGTAAACCTCGCGCACGTTCCTCTGTTGATTGAAGTGCCGCGAGCAATCTCTTCGTCTGGTCATCAGACAGCTTTGCACCATCAGCGTTTATGACCCCAGGGTGCAGCTTGCCGTCTCTTACAAGCGAAATATACTTCATTCCCACCGTGAAATCGTAAACGTAGGCGCGAACTTCATGAATCTCACGCGGGAGCCATTCCCCCCTCACCACGGGTTGCGACGCAAAGAAAATCAGGATGGCTAGAAGGATCTTCATTTCTTTAGAGAACGTTATAGGAATGGCGGCGCCGGTGTAAACAACCAATTTAATCAGACGGCTACCTCGGCGTCGCCATCTCCGTCTTGTTCGCCGCCTTTTTTTGATTAGTCATCTCCGCCCCCGCCGTCGAAGCCGCCCCCAGAATCGTTGCCGCCATCATCGCCAGATCCCCCACTTGATCCGCTTCCGATGCTCTGAATACCGCCGACAACCTCGTTATCGTAGTCGTGAAACCTGTTCCAAAGGCCATCGTATCCAACCGATGATCCGGCACCGAATAGATATCCCGACATCATGAATCTCAATTCCCGTGCCGTCCTTGATGAACCCAACTTAGTCAGAAATCCGTCACAAGCTTCTTCTTCAGTGAACAACGCATACGCTATCTCTTGCTGCTTGAGGCTTAAACCTACCATTCGTGCTACGGTATCCACCTCGGCGGCGGAATAGAGGTTCTTGCTTCCGAATTGGTCAATGAGCGCCTCGGAAATCTTCTTCGCTACGCGCTTGTAGTGACGGGTGCGGAAACTTCTTATCATTTCTTTGGCTAACGTCATAGGAATGGCGCGCCGGGGTCAACTCCCAATTTTATCAGACGGCTTCCTCGGCGTCGCCATCTCCGACTTGTTCGCCTTGTTGATTTTGGGTAAATGCATCGCGATTAGTGACGACAATTCCTGTGTGGAATAGCTCCTCTGGCATGGAATTCGAAGAAGGGAAATTCCCGCTGCCTCGGTGGCCTTCTCAACGAAATTATCCCTGTCAATTCGTTGAATCTTCTTGTGTGATTTGTCGTCGAGTTCAATCAAAAGAAGGATCGAACAATCGGAGGCACGGCAAATGACGAAATCGAAATGCTTGCTCTGAATACGATTAAATGCCTGTTGCCATTCGCTTCGGCTCATACCCTTGGTCACGCTCATCACGTCCGCAGCCCGCACCTTACCGAAAATGCGATACTCTGATTCGACTACTTGGTCGAGCACTCCGAGGAATGACCGTTCAGCGGGCGTGAACAGGTGCGGAATCGCCTGATAGGGAAAGTCGATCCCTCGCGCCTTCTTGCTCGCCAAAATCGCCTTGAGAACTCCCAAAATGATCAGTCCTACGACCAGAATGGCAATCAGCGGTAGGAGTTGGTCGAGTATCTGATGCATGAGTTATGTTTCTGGCGAACGTCAAAGGAATGGCGCGCCGGGGTCAACTCCAAAATTAATCAGACGGCTTCCTCGGCGTCGCCATCTCCGCCTTGTTAGCCTTCTTTTTTTGTTGTGATAGGATGGAACTGACTCGTGCCCAGTGATGCTTGATCATTCCCCACTGCATTAGCGGAAGTCGAAGCCTAGGACGCTTCCCACAAAGCGGTGAAATGCGTTCGCAGAGCCATTCTTCGTCAAACATCGACCATTCGCCCGCTACCGACAGTAGGTTCCAGCGAAGTGGCGGATAGACTTCGTATTTTAGAATGTCTTCTAGCTCAAGGATTGCGTATGGGGAATTGGCTAGAACTGCTGCGATTCGTTGGTGATCGTCTTCTTGCAACTCCGTATCTAGGAAAAACTCAGACAGGCCGCTCCAAACTGGAAGCCGAGTCTCAATAGTTTGCGGGTCGCACATCGTCTTGTTTCTTTGGCTAACGTTATAGGAATGGCGGCGCCGGTGTAAACTCCCAATTTAATCAGACGGCTTCCTCGGCGTCGCCATCTCCGCCTTGTTCGCCTGCTCTTTTTTCCGCATTCATCTTGTAGATTGCATAAATGGAGAAAATTGTTCCGGCAGGAAAAATCGGTAGCATCATGTAGGCCGCTAGAGTGAACGGACGGTGATCTTCGCGATGACTCCAATACCGACGAAGCGCAACAACTAGCACCGCAAAAATCGTCAATGAGTAGAGAAGAAACGCTAAGCTCGCGACGAAAAACCACGATCCAATCCATGATGGATCGAAGAAGACTACGCCAGAAGAAGGATCTCTCGTCATCAATGAAGTCGCGTAAGCCAAAGAACCTGCGGCTACGGAGAATAAGAAAGCCAAGAAAAGGCCTATGAGTTGCGCATAAAAGCGGCTCCGGCAGAACTTGGCGTATGTGTCCAAACATTCAAGGTAGGTCATCTCGGATTCTTGTATGCTGGGCTTTGGCGACTCCAGTTTCTTTGGCGAACGTTAGAGGAATGGCGGCGCCGGGGGGAAGCTCAAATTTAATCAAACGGCTTCCTCGGCGTCGCCATCTCCGCCTTGTTAGGCTTCTTCTTCGATTGTTCCGTATGCATCGTTAATGAATGACTCAAACTCTCGATCTAGATCCAAATAGGGGAAATTAATTCCCTTTCCCTCTTTTGTTCTTACAAAGACTTCGTGATTCTCAATGACCCACACCGATTTTGATCCGTTCTCACTATCGAGCGCAGGCAACAACGTAAACATCGCCCGTGCCTGATCAAACTTGCAAAGATCCATCAAATAGTAGGCTAAGAAATTATCGGTGGCGACTACGACACTCTTAGCGTGTTCGTAGATCCATCTTCTCGGTTCTTTGGGAATATTCAGTGATGCCCACCTCTGATCTTCAAAGCCCATTATGTTGGTAGCCTCTGAGAAGCTTCCGATCTTCTCGAAAGCTTTGGGGTGAACGAAATCATTCCGTAGCTTAAACAGTTCCGAGATAGCCTGAACCTGTTGGCTTCCGCGATCTAAAATTGCTTCTGAGATGTGGTAGAGCGCAAACTCGAACTTCTCTAGGGGCTGAAACCGATCCGCTGAGTCTCTGAGGCGCTTGCTATAATCTAGGTCATTGAGAAGAGAGTTGGCGACCCCCTCTAACGTCAACGCACAATTGAGTATGCAGGACTTCGATGCAGCATTGCGAAGGTCTGGTGGTGCTGCTTTCGCGAGAGCGATGTCGAGGAGACGAAGCGCGTCCGAAAAGAGATCGCTGAATGGCCGGTTAAGGTGCCGAATATCTTTCGCGTCGCTCATTGTGGGTTTTCTTGCCTAACGTCTAAGGAATGGCGGCGCCGGTGTAAACTCCCAATTTAATCAGACGGCTTCCTCGGCGTCGCCATCTCCGACTTGTTCGGCTTCTTTGTTAATCTATGTGCCCGCAACCGCGTAAGACTTCCTGAAACTCCGACCACTCTGGATCATCTTCTACAGTCAGCTCGATGGGAAGGACAGGCTGACCTGCTAATGCTTCGTTGATCGCTTGTCCAACTGCGCCAACATCGGACACGTAAAAGTGCCACTCACGCTGTCCTGCACAGGTAAAGACGAAGGCTAATATTGCGAGGCCAGACGAGTCTAGCACATCAACTACCGTATCCTCAAAATTCCCCAATTCGGTGTTTTGTAGGTCATTGGGCATGCCGCTTTTGTTGTCGCTGTCATAAGGCCAAATGATTGTGAGATGGCTACCGTATGCCGGATCAGCAATACGCTCCTGTAGATTCGGACGATAACGCAAGACTGACGGCTTATCGGGATTGGTTCCGTTGGCCACGTTCCAGGGGTCGTTGTCTGCGGATATAGGATTCATGTATTTCGTTGTTGATTGTTGATTAACCTCTGATGTGATGGTAGCGGCGACCCATCCGATAATCCCAAGTGCAAGTATGACACACGTTGCTGATACTGTCTTACTAAGGTGCATTCTCGTTTATTCGCCGAACGTCTAAGGAATGGCGGCGCCGGGGTCAACTCCCAAAATGATCAGACGACTTCCTCGGCGTCGCCATCTCCGCCTTGTTCGGTTTCTTCCTTTATTCACCGTCCATTGAGGGTAATTCGATACGGACGAGCCTCTCAAACCGATCAAAAAACCGCCAACCGTCAGTTGTTTTGATTATCGGTGGGGACACGAAGCTAAATCTTCCAAGTCGGTAACCGTATCTACAGACGACCTTCACGTTGCGGATCACCTCCATTCCGTTCTTCTGTTCGGATACAACATTGGTAAGGTCGATCTCAACTATACCGATACCCTTACTTCCAACTTGCGGAAATTGATCCATCGCCCGACTACAATCAGCCGCAAATTCTTTTTCGCTCAACCACCAATTCCGATTGAGCGTCGATTCGTGGTATTCATCTTTCATTAGAGCGACATAGACCTCCTGGGATACGAATAGTGGTAAACGGTAAATTCGACCAATATCACGCTCTCGAAGTATATTCGTGAGGTCGATAACAAGATCTCTTGCGCCCTTTGGAATCGCAGGTTCTTTCTCTTCGGCAGCGGGGAGGGCTATTGTGCTTAGGATCAGGAATAGAAATGATGTTACTCGCATTGCGTTATTAAATTTGTTTACCGAACGTTAGAGGAATGGGGGCGCCGGGGTGAAGCTCAAATTTAATCAGACGGCTTCCTCGGCGTCGCCATCTCCGCCTTGTTCGTTGTCTTCATTAGATTCTTCGGGAGATGATGGGGTTGCGGAAGCGATGAAATCCATGAGGCTGCACGTAATAGCGAAATAAGAAAGGATGGGTCTGTATGTTACAGCCAGTCGTCCTCCCGGTTCTGATGCATATCAATCGCTCGAGCAAATTCGGGAGCGTAATCGCCAATCTGTAAAATCTTGGCCTCATACTTCTGCTCCACAGAATCGTGAAAGACCTTTTCTGCTTCCTCTTGGGTCAGCGATCGTTCTGTCATTAGTCTGGAAATGGATAGCTCCTTCAAAACCATGAAAGCGGATTGTGTCAAGATCTCACGCTTCCGCAACCCCATCACGTCTTTCGTAAGGTTCTCCACGTGCGCCATCAGCTTATCGAAATCTTCGTCTGTAACCATATGAGTGTAGTGTTATGAAATTTCTTAACGAACGTCAAAGGAATGGCGCGCCGGGGTCAACTCCAAAATTAATCAGACGGCTTCCTCGGCGTCGCCATCTCCGCCTTGTTAGCCTTCTTTTTTTGTTGTGATAGGATGGAACTGACTCGTGCCCAGTGATGCTTGATCATTCCCCACTGCATTAGCGGAAGTCGAAGCCTAGGACGCTTCCCACAAAGCGGTGAAATGCGTTCGCAGAGCCATTCTTCGTCAAACATCGACCATTCGCCCGCTACCGACAGTAGGTTCCAGCGAAGTGGCGGATAGACTTCGTATTTTAGAATGTCTTCTAGCTCAAGGATTGCGTATGGGGAATTGGCTAGAACTGCTGCGATTCGTTGGTGATCGTCTTCTTGCAACTCCGTATCTAGGAAAAACTCAGACAGGCCGCTCCAAACTGGAAGCCGAGTCTCAATAGTTTGCGGGTCGCACATCGTCTTGTTTCTTTGGCTAACGTTAAAGGAATGGCGGCGCCGGTGTAAACTCCCAATTTAATCAGACGGCTTCCTCGGCGTCGCCATTTCCGCCTTGTTCATCATCTTCCATTCCGAATGACCCTCACTGCCCGATTCAAGCATCTTCCGCTCCTGCCGGTCTGATCTTCGGCAACCCGAGCCGGAACGGAAGCTGCGGAGTGAAATCCCCACTTCAACCAGCGACGTGGACATGCGCCGAATCCATCAAGCGGTGCGCCGTCATCTGAAAGACAGATGCCCCAGCCGGAAGTCCAGCACGGTGCCAATTCTGCGATTCGGAAATATTCATTCCAGTGCATAGCTCTGAAATATTTTTGATGAACGCCAAAGGAATGGCGCGCCGGGGTGCGCCCCGAAAAGATCAGAGGGCTTCCTCGGCGTCGACCATCTCCGGCTTGTTCGCTTCTTTTCTTCGTTAATGCCTGAGAAGTGGTTGGTGTTCACCAATGATGAAAACATGGAGGTTCGCTGTGTCCATAGATCCGGTATCAAGGCATTGACGTGGTCGGTGGTTGAACCAAACCAGCTAATTGTTCACACAGACACAGGAATCCTCACTATCTCGGCATCCTCTTCCCCTTGGTTAGTCTCTGCGCTTTCTCTCGAAAAGCATTCCACGATTGCTGCGATGCTGGAGACGATGAGGGAACCGCGACCGGCTCTTTCTCAAGAGCGTGGACAAAAAACCTCTTCACCTCTTCACCCTTTCGACGAAACACGTAGAGAGGAGGTTCCCCTTCAATCAGGCACTCATCCGCCCGAATCTCCTCCTCAACACCTTTGGAGATTCGAACCACTTTAAACTTCAATATTTGGGTTTCTTCTTTCATAATGCAAAAATCTTCATTCAATAGCGAACGTTATAGGAATGGCGGCGCCGGTGTAAACTCCCAATTTAATCAGACGGCTTCCTCGGCGTCGCCATCTCCGACTTGTTCGCCTTGTTGTTATCGGATTTGTATAGGCTGCCGAGTTGATCGAGTGGAACTTCTTCCCACTGACCCTCGACAGCCTTAAAATAGCACCATTCGCTTCGTGATGTCTCAATGCCAACAAAGTCGTCCCTGAACGGAATCACAAACGCTTCAGTCCGATGAACGGAATATGGATTGGAGAGTGCGCGCAGGAGTCTGTCGGTTGTGACGGGGGTTGGCGAAAATGGGTCAATCGTTCTGTAGCACTGGGCAATCCCCCGGCGTGTATTCTCAGGCAGTGAGTCTGAAATCGCGAGTCTAGGACGCAGGATAAAGTC
Source organism: uncultured Verrucomicrobiae bacterium (assembly GCA_963799385.1). Taxonomy (GTDB): domain Bacteria; phylum Verrucomicrobiota; class Verrucomicrobiia; order Verrucomicrobiales; family Akkermansiaceae; genus Luteolibacter. Next base: position 110,660 of record CAWCXB010000001.1, read on the forward strand.
TCGACCGCACCATAGTCCATACGCCGCAATCGAGACTATCATACCGCCGAAAAGGAGGATTGCTCGCGGCTTTCTCATGATTTTGTGGCGAACGTCAAAGGAATGGCGCGCCGGGGTCAACTCCCAATTTGGTCAGACGGCTTCCTCGGCGTCGCCATCTCCGCCTTGTTAGCCTTTCTTTTTGTTGTTCGGTTCGCGGGTTCCAACTCTGACACCATCTAATCCACAAGCCTCCGCAATCTGGAAGAATTGGCTTACATGTCTTGCAGACTTGTCCGCACCAATCCTTACGTTAACCCACGCCGAAGCTCCGAATCTGTGCGCCGCATCACGCTCCTCTATCAACGTATTACGAAGTGTCTCAAGCGATACGGCACCAACGCCTGCAACGATCCATTGGTCGTTCTTACCCAACGTAACTACGGGGCAACCTACATCTGGTCCAGTATTGCCGCGTTCCGAGGCTACCGGTAGGTCAACGTAGGGAAATGTCGAATCGTATGGAATCAACAGCACAGATCGCGTCGGAAGGTAAGCCAGGAACGCAAGTAGTAGTGCCACGCAAGCCGAAAAGGTGGCGCATCGAAACATCGCATTTTCTGTTTTCGATTTGTTCATCGCTTCTTTGGCTAACGTTAAAGGAATGGCGGCGCCGGTGTAAACTCCCAATTTAATCAGACGGCTTCCTCGGCGTCGCCATCTCCGCCTTGTTCATCATCTTCCATTCCGAATGACCCTCACTGCCCGATTCAAGCATCTTCCGCTCCTGCCGGTCTGATCTTCGGCAACCCGAGCCGGAACGGAAGCTGCGGAGTGAAATCCCCACTTCAACCAGCGACGTGGACATGCGCCGAATCCATCAAGCGGTGCGCCGTCATCTGAAAGACAGATGCCCCAGCCGGAAGTCCAGCACGGTGCCAATTCTGCGATTCGGAAATATTCATTCCAGTGCATAGCTCTGAAATATTTTTGATGAACGTCATAGGAATGGCGCGCCGGTGTCAACTCCCAATTTGATCAGACGGCTTCCTCGGCGTCGCCATCTCCGACTTGTTCGACTTCTTCTTTTATTAGTCTGTAGAAACTACATGATGCCGAATTCAAGCAACGACTCCGCCCGCTCTCGTTCTGAATCTGTTACGTCTCTGGCGACGTATGGATACAGTGCAATTAGGAACCTCTTGATCTTCTCATATGCTTCGTCGGAATAGCCCCAGCCATCTCGTATCTGATTTGCAAGTGAGAGACACCACTTAAGGTAAAATCGAGGGATGATGATATCTGGAATATCCTCCCAAGAGGTGTAAAATCCCTTAGCTCTCGCTTTGTATTCAAGGACGCGGTCAGGCTCCCCCTTGGCGCACCAATAAACATCAACAATGTATTTCTTATATTCCGTGTTCGCAGGATCTTCTATAAGCACAATGATGCCCTGTGGTTTAGGTTGGAGCAAATTGATACCTGAGTAACCACACTCTAACTCAGGTGCCTTGAACATCACGTCGGCCGCACGGTTCGGGTCTGAACGCCACCTCTTATAAGAATCAGGGAAAAATCTTCTTACGATCTCTAAGCCGCTCGACGAACTGAGTAAATAACGCTCAATACGTTCTTTGTCATATACCTGATGCTCGCTCAGCGCGTTGATTGTTGCGCTTAAACCCGAACTTGGGATCGTGGAGTAGAATCCGAGAAAGCCCTTACAATTGTGCGTGGCAAGTCGATCATTGATATTGATCTCGTCTGCTGGCGTTACGGAGACACCAGTATGAGCGTTGTGCTTACAGGATACAAGCCAGCGAATATCGGTCTCGCCTCCAATACCTACTCGGCGCTCCTCAACGATCAAGTCTTTGCCTCCGTCTGCGCCTCGATCCGGCGAACAGAGGATCGTGAATCCGACTAGCTCAAGAACCTCACGTGCTAACAGCTCAAACGTGTCTTGTTGGCCGGGTTGAGTCTTATCGGCTTTGGCTGAGGGAATCTCCGTGAAATCGAGCGATGGCATATTTCTTGTCGAACGTAATCTTGTCGAACGTCATAGGAATGGCGCGCCGGGGTCAACTTCTAAATTAATCCGACGGCTTCCTCGGCGTCGCCATCTCCGCCTTGTTATGCTTCTTTGTGTGTTTGTTGAGGTTCGCATTGTGGGATAATCTGTTCAAGAATATCGAGTGAGGAAAGTCCTATCTGGTCTCCTGCTACAATGGCATTCGGAATGATCCAATAAGGCGAGTCTGGATCAAATGGTGCTGAGTATCTGCCGAGATTATAGATTGTCTTCACGCAAGATTCCTCGAAGCAATATTGAGCTTCAAGCGCTGAATCTCCTTCTCTCGCAGCCTTACGAGTCTTGCTTCGGATCTGATCGAACAAACCGTGCGCCTTCTCCCAACGACCGCGATCATTGGTGTAATCGATTATGGTCTGCAAAGTCTCAGTGTCCTTGGAGTGAGCAAGGAACAAATTCGCAAGGTTACGAATCGCGAAAAGTGCGTCGGTCGCGGATCTCTTCATTTCTTGCATAACGTTATAGGAATGGCGGCGCCGGTGGGAAGCCCAAATTTAATCAGACGGCTTCCTCGGCGTCGCCATCTCCGCCTTGTTCGGCTTTGTTGATTTTGGCTTCTCGCAACGCCCCCGAAATCGGATGAAAGTCAGCTTCTATCTTCAATCTCAGTTCGTCGCCGTTGGAATTAACCACTTCTGCACTGTAGTTGAAAATGCTCAGAGAAGCTAAAAATGACGCCGAAATAGATTCGTAGCCTTGAAACCACGATTCCGATTTGAGCTTAATCTTGCTAATCTCGATGTCCGCCAGCTGCCTGCGTATCTTACGCTTAATCTGAAGGATCCGATACAAGTGGCGAGCTAGAGTCATGCTCAAGTAAAGGAACGCGACCAGAGTAATGGCTACTGCGAAAGTCTTCATTTCTTTGCCGAACGTCATAGGAATGGCGCGCCGGAAAACGCCCCCGATTTAATCACAGACGCCTCTCGGCGTCGTCCATCTCCGCCTTGTTCGCTTGATGATTTATCGCAGGTGGGGGTGGAACGTGAGGCTACCATACTGGTGATCCAGGACTTGAAAAACGGTGAGGCGTGCAAAATCGAAATAGGGAAGGATGGGCGGTTCTGGTATGTCGGACACTTCGAGTTCGTCCAATGGCTCTGCGACCAGATGCCTGAACTGCGTCCTGCGGACAGGGAGTTAATCGGCCCCGTCTATCGTCGAAAGATCTACCGTAGAACGGGGGGCCTCGAAGAGTATTCGATAACCCCCTTCGACTACGAATGCGGAGGACTTCCCGCACCCGCCGACGCCCTTGATGACGAGATGCGAACCGTCCGGTATGGTGTGTTCGGTTATGACGTTGAACCGGATGGAGATCCCGTCGTCGGGGCTGACCTCGGAATCGACGACATACCCCGTAGCGGGAATGCCGTCGTAGGTGAACACGATCTCTAAACCTGCGGATAAATCTAACTTGGTATTCATAATGCAAAAATCTTCATTCAATAGCGAACGTCTAAGGAATGGCGGCGCCGGTGAAAAGCTCAAATTTAATCAGACGGCTTCCTCGGCGTCGCCATCTCCGCCTTGTTCGGTTTCTTCGTTTTTTTTGTTTGGGTTTGTGAAGATCGTGCATGAACCATTGGAAGCCGCATTTGGATTAGCCGACCTTCATGAATTCCATCTCATTTTGATCGCTCACTATCTTCGCCTCAACGCTATCCATGTAGAGCATCTTTCCCTTCATTCTCAACTTCTCCTTACTGAAGAATATTCGGAACATACACCCAACTGCATCTAACCCGTCGCTTGAATCCGGCCATCCAGTTGCAGAAAAATATCCGTCACGAATACTTCCGGACAATTTAAAGTTCGTGTCCGCCTTGCCCTTGGTCTTCCCAAATATATTACCAGTGATGCTGTCACCTGACTGCTTGAGTGATAAAGTTATCTGCTCCTCGTGGTTCTCGGGGAGCTCGTCTTCCTCGATACGATTAAGAACCCACTCGCCGTCAATACGAACTCCACGATAAATGTGGTCTTTATACAGTGGAATTAAAACGCGGCGAAATAACTCGGACAGCGCTATAAAAACGCCGGTAGCTATTAGGCTGCTGGCAATGCCAATCAAAAGTGCTGTTACTGAGTGCATTTCATTTCTTACCGAACGTTTGAGGAATGGCGGCGCCGGGGTCAAGCTCCGAATTTAATCAGACGGCTTCCTCGGCGTCGCCATCTCCGACTTGTTCGCCCGGTTTTGGTTCTGACGGTCTGCCTCCACGGAAAACGTCTCCTTGGAATCTGTCACGCAACCCGAGCCAGTGCCCCGGAACGGTAAGGCGCAAATCCATCTGACTGACCGCTGTGAATGCAGTTGGTTGAGCCATTGCACACGAACGCTGCGGCACTCGTTCATAACAACGACACAGGAATCCGCACTCAACCAAAGCCGACTCGGAAATCATCTCAATTTTGTGGCGAACGTCATAGGAATGGCGCGCCGGTGTCAACTCCCAATTTGATCAGACGGCTTCCTCGGCGTCGCCATCTCCGACTTGTTAGCGAAGCGATCCTCCCAGCGCTCCGCATGACGGCAACGCATACCCGCAACCCGAGCCAATGCCCGATGCCGGAACCCAAGCACCCAACCTGAGCCAGTAGCCGAGAACAATCCGGTGCGAATCGATCTGACTGACCACCTGCCGAGCCAATGCTACCGCAAGCTCGCCGACTCCGCGTGTTTGATTCGGATCTCAACGATTCGCCAACCAGCGATGCCGAACCCGAGAACGAAAAGGCGGAAATCGATCTCATGGACATAAGAATCGTGACTCAAGCAAGCTCTGTGCTTTGATCGCTAACGTCATAGGAATGGCGCGCCGGTGTAAAGCTCGAATTTAATCAGACGGCTTCCTCGGCGTCGCCATCTCCGCCTTGTTTGCCAAGTTTTGGCGTCTGACGGCCTCGAATCACGGAAAGTCCAGAGCACCGAGCCAGAACCCGAGCCAGTGCTCCGGAACGGTAGAGCGCAAATTCATCTGACTGACCGCTGTGAATGCAGTTGGTTGAGCCGTTGGACTGGAACGCTGCGCTTCGATTCATCTGACGGACGACAACCCAAGCACGCAAGCCAAGCCGATTCGGAAATCATCTCAATTTTGTGGCGAACGTTATAGCAATGGCGGCGCCGGCTTGCACGTACAAAATTAATCAGACGGCTTCCTCGGCGTCGCCATCTGCGCCTTGTTAGCCTTCTTGATTTTGGTTGGTGTATATCTCGATGTTGAAATTGCAGTCGGAAGCTAGTCGTGAAAGTGCCACTGGAATCTTGATAGGTATCGGAATTGGTAGGTCGAACCCGATAAAAAGTGTGTAATCCGTTGTGCAATCACTGAGACTCCGCAACTCGGCCTCTGTCGACTGCAACTGGTCTAGTATTGATGCGACCTGGGCATGAATCTCTGCTCCTGAAGTGTAGTCTAGCTCTCGCACCCACAAGCCGAGATCTGCGCGAGCAAGGTCGAACGACTCTAGCGGAGTTTTGTCTTCTCGCGTGCAACGTATGAGTGCGTTTGTTATTGAGCCACTTTGCACGGTCTTCGATTTCTTTGGCTAACGTTAAAGGAATGGCGGCGCCGGTGTAAACTCCCAATTTAATCAGACGGCTTCCTCGGCGTCGCCATCTCCGCCTTGTTCATCATCTTCCATTCCGAATGACCCTCACTGCCCGATTCAAGCATCTTCCGCTCCTGCCGGTCTGATCTTCGGCAACCCGAGCCGGAACGGAAGCTGCGGAGTGAAATCCCCACTTCAACCAGCGACGTGGACATGCGCCGAATCCATCAAGCGGTGCGCCGTCATCTGAAAGACAGATGCCCCAGCCGGAAGTCCAGCACGGTGCCAATTCTGCGATTCGGAAATATTCATTCCAGTGCATAGCTCTGAAATATTTTTGATGAACGTTAAAGGAATGGCGCTCCGGGAAAAGCTCGAATTTAATCAGACGGCTGGTTCGGAGTCGCCATCTCCGCCTTGTTCGGCTTGTTGTTTTCGGTTAGTCATCGAGATCGGAATCGGGAAAAGAGTGCATATCCTAAGCCATAAAATAGAGCCAATGTGATCACGCTTGCCGTAATACTGACCTGTGGAATATCGCCATCATTCGACCCGAAGAATCTGTCGAAGTTCACGATGATCAAGATCAGTAGGAAAATGCAGGCGTGCTTGAGGAATCGCCAACTGGACTTCTTTCGGGGTGAACTTGCGCCAATCTCTTTTGGCGTAGCGTGAAGATTACTCATTGGGAATTTCTTTGCCGAACGTTATAGGAATGGCGGCGCCGGTGGGAAGCCCAAATTTAATCAGACGGCTTCCTCGGCGTCGCCATCTCCGCCTTGTTCGGCTTTGTTGATTTTGGCTTCTCGCAACGCCCCCGAAATCGGATGAAAGTCAGCTTCTATCTTCAATCTCAGTTCGTCGCCGTTGGAATTAACCACTTCTGCACTGTAGTTGAAAATGCTCAGAGAAGCTAAAAATGACGCCGAAATAGATTCGTAGCCTTGAAACCACGATTCCGATTTGAGCTTAATCTTGCTAATCTCGATGTCCGCCAGCTGCCTGCGTATCTTACGCTTAATCTGAAGGATCCGATACAAGTGGCGAGCTAGAGTCATGCTCAAGTAAAGGAACGCGACCAGAGTAATGGCTACTGCGAAAGTCTTCATTTCTTTGCCGAACGTTATAGGAATGGCGCGCCGCTGTAAAGTTCCGATTTCATCAGACGGCTTCCTCGGCGTCGCCATCTCCGCCTTGTTCAGCACCGGTTCCAGCTCCGAACTCGTCTGGCAGCTCCGAACGATGGCAATAGCGAAACCCGAGCGAACTATCTCCAACTTTCGATTTCACGATTTTTTCTTTCGCCAGTTCTGGGACTTCCGAAACCTCGTCAGTCCGTAACCGACAAGCACTGGTGAAGAATTGGTCTTCCTTATTAGCTGAACGTTAAAGGAATGGCGCTCCGGGAAAAGCTCGAATTTAATCAGACGGCTGGTTCGGAGTCGCCATCTCCGCCTTGTTCGGCTTGTTGTTTTCGGTTAGTCATCGAGATCGGAATCGGGAAAAGAGTGCATATCCTAAGCCATAAAATAGAGCCAATGTGATCACGCTTGCCGTAATACTGACCTGTGGAATATCGCCATCATTCGACCCGAAGAATCTGTCGAAGTTCACGATGATCAAGATCAGTAGGAAAATGCAGGCGTGCTTGAGGAATCGCCAACTGGACTTCTTTCGGGGTGAACTTGCGCCAATCTCTTTTGGCGTAGCGTGAAGATTACTCATTGGGAATTTCTTTGCCGAACGTCATAGGAATGGCGCGCCGGTGTCAACTTCCAAAATAAATCAGACGGCTTCCTCGGCGTCGCCATCTCCGACTTGTTAGCGAAGCGATCCTCCCAGCGCTTCGCATGACGGCAACGCATATCCGGAACCCGAGCCAGTGCCCGATGCCGGAACCTGAGCACCCAACCAGAGCCAATGGAACGGAACAAATCGGCGCGAATCCATCTGACTGACCACATGCCGAGCCAATGCCACCGCAAGCCGACCAATCTCGCGTGTTTGACTCGGATCTCAAAGATTCGCCTACGAACGATGCGGAACCCGAGAACGGCCAGGCGGAAATCGATCTCACGGACATAGGAATCATGACTTAAGCAAGCTCTGTGCTCTAATCGCTAACGTCAAAGGAATGGCGCGCCGGGGTCAACTCCCAATTTGGTCAGACGGCTTCCTCGGCGTCGCCATCTCCGCCTTGTTAGCCTTTCTTTTTGTTGTTCGGTTCGCGGGTTCCAACTCTGACACCATCTAATCCACAAGCCTCCGCAATCTGGAAGAATTGGCTTACATGTCTTGCAGACTTGTCCGCACCAATCCTTACGTTAACCCACGCCGAAGCTCCGAATCTGTGCGCCGCATCACGCTCCTCTATCAACGTATTACGAAGTGTCTCAAGCGATACGGCACCAACGCCTGCAACGATCCATTGGTCGTTCTTACCCAACGTAACTACGGGGCAACCTACATCTGGTCCAGTATTGCCGCGTTCCGAGGCTACCGGTAGGTCAACGTAGGGAAATGTCGAATCGTATGGAATCAACAGCACAGATCGCGTCGGAAGGTAAGCCAGGAACGCAAGTAGTAGTGCCACGCAAGCCGAAAAGGTGGCGCATCGAAACATCGCATTTTCTGTTTTCGATTTGTTCATCGCTTCTTTGGCTAACGTTAAAGGAATGGCGCGCCGGTGAAAAGCCTGAATTTCATCAGACGGCTTCCTCGGCGTCGCCATCTCCGGCTTGTTCGCCCGGTTTTGGTTCTGGCGGATTGCCTCCACGGAAAATGTCTCCCTGGAATCTGTCACACAACCCGAGCCAATGCTTCAGAACGGAAACGCGCAAATTCATCTGAATGACCGCTGTGAATGCAGTTGGTTGAGCCATTGCACACGAACGCTGCGGCACTCGTTCATAACAACGACACAGGAATCCACACTCAACCAAAGCCGACTCGGAAATTATCTCAATTTTGTGGCGAACGTTAAAGGAATGGCGGCGCCGGGGTAAAGCTCCAAAAAAATCAGACGGCTTCATCGGCGTCGCCATCTCCGCCTTGTTCGCACGGTTGTTTGTGGGGACGGCTCGATTCAGGGGAAACCCACCTGGCAAACCGAACTCAACCCGAGCCAATTCACCAGAACGCAAACCGTGAATTCAATCTGGCGGACAATCGTGCTGAGCCGGAACCCAAGCCAGTGGACGAGAACGCTGCGGCTAAAATCAATCTCAAAGACATAGGAATCCGCCCTCAACCCAAGCCGACTCGGAACTCATCGACTCTTCATTTTCATTGCGAACGTCAAAGGAATGGCGCGCCGGGGTCAACTCCCAATTTGGTCAGACGGCTTCCTCGGCGTCGCCATCTCCGCCTTGTTAGCCTTTCTTTTTGTTGTTCGGTTCGCGGGTTCCAACTCTGACACCATCTAATCCACAAGCCTCCGCAATCTGGAAGAATTGGCTTACATGTCTTGCAGACTTGTCCGCACCAATCCTTACGTTAACCCACGCCGAAGCTCCGAATCTGTGCGCCGCATCACGCTCCTCTATCAACGTATTACGAAGTGTCTCAAGCGATACGGCACCAACGCCTGCAACGATCCATTGGTCGTTCTTACCCAACGTAACTACGGGGCAACCTACATCTGGTCCAGTATTGCCGCGTTCCGAGGCTACCGGTAGGTCAACGTAGGGAAATGTCGAATCGTATGGAATCAACAGCACAGATCGCGTCGGAAGGTAAGCCAGGAACGCAAGTAGTAGTGCCACGCAAGCCGAAAAGGTGGCGCATCGAAACATCGCATTTTCTGTTTTCGATTTGTTCATCGCTTCTTTGGCTAACGTCTGAGGAATGGCGGCGCCGGGGTCAACTTCCAAAATGATCAGACGGCTTCCTCGGCGTCGCCATCTCCGCCTTGTTCTCCTTGTTATTGTCTTCGATTATTGCCTCCTTGAGCTCGTAAAGGAGATCTACGAAGCCATCTACTCTCTTCTTCATGCCAAGGCGCTTGCCGAGTCCCATGTGTTCGGATTCGATTCGTATAAGGTAGTCACGGAGTTCGGTTCGCGACGATGCCTGCATGACACTTGTGAATACGTGGGGGAGGTAAGATTGATACTCATCTCGCGCCCAGGCAGAAGTGCTGACGCCGATTGGATCCCAAATGTAGTAGAGCGCCTCATCAATCCGACGGTAAAGGCGCATCTGATCATCTGGTAGCCTTTGTCCCATGGTCTTAATTTTATTGGAGAACATTGTTGTTTGGTGACAAAACCGTCGAGAATGTCCAAAGGGCTTTATCGTTGACGGATTTGTAGGTTTTCGTGCGAGGGTTGGCAAGGAGATCTGGAATGAAGGTAGTCAACGATTGTAAGCGATTACGGTGAAAACCGCCGAATCGTCCGCATGATGTAATCAGATTTCACGAATTCGCCTTGTTTAAAATTGACAGATTTGTACATTTACCAACATTTGAAGCGGGTAAACTGACAAGAAATTTTTCATGAAACTGGAACAACAAATCCGTGAGGTTATGCGTTTCAAGCATCTGGGGATAAGGACCGAGGATGCCTATGTGGGGTGGTACCGGCGATTCGTGCGATTCCACGGGCTACGGCATCCCCGTGAGATGGGAGCCGGTGAGGTGGAGGAATTCCTGACGCATCTGGCGGTTGAGCGGAATGTGGTGGCAGCCACGCAGAACCAGGCGCTCAATGCGCTGGTCTTTCTTTTCCGGGAGGTTTTACAAAAACCATTCGAGGGGGTGGATGCGATGAGGGCGAAGGAATCCAAGAATCTGCCCGTGGTGCTGTCAGTAGAGGAGACGGGTAAGCTTCTGCATGTGATGACGGGTGAGGAGTCGGTGACGGCGAAACTGCTGTATGGGTGTGGGCTGCGGGTGCTGGAATGTATGCGGCTGCGGATCAAAGACGTGGATATTTCGGGGGGGAAGGTGGAGATGCGCGGTGGCAAGGGGGACAAGCACAGGGTGTTGTCCCTGCCCAAGAGCATGACAGGGATACTGGAAGCCCAGATGAAGCGCGGACGGGTGATTTACGAGAAGGACAGGAAGGACAAGGTGGCGGGTGTGCATTTGCCCGGGGCATACGGGGTGAAAAACGGGAGTGCGGCGGAGAGCTGGCCATGGTTTTGGCTGTTCCCGGCGGCAAAACTTTCTGCGGATCCGCGGGCGGACGGGCTGATGCGGAGGCATCATGCACATGAGAGGCGGGTGGGGCGGGCGCTGAGTGCGGCTGCGAAGACGGCTGGGGTGGAGAAGAAGGTGACGGCGCATACCTTGCGACATTCTTTTGCGACACATCTGGTGCTGCGGGGTGTGGATATACGCACTGTGCAGGAGCTGCTGGGGCATACGGATATACGGACGACGATGATCTATCTGCAACTGGCGCGGGCGATGCGGGGTGAGATCGGGAGCCCGTTGGACGATCTTTGAGCAGGATAAGCTGGAAGGGCGGGGAGGGGTTCATATTCCCGGGGCGCTTGCGCGGAAGTTCCGGCGGGCGGCGGAGACATTTGAGTGGTTTTGATTCGGCGACTCCACACAGCCGCCTCACCCCTGACTGGGGTCAGGAGTATCATTTCAACATTTTTTCGAGTTCTTCCATCCGCTTCATCTCCTTTTTGACCTCTCGTTGGGGTCAGAAGTATCACATCTTCGCATTCTAGAACATAGATTTAAGGACCTCTGGGGTGAGGGGTGAGGGTAGGAGGTCGCTGTCGCCGAAGGCTTGGACGGCGGCGCGGAGGGCTTCGCGAACGGAAATGGCGAGCATGAGGGGTGGCTCGCCGACAGCTTTGGAGCCGTGGATGGTGCCGGGTTGGGTGGCGTTGCGGAGAAAGCTTACGCGGAAGTCCAGGGGTGCGTCTGAAATACTAGGGATGGCGTAGGTGCTGGCGCTGTGTGTTTGAAGTCTGCCATCCGTGCCCCATTTCAGTTCCTCGGAGGTGAGCCATCCGGCGCCTTGTACGAAGCCTCCCTCGATCTGACCGCGATCGATGGCAGCATTTAGGGAATCGCCGACATCGTGAAGGATATCGGTGCGGCGGATGTGGTGGATGCCGGTAAAGTAATCCAGTTCCACCTCGCTCACGGCGGCTCCGAAGGCATAATAGAAGAACGGACGGCCTTTGGGGTTTTCCTGCGACCAATCCCACTCAAGATCTGGCGTGCGGTAGTAACCTGTGGCTGAAAGCTGGACCCGCTGGGTATAAGCGATGACGGCGATCTCGGCGAAGGTGAGGGATTTCCCGGCAGGTGATGTCAGTCTGCCTTCGGTGAACACTATTTCGGAGGCATCGCAGCCAAACTCTATGGCGGCGAGGGTGGCGAGGCGAATCTTTAAAGTCGCGCAGGCATCGGCGACGGCCATTCCGTTGAGATCGGATCCGGAGCTGGCGGCGGTGGCGGAGGTGTTTGGGATTTTGTCGGTGCGGGTGCGCATGAGGCGGATGTGGTCGGCGGGCAGGCCGAGCTCGCGCATGGCGACGGAGAGAATTTTCGTATGCAGGCCTTGGCCCATCTCGGTGCCGCCGTGGTTCACTTGGACAGAACCATCCGCGTAAATGAGAACAAGTGCGCCGGCTTGGTTGTAGTGTTTCAGGGTAAAACTGATTCCAAATTTTACCGGTGTGATGGCGATACCGCGTTTCGTGTGCGGGTGCTCGGCGTTCCACACGGCAATCACTCCGGATCGTTTTTTGAACTCCGATGAATCCAGTAGTTCGTCCCAAATTCTAGAAAGGCGGTTGTCGTTCACCTCCGCTCCGTAGTGGGTGGTGTTCGTCTCCCCTTCCCCGTGATAAAGGTTCCGTTTCCGAACTTCATCGGGGGGTAAGCCGAGCTTTTGGGCGATGCGCCCGATGATTTCCTCGATCACAAGCACGCCCTGCGGGCCACCGAAACCACGGAAGGCGGTGTGCGAGGTGACGTTGGTCTTGCAGACGCGCCCTTCGAACCGGACGTGGGGAATGTGGTAGGCGTTGTCTAGGTGGAAGAGTGCCCTGTCGTTGACGGGTAACGAAAGATCGAGCGACCAGCCGCCGTCGGAGAAGAGGCGGATATCGGCGGCGTGGAGGCGACCGTCCGGGTGATAGCCGACTTTGTATTCCGCGAGAAACGGATGCCGTTTTCCGGTGCTTTCGATATCATGATCGCGGTCTAGCTGGATGGTGACTGATTTTCCTGTGCGGACGGCAGCGAGGGCGCAGATGGAGGCCCATGGGTTTGCCTGCGTTTCCTTCCCTCCAAATCCTCCGCCCATACGTGGACATTCGACAACGACGCGGTGGCGCGGCCAACCGAGGACTTCCGCAACGATGGTTTGCGTCTCGCTTGGGTGCTGGGTGGAGGAGCGGATGAGGACTCCGCCCTCCCCATCTGGCTCCGCAAGCGCGGCTTGGGTCTCAAGATAGAACTGCTCTTGGCCACCGATATGGAAGGTGCCTTCGAGCAGGTGTGGGGATTCTGCGAGAGCTTCTTTCACTTCGCCTCGACGTAGGATGTGTGGAGTGGTGTGAAAGGAATCGGCTGCGATTGCGGCTTCGATCCCGATGATCGGGACGCTCGGGGTGGAGGAAATTTTCACATAGGTGGCGGCCAATCGCGCCTGCTCCTGGGTGTCTGCGATGACGGCGGCGATGACCTGCCCGTGAAACTCGATTTTCCCAAAAGCGAACAATGGCTCGTCCTGGCGGGAGGGGCCGGTGTTGTTGTGACCGGGGACGTCGTCTGCCGTAAGCACGGCGTGGACACCGGATTGTTTGAGAGCTTCCGAGATGTCGATTCCTTCGATAGTCCCGGTGGCGAAGTTGGATCGGACGAGCCAGACGTGCAGCGGATTTCCTAGCAAGGCGATGTCGTGGGTGTAGCGGGCGGAGCCGGTGACATGGCCGAGGGCAGACTCGTGGGGAGGAGCCGCGGGATCGACGACTGGCTCGGTAAGGACCGGGGGTGAAATGCTTTGGGACTCGCCGGCGAGGTATTTTAGGAAAAGATCTCGGACCAGGCGGCGGCGGTAGTTGGCACTGGCTCGATGGTCGTCTAGGAGCTCAAAAGTGGCGCTTAGGGCATCTAGGATTCGCTGGGACGATGCTTCGGACCGATTGAGTCCAAGGAGCAATTTCTCGACTTCGGTGGCGCGGGCGGGAGTGGCGGCGACACCTCCGTAGGCGAGTCGGGCGGTGGTGATTTTTCCCTTCTCATCGGTCACTAGGCGGATCGCAGCGGAGACGGTGGAAATGTCCATTTCTCGGCGTTTGGAGACTTTGTAGAACTCGCAACGGCCTGGGAGATCGGCGGGGATGTGGATGGTTTTCAGAATCTCACCCGGCTGCATGACGGTCTTCCGGTAGCTGGTGAAAAAGTCCGCGAGTGGGAAAGTGCGCGTGCCATCGAGGGAGCAGAGGGTGACCGAGGCATCGAGCGCGAGAAGGACGGGGGCCGAATCGCCGATGGGTGAGGCGGTGACGAGGTTGCCGCCGAGGGAGGCGCGGTGGCGGGTTTGACGAGAGGCAAAAAGGCGCAGCATCGCGGAGATGGCTGGGATCTCGCCAGCGAGTTTCTCCTCAAGATCGGTCAACGGAAGGGCAGCTCCGATCTGCCAGTCGGTGTCTGTTTTTTCGAAAACACGCAACTCGGCGACATGCTCTAAGGAAATGAGCAACTCGGGGCGGAGATGATGCTTGTTGATGAGCACGGCGATTTCCGTGGCACCAACGATGAACTGGGCGGTGGGATGGGCAGCTTTTAGAAGCAAGGCTTCCTGAAGGCTGGTGGGCGTGTGGTAGGTGGGGGTGGCCGTCGGCTTCGAATCGGGGGCGCGTGGTATATCTGTCTGTGGGATTGAGGCGGCGGCTTCGCGGATGGGTCGGTAGCCGGTGCAGCGACACAGGTTTCCGCAAAGCTGATCGGCGACGGCTACGGCGTTTCCAGTAGTTCCTCGGGCGGCGGATTCTGCGAGCGAGCAGACGATACCTGGGGTGCAATATCCGCATTGGGAGCCTTTGCAATCGATCATGGCCTGCTGCGCCGGGTGTGGAGTGCCGTCTGGTGCAGCGAGGCCTTCCACCGTGAGAATTTCCCTACCAACGAGAGAGTGGACGAGTGCGAGGCAGGCGTTGATGGCACGGGGCGGGCCTTCCTTTTCCAGCAGGAGAATCGTGCAGGCACCGCAGTCGCCTTCGTTGCATCCGATCTTGGAGCCAGTAAGGCCGGTTCGGCGCAGGAAATCGAGCATGCTCTCGGCGAGAGGCACGCCTGAGACATCGACCGGAACTCGATTGATGGTCAGAGTGGATGTCATGGGAGGCGGTGGATGTCCTTGTAGTAGAGATAGGAAGCGGAGACGTCGCCGATGGCTGCGAACCATTGCGGGCAGTAGGGGGCCATCCAGATCGCATCGCCGGCTTCGACCGGGTAGTAGTCATTTTCCAGACGATAGATGCCTTGGCCGGAAAGCATGAGTAGGCCGTGTTCCATGATATGCGTCTCGACAAAAGGCAGGGTCGCTCCGGGCTGGTAGGTGAAAATGTTGATCGCTAGATCGTAGCGAGGATCAATGGGAAGAAGCGTCTGGAGGCGGGCGCGTTCGTTGCCCATGAATGCTTCGTCCGGGACATTGCTGGCGTGGCCGAAGACGGGTGGTGGGACATCGAGATCGGGATGTGGCTCGAAGATTTTTCGGAACAAGGTGATGCGAGTGTTGCTGTTTCCGTGAATGCGGAAGGAGGTTTCGAAAGGGAGAAATACGAAGCCGGTGGGACCGAGTTCGATAGGTTCGGCATCGTCGCGAGTGATCGTGCAGTTGCCCGTTTCTACGTAGAGTGCGTGCTCGTATTCGTCCGCATCGAAGGGGCACTTGCCGCCGGTTTCTTCGAAAGTGATGAGGATCTGGGAGAGGCAGGCTCCCATGGCGGGAGAGAGCATCACGTAGGCGGTGGCGTTTTCCCAGCCTGGGAACGCGGAAGGGACGTGGCCATCCGGGGCGATGAGTGCGTGGCGGAGTTTTACGTTGGTGCGGGTATGCATATCAAATTGGAGTTGGTTTCAGGAAATGGCCCTTGGTCGCAGCGCTCACCCGCTCTCCCCTAAGGTAGGTGGCGGTGATTTCAAGGCTGGTGGTGCGACCGATGTAAGGAGAGATCGGGTGGCGAGTGAGGAGTTCCTCGCGAGCGACGGTGTGCTCACGGCGTTTCACGACGATGAAATCCGCATCACTTCCGTGGGCAAGGGAAGCTTTCTGAGGGAGACGGAATCGCTCTACGACATTGCTCCTGAGCTGCGGAATGAGATTTAAATCCTGCTCCAGAACGAGGGGCAGTCCGTGCTGAATTCCGCCGATCCCGCCCCAGATGGCGAAGATGTCATCGCCAGTTTTCAAGTCCGGGGAGGAAGGTGAATGGTCGGAGCCTAGGGTATCGATGGCTCCGGAGCGCAGGCGATTCCACAGGGCTGCGACCGTTTCCGCCGGGCGTTGGGGTGGGGCGCATTTGGCGGGTGCACCGATGCGGCAGGCGTCCTCGTTAGTCAGCAGGAGGTAATGGGGGCAGGTTTCTACGGTGACGTCGATACCTCGGATTTTCGCTTCGGAAATCAGATCAATACCTTCGTGACAGGTGACGTGAACGATGTGGAGCGCGCAGCCGGTTTCTTCCGCGAGTCCGAGAGCGAGACGGATGGCGGTCAGCTCGAACTCTCGTGGGCGTGAGGCGATCCATGAGGCCATGTCTTTCCCCTTCACCCTCATAGGATGGGAAATTTCCGCGTGGACGGCCACGGGAAGAGCGAGGTTTTTGGCGATTTTCATTCCTTCGCGCAAGGTCTTCTCATCCGCTGCCGGGAATTCGTCGAGGCCGGAGTGGCACATGAAGGCTTTGAAGCCAATCGCTCCGCCGGCTGCCATTTCCTCCATGAAAGCGAGGGAGTATGGGACAAGACCGCCCCAGATCGCAAAATCGAGATGAGATTTTTGCTCAGCGATTCGTCGCTTTTCATCCAGGCGAGCGAGATTCGTGACGGGCGGGGATGAGTTGAGTGGCATATCGAAGAACGCGGTTCCTCCTCCGGCGGCGAGGGCAAGGGAGCCGGTGTGGAGACCCTCCCATTCGGTTCGACCTGGTTCGTTGAAATGCACATGGGAGTCGATCCAGCCGGGAAAGATCATATCCGGACTGACATCGATCTCCCGCTCCGCCGTGCCGGTAACGCTTTCCCCTGCGGCAGCAATTTTCCCCTCGGAAACCGCCAGCGAAAACGGACCTCCGCCGGGAGCGGTGCCGTGGATGATGAGGTCGTGCTCACTCATGGGAAAAATCTGTTAGGAAACCGACTAGGACCCGGATGGCGACGTCGATGTCTTCGACGGACGTAAATTCGTCTGGGTGGTGAGAAAGGCCATCCAGAGAGCGGACAAAAAGCATCGCAATGGGCATGGCTGCGGAGATGGCGACTCCGTCGTGGCCGGCTCCGCTGGTGATGAGGCGGGCGGTCCCGGTGATCTTGCGGGTGGCGGCTTCGAGGCGAGCGGTGAGCCGTGGATCGCAGGGCACGGCATCGTTTTCTTGAACGATGTTCCAATTGAGGGCGAGGCCGCGCTTCTGGCAAATTTCTCTACAGGTTTTCTCAAGATCCGACTGGTGACGGGCGCGCTCGGGATCTTTCGGATGGCGGAGGTCGATGGTGAAGTGGACGGACTGCGGGATGGAGTTCGAGGCACCGGGGCGGACTTCGAGCTTCCCGACTGTGGCGACGAGGGATGGGATCTCGCGTGCGATTTTCTCGGTGGCCAAAACGCATTCGGCGGCTCCCGTGAGGGCATCGCTACGGATTTCCATGGGGGTGGTTCCGGCGTGATCGGCGCGGCCGGTGACGGTCACGGAGAACCGGGATTGCCCGGCAATCCCGGAAACGACGCAAACCGCTTCGTTCGCCTCCTCAAGGATACGACCCTGCTCAATGTGCAGTTCCACGTATCCACGAGTGCTTCCTTTTTCGTAGCAAATTTTCTCGGCTCCCTCCGCCCAACCTTCGTTTTCCAAAGCCTCTCCGACAGAGATCCCGGAGGCATCGGTGCGGGCGAGGGTGACTGGATCAAGGTCGCCGACAATGCCGCGGCTGCCAAGGTAGGTGGTTTGGAAACGGGTGCCCTCCTCGTCGGAAAAGGCGAGCAGGTGTATGGGGAACGGAGGCTTGATAGATTTTTCCCGCAGATTTTCCAAAGCGGCGAGAGCGGCGATGAGGCCGAGAGCGCCATCGTATTTCCCAGCGTCGATCACTGTATCGATGTGGGAGCCGAGAAGTAGTGGAGCGGCACTAGGGTCGAGGCCCGGGAGAATTCCGCGCACGGTGCCGTCGGTAGAATGTGTTGTTTCCATACCGAGATCCTCCATCCAGCCGACCATTGTCCGAGCGGCGAGCAGGTTCGCCGGGGAGAGAAAGGTGCGGACGAGCTGCTCGGTGCTGTCGCTGATACGCCCGAGGATCTCGATGCGGGTGAGCGCGGTATCTAATAAACGCTGCATGGCATTTCAGCTTCCGCGATAGGTGGAATAGGACCACGGAGTGCAAAGCAGGGGCACGTGGTAAGACTGATCGGCCTCCACGAGGAAACGCAGCGGCACATCATCGAGAAATGGACTTTCGATTCCCTTACTGCGGTAGAAATCACCTACGGAAAACACTAATTCGTAAGTGCCGGGTGATGGGTCTTCGATTAGCGGGGCGTCGCAGCGACCATCCTCATTGGTGACCGTCTCATGAAGAAGGTCGCCCTGATGGTAAAGCTTAACGCACATTCCCTGCGCGGGTTTCCCCGATGAAAGTTCGAGAACGTGCGTGGTGATCTTCCCCATGCTCCGAAGAAAAGCAGATCCCAGGCCGGGGGGCAAGCTGGCGATGACAAAGACTCCCTACCACTTCTTGAACTCACCATTGAAGTCGGGGTTCTTGGCGGTCTGATACGCACCGGCTTCGGAAAGGAAGCTGTCGATGCGGTTGCTGAGGCCGCTGACGACCTCTGGATGATCTGCCGAAACGTCCTTTTGCTCGCCGGGATCTGCCTCAAGATCGAAAAGCTCCGTCCGCGCGGGCCACTCCCAACGAATGAGCTTCCATTTCCCTTCCCGGACGGCCGCGCCAGGCGAGCCTCCCTGATTTCCCCAATGCGGGTAGTGCCAGATGAGGGAACGGTTGCTGGGCTTTTTGGCGGGATCTTCGAGATAGGGCAGGAAAGAAACGCCGTCCTTGTGCTGATCGGGGAGTGGATCGAGACCGGTGGCGGCGAGGATGGTCGGGTAGAAATCGGTGGAATACACCGGCTCCGCCGTGGTGGTGCCGCCGTGGGGGAACTGAGGATCGCGCACCAACAGCGGGACGCGAATGCCTCCTTCGTAGAGCCAGCCTTTTCCGGCACGGTAAGGAAGGTTTGAGGTCGGCGAACCCTCGGAGGTGGAGAGGCCGCCGTTGTCCGAGGTGAAAATGACTAGGGTGTTTTCCGCAAGGCCCTCTTCGTCGAGAGTTTTCAGCACTTTCCCAACGGCATCATCCATGACTTCAAGCAGCGCGGCATAGACGGCGTGGGAGCGGACGGTGCGATTCTCGCGCGGCGGCTCGGGGGCGAACTCATCTTTCAGGCCGAGTTCCTTGCGCTTTTTCTCGTATTTCTCGACCAACTCCTTCGGTGCCATGATGGGCTGGTGGACCGCATAAAAGGAAAAGTAGGCGAGGAACGGCTTGTCTTTGTTCTCGCGAATGAATGCCGAGGTTTCGTCCGCCAAGCGGGTGGTTAGAAATTCGCCGTCGGGACCATCCTCGAGGAAAGGATTTCCGTATGGGGAAAAGTATTTTTTCCCGCCATAGGGGCCTCCACGATCAAGTCCTCCTTTGTTGATATCGAAACCGTGGTCTTGGGGGAAAAATCCCGTGTTTCCGAGATGCCATTTCCCCGCGAAGAAGGTGGCATAGCCTTGCTTTTTCAGGGCCTCCGGAAGCGTCGTGTGGGAGTGGGCGAGGTTGTTGATGTAGGGTGCCGGCCAGATGGGAAACTTGATCTGGTCGCGCCTGTAGGTATTTTTCGGGATATTTAGGAAATGCTTCTCAGGTGAGTAGTCGGCCGGGACCGCATCTTTATATTGGTTCGGCGCGCCGAAGTAATCCGTGTGGTGAGTGCGGGCCGGATTCTGGCCGGTCATGATCGCGGCGCGGGTTGGTGAACAGACCGGGCAACTCGCGTAGCCGTTGATAAAATTCACGGCAGTCTTCGCGAAGCTTTCCAAATTCGGTGTTTCATAAAAAGGGTCCGAGCCATCGATATCGATATCCTTCACCCCGAGATCATCGACGAGAAAGAAGACGATGTTGCGGGGCTTCTCGACGGCATGGAGGAACGGAGCCAGAAGGAGCGTAGCTAGCAGGGCTTTCATGGCCCCGATTCTGTTGCTATGGGCTTGGATGTCAAATCCGCTCATTTCCCGGTTCAGAATCAAATTTGGATTTTAAGTAAGGGGCTGCTTGACCGCTTCGCCGGAGGGGAGCTAGTTTGCCCCGGTTTTTGCCTGAATTTTGAACCTATGAACATCCACGAATACCAAGCGAAGGAGCTTTTCGACCGTTTCCAAGTCCCCAGCCCGCAAGGGAAAGTGGCCGCCAGCCCGGAGGAGGCCGCCGCCGCCGCGAAAGAATTCGCCGGCGCAAAACTCGTCATAAAGGCGCAGGTGCATGCAGGAGGGCGTGGGAAAGGTCATTTTAAAAACGGCTTCCAAGGTGGTGTGCACCTTATCGACAGCCCGGAGCAGGCCGCAGAGTTCGCTGGGAAAATGCTCAACGAGACGCTCGTTACCGTGCAGACCGGTGAGGCCGGGCGCGTGGTGCGAAAGGTGATGGTCGCCGAGGCCGTGGACATCACTCACGAATACTATCTCGCCATTCTCATGGACCGCGATACCTGCGCTCCCGTCGTTGTCGCCTCCACGGAAGGCGGTATGAGCATTGAGGATGTCGCCCACGACACGCCGGAGAAAATCTTCCGCCAAGTCGTGCACCCATTGCTCGGCCTCCAGGGCTACGAGATCCGGAAAATTTCCGCGGAACTCGGACTCTCCGGAGACATCGCCAAGCAGTTCGGGAAACTGCTTTCCAATCTCTACAAACTCTTCATCCAGTGCGATTGCTCCATGCTGGAGATCAACCCGCTCGTCACCACCCCGGACGGTCGTGTGCTCGCTCTCGATGCGAAATTCGGCTTCGATGACAACGCGCTCTACCGCCACCCGGACATCGTCGCCATGCGCGACAAAGAGGAGGAAGACCCTCGCGAGGTTGCCGCTTCCGAATACGACCTGAACTACATCGGTCTGGACGGAAACATCGCCTGCCTCGTCAACGGGGCCGGCCTCGCCATGGCCACCATGGACATCATCAAACACTACGGTGGCGAGCCTGCAAACTTCCTCGACGTAGGCGGCGGCGCATCCAAGGAGCAGGTGACCGCTGCGTTCAAAATCATCCTCGCGGATCCGAACGTGAAAGGCATCCTGATCAACATTTTCGGCGGCATCATGGACTGCAACGTCATCGCCGAGGGCGTGATCGCCGCAGCCAAGGAAACCGGCCTACCCATCCCCCTCGTCGTCCGCCTTGAAGGCAACAACGTCGAGGCAGGCAAAGCCACCCTTGCCGCCTCCGGCCTGGACATCGTAGCCGCCGACGACATGGCGGACGGAGCCGAGAAGATCGTGAAAGCGGTTGGCTGAAAATTTCTCCTGTAGTATGATCTCACCATGAAAGCGGAACTCGAAAAACAACTGTCAGCTCTTTCCACCGACGAAAAGAATGAGATTTTCGCATACCTGATGCCTTTCGTGACAGAGGATCGTGATGAGGAAACGGAATCGCCCGAGCTGATCGCGGAGTTGGAAAGGCGGCTTGCGGCCGATAAAGCGAATCCTGAGGCGGCAATCAGTCTCGAAGAGTTCAACCAGCGTTGGAAGCATCTGGGATGAGCTACGAGCTACTCATCACTCCGGAGGCTGCGAAGGACGTGGAGGAAATTATCCTGTTTCTCGACGATGGGGAAAGCGGTCCGGCGACACGGTTTCTCAAGGTTTTACAGGTCCGTTTCCGCCACATCAAGCAATACCCCGAGCTGTCCACATTGTTTCTGAGGGATGAGATCCGGAGGCTTTTCATGGTCACATTCCCCTATCATCTGTATTTCCGGGTTGTCGGGATGCAAGTGCGCGTTTTGGCCGTGATCCACACTTCCCGCGATCCCCACTATATTTCGAACCGGCTAAAGAACGAACCATGACCCTCCGGCAATTTTACGACTGGCAGACCCTCGGTGGTGCAAAGGACGTAATGCGCCTTGTGAATGCCTTGGAAGAGCGTGAAATTTCCTGGTGTATGATCGGCGGCCTAGCGGTGAATCACTGGGCCGCAGAGCCGATGGCCACCGCAGATGTGGACTTGGTGATCGTTGCCGATAAAGTGGAAGAAGCCGTTGATACCCTTAAATCACTGGGATTTGAAGAAAGGCGATTCGACTGGTCAATCAATTTCAAAGGCGAGTCCAAAGTCTCAATCCAGATCAGCACAGAGGCGATGTATCTGGACTTCCCGTCGCGCTCTTTGGCAACCGAAGTCCACGGCATCCTCATGCGTGTCGCCTCCCTGGAGGATACTTTGAAAGGTAAGCTTGCCGCATTTTCCGCACCCGAACGCCGTGGCAGCAAACGCATGAAAGACCTCCTCGACATTTCCCGCCTGTTGGAGACGCATCCTGAACTCCACGAAAAAATTCCAACCGAGATTCTCGAAAAACTCGAAGTCTGAATTTTCAAAAATCAACAAACTAGAAATCATGGCCATCCTCATTGACGAAAACACCAAAGTCCTCGTGCAGGGCATCACCGGCAGCTTCGGCGCGAAGCACGCGCAGCTTTCCCTCGAATACGGCACCAAACTTGTCGCCGGCGTGACTCCCGGAAAGGGCGGGCAGAAATTTGAAAACGTCGTTCCGATCTTCGATACGGTCGGGCAGGCAGTGAACGAAACGGGTGCCACCGCCTCCGCGATTTTCGTCCCACCTCCGTTCGCCGCCGATGCCATCCTCGAAGCGATGGACGCTGGTGTGGAACTCATCGTCTGCATCACCGAAGGCATTCCTGTAATGGACATGATGAAGGTGAAAGAAGCCCTCAAGGGTTCCAAATCACGCCTCGTCGGCCCGAATTGCCCCGGCCTTGTCACACCGGGTCGCGGTGAAAAAAGCCACGGTGGCTGCCGCATCGGTATCGCTCCAGGATACATCCACAAGCGTGGCAATGTCGGCGTCGTCTCGCGCTCCGGCACCCTCACCTACGAGGCCGTTTTCCAGCTAACACAAATGGGCTACGGCCAGAGCACCTGCGTCGGCATCGGCGGCGATCCGATCAACGGCACCAACCATCTCGACGTCCTGAAAATGTTCAACGACGACGATGAAACCGAAGCCATCATCATGATCGGTGAGATCGGCGGCAACGCAGAAGCCGAAGCTGCCCGCTGGGCAAAGGACAATTGCAAGAAACCCATCGCCGGATTCATCGCCGGTGCGACCGCGCCTCCGGGCCGCCGCATGGGCCACGCCGGTGCCATCGTCGGCGGTGAGGATGATACCGCGGAAGCGAAGAAAAAGATCCTCGCCGAATGCGGAATCGCCGTCGCCGAGACTCCCAGCGACATGGCGAAAACGCTCATGGAGAGCTGGGGGAAATAAGTTCCCTTCCCACTTCTCCTCACTGGTCACCGTGAACTTCAGCAAAGGACCGGGTGAGGACATCACCGCTCTCGCCTTCGCGATCGCCGGTGCCTGAGCAGGCGCTACAAAGCTGTTTGCCAAAGCATGCGAGGAATCCCACGCTCTCAAGCAGTGCTCCCAGAAACCCACCCACTCATCGAAGCTGTCACGAAACCCCTTGCGGACAACGTGGAGCAGAGGCTGGCTGCGAATGCGATGCTGGAGGAGAATTTTGATGAAAACCACGCGGCCATTCCGCAGACACTTACCCGGTTTCAGGAGATTGATGCCGGGAAAGTCGCTGGATTCTGGAAGTGGTTGTTACCTGTTCTGGCAGGGATTTCCCTAATCATGCTAGGGATCTCGCTGGTCCCGAAGATGAGATCCATTCTGATCCTAAATTCCCATTTTGGATCAAGCATCCTCAGACCACCTGCGGAGAAACTTCGTAGCGACCTCACACCGGAGCAAAACCTCCTTCTCGGCGATCCTCAAAAGCCCCTGCTCCGGCAGAAACAGGATCTTACGCAAAGCGATCCAAGACGCCCGGATTTCTATGCGGACTTCGTTGCCCAATATATTAGCAGTTTCAAAAAACTCCCTCCCGACTACTTCGAGACGGTTGCACGGATTGATCCTGAGAACACATATTTTCTATATCTAGGTGCCGCCATCGTGGGAAAAGATTCGGTGGACGCAATTCGACGAACCGAAGACGAAAAGCAAAGAAACGACCTCATCCGGTATGATTTGCTGGATGAAAAGCGGTTGGCCGATGCGCTGGTCCTCTTCCACCAAGCCAGATCCCTGCCACGCTTTGATAACTATGGCAGCTCATTGCTTGCGGAAAGGATCCCGCTGCTGAAACAAAGTGATCCGACGGAACGAATCGCTTCCATCGGCTACGTCGCCGGCCAGTCCGCACCATCTGTCTGGCTCCGCGAGCTCGTCGAAATGGTCGCCGCGGAGTTTGCCAGGCTGGCGGAAAACGGGGATACGCCGGGGATCAGAAGGCTGATGGACGACAACGAGCACTTTCTCAAGACATGGGCCTCCTCTCCCGTCGGATCTCTGATCGATGAAATGGTTCTGACAGTCGCAGTGGCCGGAACAACGGCAGCCGCCAGCGACGCGGCGGCAAAAGCCAGGTTGGACGACGAGGTCGCGCGACTGCGAGGCAGAAAAACGCGCGTGGACGAGAGAATCGAATGGAGGAAACGGACAACTCCTCCCGATCACGTGGATACTGTCAGCTCGGAGGGAAGTATGTTCGCGAACCTCCTCGTACCATCAATCTCCGGCAGGCACGTTAGGATTCCCGTCCCGATCACCAGCGACGAACTCAGGCCGGGCAGACTCGTGGATCACGAAATTGCGTCTCAGATATGTTTGGCCGCGAGCGTTGTCTTGCTACTCCTCGCTTCTGTCGCGGTTTTCCTATTCCGGTTCCGCGCTCCCCGTCCTGCCCGGAAGGTAGCAAGCCGGCTGTTGCTTTTGCTCGATAGGACCGACTGGTTGTGGATTCTCGGCTGTGGGTTTTTACTCCCTTTTTTATATGTCATCCTCATCAATCGCTTCACTCCATTGGGAGGCCGCGAGCATAGACTGGGTTATTACGGCCTACTCTTTCCGTTCAGTCACTACCTGTTGCTGTTTCTTTGCACACTTTCCGCACCCACCCTCCTCGTCCGCTGGAGGTTGCGGAAAAGGGCGGCTCCCTTCGCGCTCACAAAGCGAACATCTGTCGTCGGCTGGCTAGCATTGACAATCGCCTTGGCCTGCGTGCCGGGCCTCTACTTTTTCGCCACAAGATTCGCCAACGAAACAGTGATTCAGATACTGTTCCTTGTGCCTTCCGGACTCCTGGTCCTCACCATCCTCATCGGCTCCGCACGCGCGCTTTTTGGAAAACGCCATGCGCGCGTCACGAGAGCGGCGACAGCCGAGGCACTGATACCAGCATACTCACTGGGCATTCTCCTCCTCGCTTTGCTCTACCCACTGGTCAACACATCGGAACGTCAATGGTTCGCCAAAGACAAGTTCACCAATCTCGACCCGGAGTATCCGGCCATGACCCCCTACGAATACAAAACCGGAGTTCGTATCCGGAAAGACACCAACGCCGTTCTCGGCCTTGAACAATAACTTCCCGACCCGTGCTCCCTGAAACCCATCCACTCATTGAGGCCGTCACCAAGCCCCTCGCGGAAAACGCGGAGCAACGGCTGGCCGCTGTGGCCTTGCTCGAAGAACACTTTGACGAATCCCACCCCGCGATCCCCGAAGCCTTGGAGCGACTCGGAAAAGCGCGGTCGAAGACAAGCTCCGTCCTGTGGTTCCTTCTCAGGCTGGCGGCAGTCCTCATGCTGGCGGGAGCTGTCATCCATGTATTTCCCGTCTATCAACTCGCGGATTCATACATCGGGGCTTCAGTTTTCCTGCCCAGCGATCCGCCTCCCCTGCCAGCCACACTTACCCGGGAGCAACGCCTACTTTTCCCCGACCCGGACATCACCGATCTCGACAGACTGAAACTCTTCACCGAGACCGCTCCGAAAAATCCTGCCTATTACAGCGAGTACGCGGCCAACTACTATAATGAACACAACGCGCTGCCTCCCGATTATTTCGAGACCGTCGGTCGGATCGCGCCGGAAAACTCCTACTTCCTCTACTATGCCGCAGGCCGGATCGGCGGCGGTTCCGTCGAGGGGAAACTCGAAAAGGATCGAGTCCGTCCTCCCGAGCGCTACGAAAACGGAGTGAGGCTCGGCCCCCTGCCGACTGACAGGAATTTCGAGGTTCTCGACGAGAAGGCGTTTTCTGAAGCCTTGGATCTTATTGAAAAGGCGGCGAGACTTCCCGATTTCGAAACCTATTCAAACCGTATGACCCGGGAGAGAGTGAATCTGCTTCCTGACGGGACTCTCGCCGAATGGATCGGTTACCAATCCTACGCATGGGGAGGGGCCGCAGGATATATTTCCTTCAGGAAGATCGCCGACATCCTCGCGACCCGCGCACAGATCCTGGCCTCCGAAGGCAGAGGCGAGGAATTCCTCACTCTCGTGAAAACGCACGATCATCTGGCCGGAGGATTGGCCAACAATCCCGACAGCACCTTCGTCGGTGAGCTTGTGAACCAGTTGGTCATTTCCTCGAACGCCCAGTATCTTCGCACCGCCGCGCGGACACTCGGATTTGAAGAACTCGCCCGCACCTTCCAAAAGCAGATGGATGCGGTCCAGCGGGAGCGGGACTTGAAACAAATGCGCGAAAGGTCGTTCAACCAGACGGCATTGGAAGCGAACGGATCGTATCTCGTCGCCGAGTATCTGCCCCTTTTCGAAAACCATTCGAGCACGCGTCAAGCGATCCTCGACTCGGACCTCCGCCCGCTCCGCTTGGTCGATCACGAAGTGGCCACCCGCTTCGGCCTTGTGCTTGTCGCGCTAACCATCTTTCTCGCGTCCATACCGGTTTACCTCGCCCGCTTCCTCTCACCTCCGCCCGTCCGCCACCCTGCGGGACTTCTCTCCCGGTTGTTGCAATGGCGCGATTGGGCATGGATCGTGATCGGAGGCATCGTTCTTCCACTTTTCCTTATTCTTGCCGTCAGCCGTCTCACGCCTCTCGGTGGCCGGGACTACGGCCTGGAGCACTTCCAGTTCGTATTTCCAGGCGTGCAACTGCTCGCCATCCTGACGACACTCCTGCTCGCTCCCGCGGTCCTGATCCGCTGGCGCCTCTCGAAGCGCCTCGCTCCTTTCGGGGTAAAACAGGGACCAGGATGGGGAGGTGTCGCCATGCTTTTTCTCATCCTCGTCTGGTCGCTCGCCGCCTATGCGGTTCTTCGTACACCGGACCGACACGGTTCGCGCTGATCGGCCTCGCAAGCGTCCCCGCCCTCTGGCTCGCGGGCATTTTCCTGAACGCGCTGCTGGCGATCGTAAAACGAGATCCGACGCGCCGCTACCTCCAGGCCAGTATCTTGCGCGCCCTGCTCCCCGCCTATGCGGTAGCCATCATCACCCTTTGCCTGTCCCTCCCCTACTTCCTTGAGTCTGAAAAACACTGGCTGAAACAGGACACCCTCCTCCGCATCGACCCCACCGCGCCCGATCTCGGAGCCTACGAATACAAAGTCGCCGCCCGGAAACGAACGGAGCTCAAACAAATCCTCGGCATCGAATAAGCCCGGACGGAGCGCATCTCGAAATCTTCCTGCGCGAGTCTAAGGAGAAAAAACCTAGTTTCCAAAAACTCTACGCCCAAGTGGTCCCGGGTGGAATCGAACCACCACCTACGGCTTCGGAGGCCATCGTCCTATCCATTGGACCACGGGACCCACATGCAGTGTGAGGCGGCAGTATCTATCCGCCTCCGGCGCATGAAGCAAGTCTTCATTCGATGTTCGACGTTCCTTCAGAGGATTCTTCGGCCTTGCGCCACCTAGCGTTCTGGGCTAATCAGCCCGCGTTATGCCTATCGCAACTCCTGAACAATACGCCGCCATGCTCGATGCCGCCCAGAACGGCGGATATGCCTACCCGGCCATCAACGTGACCTCGCTCACCACCATCAACGGTGCCCTCAAAGCATTTTCCGAGTCGAAATCCGACGGAATCATCCAAGTTTCCACCGGAGGCGGCGAGTTCGCTTCCGGCACTGCGGTGAAAGACGCGGCCTTCGGTGCCATCGTACTTGCCGAAGCCTGCCACATGCTCGCTGAAAAGTATGACGTGCTCATCGCACTCCATACGGACCACTGCCACCCGGCCAAGGTCGATGGTTTCCTCAAACCACTCCTCCAAGCCTCCCGCGAGCGCATCGCCGCTGGCAAGGGCCCGCTTTTCCAATCCCACATGTTCGACGGCTCCGTCGTGGAACTTGAGGAGAACTTGAAGATTTCCAAAGAGCTTCTCAAAGAGTGCGCCGAGCTTGGCATCATCCTCGAGGTCGAGGCTGGCTGCGTGGGCGGTGAAGAAGACGGACACGACACCTCCGGCCTGCCAATCGAAAAGCTCTACACCACTCCCGAGGACATGGTCGAAGTTTACGAAGCACTTCAACCAATCGGTCGTTTCCTTTTCGCAGCTACCTTTGGAAACGTGCACGGCGCCTACAAGCCTGGCTCGGTGAAGCTCAAGCCATCCATCCTCAAGGACGGACAGAAAGCGGTCATGGACAAGCATGGTGCGGACGCGGAAATGGATCTCGTTTTCCACGGCGGCTCCGGCACCTCCAGCGATGACCTCCAGGAGACCCTCGACTACGGTGTGGTGAAAATGAACATCGACACGGACACCCAGTACGCCTTCACCCGCCCCATCGTTACTCACATCTGCTCGAACATTGAGGGAGTGCTTAAGATCGACGGCGAAGTCGGCAACAAGAAGCATTACGACCCACGTTCCTACCTCAAAGCAGGTGAGCAGGGTCTCTGCGACCGCATGAAACAAGCCTGTGACGAACTCCGCTCCACTGGCAAAACCATCTACAAAGCATAAAGAAGCGCCGTGCCTTTGGGCCGGCTACTTAGCTAGATTTCAAAAGCCGGCCTCCACCTCGGAGCGTCGGCTTTTTCATGCGATCATCTCGCTGTATGCCGCCGGAGTCAGGAGACTTTCGCTTTGCTCCGGCTTGGAGATCTTGACCTTGAAAATCCAGCCAGCTCCGTAGGGATCGGTATTGACGAGTGAGGGATCGCCCTCGACGGCCGGATTCACTTCCACAACCTCACCGGAGAGCGGGGAGTAAATATCGGAAGCAGCTTTCACGGATTCTACGACGGCGGTCGGGTCGCCGGCATCCACCGTTTTCCCGAGAGGAGGGAGCTCGACGAATACCACATCGGTCAACTCCTCTTGGGCGTGGTCGGAAATTCCAACGGTTGCTGTATCACCCTCGATACGCGCCCATTCGTGGGAGGATTGGAAAAGAAGATCGGCGGGGATTTCA
The DNA here is from genome assembly GCA_963799385.1 of uncultured Verrucomicrobiae bacterium. Lineage (GTDB taxonomy): Bacteria > Verrucomicrobiota > Verrucomicrobiia > Verrucomicrobiales > Akkermansiaceae > Luteolibacter. The sequence goes on from CAWCXB010000001.1 coordinate 140,045, forward strand.
GATGCGCTCATGGGTGTGATTTGTGGCGGAAAGGTAGGGGTTTAGGAAGGATTTTTCCTAGGAATCATCCGAGCATCTCCTGAACCTGTGACCTCAGTTTCCCCCGCACTAGGATTGGAATCACATCGATGGGTATCGTGAGATTGTGACTCATGATAAAGTTATCTGTTGCCGCATCGAAGATGGCAACCTGGGTGGTCGGACTGTAGAACGAAGAGTCGGACTGTAGAACGAAGAGTCGGACTCGGCACCCACGGAGAACCCGGATATCAGGAGAAACCCCCTGCGTGCCATTTCGGCTGCAACATCTTGTTTACGGGGGAATCTTCCCGACACGAAACGTTGCGAAATGATAACCTGCAATCCTTCTTCACTCGAGTAGACTCCTCTGAACTTGACGTGGTCTCCCAGATATTTCACCGAAAGCGCCCAGCGACAGAGGTATTCCAGAGGTGTGGCTTCAGACACTACCGGAACGCCGTGTTCTCCCGCTAACACGGTCCACCCGAAGCGATTCGGTCTCGTCATTTTCCACATCTCGTTCTCAAGCTCCCAAACATCGTGTTCGGACCCCCCCGATGGTCAGTTTTCCCGCCCAAAGTTCCTTATCGATGGAAAAGGAATTGATACGCCCCCATTTCAGGAGGGCTGCGAGCTGGCGACGGGCGGCGCGTTGCCTTCGCTCAAACGATTCCTCAGCAGTTGCGCCCGCATTTCGGCTGATGAAAGCGATGGCTGACTCAAGCGGATCTTTCGATACTTCTCCGCCATCTTTTCCAATTCGGTAATCTTGAGGGATGTTGGGTTCATCATCTTGCAATCAGGACATTATTGCGGCGTGGGAGAAAAAATCAAGGCGCTTCTTTGTCATGCACCTTTCCTCAAAAACGGCTTCTTCACCGTCACTGCCTTGAACTGCCTTCCGCGAACATCAATGAGAAGTGGGGTTCCGGGTTTGGAAAATTTCGCAGGCAAGTAAGCCATGGCGATGCCTTTTCCCAGCGTTGGGGAAAGGACTCCGCTCGAGAGCTCGCCGAGGACTTCTCCTTCCGCGCTCCATACGGCGTAGTGGGGGCGTGGGGGTGGGCCTTTTTCTGTGAGTTCGATGGCGGTGAGCTTTTTCTCCGGGCCGTTTTGCCTTTGGGAAAGGAGGACTTCGCGACCAATGAAATCCGGCTTTTCCAGATCGCAGAAAAAACCGAGTCCCGCTTCGACAGGTGAGTGATCTGGCGAGAGGTCGTTGCCGTTGAGCGGGTAGCACATTTCCAAGCGCAGGGTATCTCGCGCGCCGAGGCCACAAGGGACGGCTCCGGCGGAGATGGCGGATTCGAAGAGAATGGGGCCGTAGGAGGCGGGGCAGAAGAGCTCGTAGCCGTCCTCGCCGGTGTAGCCGGTGCGACAGATGATTTCTCCGGCGGCGGTTTTTGAAATCCCGTTGCGCGGCGGGAGGGTCTCGGATGGGAAAAGCTTACTGAAAATCTCTGCGGAATCCGGCCCTTGGATAGCGAGTCCGGCCCAGTCATCGGATTCGTTGCGGAGGGCTACATCCGCTTCGAGGTGATTTTCCATCCAAGCGATATCCTCGGGAATCATGGAGGCGTTGACCACGAGCAAGGTTTCGGTTTCGGAAATCCGGTAGGCGATGAGGTCGTCGATCACGCCACCCCGTTCATTGAGCATAAGAGTGTATTGGCCTTGGCCGGGGGCGAGCTTGGAGAGGTTGTTGGTGAGCAGGCGGTCGAGCCAAGCGAGATGGTTCTCCCCGGTCACGAACACTTGGCCCATGTGGGAGATATCGAAGACTCCCGCACTGGTGCGGACAGCTGCGTGTTCGCTGAGGATGGAAGTGTATTGCACTGGCATCGCCCATCCACCGAAGGGGATCAGGCGGGCGCCGAGCGCGAGGTGTGCGGCTTCGAGGGGCGAGTGGAGGACGTTTTCAGACACGGGGAAAGAGTGTGCCGGGTGTAGGAAGTCTCAAGGCCAATCTCCTGCTTAGCGGGGAGGAGGGTCATTTCCGCGCTTTCCAGAAGAAGGTGAGTAGAAAAACGAGGACGGCGATTGCGCTGACGAGACCTCCGACGATTTTGATGATCATTCCTATCGATTTTACCCACTGAGGAATCTGGTCATCGCGGTCGTAGAGGGTTTTCCCGCCGCTTTTCAGAACGAGGAGAGTCAGGGGTTCACCCTCGGGCGCGGCCCATCCGGCGAGTTCGCGGGGGACGGCGTCTGCGAAGATTTCACTGCCAGGCTCCAAGGCATTGAGTTTTTGCTCAAGGCCGGGGATCTCTTGGAGGTAGCTGAGTGCGAAACGTGGTTCGGGGCTTTCTCCGGAAATGGTGAGGACGGCGCGGCGTCCGAGTTTTGTGCCGTCGGTGATGGTAAGTTCGCTGAGCTTGCCGTGGTAAGTTTCCCAAGTATCGCGGGGAGCGGGATCGATGTCCCCGTTGCGGAAGAAAAAGAGTCCGATGAAAAGGAACAGCAGACATAGAAGGCGAAGGATGTTTCGAGGACTCATTTCGATGCGTGAATTACGAGTGTTGATCATGGCCTCCGAACTTGCACCGGGCAACCGCAATGCCGGAGGACTTCCGCTCATTGCTTGCATTGCGGGGCAGGCTGCGTGAGGCTCGCGCGAATGGAAGTTTTGGACAAATGGGAGCGGAAACTGGGTTGGATGTCGTTTCCAGGGTTATTGCGGTATTACGCCCTTTTCCACGTGCTGGTATTTTTCCTCCAGTTCATGAATCCGCACATAGCTGAGGTCCTGGATTTCGACAAAAGCAAGATTTTTGCCGGTGAGATCTGGCGGGTGGTGACGTTTGTGTTCGTTACAGACCGCTTCGGCCAGCCGGGGGCGTTTGCGCTGCTGTTCCTTTTTTTCATGGTCATGATCGCTTTTATGATGAGCGATGCTTTGGAGGGGGCCTGGGGCGTGTTCCGCGCCACGCTTTTCTACTATACGGGCTATCTGGGCCTGCTGGCTGCGAATTTTATTTTTCCCGCGCCTCTGGCCGGAAGCGGATTTTTCATCTACATGTCCGCCTTCTTCGCCTTTGCGACGCTGTTCCCAAAACACGAATTTCTGATGTTCTTCATCCTCCCGGTGCAGGTCCGATGGCTGGGCATTCTGCTCGGTGGGTTGCTGGTCCTGGGAGTGCTCGGCATGCCGCTTTACCTCGGATACCTTGTGCTTGGATTTTCAAATTACCTGCTCTGGGCGGCTATCCCGGCGATGCGTGGGCGCGCGCGAATCGTGGAGGCCACGGCGCGACGCAAGAAATTCGAAAAGAAAACGACAAGTGCGGACGAGACCTTCCATCGCTGCTCGGAGTGTGGTGCCACGGAGGTTTCCGATAAGGATTTGGAGTTTCGCATCGCGGAAGATGGCAGGGAGTATTGTGAGGATCATCTCCCGGAGTGAATTTTTCCTTTTCGATGCCCCCCTGATGTTCAGATTAGTGCTTCATGATAAAGTATATCGGTATCGCGGTCCTTGCGCTTCTCGTCGCGGGAAGTTGGTTTATGTTTTATAAAAGCGGGGATGAGGCTAAGCAGATGGCTGAGCGGGTGGATCAACTGCAACGTATCGGAGATCCCGAGGAGAAAGTTCCTGAACTCAAGACACAAATCGCCTCGGCGGAGGGCACTCGCGTTTTCAACGGCATTCTGCTGGCCTTCCTCAGTGCTGGCCTTGTGGGCATTGTTTTCGTCACGGAGGTGTTGCCGATTTTCGCCCAGAAACTCACGCACGCAGTATATGACAGCGGTGAAGAAGTGGAGCAGGATGCCTTTCATGACGCTCGTGTGCTCATGGCGCAGGGCGAGTGGGAAGGTGCCATCGCGGCCTTCCGCGTGGCTGCGGAAAGCGACCCAATGAACCGTATGCCATATGTGGAGATTTCGAAAATTCAGCGATTCAATCTCGAGGATCCGGCAGCTGCCGTGACTACCTTGCGGGAAGCGATTGAGGGGCAGGAGTGGGAGGAAAATGATGCCGCCTTCCTAATGTTCCGTCTCGCGGAGACATATGATGAGAGCATGGATGACCGAGAGTCCGCAGGGCTGATCATGGAGCAAGTGATGGAGCAATTTCCCGAGACGAGGCACTCTGCCAACGCGCGGACGAAGCTCCACGAATGGGGTATCGCGTAGTCGCTTATGCCAATTAGGCTCGGAAAGATCTGGGTCAAACGCCCGTTGTTTCCGCTGGCGGTGGCGCTGGTCCTGGCGTTGCTTCTTGATGCTTGGCAGCCGGGACTGGCATGGCTAGGTGTTCTGGTTGCGACGGCGATCGGAACGGTCTTCGCGGGGTGGAGGGGCGCGGCTCTTTTTGGAGTAATTGCGGCGATCGGACTCGGGAATTCCCATTTCCGGGAGAGTCGTCGCATTGCTTTGGAGAAAGGGATCGGCTCGCTTGGATTGCAGGTAATCGAGGCGAGGCTGGTGGAGGATGCGGAGGGCGAGGACGGGAGTTGGGCGGCAAACGCCAGGCTCTCCACTCCTGGCTTGCCGGCTGCCAAAGTCCGCTGGATCGGCTCCGGTGAGCCTGCCGCTGCAGGGACGGAATTTAGGGCAAGTGGCGTCTTCCGCCCGTTGGAGGCAGAGAGAAATCCCGGCGTGCCCGACGGGAGAGAAAGACTGAGAAACGAGGGAGTGGTCGCAGATTTCCAAGCAAGCGAAATGCGCTCGGAACGCTGGATCGGCCCATTCTCGCGAGGTGCCCACCGGGTAAAGAGCGGCTTCCGGGACGCGATCACCGCAGGCCTCGAACCGGATGGGCAGGCCGCCCAAGTGATCCGGGCGGTAGTGGTGGGCGAGCGCTCGCGGGATTCTCTGGAGCTGGTGCGGCATTTCCGCGAGAGCGGGACGCTGCATGTCTTCACTGTCAGTGGCATGCACGTGATGATGGTGGGAAGCATGATGTGGTTTTTCCTGAAATGGATGGGAGTCGAGCGTAGGCGGGCGGTCCCTTTCATCGTTGCGGTCATGTTCGGCTACGCGTGGCTCACGGGAAATGGCCCCGCCGCCGTGCGCTCTGCTTGGATGGGGGCCGTGTTTCTCGGGGCCTTCGTTTTCAAGCGGGATACAGATTTACTCAACGCGCTCGGGGCGGTGCTGCTAGTCACCCTTCTCTGGGATCCTCGTATGATCCGCATGCCCGGAGTGCAGCTTTCTTACGGTGTGGTGGCTTCCATCGGACTGGCGACCTTCTTCGCGAGGAAATGCTTCGCATGGATCGCGGTGAGAGATGACCTGCTGCCTGTGAGTGAAACCGGGTGGTGGCGGACTCGCTGGTTGCGGTCCCGACAATGGCTTGCGGATGCTCTGGCTGTATCTGCGGCGGCTTCGCTCGGTTCTCTGCCACTCACCCTCTTCCACTTCGGGATCGTGACGCCCGTCTCCGTTTTCGCAACCGTGGCACTCGTTGCACAGGTCTATGTGCTGCTCGGACTGTCGCTGATTTCTGCCGCAATCTCCCCACTGGCGCCCTCTTTCTCGCGTTTTCTGAATCAGGGAAACGCTCTCGTGGCGGACTCTTGTGCGGGAACGGCGAAGATGTTTTCAGAGCTTCCCGGAGCGTGGTTCAGTCCGGGAATTCGACGTGAGGAGGGCTTCATCATCTACGATCTCGCCTATGGGAATTCCGCGGCGGTGTTTGTTTCCGCAGAGGGAAACGCCATACTGATTGATGCCGGAGGGAACTTCGCGCTCGATGCCGAGGTGGGGCCCTCTCTGCGGAATTTGGGGATCTCGCCGGATTCTGCGATCTTCACTCACGAGGATGCCGGTCACATCGCCGGACCAGGGCCATTGAGAGAAATGTTTCCCATCCAGCAAATTGCCATGCCTCCCCTGCTTTCGAAATCCTCAGTGGCAAGCGAATGGAAGAATGAGGACGAAATTTCCAAAATCTATCCAGCAGCCAACGACAAGCTCGACCTCGGTGGCGGAGCCTATGCGGAAATCCTGTTTTCACCCATCACCGGAAACCGAGGCAGCGTGGCGGACGACCGCAGTCTCGTCATGATGATCCATTGGAAAGGCAGCAAAATCCTGTGGTTGGGCGATGCCGGTCGACCCACCGAAGAGGCGCTGCTCGAAGCGGGATCTGATCTACGGGCGGATGCCATCGTCGCTGGATTTCACGGAAGCGATGCCAGCCTGACACCCGAGTTCGTGGCGGGAGTCGCTCCCCGCGTCATCTTGATCCCCCGCCCACCCGACGGTGGATCTGACACCCTCCGCCAGCACCTTCGAGAAGCGGGGGAAGAACACGAAATCCACGTGATCGATCAGAACAAGAGCGGCGGCGTAACCGTAACGATGAACGACAGCGGCAAAATGATCTTCTGTGGGTTTCTCGACGGCAGCGAGACTGAGATAGTGATAAAAAACTGAGAGCAATCCTCAGTCGTTTTTCTTACATCTGATCCGGTGCATGGATTTCCCCTCCCCTTCCCATTGGATCTGAAAATCCGTCTTCGGGTAGAAAAACGTATCCTCGTCCCACGGCAGGATCTCGAACAATCCACTTTCATGGATTTTCTCGCAGGCATACTCGAAGTATTCCTCGTGATCTGTCATGAAAAGGAACTCCCCGCCCGGCTCTAGCGCAGCTTTTACCGCTGCGAGAAACGGCACCTGCATGAGTCGACGGCGATGATGGCGGACCTTTGGCCAAGGATCGGGACAGAGCAGATGGATGCGGGAAACGGAAGCTGCTGGCAGCAACCACTCCACCACATATTTTGAATCGAGACGCAGGATGCGCGCGTTGTCCAAGCCATTGCGAAGGATCTTTTTCGAAACCTTCTTGCACCGCCCCAGCAACCTCTCCACCCCGATGAAATCTCGCTCCGGGTGCTCCCGCGCCAGATCGATGAGAAACGATCCATCCCCGCACCCTAGATCGATCTCCAATGGCCTCTCACCCATCCGGATCTCCCCCACCTCCAGCCTGCGGAAATAGTGCGACGGGACGAATTCCTTCTCGGAAATGGGCGGACGGGGAAGAGTGTTCATTGGCGGATGCGGGGCAGGTTGGATCATTGCGCCGCCCGGGTCGCGAAAAATCTTCCGCCATCATTTTCGCGCTCGGCCCCGCCTCCGTTTTCAGCGATCCTTCCGCTCAATCTCCATGAAAAGCATACTACTCACCCTCCTGCTCGCTTGCACCTGCCACGCGCAGAAACCAACCTCCGTCTATACCTCCACCGCCCTGAAAGATGTGAAAGTCCTCTCGTCCTCCGAGCTGGAGAAAGACCCGGAAATCGATCATTTCGAGCACCTCTGCAAAGGCAAGGGCGGCTATGCGCTTCTCCACCGCAGCGGCGATGCGCGAAGCTGGATCGACGTCCGTTTCAACGGCAACATCAGCGATCTCTATCAGGCTACCATGCAGGCAGGTCGCGGCCATTTTGTCGCGAAGCAGAACGACGTCGTCGAGTGGCGCGGAATCATGAATGGCAACATCTTCACTCCCTACGCCATCATCTACCGAGTCATCGCCCAAGATCCGGAGGATCCAGAAAAATCCCACTCCACTCTTCTCGTCATCGCCCTGAACAAAGGCAACGCGAAACTTCTGGGCGCACGTCATGGAAAGAACGAAGACGCTCAGGCGAAAGCTCTCGCAGATACGGTAGCGCCTTGAGCATCAGGGAAAGATGCGGAACTAGCTCAGATGTTACGGACCCTTTTCTCCAAGAATCACCGATACCGTCGGATTCTCCGCGAAGATCCGTCTCGCGGTTTCCGTGACGGCTTGCGGGGTGAGGGTGGCGTAGATTTCTGGGAGCAGGCGGTGGGAATCGACCGGATGGCCGAAGAGGAGATCTAGGGCGGCGTGGCGGGCGTTTGAGGAGGGGGATTGCTGCTGGAGGGCGGCTCCGCTGAGCACGGTGGAGCGGACGCGCTCGAAGGTGTCTTCCGGGATGCCCTCTTCGGCGATTTTGGCGATTTCCTTCTTCAGCTCGGTGGTGGCGAGTTCGATCTGCTCAGGTGAGGTGGCGAGGTAGAAGGTGAATGTGCCTTGGTCGTAGCCGAGGAACTGGGTGGCACCGACGCGGTAGGCGAGGCCGAGTTCTTCGCGGATGCGCCCGAAGAGGGGTCCGGCCATGTCCGAGGAATGCTCGTTGAGGAAGGCGAGCGCGTGTTTGTCCGGACTGGAGACATCCGCTCCCGGGTAGGCGATGGCAAGCACAGCTTGTTTCTTGGGAAGGGTGGTGGTGAGCGTTTCTCCTAGGTTCCTAGTAGATGCGGGCGGGGTCCATTTTTCTCCGGCAGGGAGGTTTTGGAAATGAGTCTCGAGCAGGGTGATAAGTTTCTCTGGATCGAAATCACCTGCGACAGCAAGGGTAAGGTTCGCCGCGCAGAAGTGACGGGAGTGGTGGGCGGCGAGATCGATGCGGTGGAGCTTCTTCAATGACTCAACGGTGCCGAGTGAGTCGAGGCCGTAGCCTTGGCCGCTGTAGTGGGAGCGGCGGACTTGGGAGAAGCAGCAATGCAGTGGATCGGCAAGGGCTTCTTCGAGGGAGGCGAACTGAGATGCTTTCTCACGGGAGATGGCATCGCTAGGGAAGGTCGGATTCTGGATGACATCCGCAAAAATTTCCAAGATGGCGGAGGTGTCGATCGAGAGTCCAGCTGCTTGGACGAGCAGGGCGTTGTTCCCGGTTGAGGTCGAAATCGAGGCACCGAGGGACTCGAGTGTGGTGGAGATTTCATCGGCCGAGCGAGAGGTGGTGCCTTTCGGAAGCACGGAGGCGAATAGCTGGTTGAGGCCGTTGTTTTCCGGGGTCTCCGAGGGCATCCCGGCGCGGACGGCTGCTTGGAAATGAATGAGGGGGACGCGGTGATCAGGGAGCAGGGCGAGTTGCAGGCCGTTGCTGAGAGTGTGCGTGGTGATGGGCTGAATCGTGGCGGCAGATTTTTTTACTGCGGCAATGTGCTGGTAGCTCTCGGGATCCAGAGACGTGAAGGTGAGCCGGTTTTCGGTGAGTTTCGCGACAACGCGCCGGATGTCCGCTTGGGTGACGGCGTTGATGGCGGCTAGGTAGGAGCGGGTAAAATCGAGATCGCGGGCTTCGTGCCAGTTCGATGCAAGATCGGAGGCGCGTCCAGAAGCGGAGGTGAGTGTGCGGAACTGGCTGGCGGCGGTCTGGCGTTTTGCCTTCGCAAGATCGTCGTCGAGAGCGCTGGCGGCAAGTTCGGAGAGTTCAGTGAGGATGGCCGCTTTCAGTTCGTCGCGCTTTTCCGGAGGGCACTCGGCGGAGATTGCGATGAGGCCCTGTTCATCCGGGCCGATCCAGGTCCATGCGGAAATTTCGAGCGCGAGTTCCTGTTGGTCGCGGAGGTGACGGTGGAGGCGGCTTGCTTTTCCACGGCCAAGAATGGCGGCGAGCAAATCGTAGGCGGGCGCATCTTCGTGATCGACGGCAGGAGTTTTCCAAGAAAGGCAGAGACGGCTGGTGGGGATATCGAAGGTATCGAATCCTTGGCGCGGACCGATCTGCGGTGGGTCTGCCTGAATGTGCGGCTCGGGGCCGGAGACGATTTTGCAATCGGCGGTGAGGGAGATGACCTGGGCGCGTGCGTCTTCCGGATCGAAATCACCGGAGATGACGATGTGTGTTTTGTCCGGAGTGTACCGAGTGCGATGATAGTCCGTCAGATCGGTATATTGGATTTCATCAAAGAGATGGCGGTGGCCGATGACGGGGTGGCGACGGGCATCTACGGCGAAGGCAGTAGATAGCAGCAGGCGGATGGAGGCGTTGTCGGGATCGTCGAGTCCCATATCGATCTCGCGACGGATCACATCCTTTTCGTTCTCGAAATCGGCTTCGGGAATCGTCGGGAAGAACACAAGTCCGGTGAGACATTTCAAAAACGTTTCCAAGGAGTGGGACGGTCCATCGATGTAATAGACGGTGCGCTCAAAGGTGGTGTAGGCATTCCAGTGACCGCCACCTGCCTGCACCGCCTGGGCGAGGCCCTCGGAGGAAAAATCACGGGTGCCTTTGAAAACCATGTGCTCGAGAAAATGCGAGAGACCGGAGCCGAGGTGCTCGTTTTCGTGGATACTGCCGGTCGCGACCCATGCCTGCACGCTGATGACCGGAGCGCTTGGATCGGGGTCGAGAATGAGAGTGAGTCCGTTGGGGAGGGTGTGGCGAGTGGCGTGAGTGATGGGGTATTCCATGGATTTCCGTCTTGGCTGAGGGATGAATGCGGCATAAACCAGTGTCATGCAACGTTGGATCTTATGGGCTGTCTTAGCGGTGTTGGGTCTCGGACTTCTCGCTGGTGGCGGACTCTACGGTCTACGCGAATACAAGAAGGGCCGCCCGGCTCCGATCTGGGTGCCACTCGGGCTGCGCGCGGATATTTCCATGGAGGAACAGAACAAACTCGCGGAAGAAATCGAGACACGACTCAGGGATGAAAAGTTGCTGGGGAAAGTCGTCGAGGATCTTGGATTGCAAGAGGAATTCGGAGTGGCGGATCAGGCGGCGGCCATCCAAGAGCTAGACCGGCGGATTTTCGTAAAAGTCGGCAAAGCGAATACGCCGGGAGGGACTGTTCCCTCCATTAATGTGGGCGCTGAGGGGACAGGTCACGACGTGGAGATTTCCGGCAAGATCGCCACCCGCATCATCAAAGACGTTTGGCGCATGATCGGGATCGATCCAGAGACGGGCAAGCCGCTCGAAGGCGCGGGTGGTGGAAACCCGGATGGTTTCTGAGTCCTCCCGGCGAGATTCTAACCCACCAGAATTTCTCCCGGCAGGATTCCGGGAGAATGGACTGGGGCAAGATGCCCCAGCTACGGCCTAATAGACGTCGCGCAGGTAACGTTTGTCCTTCTTGAGTTGGGCGATGAAGGCCGCGGCCTCTTCCTCGGAAAGTTTCCCGTGATCCTTGGCGATGGTGAGTAGAGCGGCATCGACATCCTTGGCCATGCGTGAGGCATCTCCGCAGACGTAGAAGGCGGCTCCTTCTTGGAACCATTTCCAGATTTCAGCTCCTTCGTTGACCATCAGGTTCTGAACGTAGACCTTTTCCTTTTGGTCGCGGGACCAGGCGAGATCGAGGCGACCGAGGGTGCCATCTGCCTGGAACGCCTCCAGCTCGTCCTTGTAGAGGTAGTCGCTGGCCTGATGAGGATTTCCGAAGAACAACCAGTTCCGACCGGTGGCTCCGGTGGCTTTGCGCTCTTCGAGGAATGCGCGGAAGGGAGCGATACCGGTGCCTGGGCCGACCATGATTACGGGCACGGTTCCATCAGCGGGGAGGCGGAAGGCGGCGTTGTGATGCACATAGACGCCGGGCTTGGAATCGCCGAGGCGATCAGAAAGGAAGGTGGAGCAGATTCCGCCTCGTTTCCTGCCATGACTGTCGTAGCGCACGATGCCAACGCAGAGATGGACCTCGCCAGGATGCGCTTTCGGGCTGGAGGCGATGGAGTAAAGACGCGGCTGAAGTTTTTTCAGCACGGAAACGAAGTCTTCACCGTCGGTGAAATCCGCCGGGTGGTTCAGCACGAGATCGATAAGATCTCTGCCCCAGCAGAAGGCTTCCCATTCCTTGCGGTCATCGGCCTCGACGAGCGCGCGTAGATACGGAGAGCCACTGCGTTTCTGCCATTTCTCGATGAGAGATTTGTTGATATTCCCGATATCGTAGTGGCGGATGAGCGCCTCGCGCAGGGGGACTTCCTCGCCAAAAGGATCTGGAACCTCTCCTGCTCTGAACGGGAGTGCGGCGATGATCTCGTCCACGACGTCCTCCGGGTTCTCCGGATAAACACCAAGCGCATCTCCGACCTCGTATTCGAGTTCCGAGCCTTCGAGGGAGATCTCGACGTGATTGGTCTGTTTCGCACCGGGGGCGTTGAGATTGTAGTTCTTCAGAACGGTCGAAGGGAAAGGCTTCTTTTTCGAGAAACCTACTTCTTCGATCTCGTCGGGGGCTTCGGCAGGCGCTACGGCTCCTGCGTTGGGAGCAAGTAGTGCGATGACAGCCTTGGACCACTCGGCGTAGGGTTCATCCGGATCCACATCGACATCGACACGGTCATAAATGCGATTGGCTCCCAGAGCTTCGAGGCGGGTATCGAATTCGGTCCCGCATTGGCAGAAATCCGGGTAAGAACTGTCCCCGAGCGAGAGCACGGAAAAATTCACTTCCGGAAGAGGCGGAGCGCCATCGCCCATGAGCCAGGTATGGAGTTCGAGAGCGGAATCCGGCGGCTCACCATCGCCATAAGTGGAGGTGATGATCAGGAGGTTCTTCTCTGTCGGGAGGCGGTCCCGATCATAAGTCGCCATGTCCTGCATGTTTGGCTCGAAATTGCCCTTTTTCAGGGTCTTAACCAGTTTTTTGGCGAGACCTTCGGCAGTCCCGGTCTGGGAACCGAACAGGACGGTAACAGGAACGGGAGGACCTGCGGCAGGGGCACCTGCGGGCTGAGTGAGCATTCTCCCAAGGAATTCGCTGAGCCACTGGCGCTGCTCGGGGGAAAATGGGGCGTTGTCTGGTATCTGGATCGGTGAGGCCATTTCTCTAAGGGTGGCTGTGGTTGCCGGGCTGCGGAAGTTGTCGGCAACCGGACGATCTTTCAAGCGCGGATCGTACCAATTTCTCGGATCGATCTTGAGTCCGATTCATCCTCATGAGTATTTCAAGTCACGCGAGGGATCGAGTTCGAAATCCATGGCGAATTCCGCGCGGGAATGCGGCTTGATGAACTGAAGCTCGAACTTGAGGTGATTCGCATCATCTTTGACCATTCGCAGCTTTTCTTTGGAATCCACTTCGATGGAGTAAAAGAACTGCCATTGTGACTCTGGATCAAGGTTGCGCCCGGAGCGAACGGAAAGAACTTCCGGGATTTTCAACAACCATGATCGACTGGCGCGCACCATTTTCTCAAGCGCGTCCTCAGGAGCGGACTCGAGCAACTGGTGATAGACGACGTGGTGGACCATGGGAGGAGGAAAATTGCGAAAAAGGCTTAGCTCTTCCAATTGAGGGCACCTTTTTTCAAGGCATACACGTAAGCGATGGCCAGCACTCCGGCAAAGCCCGCCATACTGAGCAGGGCGGTGGCGTTTCCTCCAGCGGATAGATCGCGGAACTGCACGGCCCACGGATACATAAAGACAACCTCGATGTCGAAGATCACGAAGAGCATCGCAACTAGGTAGAATTTCACTGAAAACCGTGGCGCACCCTCACCGATCGGAAGCATGCCGCACTCGTAGGCGGAATCTTTGGTCGCGTTGCGCTTGGCCGAACGACCGAACACGACGCTCAATGCGAGCGTGGTTACCGCGAAGCCGATGGCAACGACCACTTGAAGGAGGACTGGAAGATAATTCTCTGGCATGGAATGATGGGAGATTCGCTACCGCTTCCTAGAGTCCCGCTCCGCTTTTGGGTAGGAAAAAATCGAAAGCGCCTGTGGGGGCGATCTTCGGTCGCCCGGCTGTCTATGGAAAGAGGAGGAGGGCGACCGAAGTTCGCCCCCACAAAAAAACCCGTGTCATATTTCGGACACGGGTTTCGTCAGGAAATGTAGTTGAAGTCCGGGCCCTAGGGCCTGGTCATCAGGCGTCCGCTTCAGCAGCCGCAGCTTCCTGGGCCGCCGCGTAGGCGCTTGACGCTTCATGAACCCGGGCGGTGCCCTTGTATTCCTTACCAAGTTTTTCAACGAGGCCGCGATTTACCAGATTCTGCAATTTTTCGTAGGAACGGAGGCGGAGCATTTCTTCGCCACCACTCACTGCGTTGCGTTGTTTCAGGTTTTCGAACACTCTTTCAAAAAGATCGTTGAATCCGAACACTTTCTTTTCAGAAAGGACGTTGCAAAGTTCATCGGTCACGTGGTCTGGAAGTCTCCGGGAGAACCGGGTTCTTTTTGTGGTTGTTGCCATAGCGGGGAGATTGTAGCACGCCCGCTACAAAAAGCGACCCAAAACTTCAGTAGTTGATTACAGAGTAGAAATTTAATACTGCAAGCATTAAATTTTAGTTTTCCGAAATAATTTCATGAATCTGGGTTTTCTGGCTAGGACGTATGCGCCGCCTGCGTTGCGGATGCTTCTTACGGAGAATTGATCGCCATCCCATTCCGCACTGAGTGAACGGGCGGGAGTCACGAAAGATCCTGTGTTTACAATGGTTCTGCGACCCATTGATCGCAATGCGGTGCGATGGAAATGACCTGTGACGAGAATTTCCGCTTGTGGAAAATAGGTTTCGCAGAATTCGGCTCCATACCTGCCTAAGTGAGTCCAGGCATCCAGCATTCGCAGGGCCCGCTGTGGTGGCGACACAGCATCCATGAAGCGTGAGAACATCCCCCGACCTTCTGGATGCCTGACTGAGCGAAGTCTGAAAGCGATCTCCTGGGCCACGGAGAATCGCTTCTCCACGTCAGTCTCGGCCCCCAGAAAGGATTTCCAGATCTCTTCCACCAGTTCTGCCGAAGTGAGGATCTCACGCTTCCAAGGCGAGGACTCTCGCAAGAGCGCGTCTCCATGTGTGATCACGATGCGACCTTCGGCCAAGGCAATCCACGCCGGTCCTTCCCAGCCGGGATCGTGGTTCCCCCGGAGAAATACTGCATCGCTACCCTCTTCTTCACAAATTCTCCGGAGATCTGCGAGCATCGCCGCCGAGTTCTCCCTCCATGGGGTGGCCAGTTCCTCCCAGGTGTCTCCGTTGAAAATGATTGTCCCGGCTCCTCTGAAGAGCGTCCGTAGGCTTTCCACCTCGGTGATGCGGGAGGCGCGGTGCCCGAGGTGGAGATCGGAAAAAATCCTGACCGGGAGGCGCATCATCGAAGACGGAAGGGAGAGAGTTCCGCCGAAGGCCCTGGACTGCTACAGCCAGCTGTAGCTTTCGGCAATGCAGCCATGCTGCGAGCCGGACAGCATTTGCACGACTCCGCGCGTTCACTCCCAAGCTTGCCCCGTGGCAGCATGGCTGCTTCACGGAAAGCTACAGCATGGCTGTAGCAGTCCAAGGGATGCGCCGCGCGATTCACTCGGCCGCCCTCCTCTGCCGCACTGCCTCGAACAGGCAGATCCCGGTGGCGACGGAGACGTTGAGGCACTCGACCTGGCCGGCCATGGGGAGTTTCGCGAGGAAATCGCAGTTCTCCTCCGTGAGGCGCCGCATGCCTTTTTCCTCCGCGCCCAGCACCAGGGCGAGCGGGCCTTTGAGATCCAGTTCATAGAGTAATTTCTCTGCCCGATCAGAAGTTCCTACGAACCATACCCCGGCCTCTTTGAGTTGCTCCATGGTGCGCGCAAGATTCGTCACCTGAACGAAAGGCACATGGTCTGCCGCTCCCACAGAAATCCGTCGCACCGTCTCCGTGATCCCCACCGCCTTGTCTTTCGGCGCAACCACCGCATGCACCCCCGCCCCGTCCGCCGTGCGAAGAATGGCTCCGAGATTGTGCGGATCCTGCACGCAATCGAGAATCAGGAGGAAAGGGATTTCGGTTTCAGAGACGATCCTCATCAGATCACCCTCGTCGAGCGAGGGGGTCGGCTTCTCCTCCGAAACCGGTTTCACATGCCGGTTCTCCCTCGCCTGCCGGTTCTTGTCCCCGTGGGTTCTCTCGTTCTTCCGTCTCACGGAAGTGATGGGAGAACATGGGGAAGGGTTTTGCAAACCCTTTGCGGTGGCGGCGGATTTTATCCGCCATGCCTTGGTGTGACTTGGCATGGCGGATGCAATCCGCCGCCACGACGCAAAAAGACCGACGATCTCAGCAAGATCGCCGGTCTTTAGTGAATCAAGCGATTCCCAATCGAAGCCTAACGGCGGCGGCGGAGGATGGCGAGAACGCCAACTGCCCCCAAAAGGGCGGCGGACGGTTCGGGGACGGCAACGAAAGTTGCTGCAACATCATCAATTGCCAAGCCGTGATCAGTTCCAGTGTGGTCGATATCCCTCCAGCGGAGCGTGATGAATTGATTGGCCGCGATACTAATATTCGGGGTATTGGTGAGCACGGAACGGTTTGCCGCAGCGTTACCGTTCAAAGACCCTGCCGTTCCGCCAGTGATAGGGCTGGTGAAATCGAGAGCCGTCAAGTTGGTCCATCCGCTATCAGAAGTAGGAGTAAGGTTCGTGACGGCTGCACTTGCGATCTGGTATGAAAACGTAATGGTCTGGGCAGCTGCAGCACTGTTTCTCCACTGCTCACCGGTATATCCCAGAGAGGTCAGGGTGAGTGCAGTCCCAGAAGTATTTTGAAAAACGATTCCCAGCGCGAAGCTACCCGCGGCCGCATTACCAGAGCCCAAGGTTCCCAGAGCGCGATCAGTGTTTGTCCCGGTTCCGTAGCTGTAGAGATTGCCGCCCGTACCTGAACCGGCATCGGCCACGACAGTATTACCGTTTCCGGTTCTCTGGGCATAAACCCCTGTGATAGTAGTATCGTTCACAAACGTCGCGCTACCCGTCGTAATCAGAGTGTTGAAGGTTTGCGTGTAGGCTGTATCGGCATTGATGACGACAGCCCCTTGGCTTGAAACCGCCCCAAGCGCGGAGATGGCCAAGATGGCCCCGATGGTTGATTTGATTTTCATGTTGATTGAGAGCGGTGCCTGCTTACGAAGCAGACACACTTGCTCAGGTTCGGCATCAGCACGCAATGAGCCAACCATTTCGAGAAACGAATCCGACACACGGACTGTGTAACTCCTTGATCTCGTTAGAGTTGCAAATAGCACGAAGTCCGCAATATTTGCAGGCTTTGGCTTCGCAATCCGGCGCCATTGGCAGTGGATTGTTGCAAATTTTTCGATAAAAAAAGACCGGCGATCTCAGCAAGATCGCCGGTCTTAATTGAATCAACTGAATTTCAACCGGGGCCTAGCGGCGGCGGCGGAGGAAGGCGAGCATTCCGAGGGCGCCGAGGAGGGCTGTGGAGGGTTCGGGCACTACCGGTACGGATTTCGCAAGGATCGATACCGAACGTGGGTGTCGACTGGAGTTACTACTAAAGTGTCGAAAATCTACAAGAGTTCCGGAGGAATCATAGGCGTCGGTGCCAGATGGTGTAATACCAATCCCCTGTTGAACCTGCCCGAAACACTAGCTGTGGATCTGTTGAGTCCGAATGGGTTCAAACCTAAATTCGACACCAAAAGCAGCGGCATAGATCGGGATCTCCACTATCCTCGATTGGACCCCAACGGCATCAAGAATGACACCGAATGCGCTAATATCGTCAGCAACTCGATCATCGTCAGCATGCAATGTCGGTGGTACCTGCTGTGCGCAGTAGAACTGTCTCATGCTAGAACGATCGTGAATGAAGGATTCTCAAAATCATCGACGGTTACAGTTGCAAGACCATTCAAATCGAATGTTCCGGAAGACATTTGAGGCTCGATCAACCGTCCCATCCGGAAAGTCGCTTTCGATTGTTATAATCCAAAGGTCAAACGATGTGCTCGCCATGCCGGAAATCTCGACGGTCTGTGTGGAAGCATCTGTTCCAGGTTGGTCTCCGAAAAATTCAGAAAGGATCGTCGCTCCCGTAAGCGGCGACGCAGAGGCGACCATAGAGGCTAATAGTGTTGATTCTTAAGTTTCATAATTTTTGCTTATGTGATGTTTTGCGTCCGGCCGCCAGAACGCGGCCAAACGCCTTCAATTTAATAAACAGCACCTCACGTGCCATTGGAAAAGGGGTACAAAAGTGTCACATTCCGCTCATAACTCGTTAGAAATCAATAGGAAACGCTGAAACTATCGAGGCTCTTGCGGGTTTTTACGAAAATCCCGCAATGGGATTTTTATAGGTTCGCAACATTTGCAGGGTGTTTGAATTCTCAAGGATTTACGTATTTTTTGGGAAATCGCGAGATCAGACGGACTTGGGAGCTAATTGGAGTGAGATATGGACGGCTCGGAGAGACCGTCCCTGCCTAGGTCGCGTTTCACGCGGGCAGGGACGTTTCGCTCGCATTCCTCTCTGCGGATTTGACAAGAATTTCCGGGAGCCAAGACTGCTGGAACTGAAACGATGAATGTATTGGAGAAGAACCTGCTCGTCCTCGCCTCGGCGGGTTCCGGGAAAACGCATACTTTGAGCGACCGCATCATCGGGCTGGTGGCTTCTGGAGTAGAGCCGCGGAACGTGGTGGCCCTGACGTTTACGCGAAAGGCTGCGGGAGAATTCGCGGAGGCGATCCTCAAAAAGCTCGCGGAGGCAGCGGAAGATCCGATCAAAGCTAAGGTGCTGGGAGAGAGCTTTGGGATGGAGGGTGCGGATTTCCACGAGATCTTGGAAAAGGTGATCCGCCAGCTTCCAAAACTGACGCTAGGAACGATGGATCAGTTTTTCTCCCGCATCATTCGCAGTTTTCAATACGAGTTGGGGGTAACCGGTGGGAAGTTCGACCTATTGGAGGGAGAGGCAGGAGAAAGCGCGAAGGATGAACTACTCGAAGGTCTACTGGAAGACGGGTTAGGTGGCGGACTTCAGGAAGAATTTCTCAACATGTTTCGCCGTGCGACAGCGGGCAAGGAAGGCACGCAGGTGATCGAGGAGCTGCGGGATTTCATCAAAAACTGGCATCAGGTTTTTCTCTCAAATTCCCGAATTGAGTGGGGACCCGCAGGCCTTTCCGGGGTGGCGGTAGAGGATTGGGAAAAGCAGAAGGCAGGGCTTATCGAGCAAGTCCGGAGGGATTGGCCGAATCTTGAGTTCACTCACGGGAAGCAGAAAAACGCGATCGAGCCGATCTTAGCGAAACTGGAGGCCCATACGATCTCGAGTGGTAGTCTTGGAAAACCCAGCAAACTGCTGGAGCAGATTATGAGTGCGGCGGCCGAGGCTGCAGGGCCGCTGGAGGTTTCGTTTCAGAAGCCTTTCCGCATCACGGGACTCGCGGCACAGGCGCTGCGGGAACTCATTGAGCTGGCCGCGCGTTGCGAGTTGGCCGCTGCCCTCTCTCGGACACGTGGAGTGCGCGAACTGATCACCGCTTACGATGCGGCTGTTGAGCGGGAACTACGAAGCAAAGGCAGGCTGGGTTTCGACGATGTAAAACGCTTGATGGGCGAGTGGATGGAAGGCGAGGAGGCTCGACTTCGACGAGAGGCCGTGGATTTCCGGCTGGATGCCAGCTATCAGCATTGGCTTTTGGATGAATTCCAAGACACCAGCCGTGAGGATTGGCGCGGCTTGCAGCCACTCATCGATGAGGCGGTGAGCGATCCGCATTCTTCCGTTTTCATCGTAGGTGACAAGAAACAGGGAATTTTCGCATGGCGCGGTGGCGATGTCGGGTTGTTCGATGAGGTCGGTAAAGACTATGCTGGCGGGCTTGTCACCGAGACGATGGCAAAGTCTTGGCGTTCTTGCCCGGAGGTGCTCGGCCTGGTCAATAGAGTCTGCGGAGACTTGGCGACCATGCGCTCGCTTTTTGGCAACGCCACAGACCGCTGGCAATGGGAGGAGCACGTCTCCGCTCCTCGCCTGTCCGATCCGAAGAATGCTGGGCACGCGCGAGTAGAAATCGTCGAGAAGGACTCGAAGCAGGAAGCGGTCATCGCTCTGCTCAAGGACCTTGGGATCGGACGGAGACAGCTTTCCTGTGGCATGCTGGTGAGGACGAACAAGCAAGTCGGCGAATGGGCGGACTTGCTCCGGAACGAAGGATTCGATGTCGTGGAGGAAGGCGCACGAGAGCCTGCGAAGGATCATCCGGTGGGAGTGATGATCTGGCAGTTTCTCCGCTGGCTTGCCGATCCCTCAGATGATTTCGCAAGGCGCACGGTGGAAATGTCGCCACTCGGTCCAGAACTAGAAAAGCGATACGGCACTGCTTGGCAGGCAGCGTGGGAACAGATCGGTGGAGTCATTTCCGAAGGTGGAATCGCGCCCATGCTCGAAGACCTACTCGCTCCTCTCTTAGAGAACTGGACAGCGTTCGGGAAGCGCCGGTCGATCGATCTCACTCGAGCGCTTGAGGAAATCGACAACGAAGGTGCGATACCCTTGCGCGAAGTAGCTGACCGGATCGGAAAATTGAAAATCACCCAGAGTCCGGGCATGGCCGCAGTGCAGGTGATGACCGTTCACAAGTCCAAAGGCCTCGGCTTCGATGTGGTGGTTCTCCCGGACATGGGCACGGACAAGATCCCGGATTTCGGGCATCTCAAAACGATCCAAGGCGATGGTTGGGTGACCGATGCGCCGGCGTCCTGGGTCCGGACGATGATCCCGGAACTTCGTGTAGCGGAAACTGCATGGAGCGATCAGCAGACCTACGAGGCGTTTTGTAAACTCTATGTCGCACTCACCCGGGCGAAGCGTGGGCTCTATGTGTTTCTCGACGAACCCGCAAAATCAGCACCTTCGGACAAGGCAAGCATTCCGAACTGGATCATGAACACCTTGGGCTTCGAAGGCTCGGATGGAGAAGTTTTTGAGATCGGGAATCCCGGGTGGGCGAAGGGGATCCCGACCATCGAAACCGATCAGCAAACGAAGACCCGAAGCTTGGGACCTGCCATATCGAAGCGGGACCGAAGCACGCCTAGCGGCGGGAAAGAGGTTGTAACTGAGATTCTAAAACCTGGATTGGAGGGTGGGCGTAAATTCGGAACTGAGGTCCACGCTGCATTCGAACACATCGGCTGGCTTGATGAGGAAGCGCCTCCCCGATTCTCCACAACGATCCGGGAAACGATGGAGGCAGCACTTGCGGTTCCTGAGATCAGAGGCTTGTTTGAAAAACGCGGAAGAGATGTTTCCCTCTTTAGGGAGCAACGGGTCGAGACGGTGATGGAAGGAAAATGGATGAGCGGCGTCATCGATCGATTGCACGTGATCCGAAATAGCGACGGTGTTGCCAGTATCGTGGAAATCATCGATTTCAAAACCGACCGCGTAAAATCCGCCTCCGAGCTCACGAAACGATACAGCGGCCAAATGAGAGCCTATGAAAACGCGATGGCCGCGATCTACCCGAAGGCGGACGTGAGAAGCATTCTTCTTTCGACAGCTCTGAAATCCCTTATCTAAATTCTTCCTCTTCCTTCGAGTTTAGAATTTAAGATTTGGAATTTTCTTCAGTGCATGTGCTTACGCTTGAAGCGCAGAGCAGCGGACTGTTTGGCGATAATGCCTTGCAGGTAAGCCACTTCTTCGGCGTCCATGCTGTGCTCGACATTGAGGAGCTTTTCCTCGGCGCGTTTGATCGCTTCTTCGGTGGCGGATTCGTCGATCTCGCTCTCGCCAAGTGCCATGTCCGTGAGGACGACGGCCTTGTCGTGGGCGATTTCCGCGAAACCGGAACCAATGGCCAGTGTCGTGATCTGACCTTCACGCAGGTAGCGAAGCTCGCCGGGCTGAAGGGCGGTCACCAGGCCGGCGTGGCTTGGAAGAATTCCCATTTCCCCATCCGCACCGGGCAGATAGACATTCTCAACGGTGTCCGAGAAAATCTTTTTCTCAGGAGTGACGATTTCTAAATGGAGAGCCATTTTGTTATTAGTTAGAAGTTATTTGTTATTGGTATCCGAATCAGGCTTCTTTCCCTTTAACAAATAACCAACAACTCTTAACGTCCGCGATCAGTCGCGGGAGACGGAGTCGATGCCGGCTCTCATGTAGAAGTTACCTTCGGAGACGTCGTCCCATTTGCCGTCGAGGATTTCGGCGAAGCCTTTGACAGTGTCTTCGATGGAAACGAGGGCACCGGGAACGTTGGTGAAGATTTCCGCAACAAAGAACGGCTGGGTGAGGAAACGCTGCAATTTCCGGGCACGGAAGACGCTGAGCTTGTCCTCATCGGAAAGCTCGTCCATGCCGAGAATGGCGATGATGTCCTGAAGGTCTTTGTAACGCTGAAGCACGAGCTGAACGCCACGGGCAACGCGGTAGTGCTCTTCCCCGACAACTTCCGGGGCAAGTGCCTTGGAAGTGGAAGCAAGAGGATCAACAGCCGGAAAGAGAGCCTGCTCCGCAAGGGAACGCTCAAGAACCACGGTCGCGTCAAGGTGAGCGAAGGTGTTCGCGGGAGCCGGGTCGGTAAGGTCGTCCGCAGGAACGTAAACCGCCTGAATCGAAGTGATCGATCCTTTGTTGGTGGATGTGATCCGCTCCTGGAGGGAGGCCATTTCTTCGGAAAGGGTAGGCTGGTAACCCACGGCGGATGGTGTCCGGCCAAGTAGCGCGGAAACCTCGGAACCGGCTTGGGAGAAACGGAAGATGTTATCGACGAAGAGAAGAACGTCCTGGCCTTCCTCATCACGGAAGTATTCCGCCATGGTGAGCGCGGAGAGAGCGACGCGGAGACGTGCACCTGGAGGCTCGTTCATCTGGCCGTAGCAAAGGGCGACTTTCGAGCCTTCCGCTGCTAGGACAGGGTTGCCAGCGCCATCAAGTTTCACGTGACCTTTTTCGTCCTTTTCGCAGGCGATAACGCCGGACTCGATCATTTCCCAGTAAAGGTCGTTACCTTCCCGTGTCCGCTCACCCACACCGGCGAAGACGGAGAAACCACCGTGTGCAAGGGCGATGTTGTTGATGAGTTCCATGATCACCACGGTCTTACCAACACCAGCACCACCGAAGAGACCGCCTTTGCCACCTTTAACAAGCGGGCAGATCAGGTCGATGACCTTGATACCGGTCGGGAGAATTTCTTCACTCGCGGATTGGTCAGTGAGGGAAGGAGCCGGGCGATGGATGGGCGAACGGTGGTTCGGGTCTTCGAGCGGCTTGTTTTCGTCCACGAGATCACCGGTGACGTTGAAGATACGACCGAGAACTTGTTTTCCGACAGGAACCGCGATGGCTTTGCCCGTATCGGTGAGGGTCATACCACGCTTGAGGCCGTCAGTGGTGGACATGGCAACCGCGCGCACCCAGCCGTCGCCAAGGTGTTGCTGAACTTCGAGAACCAGCTTGGTATCCACGTCGTTGAGAACGTAGTTGATCTCGAGGGCGTTGAAGATTTCCGGCAGTTTGCTGGCTTTGGAGAAATCGGCGTCAATAACGGCGCCGATGATTTGGACGATGGTTCCTTGGTTGCTCATAAGAAGTGGCTAGTAATCAGTGATCAGTGATCAGTGGGTCGTTATATCGGAGTAGGTCGGTAATCGGGAGGTTTCATCTGGTGAGCACTGATCACTGATCACTGCTCACTCGGCACTTTATTCCATGGCCTTCATGGCGGTGGTGATCTCAAGGAGCTCGGCGGTGATGGCTGCCTGGCGGACCTTGTTGTATTGGAGGGTGAGTTCCTTGTTAAATTTCTTCGCGTTGTCAGTGGCGGCTTTCATCGCGACCATACGGGCGGAGTGCTCGGTGGCGCGGGATTCCAGAAGTGCCTGATAGACTTGGAAATTCACGTATAGCGGAAGGATGGATGCGAGGACTTCCGTAGGGGAAGGCTCGAATAGGTGGTCAGTGGCGCGGCCTTCGATCAGGCCGTCGTCTTCGCTGGCTTCCGGTGGTTGGACGGGAAGCAGGGTGATGGTTTCGGGAACCTGCGTGAGGGTGTTTACGAAACGGGTGTAGGTGATCGAAACCTTGTCGTATTTTCCTTCGAGGAACTGTTTGGAAAGGAATGCGGCGATGGCGCGGGCCTCGGCAAAGGGAACCGGATCGGGAACTTGGAAATCTGCGAGGATATGCTTTTTCGTTTTTTCCAGCATTACGCGGAGCTTGCGGCCTACGGTCACGTAGTCGGCGGTTTCCGAAGTGGTGGCGCGGAGCTTCTTTGCGAGGTTCGTATTGAGCGGTCCGCAAAGTCCCTTGTCGGTGGAAACCACGAGAACCAGCTCGCGGTCGCCTTCGCGCACCTCGAGAAGCGGGTGCGTCACCTCGTCGGAATCGCTCGAGCTGATATCGCTCAAGACGGCATTGAGCTGGGACGAATAATCACGCCCGGCCATTGCCTGATCCTGGGCTTTCTTCATCTTCGCGGCCGCGACGAGTTGCATCGCCCGGGTGATCTGGGCGGTGTTCTTGACCGATTTGATTCGGCGGCGGATGTCTCGGAGGTTGGCCATTCTTTTTTTACTGCGTAAAAGTTAGACGATATTTGTTAGAGGTTATTGGGGAAGAGTTTGGGTCGGGACTTTTTACTTCTAACCAATAACTTTTAACGGATAACGGAAATTTATTTCCAGCTCTTCTTGAAGTCGTCGATGGCTTGTTTGACGGCATCGACCATGGCGGCGTCTTTCTTGAGATCCGGCTTTTCGTTGCGGATCTTGTCGAGGAGTTCGCCTCTGCGGGTATTGAAGAACTCGCCCATCGCATCCTGACAACGGCTGATGTCTTTGACTGCCACGTCGTCGAAGTAGCCGTTTTGCATCGCGAAGAGGTAGATTGCTTCCATCTCCATCGCGAGCGGGGAGTATTGGTTTTGCTTGAAGAGTTCCACGATGCGGGCACCGCGCTCGAGTTTCTTCTTGGTGGAGGCATCGAGGTCGGAGCCGAATTGAGCGAAGGCCTGGAGCTCGCGATACTGAGCGAGGTCGAGTTTCGTGGTTCCTGCGACGGACTTGATCGTCTTCGTCTGGGCGGCGGATCCCACACGGGAAACGGAGAGACCAACCGAGATGGCGGGACGGATACCTTGATAGAAGAGGTCGGTTTCGAGGTAGATCTGGCCATCGGTGATGGAGATCACGTTGGTCGGGATGTATGCGGAAACGTCGCCTGCTTGCGTTTCAATGATAGGAAGCGCGGTGAGGGAGCCGCCGCCTGCTGCCTCGGAGAGACGTGCGGAACGCTCGAGAAGGCGGGAGTGGAGGTAGAAAACGTCACCGGGGTAGGCTTCACGACCGGATGGGCGGCGAAGAATCAGGGAAACCTGACGGTAGGCAACGGCGTGCTTGGAAAGGTCATCGAAAACGATGAGGCAGTCCTGACCCTTGTCCATGAGGTATTCCGCGATGGAGCAACCTGCGTATGGGGCGAGGAACTGCATCGCTGCGGCGTCCGAAGCGGATGCGGAAACGATGGTGGTGTATTCCATAGCGCCGGACTCTTCCAGGGTCTTCTGGATACGGGCGACGTTGGAGAGCTTTTGGCCGACGGCGACGTAGATGCAATACATCGGCTTGTGGTTCTGCAGCTTGCCTTGCTCGGCGGCCTTGTTCTGTTGCGCCTGGGAAATGATGGTGTCAACCGCGATGGTGGACTTGCCGGTGGCGCGGTCGCCGATGATCAGCTCGCGCTGGCCGCGACCAATTGGCACCATGGCGTCGATGGCCATGATCCCGGTCTGAACGGGAACCGAAACGGATTTCCGCTTAATGATACCGGGAGCGATTTTCTCCATCGGATAGTATGCGGATGCTGCGATCTCACCTTTGCCGTCGATGGGGGCACCGAGGGCGTTGACCACACGACCGAGGAGTGCTTCGCCAACTGGGACGGAAAGGAGTTTCCCGGTGGTGCGGCAGCTTGCGCCTTCGGTCACCGCAGCGTAATCGCCAAGAAGGACGACACCGACTTCGCTTTCCTCAAGGTTGAGTGCCATTCCGGTCACTCCGCCGTCAAAGTCGATCATCTCGTTGAGCATGACGTCGGAAAGTCCTTCGACGATGGCAACGCCGTCACCGACCTTGCGGACTGTGCCGGTATTGGTTTTTTCAACGCTGGAAGTGATTCCGGCGATCTGTTGTTCGATGTCCTGGAGGATGCTGCTCATTTTTGGAAGTTTGCTAGTGTGGAGGTGTCAGTTTTCAGGAAGAAAAAATTAGAATGCCTTTGAGAGGCGGTCGAGGCGGCCTGCGACGGAGCCGTCAAAGACATCGTCGCCGACCTTGATGCGGAGGCCTCCGAGGAGTTCCGGGTTGGTCTTGTATTGGATCATGAGATTGTCACCGTAGTCTTTTTTTAGCCCTGCGACAACTTGCTGGCCTTCGGTGGCTGTCAGCGGGGTGGCGCTTTCGACAAGCACTTCACGGCGGGCTGCTTCGAGGCGGGCGAGGCGTTGAATCGCAGCGAGGATCGCACGGTAGTCGCGCGGCTGGGAGGCGATGAGTTTGGAAACCAGATCGCGCAGCCTGTTGTCATCAAGCTGTCCGTTCACTTGGCACAGGCCAAACAGGCGACGGGCCGTGGCGGCGGTGACTTTGGAAATTTTCATCGTGGTCTGGTTTATGAGAAAAAAAGAAGGGAAGGCTCAGCTGCCGACTTTCGCGAGGGCTTCCTCGTTGATGCGGTGCTGATCTTCAGGAGTAAGCACCTTGCCGGTGACCTGGGAAGTGGTGGCGGCGACGAGGCGACCGAACTCCTTCTTTAGTTCAGCGGAGATGCGCTCGCGGTCCGCGTTTCCAGCGGCCTCCGCTTTCGCGAGGATCTGCTGTGCGCTGGCGATGGCATCCTGGGTTTTTTGTTCAGTGAAAGCCGCAGCACCTTCCTTGGCTTCGCCGATGAGACGGAGGGCGTCTTCGTTTGCTTTGGCGATGGCTGCTGCGGTGGTCGCCTCGGATTCAGCTAGCTGCTGCTCGATGCGTTTGAGCTTTTCCTCGCCGGCAACGATGCGCTCGCGGCGTTGCTCAAGCATTCCCTGGATGGGGCCGAATGCGAATTTCTTGAGGACGAAGATCACCAGGAAGAAATTGACCACCTGTGCGACGAAAAACGCACCGTGAAGGCCGAAGGTTTTCGAAAGCGTCTCAAAGGCACCCGGTTCGGCTGCTGCTGCGAGGTAGGTCATCATGGCTGGAAAGTCGTTTGGAGAAAGGAAAATGAAGGAAGAGGGGTGGCCACGCGCGCCCGGAGACGCACGCGGCACAATGCTTAGAACGGCACTGCGAATGCGGTGAGGATGAAGATACCCTCGATCAGTGCCGCAAGAATGATGGAGATCACGAGGATTGGGGTGGCTGCGCCCGGGTTACGACCCGTTGCTTCAGCTGCCTTGGAGCCAAGGAGTCCGATACCGACACCACCTGCGAGGGCGGCGAGTGCTACTGCGAATGCTTTAGTTGCCATTGTGTTATTGTGTGTTGTGTTGTTCTACACCCCCCACAGTCTTTGCCACGGTCTGGGTGCGGAGATTTTTTAGTGTGCCTCGTGCTCGTCGCCGTGGTCACAAATGAGTTTGAGGAAAATTGCGCAGAGAAGCGTGAAGACCAGCGCCTGGACGAAGCCGACTAGCAACTCCATAAAGTAGAAAGGGAGCGCGGGAAGGAATGAGAGGTATTCCGGCACGAGGGTCATGAGCTTCTCGAGAGTTTGCTCACCGCCATAAATGTTTCCGAAGAGACGGAAGGAAAGCGCGACGGGGCGGATTGCCACGGAGATCACTTCGAGAACGCCGACAAAGAGGAACAGCGGCATCAGCGCCCAGAACAGAAGGCCCTTCACACCCTTGGGGGCGAAGATGTGGGCGAGGAAGCCTTTGAGGCCGTTTTCCGTGATCGCCCAGTAGAACCAGAGGATCGCAAAGGTGAACGCCATTGCGGCAGTCATGTTGATATCGGCGTTGCCACCCCGAAGCCATGGAAGAAAGCCCACATGCTCACCCTGGGCGTTTTCAAGATGCCACCCGACCGTGCCGACTCCCGGAATGAGACCTAGGTAGTTGCTCGTGAGGATGAAAAAGAAGATGGATCCAAAAAACCAGAAGGTCCGCTTCGTCAGATGAGCACCCATCAGGTTTTCGAGGAAACTGTAGAGCGACTCTACGACCCATTCCGCGAAATTCTGCATTCCGGCAGGCACCAGCGACATTTTCCCCGTCGCCATGCGACAAAATAGAACGATAAGACCCACCGCAATCCATACCATGAGCATGGAGTTGCTCACTGGAAGCCAATCGTGGAGCCGTTGAGCATCAAGAGGAAGGGCGTGATGCCCTCCTTCGGCGCCAAATGCCGAAGCAAGGCAAAGGAGCCAGATCGAAAGGGTTATACCAAAAAATCGCGTCATTTGAAAGATCGGAAAAGTGTCAGGCGCGGGGTGATACCCATACCCCCTAGCGACCGCAAGTTCTATATGTGAAAAATTTCACAATCCTTCGTTTTTGTGGGAAAATGTCCGTTTACTGGAACGCGCAAACTCTGGAATAAGGCGATTTCGCCAGAATTTGGTATGGGAATTCTGGGATTCCAATGCCGCCTCCTTGAAATCGCCAGCGGTTCTTAGAGAGCCCCCATCCAGGACGATTCAGAAATCCATCCGCATGACGGAGCAATCCTCCCGACCGATCCAAGTTGGCCAAACGTGAAGGCCCTTTGCACATGATTACTAACAGGCACCGTCTTGCGGAAATGCGCCCCGCTTACCTTTGGCTTCCCCCCTGTTTTCGCTACCAACCGCATCACAAGGCAATCAACCCCTTGGAAGCACGATTTGTTAGTAGCTGCTAGAAACGGCACTTTAAGTGCCAGCGATCCCCTCTTCCTCACGTGCCGACAATCGAAATCCCCCCACCGAGTCAAGGTTCGTGTCAAAAAAATCGTTGGAAAAGTCTTAGCTTTTAACTTGCCAAGATCCTCCGCCGTTCTCAAAAACGCCTCTGCCATGAACAAAGCAGAACTTGTAGAAGCCATCCAGAAAGCCCTCGGAGCAGACGCCACCAAGCGTTCCGCGGAAGAATCCCTCGACGCAGTCCTTTCCTCCATCGCCAAAGGCGTGAAGAAAGATAAGAAAGTCCAAATCATTGGATTCGGAACTTTCGAAGTCAAGAAACGTGCCGCTCGCATGGGCCGCAACCCGAAAACCGGAGAAGCCCTCAAAATCGCCGCCTCCAAGTCGGTCGGTTTCAAGCCTTCCTCCGTTCTCAAAGGAAGCCTCTAATTTCCCTGCGGGAAACCGCGAGGTAAAAGAACTTCAAAAACCCGAAAACCCCGTCCGATACCGGACGGGGTTTTCTTTTTAAAAACGTTGTGAGGATGAAGTTTAGAACCAGCCTTTGCGTCCGACGACATAGGTGGAGACGAACTCATCATCTGTTTTCGTGAGATAGAGGATTCCCTCAATGAGACCCACGATTGCCACGGCCATGGTCGGGAAACCGCAGAGCAGGAAACCAGCAAGGCTCACAACCAACATGATGACTCCTTCGACGGTGTAGCCGAGATAGAATTTGTGAACTCCGAAAGCTCCCACGACGATTCCGAGGATCCCGGCGATCATTTTCTTATCCGTTTGTTCCTTCGTGTATTGCGAAGGCGCTGCTGCTGGAGCGGCAGCCGGAGGCGATTCAGGGGTTGCGGCCGGAGCTGGCGCTGCGGGTTGGACAGGTGGTGTTTGCGGTTCTGACGATTCAGGGGATGGCGATTCTTCTGACATGGTGGTTGTGGATTAGCAGATTCGGTTTTATCAAGCAAGCACCAAGCCAACATGAAACCTCGCATCACACTCGCCGAGACGATTCCCGGTAACAGTTCCGCCCTCGTCCTTCAGGAGCACGATTCCCGCCACTACCTCATCTCTGAAGGTCGCCAGATCTGCGGCCCATCCACTAGGGCCAGCGAGGAGGAACTGGCGAAGCTTGCAGCTGCCCCGTTTAAGCCCGCACGCCAACCCCGCATCTGGCTTGTCGGAATCGGTCTCGGGAAAATGCTTTCAGCGATCATCGCGGAGCTACCCCAGAAACGTGCCACCTACACCGTTGCCGATAACAGGGATGATCTGTTGAACTGGAACCGTGAATTTTTTCCTGACAACCAACTAGACGACCCTCGCGTCGTTCTGGAGAAGGACGTAGGGCCAGGTGCGCTCAACCGCGAGTCCGGCTGCCTCCATGCCATCCTCATCCATCTTGATTCCGCGCCTTTGGGCAGTCGTCAGCGCCTGCTAGTCAACGATAAGAAATGGCTCGCCGCCACTTTTGAGGCATTGCAACCCGGAGGCCTGCTCGCAATCGGCTCCACCGTAAAAATGCCGACCTTGACTCGCAATCTGGAGCGCGAGGGCTACGAAGTTGTCGAATACACCGTCCCCTCCTCCGCCGCCGCGCGCAAACCCCGCCTGCTTCCGATCTGGCTTGCGCGCAAGTCGCGCGGTGCTAACTAAACCTGTTATACCATGAAACGCATCCATCCCATTTTTCCCGTCATCCCCGCGCTTGTGGTCGCCACCGCCCACGCCGGAGAGCTCACTTTGGAAATGAAGCCGTTTTTTATCACCCAAACTTTGACGGCTACTGTGCTGCCCGCTGAGTCAGTGCCACTGCGGCTCGATCCGGAGGAATGGACCTCCTTCGAGATCGCTTCCATCGCAGGGCATGGTTCCGCAGTGAAAAAAGGAGAACCCCTCCTCACTTTCGAGTCCTTGGAAATCGACCGGACCATCGCCGATACCCGCCAAGCAGTTGCTTCCGGGAAACTGGAGCTGGAATCCGCACGCACCGTGCTTGCCGAGCTCGAGCGCACCGTTCCAGAGATGCTCACTCGGCTGAAACGGGAAGCTGAAAATGCCGCCGAGGAACTCGCCTATTTCACCGAAACCGACCGGAAATCATCTGAGGAACGCGCGGGATTGGCGCTCAAGCAGCGAGAGCAGATCCTCGCATCCTACAAGGAGGAGTTGAAACAGCTCTTGCAGATGTATGAGGCGGATGATCTCACCGAGGACACAGAGGAAATCATCCTCCAGAAGCAGCGTGACGCCGTCGAGGCCGCCGAGTTCTCGCTGCGGATGGAAATCCTCGACCACAAGCGCACGCTCGCAGTGCTCATCCCGCGTAAGGAGATTTCCCTCACCGAGCGCCGTGACGATACCGCCCTGAGACTTGAAACAGGAACAAAGGAGCTGCCGCGCTCGCTCGAAGCGAAAAAACTGGAAGTCGCCACCCTCCAGACCGCCCTGAAACGCGATGAGAAGGCACTCGCGAATCTAGAAGCAGACAGAAAGCTTTTCGAGATCAAAGCCCCAACGGATGGCATCTTTTACCACGGCGCAATCGAGCAAGGGAAATGGACCACCGGAGAGCTCGTAAAAAACCTGATTCCAGGTGGTTCCGCGCCCACTACGAAAGCCTTCGCGACCTTTATCCCGGCCACCGCGCCGCTCATCGCCCAAGCTTTTCCAGCCCAGTCAGACGCTCTTGCTCTTACCCCCGGAATGACTGGAGTTGCGAACCCCGCTGGTAAAACCGAGGGAGGTATCCCGGTGAAGCTCGATTCCATCTCCACCACGCCCGCCACCGACCAAAGTTATCCCGCCACCTTTTCCGCCCAGTGGCCGGAAGGAAGGAAGCCGGTCACCGGCGAGGAACTGGAGATCCGACTCATATCCTATGCCGTGGAGAAAGCGATTTCCGTCCCTGTGAAAGCTCTCGAATATGGTCCACAAGGTTGGACCATCGAAGTAAAACTCGCCGATGGCAAAACCGAACACCGCCTCGTCATCCCAGGAAAATCCTCTGAGGAAACCACGGAGATCACCGCCGGCCTCGAAGAAGGACAGGTCGTCATCGTTCCGTAACGCCCTAGAGACAAGTGGACTCATTTCGGATCTAGCTCTTCGCTTTTCGTTCTGGAAAGGTCCGATGGGAACCGGTTTCATAAGACATGATCAAGCGAAGCACTCCCCTGGCCCTGAATTTTCATTTCCTCTCCTGCCTGCTAGTTCTGACAGCTATTCTCGGTTTCCAGTCCTCCACCGCCGAGGAATCCAATTTGATTCGAAAGGACGGCATCGTCCTCAAACTGGAAGCAGCGCAGCTGATTATTTCCAAGGCGAAGGAAAAGGCGGTGGAAATGGGCCTCGAGGTGAATATCACAGTAGTCGATCCCGGAGGCCATCTTTTGGCCTTCGCACGGATGGACGGAGCTCGGCCCGCCAGCATTTACACCTCCCTCAGTAAGGCCCAGACAGCCGCGCTCAAACTTTCCGATACGGGCATCATCGGGGCTCCGGATCAGCCCGTTGACACATATCTGAACCTATCGATTGAGAATACCGCAGCGATGAACGGTGGCCCGTTCACTACACTAGACGGCGGAGTTACCATCATCCTAGACGGCGAAGTCGTCGGCGGCATCGGAGTTGGTGGCGCAAAGGGCTCCGAGGACGCAGTCATCGCGAAAGCCGGCCTTGCCGGGCTGCGAGAAGCGCTTGGGGAGTGATTTTCTAGAACTTCGTTCGTTTCAATTGGCTGAACTTTGCAACTTTAGGGATTTACCCTCTCTTCACTCCCGCACGGATGCGTTGTGCCTGCTTGAGATGCAGGGAGAGATGGAATGCGAAGAGGCAGGTCCAGCCGTGGGCATCCAGCGGGCCGAAGATGGGATGCTTCTTTGTCGCAGTGCCACGAAGAGCGCTCAGCTCTGCAAGAGAATCGAGGTGGGTGAGAACGGAACTTTTGAAAAGTGCGATCTGTTCAACACCACAGTCCCCCTCTGGCATAACGTCTTTTTTCACATCGAATTTGCGGGTCGGCTCCGGCTCTTCCTTCGCGAGACGGATCACGGTTCCAGATATGGCGTGATTGACGATGGTATTGTGCCTTAGAAGCATGAAAAAGGACCATTCGCGCATGTCGTCATCGACTCCGAGCATGGAGGGAACTCTCACCGGATTCCCCCCAGACAACTCGTCAAGACCTTGGGCAAGCTGAAGATACTCCCGCAGATACTTTCGCGTCTGCGTGATCGCTCCCTGCCGCGAGGTGAGGCGGAAGCGGGTGCGAATGATTGCTTTGAGGATGGGATTCGCCATATGCGCGTCAGGCAAAGAAAAAGGAGGCATCGCTGCCTCCTTTTGGAAATAATCGGTTCGGGAATCGGCCTTAGGCCATGGCAGGCAGGCGGATACTGGAGAGCTGGCGCATCAGGGCGCGGGTCTCGTCCTGCCAGCTTTGGAGGGCCTCGCGAGAAAGCTGGACGCGGTCGGCGACAGCTTTCTCCACCTCGTGGTAGTTCGCTGCCAGTTTCTCGGAAACTTGGGCAAGAAGCTCGGCAGTGCGCTGGCTGTAGGCAGGGCTGGACTGAATCTCAGAGATGCGCTCCTCGGCACGGCGGCGGGCTTCGCCCATTTCAGCAAGCAGGATTTTTCCATCCGGCACCCGGCGCAGACCCTCGACGAGGCCGACCTTGGAGAGTGTCCAGATGGTCCATTTCGATGGGTCCCACTGCCAGGATTTCACGCCGTTCCGGTAGTCGTGCTGGAACTCGTGGTGATAATTGTGGTAGCCCTCGCCGAAGGTCAGAAAGGCCATGATTGCGCTGTCACGGGCTGAATGCTTGTTGGAATAAGGCTGGCTGCCGACGGTGTGGCAGAGCGAGTTGATGAAAAACGTGCAATGCTGGGCGACCACGATGCGAGTGACGCCGGCAATGAGGAAACCGCCGAGAGCACCAGTCATCGGATTGAGCCCGACGAGGGAGTTGTAACCATAGCCGAGGGCGGCAGGAACGATGAGGCCGATGACGAGGCCGATCCAGTGAGTGTATTTGTGCTGCCACATGACGAGCTTGTCCTTGCGGAGGTCGGCGACGTTGTCGAGAGGCGGCTCAGGATCGAGCTTGAAGAGCAGCCAACCGATGTGCGCCCAGAAGAAGCCCTTGGAAATATCGTAAGGATCTTCGTCGTGGTCCACGTGCTTGTGGTGGCGACGGTGGTCCGAGGACCAGTTGAGACAGGAATTTTCGAACGCACACGCGCCGAAGATCAGGGTAAAGAATTTCACTGGCTTCTTCGCCTTGAAGGAAAGGTGAGAGAAAAGCCTGTGGTAGCCAACGGTGATGCTCATCATCGTGGCGCAAAGGTAGAAGAAGAACATGCCGAACTGGAACCAGTCCAAGCCGTAGTGGTAGAGGTAGATTGGCGCGCCGATGAGTGCGATCAATGCGGTGCCGATGAGGAAGCTGGAAGTGATCCAGTTTACGCGTTCAAATGGGATTCGAAACATAATCAGTGGGTTACAAGGGTTACGAACCGGTGCAACCCAGGGAGGGCTGCGGGAATGTCCGGAGCGCAACACCTTGTAACTCGTTCTCGGCCTACTTGCAAGACGCTATTTTTTTTGAAAATCTGCAAATTTTGCAACGCGTTGGTGCACGCCAGACCCGGTCAAACTGCAGGGAAATCATATAAATTCAGCGCTGAAGAACCTAACAGCAATCTATAAACTTTTATCAATTTTCTCTTATTTTCATGTCTGCCGAAATACCTGTTGATAAACAGATTAGGTTTGCTACAAGTCAACCGAACTTAAAGTTCCAATCTTATGAAAACCACTCCAAAATACCTCGCCCAACTCGGTCTGGCTATCGCTCTGACCCCATTCATGCCGCTCTACGCTGAACAAGCTCCCAAAGAGAAATCCGTGGGGACCCAGCTCGACGCCAGTTTTGCCGCCATTTCTGAAACTATTCAAACAGCTCGCAAACAGGCGAGCGAAGCAGTTACGGAGCGAAACACGGCCCTCTCTGACCTAGCCGCTTCTCGCAAGCAACAGCAAGAAACTGCCAAAAAGCTGGAAGCAGCTCTTAATCAGCAGAAAAATACAGAGATGGAACTCGTAGCCGCCCGCCGCGATCTCGCCAAATCCCTTTCCGCTCAGGACCAATACAAGCAGCAGGCTGAAAAGCTCGCGAAACAGCTCGAAGTTGGTGACGAGGCCTACAAGAAACTAGTGACCCTCCGGACTCAGATGCAGGAATCGTTGAAGAACCTAGCAGGGATCGATGAGAGCATCGCTACATTCCGGAAGGAACTCGCCTCCCCTACATCCGCTGGCCAGCTCCAGACGGAAATCGCCGCACTTAAGAAACGTGATGATGATCTCAACAAGCAACTCGGCGCCAGCAAGGCCTCGTATGAAAAAGAGCGGACCGAGCACCAACAAACCTCAAAGGCGGCTGATGCGATCCGCAAGCAGCTTGCCGAGAGCCAGAAGAAATCCGAGGAAATCGGAAAGAGTAGCAACCAAATGAACCAACGCATCGGTGAGCTTGAGAAAGCTCAAGTGGAGACACTGACCGCGCTGAAGAAGACCAAGGAGGAGCTGGCTCGAACTCGCGCGAACGCCGAGAAAGCCACCGCCGAAGCAAAGAAGTCCGGAGACGAGCAAGCCGCCGCCCTCACCAAAGCGAACCAACAACTCGCCGAGCTGGAAAAGGCGCGCAAAGCCGCCGAGCAAAACGCGCAAAAAGCATCCGCCGAACTCGAGGCCGCCAGCAAAAACAAAGAGGCCTTGAAGATTGCGCTTCAGAGCAGCGAGAAAAAGGTCGGAGAGCTGGAAGCGAAGATGAAGGAAGTTTCCAAGAAAGCCTTGAAAAAGAAGGATAAGGACGTTTCCAAAAACACGGAAAAGCAACATGATCAGATCGCCAAGGGCGATTCCTGATTTGATTCTATCCGATTGATATTTACTAGCCGTGGCCTCCTGACAGGTGCCACGGTTTTTTTGCGTCTTCGTCGCTGGTCCGTTCTGCGCCCCCTTTCAACCTAAATCTTATTCTAGATCTTCTTCAGCGATCCGGTTGAGTCTCCGAAGCGTTTTTCCGTGGTGCCAAATTCCTCGAGCATACGGAGGTAGAGATTCGAGAGGGGCACGTCCTCTCCAAGATCGACGTGGCGGCCTGGGTTAAAAACCCCGCCTCCATTGCCGGCAACGATGACGGGCAGATCGTTGTGATTGTGGCGGTTTCCATCTGAGATGCAGCCACCATAGACGATCATCGAATTATGTAGCAGAGACTTCCCGTCTACATCTTCCGTGTCCTTCATTTTCTGAAGGAAGTAGGAGAGCTGTGTGAGATAAAATTCGTCGATTTTCGCAATTTTATCGAGGTTGTCCTTGTTTCCCTTGTGGTGGGAGAGGTTGTGGTGCCCATCGTTCACGCCAATGTTTCCGAAAGAACGATTTGATCCGTCGTGGGCCATCAGGAAAGAGGAAACGCGAGTGGAGTCAGTCTTGAAAGCGAGTACCATCATATCGAACATCATCCGAAGGTGGTCTTCGTAATTGCCTGGTTTCCCTTCAGGAGCGGGCACGCCGGGATCGACCGGGATACCGAGCGCCTCGGCTTTTTCGATCTGGATCTCGATCTCGCGAACCCCTGTGAGATATTCGTCGAGCTTGTGCTGATCGGTGCGGCCCAGATAGCGGCGCAGGGCTTTGGCGTCGTTGTCGATGAAATCTAGGACAGATTTTTTCGAGGCGAGACGTTGGCCGAGGGACTTCGCGCGCTCCTCGGTGGAACCGGCCCCGAAAAGTCGCTCGAAGACCGCACGCGGATTTGCCTCGGGGGTCATCGGCTGATCCTCTGAGCGCCATGAGAGATTGAACTGGTATGCGCAGGAGTATCCGGAATCGCATTGTCCAGATTTCCGGACTCCATCGGTGGAAAGCTCAAGCGAGGCGAGCCGAGTCTCGGCAGCGACGGCATTGGCGGCGACCTGATCGACAGAAATGCCGAGCTGGATGTCCGAGCCTGCGGTCTTGCGAGGGCGGGCGCTGGTGAGGAATGCGGCGGTTCCACGAGCATGGTCCCCTGCCCCATCGCCTCCGGCTGTCGCGTTCTTTTGCTCAAAGCCGGTGAAGATCTGGAAGTCCTGGCGATGAGGCTCCATCGCGCCGAAAGTGGATCCCATCTTGTAGGAAGACGTCGTACCATCTGGTCTCCATTGACCGATGTTTACTCCGTTGGGGATATAGAGATACGCCATCCTCAGGGGTGCTCCACTGGCGGTCGTTCCGATCGCACGAGCGGCTCCCGTCGCTGCAAGCAAGGGGCGGTGAAAGGCTTCAAGTGCAGGGAGGGAAATCGCTGCGCCGAAGCCGCGCATGAACCCGCGGCGAGATGTGGAAAGACTCTTCATTTCTGGGAAACGTAGCAGCCAGAGCGTGTTTGACAAGCTGGCAGGGGGCGACCGAAGATCGCCCCCACGTCGGTCTGCTACGCCTCCACTTTCACCCGCGAGCTGCCTTCGGCGGCAGAACGGTAGATCGCCTCGAGGATGCGGATGTCGCGGAGGCCCATTTCTCCGGAGGCGATGAAATCGCGGTTTTCCCGGATGGCTGCGGCGAACTCGTCGTGCAAGACGGCGAGCTGGAGGGTTTGGTCTGTGGTCCAGTCCTTGCCGTTGGGGAGGATGATTTTTTTCGGATTCGGCTTGGCGTTCGCGCTCTGTCCGAAGGCGCTCCTTCCCGCGCATTCGAAGGAACCGTTCTCGGCGTTCACAGTGAAATCATGGCGTCCACAGGTATAGCTGGCCCGGGCGTGTTGGTTGATGCCGGAGGGATATTCCGCGATCCATGACATCGTTTCCTCAACGCCCTCTGGATAGACATCGCGGGTGGTGGTGGGTACGGCGGTAATGTGGGTAGGTGTTTCCCCGGTGATGTAGCAGCCGGCCTGAACGCAATAGACCCCGGTGTCGAAGGCGGCTCCGCCCCCGGTCAGTTTCTTGTCGAGCAGCCACGGTTTGCTATCGCGGCGGTTCCAGGAAAACTCGGTATCCATGCTTCTGACCGGGCCGAATTTCTTTTCTTTGGAAAGACGGATCATCTCGATGTGATGCGGCTCGAAGTGGAGGCGGTAGTTCACTCCAAGCTTTACACCGTTTTCCTTGGCAGCGGCGATCATTGCCTCGCATTGCTCGCTGCTGGTGGCCATGGGTTTCTCGCACATAACATGCTTTCCGGCCTTCGCAGCGGCGATGGTGTTTTCCGCGTGGATTCCATTAGGGGTGACGACGTGGACGATGGAGATGTCCTTGTTGTCGGCCATCTTCGGCATGTCCGCGTAGGAGTAGATATTCGCCTCGGGGAAGCCGTATTTCTTCGCCCACTTGCGGCCTTTTTCGGCATCGCCCGTGACGGCTCCGGCGAAATACACGTTTTTGCAGGCGGACAGTTCCGGAGCGATGCTTTTGTCACTGAAGCCGCCGAGGCCGCAGAGAACGACCCCAAGTTTCCCTTCGTTTGCGGTCTGGGCGTTTACCTTCGCGCTGAGGCCAATAACGGCGGGAAAGGCGAGGGCGGAAGTTTGCAGGAAGGCGCGGCGTGTTTTGTTTTCTGGGCTCATGGTGTTGGGGTCAGATTCGAGATGTAGCAGGCGTCACGGACGGTAACGCAGACGAGATTGTGAGGGGCGGGGGAGAAGGCGATTGAGGTGGGCTTGTTCGGAGTTTTCAGGAGGGCCAGTTGTTTCCCGGTGGAGTCCATGATGCGGATGCCGGCGTTGGTGGCGCACCAAAGATTGCCTTTGGGATCGAAGGCGAGGCCGTCGAGACCTTTCTCTTTGAACTTGGCGAAGGTTTTGCCTTTGCTGAAATCATCAACGGGCCAACGGTAGAGGTTTGGGCTGGCGGCATCGCTGACGTAGAGAAATTTCCCGTCCGGCGAAAAGGCGATGCCGTTGGGTCTTGCGATGTCCCGGATGGGTGCGGTGAGTTGTTTGGTTTTGAGATCGAGGCGAAAGACGAATTGGCCGGTCTGTTCCTTTTTCTCGTCCGAACCCGAATTTAAATTGAAGTCCGGGTCGGTGAACCAAAGCGCGCCGTCCGGGCCGACGACCGCGTCATTCGGGCGGTTGAGTTTCTTGTCTTCAAAGGTGTCCGCGAGGATCTCGGTGACCTCCGCTTTGTCGTTCCAGCGGGTGACGCGGCGGGTTTCCTGCTCGACGACGTAGTAGCCGCCCGTGCCGTCCGGGCGGAAACTGGTGGCCGCCGGTGAATCGTCGCGCCAGGTGACAAGGCCGGTTTTTGCGCTCCACTTCAATGCGAGCTGATCGTGTTGGGCGGCAAAGTGAAGAACGGGTTCGCCGTTTTCCGCGATCCATTGCGCGCCCTCGCAGCCTTTGTAACCGCCACCGATCTTTTGCCAAATGGCGTTTTGGACAAAGGTGGTTTCCGCGAAGGCGGGCGGTTCGCTGGTGACCGGCTCCGCGTGGGAAACGGAAAGTGTTAGGAGAATGGCGAGAGCTTTCATTTTCTGGAGAGTTGGTTTGGTCTATCGGAACGCGGGCTTCAGCCCGCAGCTCCGGGTGGGTCGGGCGGACTAAAGTCCGCGTTCCATTTTTTAAGCGATGAGTTCCTTGATGACCTGCCCGCCGAACTGGCTGAGTTGCTTGAAGCGGCCGGCGTGGTAGAAGGTGAGTTTGTTGTCATCCAGCCCGAGGAGGCGGAGGATGGTGCAGTGGAGGTCGCGGACGTGGTGGCGCTTGTCGACGGCTTCCATGCCGAGTTCATCGGTGGCACCGATGGTGTGGCCGGCCTTGCAGCCGCCTCCCGCCATCCAGACGGTCATGGCGTTGGGGTTGTGGTCGCGGCCGTAGGCCTTGCCTCCGGAGCGGACGCCGTTGTCGGGGGTGCGGCCGAATTCCCCGCAGCATACGATGAGCGTCGATTCCAGAAGACCGCGTTGTTTCAGATCCTGGATGAGGGCGGCGATGGGTTGGTCCACGGCGCGGACGAGGTTGCCGTGGGCGCGCTCGATGTAGTCGTGGCTGTCCCAGGAACCGTTGTAGAGCTGGACGAAACGCACGCCTTTCTCGACGAGCTTGCGGGCGAGCAGGCATTTCCTTCCGAAGGCGTCCGTCTCTTTTCCGCCAATGCCGTAGGCTTCCTGGGTTGCTTCGGTTTCATTGGAAAGGTCGAGCGTTTCCGGGACTTCCATCTGCATGCGGAAAGCGAGTTCGTAGTTGTCCATGCGGGCGGAAAGCTCGTCGTGCTGCGGGTGGTGGGCGGCGTGGCCGGTGTTGAGTTTCGCCAAGAGATCGAGGTTTTTCCGCTGCCGCTCCGGAGTGACACCGGGAGGTGGTGCGAGGTCAAGAATGGGCGAGCCTTTCGGGCGGAGGGGAGTGCCTTGGAAGTTGGCGGGGAGGTATCCGTTCGACCAGTTCGCCGCGCCGCCCTGGGGGTAGCTGACTTCGGGCAGGACGATGAAACCGGGGAGGTCTTTGTTGACCGTGCCGAGACCGTAGTTGACCCACGCGCCTATCCCCGGATCGCCGCCGAAGCGGTTGCCACAGTTCATCTGGAACATCGCGGTGGGGTGGTTCACGCTATCGACGGTGCAGCCGCGGTAGAAGCAGAGGTCGTCGGCGACTTTGGAAAGATGCTTCCAGTTGTCTGCCATGTCGGCGCCGGACTGGCCGTGTTTGGAAAAGCTGAAGGGTGTGCGGACGTAGTAGCGCTTGCCGCTTTCCATGGCGGATTTCTGCTCCCCGCTGCGCTGGAATTCCTTCATGTGGAGTTTGTCGAGCTCCGGCTTGGGATCGAAGGTATCGATGTGGGAGGGGCCGCCCTCCATCATCAGGAAAATGACGTTTTTCGCCTTCGCGGGATAATGCGGAGCGGCTCCGAGTACGGGCTTTTCCTGCTCCGCCATCAGCGAGGAAAACGCAACGCTGCCAAGGCTGGCTCCAAGGCTGTAGAGGAACTCGCGGCGGGTGGGAGCATGAAGGACGCGGCCTCCGGCGCAGGGGAAGTAGGATTGGTTCATTGGGCAGGAGCTAAGGGCTGATGGGTTCCGGGGTATAGTGTTCGACAGGGCAAGTCTGGATTACTAGTGTTGGAGCATGAAAAAGAAGGATACGGCGAAGCGAGTTGAGCTGGGGCGAATTGAGCCGGATCAAGCTTCGGTTACGGCAAAGCGAGTCATTGGAAAAAATGATGAGCTTTTTCGTCGGCTTTCCTTGGGTGCCAAATCCGGCGATGCCGATGGTGATTTGATCAAGGATACGATGGAAAGGTATTCGGAGACGATGAAACATCTGGCGTGAATATGGAGAAGGGGTTTGGAACCCCTTTCGCAACCCGGGCTTGCGTGCCGATCCTATGCAAAGAGGTTTCAAACCCCTTCTCCATATTACTTTAGTAAACATACGCAAATTCGTTGGAGTTCAGGAGGACAAGGCAGATGTCGGCGAGGGCGCGGGTTTTGCGCGGGATGGCGGTTGGATCGATGTCGGGCACGAAGTCGGCGTTTGCGTGGAGGGTTTCGAGGAAGGTGAAGTTTTCACCGGTCTGTTCCTCGACGGCTTCGCGCAATACTTCGACCGGCGGCTTGGGAAGGGGATGGGCTTCACGGGGAACCATGGCTTCAATTTCTTTCCAATGCGCGAGGCATGCTTTGAATTCCTCCGGCGTGGCTTGGCGGGAAAGGGTCAGGGCGAAGGCCCGTTGGATGGCGTCCTCTTCGGAATCGGTTTCCGCAGATACCCGAACGGCGAGCGCAAGGGCGCGGGTGTGGACGGGCTGGCCGTTGAAGAGGCTGAAAACCTGTGGAGTGACGGTGGAGGAATCGCGGCGCTCGCAGGAAAAATCCGGGGAGGGGGAGTTGAAAGTTTCCATGAACGGGTTGCCGAGCCCGCGGAGTTTCAGCGCATAGATCGAGCGGCGATGGCGCTGCTCCGGGAGCGGGTTCGGCACCCATGCGGAGGCGAAGGTACCCATGACCTGGCGTGGCTGGAGGGCGGCTTCGAGGTTGATCTCGGGACGGTTCGGGATGCCTCCGATTTGCGGGTTCAACTCGCCGGTGGCTGCGAGCATGGTGTCGCGGAGTTCTTCGGCGCTGAGGCGGCGGGGCTTGAAGACGGCGAGGCTTTCCAAGGCCGGATCTTTTTCTAACAGAACGGCATGATCCGGATGCGTCGAGCTGCGGCGGTAGGTTTCGCTGGTCATGATGAGGCGATGGAGGTGCTTGAAACTCGAGGCGTTTTCCACAAGTTCTGCGGCGAGATAGTCGAGGATTTCCGGATGGGTAGGCCGCTTGCCGGTGCCGCCGAAGTTGTTCGGATTACCCGCAATGGCATCGCCGAAATGCCAGAGCCAGACGCGGTTTACTATGGATCTGGTAGTTAGAGGGTTTTCCTCCGAGGCCACCCATTCGGCGAAAGGGAGGCGGCGGCCTTCGATCTTGTCGGGAATCGCTTTTGTCGATTTCGTCGCGAGGATGGTGAGGACACCAGGCGTGACCGGATCGCCATTCGCGAAGGGATCGCCGCCGGTCAGGATGCGCGATTCGTCGAGGGAGCCTTTTTTCAATGGGTCTTTGGGGATCCTGACCGGACTGGAGACAGAGTTTCCTCCCGGGTTTTTGCCATTGTAAACGGAAAG
Organism: uncultured Verrucomicrobiae bacterium; assembly: GCA_963799385.1. Taxonomy (GTDB): domain Bacteria; phylum Verrucomicrobiota; class Verrucomicrobiia; order Verrucomicrobiales; family Akkermansiaceae; genus Luteolibacter. The sequence goes on from CAWCXB010000001.1 coordinate 182,091, forward strand.
GGCGTAAGGCTTGTAGCGGTCGAATTCCCATGTCAGGCGCTGTTTTCCTTTGCTGGAAATTTTCCCCAGGCTCTTGTTCAACGCAGCTTGGTCTTCCACCTTTTTGGCGTCCGTCGGCTTCAAGGATGTGCCCTTGCCGCTGTAATCGGCGAGGCGGGCGTCGAGGTATTTCTTCTCGTCGAAGCCGTCGGTGTTCTCCTCTTCCAGAAACCGTGCCTCGCGCTCGGCGAGTTGGGTCGTGTTGAAAACGGCCTGGATGGAATAGTAGTCGCGGGTGGGGATGGGATCGAACTTGTGGTCGTGGCAGCGGGCGCATTGGAGGGAGTGTGCGAGGAAAGTTTCGCCGACGCTGTTTGTCACGTCATCGAGGAAACGCTGGCGTGCGATGCGCGGGACTTCCATCGCAGTGAGTTCCCATGGTCCCATGCGGAGGAAGCCGGTGGCGACGAGCTTTTCGGGATCTTGCGGATCGATCTCATCACCAGCAATCTGCTCGCGGATGAATTGGTCGTAGGGTTTGTCATCGTTAAAAGCGCGGATCACGTAGTCGCGGTAGCGCCAGGCGTTGCCGCGTTCGAAGTCGTTCGAGAAGCCGGAGCTGTCCGCGTAACGCGTGACGTCGAGCCAATGCTGCGCCATGCGCTCGCCGTAGTGGGGGCTTTCCAGGAGGCGATTCACCAGGGATCCCATGGCGGCGTCCGGGTTTTCGGAATTGGCATTTTCGAAATCGGAAACTTCTTCGGGCGTAGGTGGAAGACCTGTTAGATCGAAGGTCGCGCGTCGGATCAATGTGCGTGCATCGGCGGCGGGTGCCGGCTCCAGGCCGCCGGGCATCCGTTTTTCGATGAGCTCGTCGATGGGGTTTCCTTTTCCGGAAATTTCCGGCGTTGAAACCGGTTGGTAAGCCCACAGGGCATCGGGCTTGTAGCGGCGGTTCGCCCATGCTTCGGAGAGTCCGCCGACATCGAGGATCACCCCGTCCTCTGCTTCCCATTTTTCCGCGTTGGCGGCAGCGATTTCATTGGAGCGCTCCTCATCCGGCCACGGCGCGCCACCTTCGATCCATTTCCTGATCCATCCGGTCTGCTCCGCGTAAAGCTTGTCGACTTCCTTTTCCGGCATTGGCTCGAAGAAATCGTCCTCGCGCATCACGGAGAGATAGATCGAACTTTCCTCCGGCTTGCCGGGAACGATACCGGGGTCTCCGCTGTCGCCACCTTCGAGCACGGCTTCGAGCGACCTGAGATCGAAGCCGCCCTTGATTTTCTTTTCCCCGCCGTGGCAGGCGATGCATTTTTCGTGGAAGATCGGCGCGATTCTGCGAACGAAAAGTTCCTCTGCGGTTTCCTCAGCAAACGCTGAGGAAATCAAGATGGCGAGCAGGGAGATATTCTTCAAAAACGCGGTCATTCGGGTTTTCCTGATTGATAGAGTTTTGAAATTTCCGAGGGGGTAAGGGCGGCTCCGTAGACGGCGAATTCGTCAATGCGTCCGTTGAGGTTCCGGATCGGAAACTCATGACGCGGGGTGGGCAGTCCCCAGTTGCCGATTTCAGAGGGACCCAATACGAGATGGCGGTTCGGTTGATGAAAATCGCTGATTTCGCGGGAGATTTCACGGCCGTCGAGGTATTGAACCACCTCGCCGCCGGAGCAATCGTAGGTGACGGCAATGTGATGCCAGTCGTGTTGGTTGGAGAGATTGAAAACGGAAGGCGAGTGGTAGATCTGATTCTGGCGGCCATCGCGATTATCCGAATATGCGACGGAAAACATGAGGCTGCCGTCTTCGTAGATCTGCCAATGCGGTTCCCCGTCGCGGTATTCGTCGGTCAGTAGCAGGCCGTTGTATTTCCGATCCAAGCCATCGACGCGGACCCAGCAGGCGAGGGTGATAGCCTGATGGTGCTGCCCCCCGAAATCGACCCGCACTCTATCGCCCGCTCCTTTGAACTCGAGTGCGCCTTTTCCGGGCCAACGACCTTGTGCCCATTTCGCACCCACAGCGGCACCCGCCCCAGTGCGAGAATCTTTTGCCGCAAGGTTCTCGATCCTCCTGTCCCAGCGATTCTGTTGGGCGAATGTGTATAGAGAAATGAGCCGGGGATCCTTTCGGGTGACCTCCACAAATTGCTTCCATTCCTCAAATCTGTCGCGAACTCGGCTGTGCACCATTTCGTCCATGAGAGAGGCACTGATGAAATCCGTAGGCCGTGCCTCGCCCTGCGTACCATCTTTTCCGAAGCGGTTTCCCTCGGTGACTAAGTGCATTCCGGCACCTTCGGGGTAGGCTTCCACCTCGCCTTCGAAAACATGCACTTCCGCTCCCTCCGGCCCGCCTGCTAGGACGGCGAACTCGGTCCCGATATCCACCAGATCCATCCCCGGTGTATTGATTCTGAAACCCTCGGCAGGAGGAGGTACGCTCACGCGTATTCTGCCTTTTTCGAGATCGGCGGCCCAAGCGGAAACGATATTCAATTCGGCTTCGCCCTCTAACAGGGCGGTCGCTCCAGAGAAGAATTCGATCCTCACCAGACCACCACCGATGTGGAGGGGGCCGGGAGTCAGAAGCTGCCCAGCCTCCAGTCCGGTGTCTCCGTGGACTTGGGAAACGACTGCGCAACCAGCACCTGTTTCCTCTTTCTCAACGACTGCCGACGATGGAGTGACGGTCCCGCGCTTCCCGCCTGCTAGGAAGGCAAGTATGGATGTGAGTATGAGCAACGCGGCCGCAGTGGCGGGAAACCAGCGTGGGAATTTCTTCCGTCGAGTTGGCTGCGCACGAACATTTCCTGATGAGAGCCCTCCACTCTGAAGAAGACCGGAGTGAAGATCCATGGCCTCCAGATAGTGGCGTCGGCATTCCCAGTCAGTGCGGAGAAGTTGGTTGAGTGCTTCGCTCTGCGCGGAGGAAATTTCGCCCTCAAGCAGAGCCGTGATCAGACCGTCCAAATCTTTGCGTTGCCTGTCGTTCATACTGTTTCCTCCTGTCCAAGTTGTTTTGTGATGCAATCGGCCAACGCGCCACGCACTCTTTCAAGATTCCGAAAAAGCGTGCGGCGGGTCATGGCCATGCGCTGCATGATTTCATCGGTCGTGTGATCCGCGTCGTAGCGGTAAGTCATCATCCGCCTATCCTCAGGGCCTAGTTTCGCCAAGCAACTGGTGAGCGCACCGAGTCGTGCGTCCAGTTCCGGCTCGATCTTCTGCCTCTCGTCCGCGAGGAGCTCGAGCACGTCATTTGAAACAGCGAGCGGGAGTCGTCTGGTTTTCTCCCGATATTTGAGGACCTCAAAATACGCAAAACGATACGCCCACGGCAGGAACGGGCGAGAGGTTTCGTATTCAGAAAATTTTCTAGAAACCGCAAGACTCGTCTCTTGTAGGATATCCCGTGCGTCCGCCTCGTTTCCGACCAGTGAGAACACATAGCGGAAGAGCGCTTGCTGATGTTCGGTCAGCAGCGAGATGAGTAGCTCAGTTCTTTGCACGGCAGGTTCCATTTCCTACCCTATATCCCGGATTCCTCCGAGATCGTGCCACTTTTTTTTCTGGGGAGGGTTGGTTTTCGCCCCGAGACGGGGCGACCACGGCCTGCGCCGGGACGGACGCAGCTACGGCTCCTTTATTTGGAAACCTTGGAAATTTTCGCCAGCAGTGCCTTCGCTTTTCCGGTGAAACCAGCTGGTTTCCAAGACTCGACAAGATTTATTGGTATTGCGGGCGGATGGTCGAGCAGGAGTTCGTGAAACAGCTCCAGCAGCGAGGGGATTCCTGGAATCTTCGCGGGAGGTTTTTCCAAAGCTTTCACAAGAATGTCCCGGATGTGGAGACGGAGCTGCTGGTTGTGGCTGGCCAGAGTCCGCAGGGACGGGACGATCCTGGACATGCCGACAGCGTAGTCATTGTAACGGGTCAGCTGCAACAGCTTCGCCAGCAGATCCCCCATTTCCTGGACCGCAGGTTCCAGCCGAGCGTCATCGCAGGCCTGAATGAACAGATCGATACCGGCCTCCCGCATCATACGGCTACTGCTGTTGATCGCGGCGAAAAGGTATGCCTGCACAGCTGGTCGGAGGGGGAGGCGACGTGCGGAAAGCTCCAAGATATAGCCCTCCAGGACGCTGCGGTCCGTCGCTGAAATCATCGAGTCAGACGAGTCATGCCTGATACCGACGGCGATCATGGCGTCCGGCAGAGCCGGGGTGAAACTGAAGCGCCACCGGAAATCACTGCCGTATCGCCCCACGCATATGCTTGGCCACTGGTGTTGGAGGACGTGGAGATGATCGTGCGGAGTCTGCCGGTTGGTTTCCGGCTCGGCTGGGACGGTGAAATACTGATAATCGCAGACGACACTGTATGTCGCCGGGACGGCCCAGTCCGGTGAGTTTTCCAAATGGAAACGACCGAGCAGGGGATGTTCTGAAATGTCCGTGAGAGGATCGCGGGTCCGGGCTGCGGCGATCCACCAGGCGGCGGTTTCCGGAGTGCCATCGATCTGTCCTGTGAAAAGATAGCGGAGCACGCGGGATGGCTCGTCGTTCCCTTGCGGCAATTCCGTGGCGACGGGAATACCACCATCCATCTGGCAGCGACAGATGGCCTGGATGAAATCGAAATGGCCGACCTCTCTGGCCGAAGCCTTCCATCGTGCGAAACGCTCCAGCAGAACGGATGGGCTGACGAAACCTAGCTCGAATTCCGGAGCTGAAAGCAGCGGAAGATCACTCCCGTCGCGAATCGATTTCAACAGGTTGTTGATCCTTTCCTCGGCGAAGTTCAGCGGATTCGGGTGGTAGTCGCATCGGAAATAGTAAGGATCCTGGGCTTTGGCGCACAAGGGCTGGATCACCATCTCGGGGAAATACGGTGGGTTCTCTCCAAAAATCAGAACCAGCCTGCTGGTGAAAATCTGGATTGCACAGAATCCGGTCTGATCACTCATGGTTCGTTCGATATTGCGTGAAGCCCTTTTTTCCAAGGGTGCGAGCGAGCCTGCCAGTTCCTTTGGAGAAGCTGCGGCGAATTTTGCGAGGCCGTTCAGAAACCGTTCGAAAGCCACCGGATCCGGATCCAGATCGAGAAGTCCTGTCGCGATGAAGGCGATGTCCTCCACGGAATCCAAGTCGGTGACTCTGGCTCCGGTTGCCATTCCGGCTGGCTCAGGGGAGTGGATCCCGTCGGGACTTTCCGGCTGGGCGGGCTTGATCCATTTGGAAAAACCATCCCGCAGCGAAGGAAGAATGCCATCCGAGAATGGGGCGAGTGCCGGAGCGATCGCGAACTGCGCGGCTTCCGGCAGTTTCCGCAAAACTTCCAGAGCAGCACTCTGCACACGGGCGTCTTGATTGAGCAGGCAGGTGGCGATCGCTTCTGGAATCTCGCTGGAAATTGCGGGATACGCTTCCGAGATTTTCCCGACGAATTCCAGAACTTCCACCGTGACCGGAGCGGAGTCGTGCTGGAGAGCCGGCGGCAAGGACGGGATGAGCGGTGCGGGATCAAATCCGGGCAAGACGTGGAAGCTCTCGATGATACGGAGCGCAAAACGGACTACCGATTTGTGCGGGGAATTCAGGAGTGAGAAATAGTCTTGCTGTAGCGTGAGACATTGCTCCGGGGCGGGCTTCATCTGATCGTGAATTTTCACCAGAACTCTGGCCTCCACTTCACGCTGGCAATCGAGCAACGCTTCGGTGATGGCAAGCAGGATAGGCACCGGGTCGAACTTCCCTTCCGCACAAAGCTCTCCCAAGACGATGAAATAATAAGGTTCCTGGAAATTCCACCCGGCTTGGCGCTCCTTCGAATCAAAATCCCGACCGTACTCATCATTCCAGGTAAGTTTCCGAGAGAGCGCCCGGATGTGAAATGGGAGATCCCGTTCCACGAGATCCCGATTGGTGAGAAAAAACTCCCGTGTCGTTTTTCCCTGGCTATGTGCAAGGTATGGAGCACCGAGAAAGATCCTTAGATAATACTTACTCTCCGGAGGAGGCGAAATCGCACCTTCGCGGATATATCGCAGGGTGGTGAAGGTGGAACCCTTCCCGCTATTCTCCAAGGCATCATACAGCCATTCCGGGCGGGTCTCAGTTAGGAACGCAACAACAGGATCGATACCGAGGATCTCAATATCAATCCCTGCATTCTTCGGAAACTTTTTCCGCTTATGGTATGCGACGAGGATCGCGAGGGTGCGGAAATTTGACATTGGCTCCCTCGCCTGCCGGTTTTTCCTGATCTCGTCCTCTGGCATCTTCCAATGAATGGGAAATTTCTCGTCCAGCGTATTCCGCTCGATTTCCACGGCTTCCAACAGCTTCTTGTAATCCTTGGGCGGGATGGTTCTGAGGATCTCCAGCTGTGTGGCGAAACTCGGGGCGGCGAGGGCTTCTTCGAGGGCTTTCATTTCGATGTTTCTGCGGCGAGACGCACGGCGAGAATGTGGGAGCATTGACCGCGCGCGAGTCCGAATTTTCCGAACCAGAAACAAGTGCAGCGGGCGTCCCCGTCCGGCTCCAGCGCGACGTGGTGGAACTGGTCTTCGCTGATCGTGACCTTGCCGCGGACTTTTCCGCGCGAGTCGGCCTCGATGGAGACCGCCCCCGCCTCCACCCATGCTTCCGCCTTGGCCAGGCGTGGATTGCTTTTTCTTACGAGAGCTGCGCTGCCGGGGAGATCGCGGGGAAACCAGCGCTGCGCCGTGTGGTCGAAACCGAGGCGGCCCTGGCTGGCGAGGACGGCAAGGGAGGTTCTGATTTCCGGGAGCGGCACGCCGAGCGCGATGGCAGCCTCATCGGCATCGAAACCGGTCTCGGAATAACCCGCCAAAGCCTCCTCCAGATCGGGATTGGAGGAACGCCCGAGATCGGCGAGGGCGGAGCCTTCCCCGGAGAAGCCGCGCCAGACTTCCGGCGAGAGAGCGAGGGTGATGCGGAGTCCTTTGAAGTGCAGCGTCCACAGGGAAAGATCCCGGGCGGGGTTGGTGGCGATGGTGAGTTTCTCCGCGTGGTGGGTGAGTTCCTGGAGGGCGAGCAGGCGTTTCGCGCCGGTGAGCCGGATGGCATCTGCTGCGGGTGTCCGGGCGATACGAGCACCCCTCCCGCCGGTGTGGAGCCAATGGGTGTCCCGCCCTCTTCCCGTGGTGGGCAGGGAGCGGAAAAGTGCGATGATGGCCGGGCCTGTCAGCTCCGCGACGGTTTCACAGGTGGAGGAAATGACAGGGATGGAAGCGAGGCCTTTGATCCAGGCGAGCGGGAGATCCACTTTTCTTTCCAGGATCGCCTCTTCCCCATGGACCAGCACGAAGGCGTTTTCATCCACGGCTAGGCTGAGGGAGTCCTCGTCACGGATACGGTGCAACGCGGTGCGCATGGGCTGGTTGAAATCGACATTGGTGGTGCCGTTGGACTGGTGCAGCGTTTCCAAACCATGCGGAAGGAGATCAACACGGGCGTAGAGGGAGCGGCATCCGGAAAATCCCTCGAAGCGCAGGAGTCCGTCGCCGGATGTGACGATGGGATCCATGTCCCGACGCTTCGCTTCCACGGCTGCGTCGAACCACCGTTCACCCACCACCCTGCTCAGGCATCCTAGCGCCCGTGCGGTCACTCTCGGCTGGAGAACGCGGCCTTGGAAAAACGGATCTTCCTTCCCCCGCTCACCCGCGGAAAGGGCAAGGGTGGAGTCAACTCCTTCCGTAGCCAGGACGGAAGGCGCGCGGTATTTCAGGGAGACGACAGCCATGGATTGCGGTCAGCATGGCCACCTAAGATGGTCTTTTTCAATCAGCTTTCCACCAGTTCCGCGCCCTTGATGAGTTTGCAGAACTCCTTTTTGGTGACGTCGTGGATGGTGCCTTCCTCGGCATCGGCCGAGGTGGTCTCCTTGTAACGGATCGCCAAACGCTCCCAGATGACGATGCGGAAATAGAGGTCGCCCTGTTTCCAGAGCTGGTTTTGTGCGAGTTGGAGCATGAGGGTCAGACGAGGGCTGGGTCCGCACCGAGGGTGCCGATGAGGCTTTGGCGGTAGGTGGGGGTGGTGATTTCGGAGACGCGGGCCTTGGCGGCTTCGAGGCGATCAGTGACTTTGAGCCGGTCGAGCTCGCTCTGATAGTTCGGCTTCTTGAGAAACTCCGTGAGGTAGTCGGCATGGCGCTTCCAAAGGGCTTCATCGACTTTTACCTTCGCATCGAGGCGCGCTTGATACCAATCGGAATCGAGCAGTGCCTCACGTGTGAAGAGCGCGCGGATAGACGGATCCGTGAGGGATTTCCCTTCAAAGTTCCCGTAGGCCATGATGTTGAGCAGGGCTTTGAGCGGAGGGCAGGCGACATCGATACTGCCGTCCTCGAAGTAGTTCAGCGCGACCCGTTGCTGGGTGGTGGTGATGTTGTCGATGCCATCGATGTAGTCCTCCATGGATTGCAGCTCGGGCTTGAGCATTTCGTCGGTAAACACGCTGTCCGGAGCGGAGAACATGCGGCCGAAGAAGGTAGTGACGAAGCTCGGCGTGATGCGGTATCCGAGGCGGCTGGCTTCGATCGTTTTCCCTTCGTGTTCGAAGTCTTCTACTTTCTCGAGGAAGCCGTTTTCGATGAGGTATTGTGGATCACGTTCGGAGATGAACATGCGCGACCAGACCTCGGGGACGAGCAGGGAAATATCGTGATCGACGCGGTATTTCCGACCGATGTGCCCGGCGGCGGAGGTGAATCCGGAGTATCCGGTAAGAAGGTAGGAGACGAGCGCGGCGTTCACATCGTGGATGGGAAGAATCGCGTTGAACGGGCCTTTGGTAAGCGCGCCTTCGCTGCCAGCACCGGTGGTGGATGGGCTTTTCCCGGTGAGGGAGGCGATGAAATCCATGAAAAGCTCTGGAAGCTCTTGGTAGTGGATGGGGTTGTAAACGGCTAGGGCACGGATGCCTGCTGCCTCGTCGGGTGGATTGTTGCGACGGCCGGCTAGCACGGAATTGACCGGCATCGGGACAGCGGCATCAAGCGGCAAGCGGCGGATGAAACGCGCGCCGAGTTCGGCGAGATAACCGGAGCGAGGATCCTCTAGATCGGGGCGGTTCTGGAGGTAGCGCGGATTTTTTGTCGGCTTTCCATCGACGATCCGTGGTAGGTGGGAGCTGATCACATACTCCGGCGCTTCCTTGCGGACAAATTCGCGGAACATTTTCCGCATCGGCTTGGTGAACTGCTCGAAGCGGATCGCATCCCTGACCATGGTCTCCGCATCGGGGCGGGCAATCGGTTCGTAGTTGGAAAAGAAGGTGCCGTGCTGAGAGAAGTCGCTCTCGGTTTTCTTGTCGTAGCCTCGATGGATCGCGTCGTCTGGCCGCTGGAAGAGGCGGTATTCGCAGTTTTTGATGAATTTCAGAGATGGATTTTTCAGATCGGGATGGAGACCAGAAACGGCATCGCGCGGGACGACCATGGAAGCGGAGATGTCATCCTCGGTCTGGATTTTTTTTGCGGGTGCAAAGTCCTTGCGGATGCCGAAGGTGCGCCAAGTGCCGTCTTCGGAGAAACCGACGCGAAGGTATTGAGAGACGAGGCGACCGCGGCGATAGGAAAGTTCGTGGCCAGGCTGGCCGTTGATGAGATCCACAGTGAAGCGACTTTTCCAGTCGTTGCCCCAGTCGTTTTTGTAGAAACGCTTGATGACGAGCACGAGATCGCGGACGGCGCGGTCGATGGTGGCTAGCCAGGCGTTGTATTCATCGGTGTAGGCGGGGTTCGGCGTGAACAAGCGGAGCACGGAGCCAAGCGAACGCTCCTCGCTGAGCAGTGGGCGTCCGGACTTGTTTGGATCGTGGCGGACCTTGTATCTACTAGAGAAGTCGTAGTTGATGATTGCTTCGGCGGCGGCGAGATCCTTCTGGAGGTCATCGACGAGCACCGGGCCGGAGATCATCGCGTCTGAAAGGGACTTGGAGATTTCGGATTTTCCGCCTCCAGAGACCGTGCAGGGCTTATGACAGAAGGTGCCCTCCGCGTTTGTGCCGATGAGGCGCCAGCGCTGGCCAGTGGAGGGCTTCACCATCTCTACCTTATAGCCGGAGGGTAGGACATAGGTGGTGCCGGGCTGGAGGGAAATTTTTTGTGGACCGTCCGTGTTGGTCCACTCGACCGACTGGTTGTGGAGATCGATATGCACGTCTTCCGGAACGTAGAGGATATTTCGGAATTTTTTGTCGATACCGTAGCCTTCCGGCTGGAGATCGAAGAGATTTCCATAGCGCTCCATTACACCGGTGAAACGGTGATCCACTTCACGCGAAAATTCTGAGAGCGAGAAGTCCTCACCGAGATCGAAGGACGGGAAGGCGATGGCGCCGCCTGCGTGCTCTTCCTCGGCGTTTCCGAAAAGATTGGCGGCGTAGGAGAGTTGAGTTTTCACCTCCTTCTTACAGTAACCGTAGTAGTTATCCGCAATGAGAGTCACGACGACCCCGCGCTTGTCGCGGCAAGTGATTTTGAAAGCACCGCCGTCGTTGTATTTCTCATCCGGAGAGGACCAGCACATGCCGTCTTTTTTCTGGCGCTCGGTGACGTCCGCGACGTTCGGCAGGCCGAGTTCCTTCTTGGTGAGGGTAACCAATTGGGGTGCCAGGAGAACGCAACCGCTGTGCCCGGACCAATGCTCAGTATCGAGGCGTGCGTCGTTGTCGGGGAGGTAAGGATCGCCGGCGTTGCCGAAGATACTTTCTACGAAATCGAGGTTCGAGACGAGGTTTCCGGGGGCGAAGAAGCGCACCTCCATGGATTTCTCAGGGGAAACTCCGGGGATCTCTGGCGTGACGATGGGGCGAAGAAGAAGGGAGACGAAGACTTTCGCCGGGGTGGCGCTAGTGCCGGTGAAGGGCAGCGTCATGATCTCCTCGGGAGGATTCAGGGCAGCACGAAGCAGCCGGGCGAATACGGCTTTCGGCACTTCCTTTTTATCCGCAGGCACAGGCAGACCTCCGTCAGCGACATGGAAGACGCCTTCGGTGGTGCGGCGGTCGGAAGCGGGGTTGTGACAGACTCCCTGATGCACACGGTAGGAGCTGAGGATGGAGGACTTGAACTCATCCTTGTCCGGTGGCAGTGAGAGCATACGGGAAATCCCGTGGCGCTCGGTGATCAGTGCGGTGGAGGGTAGAAGGGGTTTCCCCTCAGGGAAAACTTCATCGATGATTTCCTCGCCGAGATAGTCGCGCAGGTAGGCATCGATGGAGTGATCTACGGGGCAAAGGTAGTCGGAAAGCAGCCGAGTCTTTTCCTGGAAATTCGCGATCAGGGATTTCCCGAGATCGAGGAAGGGAAAGTCAGCTTCATCCCCTACGATGGGGTATCCACGGGCGGCAAGCTTGAGATTGACGAACTCGCGCAGGCGATTTTCTTCGTCTGCGGAAGAGGTGGCGGGGCCTTGCTGAGTGAAGCCGATTCGGTCTTTAAGAGTATGGGGCATGGGACGGTGTGGGAAAAGTTTCCTGCCCGTGGATCTACCTCAGGCGCGGGAGACTAGTGGGCTGGGAGCTTGTCTGCAACCGTCAGCACGCAAGAAATCCAGAGAAAAACAAAGAGGATAGTAACGGATCTATTTCTCTTCGATGGTCACATCGCGGTATTCGACTTTCATCTCGAGACCGGGGTGGACTTGGAGGCCGATCGGTCCCTTGTCCTTCGCGGTTTCCGAGGTGTAGTCCATGACGTGCTTGCCGTTTAGATCGACACGATACATGTCGCCTTTCACCGTGATTTTCATCTTATTCCATTCGCCTTCCTTGAGAAGTTCGGCAACGCCCTCGGCCTCGACCGGGTAGCCTTTTGCGGAAGAAATATAGGGAGACGCGGTCATGTCGCGCTTGAGGGAGCCGGAGACTCCGATTTGGATCTGATCGTTTTCATGACGGAGGAAAACGCCGGAGTCGATACGGCCGGTGAAGCGAAACTCGAACTCCATGGTGAAATCGCCGTATTCTTTTTCAGTCCAGAGAATGGAGCCTTTTTTCGTCGGTTCGCTCATGCCGATGAGGATACCGTCCTCAAAGGTCCACGGGGCGGGGCCTTTTACCTTCCAGCCATCAAGGGACTTGCCATCGAACATGGGTTCTGGGGCGGCTTGGGAAAGCAGTGTTGCGGCGAGCAGGATTGTCTGGATTTTCAGTTTCATAGTTGGAGTGGTTTACTTGGACTACGATCGGATTGTTTCATCGGGCCTCGATGGGAGCAAGCGAACGAGCAGGAAGCATGCGCCGAAGCAAAGTGCGAGCGCGGCGAGTGGTAGGATGCCGGATTTCAAGTCGGAGCCGATGAACCATGGGTTGAGCGGGGAATCTGGGACGAGATCCTGAGTCATGGCGAAGGTTTTGAGCGAAAAGACAAGTCCCGCGTGAATTCCGATAGGCAGCCAAAGTGACAAGGTGCGAACGCGGCAGTAGGCAAGGAGAAGGCCAAGCAATGCGAGGGTGGCAAACTCAGTGACAAAAAATGCAGGGTTGGTGAAGTGGCCGAGAGTGGAGCCGAGAATCTCGAATCCGGAATGCCATGCTCCGGGATCGGCGATCTCTAGGCCTTTGGGCGGTTTCAGGAAATGGACGAAGGAAAACATCAGCGAACTACCGAGGCATGCGGTGGTCACGGAGCAAGCGCGCAGCCAAAGCCCGAGGATAAGTCCGCGGAAGACCAGCTCCTCGATCACGCCTGCTCCGAGCGCTGGTACCAAGGCTTTCGAGAGCATTTTTCCGAAAGAAAGCGGTTTCCCCTCGCTGATGGATGCCCCGGTGAAATGGAGAATGAGGCCGAGCAATCCGAGCGCGGCGGCACCGACGAGGATACCGGCACCGAGGTGCAGGAAACGCGAGGACCATGGAAGCTTGCTAAGGCGGAGCGCTTCCGCCTCCGGGCGGGGCGGAATGGATTTCACCCGGCGGATGAGAGTTGGCAACAGGGCGAGAGCGGAGATCAGAAGGCAGCGGCTGAAATATCTGTCCAGCTTCGCGCGGGCGGCAGAGGCAGCAATGGATTCGACGACAGCGGGGTAATCCTTGGTTTCTGCATTCACAGCCAACGTTTTCCCCGCGTCATAGAGATACGGCGTGAGCAAAGCCGCCATGAAGAGCGACGCCACAAGCCACAGCACAATGGCTCCTGCCTCAGATTTCAGGAAACGCATGGTCGTGAAATAGGCTTGGAGCGCGGACGGCTTGCCTCCGCTTTGATGAAGCAGGGCTTGCCCTCTTGGGTGCGGAGCGTCAACCGGAGAACTGAATCCAGAGGCGTTGCCCGTGGAGCAAGCTCCACTATCAAAAGCGGAGGCAAGCCGTCCGCACTCCAGAGTCCTTGGCTCATGGAGCTACAGAGGAAATGGTTTCCGATCCGAAGTACGGGATCAGTGCTTCCGGAATTTTGATCGATCCGTCGGGTTGCTGGCATTGCTCCAGAAGCGCGACATAGAGGCGTGGCAGGGCGGTGCCGGAGCCGTTCAGTGTCGCAGGGAAACGGTTTTTCCCCTCCTTGTCCTTGAAACGCAGCTTCATGCGGCGTGCCTGATAATCTCCGAAGCACGAGCATGAGGAAACCTCCAGATATTTCCCGTGGCCCGGCGCCCAGACCTCGATGTCGTAGGTTTTGGCGGAGGATTGGCCGATGTCTCCGGTGCAGAGTTCGATCACACGGTAATGCAGGCCGAGTTTTTGTAGGATGCTTTCCGCGTGCCCGGTGAGTTTCTCCAGCACCTCGAAACCCGTGTCCGGATCAACCACCTGGACCAGCTCCACTTTGTCGAACTGATGCATACGGATGATGCCTTTGTTATCGCGGCCCGCCGAGCCTGCCTCACGGCGGAAACAAGGCGTATAGGCGACCAGTTTGATCGGCAGATCCGCCTCCGGCACGATCGTGTCGCGGTAGAGGTTGGTCACGGGAACCTCTGCCGTTGGGGCAAGGAAAAGCGTGTTGCGGCCATCCGTCTCCGCCGGCTCGGTGCCGTACATGTCATCCTCGAATTTCGGGAGCTGCCCGGTTCCCTCCATGCACTCGCGCAGGACAAGATGGGGCACGTTCACCTCCTCGTAGCCATTCTCCGACTGGGTATCCAAAAGGAAATTAATCAAAGCCCGCTCGAGCCGTGCACCTTTTCCGCGATACACCGCGAAGCCGGAGCCGGAAATGCGGATCGCATCATCCCAAGAAATCAGGCCGAGCGCCGTGGCTAGATCAACATGATCTTTCGGCTCCTCCAACGATGGCTTTTCACCCCACTCGCGGACGACGGGGTTTGCTTCCTCGCTGTCGCCCACCGGACAATGCACGTGGGGCAGGTTCGGGATATTGAGAAGAAGCTCGTTCTGCTTCGCCGTTGCTTGCTCTGCAAGTGTATCGAATTTGGAAATCTCCTCGTTGATCCCGCGGACCTCCGCCTCGATTCCCGAGCTATCCTCGCCCCGGGATTTCATCTGGCCGATCTGCTTGGAAATCGTTTTGCGCTGATTCTGAAGCTCCTGCTTAGACGTTTCAGCCGCACGGCGCGATTCGTCGCATGAGATCACCTCGTCGATGAGCTTCCAATGCTCCCCTCCCCGCGCTTTCAGCCGCTCCCGCACCTCTTCCGCCTGATCCCGTATGATTCTGATGTCCAGCATTGCGCCCGGAGTTTCGTGGACACGGTGGCGGAATGGCAAGGGAAAGGTTGCGTGAGAATCACGCCGAAATTCACAGAGCCGCCTGTTCTGCCATCGCGCCTCAGGATTTGTGAAAACTTTGGAGTGCGGACGGCTTGCCTCCGCTTTCGCTAGTGAGGCTTGCCTCACGGGGCCTGTCTTGTGCGCCCCGCTCCTGTCCTGCCGCTCCGCACCACAGAGGGCAAGCCCTCCAGCCCCTAAAGCGGAGGCAAGCCGTCCGCACTCCAAACTGATTGAATCGGGAGAACACACTCGCTCGCCTGAAAGCATGAAGATTCACAAAACTCGATGCACGGCGGTATCGGAGTGTCGGGTTCAGCGAGACACTTCTAGAAATCGCTTTCTGGGTGGAGTTCGTGGTATTTGATGGCCTCGACGGCAACGGCGGCGGCGGTGCCGAAAATGGTTTCCACGCTGGCGGTGCGGGGCACTTGCGCGGCGGGGCGGGAAAGACCGAGGATGAGCTGACCGTAGTTCTGCGCTCCACCAAGGTGCTGGAGGAGTTTGAGAGAAATGTGGGCGGCATCGAGGTTTGGGAAAACCAGGACATCGGCGGTCTTCCTTCCATCCGCATCAGGGAGTTTGGTTTCGGCAGCGCTAGGGTCGATGGCCACGTCTGCTTGGAGTTCCCCGTCAATGGACAGGTCCAGCAGTTCATTGGTGACACGTTCTTTCGCGAGGGCGGTGGCGGCGACAACTTTCTGTGCATCCTGGGTGGTGGAGCTGCCTTTGGTCGAGTGACTCAATAGAGCGACGGTGGGGGTGCGGCCCAAAAAGTGGTGAGCGAGCTTCCCTGTCTCGATTGCAATGGTGGAAAGCTGAGTGACGTCCGGTTGCGGAATAAGGCCGGTATCCGCGAGGAAAAGCAGGCCGTTTTCCCCGAGCAAGGGCAAGTGCGGGGCGGTGAGAATGGTGACTCCGAAAATGCGCGCCACGTCCGCCTGCGGCTTGATATTGTGAAGCAAAGCACGGAAGTATGCGGCAGGGATTGCTTGATTCCCGCCAACAATCGCGTCGGCGTGGCCATATTGCACCATCATGGACCCGAAATAATGCGGACGGGTGATGGTTTCCTCGGTATCAACCTGACGGCTGGCACGGTAGCGGGCCATATTTTCCGCGCGTTTTACGAACAGTGGGAGATCAGAGGACTTTTTCGGATCTATGATCTTCACAAAATCCAGAGATACGTGGTTCTGACCGGCGATTGTGCGGATTCGCTCGGGGCGGCCGAGCAGGATGGGCACCACGGCTTCAAGTTTCACTAGACGCGCAGCGGCCTCAATGACGCGTAGATCCTCCCCTTCTGTGAAAACTACGCGCTTTGGATGGCGGCGGAGCTGCTCAATTAGGTGCTGGGTGACGTTTGGCTGAGGATCTGGCATGAGTGGGTGGTGTGAACCGGAGGTGGGGATACTGGGCGGGAAAATTCAAAATTCAAAACTCAAACTTCAACGAAGATGAATCATACGGGCCTAGCAGGCTGAGAGCTTTCTTTTCCAAGATCTGCCAATTGACGTGGCACGGCGAAATTCCCGGTTTAGGAAAGGGGGCGGATGATTTTTCTCCTACAACTTAAAGGCGAGCTGCGGAAGCTGTTTGCGAGGCCACGCACGTGGATGGGCTACGGTGCGTTTCTCGTGATGGAGGCGGTGATCCTGTTTGTCTATAAGCTGGAGTCGAGCCAACGCCACATGAAGGGCTTGGTGGAGCGCAACGGGCTGGAATTCAGCACTTACTACAGCTCACTGACGATCACCTTCACGATCATGCTACTGAGCATGTTCCTGCTTGGATCGATCTATTTCGCGTTGGTAGCCGGCGACATTGTGGCGAAGGAGAATGAGGATGGGAACCTGCGGATGGTGTTCGCCCGGCCGATCAGCCGTTTTCGCCTACTGCTGGTAAAATACACGGCCGTTTGTCTCTATACCTTCAGCTTCGTGTTTTTCGTAGGCGTCAGTGGATACGCGATGGCCGTCGCCGCCGTCGGATGGGAAGGTGGGCTGTTTGTCATGGAGCCAAAAATGAAAGTCTTCGCCGCGTATCCGGACTGGGGAGAGGGAGCCGCACGGCTGGCGCTCTCGGCGGCAGGCATTGGAGTGAGTATGATCACCCTTTCCTCAATCGCCTTCATGTTCTCCTGCTTTCGAATCAAGCCGGCCGCCGCCACCATCATCACGCTGACCATTCTATTTGTGGACATGATCCTGCAAGGATTTCCGTTTTTCAAACCCTACGAAAGCTACTTCGTCACCTGGCGCATGAGCGCGTGGGTATTTCTGGTGGAGCAACATCTTTCGTGGCCGAAGCTGGTCGAGAGCTACGCGTTTCTTATCGGGCTCAATCTCTCACTTTTCACGATCGGATGGATGGCCTTTCAATCGCGTGATTTTAAGACCTGAGGAATTCTGCTGATAATCGTGGGAAAAATTCTCCGTCTGATTAGTTTTACGAAAATGAAAATCCTCCTATTTTTCCTAGCCCTCTGTTCACCCCTGACTGCGTCCGAACCACACATCATCTTCGTCATGGCGGATGACATGGGGTGGGGGCAGACGGGTTACTACAAACACCCGGTTCTCAAGACCCCAAACCTGGATGCCATGGCGGCGAACGGGTTGCGATTCGACCGATTTTATGCGGGAGCCCCGGTTTGCTCGCCAACCCGCGCGACAGTTCTCACGGGACGCGCAAACCACCGCACCGGGGTCCTTTCCCACGGCTATGCGCTTCGTCTCCAAGAAAAGACTCTGCCGCAGGCATTGAAAAAAGCGGGTTACGCGACCGGGCATTTCGGGAAATGGCATCTCGATGGATTCGCTGGCCCGGGTGTTCCGATTCTTGCAGACGATCCGCGTGGCCCAGCGGCTTTCGGCTTCGATGAGTGGCTCTCAGTAACCAACTTTTTTGACCTAAATCCTATCATGTCACGGAAAGGAACGTTCGAGGAGTTTAAGGGCGACTCCTCGGAGATCATCGTCGGCGAGGCACTGGAATTTCTCGAAAAGCGCAAGGACACGCCGACCTTTTCCGTGATCTGGTTCGGCTCACCCCACGACCCGTTTCGCTCCTCTCCTGAAGACAGGGAGGCGTTTTCCGAACTCGATGGAAGTGCCCCGCAACACTACGGGGAGTTAGCGGCGATGGATCGCGCGATCGGAACACTACGGAAAGGCCTCCGGGAATTGGGTATCGCGGAGAACACCCTGCTCGTTTTCTGCAGCGACAACGGTGGCCTCCCCAAGATCAAGCCCGCCACAACAGGCGGACTGCGCGGTCACAAAAAGGATATCTACGAAGGCGGCTTGCGTGTTCCCGCTGTGATCGAATGGCCGGCGGTCATTACTGAACCACGCCTCACCAAGCACATCGCAAGCACGATGGATCTATTCCCGACAGTCGCCGAAATCCTTGACCTGCCATCGGAGTCCTTCCTTCAGCCGGTGGATGGGAGATCCCTCAAGGGCCTGTTCACCACCGAAGTCGATTCCGGGGAAAAACGGATTCCTTTCCGCTTCGAAAAAACCCGCGCCCTCACGGGGCAGCAATACAAGATACTCACCACGAATGCCGGGAGGGGGATTTACGAACTCTACGATCTCGAGGCCGACCCGGCGGAAACCAAGGACATTTCCAAAGAGGAACCCGAAGTCTTCGCCGAAATGAAAGCTGCGCTCATCGCATGGGATGAGGGCGCGGACGCAAGCTTCGCCGGGAAGGACTACCCGGAAGGCAAAGTTTCCCCACCCGATCCGAAGCCGATGCAATGGACGGACAGCCCGGTTTACAAACCCTTCTTGGAGGAATGGGCCAAGCGCCCGGAATACAAGGAGCGGATCATCCGGAACTGGAAGAAGTAAATTCTATTTCCGGCGACGGAGCAGCGCCAAAGCGCCAATGGCCCCGAGCATGATGGAAGACGGTTCGGGAATGACGGTGGTCACCAATGTGGGCCGGTCTGCGAGGTCAACGGCCTCCTTCGTGTAGAGGCGCGGCTGATCATCATTGGCATTGCCGTTGAGCACGAGACCGAAGACAGCGATGTCATTGGTATCCGCTTCGAGAAACGTTTTGAGGCTCGCTGCGCTGAAGGTCAGGGTGGCGCCCTCGTCAACGTTGGTACTGATGTTCAGCGTCTCCAGCAAGGTCATCTCTGAATTGAAAGTATCGTCGCTGCTGTTGCCGGGTGCGTTTGCCGAAGTAATCGTTGTTTCGTCAAAACCTTCCGAGCCGGTGTCGTTGAGCCCCCAAAGCTGCAGGTTGAAACCAGAGGATCCGCTGTTGCTGAACGACTTCACAGTGAAGGTCAGGCTGGCCGTGTCGAAAGCGCTCTCCAGGGTGCTGGTGTTGAACTGGACGTAACCCTTGCGTGTCAGGTTGGCATCGTTGTTCACCCATTTCAGGTTCATATTGTCCGCGGCGCTATCGCCGCCCGTGCTTCCGCTGCCTTTCACATAGGCATCCTCTGAGGAGATGACAGTCGCGGCTGATACAGAACCGGCGGTCAGGCCAAGCAAAGCGGTACCGAAAAGAGCGGATATTTTTGTAGTTTTCATAGTCTTTGGTGGGGTTGTGGCACCGCAGAAAAACGGTGCTCACATAAAGAGGCCGCGAACCCGGGGGTTTAGGCAGATTATTTCAACCGAATAAACTGCACGCGCTCCGATAGAGTGAATCCCACCTTTCCGTCCGCGTCTGAGCGGATCTCGAATCTCTCCGGAACTTCCGTTTCTAAGCTATCTACTACCTGTGCAGTAGTTTCCGCTGGAAGACCGGAAAGAACTACTTCTGTTTCGTCCGGAGCGGATTCCTTTTTCTCGCCGTAGCCTTCGAAGCCGTTCCAAAGGCCGGTTCCGAGCCAGATGGCGATGATCTTCTCGCCGCCTGGGCCGTCTAGGACGAGCTGGCGTAGTTTCTTGATTTCCTTGCCGTCCGCAGCTTCCGCTACGAGTTCGGTTTGTTCTTCGGCAAGACTGGTATCGCCCAGTTCCTTGAGAAAATTGCGCATCGCATACCCGGCGGGTTTTGGCGTGGTTCCGTCGTTTTCGAAGAGACCCCAATTCGTTTTCTCGCCACCTTTGTAGAGATCGAAAAGCTCATACCAATACACTCTCTCGATACCGGCAGCGAGCTGTGTGAGAAAGAGGCGTGGGAGATAAATCCCGGCTCCGGTTTCACTCACCCAGATTCCGTCGGCGCGTTTGGCTTTCGAGAACGAAAGGACTTCATCGAAATTTTCAGAGTCGTTCAGGTAACCGGTCTCAGTGACCACCAGCGGCATCTCGCCAAGCAACTTGCCCCGCTCGATGTTTTTCGAAAGCGGGATGTTTCCGAAGCCCCCTTCCGGCTCGAAACCGCCGGGGTATGGGTGGATGTTCCCGTAATCCATGTATTTCTCGGCATCGGGAAGAGTTTCCGCCCATTTCTCCAAGGCACTACCCATTCCCGTGACAGAAGGACCGGCTACGGCGATGTCCCTGAGATTTTCATAATCAGGATTCGTCTTCAGCTCGTTCCACAGGCGCTTTTGGAAAGTGGCGGAACGCTGCGGCCAGTCGGCCGCCTTGGTGAAAAGGTCGGGCTCGTTCTGTCCTTCGATCATGGCAACGATGTCATTCCCTTCATCTGCGGCGACGATTTCGCTGATGCGGTCGAGCTGGGTTTTCGGGTCATCGTTCTTGTCTTTGAAGAACGTGAAACCGGTGATGAGGCTCAGCTTTGCACCGGTATTTTCGTGGAGCCGGTTGTAGTATTTGTAGGGAAACTGGAAGGGGTCGATCCCGTCGCGTACGTGTTTCACGCCCAGCCAATTGATCGCAGCCTCCAGGTTATCGCGGTTCGCGTAAGGGCTGCCACTGTTCTGGATGTGCGTGTTGACGCCAACGAAATTGGTTGGACGCAATCTCCCGTCATCGAGCGGCTCGGCCACCTGTTCGGAGGGAGCGATGACTTCTTCGCCGGGCTCAATCACTAGGCCATTCTCGGGCGATTTTTTCATCAACATGTAGCCGCCGATGATCGCAGCAGAAAGGACCGCGACCACAGCCAGTCCAGTGCCGAGTGAAGCCCCCCGTGCACCCCCGCGTAGAGGTTTCGCGCCTTTGCCGAGCGACTCCCCTACCAGAACCGTGTCGCGGACTTCGCTGTAATAATTTTTCATCTCCGCTTTGTCGGCAGGATTCTGGGGCGCGGGAACGTCCAGGTCGTGGTTGTGTGGATCTGTCATTTCGGAAGATTTGTTCGTCTGTTGGAAATTGCTGTCGCGTTTTTTTCGAGGCATTCGCGAAGCAAGATTCGTGAGCGTTTGAGAATCGCGTAAACAGCTTGGACGGTTCTCCCGACACGCTCTGCCGTTTCCTCAGCGCTTAGGTGGTTCCAGTACTTGTATTCGAGCACCTCGCGCATCTCTTCGCGCAGCTTTGACAGACATCCGGATAGCAAGGACATGCGCTCCTCCAGAGGCTCCTCCGCATCGACTTCAGCCGCGGCTTCGGTGAGTGCCTCCAGCATGACAGGGTCCACCGATAGCGGGCGGCCGTCACGCCGCCGTGCAAAGGCAAGCACCCGGCGGCGCGCGATCTCACGGCTCCATGCGGGAAAATTCGTCCCAGGAGTGAAGCTTTCCGCAGCCTCCAGAGCGACAAGAGACACCTCCTGCAAGAGATCCTCCGCATCGTGGTAGTTGCGCACCGCAGCAAGCAGATAGGCAAAAAGTCCAGGCCGCGCTGCACGCAATGCTTGCTCGACTTCTTCCCGATGGGAAGGCCGGGACGAGATCTTTTGCTTTGCTTCTACGGGACTCACTACGACTAAAGGCAAACGCTACGTGAAATTAGGCAAAAATTTCCACACGATTTCCAAAATCAATTCTCCCCCTTTTTGTTTCTTGCCCTCGGACAGAGGAAGCGGAGACTTGGAGAATGAGTATTTGGAAAAACCTACCACTCCTTCTCGCCCTCTGCATCCCGCTGCATGCGGAAAAACCCAACATCATTGTCATCCTCGCTGACGACATGGGCTTTTCCGACCTCGGCTGTTATGGATCCGAGATTGAGACACCCCACCTCGACAAGCTCGCCGACGAGGGCTTGCGATTCACCAATTTCTACAACACCTCCCGCTGCTGCCCCACCCGCGCGTCCCTGTTGACAGGCCTATGGTCCCACCAAGCCGGCATCGGCGGCATGACAAACGACGAAGGTAAACCCGGCTATCGCGGCAAGCTCAATCGCCGCTGCGTCACCCTTGCCGAGGCGCTCAAACCCGCCGGTTATGCCACTCTCATGACAGGGAAATGGCATGTCGGTGACGGGCCGGGGAACAAACCGTTGGAGCGTGGATTTGATCGTTTCTGGGGCACTCCATCCGGCGGAGGAGTCTATTTTAAGGAAGCCCTGCAAGTTCGAAAGGGCCTGCCATTCTATAGCGGTGCAGAAAAAATCGACCCACCCGACGATCTCTACGTCACCGATGATTTCACCGATCAAGCGCTCGGCTTCATCGAAGAAGCCGTCACCGAAACGGAGCAGCCATTCTTCCTCTACCTCGCACACATCGCCCCCCATTGGCCGCTTCAGGCAATGCCCGAGGATATCGCGAAATACGAAGGAAGCTACGATATCGGTTGGGATGCCGTGAGGGAGAAGCGCTTCGCCCGCCAAAAGGAAATGGGCATCATCCCGAAGGACGCCACCCTCAGCCCCCGCGATCCCTCGGCAAAGCCATGGGAGGAAATTCCCGTAGCGGCCAAAAAAGACCTCGCACATCGCATGGCCGTCTATGCCGCTCAGGTGGATTGCATCGATCAGAACGTCGGGAAACTCGTTGCCAAACTCGCCGCCCTCGATCAACTCGACAACACCTTGATCCTATTCCTTTCCGACAATGGTTGCTCTGCAGAAGGCGGAGCCGGAGGATTCAGTCGTGGAAAAAAAGGTGCGCCCATTGGCTCGCCTGAGTCCTATGCGAGCGTCGGTCTCGAGTGGGCCAACGCCTCAGACACCCCTTTTCGGAAATTTAAAACCGATACGTATCAGGGTGGCATTGCCACCCCGTTGATTGTGAGCTGGCCCGCCGGACTTCAGGAAAAAGGAGGCCTGCGCCATCAGCCCGGCCACGTCATCGACATCATGCCAACCCTGGTGGAAATCGCAGAAGCGACCTATCCGGAGACGGTCGGTGAAAAGGAAATCAACCCCATGGAAGGAACAAGTCTCGTCCCGCTTTTCAAAGAAGACGCCACTGAGTCCCGCAACCTCTTCTGGGAGCACATGGGCAACAAAGCGGTCCGCCAAGGCGATTGGAAGGCCGTTTCCCGCAAAGGCAAACCCTGGGAGCTCTACAACCTGAAAGTCGACCCCACCGAATCCAACGATCTCTCCGCAGAGGATTCCACCACCACGGTCCAACTTACCTCCATCTGGCTCGAGTGGGCGGAACGCTGCGATGTGAAGAAATGATCGATGGGTTAGTGTAGCTTGCTCCACGGTGTCCTACGTTCGGCTTTTGCTTCGCCTTATCGCTCCGTACCTCAGAGGGCGAGCCCTCCAGCCCCAAAGCGGAGGCAAGCCGTCCGCACTCCAAATCTTCCACAGATCCCGATGGACGGCGGTATAGGGCGCACCCCCCCAGTCTAGGGTCGGTCCCTACTTTTTCTTCGCTTCCTTGATGGCCTCAAGGCCCTCTTTGACCTTGGTCTCGACCGTGTCGTAGAGTTCCTGATCCGCTTTTAGAGCGTCTTTCGCGGCATCCCTTCCCTGAGCGAGCTGAGCTCCGTCATAGGAAAACCAAGAGCCGCGTTTCTGGATGATCTCCATTTCCAGCGCGAGATCGAGCAGGGACCCCACTGAGGAGATGCCCTCGGCGTACATGATATCGAACTCCGCTTCGGTGAAGGGGGGAGCGACCTTGTTCTTCACGACTTTAATTTTGGTGCGGTTCCCGATTGTCGTGCCGTCGGAGGCTTTGATTGATCCGATGCGGCGGATATCAATACGGACAGAGGAGTAGAATTTCAGCGCCCGCCCGCCGGGAGTTGTCTCCGGGCTTCCGAACATGACTCCGATTTTTTCCCTAATCTGGTTGGTGAAGATGCAGACGGTTTTCGCTTTCGAGATAAAGGAGGTCAGCTTCCGCATGGCGGCGCTCATCAGACGAGCCTGGGCACCGACGGTGGAGTCTCCGATCTCTCCGGCGAGTTCCTGCCGGGTGACGAGCGCGGCCACGGAATCGAGAACCACGACATCGACCGCATTCGATCGCACGAGTGCCTCGCAGATCTGCAGCGCTTCCTCACCGGAGGAAGGCTGGGAAACGAGGAGATCATCTAGATTCACGCCGAGCTTACGGGCATACTGGGGATCGAGCGCATGCTCTACATCGATGAACGCCGCGAGACCTCCATTCTTCTGGGCTTGGGCGATCACGGTGAGTGTGAGAGTTGTCTTGCCGGACGATTCCGGGCCGAACACTTCCACGATTCGGCCCCGGGGAAAGCCACCAACGCCGAGCGCGCGGTCGATCAGGAGGTTCCCAGTAGGAATCGTATCCACGTCAACGCGGTGCTCGTCGCCCATCCGCATGATCGCAGCTTCGCCAAATTCCTTCTGAATCTGAGAGATTGCCAGATCAAGATTCCGCTTACGCGTTTCTTTCACCTTGTCCGCCGCCGTGTCCGTGGTTGATTTTGTAGCCATGCCCGGAGAGTGATGACGCGACGACATGGCCGCAAGCAAAAAAGATGTTCACAGGAACAAAAAAGAGAGTTTTTGCGATCAGACGCTCTCATTGACCCAATGTGAAGAGTTCAGCCGCTTTCCCAGCACCCCTCCTTCTGCTGATCGTGAATTCTTCACCTAACGATTCGCAGGTGAAATATCTGCAAGAATCGAAACCTAGTCGACGTTTTGTGGGCTTAGAGACCCGCTGTGAGGCATTGTTTCCTAACTCGGAAAAAGCGAAGGCGCGAACCCGTTACCGAGTTCGCGCCTTACAGTTGCTTCGCTGGCTCAGCGCAACCGAACTTTCCCCCCGGAAGATTCAATCGCTCCGGCACTTGCGAAGGACAGGACCAATTTCTCTATTTTTGAGGGTTTGTAAATAATAAAGTTATCTTTATTGCAAATTTTTTCAGAGTGATTTCAGCGTAGCTTTGAGAGACTCGAAATCAGGAAGGTCTTTCGGATGATCTTTCACGTCGGCAAACTTCACAACTCCTTCTTTATCAATAACAAATGCGGAACGTTTCGCGACACCACCCATGATCAGGTTGGCTTCCGGGAGAAATTGCTCGTAAGCCACGCCGTATGCCTTGGCTGCCTCGTGCTCGTAATCACTGAGTAGCGGGACGGTAATTCCTTCCTTTGTCGCCCACGCTTCCTGCGCAAACGGGTTGTCACCGGAGATGGCGAAAACCTTTGCATCGAGTGACTCATAGGCGCTGATGCCCGAAGATACATCGCACAGCTCAGTGGTGCAGACGCCGGTGAATGCCATGGGCACGAAGAGAAGAACGATGTTCGACTTGCCGATTTCATCGCTAAGTTTCACGACCTGCGGGCCGTCGGCGGTTTTGGTTACGAGGGTAAAATCCGGTGCTTTGTCTCCTACTTTGATGGACATGATGGTGTGTTTGGTTGGTTGATTGTTTTTGAAATGGACGGCCCCAGTCTAAGCCGTGAACGCAACCGGTCAATGCCCGTCCGGCTCCGATCCCATCCGGTTTCCCCGAAAAAAATTCCGATTTCGCGAGGGGTGAGCCTCGCCACGGGCGTTGATGGGTTGAAATGAGAACACTTCACACCGCCGCCGCCATTGTTGGATTCGCATTCCTCCTCGGATTTGCATGCGCCGCAGAAGATAAAGGCCCTAAATCCGTTGCTTCGTCCCAGCCGATGATCGCCACTGTGGATATGCAGGAGCTTTTCAAGCAATACCACCGCACCAGCGAGGCGCAGAAGCAAATCAACGTCGAGCGGGCCCGTATCCAGAAGGACAACAACGGGCGTCTCGCACGCATTCGCGAGCTGGAAACCAATCTCGGTAACCTTAAGAAGCAGATTGAGGATCCATCGGTTAACGAATCCAAAAGGCAGGCACTTTTCAAAGACTGGCAGATGCAACAGCAGGAGGGCATCGCACTCGACCGCGAACGCCGTGAGTTCCTCCAGCGTCGCAATCAGGCGCTCAATGAAAAAATGGTTCAGCGCATGAAGGGGATTCTTGAGGAAATCCGCACACTCGTAGAGGAACAGGCGAAGACCGGAAACTACGATTACGTTTTCGACAAATCAGGCCTCAGCACCTCCCAAGTTCCGTTTCTCCTCTACACGAAGGACGCCACTGATATCACCACCGGCCTGCTCAAGGATCTCAACAAAGATGCCCCGGATGCGGATGCCGAAACGAACTCTCTTCCCGCAGACGTTACCAAACCGCAGGAGACACTCAATGAACGATGATACCGCCAGCCTCACTCACGGTCTTTCACGTTGTGATGAAAACGCGTGGCGCGCGTTTCACGACGAGTATTACCAGCAGATCCACAAGCTCGCATGTGCCTGGGGCGCATGCGATTGCGATGCGCCGGAAATCGTCCAGGGCGTCTATCTTCGCGTGATCCGCCATGCGAAAGTCATCCACAATTCCGAATCTTTCAAAGCATGGCTCGCCTGTCTTGTCCGCTGCGAGGTGATCGACCACGCGCGCAAGCGAAGCCGCAGGAACTGGTTGAACGAACGCTTCCAGCAATGGCAGGAGGCGCGGCGGGAAACCGGTCGCCACCAGGACAACGGCCTTGATGAAGCCATGCTAACTCTCGACGAGAACGAACGCGCTCTCGTCCGCAAACACTACCTCGACGGATGGTCCCAGCAGGAACTCGCCGAGGAGCAGGGGATCAGTGTCAAAGCGGTGGAATCAAGACTCTCCCGCCTTCGCAAACGCCTACGAAAAGCCCTCGAAAGCCCCATCACCGACCCTACATGAACGCTACCGAAAATCACTCCGAAGCCGTTTGGGAAAAACATCTCCCGCAACTCCGTTCCACACGCCGCAAACGCCGATACCGCCGGGTCGTTGCTTCTGCCGCCGCATGCGGAGCATTGGCTGCGATGGGCCTTGGGTTTCAAGCCGACAAAACAACCGTCGCGCCAGTGGTTCGCGCGAATCCGGCCCCTCCACCCGTCGAGACCATCGCGGTCATGAGAATCGACAGCTACGGAACCATCCGTCTGGAGGAAATCGACTCCACCGAGCTAGGCCAGATCGAACTCGTCTTCGGCCAGGCACCCATCGTCTCCTATGATATGCAGTTTCAGTGAAAATGTTCGGGTTCACGGGATTTATGCGGTTTCTCCGCCATATCGGCATGAGCGGTGATGCCATGGTTGGATTCCGGTTCGGTCAACGATGCAATGCCTCAAGAACCGCTTCCGGGTGCGACTCGGCAACCCGCAGAAGTGCACGCGCGGTGCCTTCGGGCCGGCGGTGGCCTTGCTCCCAGTTCTGGAGGGTGCGGGGGCTGATGCCGATGAGGGAGGCGAATTGGGTCTGGCTGAGGCCGAGTTTTTCGCGGACGGCTTTTGGGTCGGGCAACTGTAGGGTGGTGCTCCGGGCGGCTCTCTTCTTCCCATGAAGGATCGCTCCGCCTTCCTTCAGACTGGCGGTGAGTTGTTGGAAAAGTTCTTCGTTCATGGGAATTCGGATTCTATGATGGATTTGAGGGCCTTGGTTTGGGCGGGTGTCAGGTTTTCCCGTTCGTTTTTCGGATAGGCGAGAAGCAGGAGAATGATGCTTCCCGGAACATGCCAGTAGTAAATGATTCGTACTCCACCGCGCTTGCCCCGACCTGATCCCGCCCACCGTAGCTTGCGAAGACCGCCGGAACCGCGGATGAGATCGCCGCTTTCAGGATTTTCCATGAGCGCCCACTGCAAGGCGTTGAATTCCGCATCCGGAAGGAGTTCTGAAAACTGCCGGGTGAAGAATGACGTTTCCTTGAAGGTGAGACGCACGCCAGAGCATCCGTCAATGACGGATGTCTGTCAAATGTGTATTTTGCCGGAAATCATGCACGTTCGGCCTCCCCTCTCCCGAACAGCGCCTCCTTCTCCTCTTCGGAAACGATGCGCCACTCGCCTTCCTCCAGTTCCTCCGGAAGTTTCAGGCCGCCGGTGGAGATGCGTTTGAGGCGGAGCACGTGGTTGCCGGTGGCGGCGAACATGCGCCGCACCTGATGGTAGCGCCCCTCGTGCAAGGTCACAAGGGCCTCCTTTTCCCCGAGTGCTTCGAAGCCGGCGGGAAGGAGGGGTTTTGGGTCGCTTTCCAAGAGAAATTCGCCGGAGCCGAAAAGTTCGCCCTCGTTGCCTTGGAGAGGGCGGTCGAGTTCCACATGATAGACTTTCAGGCAGTTGGACTTCGGGTGGATCACCTGGTGGAGGAATTTCCCGTCATCGGTCATGAGGAGCATGCCGCTGGTTTCCTTGTCGAGGCGCCCGACAGGATTGAGTCCCGGATTCCTTTTTGAAAAACGTGGAGGTAGTAGGTCATATACGGTTTCGCCGGGATCCTCGGTGCTGCACGTGAATCCTTCCGGCTTGTTCATCACAAGGACCATCGGCGGCGGCGGATCGAGCGCCTCCCCGCCGAATCTCACATTCTCCGCTCCGGGAAAGTCCTTGGAGCCCAGCTTTGTGCCATCCGCGTCGGTAACCATTCCCGCACGTATCAGGCGATCCACCTCTTTCCTCGATCCATACCCGAGATTCGCCAACAGTTTCACCAACTTCATGCGGCGGAGGCTATCACGATGAGCCACGAGAGCTAACAGCTTTCTTCCCTCCTTGATTTTTCTAAAAAAACCGCTAGTTATCGTCGCTGTGTTCCGGAATTCCTCCACTTCCCGGTGCGGTCGGCGACTCGCTCTCTGTGCAGCTATTTCGCTTCTCGTATCGTGCGATAGTCCCGAGCGCACCGCACTGCGGGAGCTCTCCCGCGCTGGCATCCAACCAAGTGGCCGCGCGCTCGTGGAGTCCGTTACTCTGGATGAACCTGAGCAAGTCGCCTGGCTGCTCACTCTCAATGTCCACACGGAGCAGCGGGATTCGACGGGCAGGACTCCGCTACGCATCGCCATCGATCAGGGCCAAGAGGATTTCGTAAATTCCCTTTTGGCTGCGGGTGCCGATGTGAACGCCACGGCGGCCGACGGCATCTCGCCACTGGGTGCCGCCCTCGGAATCGGAGACGACCCCACCGTCCGGACGCTGATCGCCGCAGGTGCCTCACCATCCGCCCGTATGCCAGGTGGGGAAAAAATTCTCCCGTGGTGCATTCGCAACGACCATTCGGAGTTCGCCGAGGAAATGCTCGAAAAGGGAGCGGACCCACATCTCACGGACGATGCCGGCAATCCCCTTCTCCACATCGCCATTGCCGCGGGCCGCAAGGATCTCGTGGAAACGCTCGTCTCGCACGGCGCGGACCCCGGCAGCACCGATCCTCAGGGTCGTGGTGCCCTCACTCTCGCAGCCGAAAACGGCTGGATCGGCATGCTGCCCTCGCTCGCTGCGGCCGGTGCCGATCCGAACCTGCCCTCACCCAGCGGCCTCACTCTACTGGAGAAAGCCATCGAAGAACGAGATACCGAGCTGATCCCCCTGCTGATGAAAATCGGTGCGGACCCCGTCCGCAAGCCGACCGCGCAGGGCGGAGTCACCCCGCTGGAGGCGGCGATCGCCACAGGTCATGCTCCCACACTCCGCGCCGTCCTCCGCCCCGGAGAAATGCTCGATGGACCCGAGTGGGAGCCCGCCCTATGGCTCGCTTACGATCAAGGAAACTGGGAACTCGCTCGTATGCTTCTCGGAAAAGGGACTCTTGCCCGCAAACCCGGACCGCAGGGACTGTTGATTGCCGAGGCTGCTGCTTTGTCCGGGAAAATGACGTGGCTCAAACTGTTTCTCGACTATGGTCACTCGCCGGGAGCCGCCGTTTTCCGCGCCGTCGCCGCCTCCGACCGCCTCACCGCCTCGTTCCTGCTGCAGTGCGGCGCCGATCCCAACCGCGCCCCCATCCCCTATCAGGATACTCCACTCTCGCTCGCACTACGCCATGACGATGGCCGCCTCGCCACCCTCCTTCTTCGACACGGGGCTCGCACTGATTTCCGACTCCCAGAGGGACAGAAACTACTGCACCTCGCCATTGTGACCGGAAAGGCGGGAGCCGTCCGCGAGCTGCTCGCCTCTGGAGCAGATCCGAACGAGCCGATCGCACTCCCCGTTTCGCAGGCATTTCTCGACCTAGTGCCCTCCAAAGACATGCGCTGGTATCTGGCCAAAGACAGAAACATCACACCGCTGATGCTCGCCGCAAATTCCGGGAATATCGCCACCGCACGCCATCTGCTTGCCGCCGGTGCAAAGAAAAACACCTACACCCGCAAGAACTACACTTGGCCGATCAATTTCGCCTCCCGGCGGAGCGATGTCCGCATGATGAAACTCTTGCTCGGCCAAGATCCCGACAAGATCCAACGCCACATCATCCTATCTCTCGGCGAACAGCGGGCGCGAGTCTATGATGCTAGTGGCAACGAAATTTTCTCCACCAAGGTGTCTTCTGGGAAAAGTGGATACCGCACACGTCAGGGCGAGTTTGTCATCACTGACAAGCACCGCACGCACAACTCCTCCATCTACGGCTCATCCATGCCCTATTTCCAGCGCCTGAGCTGCAGCGACTTCGGATTCCATTACGGAAACGTCCCGGGCTACCCTGCCTCCCACGGCTGCATCCGCCTGCCCATGGCCAGCGCGAAAGCCCTCTTCGCCATGACGAAAGTCGGCGATACGGTGACGATCAAGCCGTAGGTTTTCCGAATCGTCCAATGTTTCGAGTGCGGACGGCTCGCCTCCGCTTTGGGGCTGGAGGGCTTGCCCTCTGCGGCGCGGAGCGACAAGCCGGGAACAAAGCCGGAGGAGAAACCCCGTGGAGCAAGCTCCACTATCCAAAGCGGAGGCGAGCCGTCCGCACTCCAAAACCGGTCAGCCTCTATTTTTCCTTCGGAATCAGTCCCGGCGGGGTGCCATAGCCAATCAGCCGCGACTTCGATCCCTGGCGCGGAACGCGGAAGTCATACACGCCGAAACCGTTTCCTTTTTTCCCGCGATAAGAGCGGCCACTAGTGGCGTTGATCATTACCGCACGTCCGTCGGTTTTTTCATATCCCAAAAAAATCGCGACATGGGTCACACCAGTGGTGCGACCGTCGGTGGGCGTATAGGTGCCGGACCAGAAGACAAGATCGCCCGGCTCCAGATCGGAAAAGCTATCGTCATCCGTATCCGTCGCTTTGAGGGAAACCTCGTGAAAATTCCCGCTATTTTTCACCCACAGATACTGGCCGGAGGACGTGCGAGGCGGATTGAGGCCTACCTTGTGAAGAATGTAATGCATCGCCCCCGAGCAATCGAACCCTCCGTCCGCAGGGCCGTTTCCGCCGTATTTGTATGGTAATCCCTTCATCGCAGTGCCGGTCTCAATGGCGGCTTCCAGCAACTCGCGGCGTGGTTCGGATAGTTTCTCAAAATCGCGTAAGTCCGAGGATTCCAGAAGGGTGGGCTGTTGTGCAAATGCGAGCGGAGGCAGACTGAATAACACGCAAAGCGGGAGACAAGGGAAACGCATCCAGTAGAGTAGCACCGACAGGATCAAGGCACAAACCAAGGATTCGTTTTGCCATTCCGGCACGCTCCGCGCAAAGTCCGGGGATGGCGCGCGATGAGATCCGTATCCTGATCCTCGGCGATGGTAAACCGGGGCATGAGAACCAGTCGCTCGGTCTCGCGGAAGCGATGTCGCGCCTACACCCGGCAAGAATCGCCTTGGTGAAAACGGCAGGATTTTTCGGAACGATGAAGCAGATCGCGGAGGTGGTGCGGAAATCGGGAAGTCCCGACTACCTCATCAGCGCCGGACACTCGACGCATCTCCCGCTGCTCTGTGGCGCGCGGAAGTACGATGCACTGAGTATCGTGCTGATGAAGCCGAGCCTGCCTGTCGGTTGGTTCGATTGGTGCGTGGCTCCAGAGCATGATTTTCCACAAGGACTTTCCGGAAAGAACGTGATTCTCACAAAGGGTGCGCCGAACCGGGTGGTGCCTAGCGCGGGAGAAAAGCGCGGTCGGCTCGCACTGATCGGAGGCCCTTCGAAAATCCATGACTGGGATGGTGAGGCATTGACTCGGCAAATCGAGGAACTCGCCAACATCGGCCCTCTCGAGGTGGCGGATTCCCGCAGGACACCGGAGGGTTTTCTCTCTGAGCTTCCCAAAATAGTCCCTGGGATAAGAATTTTTCCTCATCAAGAAACCGCGCCCTGTTGGCTGGCGGGGAAGCTGGCGGAAACCGAAGAAATCCATGTCACAGAGGATTCCGTATCAATGATCTACGAGGCACTCAGTAGTGGGGCACGGGTGGGGGTGCTCCGTATGCCGAGAAAAACCGAGGATTCCCGCCTCCTTCGAGGACTAGAAAAACTCCGACAGGGAGGATATTTCATCGGAAGCGGGGATGAAACGCCAGCCGTTCTTGCGGAGGCTGATCGCTGTGCGCACTTGATCCTCGGTGGGCAGTGACAGCAGCAACTCTTTGTCACCAGCCTTGCCAAGTCCGCCGTTCTGTCTATCTACGGTGGCGTGGAATCACCGGGTCGCAACAAGGGAGCGTTCCACCTCCTTTGTGTGGTGTTCTTTTTCCATGGCATGGGTCCGGGCTTCTGGATTCCGGCCCTCACCAACATTCTCAAGGCTCAAGGCTTGGGAAGCTGGATCGCGCTCGCCTTCGCCGTCATCCCGATCTGCTCCATCATTTCCCCGGTGATCGGCGGAGCCATCGCGGATGAAAAAATGGCAGCCCAGCGGCTGTTCGGATGGTGCTCGCTCATCAGCGCGGCGATGCTCGCACTCTCCTTCGCGGCACTTCAGGCCGGTTGGGGGCCGTGGTGGTTTATCGGCGGCCTGGCGGTCTACGCCACCGCATCAGGGCCAACTTGGGGACTGCTCGCCACCATCAGCCTCACTCATTTAGAAAACGGAGAGAAGCAATATCCGCTGGTCCGCCTGGGTGCTACTTTCGGATGGGTCTCGGCGGGTTTCCTCACGAGTTACGCGCTGCATGCGGACTCCAGCCCCATCTCCGCCTACGCCGCTGGTGCGGCACGTGCATGCGCCGGTATTCTAGGATTTCTCCTTCCCCACACCCCTCCGCTGGGAATTGGGAAATCTTGGCGCAGCGCCCTCGGAATCGGCGGTTTCGTGCTTTTTAAAACCAGAGACCACGCCGTCCTTTTCCTGACTACCGGCCTGTTTTCCATTCCCCTCGCCGCGTTCTACATGTATTCGCCCGAGCTATTCGAAATGCTGGGCGACAAAACTCCGACCGCCTCAATGACTGTGGCGCAGTGGAGTGAGGTGGTAGCCATGGTTTTCCTGAGTGCGATGATGTTGAAATACCGCCTCAAGACCATGCTCCTATGGGGTCTTGGGCTGTCCGCGCTGCGCTACGCGATGAGCGGCTATGCAGGATTCACAGGACTGATCGGCTGGCATATCGCCGGGGTGGCATTGCACGGCGTTTGCTTCACTCTCTACTTTATCACCGCACAGGTCTATCTGGACCGTCGCGTGGAGCCAGGACTACGTGGGCAGGCGCAAGGCATGCTCGGCCTAATGCAAGGAGGGATCGGTCCTCTCGTCGGAGCCTTTTTCTGCAGTTGGCTGAGAAACGTGTGCGTGGATGAAAACGGCAACGGCTGGCAGAACTTCTGGTGGGTCCTATCGGCGATCATCGCAGCTTGCACGGTTGGGTTCGCGGCTCTCTATCGGGGCAAAAATGCCGGAAGGTAGGCCAGAACTTCCTTGTCCAGCAAGCATCTCCGGAAGTTGCGACGATGTCGGCAACGAGAAGCTGCACAGCCACGCACCTGAACCGGCTTTAAGATCGTCCCAAAAGGGCTGAGGAATGAGTTCTGCTACCGGATGTAGTCACCCAAATCCGGTCTATTTCACCCTTACGGTGAAACTGGCAAAAGTAACGCCACCTGATCTGGACTTCGCTTTGACCCGGATGTTCGAGGTTCCCTTTTTCCCGGTGTATCTCAAGATGAGGCGATTCTTGGTGATACTCGCTTTGACAACCTTCGGGTTACTGTTCCAAGAAACGGATGTTCTCAAGACGCTCGCGGATTTGGATGCGTTGGGTAGCATCGGAAGTATCTTTACCGCATTCACCCTGACTAAATTTTTCGTAGTCACCCCGGAGCCATTTTTGTGGTTCACCACGGGTAGATTGTCAAAAGGAGAACCGGCATTCACGCGCTTCAAGGCTGCAATGGTATCCATCACGTCTAATCCTGCTTGGTCGATGATTCTCCCAAACACCGTAAATCCTCCATTCTGGGAATCCAAATTCGACGCATTGTCATCCGATTCATTGAAGAACCACTGATTGGTCGCGCTGTCCGGATCACCACCCAATTTCGCCATCGCGATCGTTCCGCGCGTATTGGAAAGATCAAACTCGTTTACGACCGGGCCAAACTGCGGGATTTCCTCCACTTCGTCATTCGTCACTCGAAAGCCACCGCCTTGGATGATGAATCCAGGCACCGAACGGTGGAAGAAGCTGCGGTTGTAGCTTCCGTTTTTCACGTATTTCAGGAAGTTCTTCACGGTGGCCGGAGCCACGTCACGGGCAAGTCCCACATCGATAGGTCCCCTGGCGGTCGCAAATCGCACCACAGGGCCATTCACTTTCCGCAAGGCAAATGTCCTACTGAGCCAAATCACCTTCTGTTGCGACGAAACATTCGCATTCACGTTCTTGATCGGCACAGCCACGTAAGGGCGCGCCACCAGATCTTGGGCGCTCAACGGAAGAACAGTCAGCAATATGGCGAGTAGAATTCTCATCGGGAAACGGGTAAAAAGGTTATTGAGCGTTCAACGACCGTTGGGACTTTTCGACGGGAGAGAGGCTCCTGAAACAGTCCTCGGCTCAGAACGTATGGAACACTCCAACAAAATCACTCCCTATAATCGAGGAATTTCTTCAGATCGGCCGGCAGGGGCTTCCCAGCTTTCAGAGTGAGTTCGTAAAGTGCCGCGAGTGCGGCGGCCTCTTTCAGACGGGTGTAGCCCACCGAATTCTTGTTCTCGTCTTCCGTGCCCCAGAGCTTGATTGCGAGTTGGACGTCGGGATCTTCAAACAGAATACGCATCACTAAAATCGCTGCATCCTGTGCGATGATTTCGGATCCACCTGAATCAGCGGTTATGGCAATTTGCCCCTCAAGTAGCGCCTCGTCTGGGCGTTTCAAATGATAGAGCGCTAGTGCCTTGCAGTAGGCGACTTGGGCGCGCTGGTATCCGGGAAGATTCTCGGAATCTCGCTCGGTCGCCATGATCAGCACACGATCCCAGCTTTCGGTCCGAACCGCATCCCACAATACGTAAAGATCGAGTTGGCGCACTTGATGTTCACGAGTCAGCGAGGCTTTCTTAAAATCCTTGAGCGCGGCGGTGAGAGCCTCGTAATCTCCGAGTTTGCGCATGCACTCCATCTCGTAGAAGGCGGAGAGCGTGTGGAAGTTATCCTTCAGAGGTGAGGTGGGTTTGTGATACTCCTTGATCTCGGCAAATTTCGCTTGGGCGACTTTGTATTTTCCAGATTCGTAAAGGTCCATCGCAGCCGCAAAATCGTTGGGCTTTAAGATATAGATCGCAGCGAATTCAGAGCGTTTCGCATCGGTGAAATCCGTGGAAATCTCGGTGACCTTGTAGCGGATGTCCGAGTCCGTGGCGGCGAGAATCCAAGCGCGGAAGTTCTCACCATTCGGCTTCGCAAGCTGGGCTGCCGTCTGGAAATCACTTTGAGCCTGTGCCGAGACAACAAGCGCGGGAAGGAGAAGGTAGGGAAGGAGTCGTTTCATGGGAAATGTGTGGGTTCAGGTTTTGTTCGGGATGGGATCAGCGCTTGTTTTTTGCGGCTTCCTCCTCGGCCTTGAGCTGTTCCATGGATTTCACGTTCGGATCAGCCACATATTTTTCCACGAGCTTCTCAACATCTGTCCACAGAGCGAGTTCCTCTGCGGTGAGCTTGTCCTTGAAGCGGCTGGTGAGGTCGATGTAGCGCCATCCCCCGTTGTAGGCACCTTGGCGGTCGGAGACCACCTTCGGATCGCTGGATTTCTTGTTCCGAGCATAGGAGAGTTCCATCCAAGATTTGATCGCTGGTGCGGATACGGTCACGTTGCCCATGTGGGCGGACCAGACTTTCACATACATGGAGATGGCATCATCGATCATCTTCCGCTCTTCGAATGACTGAGCGAGGATCAGGCCCACCTGCGCGGTGAACTTGTTGAAACCAAGCACCGGTCCTGCTTTCTCCTCCCGGTTGAGATATTCATTGGCGCGTTTGGCAGCCTCCGCGTAGTCGCCCTTCTTCATCAAGATTTCAATGATGCGGTAGAGAGCAAATTCACGTTCTGGCTTGTCTTGAGAATCTGTGAAAATGCGCTCAAAGTCTTCGATGGCTTTGTTCAAGTCCGCATCGTTGTCGGAGCGGCCATAGACATCCGCACGACCGCTGAGTGCGGCAAAACGGTAGGACTGGTCCTGTCGGGATAGCGCCTCATCGTAGTAAGGCAGGGCTTCGCGCGGGGCGGAGGTGTTGTTGCGGAGGTAGTCCCCGAGTTTCACCAAGATGTAGTTCGAAAGATCCTTGAGATCGAAATCCGTCTTCAGGTTCTGGAAGAGAACCTGGATCATGGCCTTCGCAGAACGCTGCCTGTCCTCATCCTCCTTGTCCTCCGCGACTTTTTCAAACACACCGATGATGGCGATACGGAGAATGGCGCGGGCGGCCTTGTCCTGGGTGCTGATGCCGGGGAAATTGTAGTAGTGATCCTTCAATTCTTCCGAAGTGTGGTCCTCGAGGTAAATCTCGGTGTATGAATTGATGGCCGACTCTAGGCCAGCGGCTTCGGTGAGTTTTGCCATGGTGGAGATGACCCCTTGAAGACGTTCGAGAGCTTCCTTGCCTCGGTCCTGAGACTTGAAAGCGGGCACCTGCGCCACGGCGACCTGCGCACGATAGGGAGAGCCGTCCGCATATTTTTCCCAATATCTGTCGGCATATGCGACCGCATCTTTGAAGCGCGGGCTGGCTTCTTCACCTTTCTCCTGCTCGCCGAGGAGGGCGACGAGGTAATAAAGTGCCTCACCGGCGACTCCGTCGTTGCCCTTGCCTTCCGCAATTTCGAGCGCTTTCACATAGGCTTCTTCCGCCGCCTCTTTCTCACCCTCGGATTGGTGGACGTTTCCTTTGAGATTGTATGCTTGGTCGTTGACCGGTGCGTCGGGGAATTCCTTGAGCAAGCGATCGAGTTTCTCCATCGCTCCCTCGGGCTGCTCCTCGGCGTAGTGGGCGCTAGCGCGATCGTAGAGGGCGAGCGGCGTGAAGGCCTGGTTTGGGTCGTCCTTGTATTTTTCAAGAAAGGCGTCGAGCAAGCTTGCGGCCTTCGTCCAGTATTGGAGACGAGCTACGTTCGAGGCCTGGAAGTAAGCGGCGGACATGGTGAACTGGCTTTCCGGATACTGCTCAAGGTGCTTGTCCAAAAGCGGCGCTGCCTTGTCATACTGGCCCGTGTAGAAATTTGAGCCGGCCAGAACGAAGGTCGCAAGATCGTGCTCCTTGCTGCCTTCCTCTACCTTTCCGCCCTCAAGAATCTCAGTGGCCAGTTCGATGACGGTTTCGTATTTCCCTTCGAAGAACAGGGAGGAGAGCAGCAGCTTCTGCACATCGGGCAGGTATTTGGTCTCTGGGTAATCCTGGCGCAAAAGATTGCCATATTTCAGAGTCGCGGTGTTATCTCCGATAATGGAGGCGGTGCGGAACAGGTGATAGAGGTTGTCCTCGCGCTTCTCGGCCTTGGGGAAAAAATTCTCGAGCTGGAGATAGGCAGCATTGGCACCGCGAACGTTTCCGAGCGTTTCGTGGATGTATGCGGTCGCGGCGAGCATGATCATCTCAGTGGACTTGTTGCTCTGTTGCTCGGCTTCGAGCGCGGCGAGTTCCGCTTCGAGCTGGGCTTTGCCAATTCGGCTAGAGCCGTCGACCACTCCAGCTAGATTTCCCAGATCGGCAATACGGGAACGCAGATCGTCGATCGCGACTTGGGTGGAGGGCACGAATTGGTAGAGAGAAAGTGCGGTCTTCCACATTTCCGCGCCGATGGCATCACCGGCGAGTTTCATGAACAGTTTCGAGAAGCGCTGCATCTCAAATGGTGGGATGGTCAGCTCACCGCCGTTTTTGGCGATGAAATCGGTGATGATTTGCTCGTCTTTGGCAAGGATCGCCGCATCTACAAAGGCTTGGAATCCGGATACGATGGCTGCGTCCGGGGTGGGAAATGTCTCCTTGTTCTTGATCGCTATCTCGAGGTGCTCACTGCCTTCGGCGATCTTGGCGAGCTTGTAGTTGGCAATGGCCATGTTGATGTGGAAGGCGCCTTGAGGGTAGCGATCCCGGGGACCGCGCTCTTCGAGAAACTTCTTCCATTGAGTGATGGCCAGCTCGTATTGCTCGGCTCCCATCGCTGCTTCACCCCATTTCAGGAGAGCCATCTTATTGAAGATGTTACCGCCACCGGCTACATCGCCATCATTCGGATAGTCTTTGTAGCAGGCTTCGAAGGATTTCATCGCTTCGTCGAACTTATTGAGCTTCAGCTCTGCGACACCTTTCCGGAACCAGATCACGCCGAACTGTGGGCCGTGGAGCTGGAGGGTGGTTTTCGGATTTTTCCCGAAACGTTCGACGGCTTCGGCGTTCATCGCGAGCGCCTCCTCCCAGTTGCCTTCGTTCATGGCGGCAAGACCTTTGTTGACGAGACCCGGGAGATCGTCTTCCTGAGCGTGGAGACTGAACGGGATGAGGAGTGCGGCGCAGGCCAGAAG
The DNA here is from genome assembly GCA_963799385.1 of uncultured Verrucomicrobiae bacterium. Classification (GTDB taxonomy): domain Bacteria; phylum Verrucomicrobiota; class Verrucomicrobiia; order Verrucomicrobiales; family Akkermansiaceae; genus Luteolibacter. Next base: position 220,806 of record CAWCXB010000001.1, read on the forward strand.
GAGTTTTTTCATATCAGGAAAATGGTGGTAAGGTTTGACGATGGTTTTTCTTAAGTGAGACTCTCGAGGGGGCTTGAGCCAACGGGGAATTTTACAAAATAAAACGCCGTCGTGACCGTCCTGCAAGGGGGAACGTCCGACGGCGGGAAATTTTTAGAGAAATCTGAAAGATTTGGAGTTCACTCGATGAGATCGGTGAAGGTGACCGAGGTAATCTTCACGCCCGCAAGCGCGTTGAGAACGTCGATCACGCGTTGCTGAGTCGCGCCGGGATCGACATAAACCTGCACAAGTGGATTGCTGCCAGCACTGCGGGCGGCCTCCGAGTAAAGATCGAGCTGGCTGTCGAGCAGCGGGACCTCCCGAACGGAGGAATCACTGTCGAGCGGCTGCTGGGAGGCTCCCGTCCCGGAATAGATCGCACCGGAGGCATCCACACGAATGAACATCGGCTCAATTTTTGGCTGCTCCGCAGAAGATGGGTTATTGGCAGGGAGCGCCATGCCAAGATCCGTTTCACGTGGGGTGATGGTGGAGGTCACCAAGAAGTAGATGAGGAGGAGGAAACAGACATCGATGAGTGACGAGATGTCGAGGTCCGGATCAGGTTCCGGTTCTTGGGCTGATTTCTTATGACGTGCCATGGGTAGGTTTTTCTAAAGTTACTTCACTCTCCCTCTTTGCGAAGGCCTTTGTGCGTTTGGTAAACGGCGAAAACGACTTGGTCCACGCCAGCGGCGGCAGCGGCACGGATCGCGGCGCGGGAATATTTGAAAACCGCTTCCTCATCCCCACGGAGGTGGAGCTTGGGTGTGACACCAAGCGCCTGGATGTCCTCTTTCTGCTTTTTCACCAAATCGAAGATATCGGATTCATCTTTCAGGATCACGTCGAAGTTTTCCGCTGTGTATTCGCCATCCTTGCGGACGTTGATTACGATCCGACCGCGACCATCTTCCTGTTTCACCGAGTTCGCGGCGACGGGAGGCAGTACCTTCGGATCGGTCTTCACGATGATCGCGGTGGCGTTGACGATGAAGAAGATGAGCAGCAGGAAGACCATGTCGATCATGGGCGACATGTCCACCTTTGCGTCGCCGTCATCGGCGGCACTGGCCTTTCTGAGTTTTGAGGATGCCATAGGTATTGGGTTGGTTCGCGTTCGGAGCCAGGAGGCTCAAAGGCTTAAACGGCGATACCTTCTGGGATCTTAGCGTAAAGAGTATCCGCGTTGACGGTGGCGACGGCTGCGTTGAGGAGTTCCTCGGCGGTGTGCACGGATTCCGAGACGAGCGCGTTGTATTTGTTCTTCAGGATAAAGTAGCAGATGATACAAGGAATCGCGTTGATCAGACCCCAAAGGGTGGTCAAAAGGGCCACGGAGATGTCACCAGCGAGCTGGGATGGATCGGCCGCACCGGCGGTGCGGAGAGTGCCGAAGGCGTTAACCATACCGATAACCGTTCCCGTCAGTCCGAGCATCGGTGATGCTTGGGCGATGAGGGAGACGTAGTTGATCCACTGCATCTGTTTGCGGGACTCGTTGTTGGTGAAATCCGCAATGGCATCCTCGACTTGGTCACGACCGAGCGTTTCCGGCTGGGTCGCATCCACGTTCGGGAAAGCATAGGCTACCAACCGCCCCAGATAGGAAGGATGGGAGGCGGCGAGTTCAATGGCGGAGCGGACGCGGCACTCGGACATGTGTTCCATGAGTGCGGCCTGAAGATCGGAAGGGCAGAATTTCGCCTTGGTGAGCGACATGAAGTTGTAAACGGCGAGAGCAATGAAAGCGACAACTGCAGCACCGATGAAGAACATCGTTGGACCACCGTCGAGCACCCAGCGGTCGAGTAGGGTTTGCTCCGCCTCTTGAGCGAAAATCTGAGGGGTAGCCAGCAGCATAGCGACTAGGGCGGCGGATGCCGTACGGCGGCGACGGGTTGCGAGTTTTTGAGTCATGGGGTTGTTGAAGTTACTCTTTGAGTTGCCAACAAGTGTGGGATTTGTCGGCCTCTCCGCAAGAAAGATTTTAGAAAAAGGCGGAGAACTTTCTCCGTAGGCGCGATTTCACTCCTCGACGGAAGCTGCTTCAGCCAGCTCTCAACGGCATTGAACCGTAGCCCAGCAACTCGGCTTTTCCGTTGAAACTCGCGATTTTCGATAGAAAACTAGACCCGCTTCGCTCTCGTTATTTCTTCTTCGTCCTACGCTGATCTCCCGCCACCGCCAACAAAATCACCAAACCCTGGATGGCCTTTCCCCAATAGGGCGGCTGATGCAGGTGGGTAAGCGCCGGGTTCACGTTTGAAAGCAGGAGCAAGCCCAGCAACACGCCCCAAAGTCTTCCGCGCCCGCCGGTGATCGCCACTCCTCCCACTACCGCTGCCGCGATCGCTTTCAATTCCAGTCCCTCCCCGCCATTCGGCTGCACCTGCGGGGATTGCACTAGGTTTAACACCGCCGCCAAACCAGCGAGAAGCCCCATGCAAACGAACACGCCAAACGTCACCAGACTTGGCCGAATTCCCGCGAGTCGCGCCGCTTCCTCGTCGCTTCCCGTGGCGTAAATAAAACGCCCCACGGAAAAATTCCGCATCCCCCACGTCAGCGCCGCGAGCAGTAGCAACGCAGAGCCAATCACCACCGCCTGCCCCGTCCCTTGGCTCAGGCCAAACCACTGCACGCCCTCCGGCAACGAGATCAGCCGACCCTTCTGCCAAAGCCGGAGCGTTTCCTGCCAGATGACCATCGTCGCCAATGTTACGACGATGCTCGGAAGTCTGAGCCACGCGACCAACACGCCGTTCAAAGCGCCCATCACCAGGCCCGCCGCCAGTGCCGCCAGAATCGCGACGGACAGCGGCAAGCCCGAGGCCGCCGTCACCCCCGCCACCACCGCGCACATCCCAAACTGGTAGCCGATGGAAATATCGATCTGCCGTGTCATGATCACCAGGGCCACCCCGATCGCTAGAATCAGGGCGGGCATTTGCGAGGCCAGGCGCGAGAAAAAGGGCTGCCACTCAAAGAAATTGGGAGCCGCAAACCCGAGCACCACCCACATCAGCAGCAGCACTCCGGCCACGGTGATTTCACGGGAAAATTTTCTCATCGCTCCACCTCCCCGCTGCCAAGTGCCGCCGCCATCACCTCGTGCGCGTCGGCTTTGTTATCTGGGAAAAATTTCACCAATCGGCCTTCGCGCATCACCCCCACCCGGTCGCTCATGCCCAGCACCTCGGGCAAGTCACTGGAGATCATCAGCACCGCCAGCCCATCATTTGCGAGCGCGCGGACGATGCGGTGGATCTCAGCCTTCGCACCGACATCCACCCCTTGGGTTGGCTCATCGAGAATGAGCAGTTTCGGCTTCGTGGCCAACCATCGGGCCACGCTCACCTTTTGCTGATTTCCTCCGCTCAGACTGCCGCCGGGTGCCTCCGGACCGGCCGCTTTGATTCCTAGTTCTTGGATGAAACGCTCAGCCAACGCCGTCTCTACTTTGAAATTTAGGACCGTTTGGGGAAACAGTTTTCCATGGCTAGCCATCGTCATATTCGCCGAGATCGGCATCTCCAAAATCACCCCGTGCCGCCGCCTGTCCTCCGGTACGTAAGCGATCCCGTGGCGAATCGCTTCCCGCGGGCTGCGTATCGACACCTCGTTTCCGTTCAGGAAAATGTTCCCTCCATCCGCCGGCGTGATACCGAACAGCACTCGCGCCAGCTCGGTGCGCCCCGCACCGACCAATCCCGCCAAGCCCACGACCTCACCCGCCCGAACCTCCAGATCGACCGCATCGACCCCGCCTTCCGCACAACTCAGATTTTTCACGGAAAGAACTACCTCTCCCGTCTCCCCGCCACCCGTGGTGTGCATCGCCTCGACCTCACGACCCACCATCATGCGGATAAGCATCGCCTCATCAAGTTCATCCACTTGATTCGTGCCGATGCTTTCCCCGTCCCGAAGCACCGTCACGCGATCCGAGAGGGCGAAAATTTCCTCCAGCCGGTGCGAGATGTACACCACGCCCACCCCGCTTGCCCGGAGATCCCGGACGACTTTGAAAAGCAGATGCTGCTCCTTTCGTGTGAGCGAGGCGGTCGGCTCGTCCATGATCACGATCCGCGCACCGGCACCCAGCGCGCAGGCGATTTCCACAAGTTGCTGCTCCGGCATTGAGAGCGAGCGCACTTCCGCCTCCGGGGAAATTTCCGCGCCAATCCGTGCGAGGAGTTCCGCCGCGCGCTTTCTCCTCGCCACCCGATTCACCCTCGTGAAAAGCCCAGGTTTCTCCAGCCGCAGGGCGATATTTTCCAACACACTCAGATCAGGAAACAAAGCAGGTTGCTGATAGATACATGCGATGCCAAGCTCCCGCGCTTGGCCGGGATCGAGTTGGGAAATTTCCTGTCCATCCACTTTCATGCTTCCTCCGTCTGCGGCGTGAGCTCCCGTGATGACCTTGATCAGTGTTGATTTCCCCGCCCCGTTCTCGCCAAGCAAGGCATGCACCTCCCCCGCCTCCAGCTCGAACGACACGCCTCGCAAGGTGCGCACCGCCCCAAAGGACTTCGTGATTCCGGAAAGCTGGAGCAGACGTTTCGACACAGGACCGCCGCCATCGTCTTCATTTCCAACACCCGATCAATAAGGAATCGGCAGCAGGGGTCGAAACGACAGGACGAGCAAGCTGAGGAAAAGCCGGAATCCGAAGGCCCGGAGGGCTGTCCAGAACTTAGCCCCGTATGCAGCACAGCGGAATGCTGGGTTGGAACATGTTAGGAATCCACGGCGAGCGGAAATCCCCGCCACGCCCCCGTTTCCAGCGGGGGCGCCAGCCAATATGGAGAAGGAGTTTTCAACTCCTTCGCACAAGCCAGGCGAATCCGTTTCCCAGTCCTCCGCAAAGGAGTTGCAAACTCCTTCTCCATATTGATCACCGCCTTCAGTTCCACCCGGGGCATGGGGCTTGGCGTTTTCGAAAAGCTCCGCAGGATTGCCTCGCGGAGCTTTCTTTTTTCTGATTCAAATCAGCCATCCACGCGGAAGGGAATGTTCTCTGCGCTGGCTCCACCTTTGCCATCCCGGACAATGAGAAAAAGCCGGTAGGCACCGGGTTTCGATGGCGTCCGGACCTTGGCTACTCCGTCTTTATCGCTGACGATGCAGCCCTCGACGTGGGGAGGCTCCGATTCCTTATCTCCTCCCACTTTCAGATCTGTGCTCTCCTCCGCGACATACCACTCCCATTCGAGGTGATCGCCCTCACGGTCTCTGGCGACGACCGTCACGGGAAATTCTTTGTTGGCAGGGACCGTGGCTCCGTCGAGAGGAGTCTCGAACGATTCCACACGTGGAGTGCGGTTGGCCGGCCATTTCCCCGTCCACGCGTAGCACATGGCGTCTACTGAGGGGAGTTTCTCTCCGGTCTTGAGAAACATCCCGTACCATGTGGAGGTGACTTCCTGTTTCTGCCCCCAGAGGAAGGCATAGCTGCCGAGACAAATATCCTTGTTCTCATCCAGCAGGGAAACGGTGGAATAGTAGTTTGCGGCTTTCTCCCGACTGGTGGGTTCGATCGGCGCTCCCCACGGCGTTTTTGGAACTTCCCAATGCCCAGGAGTCCCGAACTCGGTCAGAACCAAGGGCTTTTCCCAACCCGCCTGTTTCACTGCTTTCGGCGCCCCGGAAGCGCCAGCGTAGGCGTTCACCCCGAGAACATCGATATTCAGATAGTGCTCCAAGATTCCCTTCACTTTGCTTGAGGCACTGCCTGCGATGACGGTCATCACCGGATGGTTTGGGTCCTCTTCCTTGATTATGGAGGCGAGGACGTTGAGTTCTTTCCAGATATCGGAATCGCGACCGTCGGATGTCGGCCCCTCCATTTCGTTGCCCAGTCCCCACATCAGCAGGGCCGGGTGGTCGCGGTATTTCCTCACGGCTTCCCTGACATCATTGCGCTGAGCCTCCAGTTTCCCCTGATCCGAGTAATCGAAACCATGCCGCTTGTGACCGATCCAGATTCCCGCCGTCACCGTGATGCCAAGTTTCTGGCAGTAATCGAGCAGAGACACGCCTTCGATCTTCTCTTCCAAGGATTCGATCCCCCAAGTGCGTATCGAGTTCCCTCCGTATTCCGCCAGATCTTTTAGGTGCGATGTCCCGCCGACTCCGAGGATGCGATAGGGTTCGCCGTTCCGGAGGAGAGTGTGATTCCCCGATGCGTCAGTTGACAGGCTGACTTTCGATTCGGCGGAAAGCCCGGAGTTCGCGAGGGCGGAAATGCCTGCGAAGGCAAGAACCGGAAGGATCGAGTGGAGTATGCGGGTTTTGTTCATCGGAGTAGATATGTAGGAGGAGAAAACGAGGACGGAAATAGCAAAGTTACATAAAATTACAAAGAATTTCTTGACTTGGGAGAAACAGGATCTAGAAATTCTCCATCATGAAACCCAAAGTATCCACATTCATTTTGGCTGCAACGATGTTCGGCAGCCTACCGATCTGCCTCGCCGCCGAAGAAGCCAGCCCGGAAGCAACCGCCGCCGCGGAACCTGATTTTGGCGATTTCTCGTCCTCAACCCTGACCACCAAGGCCTGGAACGCGCTCAACGCGAAGGACCAGAAAAACGCCGAGGTATTCGCGGAGAAATGCATCGAAACCTACAAGACACAGGCGCTTGAGATGCAGAAAGCACTGACGGAACCGACGACTACGAAGGAAGAGACCGAAAAGCTCTGGGCACTCAACGACGTGGGCACCTGCTACTTTATCCTCGGCCAATCCTACGAAGCGGTCGGCAAAACTAAGGAAGCGGTCGCCTCGTACAAATTTCTCACCGAAAATCTCGCCTTCGCGCAATGCTGGGATGAAAAGGGCTGGTTCTGGAAACCGGCGGACGCGGCTCGCGACAAGGTCAAGAGCCTCGAATTCGACGCGCTTGAATAAGAACCCGGTCAAGCATTCGGGCGAACCGGCCCGGTGCTCTGCCCCTCGCGGAACGGGCAATCAATGAAGACGTGCTGGGTAGATCCGAAGCGCTTCCCGATTCGCTCGACCAAGCGACGTGTCCCGCTCGCCCCAATCTCGCGGAAGGGAATCGGAACTGTACTCAACTCGGGGTAACCCTCGGGTGTTTCGATTCCGTCGAATCCTGTGACGGAAACTTCTTCCGGGACTTTGATCCCCCTCTCGGCAAGGCCGCGAACCAAATCGTATGCTTGGTGATCGGCTGCGCAAACCCAGGCAGTCACTCCCACCTTGGTGCGGGCCGCCGCATGGTTGATGCTCTCCTCAACATCCATTTTCTCAGATGGAAACATGTTGATGACATCCTCGCTCTCGATCCTAAGCCCGAGGCGCGCCATTTTCTCCACATAAGCCGCGTAGCGCCGGTAAGACCAACTCGCTTCCACCGGGTAGTTTCTGGTGAAAAATCCAATGCGCCGATGACCGAGACCGTGCAGATGGTCGATCGCCGCAGAGATCCCCTTGTAATGGTCCGCGTCCACGCAATCGATGTCCGACCGGTCGAACTGCTCGACGAGGGAAACGATAGGCATCAGCGGGGTCAGCTCTTTCAGAATTTCTCCGGGGAACGGGTAAACGAGGATCAGCCCCTTCCAGCGCTGACGGATCTTGCGGATTTTCGCATAGCTTGGGTCGCCGAGACTTCGCTCAGAGGGATTCACAAAATGAACCTCGACCCGGGCGGAATTCAGGTGGGCGCATTCGGTCACCCCGGCCAGGATTTGCTCGCCGGGACTCTCGTAGTCGTGGCGCTTGTATTCCTCTTCGTCCGAACAGATCAGAACGCCAAGCGGCAGTGTTGGCGACTTTTTCCCGGCTTTCGAAGTCCTGTTCTCAAGATGCGTGTATCCGATTTCCGCCGCGATCTTGAACACCTTCGCCCGGGTGAGCGGATTGATGCCGGGATGGTTGGTAAAACAGCGGGAAACCGTGGCTCGTGATAGTTTCAGGCGCTCGGCGATGCGCTGCTGGTTGATTCCTGACATGGTAACGAACCCAGAGGGTCTAGACCGCCGAGAAAAAATCAAGCCTTGGTTCCCCCTCCCTTATAAAAACGTTGGGCGGATTTCCGCGTTTGGCGTTGTGATCCCGCGAATCAGGATGTAGGCAGCGTTCGCGCGAAACCAGTGTTTGAGGATTCTTCCGCCTCTCCCATCCCCGATCCATGACTCTTCCAAAGCTTCTTCTTTTTGTAACCTTGCCGCTCTACATCCTCGATCAGGCGACGAAGGCGTGGACGGTCTCGCATTTCTCTGAGCCATGGCCGGGGAAATTCAGCTCGCCCGATATGCCGTGGATGATCGTGCCGGATTGGTTCCACTGGATCCGCGTCCACAACCAGGGCGTCGCCTTCGGAATGGGTAACGGGACCGATTGGGCGCCCATCGTGTTTCTGCTAGTGCCTGTGCTCGCTCTCTTCATGATCCGGTTTTTCTGGAAAAAAGGATTCTTCGACCACCCGCTTTCCAAAGTCGCCGTCGCGCTTCTCTTATGCGGCATTTTCGGGAACCTGACCGACCGCCTCGTGCAAGGCTTCCTACTTGATGAGGTGAGCGATGCCTCCCTCTGGCACCGTCTGGCCTCCGGCTACGTGGTGGATTTCATCTCCGTGAAACTCCCCTTCTACGAGAAAATCGTTCCGTCTAGCGATGGCTGGTGGCCTACCTTCAACGTCGCGGACTCATGCATCTGCATCGCCGCATTCCTGCTCTTCATCGGCGGGATGCGTGAGGAGAAAGCCAAAGCAGCCGCTCAGTGAAACGGGCAACCCTCTGGAGCGGGGGCATTGGTATCTTCGCTCGGAGCTGAGCTTTCAGCTTCAATTTCCGCGCGTTTCCAAACCCGTAGCGAAATCCCATCGGTCGAGCGGATGGTCAGCCGGGAGGTCGGTTCCGGATCCGGACCCGGGCCTGGCTCGAAGCGGTAGCGACGAGTGAGCGACGCGAGGATCAGCATCGCTTCCTGCATCGCAAAAGCCGCACCGATGCAGATGCGCGGACCTTGGCCGAAGGGAATATAAGCACAGGAAGGCTGATCGAGACCTCCCTCGAAGCGATCGGGATCGAATTCATCCGGCCTCTCCCACAGCTCCCTGTGGCGGTGAACCAGCCAAGGAGAAACAACCAGCGGCGAGCCATCGGGAACATCTCGCCCGTCCAGCTTCTGGTCGCCGACGGCCTTCCGGAAGGTCAGGAAGCCCACAGGCGGATAGATCCGCATCGTCTCGCGGAAGACATTTCGGATCTGCTTGTGCCGCGGGATATCTTTGAACTCCGGCTTGCGGCTGCCGAGCTGCCCAACCGTTTCCAAGTGCAACCGCTCTTGGATTTCCGGGCATTTTGCCAGCAGGAAAAGCGACCACGAAAGCGCGCTTGCCGATGTCTCATGCCCCGCGAGGAAGAGCATCGCCACCTGGTCGATCAGCTCCTCCACGGTGAACTTGGACCCGTCCTCCGGATCGGAAGTCTCCAGCAGCGATTGCAGGATGTCCTTGTGCCCGCTGTCCTCGCCCCGCTGAAATGCCTCGTAACGAGCCCTCACCGTTTTCGCCAGCATCTCCCGGATTTCTTTTCCCGTCCGCTTCCAGAAAAAATAATGATGCGGCAGGATCCACAGAGGGATGCGGAAAAACCCGAGCTGGATCATCAGGACCGCCTTCTCCTGGAACCGGTTGAACGCATGGAAAATCTTCCTCGCACCCTCATCCTCCAGAGTCTCGGAAAGGATCGTGCGCAGGATGATATCCGCCGTCACGTGAGTCATCTCGATCTCGATATCCGCCACCTCGCCATCCTCAAAGCCATCGAAGCGAGCAAGCATCGCCTCGGAGCCTCCATGCATCAGCGAGAACACCTCCTTGAGTTTCGCCTGACCAAACGCAGGGTCCAGCATCCTCCTCTGCCGCTCCCACTGCGGGCCGTTGGTCGTGAAAATGCTCTCGCCGAGCAGCGGCTTGAGCGCGATCCCCGACACCTCGTGCTTGGGATACGAGGAAAACTTATCAACCAGAGTCTCCTTGATGAGATCCGGGATCTTCACCGCGAAAACCTGCAAGCCCGGCATTCGCACACGCGTCAGACGTCCCCGGTAGGAGCCTTCATAAAGGGTCGCCAACCACGAGCGGCGGCTGCGTTTTAGAAAGCTCCAGACGGACTTTTTCGAACCCTTTTCGAGGGGCTTGGGATAGGGAGGTGTGTAGGCCATCAGAAAAATTTAGGAAACAGGGCTTTCGGGAAAGCGATCGTTGAAAAACCGGGAACCGGCTGTGATTTCGAAATAGTCGTAACCAGTGGGCAGATCCGCAGCCATGATATATTGGAAATGCACCCGGAAAATATCCTTTTTTACCTCCGTGTAGTCCTCCGGAGAAAACATTTTCAAAATGCGCACCGGATGTTGTACCGGACGTATTGCCGCACCCTCCGGCCGGGTGATGCCGGAAGTAGTGATCGGATCCGCATCGGCCGTGCACGCGCCATCCCGTTTCGCGAAAAAATTCACCCAGGATATCCCGGTAGCCATGGCCACGTCCCTCATGTCCTTCCGGAGTCCACCGGCACGCGGGACCATGCTGGCCAGTTGGAGGCAGCCTCCGAGTGACGCAATACCGATCCTCGGCCCGGCGACACCCAGTTCGGGATTCCGCCGGAGCATACTCGCTACCAGGGGGATCATCACGATGGTCCCAAGGCTATGGCCCACCACAAGCACCTCGTCCGCATCCGTTTCCCTGATCCGCTCCGAGACGTAATCCGCGAATTTCTCGATCCGCTCGTCAATTTCAGGGCGTTTCCCCTCCCCCCAAATCACGGTTGTCGCGATCGTGCGCAAGAGCCAATAGGTGTAGAGCTTGGTATCCGACCAACGGGAAAGTGCCAGCGCGCCGATAACGATACCGATCGCGGGAACGATGCCAATCCACCATGCCATCCCGAGGACCGGCGGCAGGACCAGGGCCGTGGCTGCGAGATCCACAGCCAGAAACAGCAGGCCGAAAAGAACCACCGCCGGGTAGAGAGCCGTGAGGAAAAAGGGGCGCGATAATTTCCGGGCCCGCCGGAACCAACCCGATTTCAGATACGTCCAATACGCCGGGAACGCGATCCGAAGCAGACCGAGCTCATTCTTCGGCCAGTTCTTCCGGATCAAATCGTCCCAGCGGAGAAATTCATACTCCGTCTTCGTACCAGTTGATTTCAGGGAAATATCCCAAGCATGCGAGAGCCGATCCACCTTCCGCCGGCGGCCGATCTCCAGCTCCATCCCATTCAGACGGCTCTGTTTTTCAGCCTCAGTCGTGTAGAGCTTGTGATAATGCGAAGGACCACGCGGATCGTAGCCACTGACGTAAAACACCAGTCGCTTCCGGACGCTATCTCCTACTTTCCCCTGAGTTTCCGCTACTGCCATGGCCGCGCCAAGACTCTGAGGAGAAGTGGAGACGGGCAAGCGACTTCTTGAGCCTCTCGCAGACTAGAGAGCAAAAAAGTGGTGGCGATCTTCGGTCGCCGTCCCACATCCCACAGCCCGACCCTCGTACCAGCCAAAATCAAAAATTCACACTCATCAATCGGAAATCAATGACTCGCACCATCTGACCCAAAACAACCCGCATCTATCGGACTCCGCACTCCCTTCTCATTCCCAATCTTCGCCGTGTGTGCGTAGATTTCCGTCGTCTTGACATCCGCATGCCCCAGTAGTTCCTGCAAAGTCCGAATATCCGCCCCGCCTTCGAGGAAATGAGTCGCGAAACATAGTCATCTCCGCGTAATCTAGGCTCCAAAAAAAGCCTAATCGGGTCCTGGGGAGTGACTAGCTCCCCGGTCCCACACCACCGTGCGTACGCTTTGACTCCGTTCCTCGGTCTATGCGGTCTGGCTACGCCATATGCACGTTGCTCGGGACAGCTCGCTTATTTTTTCCCGGCTTCCGGAAGCGGTACCTGGACGGGGTTCATCAGGTAGCCGATCAAGTCCCGGGTCTGCTCCGGGGTGAGACTGTCGATGAGGCCATCGGGCATGATGGAGTTTGGGAGCTCCAGTTTGCTTGCGATCTGGGATTTCTCGATCGTGGTTTCTTCGGTGAAGGAGCGGACGGTGATGGTGCGATCCGTGGAAGCCGCAGTGACCCCGCTGACGGCGCGACCGTCTTTGAGGGTGAAAACGGTCATGCGGTATTCGTTCGGCACTACGGCGCTGGGAGCGACGATGTTTTCCAAAAGATAGCCGAGATCCGCGCGTCCGGAGCCGGTCAGGTCGGGGCCGAGTTTCCCGCCCTCGCCGTAAAGCAGGTGGCAGGCGGAGCAGTGGCTGGCGAAGAGTTCCCGGCCCTTGGAGAGATCGGCTTTCGCAAGGACTTCCGGGGTGAGGGCGGCGTGGAGTTCCTTGATCCGCTTTTCCTTGGCCTCATCGGATTTCGCGACTTCCCCCCACGTTTCCTTGAGTTGGGCGCTGAGTGCATCGTCGTTGAAACTGAGGATCTGGCGGGCGTGGAAAGGGGTGAGATCCTTGCGCGGAATTTTTCCTGATTCCATGCTTTTCAAAAGCGCCGCCGCCCATGCGGAGCGTGAAACCAGAACGTCGATCACCGCCGGACGCTCGCCGGGCCAGAAGGAGCCGTAGTTCTGTGAAAGGTTCACGCCGATTTCAGGATCGTCGAAAATACCAAGTCCGCGCACGGCTGTACGGTTCAGGTGGCGGGTTCCAATGAGTTTCTCGCAGATATTGCGGAGGTCGTCCGGGCGGGCGTCGATGAGGGTTTTGAGAGCGGTTTCGCGGGAAGCGAGATCGGCGGTTTCATCGAAGACGGTTTCTTTCAGGGAGTCCAGGGCACGGCCGTCCCCGAAGAGTGCACTGAGCTCGCGGGCGAGGGTTTCGGTGGCTTCGGATTTCCCGAAAGCGGCGGCGGCATCCGACCAGTTCGCAGGTATCGGGGCTTTGCGCCAGCCTTTGAATCCGTCGGAAAGGCCATTGAGGATGTGTGGGGCAAGCGCAGGTTTGGCGACTGCGAGATTGATCAATGAGGCGACGGGATCGGGCTTGGTTTCGATATTACCGGCAAGGGCGCGGGAAATGAATTTCAGCAGATCCGGCCATGCCGTGGCTTCGGCAACTTTGACGAGGGAGGCGGGATCGGATTCGGAGAGCGGGGAAATTCCGAACCAGACCATGTAAGGGAGATTGTGGTCAGCGGCGTCTTCTTCGCGTGAGCCAAGGGCTGCGGCGAGAACCGCGCGGTCTGCCAGTGGCAGGCGCTGAAGGGTGGAGGAAAGGGCGAGTCGGACGAGACCGGAAGAATCCGTTTTCGCGAGACCAGAGAATTTCTCTAACAGCTCCGCGTCATGAGGAGGTATGAGGTGCGGGATGGGGCCGAACACGCCATCGATGGGCCAGGTTTCCATGAGGAGTTGGATGGCATTGACGCGGAGGTTTTCATTCGGATCCGCGAGTAGGGAAATTAGGGTTTCACGATCCGCATCACCGAGTTCGTGAAGTGCCCAAAGAGCGCGGAGGCGGAATTTCGTTTCGTCCTTTGAATCCAGGATGGAGCGGGCGGCGGAGATGAGTTCGGGTGATGGTGTTAGGCCGTTGCGCATCTGCCGCTCGAACCAGACGTTGGGATGTTTGATGAGGCGGGCGAGGGCGGCGGCATCAATGTTCTCGAGATCGGAGAAGTCCGGATTTTTCGCCTCACCGTAGGCAAATTTGTAGATGCGTCCGCTGGTGCGGTGAACGCCGGTGTGGTCATGGCATTCGCCGGTATCGCTCCAATCGAGGGCGTAGAGTGCGCCATCCGGGCCGGTGTTGATTTCCAGCCCGCGAAACCACGGGTCACCGGAGATGAGGACGTCGGGTTCGTGTTTTCCGACGAAGCCGCTGCCCTCCCGCTCGAGCCGCTCCATGTTCACGCGGCGGCCGTGTTGGTTCCAGGTGAGGAGTTTCCCGTCCCAGGAATCCGGCAATGCGCCGCCCTGGTAAACGCACATGCCGATGTGGGCGTGGCCGCCACCGAACTTGTTCGCCGCACCCTCACGGGAATCCGTCCAGCTTCCGGTGCGGTCGAAGTGCCAGTGACCCGCGTGCATGGCGAGGGGGACATAGACTTTTTTGTTCGGGGAGGGAGCGAAAGGCCGCTCTAGATGCGAGCCGGGAATGAGGTGCCAGAGGTGGCCGTTGACCGTGTTGATGAAAAAGGCCTGGCCGTTTTCATCCCAATCGTGGCCCCACGGATTGGTCGCGCCATGGGTGAGGACTTCGAAAACTTTCCGCTCCGGATGGTAGCGCCAGATCCCGCCTTCGAGAGGGATTCGTTTCTCATCGGCCGTGCCGGGTGCGCCGACCAATCCCGGGCAGGATCCGCCCACGCGCCCGTAGAGCCAGCCATCCGGCCCCCAGTGCAGGCCGTTTGCGAAATTGTGGTAGTTGCTTTCCGCGACGGTGAACCCGTCTAACAGAACTTCAGGTTCCGAATCCGGCACGTCATCCCCATCGCGATCCGGGATGAAAAGGAGTTGCGGGGGGCACATCGCCCACACGCCGCCTCGGCCGGTCTCGACGCTGGTGAGCACGCTGAGTTTGTCGGAAAACACTTTGCGGGAATCCGCCTTTCCATCGCCGTCGCTGTCTTCGAAAATCAGGATGCGGTCGCGGAGTGCGAGATCGAGGCGCTTGCCTTTTTCCGCATAGGTGAAGTTTTCCGCGACCCACATGCGCCCGCGTTTGTCCCATGCCATGGCGATGGGGTTTTGCACCTCCGGCTCTGCGGCGAAAATCGTGGCGTTGAAGCCTTCGGGAAGCTGGAAGGAAGCGAGTGCATCCTGGGGGGAAGGTGGTGCGGCGTTCTTGTCCGGCTCGCTGTTGTAGATTTCAGGAAACGAATCTTCCTGCGCTGAAGCGGTGGCTAGCAGGGTGAGGAAAGCGAGGAATGTGGGTATGGGCTTCATGGGAAAACGAGTGAGTGGGCAATTTGTTCGAAGCCGATATTTTCCGGTGATCCGTAGTGGTTTATGGTTTGTTCCATTGCGTCGTGGACGGATGGCCTAGCCACTGGAGCCGATAGCCCTCTATACGTCGACGATATCACTGCAATAAACCAGAAATACAGCAAGAATCTCACACTACTTTTCGATTGCTCCGCGATTCCCTGTGTATCGGCGTGAAAGCTGGCACCAGTCTACGGATGAGGTTTTCAATATTGAACTTCGGCATCCAACCGCTCCCTTTGGCTTTTCCCTCTTGGCAATCCTGCGCCTGCCCTGCACGCTCGCGGCGAACTCACATTTTAGGAAAAAATTATGGCATACGATCTTATTGTTATTGGTGGCGGCCCTGCCGGATATGTAGCTGCGATCCGCGCGGCTCAACATGGAAAAAAAGTTGCCTGCGTCGAAGCGGACCGGGCCGGAGGAACCTGCCTGAACTGGGGCTGCATTCCAACCAAGGCCCTTCTGAAAAACGCCGAACTTTACCAGACCCTCATGCACAAGGCCGGCGAGATGGGACTCCAGATCCAAGGGCTTTCCTACGATTGGTCCACCGTCATCGGGCGCTCCCGCAAAGTTTCCGACCGTCTTGCAGGCGGCATCGAGTTCCTTTTCAAGAAGAACAAGGTCGATTACATCAGGGGCTTTGGCTCGCTGGAGTCGGAAGGAAAAGTCGGAGTCACTGCCTCGGACGGCTCCAAGCAGGTTCTCGAAGGGAAAAACATTATTGTCGCCACCGGCTGCGTTTCCCGCCCACTCCCACCGCTTCCTTTCAACGGGAAATCGGTCATCGGCTCCAAAGAAGCGATGGTGCTCCAGGATCAGCCGAAGGAAATGATCATCATCGGCGCAGGCGCGATCGGTGTCGAGTTTGCCTATATCTACAATGCTTTCGGCACCAAGGTGACCCTCATCGAAATGCTTCCGAACGTGCTTCCCGTTGAGGACACAGAAGTAGGTGAGGCGCTTGAGAAATCCCTCATCAAACAAGGTATCCGCTGCCTCACGAACACCAAGGTCACCGCCACCAAGGATCACGGCGACCGTGTCGAGATCACCGTTGAAGGACCGAAGGAAAACGGAACCATTTCCGCCGATGTCTGCCTCGTCGCCATCGGCATCCAGCCTGTGCTTCCCGGCGGCCATCAACCGGAACTCGACCGCGGCTACATCAAGGTCGGCGACCGTTACGAAACAAGCCTTCCCGGTGTCTATGCCATCGGTGATATCAACGGTCCACCATGGCTCGCCCACGTCGCTTCCTTCGAGGCGTTCCAGTGCGTCGATGGTCTCTTCGTAGAAGGCTACAAGCCCCGCAAGGTTACCAATTTTCCAGGCTGCACCTACTGCCATCCACAAGTCGCATCGGTCGGCAAGACCGAGCGCGCACTCAAGGAAGAAGGCATCGAATATGTGGTCGGAAAAATTCCCTTCGTCGCCATCGGAAAGGCCGTTGCAGCATCCGAGACTGAAGGCTTCACCAAGCTGCTCTACGGGAAAAAACACGGAGAACTGCTCGGTGCTCACATCATCGGCGACAACGCCACGGAGCTCATTGCGGAAATGGGCCTCGCGCTCGATCAGGAACTCACCATCGACGAGATCCACGCAACGATCCACGCCCACCCGACGATGTCAGAGGTGATCCACGAGGCCACCCTTGCAGCGGAAGGCCACGCAATCCATTTCTAACGGAACGGAGCGCGGCTTCCGTCCGCGTGTCCCCATCACGACAATGAAAACCCGCTGGATCATTCTTCTTGGTGGAATCGTATGCCTCGCGGCCTGCGATTCCTCTGAGAAACCGTCTGGTTCATCGTCGCCACCACCACAGCCCCCTCCCCCGCCTGAGACTTATTTCTTGGAGGCCGAGACCTGTGAGGTCCAAGGGGAAATCTCCGAGAGTCCGCGTGCCTCGGAAACCTCGTTCGTAAAGCGCCAGTCCGGAGGCTACCAGCCCGTCCTCCGTTGCGCCGTTCCCGCTTCTGAGAAGCCGCTCAATGTATGGGTGCGCAGAAACGGCGGGGCGGTTCAGATGAAAATTTCCGAAGGAGAAACACAGATCGACGGTCCTTGGGCCTACGACCAGCAGGAACAGTTCGTCTGGACTTCGTTCGGCGAGATTCCACCCGGTAAAGAAGGGCGCGAGCTTACGTTCATCGGCAACGACAAGGAGGAAGAAACCGTATCCATCGATTGCCTGCTCTTCTCGGAGGAACCAGTGGACGACAAGGACTCTTTCCTAACACCGCTCACGCCTCTGGCCATCGATCCCGCGCGAATCTCCGGAGAATATCGCACCGCACCGGAGGTCTGGGGGGTGAATCTTTTTTCCGGTGGCGATCCTGAAACACTCGAAGATGCCGGATATGTCGAGAATATCGCCTACCTCGCGCCACATCTGGTGCGCGTGCACAATGCCGGGAAACTCAGCGACTCAAAGGAGAATAGGCACGGCCTCATCGATCTCAAAAATAAGACGTGGGACGAGGAAAAGGTCCGGGCCGTCATCGCCGGACTTCTCGATCTTCGTGAAGTCGGTGAAATCATGGTCAACATCCCCAACTGGCCGGATTGGATGGACGAAGACAAAGACGGCTTCCTTGATGAGGAAAGGGAGTCGGAATACGCGTCTCTCGTCGCCCGCTTCGCAGAAATCGCCTGGGAGTTTCCCGCCGCCCGTGAGCGAATGCTGTTCGAGATCACCAACGAGCGGGACAACCTCTACCATGCGGATCTAGTTCGCGAGAAAAAGAAGCACCGCGTCTCGGACCTCGCCCGGATCTACCTCTCCGCAGCGCAGAGCATTCGCAGGGTCGCCCCGGGAGCGCGCGTCGGCGGACCCTCAGTGGCGAACTCCTACAACATGGACTTCCACGAGCTTTTCATCGCCATCACCGCTCCGGAGCTGGATTTCTACTCCACCCATATCTACATCAGTGGGGATAAAAGAGAATCTGACTCGCGCATTTTCGCCCGCTCGGATGCCTCCTATCCGTTGGGGAAAATCCGCGAAATCCTGGACCGGAACTCGACCGACCGGCACATCCCCCTTTCCCTGAACGAATACAATATCGCATGGGGCTGGGAGGACCGGGAGCCGCGCATGACTGAGACCTTTGGCGCCGTCTGGGACGCTTCTTTCATCATGACCGCCTTCGCCGCAGGAGCCGATTCCGCCGCCGCTTGGAATGAGGGCGACGGAATTTACGGAAAATTCTCTCCCGATGGGAAACGCCGCCCTTCCGCCCATCTTTACCACGTTCTCAACACGAAGTTCACCGGACCATGCGGGATCGTGGAGACGGAGGATCCAGAACTGATCACCACTCTCGCCACCGAGTCAGGAAACAGCCTCCTCATCGCCCACCGCGGCCTCCGCGCCCGCTCCATCACCCTCCCAGAAGGAAACTGGACCGGCTGGATTCTGAAACCGGGAAGCGAGACTCCAGCGGAAGTCACCGTCTCAGCCACCACCGAACTTCCCGCCTGCTCGCTCATATTTCTGGAGCGGTGACGGACCGCCTCAACCGCACCTGTTTCACCACCCAGATCCGGAACGAATTGAGCAACGCACTCACCCCTTCCGTCAGCCACCAGTAGATTCCCAGTGGTATGGAAAGGAAGAGGGTGAAATTTTTCAACACCGCTCCCACTGAAGGCATCGGTTCAGTCGCTAGAATACCGTACAAATGCCAGACAGAGCAGATAGCTCAGCCCGAAGCCGCTTACGAAAACTACCGGAATCGCTGCCAGCCTCGGAAGTCCTAGTAACTTGCAGGAAACCGCTCCCACCGCACAGGCCGGAGCAAAGATCCCCCAACCAATCACCAGACACGTAAGGATGATCATAATAATCCCTGCCGGAAATACGAGTGGACTGCCAATACCTCCGTCCATTACGACCGCCGCAATGAGCAGATAGGATATAGGCAATCGTCCAGAGCAAGCAGACAACCAGAATCGTAAACGGAACAATCAGAAGGTGCCGGACGGCAAAGGTCAGGAAGGGCAAGACCACCTTCAGCTTTTCAGGAAACGGCATTTTCAAGGAACTCCAAGATTCTTGCTCAGTAGCCAATCCTGATCCTCCCAAGCCACCCGGTGACCCGAATCCTGTGCGATCGCGAGTTGGAAATTCTTAGTCAGAGCCGATGCCTCGCGAGCAATCTGCGCGAATTTCGAGTCTTTCTCCCCAGCCACCCACAGCACCGGGATCTCGATTTCCGGCAATCTACCCCAAAGCGATTCCTGACTCCCCACCGACCAATCGACGAAGCTCCGCGCGATCTCTCGGCGGCGCTGCATCAGCTTCCGATCCTCGCGCTCGTCCCGCATCGCCCCACCGAGCACTTCCTGCGAGTTCCAGCTTTCGAGAAATTCATTCCAAGGGGAAGTGAGCGCACGGGTCGCCCAAACGGTATCGCTCGCGCGGCGGGCGGAGGCTTCCTCGAGGTCGCGTAGTCCCGGATTCGCGGAAATGATAATCGCCGCGTCCCAAGGGCCTTTTTCCAAAAGAGCATGCAGCGCCAAGCGCCCCCCCATCGAGTAACCGATCAGAATGCGCTTCTGCCCGCGCGAAATCTCGCCTTCCGCATCCGCGTTAAGACGTTTCCCAAACTCCGTCATCGGCACACTCTCGCATTCCAGAAATCGCCACAAATCCACCGCACGTGTCGAAACACCCTCCCCCGCCAGCCCGCTCGCCAGTGCCCGCCAGTCCGATGCCGCGCCAACCGCTCCATGCAGGCACCAGCATTCCAAAGGCGCCACCGCCTCGTCGGTAGCCTTCGCCCCGCGCCGAGCGGCGGCGAGCTTCTCATCGGTTTGCTTTGAGGTCTGGATCACTCCGTCGCCCTTTGCTCTTCGAGTTTCCTCATGAAATTCTCAATCGTCTCGCGGTAGGGATCGTCCGGTGCGGAGTTCGAAAGCACCACCCCGGCGAAGATCGCCATACCAATCGCGAGCACCATCGGAGCCCAGTAGAGAAAAGCCAGCACCCACCCGATGCCATCCATCTTCTTGTGATCCGAGTAGCCTTCCGGGCAGGCGAATAGCCGATAGCCGAGCCACATATTCAGAAACGGGACGATGAATCCAAGGAACCATGCCCTCGTCATTCCAAGATTCTTGAAGCGTCCGAGAAATACAGCAAAACCGATGATGACCGGCACAAGCCAAGACCCCATGATGCCGTATCCAAGAAGTTTCGCGTCCACTTTGCCTTCGAGAAATTTCGCAAGATACGCAATCCCTACGATCCAGATGACCGGAAACACATAGGCTAGGAAAATGAAGCCGCTGCGGCTCGTTCCACCCCATTTCCCTTTGATCAGCATGCGGGTTTTCTTGCTCTCCTCGGGTTGGAACTCGCTCGGCTCCGGGGTTTCCTCCTTTTTCTTCTCAACTGCTTCCGCTTCCTCGTTTTTCTCGAAAAGGCCCTCCAAGTTGCCGGAAGGGATCCAGTCCGTCATTCCCTGCTTCCATACCATATCGAGACGAGGATGCAACTCACCGCGCTCCGCCTCGTATTTCAGATCGTCGATCGACACGGGACCGAACTGCTGCCCCTCGTGGGTCACAAACCATTCCTTGGTCAACTCGGCGCTATCCATGGGAATCGCTTACCAGACGGACCCCAAAGTGTCAACGGAAGCCCGGTATCAGGAATTGTGCTACCGGACCGGAAGTGGGAACGTGGACTGCTTTTAGGGACCATAATGGGAACTGACCGACAAACTGGGCAGGGGATTGCGCGATCTAAGGATCTCGGTGACGGATCGTTGCAATTTCCGCTGCCGCTACTGCATGCCTGCTGAAGTTTTCGGGCCTGGTTACGCGTTTTTACCGAAAGACGATCTCCTAAGTTTCGAGGAAATTGTCCGCCTCGTCGGCATTAGCGTGCCCCTGGGTGTGGGGAAAATCCGGCTGACCGGAGGCGAGCCGTTGTTGCGCCGGGGCATCGCGGATCTTGTCGCCATGATCGCCGCCGTCGATGGGGTCAAGGATCTCGCCATCACCACCAACGGCATCCTGCTCGCCCACCACGCAGAGGAACTCGCCCTCGCCGGCCTGAACCGCGTCACCGTCTCCTTGGACGCGCTCGATCCGGAAATTTTCGGGAAAATGAATGGCACTGGCGCCAAGGTGGACCGCGTCCTTTCCGGAATCATGGCGGCAAAAAACTTCGGTCTCCCGGTAAAAGTGAACGCCGTGATCCAGCGTGGCGTCAACGAAAGCCAGATCCTGCCGCTCGCCCGATGGGCCCGCGAAACGGATGTGGACCTGCGTTTCATCGAATACATGGATGTCGGCGAAACCAACGGCTGGGACATGTCTCAGGTCGTCACCGGAGCGGAAATTCTCGAAATCCTCTCCGCCGAGTTCGCCTTGGAACCGCGCCCCGCCGCCTACCGGGGAGAAGTCGCCGTGAACTGGAAACACGCGGGAGCGGAGAACGAAATCGGCCTCATCCGCTCCGTCAGTGCCCCGTTTTGTGCGGACTGCCAGCGACTACGCCTTTCCGCCGATGGGAAAATTTTCACCTGCCTCTTCGCCGAGCACGGCCATGATCTCCGCCCCATCCTGCGCGCCGGGGAAAGCGACCGCATCCTCTCTCAGGCCATTCGCGCCATCTGGACCTCCCGCACCGACCGCTACTCCGAGCTACGCGGAAAAGTGGCCATGAAAAAAGCAGAGATGAGCTACTTGGCGGGTGAGCTGTGACCCCAAGAAGCGGTCATTCGAGTGGGTGAGCTTTGACCCCAAGAAGCGCATCATTCGTATTTTCCGGAAGTTTCCGGTTTCCAAGCACGGGTTGCCATCGTTGAATGCGCGCACGTCCCCACAGCCATGAGCCATTCCCCACTCCGCATCGCCGTCGGCGCCGATCACGGCGCGTTTGAAATGAAGAACGAGATCGTCACCGTCCTGAAAGAAAAGGGCTACGAGGTGGAGGATTTCGGCACCCACGGGCCTGAGTCCGTGGATTACCCAGACTACGGAAACATCGTTTCACGCAACGTAGCTGACGGAACCTTTGATTTCGGCATCCTCGCCTGCACCTCGGGAGTCGGCATGTGCATCACGGCAAACCGCTACCACCATGTGCGCGGCGCCAACGTCAGGACTCTTGAAGAAACCGTCACCACCCGGAAGCACAACGATTCCAACGTGCTCTGCCTTTCCGGAAAAGCCACCGACATCCCGACCGCAAAGGAAATGGCCTTGGCGTTCGTGAGCACGGAGTTCGAAGGTGGCCGCCACCAACGCCGCGTCGCGAAATCTTCCGGTAGTGCCATCGCCGTTTCCGATCCGGAAATCTATGAAGCCATCACCGGAGAGGAGCGCCGCCAGCGCAATCACATCGAACTCATCGCCTCGGAAAACTTCGCCTCGCCCGCCGTCATGGAGGCGCAAGGCTCGCTACTGACAAACAAATACGCAGAGGGCTACCCCGGGAAACGTTGGTACGGCGGCTGCGAATACGTCGATGTCGTGGAAAAACTCGCGATCGAGCGCGCCAAGGAGCTTTTCGGAGCCGACCATGCGAACGTCCAGCCGCACTCCGGTTCACAGGCAAACACCGCCGTCTATTTCTCCGTGCTCAAGCCCGGCGACAAGATCTTCACCATGGACCTCGCCCACGGCGGCCACCTCACTCACGGTCACAAAGCCAATTTCTCCGGCCGTTTCTACGATGTCACACACTACGGAGTTTCCCCAGACGACGAGCGCATCGACTACGCGGAACTTGAAAAGACCGCCCGTGAGCTGAAACCCGCCCTCATCACGGTGGGTGCTTCGGCCTATTCGCGAGTGATTGATTTCGAAAGAATGGGCAAGCTCGCCAAAGAAATCGGAGCCTACCTCTTTGTCGACATGGCGCACATCGCCGGTCTCGTCGCCGCCGGAGAGCATCCGAATCCAGTCCCGCACGCGGATTTTGTCACCTCTACCACGCACAAATCACTCCGGGGTCCACGCGGTGGCATCATTCTCTGCAAAGAGGAGTTTGCGAAAAAAATCGACTCTCAGGTCTTCCCCGGCATCCAAGGTGGCCCTCTCATGCACGTCATCGCCGCGAAGGCTGTCTGCTTCGGTGAGGCGCTTAAGCCCGAGTTCAAGGAATACTCCGCGCAGGTCATCAAGAACGCCCAAGCGATTGCCGCGCGCCTCGCCCACCACGGATTCCGCATCTGCTCCGGCGGCACGGACAACCACGTCATGCTCGTCGATCTCCGCCCGAAAGGTCTCAACGGCTCCGAAGCCTCCCTCGCCCTCGACGAAGCCGGCATCACCGTCAACAAAAACGGCATCCCCTTCGACACCGGCAGCCCGATGAAACCCTCCGGCATCCGCATCGGCACCCCCGCCGTCACCACCCGCGGGATGAAAGAAGCGGATGTGGAAAAAGTCGCGGACTTCATCGCGGAAGCCCTCGCCGACCACACCAACGAAGAAAAGCTCCACGCCATCCGCGACAAGGTTTTCGAGTTCAACCGGGCATTTCCTCTGCCTTGGTAAGATTCAATCGAAAGCCCATCTCATGAAAAATCTACTCCGCCCCGCCCTGCTCTGCTTGGCATCGCTGTTCCTGTTTTCATGTGGTGATACCTTCGAAAAACTGGCGAACGATCAGATCTCCTTGCAAGACGACATCACCGAGGCGCTCAACGGCGTGGCAAGCGGCGACCTGACTTCCTCGGAAGCGTCGGCGCAGCTAGAGAAACTAGTGAAAAAGGGAGAAGATATCTCCGAGCGAAAGCTGGTTCTTGTGAAAAACCTGACGGAAGAAGACATCGAGGAGATCGCCCAGACCAACAGGGAAAAAATCGCGGAATCCAACCGGGAATACTCGAAAGCCTTCGCCGAAGTCGCAGGCTCCGGGAAAATGACTCCCGAACTCCTCAGATCCCTCAACAACGCAACTTCTTCAGCAAGCCGGAACCCCGCCGTCGATGCCATCGAGGCTGCCGGTGAGGAGATTCTGAAGGAAATGGGCAACTGATCCCTGCCGTTGTGGCGTCCCCTCCCATCTCAGACACCCGTGATGATGTGTATTGAATCTCCACGGGATTCATGAGATTACAGTGATGTGCGAGGTTCCGCGATGGGAGATGTTTTCAAGATCTGGGCGTGGGCGCTGGCATCGCTTGTGCTTGGGCTGCTTTTCACTCCGGTAGCGTTCAATGGCGGGAAGGCACTTTCGGAGCTTTCGATTTCTAAAGATTTCAACGGGCTGGTGAACAAGTTCGCCGCGTGGAGTGGAGCGGCGCGTCTTGAGGATTTTTTCAAAGTATGCTGGCCGCTGGGAGGCCTGCTTCTTCTGTTTCCCCTGATCGAATGGCTGCGTCTGGCGGATCGCAAACGAGGCGGCGGAGGTTGGAGCGTGCATCTTCCGCACGGTGCCAAACTGAATCCCGGAAGCGGTCAACCGATCGCAAAGAACCGTTGGGGTCCGTTGCAAGTGGTCACAGGATTCTGCCTGACTTTCGGAGCCTTCGTTCTGATCGGCTACGCGATGGTCCGGGCTGGTTCCTTTGAGTGGGAACCCGGGGGAGGTGGGTGGAGCAAAAACCTCTGGATGGATCTCGGGCTGGCGTTGGTAGTCGCAGCATCGGTGGAAACGTTTTTCCGCCGTGTGATTCTCGGGGTCTTCCTGCGAGCGATGGGAGTGGTGGCGGCGGTCGTTCTCTCGGCGATGATGTTCGCGGCGGTGAGTTTCATTCTGAGTGGCTTAGACGGGACCGGTGGTGGCGATGCGGAGGCGCTCACGCCGGTCGGCCTCGGGCGTTTGCTTCTCTTCGGCGGCGATCCGGTCTGGCGCGTGGTGGCGGTCTTCCTGCCTTGGTTCGCTTTTGGTTGCGTCCTGGGATGGGCGCGCTGGCGGACCGCATCTGTCTGGTTGCCTATCGGACTTCTCACCGGCTGGCTGCTCGCCGACTCACTCTTTTCCAAGGCAACCAACCCGCTGCCAGTCCCGGACAAAGTCGCCTCCTACGTGGCCACTGGCTCGTTGCACGAAGGCATCATTCCGCTGATGGGTGTGATCGTGGTAGGAGGCCTCGTGCATGTCATCACCCATGGATATTCCTTCAAACGCCGCCCTGCCGTGGCGGACCAGTCCGCTTGATTGGATCTACCCGCCTGTCTGCGCACTTTGCGAGGTAGGTCTCAAGGGTGACCGATGCCTGTGCGACTCATGCTCGGATGCGATTCCTAGAATCCTAAATCCATTCTGCGATGTCTGCGGTGAAAGTTTTCCGGGACAGATTGAAGGCTCCTTCGAGTGCCCGAATTGCACTGGCTTGTCATTTCACTTCGAGTTCGCCCGCGCGGCGCTGGATCGCTCCGACGAGGCGTTGGAATTAATCCACCGACTGAAATACGGGCGGCAAATCCATATCGCCCGCGAGTTGGGTCGGCTTGCGAGCGAGGCGTTTTCCGATCGTAGACTGGCACTGGCGATGGAGGAAAAATGGCCGTTGATTCCCGTGCCTCTGCATTCTTCGCGCAAGCGGGAACGCTATTTCAATCAGGCGGAGGAAATCGCTCTGGCTGTGAGTAAAGAGACTGGGCTTGCCGTTGAGAATCGGTTGCGGAGGGTGCGGAAGACAGTGACGCAGACCCGCCTGACCCGGGCACAGCGGATGGAAAATCTCAAAGGTGCGTTTGAGGTCGCGAAGCCGAGACGATTTCTGAAAACAAAACCCTATCCGCCGATCCCCGGTGCGCTCCTGATCGACGATGTGTTTACGACCGGTTCCACGGTGGACGCCTGTGCGAAAGTTCTGAAAGCGGCGGGCGTGGAGAGAGTGGCCGTGCTTACCGTGCTGCGGGGTTAGTGATTATCTAACGAAAACATCCACGCACCTGCTTGGTGGCGGTGGCGATGTCTTCCGAAAGCAGGAGGTGGGAGACGACAACGGCTCGGCGGGCACCTGCGGCGATCACTTGCGCGAGATTCTCTGGCTTGATACCGCCAATACAGAAGGCGGGGAGATGCTTTCCGACTTCGGCTTCCATTTGGGAAACTTCCTCGAGTCCGATGGCCGGGCGGCCCTTTTTCGTGGGAGTCGGGAAGAGCGGACCGAAGCCGATATAGTCGGCCTCATCCGCGAACGCTTGTTTCGCTTGGGTGAGGCTG
The DNA here is from genome assembly GCA_963799385.1 of uncultured Verrucomicrobiae bacterium. GTDB lineage: Bacteria > Verrucomicrobiota > Verrucomicrobiia > Verrucomicrobiales > Akkermansiaceae > Luteolibacter. Next base: position 246,981 of record CAWCXB010000001.1, read on the forward strand.
TGAGTGGAGCGACCGATGATCATTTCCTCACCAACGAATTTTCTGACATCGGCGATGGAGCCATCATCCTGACCGATGTGGACTCCGTCGGCTCCGAGCTCGACGGCCATTTCAGGGAAATCGTTGAGGACGAACGGGATGCCTGAGGATTTACAGATCGGGAGGATCTTTTTCGCGGCAGCAAAGATGATTTCCGGAGCGATTCCTTTGGCACGGAGCTGGATCACATCGGCCCCGCCGGAGATGAGGGCCTCGGTGGTTTTTTCGACATCACTTTCTGCGACGTATCCGAAATCCACGATGGCGTAGAGGCGGGCTTGGGAGAGGAGGGCTTGGCGGGAGATTGAGATATTTTTCATCGTGGCGATGTTTCCGAGTCACCCAGACCACCCACGAGTTGAAACCTCAGAGAACAGAATGTGATTGGGCACATGATATAGAGGGCGATTGCGGGCTTGCGAGCGATCTGAATTTGCGCGGCTGCACAGCAAGACATCCGCCCACGAATATAAAGGGCGCAGCGTAGAGACCGAGTAATTCCACTTCATAGGGGATCGGCCACCTCTCGGATGTTGCTCAGCGATTGCGAACAGCGGAAGGATTCCCCTCGTCAGAAAGATGATCGCAGTGGTCTTGAAGGATGCCGCCAGGATCGTCGCAATGGCTACCATCAGGAGTGCGGCGATCCAAGGGTGACGTGAGCATCGTATTAGAAGGCTGTCGACTCGCGGATGAGATGGGATCTTGTGAAACGTGAGCAAGTCGCTCACGTGCCGTGTCACAGTCCCTTTTCCTCAAGGAATCTACCAACCCAGCCGATATCGTAAGTGCCGTTTTCGAAGTCGGGGTGGTTGAGAATTTCCTGCTGGAATGGGATGGTGGTCTTGATGCCGTGGATGGTGAACTCGCTGAGCGCACGCTTCATCCGGGCGATGGCGATCTCCCGGTTCGCTCCGGTGACGATGAGCTTGGCGATCATCGAGTCGTAGTAAGGAGGGACGGAGTATCCGGAATAGACATGGGTATCCACGCGCACACCTTTTCCGCCCGGTGCATACCAGAGCGAAATGGTGCCGGGGCTGGGCATGAACTTGTTGTAGGGATCCTCGGCGTTGATGCGGCACTCAATCGAGTGGCCGCGCGGATTGACGTTGAGCACATGGCAGGAAAGCGACTCTCCTGCGGCAACGCGGATCTGCTCCTTGATCAGCTCGCAACCCATGACTTCCTCGGTGACGGGATGCTCCACTTGGATGCGGGTGTTCATCTCCATGAAGTAGAAATTTTCTCCCGCTTCATCGACGAGATACTCGATCGTCCCGGCGTTCTGATAGTTGATCGCCTTGATGAGAGCTACGGAGGCGTTGCCCATGCGCTCGCGCATTTCTTCGGAAATGAGAGGCGAAGGGCATTCCTCAATGATCTTCTGGTTGCGCCGCTGCATGGAGCAATCGCGCTCGCCGAGATGGATGAAATGTCCGTGAGAGTCCGCAATGACTTGGAACTCGATATGGTGCGGGTTGAGCACCAGTTTCTCAAGGTAGCAATCGCCGTTTCCGAAGCAGGCCACGGCTTCGTTTGAGGCGGCTTGGAAAAGGGATTTGAACTCCTCTTCCTTGAAACACGGGCGCATGCCGCGTCCGCCACCACCTGCGGTGGCCTTGATCATGACGGGGAGGCCGATCTCCTTCGCTTTGGCAAAAGCCTCGTCGGCATCGGCCATGAGCTCGGAGCCGGGAGTGATGGGCACGCCGTTCGCGACGGCAGTGGCACGAGCGGTAGCCTTGTCACCCATCATGCGGATGACATCGGCGGAGGGGCCGATGAAAACGATGCCGGAGGTTTCGCAGATGTCGGCGAAACGGGCGTTTTCAGAAAGAAAGCCGTAGCCTGGATGGATCGCGTCCGCTCCGGTGATCTCGGCAGCGGCGATGATACGGTCGGGCTTGAGGTAGCTGTCTTTGCTGGGGCCGGGGCCGATGCAGACTGCCTCGTCAGCAAGCTGAACGTGCATGGAATCGACATCCGCCTCGGAATACACGGCGACAGATTCGACGCCCAGCTCGCGGCAGGCGCGGATGATTCTCAGCGCGATTTCTCCGCGGTTCGCTACCAGGACTTTCTTAAACATGGAAGAGTTTGCTAGGTTTCAGTGTTCAGTTTTCAGGAAGACGAAGACTGAGGGTGTTACTTGATGCGGAAAAGGACGTCTCCGTATTGCACGGGGTTTCCGTCTTCGGCGACGAGCTCGCAGATGGTGCCGGAGCGCTCTGCCTTGATCTCGTTCATGACTTTCATCGCCTCGATGATGCAGAGTGTCTGTCCTTCGGAAACGGCGGTGCCGACTTCCACGAAATTCGGGGCATCCGGTGCGGGCTTGCGATAGAAGGTGCCGACCATGGGAGAATTGATTTCAGCGCCATCCGCAGCAGGGGCTGCCGGGGCGGAGGCTTGTGCTGGAGCGCCGGCGGCTGCCGGAGCAGAGTATGAAGGAGCGGAGGGTGCCGATGCAGAAGGAAGGCTTGCGAGCAGCCCGCTGAGTTCGTCCATGTCCGGACCTTTCTTGAGTTTCAGATGAAAGTCCTTTTTCGAAAGGTCGAAATGGGTAAGCCCATGCTCATTCATCAGTTCCACGATCTTTCGGATTTCGTTGAGGTCCACGGAGTGTAAGGTCTTAGTATTTAGAGGTATGAGGGAATCACCGCGACTCCTTCACTCGCAAAGGGTACGGACTCGCCCCGAAGTGCGTCAAGCTTCATCCCGCACATCTATTTCTCTTGGCCATCTGCATCGAGGGAAAATGCCAGCGACGGGTGCGAAACGCCGTTGATTCGTGGTTCGAATCGGTGGAGCCCGGAATAGTAACGGCGGGTCGTTACAGGCTTGAAAGAGTGCTTGCTCTCAATTTGTAGCAATCTCGCCTGGCTCCATCTCGCGGATCCGGCCCTTGAAGACTTTCGGCGAAAGCCCACCGCTGGCCTTGCGGTGATGGATCGCGTAATCGAAAAGGAGTTTCTGGGGGCGTTTGGAAAGATTCCGGATCGTTATGGAATACGGCAGATGACCTCCGAGGGAGACTTCCGTTTCACCCAGAGAAAAGGAGACGATCTCGAAGGAGTCAGGTTCGCCATAGCCGTGGAGGGAAAGTGCTCCGGGGTGCCCTTGTTTCAGGAGAGTGCGGCAAGCGTGCCGGGAAAGCTTGTCGAATTCCGCGCCATGTGTGGACTCGGTTTTCCATTTCCGCAGGGTTTCCACAATCAACTCGGGGTGGGCTTTGCTGAAGTCGTTGAGATGGTTCGAAACGGAGAGCCGGACATATTTGCTGGGGTCATCACGAAGTTTTTCCAGTAGAGAAAGACCTTTCGCTGGCTCCGCGAGAAGCTCCGGAAGCCGTTCGCCCCATGGCAGCAAAGGGCGGCTGCCCTCGGATACGAGACGCCTCACATGCTCGTCAGGATGAGTGCACCAATCGTGGAGCAGGGCGAGCGTGCGCTCAGGATGGTGGCGGAGAAATGGCCGGATGGCGAATTCAGCGGAAAAACGGGACGTCATCTCGCGGAGGGCGGAAGTAGCGTCTTCGAAGTGATCCAGACCGTTCCTCGCGACCAGCTCAGTAAAGGGCCAGAGGATGAAACCGCTCAGGCCCTTCCCTGCCGTTTCACTTTCCAAAATGGCAGCGACCAGTGCCTCGAACTGCACCGGGGGAGGAACGGGCAAGGCGGCGTCGAGACGATTGGTCAGCAGATTGACTCGCTGCTTCAGCTCAAGCGGAGTGAGCGCGGAATTCAGATTTCTCAGAAACTCCTTTTTCAAAAACGCCGGGCTGACCTTCGCCAGGGCATCCGCCGCGAGTTTCGCTTTTTCGAAAGAGATTTCGTTTTTGAAAGGTTCCATAGTCGCAACTTGGCACGATTCCAACCTTGCCTCGCGGCGGATGCGAACCAATTCTCCCGCCATGCCATCCGTTCCCGAAGCCGATCACTCGCTTCAATGAATTCGTCCTTCTCCAGGCCCAGAACGCCGGGCTTTTCCTCGGTCAGATTCCTCAGCCTGCGACTGGAGAGAAATCCGTAAATCTGCGCGCCGCGAAATCCGTCATCGATTCTCTTGGTATGTTAAAAAGAAAAACGGCCGGAAACCTCACTGAAACCGAGGAAAAACTCCTCGAAATGGCACTGAAGAATTTGCTCCCTCTTTATAACACCGCTCTCGACAATTCAGAATCCACAGACTCATGAAAACATTCCAACCCTTCCAGATTTCAAACGTCCCCGTCGGCGGACCCGTTCCCTTTTTCATCCTCGGCCCATGCGCGCTGGAAACAGAAGATTTCGCTTGGGAAATGGCCCGCTCGCTCAAGGAAATCGCCGACCGCACCGGCATCCCCTTCGTTTTCAAAGCATCTTTTGACAAAGCAAACCGGACTTCGGTGAGTTCGTTCCGCGGCCCTGGGATCGAGGAAGGCTGCCGCATACTCGGTGAGATTTCCAAAGAACTGAAAGTCCCGGTGACCACGGACATCCATACCGCCGAGCACGCGGATATCGCCGCCGAACACATCGACCTGCTACAGATTCCGGCTTTCCTTTGCCGCCAGACAGATCTGCTCGAAGCCGCCGCCAAGACAGGCCGCGTGGTGAACGTGAAAAAAGGCCAGTTCCTCGCCCCATGGGACTGCGTAAACATCGCCGATAAAATGCGTGCCTTTGGTTGCGAGCGTTTCCTCATCACTGAGCGCGGCACGACCTTTGGTTACAACAACCTCGTCGTGGATATGCGTTCCCTGCACATCATGCGCAAGGAAGGCATCCCGGTAATCTTCGATGCCACCCACTCGGTGCAGCGCCCGGGCGGACTCGGCGGCGCGACCGGAGGTGATGGCGAGCTCGCTCCCGTGCTCGCCCGCGCAGCCGTCGCCACCGGCTTGGACGGCCTTTTCATGGAGGTCCACTCGGATCCTGCCAACGCCCTTTCCGATGGCCCGAACCAAATCCCACTGGAGTTCATCGAAGACCTGCTCGTCAAGCTGCTCGCCATCCATCACGCGAGCCATTAGGCCGGCGGCGATGCCCTCGTCCAAATGATCCACACGCTCGATATCGTCCTGCCGCTTGGTGTCTCAGAGGACACGGAAGCCCGCAAGAATGCGGTCGCCAAGGTCTTGGGCATCACTCCGGAAAGAGTGTGGGACATGCGCCTGCGGAAACATTCCATTGATGCCCGGCAGCGCGAGGTGAAGGTCCAGCTCCGGCTGGAAATCGGCGTGGAAGAACGTCTTCCCGATGAGCCGTCACCAATATGGACCTGCCCCCCGCTCCCGCAAAACGCCAAGCGCGTGCTCATCATCGGAGCCGGCCCCGCAGGTCTTTTTGCTGCCTTAAAATGCCTGGAACTCGGAGCAAAACCCATCGTGCTCGAGCGCGGGAAAGACGCCTCCGCGCGTCGCTTCGATCTCGCTCCTATCCTCCGTGAGGGGCGTGTGATCGAGGACTCGAACTACTGCTTCGGCGAAGGAGGTGCCGGGACGTTTTCCGATGGAAAGCTCTACACCCGCGCCACCAAACGTGGCCCGGTCGCGGAAATCTACCGCGTCCTCGTGGCACACGGCGCACCCTCCAGAATCCTCATCGACGCCCATCCGCATATCGGCTCGAACCTGCTTCCGAACGTCGTAAAGGCTCTCCGAAAGTCGGTTCTGGATCATGGCGGCGAGGTCCATTTCCAAACGAAAGTGAACGGACTTCTCATCTCCGATGGAAAAATCCGCGGAGTCACCACGACGGCAGGAGAGGAATTTCTCGCGGACTCGACCATCCTCGCCACCGGCCACTCGGCGCGGGATATTTACGCGCTGCTTGCGGAAAATAGCATCCTGATGGAGCACAAGCCCTTCGCGATCGGCTTCCGCATCGAGCACCCGCAGCCATTCATCGATAGGAACCAGTATAACATCCCGGAGGGGCGCCCACGCCCCGATCTCCTCCCCGCCGCCCGCTACCGGCTCGCGACAAAGATCAACGACCGCGGAGTGCATTCTTTCTGCATGTGCCCGGGCGGATGGGTCGTCCCGGCGGCCACCTCCGACGAGCAGGTGGTGGTCAATGGAATGTCACTTTCCCGCCGCGACTCGCCCTTCGCGAACTCCGGACTGGTCACCACCATCGAGCCGGAGGACATCGCGAAGTTGATTCCCGCCCACGGCATCATGGCCGGGATTGTTTTTCAGGAAAATCTAGAGAAGACCGCGAAATCCGCCGGAGGAAATGAAAGCCTCGGCCAAGTCGCTCCCGCCCAGCGCGTGGCCGATTACATTTCCGGGAAAATTTCCGGAGATCTACCAGAAACCTCGTACTTCCCCGGCCTGAAATCCGCACCACTGCACGAACTTCTCGCGAAACAGATGACCTACCGCATCCGCAGCGGCCTGAAGCTCTTCAACCGTCAGATCAAAGGCTATGCCTCCTCCGAGGCCCTGCTGCTCGGCTTCGAGACCCGCACCTCCTCGCCACTCCGCATCCCGCGCGATCCGGTCACACTCCAGCACCCGGAAGTTTCCGGTTTTTTCCCCTGCGGCGAGGGAGCTGGATACGCCGGAGGCATCGTTTCCGCCGCACTCGACGGCCTGAAATGCGCGGAAGCCGCTGTGGGGATTTGACTTTCGGAAAAAGCATCACAAGATTGTGATCTTATGAAAACCGCCACCGTCCGCGATCTCCGCTACGATTTTCCCAAGATCGAAGCATGGCTGGAATGCGGAGAGGAAATCGTCATCACCAAGCATTCGAAGCCCATCGCCAGGATTCGCTCGGAGGAGACTCAGGAAAACTCTTTACCGCCTCTTCCTGATTTCGAAGCGCGAAGAAAAAGAACCTGGGGCGACCGTTTCTTTACCCAGCAAGAAGTCGATGAGATGAGGGCGCTTGAAACCGGCGAGCCATGATCCATTACGCCGACACCAGTTTTCTCTGCTCCATCTACCGTGAGCAGGAGCACTCGCAAAAGGCGGACCGTCTCCGCGAGAATCTCAACGAACCCCTCCACTACACCTCGCTCTTGGAGTTCGAGTTTCTCCAAGCCATCGAATTTCACGTGTGGCTTTTTTCCAACGACCGCACCCGCGGTTATTCCCGCAATGAAGGGAACCGCATGATCGCAGACTGGGAGTCCGATGTCGCCACAGGCATCAACCGCCGCGTCCCCTTCGATATGCCATCCGTCCTCAGCCTCTCAAAATCCCTGTCCCTCCGCCACACGGCAAACGGCGGTCACCGCACCATGGACATCTTCCATGTCGCCACCGCCGTGCATCTCGGTGCGAAAAAATTCCTGACTTTCGACTCCCGCCAGCAGATACTCGCCGAACATGCGGGGCTAGACGTCCCTCAGTGAACCGCAACGATATGGAAGATACCGAAAAACCACGCGCGAAACGTTTCAACCGTGTCCGCGTCTTTTACCGGCTCTACCGGAAGCGTCTGATCGCAGGCTTCATCGTCACTGCCCATATCGCGGGCGCCCTGAGTTCTCTCGACGCTGTGATGCAGAACCGCACCCCGCAGGGAGCCGTCGCCTGGGCCATTTCCCTGAACCTTTTTCCCTACGTCGCTGTTCCTGTCTATTGGACTTTCGGGCATTCCGAGTTCGATGGATACACCGTCGCCCGTCGCTCGAATTCCGAGAAATTCCAGACGATCAAAGAAGCCTACCAAGTCTCGTTGGAGGAAAACGGGCTGAAAGCCGAGGCATCGAGTCCATTGGACAAAACGATGGAGGCTCTCGCCGAAATGCCTTTCACCAGCGACAACAAGGTCGAACTCCTCATCGATGGAGAAGAAACTTATGCCTCAATGTTTGAAGCGATCGCGGCGGCGGAGAAATACATCCTCTTCCAGTTCTATATTGTGCGGGACGACGAGACCGGTCGGAAATTCAAAGACGCACTGATCGAAAAAGCGAAGAGCGGCGTGAGGGTCTATTTTCTCTATGACGAGATCGGCAGCCTAGGACTGGACGGCGACTACATCCGCGAGCTTTCTGATGCGGGGGTGAAAATCCACGCCTTCACCACAAGCCAAGGAGATGGAAGAAAATTTCAGATCAATTTCCGCAACCATCGCAAAATCTTGGTCGTCGATGGGAAGACCGGATTCGCCGGCGGCCTGAACATCGGTGAGGAATACCTCGGAAAAGACGATAAAGCTTCCCCATGGCGAGATACCCACATGCGTGTCACCGGTCCCGCTGCCGTCTCCCTCCAGGTCCCCTTTGCCGAAGATTGGTACTGGGCAGCAGGGATGCTGTTAGAAAATCTCAACTGGAAGCCCGAAGCCGCGCCCGAAGGTGACACCAAGGTCCTATGTCTCCCAAGTGGCCCCGCCGATCCGCACGATACGTGCAGCTTGTTCTTTCTCGCGGCGATCAATAGTGCCGAGGAACGCCTCTGGATCGCTACCCCTTATTTCGTCCCAGACCAGCAGATCATTTCCGCCCTACAGATGGCCGCTCTGCGTGGGGTTGATGTCCGCATTATCATCCCGGAAACGACCGATAGTCGCCTCATTGAGTTATCCTCCTATTCGTTTCTGAAAGACTTGGAAACCGCCGGGATCCACACCTTCCGACATAAAAATGGCTTCTTGCACCAGAAAGTCATGCTCGTGGATGACGATTTCTCCTGCGTCGGTTCTGCCAATATGGACAACCGCTCCTTTCGCCTGAACTTTGAGATCACCCTCGCGGTAAAAGGAAAATCTTTCGCCATGGAAATGGAAACGATGCTGGAAGCGGACCTCGCGGATTCCAACGAAGTGGGTTCCTCCTCCTACACTTCTAAGCCATTCTATTTCCGCCTTGCTTCCCGCATCTCCCGCCTGCTCGCGCCGATTC
>CAWCXB010000002.1:0-88945 GCA_963799385.1 uncultured Verrucomicrobiae bacterium
GGGTAGTGTAAATCTTTGTCTGTAAGTCCACGAAGCCCCAGTCCGCCGCAGAGACGGTTGATGGAGCGTAGCGGAATCAACCGTCTCTGCGGCGGCGCCGCCTCCCCACTGGGGTTGTAGGTGCCCGTCCACGACCCGATGCTGAGGGTGCTAAACCAAAAACAAGCATCAGCCATGAACGGACACGACAAAAGTAACAACCACCCGGATCTCATCAACATCCTTCTTGAAGACGGCCTCGAAAACGCCATCCCGAAAATCAGCGAACTGCTCATGAACGCAGCCATGCTCCTCGAGCGCATCGGCCACATCGGAGCCAATCCCAACGAGCGCAACGTCGAGAGCCGCAACGGATACGCCAACGGCTTCAAGCCCCGTTCCTACCAGACCGCCCTGGGCAAACTCCAGCTCCAGATCCCCCAGGTGCGGGAGAGCGATTCGCCTTTCCACACCTCCCTTCTTGAACAGGGATCACGCAGCGACCGCGCCCTCAAATCCGCCATCGCCACCATGTATATCGAAGGTGTGAGCACCCGCAGGGTCACCAAAATCATGGAAAAACTCTGCGGCTTCCAGGTATCATCCTCGCAGGTTTCCAAGCTTACCGCAGAGCTTGACGCCGAGTTCGGAAAATGGCGTTCCCGGCCCCTTCCCGGGATCATCTATCTCACCCTCGACGCGACCTTCTACAAAGTCCGCATCGACGGCACAGTAAGGGATTGCGCCACCCTCATCGCCATCGGAACGCGGCGGGATGATGGCAAAAGAATGATCCTCGGAGTATCCTGCGCCCTCTCCGAAGCCGAGGTGCATTGGCGCGAATTTGCCAACAGCCTCCGCGAGCGCGGCATCGGTATCCCGGATCTGGTCACCTCCGACGCGCACACCGGGCTGCGCGCCGCACTCAAGGCCTGCTTCTCCGCCACGCCTTGGCAGCGCTGCCAGTTCCACCTCCAGCAAAACGCCCAGCAATACGTCACCAGACAGGATCTCAAAAGCAAGGTCGCCGCCGACATCGCCGCCATCTTCAACGCCGATGACCGCCCGCATGCCGAGGCCCGTCTGGCGGGTTTCATCAAAGCCTACTCCGAAACCCAACCCAAGCTCGCCGAATGGGCCGAGGGTAATCTTCCCGAAGGCTTCTCCATCTTCAGCCTGCCCGAGGAACACCGTAAGAAAACACGCACCTCCAACGCCTGCGAGACGCTCAACAGCCAGATCAAACGCCGCACCAGGGTCGTGGGACTGTTCCCCAACGAGGACTCCCTGCTGCGCCTCGTGACCGCCGTCCTGATCGAAATCTCAGAGACCTGGGAAACCGGAAAAGCCTACCTGAAATTCTCCAAATAAACCGCAAAACAAACACACCGAACCAACTCTCAGCAGACGTCAGAAACAACTTTTACAGAAAAAAATTTGCGCGGCCTTGGGGTGGCGATCATTGTCCTTGGCATGGTATCTTATAGCCGTACGAGGCGCCTTGAGAGAGAGCGGAGTGGTGATTCGATCTGCACATTTGCGAAGACCCTTCCGGCCCGAGAGCACGACACGTTGATTGTCAGGGCGGTCTATGAGGGTTTATCGATCGATAGAGGTCACGCGATTCGTCCGGAGGATAGCGTTGAGGAGGATCTCCTCTTTCTCCCCGAGGATCTTGAAGAGCTTGCCGCCGATATTGCCACGAAAGCACGCCGCTTAGTGACGCACGCTGTCAAGAACCCTCTAGCCAACACAGTCGTGACGGTTCTGGACCTGATTAATTTCCTGGAGCAACAACCCAAAATCGGAAGAGCCAAACTTCAGATTATGTGCTTTTGGTTCATGTCCGGCGGACAAGGTTTTTACGGGAACGGAGCGGTTGCGAGGCTGGGTTGTACTTGGTCTGCGGGGAAGGGGCGGGAGCGGCTATCGTAGATGCCGAACTCTTTGAAATCCGAGAGGATTGAGAGGGGGAGCTTGGCGGACCATGCGTACCTGCGGAGCTGGTGGGCGGGGGCGACGAATCCCCGACACAGATGAAAACTTGGCTAGCCCCCCTCGCAGCAGGCTGCCGCAGTCCAAGGGGGCTGCGGTCCGCTCGCTGAATTGGTCGCCTCTGGGGGCTGGGTCTACTTCTTGGTCTGTTGCTCGTAGATTTCGTAGGCTTTCATGGCGCCGAGGGCGAGCAGGGCTGGCTTGGCGAGGAAGGCGGTGAGGCGGACGGGGACGGTGATGATGCTGCGCAGGGGGATGACCTGCAGGCAGTAGCCGGTGGCGATGGCGATGAGCATGGCCTTCTCGGGGGACTCGCGGACTCTCTCTTCGTAGGTCTCGATGGTCTCGGAGGCTTTGGCTTTCACTTCGTCGATCTTGGACTGCGGGGCGGGTAGGTTCTGTGTTTCAGGGTTCATAGGTTACCAAAATTTGAGGTGGTCGATGGCGGAGCGGAAGGTGTCGCTGACGCTGTCTCCCGCATCGGCGAGGGGTCCAGAGACGTAGCGCTCGCGGAAGGTGGATTGGTGGCGGCCTTCGAGGATGAGGTAGCAGACGGCGGCTCCGAAGACGGCGGCTCCGAGGACGGACGAGATGGGGTTTTTCCGGATCTGATCGGATACGCATTCGCAGGCCTGGCAGGTTTTCTGGCTTACAGGTTCCATTCTCTCTTTTAAAGTCGTGGTGGTGGTTGGTTCTTGTTGCATGTGATTGGTTGAGGGTTGCTCGCTGGTTCTCCTTGCAGACGGTGTTCCGATTCCGCAGGGAGGGGATTTCCCGGTTTTCAAGGCACTAGCGAGTCTCCAGATGACCTAGGTAATCGACAAAATGCAAGCATGGGAAAGTCTGTCGTGCAGAAATCAAAGGTCGGATCGGATCTTCCTTGAGGTTTGTAGTTTAAAATTTCAAGATTCCAGCCCTGTCCGACCAAGCTGCCACTCCCTATCAGAAAACGGTCGAAGACATTCGCTCGGTGGGGTGGTGTGTGATGCCGGGGTTTCTCGGGGCGGAGGTGGCGGCGGATCTTTCGCGGGAGAGTCGCGGGGCGTGGGAGGAGGGGGAGTTCCGCCGGGCGGGGGTGGGGCGTGGGAAGGGCCTGGTGATCCGGGAGGATGTGCGGACGGATCATGTGATGTGGCTGCGGGAGGAGGAGATGACGGGCTGCCAACGCAGCTATCTGGCGCGGCTGGAGGAGCTGCGGATGGAGCTGAACGGGAGTCTGTTTCTCGGACTTTTCGACTTTGAGGGGCACTTTGCGGTGTATCCGGAGGGGGGATTTTACAAGCCGCATCTGGATAGGCATCGGGAGACTCTGGACCGGCTGGTGACGGTGATCCTTTACTTAAATCCGGATTGGAAACCGGGGGACGGGGGTGAGCTGAAGCTGTGGACGACCCCAGGGGACAAGGAGGGGGAGTTCATCACGGTGGAGCCGAGGATGGGGACACTGGTATGTTTCCTAGCGGGGGATTTCTGGCACGAGGTGCTGCCGGCGAGGAAGACGCGGGCGAGTATCACGGGGTGGTTCCGTGGGCGGGTGTGACTTTGGGGGAAGATTTTTTACCACAGGGAGCGCAGAGGAACAGAGAGATTATGGTTCGGAACTTTCCATGCTCCTTTGTGAATCCTGCGGTCGAAAAGGCTTAGACTGTACTCTGCTGCCTTGCTGCTTGGAGGGTGTTTTTCATGAGCATGGCGATGGTCATGGGGCCGACTCCGCCGGGGACGGGGGTGATGGCGGCGGTGCGGGGGGCGACTTCCTGGTAGTCCACGTCTCCGGTGAGGCGGGTGCCGGATTTCCTGGTGGCATCGGGGATGCGGTTGATGCCTACGTCGATGACGACGGCTCCGGGTTTTACCCAATCGGCTTTCACCATGTCCGGGCGACCGACGGCGGGGACGAGGATATCGGCGCGGCGGCAGACGGCGGCGAGATCTTTTGTCCGGGAGTGAGCGATGGTGACGGTGGCGTTCTGCGCGAGCAGCAACATGGCGACGGGTTTCCCGACGAGCATGGAGCGGCCGATGACGACGGCTTCTGCTCCGCTGACTTGTGCTCCGGAGACTTCGAGGAGTTTCATGCAGCCGGCGGGGGTGCAGGAGACGAAGCCGGTGGGATCGCCGAGCACGAGTTTGGCGACGTTCTCGGGGTGCAGGCCATCGACGTCTTTGCGTGGATCGATGGCGCGGATGACTTCGGATTCATCGAGGTGTTTCGGCAGGGGAAACTGGACGAGTATGCCGTGCACGGCGGGGTCGGCATTGAGGTCGGAGACGACTTTGAGCAGCTCTTCCTGGGTGGTTTCTCCGGGGAGGACGATCTTGGGCGAGTGGAAGCCGAGATCGGCGCAGGTGCGGGTCTTGGAACCGACGTAGACGGCGGAGGCGGGATCATCACCCACGAGGACGACGGCGAGGCCGGGGGTAAATCCTTTTTCTTTTAGAGCGGCGGTCTCAGCGCGGCATTCATCGATGACGGAGGCGGCGACGGCTTTACCGTCGAGGATGCGTGGGGTGGTCATGCGGGTAGCTTGAACGCCCGGCCGGGAACTTCCAACATGGAACATCGGTTGGAGGTGGATTTCTCCCGGCGGCTACTTCTTGCCTTTCCCGGGGAACTTGGGATTTGTCATGGCACCGGGGGCGACTTGGGAGATGTTGGCTGGGATCTCGGCATCGACCTCGCCGGTGGTCCAGCGGATGGCTCCGACGAGCATGTTCTGGAAAGTTTCGTTGGTCCAAACATCATCACGGTGGCCGAGGGCGGAGTAGTAGACGCGGCCTTTTCCTTCAGCGCGTGCCCATGTGGTGGGGTAAGCGGGGCGGTCATACATCGGGCCTTTCATGGCGGGGGAGTCGATGACGGTGAGGCAGTGGAGATCCTCGCGAAAGTCTTTTAGCGAATACCATTCCTCCTTCATGGTGAAACTGTCGCCTGCGGTCTCGAAGCCGGGAAACTTGTTGTTGATGACCTTGTTCGTGGCCTCCTGCTGGGCGCCGTGGATAATGAACTCGCCGCCGAGGAAACAGATGTAGGGATCGGCGTCTTCGCCGTGGTTCTCGTAGCGGTCGGGGCCTTTTTTCGATTCGTTGGCGGTGTGGAAGGTGTCGCTGGCGGAGTGCAGGCCGATGAAGCCTTTGCCGCTTTTGACGTAGTCGAAGATGGCCTGTTTGCCCGCGTCGGTCATGGGCGGCTGCTTGTCGTTGCCGGGTTTCGTGAGATCGCCGGTGGTGTAAAAGATGATGGTATCGAACTGGGCGAGATATTCCGGGGTGAACTTGGAGCCGTCCTTGGAGAACTCGAACTCCCATTTCTCGCCGCCGCCGAGCTTGAGGAGGACTTTCTCCGCGTGGCTGGGTTTGCCCTTTTTCCAGGAAATGACGTCGTGCTCGAAGCCGCTGGATTTCGTGAAGAACAGCAGCTTGTGCGGGGCGGCGGTGAGGGGGGCGAGCAGGCCGCCGAGGAGGGCGAGCGCGGGGATGAGGGTTTTGGTCATGCAGCGGATGGTATGTCCGCGATTCCGTAGAGCGAGGGGAAAATGGTTAGCGGAACTTTACTCTTCCACGTTTTCTGGTCTATCCATCACACCCCATATCCGAGGGACTTTTCCGCCGGGGATCACGAATAGGATCTGGCGGGACTCCGGATCGTGCTGCCAGGTGGTACGACAGACGGCGACGGGGGTTTCGGAATTTTCCGGCAGGAAGTCGATGGCGACGGGATAGGAGCCGAACTCCTGGATCGGTGCCTCGATGATTCCCTGTTCCGAGGAAGGGATGCTGACTTTTTGACCTCCGAAGCTGGCGATGAGCCGCGCATCGGAGAGGTTGAAGACGAGGGTTTTTCCCAGGGGGAAAACGGCTTGGGACGCGTTGACCGGGATGATTCTGACAGGGAAGGTGTCGTTGGAGGGATCGGGAAAAAACAGCAGGATGCACCGGTTCCATGATTCGGGAATCAGGACGGTGGGAGCGCCCTTCGGGAGCGGTTCGCCCTCCTTCAGCCGGGACGGCAGAGCGGCCAGCAGGAGGTCGCCTCCGGGCAGATCGAACTCCTGTGAGAGATTGCGCTTTGGAAGGGTGATGTCCACGAGGCCTTTTTCAGAAAAAAGGACGGCGGACTCCGTTGCTCCGGCGGGGCTATCGAGAAAGATGGTGAGGGCGATGCGTCCCGCTGCCGCTGGTAGGCTGCACAAGGCGAGAACCAAGGGGATGAGTTTCAAGGGATTATTCACGGTTGTGTTTCAGACTTCATCGGGGTGAAGCCATTTGAAGGATACGATTCCGAACCTGCGCCCGTACCTTTTGTTGGCAGCGGATTTCATTTCCGGCGAGTGCGGGTTGATTGCGGCGGGGTCGGTGCTGTCCACGTAGGCGGCGGTGCGAGAGACGGTGGCTTCGCACCATGCTTTTGCGAGGATGCGGGAGGGGTTTTTCGCATCGCGGGAATCGCCGTAGGCGCGGATGGTGAAGGTGTCGTCGCGCGCGGAGATGACAGGGGCGAGCGGGGTGAGGATGTCCGCCTGGCGTATCCAGCCGGGGACTCCGAAGGCGGAGGAGCCTAGCGCTGCTTCGGGAAATTTGTAATCATGGGTGTTGCCCGGTGGGAGGGAGGTGATTTCTGTGGCATGTGACTGGAGTTTTTCAAAAGGGTTTTCCGGAGAACTGCCACGGGCGGCGAGGTTGTCGAGCGCCTTTTGAATGGTTCCTGCGATGGCAAGATCCTTGTCGGTGGAAACCCGGCGGTTGACAAATTCCGAGAGTGAAAGGAAGGGGCCGCGTTTCCTGATTTCCGAGACGATTTCCTCCGCGAGGGCATCGATCTGCTTTTCCGTGAGGACGCGGTGGCCGGCGTATTCGGCAGCGTCCGGGAAGAGGGGGTTTGAGATTGGCGAGGTGGTGTCGGTGGCTCGGTCACCTGCGACGGAAGTGCGCGGGTAGGGGAAGGACGCGGCCTCTCCCGCTTGGATCGCGCCGTTTGCGGAATAATACGGAACCTCCGAATCCCGGCCCTGGCGGAGCAGGGCTTTCCATGCGTCCACGGAGACGGAATTGATATTGAACATGCCGGATACCTCCAGTTTGGAAGCGACCGTCTGGTAGGGGAACATGCCTGTCGTGGCATCTTTTCCGTTTTTGAAAACGTCAGCCACGGAGTCCGTGACGGATTTGCCAGCGGCATCCGGCGAGGGAATGTAAAAACGGTTGGGCAGTCGTTTTTCCGAGCGCAGGTGGTCTTCATAGACTTTCTCGGCGGATCGTTTCACGGATTTCCCGTAGTCCTGGAGTTCGGCGGAGATGGAGGAAAAGAACCAGTCGTCGAAGAGCATGTGGTTGAGCAGGTAACCGTCGTCGTTGCACATGCCGTCGTTTTTGGAGGTGGTGACGTAGAGCTGGTCGGGCGCGAAGATGGGGTTTGCGGAGCCGTTGCCGATGAGGTTGAACTGGAAGGGGGTGATGGGGTTGTTGTTGCGGGCGTCGAAGTGCTGGAGCTCTCCAAGGCTTTGGAGTGGGCGGGTGGGAATTTCCGCGACGATACAGCGTGTAAGCCCATCGCCGGCGGTGAGGCCGGAGACGATGTAGCTGCTGTTTGTCCCCGTTTCGAACTGGGGGATGGACAGGGTATCATTCCAGCCGTTCACGTCTTGGAATGCGAAGTCATACGGGGCGTTTATCGGATGGTAAACGCCAGTTCCGGCCATGGAGGTGATCGCGGTAGAGCTGTCGCCGAAGCCAATTTCCGTGTAGAAGGCCAAAGGATTGGTTTGCAGCATTCCCTTGGAGGCAAGGTGATTGTGCCTCGGATCGTTGGAAGCGGGGCTGGCCATGCGGTATGCGAAAATCGCGCTGGCGAAGGGGCGGTTCCGGACTCCCTCCACGGAAGAGACGCTGGCGGAAACGGCATCGGTCAGTGGCGGGTAGAGGTCGGACATGACGGACGGACCTCCCATTTCCGTGGCATCATACGCCATGCGGTGGGCGGCCTTGTTCGATCCGTTGATGACGACGTCGTAGATGATACCGAAGCCGTTCCTGAAGGTCTCGATGCCACCCTCGCGGGTGGTGGCATCATAGGTTGTTTTTTCCACAGAAAAGGTATCCCCGGCTTCCGCGTAGATTTTGGTGCCCTTGTCCAGTCCGTAAAAAAGGAAACCGCCGTTGGGCTTGTAGCCGGGGGTGAGGACGATGTTGTTGGCTTTTGAGTTGTCCTGCGGTTTGTTGTCGTTCAGCCCGAAAATGCGGCTGGCTCCCGGCGCGAGGGTGACGGACTGGTTGATTTTGAGGTCGAAACGGAAGTAGCCGCTGCCGGCGCTGGTGATTTCCGAGAGCGAGCTGGGGCGGTATGTATTGGCTCCGACTTTGAAGGTGAACTGGATGGGGGAGGTTTCCTGGAGGGTGATGCGGAAGCTGCTGACTGTCAACTCGATGTTGTAGGGATTCCAGAGGGTGACGACAGGGGTGACCATGAGCGCGGGGCGGTATTTCCCCCACTTGTCGGGATTGCCCGGATCGTTGGATTGCTCGGATTTGGTGGAGCACAGGGAGTAGATCCAGTGGATGCGGGCGAGCTGGGGGGAGCGCCGGACACGCTCCTGCCACTGGAAGCGGTTCCCGGAGGAGCCGTAGTCGGAAACGGCGGCGGGCATGGAGGTTCGCGAGGCGGCACTGGTTGAGAGGCTGTTCCACTGGGTCGCGAAATCGGCGAGCGCGCTCCATGAGCAGATGGGCGGCACCTGCGCCCAGGCCGGGCGTGAAGGATCGGCGCGGTAGTTCGCCCACGGGTATAGCAAGGCTTTTGGCGGGTGAGAGGATGGCTGTGCCTTCGCGTATTCGATCACCTGGCCGGGTTTCGCCGTGAAGAGCGGCAGGCCATCGGCGGGGAGGGATGAAAAGCCTTCGGAAAGCAGGGAGAGATCCTTTTTCCAGCCGCCCGTCGCGGTGTTTGTCAAAAGTCCCGTGGCGTAGCCGGTGAGATCATGGAATTTTCCCTTGTCAGCAGCGGTATCCACCAAGGCCAGGCTCGCCGTGCCCGGGATGATAGCGGCCGAGGCCACTTTCTCCAGACCGAAGGTGGCCGGATCCGGGCGACCGTTAGATCGATTCCGGCTGATCCACTCAACCGGAGTGGCGGGCTTTTCCCCGGGATCTTTGTTCACCATCGCTTTGGAGTTTTCTCCGCTGGCGAACCATGCGATGGCCCCGTCCGCATCCGGCAGCCTGGTAGGGATCAAATGGATTTCTTCAGCGGGATCCGAGACACCTCCGCTGGCGAGAAGTGGAACCGAATCGGAAGTGGCAGTGGACGAGGCACCGGTAAAATTTGTGGTATCGGGAGTGTTGGAATCATTGGTCGAGGCAAGCCACCCAAGAAACCTTCCGGAGGGGTTCGGCTGGGGTGGAGCGGAAGGGTCGGCAGGCTGGGATTTTGTGGTATAATCCGGTGCCTTGGGTTTTCCGGAGGCGTCCCTGTCGCTACCTTCCCAGCTACGCCATACGCCGGTGAGCGGGACGTTGTTTGCCGAGAGCAGGGAGGCGTTGGCAGTGACTCGGGTGTCCTGCCCTGCCAGGGACTGGAGTTTTCCTATGGCCAGCATCAGCGAGAGCCTGGCATTCTGGCGGGCGTCCGCCATCGCGTTGCCGGAAGCGGAAGTGCGGAGTGTGACGGCAGACAGGGAAAGGAGGCCCAGGGCAAGGATGGTCAGCAGGATCATCAGGGTGAGAGTGACGACTAGTGCGAAGCCTTGGGGCTGGCAGTTCGTGAGCGCGCGTTCACGTCTCTTGATCGTAGGGTCTTTCATCTGCATGAGATTACATGGGATATACCGGATTATTCCGCACGGTTACGGATTAAGTGGTGACCGGGAAAAGACTCTGTAACCGTGAGCCCATACCTTGGGCTGTCCTGGAGGAGACGAACGGGCTGCCTTGCTCTTTTCATTGCACAGAAATCATAATGAATATGCCCAGTCACTCCCGAGGGCTGAATGGCGTGATCAGTCTGAAAAAAGCGGATTTTTCTGGATCGGGAACGAGCGATGTTCTCGGAATCGCGGCATCAATTCCAGCGTCCGCACCCGGATATACCGTTGGCAGGTTTTTCCAAGGTGGCAACAGATCCGGAGACCAGCTCACCTGGTAACTCACGCCTGTGCGCCCGAACCATGTGAGCCAGATGTCAGTGTCATCGACTTGGCTCAGGCGGAGCGTCAGGAGGTCGCTGGGGTCGGCCGGATCGGTTCGGAAGGCGAACTCGCTACGATCATCAGAACCGTCCTGATCAAAATCGCCATCCCCCAAAGACCCCAGCCCCCCGGTATTGTCCAGCTCCCAAGCGTCATTGAGGGAATCGAGATCGGTATCGGATTGCGACAGATCGGCATAGAGGAGCCAGTTGATCGTGGTATTCTGCGGCGGGTTGGCGGTGTTGGCTTTTCCGATGACAACCGTCAGGTTGCCGTCGGTAACTTTCACGATTTGATCGGCTTCCGTGTAGGAGCCTGCGATTGTGTTCTCCCCGGATATTGTTTCGACACCCTCGATCGAAACGAATTGCGGACCTTGATCGAATCCCGGGTCTCCAACGGCAAGTCTAACCCGGTACCATCCGTTCTCGACATCCGCCTGCCAGGTATCCTGCTGCCTTGTGAAGACGAATGTGTCCCGTAGCGTTTCGTTGTAAATGTTGCGCTGCCTGGTGTTTACGGAAAGATCAGCCAGCCATCCGTAGCCGCGTGCGGGCGTGTGAATCTCGCCTGTGTCTTTGGTGAAGCCGGGGACTGCGGCTCCGCCCGTGGTTGTGAAGTTGATCCCTTTCCAGGACGACTCACTGAGGGAGGCAAGATCCGGGAGGCCGTCGGTGGGGGTTGGGACCGACCAGCTTGTTGAGGCACTGCTGAAAGGCAGGGGATCGTTCGAATCCGGGATGCTGTCGAGATCCGCGTCCTCGGGGCTGAGGCGTGCCCAGGCGGGTTCCGGTTGTGTGGAAAGTGCGTCCCAGAGTTTGATCGCCGCGGCTCCACGGGTGGCGGGTAATGGGTTGAAAATTTCCGCCGGGGGGGAGTAGCCACGTTCCCTCGCGATCGTCAGAAGCGAATCCAACCAAGCTTGTGAAGGTGCCGAATTCGGTTGGAAATCCAGCACCGCTGGCGCGCTACCGAGAAGTTTGCGCACTGCAAGCTGGTTGACCGCGACGAATGCGGGATGGGACGAGTCCACATCGGAGAACGGCCAGAGGATGAGCGGAGGTGCCCCGTCACCGGGGACGAGCAATCCATTCCAGACTTCCGACATCAGGCTGGATGACCAGGGAATTTCGCGGACTTCCACCGCGTGGTTCTTGGCAACAACCGCCGCCGCCGCCGCTGCCTGGCCGATGGCGATGCTTTGGTCGTGCAGGCGCAGGGCGGAGCTGACGATGCTGGAGTAGCCGAGGTTTTTCTGCGCGACGACCAGGCCGTCGATGCTTTCGGGAACGAGACTGCGGAGAGGGAAAGTCGCGCGACCCGACCCTCCGTTGCCAAAGCCGCGCTTGCCACGGAATGTGGCGTGCCAGGTGCCATCGCTCGGTCCGGTATGGAATGAGCGTGCGGTTGGGTGGTAGTCGTATTCGAACTCGAAGCATGCGATGGTGTCGTGGAACATCATCCGGGCGTAGTTCCGCTCTCCGATATGGCTCGCGGTGTCCTGCTGGCGGGTCATGTAATCGGCTTTCAGCCTGAGACTTTCGCGGATGTAGGGTTTTAGAGGCAGATTGTCGGCGGTTCCGAACATGTCACTCAGCGCCATTTTCCTGAAGTTGTAGGTGCTGGTGGAGGTGACCTGCTGGAGGAAGTGGAAGTAGCGTAGGGAGCGCAGCTTCGCGTCATCGAAAATGATCTGGCGCTGTGCCCTTGTCATCTCGACGATATTCTTCGTTGAAGAACCCGTTTCATTCGCTTCGAGGGCGGTGACCACATTCGGAGGAAGCGTGTCGAGCGGATAATCTATATGAGGGTCGTTGATCAGGACGACATCCTTCGAAGAGGTGATTTGCGGATAACCAACGGAATCGACCAGGCGGCGCGAGGTATAAGCGAATTCGGCCCGGATATAACTCCAGTCGCCGACCGTGAAATCCCTGGCGAGGTAGCCCTGAGGCTTCGCAATCAGAGCTTCCTCCGCCTGTTGTTCAAGAATCATGCAGTAGGTGATGGGGTTCATATCCGTCGCCGGGAGAGCCGACGTCGAGGCCAGTGCCTCACCATATTTCGACTTGGGATCCGGACCGAATTCATAAGCCGCCCCTGACAGCTTTACGACTTCGCCCCAGTCCGACGCGTCGATGGTGACGGGCGCGGTGACGACGAGGCTTTCCCCCGCGCCGGAAGCAGGATCGAAGGCCATCCCCAGGAGCTTCGTGCCTGCGGGATTTTTGACCGCCGATACCGGGACGTAGTTTGAAAAGCGGACTATGGTGCCAGCTTGCTCATAGATTGAGAGAAGTTCGCGGAAGACCATCTCGCTGTCCGATGGGAGCGCGGTGATGTTAACCAGAGTGTTGCCGGGATTTTCCACTCCATTGAATTTTGCCGCATTGACGGCACGAAGGCGGTCGTGGATTTCCAGGAACACCCCACTGCGCGGAAACGGGACGGTGCCATTGTAGTTTCCTGCACGGTTCTCGTCGATGGCACCCAGGCCCTCCGCAGAGAATTGTCCGCCGAGCCACTCGATATCGTTTACGAGCACGACGCGCTGCGCTCCCATCCGCGCTGCCTGAACGGCTGCGGCGCAACCGGACTCGGTTCCGCCTACGATGAGAATGTCGGCCGTCTCCTCAATGACGGCTGCGGACGCCGGAGTGATTGCGAGGAGCAGGAATCCGGCGACAAGACGTGGGATATCGGGGTATGCAGGCATGACGCGGCGGGACACGAAGAAGGGGAAGGCTGTCACCTCCCCCTATCCTCTTTTGAATTCAATTGGTATATGGGAAGCGGAACTAGCCTCAGCGAACCGCGCGGCGGCGGGCGGCGAGCAAAAGGGTGAATAGGCTGACTCCCAGCAGGGCGGTGGAACTCGGCTCGGGGATGACGCTCACGTCGAGGCTACTTATGGTCGTAGTAGTTGCCGTTGTTCCACTGGCAGGCACAGCAACAGTCGAGAAGATGGTCACTCCCCAATTCGTATCCGTGCCCACATTGATACCAGGTAAGCTGCCGATCACGGTGCTAGACGGGTTGCGCACCTGGATGTTCTGCAGTTGATAATTACTTGGTGATGTAAGAACCCGGTCGAGAGTCAACGTGTATGTCGTGTCTGAAACCATATCTCCGTTTAATATCGAATCGCTGGTGATGGTGCCGGATCCGCCATGGGTCTGGAGATTGCGGTTGCTGAAATTACGCAGGTTATCATTGGCGGGAGTCGAGACGGTTCCCGACTCCTCATTCACGAAGACCCAATTCGCGTCGCTGGCGGTTCCGAACCAGAAGGCTACGCCGCCGACTGGTTTCGCACCACCCGTATAGTCGAAGGTCAGCGTGAAGCGTTGATCCGAGTTGAGGAAGTCCGTGCCGCCGATGTATTGCAAACCTACATGACCATTGCTGGAACTAAACGCTGTATAGGAGTTGGAGACAGCGGGTGGGGAAGTGGTGTTGGTGACCGCGAAGTTGGTTGAATTGATCGCGATGGAAGCGGCGTGCAGCGAAGTTGTGGAAGCTGCGGCGATGGCTATTAGTAGTGGGTTGATTTTCATAACGGAAAAAATTGTTATCTCACCCGTTTCTCTACAACTCTCTGAAAGAGCTACACGTAGCCCTTGTGGGTGACTTACAAGGCTTCCACCCAAAGAGGGTTCACGGATATATCCGTAAATTTGCGGACCTCCTGCATCCGTGGAGAAATCAGGGCATTGGCCACATGATCGACCGCAATTTCCGCCATGAGGTTCCTTCGCTGGTCAATGCCCATGTGGGAGCCAGGCCGCGCGTCGAGCAGCGCCGTGGGAAGATTCTCGAACGACTGGTCCACATTGGTAATGACGGAGTCCGCCCCGCGTACCGCCATGACCTTCTCTTCCAAGGCTGAACGTTCGTCAGGATCTATCAGAATCACAGGAGCCGCGCCCCGAAACATCCGGCGCTGGTAAGCAAGGCGGAAGGCTGCCTCATAACGAACAAGATTCCAATCCGTCGGGCGCCGGACCAGAGCCATCACTGGGCGTAGAAATCCTTTTTCACTGAGGCGTGCAAGCGCAACGCGCATCCCTTCAAAGGCATTGGTCCGCACCGTGGCGATGCCCTCGATTGCTCCTCCGAAGCTGCACATCGAGCAATCTCCGAATCCGACGGACAACCCTTCGCGCAACACGATTCCGGACCAAACCACGCCCTTGATTCCCCTCGCGTTCAACACGTGTGCCAGCGCTTCGCGCGTTTTGTAATCTTCCAGCATGAACTCGTTCGCTGCGTAGCCATGAGCCTCCGTCCGGGCTTGGAGCGTCCGGCGCAGTTCCTGGTTGTAAGGATTGGACATTTCATTTTCCGAAGGGAAGACGAACCCGAAATTCGCCTCGGCCCGCGATGGATTCGCGGCGCGCCGTTGCGCCATCCATGCGGATGCCATGGGGCTTGGGCGGTAGCCAAGATGCTCCGCCATATCCAGGACTTTCCTGCGGGTCGCTTCCGCCGCGCGTGACTTTCCTCGCAGGATTTTGGAGACGGTTGTAAAATGTACACCCGTCAGTTCCGCGATTTTCCGGACGGTTGGGGTTTTTCCATCAGTCATAGAAAACTTGTAGCCCAAAAATTTAAGCCAAGGCAACGGTTGAAAATACGGTCGGTTCTAAATCCGTGCACCAACCACTATGCTCCGCTGTTGCCGATGTGGCAAAGGGAAGTATTTCGCGGCGCACATTGAGCTAATCTGGTTCTCGTGATTCCACCGCCGCCGGGAAATGGGGATATGCATCAAATGCTGGCAACGAAAAGACTTTGTAACCGCAAGGCCGAATCCGGTATTAGCTTGCGAGCAACAACACACGACACGTGGAACAAACGGAATTCGCCCAACAGATCACTGAGAACCAGCAGGGGCTGTTTGCGTACGTTTATTCCCTGGTCGGGAACAATGCCTCGTCCTGGGATGTGCTGCAGGAGACGAACATCGTGCTTTGGAAAAAGCGCGAGGATTTCAAGGCGGGAACGAATTTCAAGGCATGGGCGTTCACGGTCGCGAGATTCCAGGTGCTGGCATTCATCCGGGACAGGAAGCGTGAACCGATTGACGTGCTGACCCCGGAGTTGATGGAAGTTTTCGCGGAAGATCCCGAGGAGATCGGCATGGAATACGAGGCAAGGCGCCGCGCCCTCCGTGAATGTAGGGAGAAACTTCCTGCCAAGAGCCGCAAGCTGCTGGATCTCCATTACCGTGAGGGCTTGAGTTTGGAAAAGGCTGCGGAAGTGCTTGCGATCAGCCCGAACGCGGTGAAGCAGGCCTTATTCCGGGTGAGGCGCGTGTTGCAGGCCTGCATTGAACAACAAACCCCGAATTACCTATGAGCGCAACGGCACTTGGCTCCGAGGAGAGCGGATTTATAGAAAGGGTCATGCTGGATATCCGGGAGGGTTGTGCCACGGCAGCCGATGTGGGGGAGTTGCGGGAACTGCTTGCCAAAAGCAGGGAGGCGCGGCGCATGTTTTTGCTCGGCCTTCAGTTGGATTGCCTTCTCCAGACGGGTGGAATGGAGGACGCCCGTTCCGAACCAACGCTTCGGCCGGTTCCATTTTGGAAAACGCCGGCTGTCATTGCCTTTGCCGCCGGTCTGGGGCTGGCGGCTCTTTTCGTCTTCCTCGCCGTATTTGCTCTTCCGGATTCCGGGGGGAAGGCTCCGGTGGCGGATGTGAAACAGCAGCCCGGCGTAGCCGTTCTGGTCTCTCAGGTCGGTTCCGGGTTGCAAGGGGAAGCCGGAGCCGTCGGTGATTCACTTGGGAACGGGAAATACCGGTTGGCAGAGGGAATTGCGCGCATTGATTTTAGCAACGGGGCGCAACTGGTTCTGGAGGCTCCGGTGGAGTTCGAAATCATCGACGAGGCCTCCGTCACGGTCACACGCGGAAATGTCTGGGCGTTCTGTCCTCTCGAAGCGCACGGCTTCAAAATATCAACCCCGGGTGGAAGGGAGATCGTCGATGTGGGTACCGAGTTCGGAGTCGAGGTCAATGCCGCCGGTGAGACGGATGTCCATGTCTTGCAGGGATCCGTCGAGCTTTCCGGCACGGGGGTGGAGGTTGTTGCGCTGACAGCCGGGAAAGCCGCATCCTGGAGTCCTGCCGCCCCTGAACTGAACATTGGCGATGCGGACTACTCGAAATTCAAGGAACCGAGCGATCTCGACCGATTGAGAATCGAGGCTGCGAAAATGAAAATGAAGAGCCGGGATGACCTTTTGATTTACTACGGGTTCTCCGATTTGTCCGATGGTCTGCTTCGGAATGGGATCAAAGGTGCGCCAGCTTCCTCAAACGGGGTGATTGAAGGCGTACAAGCGGTTTCAGGGAGGCTTGCGGGATCCGGAGCGCTTCGGTTTGAGAAACCCGGCGACTTCGGTGGCGCTAACGGTTCCGCGCTACGATGCGCTCAAGAGTTTTACCATCGCCATGTGGATACGGGTGGATCACCTCGATACCGCACTTTCCGCGCTTTTCAATTCCGATGGCTGGGAGGAGGGCGACACCCACTTTCAGATCACCCGCAACGGGGCGTTGAAGGCCGGTAGCGAGCGGGGATGGGGCTACGAAAGTGAGAACGGGGTTGTCGTCCCCGGGCAGTGGCAGCTTGTTGCGGTGGTGTGGGAAGGTATTTCGAAGGCTCCTGCGGTTTTTTGTGACGGGCAAAGGCTCAGTCTAACGTGGAGTCCTAACGATGTTTCTTCCAGTTCGTCACAGCTCGCACGCGTCCTCCTTGCGCCGGCGAGAGCAGGATCGGCTCCTGGGCAAAGCCCGTTTTCCGGGACAACCGGGATTTCAAGGGAACCATCGACGAGGTAATGGTGTTCGACCGTGCGCTCGGCGATTCCGAAATCCGGGAAATCTACGGGAACGGGAAACTCTGAAATATCGGGTTTCTGAAAAAATTCCGTAACCGGAGCGGGGTTTCCGGTATCAACCAGCGACCCATCACGTTTTCCCTGTAAGAAACCCTGACGAACCAATACCAAATCATGAAAAAACTGACAGCCACCGCAACCGCTCTTGCAATCATCACAGCATCCTCCATGGCACACGCCGCCGTGATCACATGGGGAGCGGCAACCGCAATCACTACCGGGACGGGTAACTCGTCCGATGTCCTGACGACGGGAACCCTCCATTATGCGATCGATGGGGAAGGCTCAAACTCCGGGAACGGAACAGCCGAGACCGTCAATGGCGTTCAATTCAATACTGCTGCAGCTGGAGACGGTGGGGGACTTGACCTTTGGTCGCCATCACCAGTGGGGGACGCGGCCTACAATACCCTGCTTAGTTTCGCGAATAACGGTTTGGGTGGCCCATCAGTCACCTTAAGCCTCGGAAGCGGCTCCGGGCCGTTTGCCGCGATTCCTGCCCTGACAAACGGGCAGCAGTATTTGATACAAGTCTGGTATGCCGATGACCGCAGTGGATTTAATTCCCGTGTAATGACTTTCGGCGACGGAAACGGAAACAACGTCAATCTGAACGACCAGTACGCTGTCGGAACCTTTACTGCCATCGGAACCACACAAGACCTCCTTGCCACCGCAAACAGCTTCGGGCAGGCACACATCAACGCGCTTCAGATTCGGGCGATTCCTGAAGTCTCTTCCGTGATGCTGGGGGCACTTGGATGCCTCGCAATGCTCCGCAGGCGCAGGTAGAAAGCTACCGGTTCAACCCAGATCTGGCAACCGGATCTCCAGCAATGGGGAACCGGTTGTTTTTTCTCCGGCCATATGAAATCACACCGAACAACCCGGATGAAAATAGGGATGTTTCCATTTTTCGCGGCCATCGTCGCAACGGCCCAGGCAATCGCTGCTCCACCTCCGAACTTCCTTTTCATCATCGCCGATGACCTGGATACGTATTCGGTCAATGCCTACCGCCAATCCGAGCCGGTGGAACAGGGTAAGGACGGTAACACCTATCGAGTGGAAACACCGAACATAGACCGCCTCGCGAAGGAGGGCATGCTTTTCCATCAAGTGAGGATCATGGGTTCCGATGTCGGGGCTGTATGTGTGGCTTCCCGGACTTCGATCATGACCGGAAAAGGGACTTGGCGGAGGGCGGAGGGGGTGACGGCTGCCGAGACTTTACCGGGTGTTTTCAACCGTGGGAATAGAATTGGAAAGCCCGCACTGCCGTATGCGACCTACCGCACATGCAAGGAAGGCAACAGTTTCCCCATGGCCAACAAGGAGTTCCAAGTAGTCCGGGATGCGACGAAGCGCGGCAACAAGGACGGGAGTGGCAGCGAATGGCATGGCGACCGCGCGCTTGAATTCATCGACGACTGGCAGGCGAAGAACCGTAATGAAGGAAAGCCGTTCCTCATGTATCTGGGGTTTTCCCATCCCCATGATGAGCGCTCCGCCCGTCCCGAGTTGCTAGACCGGTATGGTTGTGAGAACCCGCAACGGCCTGAAGGGATCGTTCTGAATCCGGCTGCGCCCCCTCTGCCTGCGAGTTTCCTTCCATGCACCCCTGATACTTTCCCCGCGCATCCCTTCGACAACACCCATCTGGATGTCCGGGACGAGATGCAGGTTCCGGGGGTCATGAAGTTCCGGACGGAGGCGGTTGTCCGGAATGAAATCGGTAGGAACATCGCATGCACGGATTGGATCGATACCCAGGTCGGGCGAGTGCTTGCAAGGCTGGAGGATCCGGATGGCGACGGCGACCCTTCGGATAGCGTTTTGGCAAACACCTATGTCATTTTCACATCCGACCACGGTATCGCGGTAGGGAGGCACGGCCTCATGGGGAAACAGAACCTTTACGAGCACTCATGGAAAGTCCCATACATTGTGCGGGGGCCAGGGATCTCTGCGGGGACACAAAGCGACGCTCTCGTATATTTGCACGACACGTTTCCAACCCTGTGCGACTTCGCTGGATTGGAACTCCCCGAAACCATAGGAAAAACCGATGGAAAGAGCTTCCGCCCGGTGCTTGAAGGAAAATCCGTTACCCATCGGGACAGCATCTATGGTCTGTACGCCGGGGGTGCGAAACCGGGCATCCGTGCCATTACCGACGGGCATTACAAACTGGTCACATACGATGTGGGTAAGGGAAAAAAGGTCACACAAATGTTCGATCTGAAAGAGAATCCCTTCGAACTCTTACCTGAGCATGGCGTCGCGAATCTTGCCGATTCCCCGGATCACGCCAAGGAACGAGTTCGTCTGGAAAAATTATTGGCGAGCGAGAGAAAGGCTTTTGGCGATCCATATTTCTAAAGGTGACCAAGCCATAAAAATGCAAAGCCATGGTGGCGGGTCGGTGGCAAGGAGTCTGGGGGGATTCTTGTGGTTTGCGGAGAACTTGGCAGGATCACGAGAATCCCGGCGCGACTTTTGTGTGGTCAGGCGTGGGAGGTTCAGCGATAGGCTAGGGTATGGAAGGGCCGCGACGGACAGGGAAACAAGGAGGAAAATTTGTACCACGGAAGGGAGGGGGAGGACCTCAAGGAAATTTCCGAAAATCCGGCGGAAAGGCGGAGGAAAAGGGCTGGGACGGGGTTGCCGGGTGGTATGACAAGCTGGTGGGGGCGGATGGCTCGGATTACCATCGCAATGTGATCCTGCCTGCGGTGATGGATTCACTGGCAATTTCTCCGGGGGAGCGGGTGCTGGATGTGTGCTGTGGGCAAGGGGTGCTGGTGAGGCATTTGCTTGCGGCGAAGGCGAGTAAGGTGGTGGGCGTGGATGCGAGCGGGAAGCTGATCGCTGCGGCGAAGGAGCGCTATGCGGCAGAGCGGAAGGCAAAATTTCTCCGCGCGGATGCGTGTGCTCCGGGTGACTGGGCGGATAGTGGATTTGACGCGGCGGCGTGTGTGATGGCGGTGCACGACGTGCCGGATGCGGAGGGCTTGATGCGAAATATTTCGGCGGCACTGAAGCCGGGTGGCAGGGTGGTGATCGTGATGATGCATCCATGTTTTCGCATTCCGAGGGAAAGCCATTGGGGCTGGGATGGGGACCAGAAGATTCAGTTCCGGAGGCTGGACAAGTATGGGAAGGCGCTGGAGATCGGGATACAGACGAGGCCGGGTCTGGGCACGGACGAGAGCACGACGTTTTATCATAGGCCACTGGCGGAGGTGATCAGCTCGATGGGTGCGGCGGGGTTGGGGGTGACGGGGTGCGCAGAGCTTTTTTCCCACCGCAGATCGCAGAGCGGGCCGTTCAGCAAGGCGGAGCATCGGGCGGCGGAGGAGTTTCCCTTATTTCTCGGACTCAAGGCGGTGCGGATGACCGCAGAATGAAAGACTGACTTTGCGGGATGCAAGAGTGGGCGGCGGGGGTGATTGCCTGAAAGCAAGCAGCGGCGGGGTTTTCCCCTTTGGTATGGGGTGTGCGAATTCAAGGGCGTTATGAAAAGATTCACACAACAATCACTATTCGCTTCTCTTGGGATTGCCGCTCTGGCCGCCAATCCGCTCATGGCCCAGGACGCAGAGAAGATGCCTCACAAGGAAATGTCCCATAAGGAGATGCGCCCTGGTGGGATGAAGTTCACGAAGCTCGTTGCCGTGGTCCATGGACTCGGCGACAACGAGATCAGCGGGACGGTCGTCTTCGAGAAGGTGCCGGAGGGCGTGCATGTGACGGCGAAGGTCGGCGGCTTCGAGCCGAACACGAAGCATGGATTTCACGTGCATGAATTTGGCGATCTCGGAGCGGCAGACGGGACCAGCGCGGGTGGGCACTTCAACCCGGGCGGTCATGACCACGCGCTCCCGGACAAGGAGATGCGGCATTCAGGTGACTTGGGGAACCTGAGCGCGGATGAGTCGGGGAATGCCTCGCTCGATATCACGGTGGACAACCTTAGGTTGGACAGCGGGAAGATGGGGATTCTCGGACGCGCGGTGATCATTCATGCGAAAGCAGACGACGGTGGCCAGCCAACCGGGAATGCGGGCGATCGCATTGCGGCGGGAGTGATCGGAATTTCCAAAGATGGAGTGCCGGAGATGAAGTTGAAACGAGGGAAGAAGATGAAGGAGGGAGAGAAAACCTCTGACAACGCTGCTCCGAAAAAGCCGACTGCGAGGAAGCAGAAGGAAATGGATGAGCCGAAGACGGTGGTCGAGCAGGCGGCGGACAATGTCGAGGCTGCTGCGGAGGGCGTCGTGGAGGGTGTCGAGAAGCAGTATGAGAAGCTGAAAGATGCCGTCGATGTGGAGCCGAGCGACAGCGCAGGCACCACGGCGGAAAAGATGGAACAGGAGAACCGGGCTAAGCTCCGATAAGTCATAGGGAACGCAGAGAAGGGGCCGGACGGAGGGATCTGTGCGGCCCTTTTTGTGTTTTCGTCCTACGATGGTATGGCGGCGCGCATTAGGATTTGTGAAAACTTTGTAGTGCGGACGGCTTGCCTCCGGCTTCGCGAGTGAGGCTTGCCTCATGGGGGGGCATGCGGCTTTGGATCCCGTGGCAGTCGCTCCGCACCGCAGAGGGCAAGCCCTCCAGCCCCAGAGCGGAGGCAAGCCGTCCGCACTCCAAAGTGCTCGCATCTGATGGCGTGGAGATTCGCAAAACGCGTTCTAGCTTCTGCTTGTCGGATAGTATTCCGAATACATCCTTTCGGCGACCGCTGCGGCGTGGGAGGGGCCACGTAGGCGGGCTAGTTGGTAGGTGGCGACGAGGCGCAGCACTAGGCGGAATCGGGTGGGGAATTTTCGCTGCCATTTCGCGGCGGAGAGTGTCCATTCTTTGCCGAGATAGACTACGTCGCCCCGGGTGGCGAGACGCATGCTGACCTCGACGTCTTCCATGAGGGGTTGGGCTGGGAAACCTCCGACGGAGTCCAACGCGGCGCGGCGGATGAGCATGGTCTGATCCCCGAAGGCGACTCCGCCGAAGACGACGCGGAGTTCATTGAGCACCTCGATGAGGAGGGTGCCTGGCGTTTGTTTGTCGAAGCGCTGGCCGAAGACGAAGAGCGAGGCGAGAGGGTGGGTGGAGATGGCTTTTTCCAGATCGGATGCGAAGCCGGGGCGGGGGTGGCTGTCTGAGTGGACGATGAGGACCCAATCGCCGGAGGTGGAGGAGATGCCGGCGGCAATCTGGTTGCCGCGACCTCTGGGGGCGGTGATGGATTTTTCGGGAAGGTGGTGGGATGTTTCCTCGGAGGCAACGATGAGGATCTCGGGGGCGGTTCCGAGTTCTTGGCGGAGATTTTCCAGGAGGGGGAGTAGGCTTGGGTCGGGGCTGAGGACGGGGATGACCAGGGCGAGGGTGGGGGGATTGGATGCTTGAGTTGGGACTTTGCGTTTCGAAAATGCGAAGCGGTTCTGTGCGATGGCGGCGAGCACGAACGGGAGCCAGATCAAGACGGCGATGCCATGACGGAAGCCCCACCAGCCCTCGGTCGCCTGGGTATGCCAAGCGAGGAAGTATCCTGCGATGGTGATGGAGATGGTGGTCCATGCGAAGGAGGGGCGCAGGGCGCAGAGCGGAAGCAACCAGGTGAGGTACCAGAAGTGGACGATGGGGGAGCAGACGAGCAGGGTGCCCATCATCAGGAAGGCGGTGTGGATGAGGTCCGTGCCGCGCCAGCGGGCGATGTAGATGGAGGTGGCGGAGAGTCCGAAGGCGGTGATGCAGAGGACTTTCACTACGGAGGGGGCGAGACCTGTTAGGGAAAGAAAGGTGAAGAGGTGGGCGTTGAAATTGCCAGAGCCTGCGAACTCGCGGACGCCTGCGAGCCAATCGGGGAGTGCGGAGAGAAAGGGCAGGCCGGGGAGAATGAGGACGGGGAGAATGAGCCAAGAACTGCGCAGGCTTTTCCGGGTGAGGAAAAGCGGGATGAGGATGAGGCAGACGAGTTTGATCTGGATGGCGATGCCGAGCCAGAGCCATGCGGAAGCTTTGTTACGGCGGGCGGCGAGGATCGCGGCGAGCATGGCTGCGACCATCAGGCTATCGAAGTGGCCCTCGGCCGCGAAGGCGATGAGGACGGCGGGATTGAACGCATAGAAACCGGCCCAGCGGAAGGGCGCGGTGTTTTCCCGGAGCAGGGAAAACAGGAGTAGGAGGACGGCTAGGTCTCCGGCGATCGCGAGGATTTTGAAGCTGAAAAGGGAAGGATGGATGGCGGCGGTGGCGGCCATGATCCACTCGATGCCGGGCGGGTAGGCGGTGGGTCGGTCGCGGTGGTTCATGCCTTCCCAGATGGCATCGCGGCGCTCGCTCCAGCGGGGATGGTCGGCGGGGGCGGTGTAGGGATTTTCTCCTGCGAGGACGAGCTCACCCTCCCAGAGATAGCGGTTCACGTCATCGGAAAGAGGGGCGGGGAGAAGGGTGAGGCGTAGCAGGATGGCGGAGAGGAGAATGAGCAGGCGTGCAGTGCCGGAGCTTGTTTCCGGGAAAAGGAAAATGAGGCCGAGCATGGAGGCACCGAGGGTGGCGAAAAGGGAGATGCGGAGAAACGGAGACGCATCCAGAGTGGGGAGGGAGGACCAGAACAGGCACGACGCGAGGGACAGGGCGAGGCAGAAAAACCAGGCGATGGAGCGGGGTGAAGCCGGCCACGGGCGCGGCCTGGGATTATGCTTTTCGGGCATGGATCTGTTCGCGGAGGCTGGAGAATCCGACGAGGGAGAAGCCGGCGACATACAGGGCGAGGAAGGGGACGATGCCGGGATTCCCGCTGCGGATGTAGATGGCGAGGGTGGTGAGGCAGTAGAGGGCGGCGCAGATTTCCAAGACGGGGATCATGCTCGCGACGGGGTTGTAGGTTTTTGTGACTTTGTCGCCGCTCTTGGGGGTGCGGATGAAGCCGCTTTTCACCCCGAGCAGGGCCTCGCCGGCGGCGCGAGTGTTCGAGAGGCAGATGCCGAATCCCACCAGCACGAGGGCGGGGAGGAGAAGGACGCGCCGGATCCAATCGGTGGGATGGAGATAGCGCTGACTGACGGTGTAGAGCACGGTGGGGCCGAGGGTGGAAGCGATCAGTGGGGCTGCGAAGACGAGCAGCCACCAGCTATGGATGCTGCCTCCGAGGAATTTCAGTGCAGGTAGCGCGAGTAGGGCGACGACGAGCATCAAGGGATGCGCGAGGTAGTGGCAAAGGTGGAAGACGGATTGCAGTTTCACGAACAAGCTGCGGTCCGAGGAGAAGATGGATGGCAGGAGTTTCTTTGCGGTCTGGATGGAGCCTTTCGCCCAGCGGAACTGCTGACTCTTAAAGGCGGAATAGGTTTCCGGGATTTCTGCAGGGACGATGACATCCGGCACGTATTCGAGGTGCCAGCCGCGGAGTTGGGCACGGTAGGAGAGATCGAGGTCCTCGGTCAGGGTATCGGCGGTCCAGCCTCCGGCGTCTTCGATCGTGGCGCGACGCCAGATCCCGCCGGTTCCGTTGAAGTTGAGAAAAAGGTGATTGGCGGAGCGGGCGGTTTGCTCGATGGCGAAATGGCCGTCGATGCCGACCGACTGGGCGCGGGTTAGAAAGGAGCGCTCGCGGTTCAGGTGGCCCCAGCGGGCTTGGACTAGGCCGGTGCGCTTGTCGGCAAAGTGGGGGAGGAGCTTTCTCAGGAAATCGGGTGCGGGGACGAAGTCGCTGTCGAAGATGGCGATGAATTCACCGTGGGCCTCCGGCATGGCTTCGGAGAGAGCGCCCGCTTTGTAGCCAGTGCGTTTCTCCCGGCGGACGACATCGATCCAGATTCCCTTTTCCCGGAGTTGGGTGGTGACTTGATCAACGAGCTTGCAGGTCTCGTCGGTGGAGTCATCGAGGACCTGGATCTGATGGAGGTGGGGTGGGTAGTCGAAGGCGGCGATGGCACGCATGGCGCGCTCGGCGACATTGAACTCGTTGTAGAGGGGGAGTTGGGTGGTGACTTTTGGGAGGTCCGATTTCGCTCCGGGTGGGTGCGCTTCGTCCCAATTTCTCACGACCTCCTGCTGGCGGGCGCGGGTGTCACGCACGCGGCGGGCGAAGAGCGCGAGCATCACGTAGCAGTTCAGTCCGTAAAAAAGCAGGCCCATGCTGGCTAGCAGATAGAGGGCGAAGGCGATGGCGGAGAGCATGGGGAAGTGACTGGTGCCGAGTGATCGGTGATCAGTGGAAGACGAATTGCGGACCGAAGTTCGCGTTTCGTTACTTCGATTTCCTACGTTCTGCAAGCTGGATCAGGGAAGCGGGCAGGGTGTCGAAGACCGGTTTCTGGTTTCCATCGTAGCGTCCGAAGTTGAGGACGCCGGTGGGGCAGGACTGGACGCAGGCGGAGCAGCGCACGCACTCGGGATCTTCCATGGGCTTGCCTTTGTTGGCGAAGGCCATGACATCGATTCCCTGATGGCAGACGGTGGTGCAGACGTTGCAGGAGATGCACTTGTCCTTGTCCGCGAAGATGCGGAAGCGCGTGAAGCGGGCATAGATGTGCATGAGAGCGGCGAGCGGGCAGGCGAAGCGGCACCAGATGCGTCCGGAGAAGTGGAAATAGAACGCTACGCCCATCACTCCGGCGAGCCAGAGATCCACAAGGTAGGAGTAGTTTCCGATGGGCATGGTGTAGAGCAGGGAGTTGAAAAGCTCGCCCAAACCGGACGACGGAATGACCCAGCCAATGATGCGCACGGCGAGGATGATGAAGGCGAAGAGCAGGACGACTTGGCCGACCATGTTCATTTTGTTCCAGAAAGGACCGTGGGGCATCTTCTGGCGCTGGTTGTCACCCATGGTTTCGGCGAGCGCACCGCAAGAGCAGATCCATCCGCAGTAGGCACCTTTTCCCCAACGCCAAACAATGAGCGGGATGATGACGAAGGTCTGGATAAAACCGAGAATGAGCCAGCCCCACATGGGGGCCTCGGTGAAGAGATTGAAGACGAAAAGAGGCCACGCGAGGATGAAGCCGAAGGAGCGCCAGTATTGGTCGGGAGCGGTGCCGGGTCCGTTTGAGAGAAACGTTTCACCAAACCATTGGCCGAAGCCTCCGTTGGTGAACGCGCCATTGGCCCCGAGCCACGGGAAGACGAAATAAGGAAGGATGAAAAGAGGGATCCACTGGATGGCCGTGAGCACGATGGTCTGCAGCTTCACGTAGGGGGTTTTCCGGCGCTTGATCCGCCGGATCCCGAAGATGAGAACGCAGAGACAGTAGGCCAGCGAGTAGTAGAAACCTGGATCCGAGGCCGCTCCCTTTACGACGTTCCCGATGGTGCCTGCGGTATCCCACCAGCCTTGCAGGGCGCCGAGTAGAGCGCCGGGTTGCGGGTTTAGCCAAGCGGGAAGGTAGCCACCGAGTGGAAGCTTTCCTCCTTTTTTCCAATGATACATCCACACACAGAACAGAAATGCGGCGACCATGGTGAGCCAGAACTTCGGTGTGTGATCTCCGGTGACTCGGATGCCAGATTTGCGGAAAAAATCGAGAGGTGCCTCGCGCCCGATGAGGGTGAAGACGTAGTCGTTGGGCAGCTTCTTGTCCTCGTTGTCATCTCCGCAGATGGTCACTTCGTTCTCGCTGATGTCCTGCACATTGGTGCTCATGTGGAGGGTGAGCTTTTTGCTGTCCTGATGCTCTTTGAGCTTCTCGACGTTGGCGGGTTTTGGGCGGGAGAATTCCTTTTTCCGGTAGGAGAGATCCACCGTCGCACCTTCCTCGACCAAAGAGATCGCGGCCTCCATCGCGGAGTCTCCGCCACCGACGACGAGGACTTTTTTGCCGTCGTATTTCGAGGCGTCGATGAGGCGGTTGGAGACTTTTTCCAGACCTTCGCCCGGGACATTGAGTTTGCGGAAATTTCCCGTGCGCCCGATCGCGATGATGATTCGGTTGGCAGTGATGTCGCCGTCTTTGCAGTGAAGCGTGAGCTTGCCGCCGGAGCGCGAGATTTTCGAGATGGCGGCCTTGGTGGTTTCGATGCCGTGCTCCTGTTGCTGTTCTTCGAGTTCGACGATCAGATCCTCTTTGACATCGGATTTAAAACGCATGTCACCCGTCGGAACCATGTCAGTCGGATAGGTGTAGATTGGCTTTTTCCTGGGGAAATTCCGGACGGTGGAAAAAGCCTCGGCGGACTCGAAGATCTTGAAGTTGAGCCCTGCCTTCTTCGCCTCGATGGCGGCGGACATGCCCGAGACACCGGCACCGATGATGGCGAGGTCGAGCGTTTCTCCGTCTCCCTTTTTGAAGTCGCTTTCCGCAATGATCTCCTGCACGGCCCGGGCGCCTGTATCAGCTGAGAATTTCAGAAGGGGGACGCCCGTGAGATCGCCGACGATCCGGACTCCTGTCACGTTGCAGGTGCCGTCGTCATTCGTCTCGGGAGCTTTCTCGACTCCCCCTGCGGGCCATTTCCCGTGAAGCCAATGTGTATATGATTTGATTGCCGAAAACATGGATTGGAGGGAGGTAGATGTTAATGCAGAGGAGTGGGCGAACTTCGTTGGGAGCGGCGACAGGAGGAGGGTATTCCAACTGTTTCCCGATCAACGAACAATTTCGGCTATTTGCTTTCTTCGTAGCATGGTGGGAATAATGATGAGCGGTATGAGGATTTTGATATTTCTATGGGGCTTACTGCTACTCACCGGGTGTGTTTCGCAGTCTCACTCGCCGGATCTGGGTGGAATCTATAGTGAGGCAGCTCGCCAAGAAAACGTGGAGCGAAATCCTGTGATCGTCATTCCTGGTTTGCTCGGTTCGCGGCTGGTCGATGGGCAGGGCAGGGTGGTCTGGGGGGAGTTTGGCGGGGATTCGATCGATCTCGGGAGTGCGGAGGGATTGCGAGCGCTGGCACTTCCGATGGACGGCGGAGACGATGATCTGCGAGCGGATGGTGCGCTTCAGAAGGTGAGAGTTTCTCTGGGGCTGGACTTCAAGTTCGAGGCGTATTCCTCGATGCTTCAGGCCTTCGGGGTGGGTGGCTACACCGATGAAGGGCACGGTTCTATCCCCGTGGACTATGGGCCGGGACATTATACCTGTTTCCAATTTGGCTACGATTGGCGAAAGTCGTGCGCGGAGAATGCGGTGGATTCGGGCGTTTCATCGAGGAGAAGCGGAAGTACGTGGCGGCGGAGAAACTGCGTCGCCATGGGTCGCGCGAGCCGGTGAAGTTCGACATCGTCACGCACTCGATGGGGGGGCTGATCGCCCGGTATTATCTGATGTTTGGACAAGCAGTGATTGCGAGGAGGGAACATGCCGGTGACTTGGGCGGGAGCGAGGCATGTTTCGAAAGTCATCATGGTGGGGACTCCGAATGACGGGAGCGTTTATCCACTGCAACAACTGCGTGAGGGGCACAAGCTCGCCCCGTTCTTACCACGGATCCCGCCAGCGGTGATCGGGACCATGCCTTCGATGTATGAACTCCTTCCGTCTCCGGAGCTTGGGGCGGTGATCGACAAGGACAGTGAGCCTCTGCCTGCTCACTCGGTGGAGACTTGGCAGCGCTTTGAGTGGGGGTTGGTCGATCCGAAGCAGGACGAGGTTCTGGGAGTTTTGCTGCCGGGTGTTGGCTCGGAGGCGGAGCGGCGGGAGATTTCCTCCGAGTATCTCTCAGAAATGCTACGCAATGCGAAGGCGTTTCGCTGGGCGATTTCCCAAGGGGGAAGCCCACCTGCGGGGACCACTTTCCACTCGTTTGTCGGAGACTCGGAATCTACGGCCAGCCGTGCCCAGATCGGGGAAGATGGAACGCCGGTGCTGATCGATTACATCGCCGGGGATGGCGTCGTCACGCGCCGGTCCGCCTTGGCCGATCGGAGATCGAAGGCGGCAGTCGGAAAGAAAATCACGGGGCCGATTTCCTGGCGGGACGTGAACTTCATTTTCACCGACCACGTGGCGATGACTTCGGATCCCGCTTTCACGGACAATGTGCTGCATCTGTTGTTAGAGCAGCCGTAGAGGATAGCCGCTCAGGACTTTTCCTTCACGCGCTCCTTGGGGTCGTCCACCCACATGAAGAGTGCTTTAAGGATATCTTTGAAGTCGCTCCTCATCTCGTGACTCTCCCGCTGGATCTGGATCTTTTCCCGATCAACTTCGTCGGGCTCAGGCTGGGTGGTGCGGCTTTCCACATCGGGCTCAGCGAGGGGGATGCGGTCTTCGATGTTTTCTAGCAAGTCAATGACATCGGCGTGAAGACGCTCTACGTGATCACAGAGACGGGATGCCTCGTTAGAGAGCTTTTCCGTGTCGGCGGCGAGTGCGGTGCCGGCGGCCTTGAGTTTGATGCTCGCGGAGAGATCCCGCACGGTGCTGCTAAGATCGATCCACGAGTGGGAAAGATCTTTGTCGATGTCTTGGAAGTTTTTACGGAGTTGGTCGCTCATAGTTCTCCAATATGTGCCAGAACGCCCGACAGGCAAATGGGGAATTTCAGCACCTCCGACGACTACGAACCACGCGATTACTCCTGATCCGCCGTCCCGTTCTTAATGATTTCCAAGAACGACTGAGGATCGAGGGCTGCGCCGCCGATGAGGGCACCATCGATGTCTGGGCAGGCCATGAGTTCCGCGGCGTTGCCTGGTTTCACGGAGCCGCCGTATTGGATGCGGATGCGGTTTGCTGGCTCGGAGCCGTAGAGATCGGAGATCACGGAGCGGACGAAGGCGTGGGCATCCTGAGCTTGCTCTGAGGAAGCGGTCACGCCAGTGCCGATGGCCCAGACGGGTTCGTAGGCGATGACGATGTCGGAAAGGTCTTTTTCGGAAACGTCTTTGAGTCCCTCTGTGACCTGGGTGCGGAGCACGGTTTCGAGCTTGCCGCTCTCACGCTCTTGCAGGGTCTCACCGATGCAGAAGATGGGCTTGAGATTGGCCTCACGGGCCTTCTTGATCTTCGCGTTGATGGTTGCATCCGTTTCTCCGAAGATGGCGCGGCGCTCACTGTGGCCGAGGATGACGTAGTGCACGAAAAACTCGCGTAGCATCAGGACACTGACCTCACCGGTGTAGGCACCGGAGTCGTATTCCGAGCAGTTCTGCGCGGCGATCTGGATGGCGTGTGCGTTTTTCCCAGGATTGGAATTGTGCAACAAGTCGGCGAGCTTCGATAGGGAAACGAAGGGTGGGGCGATGACGATATCGGCGGGTAGATTCAGGCCTTGGGTCTTGGAGAGGAAGGATTTGACGAAGTCCTCGGTCTCGGAGGCTCCCTTGTTCATTTTCCAGTTGGCGGCGAAGATCGGCTTGCGTGACATGATGTGCGTTAGACGTTGGTTATTAGGAGGGATTCGAAAGAATTATGCTTCGCTGAGGGCAGCAACGCCGGGAAGAGTCTTACCTTCGAGAAGCTCTAGGGAAGCACCACCGCCAGTGGAGATGAAGGTCATTTTGTCGTCGAGGCCAAATTTGTTCACAGCCGTGACTGAGTCTCCACCGCCGACGATGGTGGTGGCGTTTGATTTAGCCATCGCTTCGGCGATCGCCTTGGTGCCGTGGGCGAAGTTCTCGATCTCGAACACACCGACCGGGCCGTTCCAGATGATGGTTTTTGCTTTCGCGATTTCTGCTTCGAATTCCTTGATCGCGACATCACCAATGTCGATGCCTTCCCAAGTTTTCTCAACTCCGCCGCCTTGGCCGTAAATACCGGTGACTTGGGTAGCTGCGCCGTCTTTGAACTCTTGGGTGATGCGGGTATCGGCTGGGAGTAGGAAATCGACTCCCTTTTCCTTGGCTGTGGCGAGAATGCTCAGGGCGAGATCGAGCTTGTCCTCCTCCACGCGGGAGTCGCCGGTTTCGTAGCCTTGGGCCTTGCGGAAGGTGTTCGCCATGGCGCCACCGATGAGGAAGGCATCTGCCTTTTCCATGAGTGCTGTGATGACCTGGATCTTGTCGGAGACTTTTGATCCGCCCATGATCACGAGGAAAGGACGCTCGGGATTCTGGAGTTTCACTTCAAGGTATTCCAGCTCGCTCTCGATGAGGAAGCCCATCGCGGAAACGGGGATGAACTTCGTGACTCCCTCGGTGGAGGCGTGGGCGCGGTGGGCGGTGCCGAATGCGTCGTTAACGAAAATCTGTGCCTGGCCGGCGAGGTCCTTGGCGAATTCCGCTTCGTTCGCTTCCTCCTCCGCGTGGTAGCGGGTGTTTTCAAGAAGGAGCACTTGGCCTGCCTGAAGAGCGGCGCGCTTTGAGGCGGCTTCGGCACCGATGCAATCGGATGCCAGTTCCACTTCCTGGCCGAGGATTTCGGAAAGACGCTTCGCGACGGGGGCGAGCGTGTATTTCGGATCCGCCTTGCCATCCGGGCGCCCCATGTGTGAGCAGAGAACGAGTTTTGCTCCGCCATCGAGAAGGTGTTTGATGGAAGGGATAGCTGCTTGGATACGAGTGTCGTCAGTGATTTCACCGTCCTTGAGAGGCACGTTGAAATCGGCGCGCATGAGGACTTCTTTCGAGGAAACGTCGAGATTGCGGATGGAGAGCTTAGGCATGGGCGGGGTGATGCACTAGGAGTGCCAAGCTGTCAAGGATCTGCGATAGTGCTTGGAGTTAAAGGTGGTTGCGCCACGGGGAGATAAGGGAAAGCTGCCCGGAGTGGCGAATTCCTTTCGCCACGAGAATCCCGCTTCCGCTCCCCTCCGCACTAGGCGAATTCGTTTCGCCACTCCACGTGGCTTACGAGGCGGGGACGTCGACCCAGGCGCCCTTTTCGTGGGATTTGATGGAGAGTTCGGCGAGCTGGACGCCTTTGGCTCCTTCGCGCAGGGTCCACTTAAAGGGGGTGTCGATGGCGACGTGTTTGAGGAACATTTCCCACTGGATCTTGAATGCGTTGTCGAAGTCGAGCTGGTCGGGGACTTCGGTCCAGTTCGCGTAGTAGTCAATTGGCGAGTCGATGTCGGGATTCCAGATAGGGCGCGGGGTGACGGATTGGTGCTGGGCCCAGCATTTCCGGAGGCCGACAATTGCGGAGC
The DNA here is from genome assembly GCA_963799385.1 of uncultured Verrucomicrobiae bacterium. GTDB lineage: Bacteria > Verrucomicrobiota > Verrucomicrobiia > Verrucomicrobiales > Akkermansiaceae > Luteolibacter. The sequence goes on from CAWCXB010000002.1 coordinate 32,102, forward strand.
CTTCGGTGCCATCCACCTGCATGGTGAGTAGATCGTCGCGGCGCACCCTAACGTTCCATGAGGAGTTGAACTGGCAGGTGACGCCGGTGTCCGTTTCGAAAAGGGCGTAGGCGGAATCGTCGGCGGTGCAGTCAAATGGTTTTCCTTGCTCGTCGAAGCGCTCGGGGATGTGGGTGGCGGCTTTGCAGAAGACGCGGGTGACGTTTCCGAAAAGGTTGTCGATGACGTAGCGCCAGTGGCAGTGCATATCGACGATCATGCCGCCGCCGTCTTCGGAGCGATAGTTCCAGGAGGGGCGTTGGATGGGCTGGCCCTCGTGCTCGCCAGTGAAGACCCAGTAGCCGAATTCGCCGCGGACGGAGAGGATTTTTCCGAAGAAGCCCTGCTCTTTTAGAAGCTGGAACTTGCGGATGCCGGGGAGCCAGAGCTTGTCTTGCACGGTGCCGTTTTTGACGCCTGCTTTCTCGGCGACTTCGGCGATGCGGAGAGCCTCGGAGTAGAGGACGGCTGTGGGTTTCTCGCAGTAGATATGTTTCCCCGCGGCGATGGCGCGCTCAAGGAAGGGGATGCGGTGGGGGGTGCCGGAGGCGTCGAAGAAGATCTCGTTGTAGGGATCGGCGAGGGCGGCATCGAGGTCTGTGGAGAAACGCTCGACTCCGTATTTCTTGGCGAGGTCGGAGAGTTTGTTTTCGTTGCGCCCGGTGAGGATGGGGTCGGGCATGAGGCGTGAGCCGTCCGGGAGGAGGACGCCGCCTTGGTCGCGGATGGCGAGGATGGAGCGGACGAGGTGCTGGTTGGTGCCCATGCGTCCGGTGACGCCGTTAAGGATGATGCCTATTTTTTTCATAAAAGTGGTAAATTTTAAAGTTTAAACTCAAGGAAGAGGCTGGGGTTGTGCTTTTTTAACCACAGAGGCGCTGAGGTCGCGGAGGGGCGCAGAGCTTGGTTTGTGGTTAGTTGTATAGATAGATGTTTCGTCGTCTGGCTCCGCGTTCCTTTGCGACCACTACGTCTCTGCGGTGAAAATTCTTCAGAGGCTTTTGGTGGAGGTGAGGATTTTGTCGGAGGAAGTCGTGTTGGTTCATGGCCCAGTATTTGCGGGAGAAGATTTCGACTTCGGTTAGGCCCGTGAAGCCTGCCTTGCGGACCATTTCGAGGATGCGCGGGGTGGCGTTGACTCCCTCGCCGGGGAGGCCGCGGTCGAGGAGGGGGTGGTCGAAGTCGGGCTTGAACTCGCAGATGTGGAAGGCGAAGAGGTGGCCGTTGAGGGCGCAGGTGAGGATCTCTGCTTCGAGATTTGTTTCCCACCAGACGTGAAAGGTATCGACGGCAATACCGACGAGGGGGTGGTTGATGCGCTGGGCGAGGAGGTTCGCATCGCGGAGGGAGGCGACGGCGGACCTGTCTCCGGCATACATGGGATGTAGAGGCTCGATGGCGAGCTTTACGTTCGCGGCCTCGGCGGCGGGGAGGATGGCGCGGATGCCTTCCTCGATCTGTTCGAGATTTTCCTCCGGGGACTGGCCGAGGGTGGCGCCGCAGACGAGCACGATCATGGGGAGACCGAGGGCTTCGGCTTCGCTGAGTGCTTCGAGATTCTTCTGGATCCCGCTCTCGCGGACGGGTGCGGTTTCTCCGGTGAAGAATCCGCCACGAACGAGGCACACGGGATTGAGGTCGCTATCTGAGAGGTGGGTGCGGACTTTTTTCAGATCCTGGCCGGCAATGGTTTCCCGCCAGATGGAGATGCCACCGATGCCGGCGCGGGAATAATTCTCAATGCACTCCGAGATGGTCCATGGCTGGTTCGTGAAGGTGTGGATCGCTAGGCTGGATGGTTCCATCGGATATTCTAGGAGGATTGGCCGGGGATGAGAGTGCCTTTGACACGGATCGAGGGGGCGGCGGGTTGGTTCTCGATGATTTCTGCTTCAAGGCGGGAGGCTGCGGTCTTGGCAAGTTCCTTGACGGGCATGGCGATGGTGGTCAGCAACGGGCGTGATAGCTGGCGGACCGGTGAGTCATCGAAGCCGGTGACCGCAACCTTGGAGGGAACGTTGATCCCGAGGCGGTCGAGTTCGGTCAGGACGACGGTGCCGACGATATCGTTGAGGCATAGCAGGGCGTTGTATTTCTTGGTGAGGGGAGTCAGGGCCTCGCCGGTGATGTGAGAAATGCCATCGAAGAGATGGGTGTCGGCCGCTTTGTCGAAGGGAATCGAGTGGTGGCGGCAGACGGAATCGAGGCCTTCGAGACGCTCGTCATGGATCTGGTTGACTCCTTTTAGGGAAAGGAACGCAGGTTTGAGATTGGGGATGCGAGAGCGCAGGTGGTTGACGAGGTCCTCCATGCCTTGCGCGTTTTGCGAAGCGACGCAGGGGAGGTTTGGTAGGTCGCGATTCAGGATGACAAAGGGAGTTCCGTGAGCGCGGAGTTCTTTGAGTGTCGCGGGAGAGGGGCGGTTGAAGGCGAAAATAAAGCCGTTCATATCACCGCCCTTTTTGTGGGGATATGGTCTAAAATCTGGGGCGGCGGTCTCGCAAAGTAGATTGATACCGCAAAGTTTGAAGCCCTTACGGATGCCGTCGATCAGCGCGGCAAGATCGTAGAAGAGCGCCCTTTCCGGTTCTTGGTGGAGAGGTAGGATGAGCTTGATATTGAGAATGGCGCGGCCTCGGTGGCGTCGGATGATTCTCTTTTTGTATCCAAGCTTGTCAGCGGTCTGGTTGATTTTCTCGGCAAGCTCCGGAGTGACCAGGCGGGACTGATTCAATGCGCGGGAAACGGTGGCGGTGGAGATATCCAGAGCTTTTGCGATGTCGGTGATGGTGGCCATGTGGGCGGGAGTCTGTCGGTCTTTGTAAAAAATGAAAGAACTGACTTAGTAACCGAGGCGTTTCATGCAATCCGCGAGCATTTCCGGCTCCCAATCGGGGCGGGTGGCGGATTTCGGATGGGTGAGCGGGGAAGGGCAGCGGCCGATGAGGTTCTGGAAAATCGCGCAGGAGTGCTTGTAGGCGGGGACCGGAGCGCGGAAGGAGACGTTGCCGAGATACTGGATAGCATCGGTGAGGGCTGCGTAGCGCTCGTCTCCCTCGGCCCAATATTTGTCCCTCAGTGCGAAAAGCTCCGGGCAGAAGGTTGCGAGACCGAGAAGGTAATCGGAGCCGTATTCAGTCATGTCGATTGCTAGATCGTTGCCAGTGAAAATTTTGAAATCGGGACGGACTTTGTCGCGAATTTGCAGTCGGCGAAGCTCGATGCCACGGTCGAGGGAAGAGTGCTTGATGCCTTTCAGGGCGGGGATCTGGATCAGGCCGGTGATGGTCTCCTCGTCGAAGATCATGCCGTTCGGTGCGAACATGGAGCCAAGCTCGAAGCCGATCACGGAATCGTAGCCGTCGCATACCTTGGTATATAGAGCGACGATTTCGGAGGGTTTCCAACTGTGGAAGCGGGTGGTCTGGAAGAGGATGGGAGTGCCGCCGTAGGAAACGATTTCGTCCATCTGCCTGCGGTAGAGCGAAACGAGATCGCCCTCTAGTCCCTCGACGAAGGCACCGGAAATGAAGTCACGGCGTCCGGCAATGGTTTCCTTGGTCAACTCCAAGATGAGGGTGCGCTCGGTGGGTTCGAGGTAGTTGGCGTAGCCGGTGTCCATATTCACAGCACAGCCGAGGCCGGCATCTGTGGTGCGTGCAACGGCGGCCTGGAATGATTCACGGGCGATGGATCCGTCGGTTTCAAAAGGGAGGAGGCACGCGGCGTAGCCGGTGGCTTTTCGGTTGAGTTGTTTGGCTGCGTGGCGCTGAGAGAGTGACATGAGGGGCTTTTGTGTGCAAAATTAAATCGGAACAAGGAAAAAAACAGAATATGAGAAAAAAAGACGGTCTCCCCTTGCAGGGAAGCCGCCCCATGCTGGACCAGAGCGCGATGTTAGTTTCCTGTGCGATGTCCTGCGCGTCCGCAGCAATGGTAACCATGGAGCGGACAAAGGCGTAGATCGTCGCCTGGTGGCGTGCGATCAGGCTGATGTATTCGTTGGTTTGATGGGTGGATTGGGACATCGGCTCGATGGGGCGGAAACGTGCTTACATCTATGAAACGCTTTTCCTGAGAAAGTATCATCCCCCGAAGGGAAAATTTTTCGTGGAGGCGGAGTTGCACTACGGTTTGACAAGTGGGGCGGGTTGGGAAGAATGGCGGCATGTATGAGGCTTCAGGCAAAATCAAATTGATAAGTGACGAGCAAACGTTTCCCAGTGGCTTTTCGAAGCGGGAATTCGTGGTGACGACGGCGGATAGCAAGTATCCACAGGATCTAAAGTTTGAGGTGGTGAAGGATAAGTGTGCCCTCCTGGATCAATACAAGGAAGGTCAGGAAGTACAGGTGAATTTCGATATCCGTGGGAACGAATACAATGGGAAGTATTACGTGAACCTTTCCTGCTGGAAGCTCTCCGCGAAGGACGGCAGTGGTGGTTCCTCGCGGGACGAGTATTCGCAGGAAGAGCCGACTACCGCTCGCGGTGGGAGTGCGGAACCCTCTGCGGCGGATCTCCGGAAGGACGACGACTTCGATGATGATATCCCGTTCTGAGGCATTGCCATGAAACGCAGGCGGTTCATCAGGGGAGTGGCGGCATTTGGTTGCGTCAGCCGTGGGATTGCGTTTGGGAAAGAGACGGCTGGACCGTTGCGCGTCGCAGTGATCGGGCATACGGGGCGCGGGGATTTCGGTCACGAGCTGGACACGATGTGGTTCAATGTTCCGGGTGTGGAAGTGGTCGCGGTGGCGGATCCGGTGGAGAAAGGATTGGAAAAGGCCAAGACGCGCCTGGGAGGGGTGGAAGGTTTCTTGGATTTCCGTGAAATGCTCGCGAAGGTGAAACCGGACATCGTATCAGTGGCTCCACGACATGTGGATCAGCACGCGGAAATGGTGATCGCCGCGGCCGAGGCGGGTGCGCGAGGAATCTATGTGGAGAAGCCGTTTTCGAAGACTCTCGCAGAGGCGGATGAAATGATTGCCGCTTGTGAAAAATCCGGGACCAAGCTCGCGGTCGCCCATCGGATGCGGACTCATCCGGTGCTGCCTGTGGTGAAAAAACTTATCGCGGATGGCGGGATCGGGAAGGTGCTGGAGATGCGAGGGCGGGGTAAGGAAGATCACCGCGGGGGCATGCTCGATCTGTGGGTGCTCGGCTCGCATGTGTTCAACTTGATGAATGTTTTTGCCGGACCGGCGGTTGCCTGCTCGGCGACGGTTTTGGAGGGAGGAAAATCTCTGGGCGCCGGCGGGTTGGTCGAAGGTGGTGAGGGAGTCGGGCTGATCGGTGGAGATGAGCTACACGCGCGGTATTTGATGGAGAATGGATGGACCGCGTATTTCGATTCGATCCGGGAAGCGGGTGAGAAGGGCGCGGGTTTCGGGTTGGAGATCATTGGCTCGAAAGGGGTGGTCAATTTGCGCGTGGATCAGGAACCGATGGCGTATCTGCGCGAGGGGAGTCCGTTTGATGTTTCGGGGAAAGCGGCGGACTGGGTACCTATTTCCACCGCTGGTGTGGGCGTGCCGGAGCCCATTCCGGACCTTGGGAAAAGGGTTGGAAGCCATTTCCTAGCGGGTGTGGATCTGGTTGAGGCAATCCGTGAGAATCGGCCTCCGATCTGTAACGGCAAGCAGGGGAGAGACGTGATGGAAATGATTGTCGGAGCGATGGTATCCCAGCGTTCGGGTGGGATGGTGCAGCTTCCGCTGGAAGACCGAGGCGCCGCATTTGCGGGGTGGCGGGAGTAGGTTACCTTAAATTAGTCAAAAGGATTGTGAACTTCGATGCCTTGGATGGACTGGCCTTCATTCAGGTCTTCAGAGAGCAGTTTCGAGCCTTTGGAAACCGATGCTGCGGCAACGATTGATCCGTCTAGGTATCCGGCGAAGTCGGCGGTTTCGCGGAGGGTCTTGCGGTCGAGGATTCCGGCGTGGGAGGGAAGACGGGAAAGGCAGATGTTTTCCGCGACGGTGAGGGTGGGGATGATGTTCAGCTCCTGAAGCACCATGAAAACCCCGGCTGCCTCGGCGGATTTGCTGGAGGCGGGGGAGAAGGGTTTGCCGTTGAGGAGGAGGTTTCCGGAATCAGCGGGTGTGAGACCGGTGAGGATACGGGCGAAGGTGGATTTTCCGGCTCCGTTCGATCCGACGAGGGCGTGGACTTCACCCTTTTCCAAAGTGAAATCGAAATCCCTGAGCACGGGTTGTGCGTAGGATTTGTTCAGGTTGGAGACGGAAAGCATGGAAGAAGTGCCGAGTGATCAGTGAGAAGTGATCAGTGGAAGACTTGGGTCGTGAGAGAAGAGATTTGAACCACAATGGGAGCAAAGCGGACATGGAGGAACTGACTTCTCATTTCAAAATTCCTCAAAAAGCACGGAATACACGGAAGCTGGGGTTCCGGGTTCTGAATTGAGGTTTAAAGTTTAAAATTTAGAGTTTTGAGTCTTCCTTCGTGAGCAGATCGACGGCGGTTCTTTTGTCTGCTGGTTTGGCGTTGCCTTTGAGGATGTCGAGGGCGGTTTCGATGCCGAAGATGGCGAGTTGGTCGCCGTGCTGGTCTGCGGTGGCGAGCACGCTGCCTTCTGTGATCATCAGGCGGATGGCGGCGATGTTCTCGAAGCCGGCGACGAGGACTTTGCCATCGAGTCCGGCTGCTTTCACTGCGGAGACCGCGCCGAGGGCCATGGAGTCGTTGGCGGCGAGGATGGCTTTGAGGCCGGGGTTCTCGCTGAGGAGGGCGGCGGCGATCCGGTTGCCTTGTTCCATTTCCCATTGGCCGGACTGGACTCCGATGATCTCCATGCCCGCTTCATTCATCGCGTCCTTGAAACCCTCGCGGCGATGGAGCTGGAGCTGATTGCGGCGATGAGGGGCAGGAGGCTGGACGGGATGATTCTCGCCGAGGAGAGGCTTTTGGAAGCCGGGCACCGGAAGATTGGCTGTGTGCAGGGAAATCCGGAGTCGGACGCCGACTGCGAGCGCTTGCGCGGTGTGACCGAAACCCTGGCGAACAAGAATCTGGTGCCGCAGGTGGTAGGCAGCGGCTACGAAGCGGAGCGAGGGCTGCAAGCAGCCAAGGAACTTCTTTCCAGAGAGGTGCCGAGCGCGGTGATCACCCTTACGGGGCAGGCGGTTCTCGCCGTCCTTCAGGTCGCGCAGGTAAAAGGCTTGCGGGTTCCGGCGGATTTGTCGCTTGTTGGATCTGACGGGCAGCCTTGGGCATCCTCTCTAGAGGTGCCGCTCACGACGGTGGTGCAAGCCCATGGAGGAAATGGCGGCGAGGGCGGTGGAGCTGGTGCTTGGTGGCGGGAAGATCGTTTCAGAAGTTTTCCAAGCGAGACTTGAGGAAAGGGAGTAGGTGGGGAAGATCTAGATTTCGATATTCTCGGGTATAATGATTTCAAGGTGTCAGGTCCGCCGGTGACCTCTCGCCAATCTCGACAGAAAAGACAAGCTGGCATCAAACATGCGATGGGGTAGGTTATGGAGATGGTTTATTTTGATGCCGTGGTGCTGGGGGGAGGGAGTGGAGGATACGCGGCAGCCTCGAAATTGGCGGGCTATGGCCTGAAGACGTGCTTGATCGAGAAGGCGGAGAAACTCGGGGGGCTATGCATTTTGCGCGGCTGCATGCCTAGTAAGGCACTGATCGAGTCAGCGAACCTTTTCCGGAGGATGAAGGATTGTGCGGAGTTCGGGATCCACTGCAACGAGTTGCGGGCCGAAATGGGCGAGATACAGGATCGGAAACAGCGCCTCATCTCGGAGTTTCAGAGCTATCGAGAGGAGCAAATGACCGATGGAGAATTCGAGTTGATCCGAGGCGATGCGAGATTTGTGGAAAAGGATACGGTGGCGGTGGCCGAGGGGAGCGGGGAGCGGAGAATCAAATTTGGTCACGCGGTGATTGCTACCGGATCGGTTCCTTTTGTGCCGGATATCGAGGGAATCTATGAGGGGGAATACTGGCTGAGCGATGACGCGCTGCTCACAAGGGAGATCCCCGAGCATCTCGTGATCCTGGGTGCGGGTGCGATTGGTTGCGAGCTGGCCCATTGCTTCGAAGGACTGGGCGGGAAGGTTTCGGTGATCCAGCGCAGTGGGTGCATGCTCACGAATTTTGACGAGGAAATCGGAGAGGAAATCACGGAGATCAGTAGGAAGCGTGGGATCGACGTGCACTGCGGAGCCAGTGCGAAGGAAGTTAGATGGCCGGACGGGGGAGGGGTGGAAGTGGAGATCGAGACGGCCGAGGGCACCCGCGTAGTTCGAGGAACTCAACTCCTCGTTGCTACGGGGCGGAAGGCGGCAAGTAATTCGATATGCCCGGATGCGGCGGGCATCGAGACGGATGGAGATCGCATTGTGACCGACGATCAGCAGCGCACCTCTGTGAAATCCATTTTCGCCATCGGCGATGTGGCCATGAAACTACCGGTGGTTCATGCAGCTGTGTTGCAGGGGGAGGCGGTGGCGCGCCGCATCGCAGAGGAGGCTGGAAAAGCGGTGGAGTCAGCGGGAGATGGAGGGGGGACATCCGACGGTCTGTTCGGGATTTTCACCCATCCGGAGTGCGCGATGGTTGGGATGACTGCGGAGGGGATGGAGGAGGCTGGGCTAGAGACGGAGAGTGCGAAATACCGATTCTCAGAGCACGGCAAGGCGGAGATTATCGGAGAAACCGGAGGATTTGTGAAAATCGTTTCTGAGAAAAAGTCAGGGAAGATGCTTGCGGCGTCGGTCATTGGTCCTCACGCGGTGGAGTTGATCCACGAGATGCAAATCGCGATCCATGCGGGGCTGACGGTGAAAGAATTCGCCGCGATTCCCCATTATCATCCGACTCTTTCTGAGATCTGGACCTACCCTGCGGAGGATCTAAAATAGGGGGGATAGAAGATATTGGGGGTTTGGGAATTCATCTCTGGGAATAATCTGTTAGAAGCGAATCGGGTGATCCGCGCCTTTTGAGACAAAGGGAGATTCCAACCGCCCGCTTACGCGCGGCGGCGGCGGAGGGAGAATCCCATGCACGCCGCAGTCAGGAGCAAGACCGCCGATGGCTCCGGCACGGAGGTTAAACGGACATTGTCGATGTAAAGGTCACTAAAATCGCCTCCATTGTATTCCGCGTAGCCTTGAATGTTGATTGTCAGCGCCTTACCAGCGTCGCCCGCAAGTGCGGTATAGGAAACCATGTAGTCGTTCCATGAAGAAGTGCTGATGTCGCTCGCACTCAGCGACGTCGTGGCAAGTTGTGAACCATCCCCAAGGAGCCTGATGTTTGTCAGAAAGTTCAGGGTATCGGTAGTGTTCCGCAGTGCAATGGTCAAGGTATAGGTTTCACCACTAACAATAGACCCCAAAGAGGCCGCTGAGGTCAGCTCGTTGCGCTGGAAATAACCGGACTGCATAAACGCATAGTTGGCACTGGGGGCACCAAAGGCGACTCCGTTGGTGTTAACTCCTCGGGAAGACGAAGGATTCCCGTTATCGTTCGTGATCGCAAATGTCCATTGATCGGTCAAGGAGGTGCTGTCCTCCCAGGAGGAGTTCGGCACTGTGATTACTGCAGCTTGGGTAGCTCCTGCACCTGCAAGCAGGAGCGCAGCGGCCAGTTTCAAGGTTGAAGCAAGGAACACTTCCTGGGAGTTGCTTCTGATCGAGTTTAAAGATCGTGGTTTCATTGTTTGTTTGTTGGAGAGTTTGCGACGTTTATTTTTTGGATTGATTTGAGAAACCTTCTCACTTACGCGCGGCGGCGGCGGAGGGAGAGAGCAAGGCCGCCGAGACCGAGGAGGGCGAGGGAACTTGGTTCCGGGACTCCTTCGAGGCGGACGTTGTCGAAGACCCCTTGTGTGCCGCTGTAGTCTCCTAAAAAATCTCCGGAGTTATAGACAATTACGTTTAGCGACTTTCCGATATCGTCAGCGACTGTGGTGTAGCTGGAAACGAGATCGACAAAGCTGTCCGATACGAGTGCCGATCTATCCAAATTCACGAAGGTAGAGTTTATGATGTTGGGTTCGCCGTTAGGTAAAGTGCCTATTGCGATTCCGGTATGCAGGGCGGCAGGCTCCGCGACATCCTTGCGCAATCCGATAGCGACCCGCACCGTCCATACTTCCCCTGCTGCCATGACCGTGGCGGGTGCTACGGTCGGGAACAGCAAGCTGTCGTCGTCTTGGGAATACGCGTAATGGATGCCTGCGGCTGTGCCCGGGAGTGTGCCTGGCGCATCGCCTGTGGTGCTGCTAAACTGTGCGTCTTGGGGGTTCTGGTATCCGTAGATGAACCCGCCGACTTGACGGGTCTGGGTCCAGCCCGTGAGCACGTTGTCGGTGAAACCTCCGTCCGCCAGGGCGGGAGTCTCAAAGGAATACTGGGCGATGAGTGTCGCGGCATGGGCGGGAGCCAGGATGCCGGTGGATAGGATTGCGATTGCGATGCTTGGTTTCATGGTCTTTTTCGTGAATCGGTGGTTTGGGATACGGTTGTCGAAGCGGTGATCTTAGCGGGATATTAGTTTTTGAGAATGGACAGGACTGACATTTTTTCGGCTTTTTTGATGGATGTAACTGACATTGGGAGGTGAGGGGGCATCCAGAGGGTGGGATTGGTGGTATGGAGAAGCGTGCTTCCAGCCGCTAGCGAAGAATCGGGAACAGTGAGAGCCAGTCCTCTGCTAGCGGCTGGAAGCACGCTTATCCTTATTTCATGGGTTCGCCAGGACACTGATGAGGGTTTCCGCCCAGATTTCCCCCATGGCATCGTAACCGGTTTGGGCGGGGTGGATGCCGTCTCCGGGTTGGTAGAAATCGTCGGCGGTGCCGGGGTTTCCGTCGGCTCCGGGGAGGTGGACGAGGGCGTGGGTATCGACGAAAAACACCTTTTCTCCCCGCGCGGCGTGGTGGGCGACCATGGCTTTCATTTTGCGGTTGTAGGTTTTCACCGCGGCTTCCAGATCCGCTTGTTTGAGCAAGCCGTTTCCGTAATCGAAGTCCTGGGTGACGGGGATGATGCTGGAGACGAAAATTTTCCTCTCCGGCGCGTCTGCGGTCAGGAGAGTGATGATCGTTTCGAGATTTCCGGTGATCTCGCGCATGGGGACTCCGGCGAGGACGTCGTTGGTGCCGATGTGCAGCAGGACCACATCGGGCGCGGCGGAGAGCCATGCGGGGAGGTTTTTTTCCAAAACCGCCTTGGTGCGGAAACCGCCGTGGCCTTCGTGGTCGGGATCGGTGCCATGGTCCGGGTTCGCGACCAGGCTGCCGACGAAATCGAAGGGAATTCCTGCGGCGGTGAGGCGGGCGGAAAGTTCCTTGCGGTATCCGCCGGGGACGTCCTTCACCATGTGCAGGCCGGCGGTGATGGAATCGCCCAGCGGCATGATCTTCACCGGTTTGGGCGGGGGAGCGGCGATGGCGGAGTTTGAAAGGACGGCCGCAAGGACGATCAGGATGGCTTTGTGGATTCGGTGGGTCATGGCAATGGACTTGTTGTAGGATCAATCTCCGGTTGGAGCGGTTTCGATGAGAACGCCTTTGTATTTTGGTTTTCCGGATTCGGGATCGGGGAAGACGAAGAGGAGGTTTTTGAGGGCGGTGTTGACGGGCCAGCGGGTGTTGTTGAAGGGGAGGAAGGAATTGCCCTCGCGGATGAAGAAGGAGGCAATGAAGAAGGTTTCGTCAGCAGCGATGCCGGGGGTGACGATGGCGGAGGATTTGGGTTTCACCTGTTTCCTGGCGGAACCGAGGGCGACTCCGATCTCGCTGTCCATGAAGTTGAAGACCATGGTGTCGTTGCCCCGGAAAGCGGGGCTGTCGGTGGTGACGGGGATGATGTTGTAGCCTTCCTTACCCGGCAGGAAGACGAGAATGAAATCGCGGCCGCTTTCGGGCAGGGTTACGGAGGCGAGTTTGCGGAAGGTTTCGTTGGTAGTGATGCCGATATCGAATTCTCGCGGGCGGATGGAATAAGGCTCGCGGAGCTGGCCGGTGCTGATTTCCACGGTGGCGAGGGTTTTGTCTTCCGAGCGGAGTTCGACTTCCGAGATGTCGTCGAAAAGGGCGGGGGCTATGGTGCGGATGCTGATGCCTTTCTTGGATTGGGCGGTGGAGATGCCGGTTAGGAGGATTGAAAGACAGAGAGTGGTGCGGAGGATGTTCATGGTGCGGGTGTCTAGTGCCGAGTGATCAGTGATCAGAAGTGAGAAGACTTGGGCTGTGGGGAAGATTTTATCGCAGCAAAGGACGTAAGGATCGCACAGTTTGGGTTCTGGTCTCTGGATTCTGGATTCTGGATCAAATCTCCGATTTGGAGAGCCAGCGGAAGGATAGGATTTGGAATTTACGGCCGAAGGTCTGGTTGTTCGGGGGAGGTGATTTTCGGGGTGCTACGGGTGGAGGTGGTGGGGACGGCGGTCGGGGCGTCGGTGGGGTCGAGGTAGGCGGGGGTGCGCTGGACGGTGGCCTCGCACCAGGCGCGGGCGGTTACGTTGCCGGATTTGTCATAGGCTTCGCCATAGGCGCGGATGCGGAAGGTGTCGGAGCGGGCGGTGAGGCGGGGGCCGATGGCGGTGAGGATGTCGGCCTGGGAGACGTGGGCGGGGCCTCCGAGGGTTTTTGGGAGGCGGGCTGCTTCGGGGAAATCGAAGGTAACTCCGGCGGGAATGGTGCCGGTGCGTCCGTTGGCGGAGAAGAGTTTTTTGTTCACGGTCTTGTCGAGCGCGGCCTGGAGCGCACCACGGAGGGCGAGGTCGGTATCGGTGGAGAGGCGGCGGTTGATGAAATCGGCGAGGGAGAGGAAGGGGCCGCGGGCGCGGATTTTCTTTACGATTTCCTCGGCGAGGTCGTCGATTTCCGAGTCCTCGAGATCGCGGTAGCCGGTCCATTGGCCGGGATCGGCGGCGGTGGAGAGGGCGGAGTCTTTGAAGGATTTTCCGTGGGGGGTGAGAAGTCCCAGGGCGGGGACTCCCCTTGCTTCTTCGGCTTTCGCCGGAGCGGGTTCTTGAGGACTTTCGGCGAGGGGGAGGAGGGATTTCCGGGAGGAGTTAAGCAAGGCTTTCCATGCCTTGACGGAGGTGGAGTTGACGTTGAACGCCCCATCCAGCAGGAGGAGGGAGGCGGCTTTCTCGTAGGCGTCCGGCAGGGCGGTAGAGCCGGTTCCGAAGAGGTCCCCGGAGGCTGCCGTGGCATCCCGGAAGGCGGGGAGCATGGCGCGGGCGGGGAGGCGTTTTTCCCCTCCGCTTTCCGCGAAGTCTTTGAAGACCTCTGCGGCGGTGCGTTTCACCGGATGATGGGGAGCCTGTTGCTGGACGATGCCGGAGAGGAACCATGAGTCCCAGAGTTTGCGGTTGGTCTGGAAGGAATGGTCCTGGCCGTCGGTACCCCGGATTTTGTCCTTAGCAAACATGGGGTAGGCGTAGGAGTTGCTGATGAAATGGGTGGAGTAGGGGTGACCCTCGAAGGCGAAGCTGACGGTATCGAGGCTGCGGCCGTTTCCTGTGGTGGCGTCGAAGCTGTTTGCCGTCCTCTGGCGCTGAGTCACTCCGTTGGCGGGGCTTTGGTGGAACGCGCCGAGCGAGAGCGGCGGCTCTCGCGGGACGGAATGGGTGATGACGTAGGGCTGGCCCTTTAGCGCATCCGTGTAGGAGCCGCCGAAGAGGGCGCTGCCAGTGGCGGCGAACTGGGGAAGCTCCGAACTGAGCGGGCCGCCGGGAAGTTCGATGCTTTTGACTTCGCTGCCCCAGAGGGCTTCGTTGCGGGGGGAGGGTTCCTTGAGCCAGTCGTTGGACTGGGTGGGGTTATGGAGACGGGTCCAGGAAAGCGAGCTTTCCTCGGTCTTGGTCTGGTGGGCGAAGAGCATGAAGGGGAATTTCGTCTGGGCGAGGGTGCCCGGTGTGGGTAGCTCGACGTTGCCTCCCCTGAACATCTGGGGATAAAGGGTGGCGGGTTTTCCCTGCCCGCCGACCCATCGGCCGAGCAGTGGAGTTCCGCGAGTCAGCCGTGTGATCTCGTCGCCCGACTGGGGCTCGGCCCCGTAATTGGTGAATTGGAGGATGAGATATTGGGCGGCACCGAGATTTCCAAACGAGTTGGGTTCAAAGGAAACCTTGAGATCCGCTCCCGCCGATACGATGACGTCATTTCCAGCGCTGTCTTTCATCGGTCGGCTCCGGCCTTTGCCCACGCTCCAACCGACCTTGGAGGCAATGTGGTTGCTTGCCTGGTTGTTGCTGTGCGGGATCGGATCGCCCGCGCCCGGCCCCTCGGAAACCATCAGGGCTTCGCCGGGCATCAGCACGAGGGGATCGGCGGTTCCTGACTTGGGGTAAAAGGTGTTTTCCGAGGATCCCGCGATGAGGATGAGGGTGTTCACGTCGCCTTTTCCAAAACCCAGCATTTCGCCGAACACCTGCTCGGCCAGTTTCGTGTTGTTATCGAAAATCTTGTAGGTGTAGGGGATGGAACCCATCTCCACGGACATGTAGCTCTGGGGGTGGAGTGCGAGTGGCACGTCGAAGGGATTCCAGAAAGTGGCTATGGGATCCACGACCCAATGGAGCTTGTACATTTTCGCGCCGGAGCCTGCGGGATCGTCGATTTCCTTCGCCCAGACGGAGACGATGGTCTGCATGCGGAGGAGGTAGGGGGTCTTGTAAACCGAGTAGGGATCGTGGCGGTAATTGTGGAGGAAATCGCCGTAGCTGGGGCCGCCGGGGGCGGTGATGAGCATGCGGGAGCCGGAGAGGTCGCCGCCCGTTCTGCTGGCGAGTCCGGGGACGGGGGGCTGGAGTTCCTGCCAGAAATTGTGGAACAGGAACAGCTCCTCCCAGGTGACGCCGTTCGTGTAGAGTGCCTGGAGAGGGTGGCCGTTCGCTTTGAAATCATATTCCGGCGGCATGGGCAAGTCGGCTGCGGGGTAGTCGAGATTGAGGGACAGATCGCGTTTCAAGCCGCCCTCGGCCACATCGGCGATCACGCCCCGGCTGATTGTGGTGAAGTCGTGGAAGAGCTCGCGGTTTTTCTGCGGGAAGGTGGTGATGAAATCGGCGCTGCGGCGGGTTGCGAGTTTCGTGAGGGCGGGGTCGTCGCGGTCGGAGATGGAGAAGGCGGGGTCTTCGGAAAATCCGGTGACGGGCGGGGACTGGCTCTCGCGGTAGGCGAACTCCAGGGTGTCCTCCCGTTCCTCCGCGCCGATGACGAGAGCCTTGGTGTTTTCCTCGCCGACCCACCATGCGTAAGCACCGTTGGAGAGTTTCACCTTTGGAACGCGGACAGGACCGGTCGGATCGCCGAAGAGGGTAATGTCACCGGAGGATGGTGCGGAAAGGGGGAGGGAGTAGTCGGTGGAATTTTCCCCGGAGACGAGCCATTTCCGGAAATTCGTCTCGGGTGAAGGGCGTGGTGTGGGATCGTCGTTGGCGGCGGAGTTCCAAGAATCGAAGACGCCCGTCCAGTGGCGGCGGCCGTCCTTCGCGCTATCGCGAAGGGATGTAGGGGCGGAAATCCTTTGATCCGGGCCGAGCTGGGTCTGGAGATCCCCGATGGCGAGCATCATGGCCATGCGGGCGTTGGCGCGGGCGGTGCGGTTGGCCTCCCCCGCGCCGAGGCTGCGCAGGGAAATCGAGGAAAGGGAAAGCAGACCCAGGGCGAGAATTGACAGCAGCACCATCAGCGTGAGGGTGACGACGAGGGCGAAGCCACGTTTCCGCTGCGGGTATGGAGGGGAAAAGCTCATTCCAATCCGAGGGCTTTCCTCCATTTTCCGCGCGGGCCGTAGGCGCTTTCATCGAGCAGTTCCGCTTTCTCCGCATTCCATTTCTCCGGGGTGAGGATGGTGTTTTTCTCCCAGACGACCTGCTCGGTGAGGTTCTCAGTCGGCAGTTTGAACTGAAGGTCCCCGCCATAGGGAGGGGAAAGGGTGGCTGCTGATATTCCTGCGGATGGGACCAGCACGTTGGCCATCACATCCACTTGCATTCCACCGGCGCGATGGAAACGGATGGGTGAGGAAACGATGTCAAAGACGATGTTTTTTGTGATGGTGAAACCCGAGCTGCCCTGGTCCGGATAGATGCCGTTGTTGGGGGCGCCGTGGTTGTATTCACTGCGGTGCACTCCATGGACAAGGTTCGCCTCGATGGTGGAGTCCGGTTGATTGCCTATGGTATAGATTCCGCCGCCGTCTCCGAGCATGAGCATGACATCGGAAATATGGTTGTGGTGGATGCGATTCTTTCCGGCCATTGTCGGCTTGTCGTCCCACTGCCAGCCCATGGAGATTCCGGAGTAGGAAAGGTTACGCACACGGTTGTGGGCGATCTCGGACTCCGCAGCGAAGCCCTGCCATATGCCTATGCTTCCCGCCCAGTGCCGCCCGGTGTTTTCAACGAGAGAGTCGGTCAGACGGATGCGTTTCACCTGATCGGCCTCGTTCTCAGGATCAAGAGCGGTGCCGATCAGGACCCCACCGCCGCCGGTATCCTTGAAATGGCAGCCGGTCAATGAAACATCCCGGCAGCCCGCGCCGATCTGTATCCCGTGTTTCCCCAAGGCGCTGAATTCGCATTCTGTAAAAGCCCCGTTTTGGAAATGCCTGGCGGAAACCGCGGCACGGTCGCCTCCGTCGAAATCCAGCGTCCCGTTCCGTTTCTCCAGATAATAGGCCAGGTAGGATGTGCCCGCCTGGCGGGTGTCGAGACCTTCCGCAGGCAGGTAGTCCGCGCTGTGGCGGAACCTGATGCCCTCGAAGGTGAGATCTTTCACCGGCTTCCCGGCCGTGCCCTCGATGCGGACGAGCCGGGTGAGGTGTGGCACCACCAGCCTCGTTTTCTCCGGCGTCTCGCCTTCACGGGGGCGGTAGATCAGTTCGCGTTTCTCCGCATCCGTCCCCCACTCGCCGGGTCGGGAAATGAAGTGGGGATGCCCCTCGAACCAGCCGCGGTAGTGGCTTGATTCGCCGGATGAGAAGATGTTCGGGGTGGGGCCGCCGGAGGTATCGTTGTCCAGCCAAGTCGGGTTCGGGAGGACGAGGGAACTGCCTTCCCCGGATTCCACGCGCTGGCGGAAGAGCGACCAGCTTTTCATCACCGCGAGTGTGTAGCCGGATTTCGGGAAATCCGCAGGAAGCTCCCCTTGCAGTGTGAAAACGGTGCGGGTCGAGAACGAATCTGCGGCACTGTTCGGGGGCGCGTTGTGCTCATAGGATTGGAATGTGAGAAAGGGATGCTCTTCATCGATGTCCGGCGCGCGCGCGATCGTGCCCCAGCCTCCGTCCACGTAAAGCTGCTCGGGAAGCGGGTCGTCCGGAAGGGACATCGCCCAATCGCCGTTCTCCAGCTTCCCCCGGAGTTTCAAAGCCGTCCCCCCGCTGACGACGGCACCGGGTTCGCCGAGAAAGGTCGTTCCGCTGTCACGGGAATCGAGAACCAGCGTTTCAGCCAGTTCGTGGATGCCGCGATGCAGCAAAATCCTGCATCGCTTCCCGGGATTGGCGACTCTCCACTTCCGCGCCAGTTCGACTGCGCTGGTCACCGACGGCAAGGGAGCTTGGACTTCCCCGCGATTTCCTAGTTTCCCATCCACTGAAACATGTAAGTCCCTTGCGGATAGGCAAAGGGAACCAAGCAACAGGGAACAGGCAAGAAGCAGCTTGATCGGTGCCGGTTTGCGGGTGTGAGGATAGAATTGGGTAGCAGGTTTCATTTGATTCGCGCAATGTAACTACATTATCCAGCTTTGGAATGGACAGGACTGACAAAATTTGATGGATATAACTGACATTTTGGAAGCGATTGAAATAATGGAGATACACGTAGTCCCTATTTTGCGGGGAATTTGAGAGATCTGACCTACCTCTAGAATGGATAAAACCTACACCAGTCATTTCGAGGAGAACTTATGGACCGAGTCGGTTTTCGGTGCCAGATCGTCGGATATGTCACCCCTCTACATCGACCGTTATTGTGGCCCGAGGGTAGGAACGAAATTCTCCTCGCACGATTTCTGGGAGTTCACTTGTTGCCTTGAAGGGGAAGGAACTTTGTTGAGCGAAGACCTGACTGCTGTGAGGAAGAATATCGTCTGTCTCATTCCTCCAGGACTTGCCCATCGCGAGGAAAGCGGGCAGGCGCTCGACACGATTTGGATCGGATTCGTCGCTGGGAAACTGCCATGCAGTTCAAATAGCGTCCTCGCGGTGGAGGATGCCGGATTGTGCGGGTTTATCGAGCGCACATGGCTCTTTGCTGGCTCGCGCGGACTCCCGATCGGTCCGGAGCTTGATGGTCGGATAAAAACAACAGTAGCTTGGTTCCTCAGGGTGCTTGGTCGAAAATCGCCCAGAATTCATGAAAATCTGAGCCAAAGAGCGATCGAATACCTTGAGCGGAACCTCAGATTCAACCACTCCATGGAGTCCCTCGCCTCCCAATTCAAATGTAGTGAAGGACACCTCCACCGGAGCTTTAAGCGGGAGACAGGGAAATCTCCCATCGCATACCTGAAAGCCATTCGAATGAAAAGAGGAGCTCACCTGTTAGAAAACGGCAAACTCTCAGTGGCGCAGGTTTCGAATCTCTGCGGGTTTACGGATCCCTATCACTTCAGCCGCGTTTTCAAAGGATTGACAGGTCATTCCCCAAGCGACTATCGCCGGGGAATCAAGGGTTGAATTCCCGTTGGTAGGATTCTTCCTGTGCTGATGGTCGGTATAGATTTACTCCGATTCCCATCCCGACGGCGCGGCGAAGAAGCTACGGGAGCGCTCGGGTAGGAAACGGTCGGAGCCCCAGCGCCAGAGTTCGATCTCGATTTCCTGCGGTGAAAGGGTGAGGAGGTGGAATCCGTTTGGCTCTCCTTTGAGACGTGTGGAGCAGACGGAGGGTGCCTGGGAAACGACGAGGCTGCGGGTGTCTGGCCTGTCTGGGGCTTCCGGGAAGAGGCAGATTCTGGATTGATGAAGATGACCGGCGAGCACCAGATCGACACGAGCGGTATCGAGTGCGGAACGAACCAGAGGCATGGGTGAAACGAGGGCGCGGGCTCTGGTGCCGGATCCGACGATTGGATGATGCATACCAAGAACACGGAGTTGTCCTTGTGGGACTTCCGAGAAAAACTCCTTCATAGCATGAAGCTGGACGGGGCTGAGAAAACCGCGTGACCAATCAAGGTGCAGTCCGAAGGGGGTGGAGGAGTTGGCCGTGCACATCGAGCCGATCTCTCCGAGTTTCACGGAGGGTTCCTCGATCTCCGAGATCTGTTCTCTAAAACGGCGGAAGGGGAAAATAAAGCGGTCGATGATTTGGTTGAGGCCCGGCACGTCGTGATTGCCGGGGAAGGTGACAAGAGGGGAGGGAAGTTCCTCGATCCAATTCTTAGCGAGGTCGAATTCGAAGCGCCTGCCGCGCATGGATAGGTCACCGGATACGACGGTGAGGTCAGGCTTAAGCTTGTGAGCGGCGGAAATGGCGGCTCGGGCAATTTCGGGATCATAGGCACCGAAGTGCGGATCGGAATAATGGAGCAGGCGGAAAGGCATCAGGCGGTTTCAGGTTTTGGGCGGAGGACTTTGAGCGCTCGGGGAAGATTTTCTAAGCGGCATGGGAGTGAGATCTCTAAAATTTCGCCATCGATCATGGCGGAGATATGCTCTTTCCTGCGGACGTCAATGGTGATCTCCGGAGATTCAATGAGAGTCATGCGCTTGGTATCGAAGAGGGTGCCCTTTAGAAACGAGAAGGCGGCGCCAATGAGTTCCATACGACTCAAGTGAGCGGAAACGTAGGCATTGATTTGGCCGGATGCGAGATCCCTGCGGGAGGGAATGAGGCCGATGCTTTCCTCGTAGCTACCCGGCGAGAATGCGGCGAGACGCGTCCTTTTTACTACCCTACCTTGCTCCGACGTGAGTTCGAGACGCAGCGCGGGAGCTGTGACAGCAACCGTCAGGAGTTCGCGCAAGACTCGGATTGATTTCAGCCACCAGGATTTCCCGTGGAAACTTTCTCGGGACTGTGCGAGTTGCGGATAGAATCCGATGACGGTAGTGCAGAGGCAGCAGGCCCCGTTGACCGTCATGAGATCAATCTCTGTGACTTCGGAATCCAATAGCTCCTCGATTGCCTGGAAAGGATCAAGTGGGATGGATAGATCACGTGCTTCGAGGTTGAAAGTACCGAGTGGGAGGACACCGAGAGCTTTCCCTGTGTTTCTGAGAATCTCCGCTGCCGACGTCACAGTGCCATCGCCCCCACCGATGATGATGCGCTCCGCAGGGGAGTCTAGGGCCGCACGCAGAGTTTCTTCCAGTCGGGCTGGCTCCACGATATGGATCTCCACATGGTGGCCGTTTTTTCGGAAGATTGCCTCCAGCTTGGAGACCTTTTCTTCGTCGCGGAATAATCCAGAACCGGACTCACGGTTGATTACTACATGGTAGTCCATTAGGTGCCGGGTTGGATTCTTGCAGGATTGAAATAGAGATCCTCGGTTTCAAAGCCGAGATCACGAGCTTTCGAGATCTGGCTTGCGAAGTCCTCCTTCCTGTCCCCCGGATCTTTGGAAAGCAGCCAGAGGAAATTTTTGTCAGGTGAACCGACCAAGGCACGGGTATAGGAAGGATTCACATCGAGAATCCAGTAGTCGCCCGCAAAGAGGTTTGCGGGAAAGGGATCGAAGCGTACTTCGAGTTTTCCTGGTCCACCGGCCGATCGTGCGGTGCCATGTATGGATGTTTGCTCGCCGTTCTCTTTCCTGCCTTCATTGAGAACGCTGAGATTCCCATCGGGCAGAGTTCCGTATGTGGCCTTGGCTGCGATGAGGTCTCGCTCGAAGGTATTTGGAAGGCGGGCGATCTCGTGCCACTCGCCGGTGTAGCGTGAGGTATCGAGTTTGGTGACAGTAGGTGGCGGGTTTTTCTTGTTTCCACAGGAGTTCAGGAACCATGCAGAGGCGAGAAAGATGGTGCCTGCTAGAATGAATTTCATGAACTCAAATCATCGCAGACCGCGTGCCAGCGCGGGGATGCCGCATCAGGGGAGATTCCTACATTTGTGGGATGCGGGCTGCATGCGGCGGGGTGATAGTGATTGCATAATGCAATCACTAGGAAGGGGCTGGCTCGGTCGTCGCCTTAAATGCTGTGTGCAAGGCACAAGGGGCGAAGCGACATTTTTATGGTTATTATCGACAATCGTGTAGAAGGTTTCTTCAAAGGACGCGCCATGAAACTGATACGATTCGGAGAAGAAGGATACGAGGAGCCGGGGGTGTTGCTGGAGGACGGACGTAGGATTGATGCGAGCGGGGAATTCCGGGATTACGATGAGGCGTTCTTTGCCATGGGAGGAATCGAGAGCATCGCGGAGTGGGTGGCAGGGGGCTGTGAGGGAGGGATGGAGATTCCGGCGAGCACGAGATTGGGAGCTCCGGTCGCGCGTCCTTCGAAGATCGTCTGCGTGGGGCAGAACTATAGGGAGCACGCTCTGGAAATGGGTGGTGAGATCCCGACCGAACCAGTGCTCTTCATGAAAGCGAGTTCTGCGTGGAGTGGTCCTCAGGATGACGTGTTGATTCCACGTGGGGCGAAAAAACTCGATTACGAGGTGGAGTTGGCGGTGGTGATCGGGAAAACCGCTTCCGATGTGACGGAGAAGGATGCATTGTCGCATGTGGCTGGCTACTCGGTGTTTTGTGATTTCTCTGAACGGGCGTTTCAGAAAGACCACGGCGGGCAGTGGACGAAGGGGAAGAGTGCGGACACATTTGCTCCGATGGGGCCTTGCCTTGTGACTACCGACGAAATTTCCGATCCACAGGAGCTGCGACTGTGGACCAAGGTAAACGGCGAAATTCGGCAGAATAGTTGGACAAAGGACATGCTTTTTGGGGTAAGTGAGGTGGTGAGCTATATCAGTCGATTCATGACACTTCTTCCCGGGGATGTGATCGCGACAGGGACACCAAGTGGAGTGGCGATGGGAATGAATCCACCGAGATATCTTCAGCCGGGTGATTTGGTGGAATGTGGGATTGAGCAACTGGGGCAGTTGACACACCGAGTGATCGTCTCCAGATCGTAAATTCGAAGATTTTGAGACGAAGACTTTCCATTCTCACTTGGCCGAAACCGCGAGGCGGACCGCACCGGTCGATCTGCCATTTCTGCGATGCTGTCCACGAAGCGAACCCGATCCCGGAAGGCACGCGGGCGAGATGCACGTGCTGCGGGGCTACGCTTTATCAAAATCGCCCTGCCTCGCTGGTGCGGGTTACTTCATTTTCCCTCACCGCACTTCTTCTGATGATTGTGGTTCACACCGCACCTTTTATATCCATGGATGCGGCGGACCTTCGGACGAGTCTCACCCTTCCCGGTGCAGCCAGGGCACTGATTGAAGAAGGCACTCCCATAGTTGGCTGGGGGGTTGCGATTTTCACCATACTCGCACCACTCGTGCTGGCCGGTGGCTTGGTCTATGTTTGTGGGCCACTGATGTTCGGCAGGTGCGCGCCGGGGGCGAAATTCGTGACCACGTGGATGCACCGGACCGAACCGTGGAACATGATCGAGGTATTTCTCCTCGGGGTACTGGTTAGTCTGCTGAAGCTCGGCCATGTGGCTACACTGCATTTCGGGATTGGTTTTTGGGCGTTTTCGATACTGATGATATGCATGGCGGCGGCGGTCGCGGCTATCGATAAACAGGAGTTATGGGATCGCCTGGAGGTGGCATCAGAGAAATGATCGTGGATGGGAAAATCATCACGAGGGGAGCTGGCAACGGTCTCGCCGGGTGCCATGTCTGCGGAAAGGTAGCTCCGGTTTCGGTAGGGAAATGCCCACGCTGCGGCTCGCATTTGCATTTGCGTAAGCCAGACAGTATCAACCGGACCATCGCGCTCGTGATCGCGGCGGCGGTCATGTATATCCCGGCGAACGTGCTGCCAATCATGAGCATCCGCGAATTGGGAGTTTTGACCGAAAGCACGATCCTCCAGGGTCTGGTGCAGTTCTGGAACGCGGGTTCCTATCCCATCGCATTGGTGATTTTTGCGGCTTCTATTTTGATCCCCATTCTTAAGATCGGATCACTGATCTGGCTGTGCGCCGCCGCGAAAGGTTACGTTCCTCACTCCGCACGCACTCTCGGAAAGGTCTATTGGATTACCGAGTTGCTGGGCCGTTGGTCGATGGTGGATATTTTTGTGGTGTCCATCCTTGTTACGATGGTGCAGTTGGGAAACTACATGAGGATGACTCCCGGTCCGGGCGCATTAGCGTTTGCGGGAGTGGTAATCCTGACGATGTTCGCTGCGATGAGCTTTGACCCACGCCTGCTTTGGGATCAGCTTGAGCGCGAGTCGGACGCGAGTGCCGCTGAATCAAAATCTACGAAGTGAGCGAAAAAGAAATACCTGCTGCCACCCCTGAACTGAGCTCCGCCCAACGCTGGAACGTCGTCTGGGTCGTACCGATTATCGCCGTCCTGATCGGGGGCTGGATGCTCTACCGGAACATCAGCTCGAAGGGACCGGAAGTACGAATCCGTTTCGAGACCGCAGACGGGATCGTTGCTGGGAAAACGGAGATCCGTTGCCGTTCTGTCAGCGTTGGGAAGGTGGAGCGGGTAGAGCTAGCGGAGGACATGAAATCGGTTCTGATCTATTGCCGCTTGGATCGAGGAAACGAGATACTTTTGCGAAAAGGAACACGATTTTGGGTAGTCCGGCCGCGAGTCTCTGCGGCAGACGTTTCCGGACTCGGCACTCTGATCACCGGCGTGTATATCGAGCTGGAACCTGGAACTGGTGAGATGGGGCCAAGGAAATGGAAAGGACGCGAAACACCACCCGCTACGAGTCGCAGTGTCCCTGGACGCAGGCTGACCTTGATTACCGAGGAGGCAGGGTCTCTGATTGTAGGTTCTCCACTTTATTACCGGGGTTTCGAAGTCGGGAGGATCGAGAGCCGGAAGCTCGATACCGATGGGCGCCACATCATTTATGAAGCTTTCATACGCGACCGTTACCAGGCACTGGCCCGCAGAAACACGCGCTTCTGGAATACCAGCGGGATTGATGTTTCCGCCGGTGTGGATGGCTTCAAACTACGAACTCCATCTTTCCAAGCGATGGTCTCAGGAGGGGTATCCTTCTCCGTTCCGGAGGGAATGAAACCCGGAGAGATGATCGACGATGGTGCAATTTTCGAACTCTACGAGGATGCGGAATCCGCTGCTTCCTCTTCCTTTGAACCGACCCTGCGTGTACTTCTGCTTTTTGACCAAAGCGTGCGCGGCTTGAGAAACAACGCTCCTGTGGAATACCGGGGAATCGTCATCGGACGGGTAAGGAACATTTCGTTCGACTATGCGCCGGAATCGGAAAACCAGAAGGTGCCTGTTCTTGTCGAGATCGATCCAGGCCTCCTCCGAGCAGACATTGGTAAGCTGCCTCCCGAAGATGAAATTCCACGACTTGGGGACGCGATTTCCAAAGGACTCCGAGCGACACTCAAAACAGGCAGCCTGCTTACTGGAGCTATGTATGTGGATTTTGACTACTACACGGATGCCGCCCCGGCGGAACTGACCTACCAAGCGGATTACCCGGTGGTTCCCACACTTGCCTCCGGGTTCGCCCAGCTAGAGGTGAAGCTTTCTTCCATTCTGGACAAAATCGACTCACTGCCCATCGACGAGACGGTGAAGCAGATCACGTCCGCCGCAGAGGAAACTGCCATCACTGTCTCCGAAGCGAAGCTCGCTCTGAAGCAAATCGAAAAGGCCGCAGAGGCTGCGAAGAACGTAATGGAGGATCCGACTTTTCGTGATCTTCCGGCAAATGTCCGGGATTCACTCGCAGAGCTGGATAAGTCCGTTGGCAGCATGGGGCCCGACGGGGCACTCCAAGGAGACCTGCTCCGCACGCTCGACGAACTACGCGCGGCGATCCGATCCATGGAGACATTGACCAACACCATTCAAGAGAAGCCAAACTCACTTTTCTTCGGGAAAGATACCTCGGGAAACCCCAAACCCAGAGCTGCAGGAAAACGCTGAACAGTAAAATTTCCGATGAAATATCTTCTACTTCCCATATCACTCGCGATCGCGCTGGCCTCATGCAGCAATCCGAATCCTACCTTTTATCTCCTTAGTACGGAAGGGACTCCGCCAAAGGGTGGTGGCACCGGAATCGGAGTCGGCCCGGTGACTCTAGCTGAATATGTGGATCGTGAAAACCTCGTGATTCAGACGGGTCCGAACGAGATACAAGTCGCGGAAAGTCATCTGTGGGCGGGCGATCTAGATGCCTCCGTCGAGCGTGTGCTGGCATCCAATCTCGGCTACCGCTTGAAGACCGGAAATGTGCGAACCTATCCTTGGCGCAAAGAGAGTGAGATCGACTATCAAGTCATTATCGATATTCGCCAATTCCTCGCTGGGGATGATGGATACGCGAACATTGAGGCGGCATGGCGGATCTATAAGCTTCCGGGATCGAAGCTAATTGCCACAGAAACCTTCATCGGGACTGAGCCGATCGCCACGGAGGACTATCCGGCGGTCGTCGCCGCCCAGTCGAAACTGCTGGGACAACTCTCCGCCGATATTGCGGAAAAGATCAGAAGGAACTAGCCATGGATTTTGCACTTCACCCACGCCTCGCCACATGGCCCGGCACGGTGTGGACGCATGGGTAGAAGGAACAGCTTCCGGAAGATGAGGTAAAATCGATTATCTCCGCCGCGCAACTCGAGCCCGGGTAATAGATGTCAATCTAAGGAGTTCGTACCGGCGCGATCCGCTCCTGAGTAAATCGCACAACTACTTGGTATCCGCTGCTGTCCCTTGAGGTTCCAAGCAGGACGGTGCCACCGTGTTCGATTTTCCAAAGGTGGCTTCCTAGGATCTGTCCATCGCTAAGAGCGGAGGCGGAGGCGATGTTTCCCGCTTGAGAAGGACGCCCATGAATCGGGCTGATCAGGTCGATCAATTCGGTCCAACAGGGCTTGAGTTCCGTCAGATATTCATCCTCGCTCTTGGCCTCTGTCTGAAGAGTGATTTCATTGAGAGTTCCCGATTCACTCCAGTCGAAAAAGAGGTAGCAAAAGAGGCCACCGATCTCCCCACGTGTCCGGTAGATGCCGTTAAGCCCTGTGCGTCCTTGGAAGATCCCGTCGACGCTGGTCTCCACCATCTTGCTCGCCGCGAGCTTCTTGGAAACAGTGGTGCGGTCGTCGCCGAAGTTGAGCGTATCGAACACTGAGCGTTCGTCGGGTAAGATTTCCGGCTGTTTTCCTTCGGGAGGATGATTGAGCGCGAGCCAATTTCGGTCGTCGTCGTGGAGTTTGGAAATATCGAAGGAAAGTTCCTTTCCATCGGATCGGAGCAAGGTGATCAGGTCGGCTTCTCGGCTGATAAATTCAGCATCGAAATGTTTGGTGCCGTCTGAATTGGACCAATTGCGTTCCTCCCCGGCGTGCGAAAAAAGGGAGAAAAGGGTCGAAATAGTGAGGGTGCGAAACATAACAGGATAAAAATAAGTCGGTTGCTGAGAAATGCACGGGAAGCGCACGGAACGCTTAGGCTTGAACCGCCGGAACCCATACGTTAGAAATCCCATCAAGCGAAGCGCGATTCCTACCAATGTGTAAAATTTCTCCCACAAATATACTGGCTATGCTGGTGGGTGGAATACTGCTGCCATTCTCTGAATTCGTGCATGCGCAAGGCAGCTCCGCTCCGCGTGTGGTGATTCCGACTGGTAGCCGAGTGACAAGCCCCGTCCGTCCTGTCGCCCCATCTTCCCGCGCTCTTTATCCGTGGAGAACCTACATCACTGCCACGATCTTCTGGTGCGGTGAGCAGCCGACTCCTCGGAATCCCACTCCGAATTGCAAATCCTCATGGGATACCGAGTGGGCTATTAACTTCGGCGGTTATGACGATCCGGATCCCGCTGCTCGCATCGCGAACCACGCTACGGGAGATTTCCGCCCGAAAAAATTCATCCCGAAGCAGAACCCGTTTTACATCGCACTTCCTTACAATGACGTGCAGGGCTGGAGTCGCCACAAGCCGGAGGCTTCTAGAGTCATTCCGTGGTTTTCAAGGATGAACCCCAAACCTGGGAAAACCGTTCTCAAGGGCCGTTGGGTGCAGATTTTCTTCAACAACCGGAGCTGTTACGCGCAATGGGAAGACTGTGGCCCATGGGTTACTAATGACTGGCAGTATGTGTTTGGAAATCGTCCTCCCAAAGCCACTCAGAACGGCTCTGCAGGCATCGATCTTTCCCCGTCCATTCGCGACTATCTTGGGCTGAAGTCGGGCACGAAAGTCCATTGGCGCTTCGTCGAGGCAAGTCAGGTTCCCTACGGTCCTTGGAAGAAGTATGGAAATACTCCTACGGGGCAAGTAGCTTCAAGCGGTCGCTCCCCGGTCGCCCCAGTGAAGGATGGCGAGAGCATTGAGGCACAGCGGAAATACCTCGAATACCTGAAGCAGCTACGCGACGAACAGTTTTCTCGTAAGCCCCTAAACGAACTCTGAGGCTTATTTGCGGCCACTCGTGTGACAGGAATGGGATGGCGTGACACTTGACCGGTTGGAACGAAAACCGCTACCGTCTGCGTAGATGAATCGAAGTTTGGCATGGGGGATCACCCTAGGGGTGGTAGGGCTGCTTGCGTTCTTTTTCGTCTATCCAGCCGGGATGGTTGTGAAACAAGCATTTGAGGGCACGGGTCCTGATGGGGAGACGATATGGACGTTGGATTTTATCTCAGCTGTATTTTCGAATCCAATTTATCGTGAGGGACTTTGGAACGCGCTCCTGATGGGAGTGGGTAGCACGGGCCTCACGCTTCTGATCGCTTTTCCGCTCGCTTTGGTCGCGCACAGGTATGATTTTGTTGGGAAGAACGTTCTCGGGGTGCTGGTGCTCGCTCCATTGATTCTTCCTCCCTTTGTGGGCGCGGTGGGGATCAAGCAAATGCTCGGTGTAAATGGCGCTTTTAACGCACTGTTTATCGATCTTGGCTGGATGGAGGCTGCGCGGCCTTATGACTGGCTGGCGGAGGGCCGTTTCATGGGCATCATCGTGATGAACGCGTTGCACCTGTATCCCATCCTCTATATGAACATTGCCGCCGCACTGGCGAATCTGGATCCGGCGATGGAGCAGGCGGCGGAGAATCTAGGTTGCCCACCGTGGAAACGTTTTTTCAAGATCACCCTGCCGCTGGCCATGCCTGGAGTCTTCGCAGGGAGTTCGCTTGTCTTCATCTGGTCGTTTACGGAACTGGGGGTGCCGCTTGTGTTTGATTTCGCACGGATCGCTCCGGTCCAGATTTTCGATGGACTGAAGGGACTCGAGAAAAATCCCGTGCCCTACGCTCTGACGGCGGTGCTTCTCGTAGTTGCGGCGGTGGTATTTACGCTCGCGAAACTGGTGATGGGTCGTGCGCCTCTTGGCACAGCGCCTAGGCCGAAGGGGCGCAGTACCGGTAAGCGACTCGGAGGAATTCGAGGGCTCGCTTGTTCTGCACTTTTCCTAGGAATTTTCATCATCGCCTCGATCCCACATCTCGGTGTGGTTCTGCTTTCCCTCGCGGAAAGGTGGTATGGAACCGTGCTGCCAGACGAGCTGACTATGCGCCACTACATTGAGGCTCTGGGTAATGGATTGGTGGTTCCATCCATCCAGAACAGCCTGATGTATGCTGGGACCGCGACCCTGCTTTCCGTGCTGATTGGTATTTGCGTCGCGTGGGTGGTCGTGAGATCCGATCTGAAATTCCGCGGTGCGCTTGATGCTTTGGTGATGATGCCCTTGGCCGTCCCGGGGCTGGTGATGGCCTTCGGATACCTTGCACTCTCTCAGGAGGGGAAGCCCTTCCATTTCCTCGTGGGACCCGGGGGGAATCCCTTCATGTTGCTGGTTCTTGCTTACGGTATACGCCGTCTTCCTTACGTCTGTACGGGCCGCCGTAGCTGGGCTTCAGCAGAGCAATCCGGCGCTTGAAGAAGCTGCTCGTTCGCTGGGTGCGACACCGTTGCGGATGATGCGCCGCATCGCCATCCCTTTGATCGGGGCGAACCTTGCCGCCGGGGCTATCCTCGGCTTCGCCTTCTCCATGCTAGAGGTGAGTGATAGCCTTATCCTCGCTCAGCAAGCGCAGCACTACCCGATCACAAAGGCGATTTACACGCTCCTGAGCACCCTTGGGAACGGTACCGAACTCGCCGCCGCGCTAGGCGTTTGGGCGATGGTATTCCTTTCAGTAGCAATCATGGGCGCAGCGGTGCTTGGGGGGAAACGGGGTGGGTTGTTCAAAGTGTGATCGTGGACTCCAAACGCATTCGATCCAATTAGTACAAAAAAAGGAGCGGCCCGAACAATCATCCTCTAGGAAAACCCAATAACCCGGAGGGGTCTTGTTCGGACCGCCTTGTCTTGCGACATGGAATAATAAGCGAGCGACGTGCCAGATCTTTCAGGTTTTGATGATTTTTTTTTGTAGGACTTAGAGACCAAGCGACGAGTAGATCTGGCGGGTGGCGTGGGACTTGTTGAGGGTGTAGAAATGGATGCCTGCCACGCCTTTGTCGAGAAGCTCGGCACATTGCTGGGCGGCGTAGTGAATGCCCGCGCGTTCTACCGAACTAGGATCCTCGTTTGAGGCGGCACGGTTGAGGGTTTTTAGGAGTTTCGCGGGATAGCGGGCTCCTGCGGCAAGCTCCGCCATGCGTTTCATACTGGCGAGCGAAGTGACAGGCATAATGCCCGCGATGATGGGTATATCGATCCCGATGAGCTCGCAGCGTTCGCGGTAATCGAAGAAATCGTGATTATCGAAGAAGAGCTGGGTGCAGATGTAGTCGGCTCCGGCATCGACCTTTGCCTTCAGGTTTTCGAGTTCCTCCACACGATTTGGGGTTGTGGGGTGACCTTCCGGGAAACCGGCGACACCGATCCCGAACCCCCGCGGGTCTGGGTGATTTCCCGCCTCATTAAATTTCCTGATATGGGAAACGAGATCGGCTGCATAGCGGAAGTGACCCTGGGACCAATCGTAGTCCGGTTGGTCCCTTGGAGGATCGCCTCGCAGGGCGAGAATATTGCTCACTCCGGCCTCGGCGTAGCGAGTGAGGATCGCGTCAATCTCATCGCGGGTGTGGCCCACGCAGGTGAGATGGGGGACGGGTGGAATTCCGGTGGTCTGCTTGATGCGCAGCACGAGATCGTGGGTCATTTCACGGGTGGAACCGCCTGCTCCGTAGGTGACGGATACGAAAGAAGGGGATAGCTCCTCCAAGTCCCGGATGGTTTCATACAGTTCGTCCCAAGCGGCCGCGGCCTTTGGTGGGTAAAACTCGAAAGAAAGAGAAGGCTTGGGGGTGCTGAGGATATCGCGGATATGCATGCTGAAAAATGTGTGGGAAAAGCGGTTTAAGAAATCAGTTGGAACTTTTCGTGCGAACGGGTGTTCTTACCGGAGCGGGCCAACGTTCCGCGCTGAATTCAAGACGTAAATCCGATGAAGACAATGATTGTTTCCACCATGTTCGCGGGAGTGCTGCTTTCCGTGTCGACCGCAGAGGAAGGTCCACGCCATAGAGAGCATCATCCGGATGGTCCTCCTCCACAGGGTTCACGGCCTCCGGACATCTTCAAACGTATGGATGAGAACGGTGATGGCGAGATCTCGAAAGACGAATTTTTCGCAGTTGCTCGGATGGATAAAATTCCGGTGGAGCGGCGTGAGGAGTTTTTCTCCAGATTGGATCGAGACGGAAACGGATCCCTTACGAAAAAGGAGATTCGCGAAATGCGGATGGACCGCGAGGACCACCGCAAACGCGAATTCCGCGAACTGGATGTCAACAGAAGTGGTGGTCTTGATTTCGAAGAATTCAGCCGGGGAGAGTTTTTTAGAAAGCTTCCCGAGGACAAGCGCAGGCAGATTTTTGACCGGATGGATACAGATGGTGACGGAGAAGTAACTCCGAAAGACCGGCCGAAAGGTCCGCCTAGGGGGCGGGAAAGGGACAAAGGTCCGAAGAAGGAACGGGAGTGATTCATTCTCGGTCTTTGACCGCTATAGGTTACTGTAGTTTACGGCTAGGCATTGCGCGGCGACCGACCCAGCGGGCGGACGTCATTGATACGGGGAGGCTTGATCATTCCCAAGCCTGCCCCGTGCCAGCTAGGCTGCTTCACGGAAAGCGGCAGCATGGCTGCCGCAGTCCAAAGCCTTCGGCGTTCTATTGTGCATCGGCTCTTGCCGCTTCTGCGGCGAGAGTGGTGGCGAGCACGTCCTTGCGAAGGTTTCCGCCTTTTCTGCCGGAGAACCAGAGCACGATGGGTGAAGCGACGAAGATCGAAGAGTAGGTGCCAATCACGAGTCCGACGAGGATGGTCATTGAGAAATCTCGAAGTGCCGCTCCGCCGAAGATGGCGAGGATCAGCACGGTGAGGATCGTCGTGGAGGAGGTGAGGATGGTGCGGGACAGGGTCTGGTTGATCGCTTCATTCATCACTTCGCCGACCTTTCCAGTGCGGATGAGGAGGGTTTCTCGAATGCGGTCGAAGACGATGATCGTGTCGTTGATCGAGTAGCCGGCGATGGTCAGGATGGCGGCGACGTGGATTTGCGAGAGTTGCTCGCCGATAAGGACAACGATGCCGATGGCAATGAACATGTCGTGAAGTAGTGCTGCGATTGCGCCGACTGCGAAGGAGAGCTCGAAGCGGATCACGATGTAGGCAAAAATTCCCACGATTCCCAGGCCGAGGGCCACGAGTGCCTCTCTTAGGAACGTGCCGCTGAGGGTGGCGGAAACCACTTCTCGCGAGGCATCAATGGTGAATCCACCGCCTTCCTCGGCTTGCCCAAGCAATGGGATCTCGGAGCGCAGGGCGTCAATGACTAGATCTGTGTCGTCGGTATCGCAGCGCACGGTGAGTAGGGTGCCGCTATTGGGAATGTTTTGCTCCTGCGGGATGGCATCGCGCTTGAGCTTCACTTTTCTGAGAGCCGCATTGACTTCTTTGAGAGGGATCACGTTCTCACCGATTTCGAAGGTAACGATGGTGCCTCCGGTGAAATCGACTCCGAGAGCGGCTTCACGTTTGATACCAAGAGTGGCAAGAGCGACGAAGAGCAGGACGGAAGAGAAGATGGCACAAACCTTGGCTTTTCCGAGGAAATCGAAGTTGGCGGATTTGATCAGGTTGAGGAAAGAGAGCTTGCGGAGCAGGCCGGTATCGATGCCCCACCGGAAAAGCACGCGGGTGCCGAGGATGGCGGAGAACATCGAGGCGATCAGGCCGATGGTGAGTGTGAGAGCGAAGCCTTTGACACTGCTGCTGGCCATGGCGATGAGGATGACGCAGGCGATGAGGGTGGTGATGTTCGCATCGATGATGGAGGAAAAGGCCTTCTCATAGGCCGACGAAATCGCGTTTTTTAAACTTTTGCCGTTGTCGATTTCCTCACGCAGGCGTTCGTAGATCAGCACGTTTGCATCCACAGCCATTCCGATGGTGAGGATGAGTCCGGCGATGCCGGGGAGAGAGAATGTGAAGCCAAACATGGCCATGACGCCGAAGAGCACGACGGCATTGATGGCGAGGGCGACGAGGGCGACAACTCCAGCGGTGCGGTAGTAGATGAAAATGAAGATCGCCGTGATGATCAGACCGGCAACGGCGGAGGAAATTCCTTGTTTCACAAAGGCTGCTCCGAGGGTGGGAGAAACCGTACGCTCCTGCTCGACGACGAGCGGGTTTTCCAGCGGATTCATGAGGGCGTTGGCGAGTTCCTTGGTTTCGCCGGGTTCGTCGAGGCCGTTGATGACAAAATTTTTCCCGAGGGGAACGCTCTGGACGACCGGTGCACTGAGGACTACTCCGTCGAGAACGATGGCGATTCGGTCGATGTTCGGGCGCATGTTCTGGGTGAGCGCGATCATCTTGTCGGTGCCATCGCCGTTCAGCGTGATATCCACGGCATCGGAGCGGGATGGTGAAGGGGTGGCGAAGGAAATATCCGAGCCACCGAGCGCGGAGCGGCGGTTCAGGAGAATGGGAGTGGTCAGTTCGTTTCCGTCTTCATCTTCTTGTGTGAGTTCGTAGGCGCGGTATCCGGGGACGATTTCCTCTCCATCAAGGACGCGCTGTGCGAGGGTTCTGCCATCGGGGCCGACTTCGTTGTTACGGGTGGAGACTTCCCGGAGCTCTAGTTTTGCGACGGTCTCGAGAATATTACGAATTTCGGCGGATTCTTCAGGTTCGATTCCAGGCATCTGAACGATAACACCGTCATCACCTTGGCGGGCAATCAGTGGTTCACCAGTGCCCCGTGCGTTGAGACGATCCTCGATCACGCGCATGGCTTCGTTGACCTGTTCTACGGTAACTGGCATTGGTTCGCCATTCTCGTCCTCCTTCGGCTCGATGCGGAGGGAGAAGGCAGATCCGCCGACAATATCGATGCCGCCTTTGAGGCGTTCTTTGGGCGGGAAAATGGCGAGGGCGCAGAGGGCGCCAATACCGACGATGAGCACGGTCCCGACATTTCTTTTCCTTCTCTCGATCTCGGTGGCGAAATACCAGAAGAACAGGATGAGCAGGGAGAGACCCGTGAGGAAGAGGACCAGAGGGTCTTTGAAGAAGATGACGGAGAGCATGGTGGATTTAGTGAAAAGTGCCGAGTGACCGGTGATCAGTGCATACGAGGATTACGCTTCTTTGGCTTCACGCTTGATGACGGAGGCGATGGCTGCTTTGTCGAACTCGAGGCTGGTAGCCTCGGCGACTTTCACGAGTACAGTTTTGTCCTTCACGTTGTGGACGATGCCGTGCAGTCCGGCTGTGGTGATAACTTTGTCGCCTTTTTCAAGGGACGCGATGCGGGCCGCCTGTTCCTTGCGCTGGCGCTGTTGGGGGCGAATGAGAAGGAAATAAAACATCACGATCATCAGTCCCATCATGACGAGAGGGCTGCCGAGAATGCTGCCGGGGCCTTGGTCTCCTGTTGGGGCGGCTTGGGCGAGGGTGTTGAAGAGGTGGATCATGGTGAAGTTTAGTTGGCGGTATATCGTTGAATGAAGGCGTTTTTGAATTCCTCGAAGGTTCCTGTGAGGATTGCTTCTCGCGCTTGGCGCGTGAGGGACAGGTAGAAATGCAGATTATGGAAGGAAAGCAACCGTAAAGAGAGCATTTCACCCGCTCGGAAAAGGTGGCGGATGTATGAGCGGGAGAAACGAGAGACGTGTGGATGGCTGGATTCGCACAGCGGGCGAGGGTCGGTGGCGTGCACGAGGTTTTTGATATGGATGGGGCCGTCTAGCGTGAAGGCCACTCCGTGGCGGGCGATGCGGGTGGGCATCACGCAATCGAACATGTCCACACCACGTGAAATCATCTCTAGGATCTGCGGGGGTGTGCCGAGGCCCATGGCGTAGCGGGGCTTGTCGTCCGGGAGAAAGGGGATGGCGTTGTCGATCGCGCGGAACATTTCCTCCTCGGGTTCGCCGACGGAGACACCGCCGATGGCGTAACCGTCGAAGTCGAGCTCTACGAGTTCTTTGGCGGACTGTTCGCGTAGATCGGCGTAGATGGAGCCTTGTACGATGCCGAAGTGGTGTTGTTCACCCCGAGACGGGGTGTCCACGGCCTGCCGCGAGACGCGGCAGCTACTAATGTGGTCTTTGCAGCGTTTCGCCCAGCGGGTGGTGAGGGCTAAGGATGTTGCGGCGTATTTCTCATCGCAGGGGTAGGGAGGGCATTCGTCGAAAAGCATGGCAATGTCCGAGCCGAGCGAGGCTTGGATATCCATGGAAAGCTCGGGTGTGAGCATCATTTTCGAGCCGTCGAGGTGAGATTGGAAACGCACGCCTTCCTCGGTAATTTTCCTCATTTTCGCGAGCGACCAGACTTGGAAACCGCCCGAATCGGTGAGGATGGGCTTTTGCCATGTGGTGAAGTCGTGGAGGCCTCCCATTTCCCTGATCAACTCATGACCGGGGCGCAGCCAAAGGTGGTAGGTGTTGCCAAGGATGATCTCGGCGCCGAGCTCTACGAGTTCGTCTGGATGAAGGGTTTTGACCGAACCCTGCGTTCCAACCGGCATAAAAATCGGTGTCTGCACCGTCCCGTGGGGGAGGGTGAGGGTACCGGCGCGGGCCATTTGATCGGTGGCTTCTAACAGGAATGGCATGGGGAAGTTTGCTAGATTTCAGTGTTCAGTTTTCAGGAAGAATCTCTGCTGCAGGATCTTTTCTGAAAACTGCCAACTGAAAACTGACAAACTCGACTCATAGATCAAAAAAGCGCTTTGCCTTTTCTAAGAATCCTTGGTGAACCGGGGAATTGTGGTCGCCGATGGACTCGGAGAAGGCTTTGAGTTTCTCTTGTTGCTCTTTGTTGAGTTTGGTCGGAACTTCCACTTGGACGGTGACGTTGAGATCACCTTTCGATCCGCTCGAAAGAGCTGGCATTCCTTTGTCGCGTACGCGGAAGGTGGTGCCTCCTTGAGTGCCTGCAGGGACTTTGATGGAGGACTTACCATCGAGGGTGGGGACTTTGAGTTCGCCGCCGAGGGCTGCGGTGCTGAAGGGGAGGGGGACATCGCAGAACAGGGTGGTGCCCTCACGCTCGAACATGTCGTGATCGCGGACGTGGAGGAAGGCGTAAAGGTCGCCGGACGCACCGCCGCGGACTCCGGCATCGCCGTTGCCTGTGGAGCGCAGGCGGACTCCGGTATCGACCCCGGCGGGGATGCGGAGCTTGATTCGTGTTTCACGCTCGATGCGGCCCTCGCCGTGGCAATCGTTGCAAGGATCGGAAACGGTTTCGCCCGAGCCTCGGCATTCCGGACAGGTGGATTGCTGGATAAAGATGCCTGCCTGCCTGCCGACGACACCACGGCCACCGCAGGTGGAGCAGGTTTTCACGCCGCCAGAGCCTTTCGAGCCGGTGGCATTGCATTTGCCGCAGGGGATGTTGCGCTCGATTTCGAGTTCTTTTTCGACCCCTGTAGCCGCTTCCTCAAGGGTGATTTCAAGGTCGTAGCGGAGATCGGAACCACGCTGTTTGCCTGACTTTTTCCGAGAGCCACCGCCCCCGAAAAATTCCTCGAAGCCACCGCCGAATGCGCCGCCGAAGACCTGGGAGAAAATGTCCGCAGGATCGTGGAAACCACCGCGACCACCACCGCCACCGCCTTGAAAGGCAGCGTGACCGTAGCGGTCGTAAGCGGCGCGCTTGTCGGGATCGGACAAGGCCTCGTAGGCCTGGCCGAGTTCCTTGAATTTGTCTTCGGCGGTCGGGTCGCCGGGGTTCTTGTCGGGGTGATATTTTACCGCGAGCTTGCGGTAGGCCTTTTTGATCTCGGAGGCATCGGCGGATTTGGAGACGCCGAGAATTTCGTAGTAGTCGCGCATGAAACTTTAAATTTTAAACTTGAAACCTCAATGAAGAGGCACGGGATCAGCCTTCGGGTTCTTCGGCTTCGGCTTCGGCTGGTTTTGCTGCGACGATGACGGAGGCGGGGCGTAGCAGGCGGTCGCGGATTCTGAAGCCGCGGCGGGTGGTGCGGAGGATTTCTCCTTCTGGTTGGTCAGAGGGTTCTTGCGAGACGGCGTCGTGTAAATTTGGGTCGAATTGGCCGGTGGTTGGAATCTCGGTGACGCCTTGGTTTTCTAGGAAGTCGTTGAGTTGTTTCCGCACCATGTCCATGCCGATGTAGATCATGGAAGAGGTGTCCTGAGCGGCGGCCTGCATTCCCATTTCGAAGTTGTCGATGACGGGGAGGAGATCTTCGAGTAGGCGCTGGTTGGCATAGCGGATGGCTTCTTCTCGCTCACGAGCGGTGCGTTTGCGCAGGTTGTCCATCTCCGCAGCGGTGCGCAGGGATGTGTCTTTCCATTTGGCGGCTTCCGCTTCGAGTTGCTCCCAGGGATCGAGCTCCGGAGTGGTTTCCTCGGCGGTTTCCACTTCGGTTTCCTCTGGGTTTTCGGGGGTTTCCTCGGTTGCTTTCGGATCGTCTTGCTGCATGCGGGGTATGTGTATGCAGGAAAACGATTTGGTCAACCCCTAGCGAACGTAGCTTCGCGGGACTTAGAACTCCACTTCGGCCCCAAGTTTTGCTACGTGGATTTCGTTGCGTTCGGACTGGAGGGCCTTGCGGAGTGCATGGGAGCTGTCGGGTTCACCATGGACAAGCCAGGTATTCGTCTTTGCACCGGTGATGTGATGATAGTAATCGATCAGTTCGGAGTGATCGGCGTGACCGGAGAATGAATCGACAATCTCGATGTGCGCGTTCACTTGGAAGGTATCGCCGAGGATATTGACGTCTTTGGCTCCATCGCGGATTTTCCGACCGAGTGTGCCTTCGGCGCAGTAACCGACAAATAGCACGGTGGTGTCCGGGTTCTCGATGTTGTTGCGGAGGTGATGGAGGATGCGACCGGCTTCGCACATTCCGGACGCGGAGATGATGATGGCGATGCCTTCCAGCTCGTTGAGTGCTTTCGAGCCTTTGACCGAGCGTACGAGCGTCAAATCCTCAAAGCCGAAGGGATTCTGTCTTTCGAAAAGAGCTTCATAGACATCCGCGTTGAAGGAATCGGGGTGGAGTCGATAAATTTCCGTGGCACTGACCGCGAGGGGGCTATCGACATAGACCGGGATGGGCGGGAGTTCCTTGGCGATAAAAAGTTCGTTCAGGACGTAGAGCAACTTCTGCGTGCGCTCGACGGCAAAGGCGGGAATGAGAATTTTCCCACCACGCTTCACGGCCTCTTTGATCACCGTTCCGAAATGCTCGTCGAATCCGGGAGGCATCTCATGCTCCCGACCTCCGTACGTGCTTTCCATGAGGAGGAAATCGACGTCTTGGACGGCGACGGGATCGCGCAGAACTTCATTCTGGCCGCGGCCGACATCTCCGGAGAAGAGGAAGCGCTTCTTCTTACCATCGGCTTCGTCGGTGACATCAAGCACGATTTGGGCGGAGCCGAGGATGTGGCCGGCATCCACGAAGGTGAGTTGGACTCCATCGGAAATGTGGATGGGTCTGTCGTAGCCGAGAGTCACGAATTGGCGGAGGCACTTTTCGGCATCCTGCTCGGTGTAGAGAGGTTCGACCTCCTTAAGTCCTTTGCGCTTCCGGTGCTTGTTGAGCCAGCGAATATCGTGCTCCTGGATACGAGCGGAATCGCGGAGCATGATCTGGCACAGATCGCGGGTGGCGTGGGTCGAATAAATGGTACCGGTGAAGCCCTTCGTGGTGAGGTTCGGAAGATTTCCGCTGTGGTCGATGTGGGCGTGAGACAGAACGACGACATCCACGGTAGCCGGATCGAAGTGAGGAAAGCAGCAATTGATCTCGTAGGCATCCTTGCGGCGACCTTGGTAAAGACCGCAGTCTAACAAGATCCGTTTGCCGTTGATTTCAAGGAGATGTTGGGAGCCGGTGGTGGTGCCGGCTGCTCCACAGAATTTGAGTTTCATGTGTGATGAGCCTCGACTGGTGGGAGGGAGGCGCAAAGGAAAATTTCGGATGGGGAGGTTGATCAAACCAGCGTTTCGAGGGGGGAGGCGAAGAACTTTTGAATTTCGGAGTGTTCAAATGGCGCGGGAGTCCTAGGTTCCCGCCCCTGTATGCCTGTCAAAATTCGTTTCACATCTGCCGCTTCCACCGGTCTCGTCCTTGCAAAGGTGGGTCATCCACAACGCGACGAACCACTCCAAACTTCAAAAGAGGTTTTCCGAATCGGTGAGGATGATCAGATGACGCTTGCCGCCCTTTTCCTCAAACCGTTTAAAAATCTAACAGCTCATCGCTTCAGTCATCATTCATCCCTCGCCCAGCACGAGATGAACTCGTACGCCGCCGCCATCTTCGCCTCTGAGGATGGTATGCTGGAAAAGGGCTGTGACATTGCGAAGCGACTTTACTCCAAGTCAAACCATCCAAATATCAAGTCGGGAGATCTCTGTATTTCCCTAGTCAAAGACATCGAGCTAAACGGCGAGTTCATCCAAGGACTGTGCATCCTCAAGTCTGAAAGCGTTGTTCCATTTCTCAGTATCTCCACCCGCGACGGTGATCTCGAACTTCACACGGAGCAGGGGATCAATCCGGAAAAGATCGACAAGGGTTGCCTGATCCTCAATCACTTGGAAACGAAAGGGTACTATGTGCTGACCTTTGATCGCAGTGGCACGGATTCACGCTTCTGGGTGCGAGATTTCCTCGGCGTGGTGCCGATTCCTGACAGCCCGTTTCTCACGAACAAATATGCCAATATGGCTGTCGCGTTCATGGAGAAAGAGAAGAAGGAAAAGCCCGTTGCATCGGACGATGCACCGCCATGGGATGCATCCAACGCGGCGAGGGATGCGATCACTTACTTCGAGGAAAAGGAAAAATTCAATCTTGGGGAGTTTGAGGAGGAGGTGCTGAAAACCCCGGAAGCCAAGGCCAAGTTTGCGGAGCATCGCAGCCAAATCGAAGAAGAAGAGGGGCAGAAGTTGGAGGATACCTTTGAGATCTCAAAGAAGGATGTCTCAAAGGCGAAAAAGAAGATCCGGACCGCGATGAAACTCGATACCGGAGTGGAAATTAAGCTCAAGCCGGCATTGGCTGCCAAGCCAGAGAATGTGTTGGAGCATGGTTTCGACGAGGAGAAAAAGATGAAGTTCATCAAAATCTACTTCAACGAGGATCTTGCTGAATGACGAACGAGGAAATCCGGGGTCAGTCCGAGGCGGATGCAAGCCTGGCTGGCTGGCGAGGATTCCAGATGCAGTCGGTCGACTTGTGAGCCAAGTAGCTGAAGAATTCGAGTGCCACTCGGAGGTAGATCGAAGCCTCGGTTGAGACCCAGTTTCTCCCTCACCGGAGTCGGGAGCAAATTCACTGAACCACGGATCATCAGGTGATTGAATGGTCTCAAAGGAATTGGAAAGAGCGAAATTCGACCTATGATTCCTAGGAACTCGTGGACGATGTCGGAGGGTTCCAACTTTGGCAGCACGTCATCAAACAATGCTCTCATTTCCACTTCGGAGGAAGGTGGATCCTTTGCCCCGTAGAGGAGAGCAGCTGGGACTCCTTCGGCGACGAATTGATCGCGTTCTGCAGATGATAGCGGGCAAACGAAACGATCATAGGCTTCCATAAAACCGAACAAGGCCGTGGCGTGGACCCAACGAAGAAGTTCCGGATCATCCGCCCGATAGGAAACTCCGTCCGGCGTGCGACCCTCGATACGCGCGTGCATACGACCAACTCCCGAAATCATTTTTTCCGCGATGCTGCGAGCTCCATACACGGTCACCATCGCCGCCAATCCGGTTCTTCGCATTCGCCTCAGTGGGTCATCGCGAAAGGTCGTATGCTCCCAGACTCCGGAGCGCACCCTAGGCTCGGCCAGTTCCATCAACACCGCCGTGATCCCGCCGATGTAGAGGGAGACGGGATTCCGGAAAGCTCGCCATGAGACGGAGTCCGCAGCGGCGAGTGCCGACTCACCCACCGGCTGGCTGAAGTCAACCGTCGGTGCGCCTTCCCCGCCAATCAATTGCGACCGCAGGTAGGCATCGAGACGTGAAACTAGGAACTGCGAGATCATTGGAGCTACGAGACGTTACATGCTGCGATTGAGTCCACGATAAAGATCACCAAAAAACAGTGTCGCCCCGATGCAATTCGTGGTCTCTCGCTTAGCAAACTGCCCAGAAATCCTCGCCTTCCCGGCGACCTGCGGCGAGCGCCATTTCGCGAACGGTGGACCGCGCTCCCTTGATCCCGACTGCGCCCAGCATGATGCTTGATTTCCACTTGGAGTCCATCTGATCGGCTGCGGCTACTTCGGCATCGTGAATGCGCTGACCCACACGCGCTGGATTCACGTCGAAGAATCCCTTCACTTCAACGCCCTCGTTCTGGAGATCCCGTGCCAGCCTTTTACCGATGGGTCCGGCGCCAGCGATGACCACTCCATGTTTATCGACGCTAGGGAGATTCTTCAAATGATGAGCGCGCATACGGCTCCTTGCTTCCGATGCGTAGCGCGGATCCGATCGGGTCAGGCGCTCCGGTGAATCCCTCCATTGCAAGAGAATCTCAGGCACCCGCATAAATTGGCAGCCTGCCGTGAAAAGTCGAAGCCAGAGATCGTGATCTTCCGCCCAGCGCGAATCGTGATATCCTCCCACGCGCTCCATCCAGCCCCTCCGGACCAACGCCGTAGGATTGATCACCGGACATTCGATGAAGCGAGATCGCGACATGGAGTCATGATCCGTGAGACTGTTTGCCCATGAGACATATCGGCGCATGCCATCGCCTTGGCAATTGATGGGCTCCACACCGCACGTAATCACTCCGGTGTCGGGTTTTGCTGCGTTGAGTTGGGCGGCGATTTTCCCAGGCATTGCGATGTCATCGGCATCCATGCGGGCGAACCACTCCCCGCAGGCCAAGCCGAGACCTGTGGACGTTGCTCCTACAACTCCGGGATCACATCGGTTAGGAATCAGGGAGAAGCGGGAATCGTTGATCCCAGCCAAAGTGGCGACCGACCGATCACTGGAACCATCGTCCACCACGATGAATTCGATGTCCCGGAATTCTTGAGTAAGGATACTCTCGACAGCTTCCAACAGCGTCGCCTCCGCATTGCGAAACGGAAGGACGACGGAGACAAGCGGCATGTCCGATTCTCACACTCGCTGCCTTGGTTTGGCAATAAAACAGCCAAAGAACTTGGCGTTTTTCGTTTGCGCATTACCCACTTTTTCCTGTCTACAGCTGTTGCGCTTCTACATTGACTTTTTAAGAGTCCTTTCTAGGTGTGTTGGTATGAATTTCCGTGTGGCTGCCTCTATCGTCGCCCTCGCTTCTATGGGTTGCCTTTCCACGCTCAGTACAGCGGCAGATTTCGAGTTCCTTGAACTCGCACAGGTGCCGGAGCCACTCGCTGTCGCCCAACCACCGGGAGACTCGCTGCGATTGTTTACAATCGACCGCAACGGTCCGATCCATATACTCCGGCGCGATACTCCAGACGGCTCTTTTGAAAGACTGGCAACTCCGTTCTTGGATCTCTCGAAGCTCCCTGGAGGACTCCACAAAGGAGTGGAATCCGGTGCCTTGGACTTTGTGTTTCGTCCGGATTTCGCAACCAGCGGTGTCTTCTTCGCCCGCTACTACAAGGATGTGGAATACCAGGATCCAAAGGTTGGTTGGCGAAAGCTGAGGGACGATGTGATCATCCGGGGAAATGTCTCAAAAGATGATCCCAATCGCGCCGATCTGACTTCGATTCGGGAAGTGATCTCGGTTCCGAAAGCGAACACCACCCACTGCGGCGGATGGATGGGATTCAATCCGGTGGAAATCGCCAAGACCCGCACATGCAATCTCTACGTGGCCCACGGCAATGATGAGCGTCTGGGCGAGGAGCAGAATGGTGAGAATTTCTATGGGAAAATCATTCGAATCGATGTGCACCCGAAATATGACTCTGCGGCCGAGGGCGAGCCTCAGTTCGGTATCCCCGCCGACAACCCGTTTATCGGAAACTCCAAGGTGCGGGATGAAATCGTCCACCTCGGACTTCGGAATCCATGGCGCGGCAGCTTTGACCGCAAGACCGGTGATTTCTGGATCGGGGATGTCGGTGGATCTCTCAAAGAAGAGGTGAACCGCACCAGCTACGGCCAACTCGGCTGCAACTTCCAATGGCCAGTCCTCGAAGGATCTGTGAGAGGTGAGAAGGCGGATACTCCGCGTGGGGAAGGGGTATGGACCGATCCCGTTTATGAGTATCACCACGCTTCGGCGAACTCGGTGATTGGCGGCTATGTTTACCGTGGCGAAGAGATCCCATCTCTAACAGGTCGGTATTTTTTCACCAACTTCTGGGGCTTTTCCAATGGTCGGTTCCGCACCCTCGACATCGCTGACAATAAGGAGTCGAGGACCTTCAAATTTCCGTATGGCACCTGCCATGAAGTTTCCGGATTCAGCGAGGGCACCGATGGCGAACTCTACGTCTGTGAGTATCGGAATGCGGATGCTGGTCGCGGAACGGGACGCATATTCAAGATCGTGCCAAAACGCTGATCATCGTTGGGGCTTGTTTGCGGTAGATCTCCAGGACTCACACAGGAAAGGACCAAGCAGGTTCTACAAAATTATCCCGAATCGTGATTGCAGGTATCCGGGCGGGCTTGGATCGCGCATGCTTTAGCTTGATTGTGCAAACGCGAGCTTGTTTGAATGTTTGGGCGATTCCTTCGAGTTGTCCCGAACATCTACAAAAATGAAATCCCAAAACACCAAGCGTTGGAGTATCTTCAGTGCCATCGCCGTCGCTCTAGGGGCCTATTTCGTGATTGCTTACGTCGTATTGCCCGGTGCGTGGAAATCAGGGGAGAAGATCAAACACCATCGCCACCCGGCTCTCGAAACGGTTCCTAAGGTCACTGAAAATGGGGACGGCATTGCGGGTGGGCCACTGAATATCGCGCTGATTGGGGACGAGGCAGCAGTTGTGAAGGCGATGCTTGCCGTTGGTTGGTACCCGGCCGATCCGATCACCTTGAAAAGCAGCCTCAAGATCGCCGAGAGCGTCGTTTTCGATAGACCCGATACGGAGGCACCGGTTAGTGCTCTTTTCGTTTATGGTCGCAAGCAGGATCTCGCTTTCGAAAAGGAAATCGGCAAGAGCGCCGACCGGCGCCACCACGTCCGTTGGTGGAAATGTAAGAAGACCGACTCTGTAGGGAACCCTGCATGGATCGGTGCCGTGAGTCTCGACATCGGCTCGGGAGTGAGTCACCTCACCGGCCAGATCACTCACCACGTTGGTCCGGACATGGACGCGGAGCGCGATGGTCTCATGGCTGAGTTGGTGAAAGCCGATCAGATCGCTAGAGAATACCAGATCGAGGGCATGGGTGCGACGAAAGATGCACACAACGCCGGTGGCGACAAATTCTACACCGATGGAATGGTCGATGTGGGCGTGCTGAAGTCCGCGAAAAAGGAGCCGTAGCCAAACTGCTGTACCGGACTCGACGTGTCTGTTAGTCTTTCCCGCCGCTGGCCATCAGCTTCTCCACCCGGGTCTTGCCTTCCTCGCCCGTCATGATGCGAGCGCGGTGCAGTGGGCTGTTCGGTGCCTCCTCGGCGTAGAGGACGAACTCAAAGGAATCGGGTTTCTCATGCAACCAGTAGTTGACCAAATCATCGGCGCTAAGGGTCACGTGGCCACCGCGGCGGGTGAGTGGAAATTCGATTCCGTTTAGACCATTGAGCGCCCGATAGATCACCTCGGTGCAGACCTGCTTGCTAGAGTCT
The DNA here is from genome assembly GCA_963799385.1 of uncultured Verrucomicrobiae bacterium. GTDB lineage: Bacteria > Verrucomicrobiota > Verrucomicrobiia > Verrucomicrobiales > Akkermansiaceae > Luteolibacter. The sequence continues at coordinate 76,560 of CAWCXB010000002.1, forward strand.
GCGAAGTCGAACCGGAAATCGTAGTCCTGACTGAGGTAGGAAAAAGTCCTGCTCACCTGCTTGGCGCGATGGTCTGCGCCGATCTTCGGGCGTAGCACCAACATGCGGTTGATATGGGTGTCCATGATGTAGTCGAGGTTGCTGAATTTTACTCCTTCCGCTACCGCCTCAATCAGGTTTGCAGGACGCCCGCCTTTGGTGGTCGTCTGCTTGAGATCGCTTGCGATTTTTTTTCCTTCCGCAGAGCCACCAACAAGGATGATGCGATCAGGTGACAGCCCGGCCGTATGACGTTGATCGACTGTGCCGACGTAGGTGATTCCGTGCTTGAACGCACCTGGGATAAAGACGTCGCTGGCATAACCAGCGGTGAAAGTCAGGATGATATCGCCGGGCTGCAATTGGGATAAGATCTCTTGCTTCTGTGCATCGGAAAACGACACGAGATGTGCATTGGGTTTCTTGAGTCGGCTTACATGGAAGAAGATCTCGGTTTGGGCGATATACTCCGCGTCGCTCAGTGCATCGTGTGTTTTTACCTTGCTGCGTTCGAGTTCGCGCTTGGTGATAGGTTCGAGACTCTCCGCTACGCGGTCAAAGGTATCGCGGGGGATATCGGAGCGTGGGTAGGCTTGGTTGAGCTTTTCGACCGCAATTTTATCGCCGGAGAAGGTATCGACCAAGAAGCGCGATTGCTGCAGGGCCAATCGGTTCGCACGGCCGACCACCGGTGGAGCTTCGGACAAACCGTCGTAGCGCTCCACGATTTCGTTCAACTGCTGATGGGCGGTGTGGAATCGGAAAAATAGGAGTTCGGTCCGATCACTCTCCTGCGCCGAGAAATAGCCGCGGCTCTTCCATTTTCCGGACGAACGGAGCGCGACGAAATCGCGCTGCAGGTCCTTATTGTGCAGCTCAATATTGTTCAGGATTTGTCCGTCATTCTCAATGGCCGCGGGAATCTCCGCCGTTGTGAGTTTTGGACGGGAGGTGAAGCATGAACATTGGAAAAGCGCCAACAAGGCGATTGGGATGAATCGGACCCGAGGGACGAAGGAGAGAATTGGTTTCCACATGCGTGGGAAGTTGGCGGAGCCGCTGAAGGTTGTCGAGATCTGGAACTGGCTCGAAATGGAAGCTCCAAGCGAGATGTAATTTCAGGGGCGCATTGCCTGTGAAGCGATAGTCTCGAAACGCTGCGGAACCTCCTCTAACAGGGGAGCAAGATGGATGGAAAGATCCGGGCGAGATCCATGCCAAGGGAAGACGGCATCAATGGCTTCATCTGTTTGATATTCGGAAACGGGTTCCAACTTTTTTAAAATGGAAAGGAGAATGGACGGGTAGATTGTTCCATTGCGACCCATGCAGAAATCGATGACTCCTGGTGGTTTTCCTGCCGGTCCCATTCGCATTCTCATGCCGTGGGTGTAGAGACTCATGCCGAGTTCCCATCGCAGGTTTTCGCTTACCAAGCGGAGGGAGCGGTAGTGTTGGTTCGGATCGGCCCTGAGGAATTTCATGGCTCGCGGCGATCCGGATGGCCGAACCAACTGTTCTTCCGTTTGCCATCGTAATGCTCTTCGAAAACTTTGATCGCCTCTTCGACTCCTGCGTCCGCCGGGGCCCATATTTCCACGTCGGGGAAATCGGTGGCTGCGTTGCGGTTCTTCGCTTCATCGCGGAAGCGGATCGGGCACCAAAAGGATTCGATGTTGCGGAGCATTTCGCTGCCCAGCGCCCAGAGGCCCGTCATCCAATCGCAATACCAGCACCAGAGAAGATCTGGTCCGGTGAGGCCCTGATATTTGTGGCGAGAGAGGTTCACCCAATCGGAGGTCTTGTAGGTAGGAAGCTTCGCGAGCCAGGCGACGAGGGGATAGACAAGTAGTTCTGTTAGGCGCACGGCGACGAAGGCAACGGTCGCTGGCGTTGTCGCAAGTAAGGCGAGGTGATTTCGCAACGGGCCGAGAACCCGCCCTTGCGCGGCGGTTAGTGTGTCGGCGGGCTTTCCGCGTATCGCTCGATCGAGGAAGCAGAAAACATAGATCCCGAGGAACTGGGAAAATAGGGCGGAGAGCACCCCGATCCAGCCATTTAGGAAAAAGCCGACCGCCCACGGAATCCAAGTGAAAATGCTGATAAGAAGATCAAGAAACGGCGCCCGGACGATCTTTTCAGAAACCGCAAAGGCGAGTCGGCAGGCGATACCGGCGACGAAGAGTCCGGCCAGGATGCAGGCGGCGTGGTGGAGGAAAGGGATCATGGGGAAAAGTAGGGGGATTGAGAAGGCGGGTGAAGCTTCCGTTGGATTTTGTGGATAGTCGATCTGTTTTCGGAAGGTTGCCTGCCTATGGCGTTGCTCTCCAGGTGCGGTTGGGAGCCGCGTTCTCCAGAACGCGAGCGGGCCTTTGGGCTTTTCACGGGGCTTTGGAATATGAAAGGTGGACTCGCGTTCTGGAGAACGCGGCTCCGATTGCAATGCGTTTTTTCAATGAATATGTGGAGGTGAGAAAGACGGGCGGAAAGCTGCCGCACTGGGAACAGCCGGGGGCGACGTATTTTCTGACCTGGCGGCTAGCGGATTCGATTCCGGAGGAGCTGATGGGAAAGTGGCGGGCGGAGCGGGACGCGTGGCTACTGGAAAATCCCAAGCCTTGGGACGAGGAGTAGGAGGCGGATTACCACAGGATTTTCTCCATGGAGATCGAGAGGCTGTTGGATAGGGGGCACGGAAGCTGCATCCTGAGGGAAAAACGGATGCGGGAGGTTTGTGAGGAATCGTTTTCACACGCGGATGGGACCCGCTATGAAATGCATACGTGGGTGGTGATGCCGAACCATGTGCATCTCCTGTTTTCCATGGGGGAGGGCGGCACGCTGGAGAAGGTGGTGGGCGGTTGGAAGAAATTCACGGCGCGGAGGATCAACGCGGCAATGGGTGTGGAGGGGGTGCTGTGGCAGAAGGATTATTTCGATACGATGATACGGGACTGGAAGCACATGTTCCGCGCGGCGAGATACCTGCGGAGGAATCCGGCGAAGGCGAAGCTACGGGAGGGGGAGTTTACGCTGTATGAGGCGAAGTGGGTGACGAAAATGCTGGGGGAGCCGCGTTCTCCAGAACGCGAGTAATGGTCGGCTCGCGTTCTGGAGAACGCGGCTCCGATTCGATGCTACTCCATGAACTTGTCCAGTGCCTGGAGAAGCTCGTCGGAGCGTTTTACGGAGTAGGTGCCGGAGGGTTCGATCGAAAGGCGCTTTCCGGCGGAGTTTTGGAAATGGAGAATGACGGGTGTTGGGCCGGGGTGGCCGGTGATGTGGTAGTGGATTTCCTCGAGGTCTTTTTCGGTGTGGCGGTGGGTCCAGAGGAGTAGCTCGATGGGGCCTTTGTTGTTGGCGGAGGCTTTGCGGGTTTTCAGCTCGCTGAGGGAGCCTCCGGTGAGGCGGCGGCCTCCGGTGCGGTCGTCCATCTGGATGCCAATTTTGAGTTTGATGATATTTCCGGGGGCAAGAACACCGGAGTCGCGAGCGGGGATGAAAGTTTCGCTCCAGAGCATGACTTCGCAAGAGCCGGTGAAGTCCTCGACCGTGAGGATGCCGAAGGGTTTTCCGGCTTTGGTCATGCGGCTTTCCAGGGAGCGAACCATGCCGGCGATGGGGTAGCGGGCACGGGGATCGTCCAACTCGATCTCATCGATGAGGCCGATGCGGTTGTATTTGTCGCTGTCGAGGATGCCGCGGTATTTATCGAGTGGGTGGCCGGTGACGTAGAAGCCGAGGAGTTCTTTCTCGTGGGCTAGGCGCTCGTCTTTTGGCCATTCCTCCAATGCGTTGACGATGGGGGCGTCCTTGGTCGCGGCTGCGGGTGCAAAGTCCATGGCATCGAAGAGGGACGACTGGCCGGATGCTTTGTCTTTCTGCGCGGAGGAGGCGGAGGCGACGACCTGTTCGAGGCGGGAGAACATAGAGGCGCGGTTCTCGCCGGTCCAGTCGAGCGCTCCGGCTTTGACTAGGTTTTCGAGGATGCGTTTGTTGATGACTTTGGAATCGAGGCGGGAGGAGAAATCCTCGACGGAGGTGTAGAGGCCGTTCTCCGTGCGCTCTTTGATGGCGGTTGCCATGGCGGCTTCGCCTACGTTCTTGATGGCGGCGAGGCCGTAGCGGACGGCCAGTTCGTCGGATTCCATTTTCTCGGGGATGAAACGGAGCTGGGATTTATTGAGATTGGGTGGTAGGATTTCAATGCCCATGCGGTGGCACTCAGCGACGAAGACAGTGATCTTGTCGGTGTTGTTGACCTCGTTGGAAAGGAGGGCGGCCATAAACTCGACGGGGTGGTTCGCCTTCATGTAGGCGGTCCAGTAGGAGATGTGGCCGTAGCAGGCGGAGTGGGATTTGTTGAATCCGTAACCGGCGAAGGCGTTGATTTTGTCGAAGATGGTGTTGGCGAGTTTCTCTCCGATGTCGTTGTGCTCCTTGGCTCCGGCGATGAACTTTTTCCGCTCAAGCTCCATCTTCTTGACGTCCTTTTTACCCATGGCGCGGCGGAGGAGGTCGGCACCGCCGAGGGTGTATCCGGCGAGGACTTTGGCTGCGTTCTGCACCTGCTCTTGGTAGATCATGACGCCGTAGGTGTTGCCGCAGATCTGCTCCATGAGGGGATGCTCGTAGAAGGCTTTTTTTCCTTTTTTCACATCGAGCATCTGGTCGATGAACTGCATGGCTCCGGGTCTATAGACGGCGATAAGGTCGATGATGTCGTCGATACTACGGATCTCGTACTTCTTGCAGGTCTCGACCATGCCGCCTGACTCAAGCTGGAAGACGCCCATGGTTTCGCCGCGGTTGAGCATGTCGAATGTGGGCTGGTTATCGAGGGGGACTTTTTCGATATCGAAGTCCGGGGTGTGCTTGCGGATGTGGGTGACGGCGTCCTGGATGACGGTAAGGTTTTTCAGTCCGAGGAAGTCCATTTTCAGGAGGCCGACTTCGGTGATGGCTCCCATGTCGTACTGGGTGACGACTTCGCCTTCGTTTCCTCTCGTGAGGGGGACGTGTTCGTCGAGGGGGCGGTCGCCGATCACGACTCCGGCTGCGTGGATGCCGACGTTGCGGTTGATGCCTTCGAGGCGGAGGGCGTAGGACCAGAGTTCCTTGTAGGTGGAGGAGGATTCGATGAGTTCGCGGAGTTCGTCTTTGGAATCATACTCGCCCTTGAGTTTCACACCGGGCTTGGCCTCGATCATTTTGGAAATGCGGTCGGCCTCGCCGTAGGGGACGCCCATGACGCGGGCGACATCGCGGATGACGGATTTCGCGCCCATGGTGCCGTAGGTGATGATGTGGGAGACGGATTTTTCGCCGTATTTTTCGCGGACGTATTGGATGACCTCGGCGCGGCGGGACTGGCAGAAATCGATATCGACGTCGGGAGGGGAAACGCGCTCGGGGTTGAGGAAACGTTCGAAAAGTAGTCCGAATTTGAGTGGGCAGATGTTGGTGATGCCCATCGCGTAGGAGGCGAGGGATCCGGCGGCGGAGCCACGGCCGGGGCCGACGGGGATGTCGTTGTCGCGCGCCCACTGGATGAAGTCTGCGGTGATGAGGAAGTAGGAGGCGAAGCCGAGAGAGTTGATGGTGTCGACCTCGTATTTGAGGCGCTCCTGGACTTCGGCGGAGGCGGCTTTTTCCGCGCCGTAGTGTGCGAGGACGCCGTCCTGGCAGATTTTCATCAGATACTCTTCGCGAGGGGAGCCGTCCGGGGTGGGGAACTGGGGGTATTTTTCCGAAGAGGTGGCGTCGAGTTTTATTTCGACGTTGCAGCGCTCTGCGATGCGGAGAGTGTTGTCGCAGGCTTCGGGGATGTCTTTGAAAATCTCGCGCATTTCCTCGGCGGTCTTGAAGTGAACTTCCGGGGTGTAGCGCATGCGGTCTTCGTCGATGACCATGGAGCCGGTGCCGATGCAGATCATGACGTCGTGGGCTTCGTGATCGGAGCGGTTGAGGAAATGGACGTCGTTCGCGGCGACTACGGGGAGGTCGAGTTGCTTGGCGAGATCGATGAGTTGCGGGATGACCTGGAGTTGTTTTTCCAGGCCGTGGTTGTGGAGTTCTACGAAGAGGTTGTTCTGGCCGAAGATGTCGCGGAGCTCGGTGAGGGTTTCGAGGGCTTTTTCCTGATCGTCTTTCAGAAGCCACTCGTTGACGGGGCCGGAGATGCAGCCGGAGAGGCAGATGATGCCTTTTGAATGGGCGCGGAGGATTTCCCGATCCACGCGGGGCTTGCCGTTATACATCCCGTCGAGGTGGCCGATGGAGGTGAGTTTGGAGAGGTTTTTCCAGCCTTCTTCGGTTTCGGCGAGGAGGGTGAGGTGGGTGGCGTTCTTGCGGTTGAGGACTTTCTTTTTCTCCTGCGCGGAAAAAGGCGCGAGGTAAATCTCGCAGCCAAGAATGGGTTTGATGCCTTCCTTTTTGCAGGCGAGGTAGAAGTCGATGGCTCCGAAGAGGTTGCCGTGATCGGTCATTGCGACGGCGGGCATGCCTAGCTCTTTTGCGCGAGCGGAGAGTTCCTTGGTGCGGATCATTCCGTCGAGGAGGGAGTAGGCTGTGTGGAGGTGGAGGTGGACGAAGGAGTCAGACATGCGGCTAGGCGATTGAGGATGGGGGAGGGGGAATTGTCGAGAGGTCAGATAGCAGAAACTGGATAAGAGTGATTATGCTGTTGATTTCGCAGGGCGGGAGAGCTTGCATGGCCGTCCGCCTGTGCGCGGACCGATCTTTATGTCAGACAAAAACGACCTTCCCACCTCAATGAGCGGCCCGCTGGGCGAAATTTCCCAAGAGCCACCTGCGTTGGAGGTGTTTCTCGATAAGCATCAGATGAAGCTGATCGTGGTCGCCGCGTTGCTCGCCATCTTTGCGGCTGCATATGTGGTGTACGATGGGGTCAAGGAGGGCGCTGAAGAAACAGCGGGAGAGCTGCTTGCCAACGCAGAGGACGTTTCGGAACTCCAGTCTGTCGTGAAAAATCACGAAGGGACGAAGGCCGCATACAGCGCAAAGGTTCTCCTAGCGGAGAAACAGTGGGAGGAAGGAAATCAGGACGATTCGATTTCGACTTTAAAAGCGTTCGTCGAGAGCGATAGGGATCATCCGGCGAGACCAGCGGCGGAGGCTAGCCTCGCTGCGAAGCTAGCCAGTCAGGGCAAATCGGAGGAAGCAATCGGCTATTTGGAAGATCTTACAGAAGACGCGAACTCTCGCTACCTCGCCCCCTACGCATGGATCGCGCTCGGGGATATACGCAGTGAAAAGGGCGACTCTGAAGGTGCGGCAAAAGCATATTCCATGGTAGAGCAGGAGTTCCCTGAGAGCACCTTTTCACAAGAAGCCACAAAACGCCTATTGGTCCTGAAGGCGGAAGCTCCTGTAGAAGTGGCCGCACCGATCCAAGTGCCGGACGTGAGTTTCGCCGGTGAGGAGGGCAATCCGTCTGGAGAAGTCGCTCCATCCGAGGAAATGAGTGTCGAGGATATGCTCAAGGCGGTCGAAGAAGGCGCGGAAGGGGATGTCGTAGCTCCTGAAATTTCCGAATAATCCGCCGGGAATCCCATTGACACCTTTTGGAAATAAACTTTTAGTCGCCCCGTGTTCAAAAAAGTCATAGGCCAAGAAGGAAGCGAGTCACCAAAGTCCTCGCCCACCACTCCTGAGGATCAAGGGTCCAGGCCCGCGCCACCCTCTTCCTCATCCGCAGAACCACAGCGTTCTCCCGTCTCTTCCCAGCCATCCGGCGGGCAAAAGGCGCCTGCTGGTAACACCCGCAACGTTCTTTCCTCCGATGTGGAGATCAAAGGCACCGTGAAGTTTAACCACGACCTGATCGTGGACGGCAAGATCGAGGGCGATATCCAGTCCAGCGGGAACCTCACCATCGGTGAGAACGCCCGGATTAAGGCTGAAATCAAGACCGGAACGATCGTGATTTACGGAAAGGTCCATGGCAACATGACTGCTACGGAGCGGGTCGAATTAAAATCCAGCGCAGAGGTCGTTGGCGATATCAAGGCCAAGGTTCTTACGATTGAAGCTGGTGCAATCTTCGTCGGTAAATCGACAGTCGGCACCCCGACGCAAGGCGCTGCCAACACCGATTCGAAACCATCGCAGCCTGCCCAAGGCGGACGGTGAAGTTTTTTCGAGCATTTCCCTCTACGTGATCTCCGGCAATGGGTGTTGAATCCGGCGGGCGACGCATTGAGCTGAAATGCCCCTCCTGCGGGCACAGCCAGACAGAACCTTCGATGGTCGTTTCCACGATCTGCCTTTCCTGTCGTCAGCATATTGATGTCCGCGATGGGAAGTCGGTGATCCGACCTCGCCACGGCACTCGATTGGCGGCACCTGGCGAGAGACGCTCTGCGGAAACCTCTCGAAGTCAGGAAAATTCTGATTCACGGGAAAATGCGGCAAAGGGAAGGGGATTTCTAAGGAGATTTTTCGATCCCGCTATCAAAACACGCCAAGTGGACTGTTATCACTGTCGCCACGTGTTTGATGCAGTTTCCGAGGCGCAGTCGAGCCAGTGTCCAAAGTGTGGGGGGCATATTAGCCTGCGAGATTACGACATCGATCAATCATGGAGACGTCGCATCCAGACCCGGGGTGACGTGACGATCCAGAAAGGTGCCTCAATCATCGGAGTAAACGTGCAATGCCACGACCTAATTGTGCTTGGGCAGCTTGCTGCATCAGTAGATTGTTCCGGGAAACTTAGGATACGTAGCCACGGTCGCATTCTTGGAAACGTCAAATGCGACCAACTGCTTGTGGAGCGGGGAGCGGAAGTCGAGTTCCAGGGAGAGGTGCATGCCCGTACCGCTTATATTGATGGGCATGTAAAAGCCCAGCTCACCTGCACGGGAACAATCACCTTGGAAAAGAAAGCGCATCTTCAGGGCCTTGCACGTGCTGGAGGCTTGGTCGTAAAGGCTGGTGCAAAGCACACCGGGCTGATGGAAGTCGTCCAGGCGAAGCCAGAGGCTTGATCGATTGATTCGCCCTTGCCACAAAGCATCCCGGGACGAAAGATCTAGCCATGCAAGTTGCCCTTGATCTTAAAGAGGAAATCCTCGAACTGAAACGTGCTCGAAACGCGATCATCCTAGCTCATAACTACCAGACCGGAGACATCCAGGATGTCGCCGATTATGTGGGTGACTCCCTAGGTCTTGCCTATCAAGCGAAGGCAACCGATGCGGAGGTAATTGTCTTCTGCGGAGTGCATTTCATGGCAGAGACGGCAAAAATCGTGAATCCGTCCAAAGTCGTCGTGCTTCCTGACAAGGATGCCGGTTGCTCGTTAGAGCAATCCTGCCCAGCGGATCAGCTTGAGGCTTATCTCAAGGAAAACGCGGATAAGAACTATTACGTGATCGCCTACATCAACTGCTCCGGCGGGGTCAAAGCACTTTGCGATGTCATTTGCACTAGTGGAAATGCCGTGAAGATTGTGAATCAAGCACCTGTAGACCGGCCCATCCTTTTTGTCCCGGATGAAAATCTCGGTGCATGGGTGATGGAACAGACCGGTCGCAAAATGGATCTCTGGAAAGGCGCCTGCTATGTCCATGTGGAGTTCACTCGAGATTCCATCAACCGCATCAAGAAGCAACATCCGGATGCCCTCGTGGTCGCCCATCCCGAATGCACCCAGGCGGTGCGCCTTCTCGCCGACGAGGTATGCTCCACGGAGAAAATGGTGACCTTTTGCAAAAACGCGCCAGTAAAGGACATCATCGTGGTCACTGAAAGCGGTATGTTGCATCGCCTGAAGCGCGAGTGCCCCGACAAAAATCTAATCCCCGGTCCCACGGATCTCTGTGCCTGCGCGGACTGCCGCTATATGAAAATGAATACCATGGAAAAGTTGAGGAACTGCCTCCGAGATCTGCAACCACGCGTAGAGATGGACGAGGAAACGAGAAAGCGCGCCGAGCTGCCTTTGTTGCGGATGTTGGAGCAGTCAAAATGACCAAATCGCGCGGGGAAATGATTTGTCATCTCGATCAAACGGTGATAACTAGGTAAATACCTTGTGTATGCGTTCTTTCCTAAAAATCCGTTTGACGCTAGCCCGCATTCCAATCTGAATCCTTGAAACAACTTATGAAAACCCAATCCAAGTCCAATTCCCTTTCTGGCTTCACACTTGTCGAGCTTCTCGTAGTGATCGCCATCATCGCAGTGCTCGCCGCCGCTGGTTTTGCCGGAGGTACGGCAGCAATGAATAGAGCCCGCAAAGTGACAGCTCAGGCGGCGGCAACTAGTGTCGCCACGGCGATCGAGCAATTCTACTCCGACTATTCGGCACTCCCTGGGACTGGAGATAGCGACGCCGACAACCTCTCAACCTTCCCCGGTGGTACTGGAATCGGCATTCTCAAAGCCTTGTCCGGGAAAGACACCACTCAGAATCCACGTGGTGTAAGATATCTAAGCCTCCAACAAGCGAAGGGAACGGCGAAACCCAAGGGTGGTGCGACATATGATGCCTCTGGAACGATCACTGGTCTCTACGATCCGTGGGGTAGGCCTTACTACATTGCGATCGATTACAATTATGACGATCAATTGACGGTCAATCCTGGAATCACAGGAACAAGTACCACTCTCAACGGAAAGAAGAGTGCTGTTTACAGCAAGGGTGTCGCGGATGACTCCGAGGCAAAGGCAAACACGCTGGTCAAAACTTGGTAAGATTCCGACTTCTCATCTGGTTTTAAGCCGCCCTGGATTATCCGGAGGCGGCATTTTTTCGAGATATTCTTCTGGAAGCTTGAAATTCAAGTTTGCTTAAGTGATTGGTATAGCGTAATCTCCCGCCTCATGAAACTCCTCTTGTTCCTCGTTGTGACAATGCCTCTCGTTTCCTGCAACACCACCATCGGTGTCTGGCGTGATACGAAAGCTGGGTATAACTGGACGGCGGACAAGATCCGAGGAACCGGAGGCGGTGGTGGAGGAGGCGAGACGGAATATGAGTATGGTGCTCCTGTGTATTGAGCAAAAATATCTATCGCCTCCGGGAAGCTATTGATTTTCAGGGATTTCTGATGAAAAAGAAGTCTTAAAGGGTGACATCCTTCGGGCGTCGTGGTATCCAAACGCATGCTCAAGTGTATCTATTGCGTCCGAAAGCTTCCATCGATGTCCGTAGAGGAATTCAACGACTACTGGCTCAATAAGCACGGCCCTCTCGTCAAAAGCCAAGCGAAGATCCTAGGAATGAAGCGCTATGTGCAGAGTCACACCTTGCGTGAACCGATGCTCAATGGTGCCGCTCAGCAGCCGCGTGGAATTACCGATATGTATGACGGAATCACTGAGGTATGGTGGGATAGCGTGGAGGCGCTCGCCGCTCCGCTTCAAACACCCGAGGGTCAAGAGGCGAATCGTCTGCTTTCAGAAGACGAGGCTCGTTTCGTGGATTGTGCGAACTCCGCAATCTTTTTTTCTATCGAACACACAATCTTCGAATTTTGATGAAATCCACCGCTGCGCTTTTTGCGATCTTAACTAGTCCCTTGCTCGGCAACGGATTTTACATCCCCGTCCAGGCACCTGAGGCGACCGGGCGTGGAAATGCTTGGTTGGCGACTGCCGATACAGCCGCCGCCGTGTATTACAATGCAGCGGGTTTGACCCAACTTACGGGTCCCGAGGTTTCACTCGGTATCTATTCAGTAGAATTGGGTATTAAGGCGGAAACTCCCGCTGGGACATTTAAAAACGATTCCTCGTGGGCACTCATACCCCAGCTCTACGCTTCGTTTCCAGTGAACGATAAGACCGTGCTCGGTTTCGGACTGAATACTCCATTCGGTCTCTCGACGGACTGGGATGATCAGACGGTTTTCCGGCAGCTCGCGATTGAGACGGAACTCAATTACCTGACCGGGTGGTTCGTGGCAGCCCGCGAGATCACGGATACGTTTTCCATCGGTGGTGGATTCGGAGTTTCCTACGCGGACGCACGTCTTACTCAGGGGATTGGTTTTCCGCCATCCACCGGAAGATTTGAATTCGAAGGCGATGATGTGGGGATCAATTGGACCATTTCAGCCCGTTGGCAGCCCTGTGATCGCCACGCCTTTGGAGCGGTTTACCGTAGCAAAACCGACTTCGACTTAGAGGGGAAAGCCAAGACGATACCCTTCATTCCTGGGAGTGAGGACGCGTCATTGGATTTTCTTACCCCGGCGACTGCGGCCATCGGCTATTCATTCCGTCCTTCGGACCAATGGGTGCTTGAGGCAAACATCGAATGGGTGAATTGGGACGAACTGAATGATCTCAATTTGTCCAAGGGTAGCGGACCGGTG
>CAWCXB010000003.1:0-101292 GCA_963799385.1 uncultured Verrucomicrobiae bacterium
CACGCTGAAATCGGCAACTCCGAATGTCTTGCTTTTCAAATCCCTTCTCCGATATTCCGGACTTCTAACCGATGCGTCCTGAGCGAATTCCACTTCTTTCCTGCCCTCTGCGAATGATCTCGAAGTTCCGCGTGTTCGAGGTTCTCAGCTTGGTGATTTGTCTTGGCACGGTTTCTTGCGGGGCGCTCTCACCCAAGCCACCGGGAAGGGCAGAGATCGTGATGTATGAATGGAGTGATACTGGAATAGATGCTCCTCTGAATATCCGGATCAACCTCGGTGAGCAGAAAGCAACATACCACCGAGGATCACAGCAGGTCGGCTGGTCGTACGTATCTACCGGGAAGAAAGGACACACCACACCTGTCGGAGATTTCCAGATCACTGAGAAGCTGCAAATGAAGGTGTCGGACCGCTATGGCTGGATTTCGGATGCGGATGGAAAAGTTTCGATTTCGGATGCCCGCCCTGGGACACCCGTTCCGCCGGGTCATGTTTATAGGGGATCGGAAATGCACCAATGGATGCGGATCACATCCTACGGGATCGGTCTGCATGCCGGAGAGATCAGCAAACCAGGGGTCGCGATGTCCCACGGTTGTATCCGATTGCCCAGGGATTTTGCTCCGAAGCTCTACGAGGCAGCTTCGGAAGGAACCCGGGTTAAAATCGTTCAGAGTTAGACGTAGGGCTCATTTGGCAGTCGTTTGCGGATAGCGCGTTTGTTAGTTGGCTTGCTTGTCGCGACTTTGCGATACGAAAAAGCCCCGGAGTGTTCCGGGGCTTTTTGTGAGTTGCTTGCGGATGCTAGGACTGAAAGTCCAAACTCCTACTTCTTGAGAACCTTGAGCTTGGAGACTCCGTAGATCGCGTCTTCGCCCAGTTCTTCCTCGATACGGAGGAGCTGGTTGTATTTTGCGATACGATCGGAGCGGGACATGGAGCCGGTCTTGATCTGGCCGCAGTTGGTAGCGACGGCGAGATCCGCGATGGTGCTGTCTTCCGTTTCGCCGGAGCGGTGGGAGAGGACGGCGGTGTAAGCGTTTTCCTTGGCGAGTTCAACGGCGTCGAAGGTCTCGGTGAGGGAACCGATCTGGTTCACTTTCACTAGGATGGAGTTGGCGACACCGAGGTCGATTCCCTTTTGGAGAAACTTGGAGTTGGTGACGAAAAGGTCGTCGCCGACGAGTTGGGTGTTTTTGCCCATGAGGTCGGTGAGGATTTTCCAGCCGTCCCAATCGTTCTCATCGCAGCCATCCTCGATGGAGATGATGGGGAAACGTTTTTGGAGATCCGCGTAGAAGGCGACGAGCTCGGCGGCGGTCTTCTCGGAGTTATCGGATTTGTGGAAGACGTATTTACCTTTTTCCTTGTTGAAGAATTCGGAGGAAGCGACGTCGAGGGCGATGGAGATGTCCTCGCCGACTTTGTATCCGGCTTTTTCGATAGCCTGGCAGATCACGGAGAGGGCGTCTTCGGCGGAATCGAGTTTCGGAGCGAAGCCACCTTCGTCACCGACAGCGGTGGAGAGGCCACGGCCGTGGAGCACGCCTTTGAGAGCGTGGAAGACTTCTGCGCCGTAACGAACGGATTCCGAGAAGGTCGGCGCGCCGATGGGCACGATCATGAATTCTTGGAAATCGATCGGAGCATCCGAGTGGGAGCCACCGTTGATGATGTTCATCATCGGGACGGGGAGAACTTTTGCATTCGGGCCGCCGAGGTATTTGTAAAGCGGGATGCCGACTTGCTGGGCGGCAGCTTTCGCAACAGCCAGGGACACGCCGAGAACTGCGTTCGCGCCGAGTTTCTTTTTGTTCGGTGTGCCGTCGAGGTCGATCATGATCTGGTCGATCATGGCTTGCTCGGTGGCATCGATGCCGAGCAGTTCCTCTGCGATGGCTTCGTTGACATTTTCGACGGCTTGCAGCACGCCTTTTCCGAGATACTTCGATTTGTCGCCGTCACGGAGTTCGTGCGCTTCGTGCTCGCCGGTGGAGGCACCGGAGGGGACAGCAGCGCGACCGACGGCCCCGCCTTCGAGATGCACGTCCACCTCTACGGTGGGGTTTCCGCGGGAGTCGATGACCTGGCGGCCTCTGATTTCTACAATTGTGGTAAGGTCCATATTCTATTGATGTGTGAGTGGTTTCGTCCCAAGCGGGATTCCTCAGGCGTGATAAGCGGAGATGTCCTTGATGGTCAACGTTTCCATGACCTCGGTTTCAGAATTTCGGACCTTCGCGTCGTCGCCGACCGAGAGACCCATGAGTGCTTTGCCGACTTCTGACATATAGGAGACTTCCTTTCGATCAGGATTCGAGTCCCATGCGCCGAGGACGGTGATTTTTTGCTCGGTGCCGGAGGAATCGGCAAGGGTGACGATGGTTCCGATATTGACTGTTCCAGTGTCTGCGCCTTTGAAGTCGGTTCCCCGTGCGAGGGCGATTTCGCGTTCGAGCGCGGCGCGGCGGTGGTTGAGGAATTTTTCGAGATCCTTGGCGGACTTGTATTCGAAGTTCTCGCGAAGGTCTCCGTAGGAACGGGCGATTTTCACGTCCTCCTTGTTCTGTGGGATTTTCACGCGGATGAGTTCCTGAAGTTCTTCCTTTTTCTTTTCAAGGGATTCCCACGAGACGAGAAGCGGTTCCTCGCGTTTCGCGGCGTTCTGGCCGGAGACGAGTTCCACCGTCTCTGGGCGGACCTTGATGATGCGAGCCATCAGCGATTTTTTCTCGAGATCGCCGAAGACGGGACAATCCAGCATGCGGCGGGCGAAGTTCCGCGCTTCGTTTAGGTCCATGCCGGTGACGAGTTCAGGAAGGAGTCCCTTGTCATCGTTGAGAAGTGTCTGAAGGCGCGAAGTTTTGCGCGGGCCGTCGGACAGGTGGTCGTTCTCAAGTAGGTTGAGAATCGAGGCACCGACATCTGCACCGAAGATGGTTTCAGCTGCTCCGTTGCGCTCGCGGCATACCCAGATGAGGGCATCTGGGCCGAGGGCGCGGCGGGCGAGTGCGGATCCGAGATGCTCCATGAGCACGGGCATCCCGTCATTTTCACCGAGGATGCGGGCAATTTCCGTGACCCCACGTGCTCCAACTTGGTCAAACACGGTAACGATCTTCTCGATCCATTCATCTCCGAAGGCGGTGGCAAATGCGTCATAGACCGCGCGTTGACGGGCAGAAGGTAGGGCGACGAGTTCCTCCGCGATGCGGGAAAGATCGGATCCGGCGATGAGGTCGCTGAGGCGGACGGCACCGGGGTCGAGTTCAAGGGCTTTGCTACTACCGATGACCTCGTCGCGAGCGGCGACGAGTTGCATGGCTCCGCCGAGTTGGACTCGGGCGGCCTTTTTGGCGCCGTCATCAATATCGGTGAGAAGTTTTTTGAGTGCATCCGGATCGTCGTCAAAGGCACCCATGTCGGCGGCAATGGCTTCAAGTGCCTTGATCATTCCCTTGATGTCCTTGGAAGCTTCGAAATCCGCGAGCAGTGCTTGGGCGGGAGTGATATCGGCATCGCGGAGCACGATGGCTTCGGTGCGCTTGGTGGGGACAACAGCTTTGCGGCTGGCTTTGACTTCCTTTTTCGTGGCGTCCCACCACTTTTTGTATTCCTTCTTTGGAATCACTGCACCGCTGACCAGTTGTTCAATGGCTTCACCGGTGATCGAGCCGCCGTGGCTTTCCAGAATGTGGACGACGAGCGCAACTGCGTCGGATTTTGCTAGCTTTTTGAGTGTCTCAACTTGCTCAATTTTTACCGCACGGAAGTCATCGGCAGGGATCCACTCGGTCTTCTGCATGGCGAACTGGAGGTCCATTTCCTGTGCGCTGGATTCTTCAAAATCGACCGTGACCTTCTTGCTGCCAAAATCCCAATCCGTGATCTTTCCGGCTCCGAAGGATTTGTGGAGACAAAAGTTTCCCGGTGAGAGTTGCGACAGACGTTCACCAACAGGCGCGGGTATTTTACCGGCCTCTACCAATTTCTCGACATCAGGATGCATGGGGAGAGTCTGGAAAGCCGAAACCGGTAAGGCAAGCCTAGCGGTGAGAAATCGTGGCGGCGGCGATCGGGGTGGAATTGCCGGGAACTTGTAGGGGGACTTTTTCTTTCGCAGAAGTCGATTGAAAAAGCTCTATAGCAGAAAGGAAAATGGTTGACCACGGGATACACGGAATACACGGAAAATGAAGAGCTTCCGGGCTCTGGTCGCACAAATCCATTGGGTGTATGGAGCAGTTGTCACAACTAGTTCTGCTTCCGTGTTTCTCGTGGTTTCCGTGGTTCCTGCTCCTGTTTTTAGGTTCCTGGCAGGAGACGATGCTGCTGGGTGGCGGGAGTTTTCACCCAGGCTTTTGGGACGATGGCTGAGGGGGGCGACCGAAGATCACCCCCACGTCAGACCAGCCTTGCGGCGAGGAGTTCTCTTTGGAAGATGAGTTCTTTCGGGAGGTGGTCGTATAGATCGATGAAGAGTTCGCCCTGGGAAACGAGTTCGGTGCGCCATTCGTGGCGGTCGAATTTCATGACTTTCTCGAAATCCTCTTTGGAGAAATTGGGGAGGTCTTCGGTGTTGAAATTCTCGTAATCCGGGATCCAGCCGATCTGTGTCTCGTGACCAGCAGCTCCGCCTTTGCAGCGTTTAACGATCCATTCGAGAACGCGCATGTTCTCGGAAAAGCCGGGCCACATGAATTTTCCATCTTCCGTTTTTCTGAACCAGTTCACGTGGAAGAAACGGGGGAGGTGTAGTAGATGGCGTTGCATCTCCAGCCAGTGGCCGAAGTAGTCTCCCATATTATATCCGCAGAAGGGGAGCATGGCCATCGGGTCGCGGCGGACTTTTCCGATGGTTCCGGCAGCTGCGGCGGTCATTTCCGATCCCATCGTTGCTCCGACATACACGCCGTGGCACCAGTTGAATGCTTGATATACTAGGGGCATCGTAGTTGCGCGACGACCTCCGAAGATGACCCCGTCGATGGGAACACCGTCGGGATTCTGCCAGTTCGGATCGATCGTGGGGCACTGACAAGCAGGGGCGGTGAAGCGGGAGTTTGCATGGGCTGCTGGTGTTTCCGAGTCTGGAGTCCAGTCGTTTCCTTTCCAGTCGATGAGATGGGCAGGTTTCTCCTGCGTAAGTCCTTCCCACCAGACATCGCCGTCGTCGGTGAGAGCTACGTTGGTGAAAATGGCGTTTTCCGTCATCGACTCCATAGCGATGCGGTTGGACTCCCAGTTGGTGCCTGGGGCGACACCGAAGAACCCGGTCTCGGGATTGATGGCGTGGAGTTTTCCATCCTCGTGCGGCCAGAGCCAAGCGATGTCGTCGCCGACGATGGAGGTCTTCCAGCCCTTTTCTGCATATGGCTTCGGCGGCTCAAGCATGGCGAGGTTGGTTTTACCGCAAGCGGATGGGAAGGCGGCAGTCACGTAGGTCACGCTGCCTTCAGGATCGTGCAGTCCGAGAATGAGCATGTGCTCCGCCATCCATTTGTGTTCGCGGGCGATGTTTGATGCGATGCGAAGGGCGAGGCATTTTTTCCCTAAAAGTGCGTTCCCGCCGTATCCGGAGCCGTAGGACATGATTTCGCGGGTGTCGACGAAATGAGAGATATATTTGTCATCGTTGCAAGGCCACGCGACATCCGTTTCCCCTGGAGAAAGCGGAGCCCCGACGGAATGGAGACATTTGATAAACTGGGCGTGGCCATCGCGTTTTTTGGGAGAAACTCCGGAAACTTCATCTTCGAGGCGTTTCAATACTTGGGATCCCATGTGAGCCATGATGCGCATGTTGACCACCACGTAGGCACTGTCGGTGCATTGCACTCCGATCTTGGCGAGAGGAGAATCCGGCGGTCCCATACAGAAAGGGATCACATACATGGTCCGGCCCTTCATAGATCCGGAAAATTTTTCCGTAAGCAGCTTGCGCATCTCGATGGGATCGGCCCATTTGTTGGTAGGACCCGCTTGGTCCGGGCGTTTCGTGCAGATGAACGTCCGCTCTTCCACGCGGGCGACGTCCGATGGCTCCGAGCGGGCGAGGAATGAATTCGGGCGTTTCTCGGGATTCAGACGAGTGAATGTTCCTTGATCGCAGAGTTGTTGAGTAAACCGATCCCATTCGTCCTGTGAGCCATCGCACCAGACGATATTTTCAGGGGTGCAGAGGGCGGCTGTTTCATTGACCCATGTTTGCAATGCTTCGTAAGTGGTTCCTTTTTGTTCCATGTCTTGATCAAAGCGGATCGGGTGCCATGGTGCAAGGAAGCGCGTGTGAAAGATCAGATATGCCGTGTTTTCGGCAATTTCCGCATATCTGTCTTTCTTGGGAGTTGAAACTTGTTGAGAGAAAATTCAACAGGCTTGCACGTGGAGCAGAAGCTCTTTAGCACACATGGCCATGAGCAACGATCCGGACCAGCACGCCTCCCTGGGTGCGATGTATTCCGACTATTTCCTAGATTACGCCAGCTACGTGATCCTCGAACGCGCGGTACCGCACTTGTACGACGGCCTCAAGCCAGTCCAGCGCCGCATTCTGCACTCGACGGATGAACTGGACGATGGCCGCTACAACAAAGTCGCGAATATCGTCGGAAATACGATGAAATACCACCCACACGGCGATCAGTCCATCGGTGCAGCGATGGTTCAGCTCGGGCAGAAAGATTTGCTCATCGATTGCCAGGGAAACTGGGGAAATACCCTCACCGGCGACAACGCAGCCGCCCCCCGGTACATCGAGGCACGCCTCACCAAGTTTGCCCTTGAGGTCGTTTTTAACCCGAAAACCACCGTCTGGCTGCCATCCTACGATGGACGGAATAAGGAGCCTCAGACTCTGCCGGTGAAATTTCCTCTGCTCCTCGCACAGGGGGTTGAAGGCATCGCGGTCGGTCTCGCGTGCAAGATCCTCCCGCATAATTTTAACGAACTCGTCACCGCCTCGATCGCGCACCTTCGGAACCAACCGTTTGAACTCGTCCCGGACTTCCCCACCGGAGGAATTATGGATGCCAGCGAGTACCGCGACGGTCTGCGTGGCGGGAAAGTCCGAGTTCGCGCGAAGATCAGTATCGAAAAAAAGGGCATTCTCCGCATCACCGAGATTCCTTTTGGCACCACCACCGGGGGACTGATGGATTCCATCGTCGCCGCCGCCGACAAGAACAAGATCAAGATCCAGAAGATCGAGGACAATACCGCAGCCTCCGCTGACATCCTTGTTTATCTCCCTTCCGGAGCCGATGCAGAGAACACCCGCGATGCCCTTTACGCCTTCACCGACTGTGAGCTGAGTATCTCGCCGAACTCTGCGGTCATCGTCGATGGGAAACCGGCCTTCCTCGGTGTCTCCGAAATTCTCCGTCGCAATACTGACCAGACCAAAGAGTTGCTGAAAACGGAGTTGGAAATCCGTCTCGGCGAACTGGGTGAGAAATGGCATTTCTCCTCTCTTGAGAAGATCTTCATCGAGAACCGCATCTACCGTGACATCGAGGAGGCGGAAACATGGGAAGCCGTCCTCAAAGCCATTGACGACGGACTCACGCCCTTTAAGAAGATCCTCAAACGGGAAGTGACCGAGGAAGATCTTGTGCGTCTCACCGAGATACGCATCAAGCGCATTTCCAAGTTCAATTCCTTTAAGGCTGACGAGGAGATCAAAGCCATCGAAAACGAGATTGAGGAAGTAGAGAAGAACCTCCGAAATCTCACTCGGTTCACTGTCCGGTGGTATGAGCAGCTCGGGAAAAAATATGGAAAAGATCGACAACGCCTCACCGAGATTTCCAGCTTCGAGCGAGTGGACCGCACGATGGTCGTCGCGGCCACCGAAACTCTCTACCTCGATGCGAAAAATGGCTTTGCCGGAACCTCGTTAAAGAAGGAAGAAGCCTTGGAGAAATGCTCCATGCTTGATGACATCATCATCTTCTCAGCCGACGGGACGATGAAAGTTGTCAAAGTCGCCGATAAGTTCTTCGTAGGTCCGAGACCTCTGCGTGTCGCCGTATTCCGGAAGGACGAGGATCTTTTTTACTCCATGATCTATCGTGACGGACGCGATGGGAACATCATGGCCAAGCGTTTTACCGTTGGCGGGATTACTAGAGACAAAGAATACGATCTTACCAAAGGAACCAAGGGTAGTAAGGTTCTCTACTTCAAAGTCCACTCCACCAACGAGGAAAGTTCCGCCCAGATGCTTATGATCCACATGAAATCCGGCCTTGGCCTCCGTAATCTCGTCCGTCCCCTGCATTTCGCCGAATTCGGGATCAAGGGGCGGGGGAGTCAGGGCAACATCGTCACCAAGCATCCGGTGGAAAAAATCCTCATCGCCCCCAAGGACTACACGCCTTAAGGTGGAAAGAATTTCACCGCAGAGGCGCAGAGGTCGGAGAGGATCGCAGAGCCAGCTCGATGAAACATTTTAAGGACATGATGGAAAACTTCCACAACCCAAGCTTTGCGTCCCTTTGCGGCCTCTGCGCCTCCGCGGTGAAAATTCTTAGCTTACGGTCATGATCAGAATCGGCGAACGCTCCTCACTACGCATCATCCGCGAGCAACCATTCGGTCTTTTTCTGGATGCGGAGAACCTCGGGGAAATCCTCCTGCCGCGTCGTGAAATGCCCGTTGAGTGGCAGCTGGAGAGCTATGTGGATGTCTTCATCTACCTCGATTCCGAGGACAGACTCGTTGCCACCCTCAAGCAACCTCGAGCCGTGCCGGGGGAGTTCGCCAAGCTAAAGTGCGTTGCCACCACCGCCGTTGGCGCCTTTCTTGACTGGGGACTACCGAAAGATCTGCTCGTCCCTTTTCGAGAGCAGAAAGTCAAAATGGAGGTGGGAAAATCCTATCTCGTGAAACTACTTGTGGATGAAGAAAGCGGACGCCTCGTTGCTACCACCCGCATCGCCCGCCACATCGACAAGACCCCTGCGATCTACACCACCGGAGAGGCCGTGGAACTCACCGTATATGGCAAAACTCCGATGGGCTACAAAGCCATTATCAATGGGGCTCACACCGGTCTGATCTACGCCAACGAGGTTTTCCAAGACCTCGCCCTTGGAGAAAAACTCAAAGGCTACATCGCCGCCGTCCGCGGTGATGGAAAAATTGATCTCAGTCTGCATCCCCCCGGTCGCGAGCGTGTGGACGATTTGGAAAAACAGATCATGGGAGAACTCGTCGCCCGTGGCGGCTTCTGGGCCATCACCGACAAAAGCCCTGCCGAAGAAATCTACGAAGAACTCGGCGTCTCCAAACGCACCTTCAAGCAGACACTGGGCGCACTGCTGAGAAAGCGGCTTGTTACCCAGACCGAGAGCGGGATTCGGTTGAACTAAAGGGGGCGAATTTGAAATGGCGAGAATGAGTAAAAGGTGGCGACATACTAGAGTTTTTTTTCTCGGTTTCGGTTCGCGCAATGGTGCATTAGGAATGCCCCAACAATTTCTTCCGACGTGACTTACTCAGCTTCGAGCCGATGTCCCGAAAGTGGAGAAGCGTGCATCTTGCTGCTATCGAATAAACCAGCACGCCTCTCCATATTCCCTGACGCCTCCCTATATTCTTGCGCCGATTCTACTCAGGCAAAAGATCCTTCGGGATTTCAGCCGGATCAAAGGTGGCTGGTTTATTCCGGATGAACCACCGGATGGCCGTTGGGACGAAAAATGCGATGATTAGGGACTTCACGATCACCAGCCATCCGATGGCGGTAAACATGAAGAACATCACAATGGCTAGCAGGCCGAAGATTCCGAAGAAGAACACGGCGTTTGCGATCCAGCGGAGGTGGGATACACCTCTTAGAAACTGGCATCCCGGATTGATGGCTGCGATGCGGGGGATCAGGAGGTGGATGAATAGGCAGTAGGTCGTGCTCCTGTCTTCGAATGAGGCGAAGCCTTTGAAATGTTCGTTCTGTATCGTAGCAACCCTGCCGTGGGCGTTGTGAAGGTAGCAGCGAAATCGATGCATCTGCATGCGAGTTGGTTCGTAGGCTAGGCTGACTTTTGTAATATCTCGGAGAGGAATCGCAAAGCTGGCCTGACCTTCCGTTTCTCTGAAAAGCGTGTGACCCCGCAAGCTCCAGGTGCGTTCTGGCTCCAAAGCGGAAATGCGTAACTTATACTCGAACCCCAGAGGTGGCGGGGCAGACTCCTTGGCGACAATGGCTGCCTCCGGCAATGGTGGCGGGCCGATCCTGTAAGGAGCCAGCTCGCTCATTTCCGCTTGCGGGTCTTCTTCGCTTCGAAATCGACAGCAGCGGGATCAAATTTCTCCGGTTCGTATCCCGGATGCGCCCATTCGATTTCCCCAGCGGCTGCCTGCATGTATTGAAAGGATCCTCCGAAATCTTCAGGCGGGCAGGCGCGCTCTCCGGCGATCATCTGTGGTCCGCCTTCGCCTTCCTCGCGTTTCTCGAATACCACCTCGTGGATCCATTCATCGGCGAAATCGTAGCGGTAGAGCATGCGAAGCGGCAGTCGCTTGCGGCCCATGTAGTCGGCAACGGTGAGTTTCAGCTCGTCCTGAAAATCGCCAAGCGTCTGATCCGCTAGGCCAACGGGGCCAATGACATCAACAAGGCGTTTCCCTTTTCCGTGCCGGAATTCGTGGGGGTGCTTGTTTTCCCAGCCCATCGCGGCCTGAATCGCATCGCTGAGTTGGAGGAAATTGACGGATGTGGAGATGGAAAACGTGCGCCAGATTTTTGGCTGGATGCCGTAGGTAAACACCCTAACCACCACTCGTTCGCTGCCAGATTTTTTCGCCATGGGTGAATGTAAGTGAATCGGCGCGTAGGATTCAACTGGAAAGCTCAGGCTTCGCGAATGGCGGAAATCGCCTCCGCCATGTCTTTTGCCCCAAAAGTGGTGGACCCGGCAACCATGACATTCGCTCCCGCGGCATAGGAGACGGCTGCAGTTTCTGCCCCGATCCCGCCATCGACTTCGATGTGGTAGGAGAGGCCATGTTCTTTCCGGTAGGCGGCACCGGCCTCAACCTTTGCCATCATGTCCTGCATGAAAGGCTGTCCTCCAAATCCGGGGACGACGGTCATGCACAGCAGCAGGTCGATGTGCTTCAGATAGGGAATTGCTTTCTCAAAGGGTGTCGCGGGATTCAGCGCGAGACCGGCGAGACAGCCTGCCTCGCGGATGCGTTCGAGTGTTTCCGATACATCGTGCTCTGCTTCCACATGCACGGTGATGCAGTCCGCGCCCGCTGCGATGAAGCGGGGTAGGTAGTGGTCCGGGCGTGAGATCATGAGGTGCACGTCGAGGAAGATGTCGTTCGATTCATGGATCGCCTGCACCATCGCGGGACCGAAGGAAATGTTATCCACGAAATGCCCGTCCATCACATCGAGATGCAGCCAGTCGGCACCGGCATTGATGGCGCGGGAGGTTTCCTCGCCCACTTTTGAAAAATCCGCAGCCAGAAGGGAGGGGGCGACCACACGGTCGAGATATGTCTTGGTAATCACGCGACAAACGAAGCACGGACGCGGAGGATGGGAAGAAAAAAGGATCTGGAAGTGGCAGAACGTGAGAACGGTGAGGAAATCTTGAGAAATGTCCCGGAGTGCTCGGATCCGAGTTGAGCGAATGCCGGGTTGCGGGGGCTAGGCCAGCACGCTACAACCCCGCGCGCCCATGACAGAAGACCTCATCATCGATCTCCACAGTGACGAACATTTCATGCGCCAAGCGATGCGTGAGGCACACAAGGCTTATGCAGTGGGGGAGGTGCCTGTGGGTGCCGTGGTCATGCATGAGGGGAAAATTATCGGGCGTGCGTGGAATCAGGTCGAGACGCTGAAAGACGCGACGGCCCACGCGGAAATGCTCGCCCTCACTGCCGCGCAGCAGGCGTTGGGTGATTGGCGCTTGGAGAAATGTACGCTGTTTGTGACCAAGGAACCATGCCCGATGTGCGCGGGGGCCATCGTGCACTGCCGCCCGGAGCGGGTGGTCTTCGGTTGCGGCGATCCCAAGGCTGGCGCAGCGGGTGGCTGGATCAACCTTCTGGAGGCAAATCCGCCCCTCAACCACCGCTGCGATGTCACTGCCGGTGTGATGGGGGAGGAGTCGCTCGCGCTGTTGCAATCCTTTTTCCGAGAGGCCAGGCAGAGAAAGAAGATGAAGGAATCTTGAAATTTCTGTGTCAGAATCTGCGTTTGAGACAACCTTAGAGAGTTACCTATGAAACCCGCATTCCTTCTTCCCTTCCTAGCCGTTAGTCAGATCCACGCCGCCTCTTTCCTTGTCGAGGCCGAGCAGTTTTCCGAAAAAGGTGGCTGGCAGACGGATACCCAGTTCATCGAGTCCATGGGTTCACCCTATCTCATTGCACACGGTCTAGGTAAGCCCGTCGCAGATGCCTTCACCGAGGTCACGGTCCCTGAGGACGGCGAATACAAGGTCTGGGTCCGGACACTCGATTGGAGCAAGCGCATCGGTCGTCCCACTTCCGCCGGGACCTTCCATCTCTCGCTCGACGGGGAAAAACTCGGTGACGTTCTCGGGGCGGAGAAGCCCGAATGGAGCTGGCAGCTAGTGGGTAGCAAGGCGCTGAAAAAAGGCACGACAAAAGTCTCTCTGACCGATCTCACCGGCTTCGACGGACGGGTGGATGCCATTCTTTTCTCCTCGGACAAGGATCTCACTCCACCAGAGGAAGCAGGTCTGCACGACCGCCTCAAGTGGAACATCGATGGCGTGCCGAAGGGTATTGAGGAGACGGAGAAATACGATCTTGTGGTGATCGGCGGTGGCTACGGCGGGCTCGGTGCTGCCATTTCCGCCGCGCGGATGGGGATCAAAGTGGCCCTGATCCAAAACCGGGAAGTGCTCGGTGGAAACGGATCCTCCGAGGTGCGGGTGTGGGCAATGGGAGACATGCCGCCCAGCGAATACGGCCTCAGTGATATTATTAAAGAGATCGAGGACAAAGCGAAAGCCTCGCCCGCTCCTGCCGAACAGTTCGTCGATGACAAGAAGGAGAAGGTCGTCAAAGCAGAGGACAACATCACACTATATCTTGGCAACCACGCCTACGGACTGGAGATGGCTGGGGATAAAATCGCCTCGGTGAATGTGCTCGAAGTCGGCACCGGAACGCTTCGGAAAATCCCCGGCACCTTGTTCGCGGATTGCACCGGTCACGGTTTCATCGGCCAGTGGGCTGGCGCAGATCTCAATATGGAAGACGACGGACGCATGGGCATGAGCAACATGTGGACATGGGCGAAAACCAAGGAAGAGAAATCGTTTCCTGAAAAGGAATGGATGCTGAAATTTGGCGCAAAAGATTTCCCCTATCCACGCGATGGCCACGCTCAGTGGTTCTGGGAAAGCGGTTTTGACAAACATCCGATCGATGAACTCGAGATCACTCGCGACTACAACCTGCTAGCGAACTACTCCGCTTGGAACGCGATCAAGAACTTCAGTGCCCACGCCGCGCGTGACCCGAAAGCTCACTCCACCGCCGAGCTCACATGGATGGCATACATCGGTGGCACTCGCGAAACTCAGCAACTCCTCGGCGAGGTGGTATTGACTGGAAAAGACATCCGGGACGGCAAAGAGTTCGATGATGGTGTCGTGTTGACCACCTGGTCCATCGACCTGCACGTGCCGGAAAAGAAATACAAGCATGCCCTTCCAGAGCATCCGTTCATTTCCGTGGCCATCCATGACCGCGTGATCGACAAAAAGGTCGGCTACCCGATCCCTTACCGCAGTTTCTACTCGCGCAACGTGCCGAACCTTTTCATGGCCGGGCGGAACATCAGTGTGGATCGCGAGGCACTCGGGACCATCCGCGTGATGAAGACCATCGGCATGATGGGAGTTACCGTGGGACGCGCCGCCGCGCTGTGCATCGCGGAGAACTGTCTACCACAGGATGTATACCACAAGTATCTGACGGAGGCGAAAAACCTCTGGCGCCAGCCGGGCGACAAACGCTTCACTAGCACCGATGAGCTGCGCGACTTCATTGAAAAAACGCCAGCCGCGAAGTGAAGTCGGGTGGCGTTTGAAAAGGCACGCGCTCGGTGCCTTTCGGCTGCTTCTGATTGCCGGCGCGTTGTTCTCTCTTTTCCTGGGGAATCGCGAGACGATTTCAGCTCCTCCCGAGGTCCTTTTTGCCGAAGCGAAAGGGATACTCCCCGAGGCGGAGTCCATGGGAGATCCGGAGGATGGATTCCATCCGCTTCTCGCGAAGGACGGGGAATTGTTGGGTTGGGCCACAAGCACCTGGCCGCAGGCGGAAAAAATCCAAGGCTACTCGGGACCGTCCGAATTGTTCGTGCTGCTGAGTCCCGCACGTGAAGTGCTGGCTACCACCTTTTTGAGATCAGCCGATACCTCGGGCCACGTCGCCGAGGTGAAAAGCGATCAGACGTTCTGGAAACAATGGAACGGCTTCAGCGAGACGCGGCTGGGAGCACACGAGAAAGCTCGGATTGTTAGCGGCGCGACCCTCACCAGCGATGCGATGGCACGTGGTGTCGCCGCACGTTTCGGAGCTCATGGACTCGATGAGTTTTTTCCGAAAGCCATCACCACGGCGGATGTCGCCAAGTGGTTTCCTACCGCGGACCGGATCCAGTGGGACGGCGGGAGAGCGCAGGTGTATGCTGGGGGGAATTTTCTCGGAACCGTGCTCAGAAGCAGCCGCATGGGTGTGCTGACGCGAGGCTTCAATGGTCCGTCTGATGTGCTCATCGCTCTCTCGACGGACGAGAAGACGATTCTCGGAGTCGGCTTAGCCGCGAGCCGAGACAACCAGCCGTATGTGGGTTACGTGAAGGAGGAATTGCTCTACGCGGATGAATTCGCCGGGTTGTCTGTAACGGAGTTGATCGATCCGGAGGACCCGCCGATGATCGTCAGCGGCGCAAGCGTAACCCTGTATGCGGTGATCGTCTCTGTGAAAGAGATGCTGGAGCTGCATCTCAAAAAGAAGACACTACCCGAAATCCCTTGGAAGAGTGCGCTGGCGGTTTGCTGGATAGCCTTGGGTGTGTTCGCGGGAGTTTCGAAACGGGCGGCAGCGAAAAGATGGCGACTGACCTTTGCCGCAGTTTCCGTGATCGCCGGTCTCACCCTCGGTTGGATGCTCAGCCAGGACCAACTCATCGGTTGGGGGCGTCACGGGCTTTCGGGGAACTTTGCGGTGCCTCTACTCGTCCTTACCGCTGTGGCATTGCTCGTTCCTGCCTTCACGGGAAAAAACGTGTATTGCAGCCGGATTTGTCCCCACGGGGCTGCCCAGAGCCTCCTTGGAGCAGCGGTGAAAAAGCGCTTCGCATTGCCCCGCCGAGCACACGACGCGTTTCAAAAAGTCCCGTGGCTGACTCTCGGAGCAATCTGGATCACGGCCATGATCGGCCTCCACTTACCGTACGCCCAAGCAGAGCCGTTCGAAATTTGGAGCAGTGGATTCTATGCGCTTGTCCCGGCTGCAATCCTGAGCATCGGCCTCGTCGCCGCTGTATTTCTACCGCAAGCCTACTGCCACTACGGCTGTCCGACAGGCGCGCTTTTAAAGTTTCTCACCCACTCGCCCTCCTCATGGACACGGCGCGATACCGTGGCTACCCTACTCGTCTCAGTCGCCCTCGTCTGGGTAAACCTGTAGCAAACTCTCATGTCAACCATTCGCGGCTTCTTGCCCTATTTCTCGGTAGCTCTCCTTGCCTTCTTCTTCATTTCCTGTGGTCAGAAAGAGGAGGAGCCTGAAACAGTTTCCGGCGACGCCATGGGGACCACCTGGACCCTGTCCACCCGAGGAACCGCAGCAAAAGATCCCAAACCCATCGTCACAGATGTCTTGGAGAAGTGGGAAAATGTAACTAGCCCATGGCGACCAGAATCCGATCTCTCCCTGCTCAATTCAGGGAAGCCAGCCACTCCAGAGCTCCAGCGCGTGATCGATCTCGCCGTTGCCATCCAAGAGATCACCGCCGGTGCCTTCAATCCACGTTTGCTTCGCGAGACTTCGGCGGCCGGCTTCGGCCCCAAGGGGATAGGGATGGATCTGTCTGGGATCGGGAAAGGTTTCGCTGTGGACCGTGTCGTTGAGGCCCTGCGAGATGCGGGATTTAAAGATTTCGTCTTCGAACTCGGTGGCGAAGTGTTTGCGCATGGGGGTGAATGGGAAATCGGGATCGAACTACCCGATCCAGCCAAGAGCACCGTATTCCGCACCGTAAAGCTTCGAGACCGCGCGCTCGCGACAAGTGGAAATTACCGCCAGTTCAATCCGGCTCCGGAAGGGCTGTCCAGCCACATCATCGATCCCAAGACCCTGCTTCCCATCGTGCGCCCGGCGTGCTCGGTGACTGTGATCGCAGATGATTGCGCCACCGCCGATGCATGGGCCACCGCCTTGTTTGTGCTTGGACCCGATGTCCCGGCTCAACACGGACTTGATGTGACTTGGAATTTCCCAGTGAAAGAAGCACCAGAAAATTGAATTCAGAAATTTACTTTATTTTCTCGAACTCCCGGCGGTTTCTATAATCATTGCGGAATGTCGGAAAAATCTAATCACGCAAAAGAAATTGCCGCCTTTATGGGTGGTTTAAAAAAACGTAACAAGGGAGAAACCGAGTTCCAACAAGCGGTGCATGAGGTCGTGGAAACGATCATCCCTTTCACAGCGGACAATACCAAATACCGAGATGCATATATCTTGGAGCGGATGACCGAGCCGGATCGCATTATCACCTTCCGGGTGACATGGGAGGATGATAATGGTGCCATCCATGCAGACCGAGCATGGCGCGTTCAGTTTAATAACTCCATTGGTCCATACAAAGGCGGCCTGCGTTTCCACCCGAGCGTCACACAGAGCGTTTTGAAATTCCTCGGATTTGAGCAGGTCTTGAAAAACTCACTAACAGGCCTGCCAATGGGCGGCGCGAAAGGCGGATCGAACTTCAATCCAAAGGGACGCTCCGACCACGAGGTGATGCGATTCTGTCAGTCCATGATGGTCGAGCTGCACCGCCACATTGGCGAGGATGTCGATGTCCCGGCGGGAGACATCGGGGTCGGCGCACGTGAAATCAGCTATCTTTTCGGATACTACAAACGCCTTGAGAACCGATTCGCCGGGATTCTCACCGGGAAAGGCCTCGCATTCGGAGGCAGTCTCGTCCGCAAGGAAGCGACCGGATACGGGGCCGTCTATTTCATGCGGGAAATGCTCCAACACATCGACCAAAGCGTGAAAGGTAAGACGGCGGTTGTTTCCGGGTCTGGAAATGTCGCCCTCTACTGCATCGAAAAACTCAACCAACTCGGTGCCAAGGTGCTCACCGCCTCGGATTCAGGCGGTTTCATTCACGACCCTGAGGGGATCAATGAAGAGAAGCTCGCATGGCTCATCGACCTCAAGGAAAACCGCCGCGGACGCATTCAGGAATACGCGGAGAAATTTGGCTGCGAGTATCACGAAGGCAAGAGGCCTTGGGGTGTGGCTGCCGATCTTTGTTTCCCCTGCGCCACCCAGAACGAACTGGAGATCGAAGGAGCAAGGGAACTTGTGAAAAATGGGATTCAAGCCGTCGCCGAGGGAGCGAATATGCCCTGCAATGCCGAGGCTACCGACTTTTTCTTGGAAAACGATGTGCTCTTCGGCCCGGCCAAGGCAGCCAACGCGGGCGGCGTCGCCGTCTCCGGACTGGAGCAGAGTCAGAATCAGCTACGCATCAGTTGGAGCCGCGATGAAGTCGATGACAAGCTCGTCAAAATCATGGCCGAGATCCACGAAAAGTGCGTGAAATACGGCGAGCGAAAAGACAGGCCCGTCGATTACCGCGCGGGCGCGAACATCGCCGGCTTCGTCAAAGTCGCCGACGCGATGATGGCCTACGGCGTGGTGTAAATCCGTAGCTGCGTCCGTCCCGGCGCAAGCCGTGACCGCCCCGTCTCGGGGCGAGTCCGGCCACCAAACTATTTCTCCAACTCGTGGTGAAAGTTGTCCACGTCCTTAACCGAGAGGACAAAGGCTTCCAGTAGCTGGATCGTCGCCTCGATATCATCGAGGTGGGCGGTCTCCACCACCGAGTGCATGCAGCGCAGTGGCAATGAGACGAGGGCGCTCGGAACCCCTTCGCGTGAGTTGAAAATCTTGTCTGTATCTGTTCCTGAAAAACGACTGGAGGACTCGTGCTGAATGGCAATCTTTTGCTTCTCAGAAAGCTCGATCAGGCGTTTCACGATGAGCGGGTGATTGCAGGTGCCGTGGGTGAGCGTCGGTCCCTGCCCGAGTTTCACTAAGCCGAACTTTGCCGGATCGATCCCAGGGGTGTCCGTCGCATGGGTGACATCGAGACACACACACATTTCCGGCTTCAGGCGGTAGGTGGCCATCATCGCACCGTGACCTCCGATCTCCTCTTGGATCGCATTCAGGCAGACCAGAGTAACCGCTGGTTTCTTCCCGGAAGCCGCGATGCGTTTCATCACCTGAGCAATGATGTAACCACCAATCCGGTTGTCCAAAGCTCGTGATATCAACCGCTTGTGGGCGAGTTCTGCCGGGCCGTCCTGATTCACCATCGGATGACCCACCCGCAGGCCCATTTCTGCGACTTCCTTTGCATTCGAGGCGCCGACATCGACCCAGAGATCGTGGACAGCAGGGGCCTTTTCACTGCCAAGCGAATCGCGGCGGAGATGGATCGCAGTGTTCCCGACGACGCCAGAGACAACTCCCTTGTCGCCGAGAATGTGAACTCGGCGACCACGGGCGGTGGCGGCATCGGTGCCTCCCACCCGGTCGATGCGGAGAAATCCTTTATCATCCACATGCTTGATGATGTAGCCGATCTCATCTGCATGCGCTTCGAGCATCACCACCTTCTTGGATTTTCCCTCCAGAGTCGCCCAAGTGGAGCCATAGGCATCGCATTCCACCTTGGTGGCCGTTTTTTTGAGGTAATTCGCCCAAACATTCTGACCCGGCATTTCAAAGCCAGTGGGTGAGGGAGTTTCGAGCAGGGTGAAGAGGAATTCTTTGTCAGCCTTTTTCATATGCCGATAGTTGAACCGCGAAGGCGCGAAGGCGCAAAGGAAGAATTGGAAAATTGTGAGGCAGAGCATGGACTTTCATGTCCGTGCAACCAAAGAAGGGATGGCCTTGCCTCCGGCGATCTCCACTTCGCTCCCATTCCAAGCCGACCGGAAAAACGAACTGCCCTAATCGCCTAACCCCTGCGCGTAAATATTCTCCTCGGAGTTCAACACAATCAGCATCGGCCTGCAGCAGACCTCACAGTCGTAGTCATATTCCGTCGGCATCTCGGACTCCGGTGGAACCGTGATTTCGAAGGATTCGAAGCAGGTCGGGCAGGTGACGGGGGTGGTGTCCATGTGCCCCCAAGTTCAAACCTAGAGTTCCGAACATCAAGGAAGTAGTGACTGGATTCACCGCCAAGGAAGACAAGTCCGCCAAGAGGGATTGCGAGGTAGAGGATAGCCACAATATCCATGGCATCCCCAACGCTTGGCGGACTTGTCTACCTTGGCGGTGAAATACTCTGCCCTCTTCAACCACCGCCCTCTTCCAGCAAGTAATAGAGAGGTATCGCGGGAGAGCGGGGAGAATATGTATGGGGAAGCGGGGTGAGTATGTAGTGAAAAGTGGAAGATTTGCGTTGAAGGGTTGGAGGATTCGACCCCCCTCCTTGGGGAAATGGTTCTGGGCTTGCTGTGGGGGGGATTGTTGGCAGAGTGGTGGGATGACAAAGACCCTTGCCTCCATCGCGTTTTGCTCTCTGGTATCTTTTTCTTCGCTTCAGGCGGAGGAGGGGAAACAGCTTTTCATTCTTTCCGGCCAATCGAACATGGCTGGCCTGAACCGCAAGGAATCTTTTACGCCGACGGTGGAGGAGGCGTTCGGGAAGGAGAATGTGCTCATCGTCTTCGATGCGAAGGGTGGGCAACCGATCCGTCGCTGGTTCAAGGACTGGGCGCCGGAGGGCGGTGAGATGCCCGAGGGTAATGGCGATCTCTATGTGCAACTGATGAAGAAGGTGAACGCGGCGACGAAGGACGAGAAGATTGCCTCGGTGACTTTCCTTTGGATGCAGGGTGAGAGGGATGCGAGGGAATCCCATGGGGAGGTTTACGAAGCAAGCCTCAACGGTCTCATCGCGCAGGTGGCTGAGGATCTCAAGGTTGACCGAGTGAATGTGGTGATCGGACGCCTGAGTGACTACGGGACTGGAAACAAAAATGCTGGGGAATGGGAAATGGTAAGGGAGGCGCAGGTCAAGGTGGCGGAGGATGCGGAATTTGGTGCCTGGGTGGATACGGATGATCTGAACGACGGACTCAATCGCAGGGGCAAGAAGATCAGTAATGATCTGCATTACTCGGCTGCCGGGTATGTTACGTTTGGAAAACGACTTGCCGACGCGGCGATTGGACTGATCGAGAAGGATTGAAACGGCGAGTGCCGAGTGATTGGTGGGGAGACTTGGGTGTGTGGAGAGGGGGAAAGTTTTCAGTATTCAGTTTTCAGGGAAGATGTTGCTTGCGGGCAGGGTTGTTTAACCGCCATCCACCTGTGAGTCCTTAATCGATCCGAGAACGCGGATTTCGAGACCTTCCTCGGTGGCGGGATTTCAAGGGAATCGTTTAGTCCGAATATCCCAACCTAACGGTTCTTGCGGAATCTCGGGGATTTTGTTGGATGTATGTATTCCCCCCATGAAAATTTCTTTGCTTGCGAGAGTTGTGCCGTGCGCGTTGTTCCTGAGCTTTCCGTCTCTTGAGGCGCAGACTTTGGTCCTGACGGATGACATGATGGACACGTCCTATTCAGAGTTTTCGTTCAATGGGTTCGATTCAGGTTCCAATCCGGACGATGTCAGCTTCGCCTATTGGGATACGGGCGCGAGTGGCGGGAATCCCGGATCGGTTTTGAATGTGTTTCATGAGCACGATGTGGACCGCGATGAGTTCGGCGATCCTTTTGGAGCAGCAGATGCCTCAGTTCAGTCGTTTTTCATCAATGACGAGTTCAGTTACACTCCGTCCAGCCAAGGGGCGATCGATACTTTGAGTTTCTCGCTTGATGTGAAAACGACGGATCCCTTTGGCTCCGTCTACTTCATCGTGGGTGATTCCTTGGGGGGATCGGTGGCCCAAGGGTTGTCGGGCAGCGGATTTCTCTCCATCACTCAAGACGGGGAATGGCAGACGTTGACTCTATCCGGAGTCACTCAGACCGACTTGAGTGGTCGCGATTTCTCCGGGTCACTGCCTCTGGAGTTCGGATTCGGCTTCCTGTCGGATACAGATGTATCGGGCGGGGCCGAGACGTTCCTGCTTCAAGCTGACAACTTTCGAGTCGAGATCAATGCGATCCCGGAGCCTTCGTCCGCCCTGCTGCTTTCGCTTGGGATGCTGTGCATTTTGAGACGCCGGAAATAGGGAGAAGTGCAGAGAATCGAGTGGAACGAGGGGGACAGCCGCTATTCGCGACGTGCCCGTAGGGACGGGCCAATACCCAAGGCGCACACCGAGGTCTGTGGTCCGAGGCGGGAAGAAGATGGGGACTGAATTCGGGCTTCCTCAGAGGGGGATAGATATCCTAGAAGGGGTTGAGAAAGCATTGTGAGCATTGACCATCCAAAACTTGTGGACTCGTGCGGCATCAATCAAGACGATGGCTGCTGTGTCTTGGTGATTGCCGATGACCGGAAATGGAATGACTGGGAGCACCTTTTGGCGCTTCAGGAGAAGCTGAACAACTATCTGGCATTAATTGAATCTGGTGAGATCTACGAGGTCCGTCCTGAGGCACAGGGGCTTGCGATCGAGATTTCCATTCGGTGCAGGTTCGCACCTGAAGGAGAGGATGATTTTAGCTTTTTACGGTTAGCTAGGAAGGCGATTGAAGGGGCGGGATTCCGATTCTCGGTGATGACGGATACGGGTCGGTTTGAGATTCCCGATCGTTGAGCCTCCTTCGCTGAAGGTCCTTTGGGCAGGATTTCGCTGGTTTAGGCAGTCAACCCTTGGGGGAAGATTTGGGGAGCTAGAAGGCGCTGGTCGGTATGGTTTCCAGTGCCTTTCTCCCACCTGAGATGGCGGCAGGATTGATGCGTCTATCGAAAGTTGCGAGCTTGGCGTTGTTGTTGGAAGCGATGGCTAGTAGGTAGAGATCTGCGATGCTGGATGGCGTGAGAAGGGAAGGCTTCAGTAGCAGCTTGTCATCAAGAAGTGAGATGTCAGTGAGGCAACGTTCGACCTCAAGTTGTTGGATGAATTGCTTCAGATTTTCACTAACCGTTGCAGAGGTTCCGAGGTGGTTCGGGTAGCGGGGCTGGCTGGCTACTCTTATCACGCCGTTTTCAATGTGGGGGCAGATCAGAAGGCGAATGGGGGAGTTGGTCTGATACCAATTGTGCGCGTCCTCATGATGGATGTGCATCGGGTCGAGAAGGGCGAGCAAGGCGTTGATGTCGAGTAGGAAGCGGTTCATACGGAGTCGTCCTCAAGGAGTTCATTGACGATTTCTGGAGTCACTTTCCCGGCGTTTTTTGCGATAGGGAAAAGTGGGATGCCGTTGCGCGTCGGCTTGGATTTGCCTGTGGGTTTTAGTGCGCGCCTTACGAGAGAGGAGATGACTTCACCGAGGGGCTTACGCTGCTGTGCAGCAATGGACTTCGCGGTGGCGAGGATGTCGTCGTCGAGATTGAGGGTGGTTCTCATGCGAGAAGCATCACGCATCACGCATCACGCATCGGATGTCAATTTTTGGAAGGAGAGAATGGATTTGAAGATCTGAGCTGTGCAGGCGATCTGGAGAGTCACCACGTCTTGGAAAATGTGCTCGAAGTTGGTTAGTTCTTCCGGGCGTTTTTGACGACGTAGTAGCCGAAATAGAGTAGAGCGAGTCCGATGAGGGCGAAAAATATGCCGAATCCGGACGACTGGCTGGCGTTGTAAGAGGTCGTGACGCTTTGTCGTCCGTAGCGTCCGAGTCCTCCCGCCGTTTGGAAAGGGATCGGATTGATCGCTTCGGCAATGCCAAAAAGAGTGAATGCGCCTCCCATGAAAAAGAGGATTGCAGCACCACTCCCGCGTTTTTGAGGCTTTGGTTTTGCCTTGGGCTTTCGTCGGTGGATCTTCTTTCCCATTCCCGGGGGTATTGGACTATCGCTCGAGAAGAACCTCGTTGCCAAGGATCACTAGGTCCACGCGGCCGCTGAGGGTTTTGTCGAGGAAGGGGGTGTTCTGGGATTTTGATTTCATGAAGTCCTTGGTGAAGGTGGAGGTGGCTTCAGTGTTGAAGAGGGTGAGGTTGGCGTGCTGACCTTCTTCGATGGTTGGGACTTCGAGGGACATCATGCGGCGGGGCTCGGCAGAGTATTTTTTCACCAAGGTGTCCCAACCGAATTTTCCTTCTTTGATGAAGTGGTGGTAGAGGGAAACGACGGCGGTATCGAGGCCGGTGATCCCGTTCGGGGAGGAGACGAAATCCTGGGATTTCTCGAAAGGTGTGTGTGGTGCGTGGTCAGTGGCGATGAGGTCGAAAGTGCCGTCGAGCAGGCCTTCGAGCAGGGCTGCATTGTCCGCTGCGGTGCGCAGGGGCGGGTTCATTTTGTAGTGAGTATCGAAATCGCCGATGTGCTCGTCGGTGAAGAGCAGGTGGTGGGGGGATACTTCGGCGGTGACTTTCACGTCGCCACGGGACTTCCACCAACGGATGGTCTCCATACCCATTTTCGAGGAAACGTGCTGGATGTGGATGTGTGCGCCGGTGGCGTGGGCGAGGCGGATGTCGCGGTCGATGATGATTTCCTCAGCACAAGCGGGGGAACCTTGGATGCCGAGCTTGTAGGAGGTCGGTCCGTCGTTGAGGGCGCGGGGACCGGCGAGTTCTGGGACCTCGCAATGGGAGGCGAAGAACATGCCGAACTCGGAGGCATACTGCATGGCGCGGTAGAGGATGGAGGAGTTGATGGTGGTATCACCGTCGTCCGTGAGCATTTTCACTCCGGCGGCGCGCATGCCGTCTATGCCAGCGAGTTCCTTGCCTTCGCGGCCTTTGGTGACGCAGCCGGAGGTGTAGATGGGGATGCGGGAGTTGCGTTTCCCTGACTCCAAGATGGCATTGACGGAGGCACCGGAATCGATGGACGGGGCGGTATTTGGCATCATGACGATGCCGGTGATCCCTCCGTTGATGGCGGCTTCGGAGCCGGTGGCGATGTTTTCCTTATGCTCTTGGCCAGGCTCGCGGAAATGCACGTGGGCATCAAAAAATCCAGGGCAGAGGATTTGGTTTTTGCAGTCGATGGTGCGGGTGTCAGCGGGGGCAGACAGGTCGGATGCGATTTTTTGAATCATTCCGTCTTGGATGAGGACGTCGGCGGAAAGCAGGTTGGGGGAGGATTCGGAGGCGATGCGGGCGTTCTTGAGCAGGATGTTCACGCGGCGATGCTAGGTTTCAAAATCAAAATCTCAAACTTCAAATATGGGGGTGGGAGGTAGCCGTTTTGCCGCGTGATGCGGACATCGCTTTACTGCTCCGGACTTCTCGGAACCGGGAGACCGATTTGATTTGCCCACGCGCTGGCGGCGGCGGGATCCTCACGATTCCATTTTTTCAGGATACGTGTCTGAGTGCGCGCGCGTTCAGAGGAGTCGACGATCTGAAGGCTCATCTCTGCGGCGCTGGAGGGAAGGTCATCGGCCAAGACGATCGCGGCCGTGGACCTGAGCGGATCGCTATCGGTTTCGGCGGGTTGGCCATCCATCCAGGCGATCAAATCGTTGGGAGAAGCGGATCCCCAGCTTCGCACCACATCGTCGAGCGCATCATTTTTTTCCGGTGAATCGGGCAAGCTGGTCACCCAAGCCATCGCACGATCCGGCTCGGTGTTTGCCCAGGTGGAGGCGATCTCCGGAATGGCGTTGCCTCGAATTTCGGGATCGGTGAATCCATCTGCCCAGGCAGCTGCTGACTTTGGATCGCTGTCGGCCCACATGGAAATTAAGGTCGTTGCGCAGTCGCCTTGGATGTCAGGGTCGAGGGATTTCACCCAGTCCGCTGCTGCTTGCGGATCTTGGTATGCCCAATTGCCGACCACTGCTTCGGCAATCTCGGCGGCCTCCGGGTCGTTCATGCGAGCACTCGCCCATTCTGCGGCTTGGGTCGGCGATTGAGCACACCATTCCATGGCCAGTTCCGCCAGTCCGGACGACTTGCGATCCTCGTCCTTGAAAGAATCGATCCATCGCGCCGCCGCAAGTGGGTCAGTCACCGCCCATTCGTCGATCACCGAGATGGTCGCATTTTCGGAGATCATGCCGTTGGGGAGACCGGTCACCCAATCGGCAGCCGCAGCCGGATTGTCGGAGGCCCATTCGCTTGCGATCACCCCGAAAACTTCGCCGGCCACGGAGCCTCTCAAGTTGCCTTGGGCCCAGGCCGCTGCAGATTCCGCATCGCGGGATGCCCAAGAAGTGAAACATGCGCTGTAAGCTTCCAACCGGAGTTCTCCGGCTGGCAAGGTGCCAGCCATTTCCAGCGCGACCTTGGGATTGGTCTTACTCCACTCGTCCATCAGCCCGATGAGGAACGATCTGCGCTCCGCAAAATTCTCAATTTCCAAGGATTGCTGCCACGCCGCGAGCGGATCTTTGCTGGCGATCTTTCGCGCTTCTTCTTCCGTCCGATTGATTTCCAGATACACCCCGCGAGGGGATGAGCGATTGTCGCCGCGGCGTCGTGGGATGGGTCGCCTCAGCGTCATCCTGTGCACCGGGGGCGGAGTCCGATGTTTCGCCACTTTTGAGCATCCATACGGTCTGGGTGACTCCTCCTCCAAGCACGGCTCCCAAGACAAGAAGGATCAACGGGTTTTTCGATGAAAGGTTCATAAGCTTGAAACCAGCTTCGGAGAAATCAGTACTTCTGCAAGAACTGAGCATGAGAGTCACGGGAAAGGCAAAAAGGTCAGATGCTTGTCTTTGATTTCGAAGAGAATTTTGTTTTCGGGCGTGATTGCCAACTGGGGGAGGGAGGCTAGAATTTGCGGCGTATATGTCTTTGCCGGAAAATATGCAGATGTTTGTGACCTTCGCTGTATTGGCTGGGATTTTTCTAGTGTTTGTGAAGGAGTGGCTGCCAAACGATCTGGTTGCGCTTGGTGGTATGTCGGTGCTGCTGCTGTTGGGGATCCTAGATGAAAAGGACCTCGGAACGGTGTTCAGCAATTCCGCGCCGATGACGATCGGGGCGATGTTCATTCTGGGGGAGGCGCTGACGAGGACGGGAGTGATCGATTGGATCGCGATGAAATTTGAGACTTGGGCGGGAAAATCGCTACCGAGGGCGATCGCGATTCTGGCGCTGATTGTGGTTCCTCTCTCGGCCTTCATGAACAACACCCCGGTGGTCATCGTTTTCCTCCCGGTGCTGATGGCGTTCGCACGGAGCACCGGGCTGAAGGCAAGCAAGTTGCTGATTCCACTCTCCTTCATGAGCATTCTTGGAGGGACGATTACGCTGATTGGCACCTCGACCAACCTGCTGGTATCCGGGCTTTCCAAACAACAGGGGCAGCCTGGATTTGGAATTTTTGAAATCAGTAAGCTGGGCGCGGTCTACGCAGTGATTGGGTTTCTCTACATCTATTTCATCGGTCGGCATCTGCTGCCGGAGCGGGACACGGTGAGCAGTCTTCTCGATGCAGAGGATACTCGGAAATTTTCGAGTGCGGTTGAGATCCCTGAGGACTCGCCACTCATTGGGGAGAGACTGATCGAGCATCCGCTTTTTTCGAATCGGAAACGGACGATCGTTTACGAAGTGATCCGCGAAGGTCGGCGGGTGGAGGATATTCCGCTGGATGCGATCACGCTAGGGCCGCGCGACGTGCTGTGGTTCCGCGCGACCTCGAAGCAACTTGTGGAGATCCAATCGAACTCCGGGGTGCGGATGATCCATCGGAAGACGGGGGAGCAGGAGCAGGCGGACGAGGTGAAAACGGTCGAGGCAATTATTGGTCCGCAAAGTAGGTTGATCGGGAGAAGCGTGAAGGAATCGAACATCCGGCGCCGCTACGGAATTGTGGTGGCGGCAGTGCATCGGAAGGGTGTGAATGTGCGAGAAGGGTATCAGAATATGCGCCTAGCATTCGGTGATACTCTTCTGCTGGAGGGGCCGACGAGGAACATCATGAAGCTGAACGAAGAGGGAAGTTTCCTGAGTTTGAATGAGACCTTGATCGAGCCGAAACTGAAATCGCGAATGGCCTATGCGATCGGGATTCTAGCGGCGGTGGTGATTGCCGCCGCGCTGGGGCTTCTCTCGATCACGAGTGCGGCGATTGTGGGGGCGGTGCTGGCGGTGGGGACGGGATGCGTGGAAATGCGAAACGCTTACAAAGCGATTGAATGGAACGTGCTTTTCCTCATTTACGGAATGCTGGGGATCGGGTTGGCGATGGAGAAATCCGGGGGTGCCGAATGGATCGCGAACGGGGTGGTGGGCCCCATGTCGCAGCTTGGGCCGCTACCGATCCTTGCGGCGATCTACCTGCTTACACTGGTTCTGACGGAATTGGTGACGAATAATGCGGTGGCGATTCTGATGACCCCGATCGCGATTTCCGTGGCGATGTCCCTGGATGTTAGCGCACGACCTTTCCTGGTAGCGATCATGTTCGCGGCAAGTGCGAGTTTCATCACTCCGATTGGGTATCAGACAAATACCTACGTCTATGGTGCCGGCGGCTACAAGTTCGGCGACTTTATCAAAGTGGGTCTTCCGCTGAGTCTGATTCTCTGGGTGACAGCGATGGTTCTGATCCCGAAATTCTGGCCGTTTTGATCGGAAAATGCTGAGGCCTTTTGCATTCTCTGTGTGGCAGCTTGGATTGATACATCACGCGGTGACCAGCCTATCTGTAGCTTTGGGTCTGCGACCCCCCTAGGGATTTCGATCACATTTTTGGAATTTTGAACGGGCGAGCTCCATCTGGATCAATCAGAGATCAGGGCGCAACCGGTACCCCCTCTTAATATCTCCGTCCGTAACTACTGGGTGCATAGTATGAAATTCGAGTATCACGCCGCGGGCTAGAACGGCCTCCTCTCCCAGATTTGACACGCCGGGAACCTGACCGCCGAACAGTCTGCTCTCTCGATAGAGTCAAGTCTCTCGTCGATTTCGAGATCTTCCGCGACGGGCTACTCGAAATCCTCGGCTACCGGAACCGCCAGGACAAGGATGGCATCGCCCCTTTCGAACCGGTCTTCATGTTCTGCATCGTTGTTCTTCAGTAATACTTTGGCCTCTCCGAGGAGCAAACTGAGTTCCAGATCTGCGACCTGAAACTGCTCAACGACGCCCGTGAGAGAACCCAACGCATCATTGATGACCTGCACTCCGCCATGCCCGGAAAAGGCAAGAAGACCCGCACCTACCGAATCGAGATTGGAACTCATTTAAACGAGTTTGGAGCTGTGTGGAAGGGCCAGATGGCGGAACATTTAGCCATAGAAAAAATTGCTCTCTACTCGGAGGAGCCGGAATGGAAAGTGTTCGATCTGGGGGGGCATAGGTTCTCCAAAGGCTTGCTCACTTTCCGACTGGAACCTACCGAGACGAATGAACCACATTACTCGGAAAAGCGCCAAGGCCGATTCGATTTCACATCCTTCACGCCAGTCGCATCCAAGGAAAAATA
Source organism: uncultured Verrucomicrobiae bacterium (assembly GCA_963799385.1). Taxonomy (GTDB): domain Bacteria; phylum Verrucomicrobiota; class Verrucomicrobiia; order Verrucomicrobiales; family Akkermansiaceae; genus Luteolibacter. Next base: position 28,778 of record CAWCXB010000003.1, read on the forward strand.
GTCATTGGACTATCGTAAATGCGCAGACCGATGGTAGTTTATTGACTGAGCATCGCGAGTGAGACCGAAAGGCTGAGACTGTCGAAGGAGAGCTTTCGTTGTTTCGATGCCTGAGCTTTTCGGCTCGACGGCAACTCTGATAAAATTGTTTAATCGTGGATCATTCAAAGGCACGTAAGTTTTAGTAGGAGGTCTTTACGTTGCCTTTGATACTCTCATCTTTCCGTCCCATGACTGATCAATCCAATTGTCCTCTTCCTCAGGGAAATTTGATATTACGAACTCTCGCGATGCCAGCGGACACCAATGCGAATGGTGACATTTTTGGTGGCTGGATCATGTCCCAAATGGATATCGCTGGTGGGATTCTCGCAAAGGAGACGGCGCGCTCGAGAGTGGTGACGATCGCAGTCGATTCGTTCAAGTTTCTCAAGCCGGTGAAGGTCGGGGATGTTGTCTGTTGCTATGGTCATGTCACGCGTCTGGGAACGACCTCTGTGACTTTGGAATTGGAAGTGTGGGTGAAACCCGTGCTCCGCGAGACCGAAGATACGTGCCCGCGATTCAAGGTCACCGAGGCGCTTTTTACGTTCGTCGCGATTGATAAGGAGGGGAATAAGCTGGTGATCGAGCGGTAGGAGGATTCCAGTTTTCGGCGAGCCAAGGGAGGTGCTCGTGATCCATCGATAAAAAAAGCCACCAAGACGAATCTTGATGGCTTTTGTTGGATCTGTGGAGATCAGTTAAAGTTCCACATTTTGCCCTTTTCCTGATCCTCGAAGACTTTGCTGCTGAGCATGTAAGAATCTGGGGGTTTGGGTAGAGGTCCATCGTCTAGACGGGGAAGCTTCGCTCCAATGGTGGAATCCCAAGGCTGGGAAGTCGCGACATTGACCGGAGTGCCGACTCGTGTCATATCGAAGACTTTCCGAGCTGAATTGACCGGCATGCGGACGCAGCCGTGGGTGGAAGGGTAGGGCTTCACAAATCCCCAGTGCATTCCGTAAGCGGGGCTGTAGAAGGACATCCAATAAGTCATCGGATAGCCTGCTCCGGGATTGCCTTGGCGGCGACGGTGGCGTGTTTTCGAATTGATCTTGAAGTTGCCCTTGGGAGTGGGAGTGGCGCTGGTGCCGACTCCGACGGGGGTGGCGAGGAGGACTTCATTTCCCTCGGTCACATAGAGCTTCCCAGCACCGGTGCTGATGTGGACTTTCACAGCGGATGGGTTGCTTGGTTTTTTTGCAGGAGGGTCAAAGGAGAATGCAGTGCCAGAGCCACCGGTGCTTACGTTCCCGCAGGAACTCAAGAGAATGGCAGCGCTGCCGAGGGCAATCGAAGTGAGGATTCGTAATTGTTTTTTCATGGATGTCGGTGTGACTGAGATGCCGTATACTGACGCATGGTAGGTATTAATCAATTCCGTTCTTCACTAGGTTCAGTCAAGATCAGTTTTGGGATGGGAAGGGGCGCGTATTTGTGATCCTATGGACAGTGGATCTCTTTCCGAGTGAAACGATCGAATCGTTTCTACTTCCCAGACCGGAGGGAATGTGGATTTGAATAGACATGCGTGCTTTACCTGCCGATCTGATTGCGATCTTGGAGTCCTGTTTGAAGGTTCGAGCGACCCACGTGGACGTGACTGAAAAGGACCTCATGCTGTTCAAAGGCGAGCAAGAGCTTGGCCGGGGTGAGAATCCTGCCGGCTTCCTCCCTTATTTCGCGGATGTGCTGACGGGGATGTCCTCTGGTGTGGATGGGGAGCAGCGAAAGGCTGAGTTCCATACACCGGTGGGGGGGTGTTCGCGACAATTAGGATCGAGCCGCAATCGCTACGGATGGAGTTGGCCTCGGATAGTCCCGCGTATGTCGCAACGCGCTTTGACCAACTACTCCATCACGTGGTCCAAGAGGGCGCGCAACAGGTTGCTTTCACTCCGAAAGGCGTGCCGATGTTCAAGGATGAGGAGGTGATATTACTAGGGGAGATGGACGAGGCGCACATGCCGGCTTTCATCGCCCACGCGCGTGCGCTGGCAGGCATGAAAGACGGGGAAAACACGGGCAGTACAGTGCTGGTTGGCAGTGCCAGTAAGCTTCTGCGTATCGAAATTGCCGAACGAAGCGGCCAGCAAGGAGTAGTTTCGAATCTGGGATGAGTCGGGGATCCGGTGGGGGCGGGACTGGTCCGGGATGGATAATTTCGGGCCGATAGTTGACAGATCGGTTGAAGGGTGGATGCTCCCCCCTCCATGAAAATTCGGACTTTTACCACACCTCTGATGATTGCTACTGCGATGGTAGTGATGCCTTCCCTTGCGCATTCCGAGGAGACTCCGGATGCGAATCCTTCTGCAGTGGCCACACCGGCCGCTGCCCAACCAGAAAAGACAATGCCTGAAACACCTGCTGATGTAGCCGCCGCCCCCGCCGATGCCGCCAAGACCGAAAGTGGTCTGGCTTCGAAAGTCCTCAAAGCCGGAACCGGTGACAAAAAGCCAACGGCTGCTGATACCGTGACTGTTCATTACTCCGGCTGGACGACGGACGGAAAAATGTTCGATAGCTCGGTGAGCCGAGGCGAGCCGACGAGCTTCCCGCTGGGTGGAGTGATCGCTGGCTGGACCGAAGGTCTGCAACTCATGGTGACCGGAGAAAAACGTCGTTTCTGGATTCCCGAAGATCTTGCATACGGCCCTGTCGTCCCTGGCAGCGGCCGCCCTGGTGGAATGCTTTGTTTCGATGTGGAACTCCTTGATATAAAGGAAGCTCCCAAGCCACCTGCAGATACCGAGAAGACAGCAAGCGGAGTCGCCTACAAGATCACCAAAGAAGGTGAAGGAGACGCGCCCGGATCGGATCAGGTCATCACATTCCATTTCACCGCCAAGACCATGGAGGGACAAACGGTTCAGGACAGCCGCACAGAGGCAACGCCTCCAAGCGTGCCAATTGACAAACTGCCACCCGCACTTGGCGAACTTTTTGCTGAAATGAAAGCCGGCGAGCAGCGTCAATGCTGGTTGCCTGAGGGCCAGGCTCCCGGCGGATTCATCGTGGCAGATCTCGAGTTGATCTCCTTCAAGGATGCACTCCCGGCACCTGCGGTTCCAGAAGATGTGGCAGCCGCACCTGCGGATGCACAAAAGACGGAAAGTGGGATTGCTCACAAGGTGCTCACTGAAGGCAAGGGCGAGGCAAAGCCTAAAGCCAGCGACACCGTGAAGGTTCACTACTCTGGCTGGACAACGGATGGCAAGATGTTCGATAGCTCCGTGACCCGTGGTGAACCGACGGAATTCCCGCTTAATGGCGTGATCAAGGGCTGGACGGAAGGAGTGCAGCTCATGGTTGTCGGAGAGAAACGCCGCTTCTGGATTCCGGCAGATCTTGCCTACGGTCCGGTCGTAGAAGGCAGCGGGCGTCCCGGCGGTATGCTTGTATTCGACATCGAGCTACTTGAGATCACTCCTTAAACTTCTCTTCTCTGATGTCCCTATCGCAAAAAGGCTATAAAACGCTCAACCACCTTGACGTCCAGTATCGCTGGATGATGAAGAACCGCAATGGGGTCAACGAGGCGTCCATCTACACGAATGCTGCTGTTGGTGGGCGTGAGTTAATCGCCGAACTGCCACGGATCGTAAGCATACAGATGGTCATGGATGCCGCCGATTTCGGTCACGCCAATGATTGGAATCCCAACGAGGCGGGAGAGCCTCTGCGTTGCAAGCACACGCGCAGAGGTTTTGTGTTGGCTTGAGGAGCAGGGGGGGGAACTGAAAACCGGAGCAAAAGTCTCAGCCTTCATCGCGAGCCGCAGCGAGCACCAGCCTCTTTCCTATAGATTCATGGTCCGTAGCAATGAACGGGGGCTTGTCGCGTAGAGGGACTACGGACGACCTGTCCAAAAATATTTTCCATCTTTGGAGCCGGGCGTGGGTAGTAGAGTGAGCTTGACCGGACGTACGCTTAAATCTGCATAGAGGACATTGATGGTATCGTTGTGGCGAGTGGCCGCAGCTTTCACATGATTGTATGAACTGGTATCCGGGCCGCAAATGGCGTGCTGGCAGTCCATAATCAATGCTGTGCGTTCGGGATATTCCAATTTTATAGGGGTGATTGCGGAGGAGTGAGGTCCTTGGGGTACCCCGTCGACCGAAACTTGGCTGGCTGGAAGAGCTTTATTCAGTCCGTAACCGGAATTATTGTTGCTGATGGCGATCCCTTTGTTGCTGAGATCACGTTTCGCGCTAGGACACTCCCATATTGTGCCGGTTTCGTTGTCTGCACCGTTCAGTTCTTTTTTTCCTTTAGATGTAGGCGGCGAGGTCTTCGCTATCCCACATTTTCCAGGAATTGCCTGACTCCTTGATGCCCGGAGAGGGGTAGGTGTTGTTATGGTCTTGCTTGTAGAGCTCTAGCAGAGGACCAATCTGTCTAAGGTTGGATATGCAACGTGCGCTGTCAGCGCTTTGGCGCATCTTCCTGGTCGAAGTTAGCGCGATGGCGGCGAGGGCGGCGATGATGACGATGACAGTAAGGAGCTCGACCAGAGTGAATCCGGTGGTTTTACGCTTTGTTTTGGGGTTTAGATTCATTTTTCTAAGCTTGGATGATTTTTGAATTCACACCGTTCCTTTGATCGAAAGGGAACGAAAAGGCTTCTGTTATGGTCCTATTTCCTGACAGTCGATTTTGCAGATAACACAAACTCCGATAAAAGATACAGTCTCAGGGGAAGTGCCGATGTCAAAATGGGATTTCCCTCGGCTACGGGTAACATTTCTTTGGCTGAAAACAAGGAGACACAGCTACAGACGGCGCCTGACTACTTCCGCATCGTACTGATTGCTTCCGAATAGACGTGTTCACCGGTGCGGCCGTCGAAATATTGAAAAATGATCTGCGGATGCGGGTAGGCCACCCAGCGTGTGTCGCCGAGTTTTAGTGGCATGTTGAAAACGTTATTCACCTGGACGGTGCAGTAGTAGGGGTACATGCGCTGCGAGCGCTCGAGATCGGGCAGGATGTAGCTGGACCAGCGGATGTCGCAGATCCGCGGGCCGGATTGGTAAAGGCCGTTTGCAGGGCGGTCACCCTCGTCGTTATGGGGGACGTGGTTTACCGAATTGAGAGGGCCGGATGCGAACTCCCATACGAGGTCGGTGATCTTGATGGCGTAGCTGTTGTGCAAATCCGCGGTGAAGATGCAAACGGGCTTCTCCAACGCGTCGAAGGCGTCGATCAGTTCCTCGCGCTCGGCCATCAACGAAGTCCAGGCTTCGTCCTTGCCTTCCATGATGTCCATTTCCCAGTGCCCGTAGGTTCGCCGGTTGTTGATTTCCTTCGGCCTTTAAGAGATCCGGGGCACAGGAGGCGCTTTTTCACCCCTATTATAGCGCCATTTTGTCCTGTAGATTTTTGATTTTCTTCGGAGCAATTTCCCCAGGTCACTCCAATGCCGGCCCCATTGGTTGATGTAGTTGTATATGGCCTTCGGCGATATGGTGAATTTGAATTTCGCAGGGAAAAGGGAAGCGATCTGCTCGGGACTGAGGGTGAGTTCCATCTGCTCGCGGATGAAAGCGAAATGCGCCTTGCCTAGCTTCGCGCGCCTGCTGTTGGCGGCTCTCCTTCTGGCCTTCGTGTTGTCCTGTGCCTTGTGGCATGAATAGCGTGTGAAGCCGCATGGGTTGCGGCGGAGTTCACGTGAGATGGTCGATGGAGCGAAACCCATGATTCTCGCCATTTGCCTTACCCCGTGACCTGACTTCCGCAGTTTGCCGAGGGTATGCCGATCATGGTAGGTGAGATGCTTGTATTTGGTAGTCATTGTGTCTGATTGTGTTCGGTGCGGTGTTGCACTTCGATTTTCAAATCACACCTGTTGCAACTTCAAAAACTTCAAAGTCCCAGACAAAAAGAAGAGAATCCCCTTGCCTGTTGGGTTGCTGTGGGTAGGGTGGGGGCATGAGTAGTAAGAGATTCCTTTGTCCGTGGGAGGGTTCGGAGACGAAACCGGCGATTTATCACTGTGTCTCGCGGGTGGTGGACAGGCGTTTCGTTTTTGGCGACGAGGAAAGGGAGACTTTCCGAATGTTCATGCGGATGTATGAGCGGTTTTCGGGGTGTCGGGTGCTGTCATATTGTGTAATGTCGAACCACTTTCACATTCTATTGGAGGTTCCGCCGAAAGGGGAGAATGGGTTGAGTGACAGGGAGCTGCTGGAGCGGCTAACTTGTATTAACAGCAAGGCTTTTGTGGCGACGGTGGGGCAGGAGCTTGTTCGGGCGCGTTCGGAAGGGAACGAGGAGTGGGCGACGGAGATCCATGCTCGTTTTACCTACCGAATGAACGATCTGAGTGAGTTCATGAAGACGGTGTTACAGCGTTTTACCCGCTGGTTCAACAGGAAGCACAAGCGCACCGGGACACTGTGGGAAGAGCGCTACAAGAGCGTGATTGTGGAGAGCGGGACGGCGGCGCGGACGATGGCAGCCTATATCGATCTCAATCCGGTGAGGGCGGGGATGGTTTCAGATCCTGCACAATACCGTTGGAGCAGCTACGGGGAAGCGGTTGGGGGAGGGAAGAAGGGGAATGGAAAGCGGGCTCGGGCTGGTTTGGTGAGAGCTTGCCGTGCTGGAAACTATAAACTTCAGACTTTAAACTCCAATGAAGATGAAGAAAATTTGGCGGGACATTGGAAGGAGGTTTCTCGGATTTATCGGCGGGCGATGGGATTGGCGTTGGGTCGGAAAAGTGGGCGGGCGGAGATTCAAGCTCGTGGCCAGGAATCGAAGAATACGGCTGAGATGTTGGCTTCGAAGGATAATGAGACGGTATTACCGGATCTTGGGATGGCCCGGATGCTTAGATGCCGGGTGAGGTATTTCACGGATGGGGCGGTGATAGGGAGCAAGGAGTTTGTGAACGAGGCGTTTGCGGGTGCGCGGGAGAGGTTTTCACGGAATCGCACGGATGGGGCGCGGCGGATGAAAGGGAATGGCAAGGTTGCGGCGGGGGTGCTGTGGAGCTTGCGGGATTTACGCATGGATGTGACGTAGGCGTCACCGCGCTTGTTCTGAAGGATTTTGAAATTCTCCCAAGTATCTTTGGAGGGGAATTCTACTTCGGCGAGGAGGCAGAGAGGGGTGCCGTGCTCGACCAATCGTCCTTCAACGTCTTCCACAACGAGAGTCTGATCAAAGTTGATTTGATGATCCGGAAGCGAGAGGATTACCGACTCTTGGAATTTGAACGGCGTCAGAGGATCGAAGTCCTTGGCAGGCCGCTGTGGATCGTCTGCAAGGAAGATCTCATTCTCTCGAAGCTCGACTGGGCGAGGGAATCCTGGAGCGAACGGCAGCTCTCGGATGTGGAAAATCTCCCCGCAACAGGAGCCGATAGCAGCTACTTACAGACATAGTCTCAAAAATTGAACCTGACAGATATGCTGACACGGGTTTCTCCATAGCGGACACCCCGGCGGATTTGAACAGACATCTCTTCGACAGCATGATGGAGAAGACAGGTGCGGAACGCCTCGCCATCGGTTGCCGGATGACCGACACCGCCCGCGAACTCATCTGGTCCGGCATCTCCAAAGACTTCCCCGAACCAAAGCGCCGCGAACTGTTTCTTGAGAGATTCTACGGTGAAAAACTCTCCTCTGTACACTGATCATCCTCACCTGAATGGGGTCAGTTCCGAATGGCGACGAATGGGACGGTATTAAGCCAGATTTCGTGAGAGGGGCAGGGATGGTTGCTCCGCGCGTCCGTTCTGTGGATACGACCCCTCAACCGGATTCACATCATCCCGTGCCTTGTATGCATACGACTTTGAGGGCGGGAGGGTTCTACTTTTCCCGTGATCGTGCCAAAGCTTTTCCCGGACGGCTTGGAATGGGAGTGGAGCGGATATAGCCGGAGGCAAAATCATCTCTGCCTCGGGAAAGTTCCCGCTTGCCTGATGGGCGAATTTCCAAACGATGTGAATCCATGGCCGCTGGCAGTTTACTTACGCTTTTCGACGATATTGCGACAATTCTCGACGACGTTGCGATTCTCACGAAAAAGGCTGCGGCGAAGACTACGGGGTTGCTTGGGGACGATCTGGCGCTGAACGCGGAACAGGTGAGCGGTGTGGTTTCGAAGCGGGAGATCGCCGTCGTATGGGCGGTGACAAAGGGGTCTTTCCTGAACAAGCTAATCCTGGTTCCGGTTGCGCTGTTGATCAGCGCATTCGCACCGTGGCTGATCACTCCAATCCTGATGGTGGGGGGGCTGTATCTCTGCTTCGAGGGGGTTGAAAAAGTGCATCACGCGCTCCAGCATCGCGGAAAGAGAACGGAACAAGAGGCTGAGGAACACCTCAAGGAACTCGCTGAAAACCCGGATCCCACAAAGGTCGAGACAGAGGCAGAGAAAATCAAAGGAGCGATTCGAACTGATCTCATCATCTCCGCAGAAGTCATCGCCATTGCGCTGGATGCGGTGGCGGATGCGGATCTCATTCGGCAGGTGCTCGTCCTTTCGGTGATCGCGATCGGGGTGACGGTCTTCGTGTATGGAACGGTCGCGGGTATCGTGAAGCTGGACGACCTGGGGCTTTACCTCATTCGACAATCAAGAGCATTTCTTCAAAAACTGGGTTCCGGCATCCTATGGGCGGCACCGCTGTTCATGAAGACCCTGTCTATTGTGGGCACGGCTGCGATGTTCCTTGTCGGTGGCGGGATCCTGACCCACGGAATTCCCGGGTTGCACCATCAGATCGAGCACTTGGCCGAATCCCTGAAAGCCATGGGTGGGATGGGTGGCGTCTTTTCAGCGATTGCGCCCACGCTGCTCAATGGGATTTGCGGACTGATCGCTGGAGTTGTGGTTCTGGGCCTCGTGAAGGGTTTCAGAAAACTACGTGGAAAACCCGCCCACTGATCGGCATGGGATGGCAGGGATGGCTTTGCCTCCGGCTATGTCCGCTTCGCTCCCAATCCAAGCCGTCCGGGAAAGGGTGTAGAACGATTTGGGGAGGGAAGTGGAATCCTCCCGTCTTTCAATCGGGATTCATGCACGCATTTGGAAAGGCGCGTTTGCAAGGGGGTGGCGGATGTATAAAGCGGACGGCGCGGCGGATGATCGACCTACACCTTTGCAGGGAAGGGTTCATTATCCTTGAGTAAAAGGTGGAGAATCAATTACTGACCGGGACCATGATTCAAAAAATTCAGCAAATCACGCTTCTGTTTCTATGCCTCCAATGCCTATCCGGTTGTGGGACAGGACCACAGGATGGTGAACTTGCATCCAGAAAGGCCTTGGTGGCCAAGCCCGGCAAATCGCTTGTCGTGGTGTATTATCCGAAGGGTTTGTACGGATTGCTCGCAGGCTACCACATCAGAGTGAGCGGGAACCCGCAAAGCCCGTCAATCGGGCGCGGTGAGTTCGCTACTTTCGATGTCGCTCCCGGCTTTGTATCCGTAAGCTCCGAGCCTGACGCTCTCGTAAAGGGAGGAATGGCCGTGGCCGGCACGATGTTGTCATCCATTGCGGGTCCCGGAGCAGGGTTGGTGACTACCGGGTCGACCACTGAGTCCGAAAGGCTGCTCTTCCAAACTCAGACCGATGAAACCCACTATCTAAAGATCGGCGTCGGTGCCTTCAGAGAAAGCATCAAAGAAGTTCCCGAAAGTGTAGCGAGCAAGCATCTGAGAGATTGTCATTGGCTGGATACAGCGGAATAGGGGGGCGAATTTTTCACAAATAATTCGGAGCATATTTCACGCTTGATCGCCCACCGAGCAACGAAATCATCCACAATTCCTGCTTCCTCAGGCCAGTTATTCAGTGTTCTCTATTCAACCTTTTGAATTTGATACCGTCTTTTTCCCCGCGACCTACTTTTCAGCCCATGACATCAACTACGAACCCTTCACCCAAACAGCAAATTCCCAGCAGTAGGGTTTCGATGCGGATCCTGATGTTGATCAGCTTCTTTCTGGCAATCACCACGGTTCCGAGTTTTGCTCAACTGTCTGCGGAACAAGTCACGGCCCTCAAGAACTCGTGTGGATTTCTCTTTACCGAAAAGGGTTCCGGAACCGCGTTTGTGGTTACGGAGGGCGTGCTTGCGACTTGCGCACATGTCGTGCCGCCATCGGGCGAGGTGGAAGTTGCGTTTGTGGATGAGAAAGGAAATTGGGAAACGCATCCAGCCACTCTGATTTCGAAAGACGAGGAGACGGATGTGGCATTACTCAGAATTGAAGATTTGGCACTGCCCGTCCTCCCACGGAGCTCCATGCAGGTGTCTGAGACAGAGTCGATTGTTGCCTTGGGCTATCCATTTGGTCAAAAGCTGGCGGCGGAAGAGGACGGATTTCCCGATGTTTCCTTGAGCACGGGAAAGATCACTTCAATCCGGAAGGTGGGCGGGGAGGTGAAAGCCATCCAGGTGGACGCGGAGCTTCATCCGGGATATTCGGGAGGCCCCGTGGTCGATAGTCATTGCAAGGTGATCGGCCTCGTCGCGGGAGGCTTGCCACTCACCAATCTGAATATCGCGATTCCCATCCGGGAGGTGGAGAAGCTGTTGGAGAAACCTGAGATCAAGGTGACGAGCGCGGAGTTTGATCCCGCCAAGGGAGGAGACTTCTCGGTCGGAATCCGATTTTCCAAGAAGCCAGCAACAGCGCCAGTAGTCCAACTCGAGGTCTCGGAAAAGGCGCCGGTGGCTCTGACTCCCGATGAGGACGGACAGACCTACAGGGCGAAAATTCCTGCTGCAGAAAAGAGCGCAAAACTGGTCATCGAGGTGGTGTATGAGGATGGTAGTATCAAGGGGATGGCGGATGATCGTCCCATCAGAGTCGGCGACAAGGCCGGGAAGTTGAGCAAGCTCGTTCTCATAGAATGTGGGGAAACGAACCAAGTGACCGGCAACAACGGAGCCACCATTTCAGGCAAAGTCACTGGTTTAAACGGGCTGAAGATCAGTACCTCGGGGGGCGAAATCCAACCGAGCTTTGACAAGGCGAAGGAGATTCGCATCTCACGCGCGTCGGATGAGGCTCCAAGCTACCGTGTCGTCGTGATGGCCGGTGACCAGACAGTGGGCGAGGTGAGTGGAGTCTTTCAAGCGACAGCGGAAGATCCGAACGAAGAGGGAGATTTGGCGGTGCAGGGAGGCGGGGAGTTGGGCCCAGGCTCAAAGTCCATCGTGGAGGTGCCTGGTGGGAAAGTGGAAATCAAACTGCCGGGTATCGCTACCGATATTGCGGTAGGTGAAAATGGAAGGGCCATCGTGATCTCCATGGAGGAGATTTCCAAGATTGCCGTGTTCGACAACCAAACATTGAAATTCCGTGGCTTCATTCCCATGGCAACCACCCCTGCGGTGATTGCAGCCAACCTCGATCTCGCCTTCGTTTACTATCCGTCCGTAGACACCCTGATGAGTTACCGTTTGACGGACCTGACGCGCATTGGGAGTAAAAAGGCGCCCTTTGGCTCCAACATCATCGATATGGCAGGAGGGTATGCCTCCCGGGGACCAGTGGCCACGGTGGTCGCGGCCGACGACAGCATCCAGCGGAGTCAATTTGGGAGGCTGAACCCCTCGACATTGAAGGGTGAGCTTTTGAAATGGAATGCAACGGACAAGCCACACCCCTTCATGACCGGCAATTCGAACCAACTGCGAATGAGTGCCGATGGAAGGATTGTCACCAACATGAAGACCAGTAGCTCTCCTAATGGCTTTAGCGTCGTAATCATGTCGGATCCCGCAGTACCCTTCTATGAACATACGAGCGCTGGAGTGATCACACCGAGCTGGGATGGTGCCTATTTGTATACCGGGAATTGCATTTATAGGCGACCTTACAACAAGATTGCCGAATTCGAGACTCCCGCATTTAACATTGCGCGGCTGATCCCGGCCTACCATCCGAAGTTTTACATGAGTGCCATGCTAAGCACCATTGATCGAACCCGCGAAGAGGATCGAGAGCACCCGTGCCATGTTCATCTGGCAGGCAACTCCGCAACGCTTCTTGAAATTGAGGATGCTTTTGAAGAAATGAAGTTTGATACGAGTGACCATTATGACCGAGGCAAACTCACCGTCGAAAAGCGATACATTTTGAACCCCTACCTGGGCACGTTGGTCACACTTCCAAAGTCCAACGACACTCTTTTCGTCCGGTCGTGCGACATCTTCGGCCTCATTGGCAATGGTGCCCTCCCATCCCTGTTTATCACGAATAGTCCAACTCCCGCCAAAAAAGGAAGCCTCTACGGATTTCAACTGGATGCTCCGGCGGCCAAAAAAGACGGGATCACTTTTGACTTGGAATCGGGGCCAGAGGGGATGTCTTTGAGTAAGACGGGAGCCATCACTTGGAGGGTTCCCGTGTCCCAGAACCAAACCGAGTTCATCATAGTTAAAGTCTCGTCGAATCAAGGTGAGCAAAAACTATATACCTTCGCGATCACTATTGGAGACTAGGTAGGGCCACCGTCACCCCTAGTCATCCCATGATCTTACAAGGGTAAAGCGGGCCAGACGTTTATGCATGGCATAAGCATTCAACCCACCTGGCTCACGCGTCTCACTTCGCTTTAGTCGGTCTCAACATCGGGAAGATCGAACTGTTACCATTGTCCTTGTCATGTTCCACCGTGTGAAGGTGGGAATAGAGGCTCGCCGCCCACTCACGACCTTCATGCGTCACCCTCAGGTAGTGCAGTCCCTCTTGGATATAGGGGCTGATCGACTCCCAGTAAAAGGCCGCAAATTTCGTCCGCATTTCGAGAGGGGTCTTGTAGCCGAACTTTTCGTTCATTCCCAATTCGGAAAATTCGTAAAACAAGGACGGGATCTTCCGCAAGTAATTTGGATCTGCCAATTGACCAATCAAGTCAGATGCCCGAACCAAGCCCGCATAGCTTTCCGTATATCGACTCGTTTCGTTTTCGGCCGGAGGAAAGCGGGTGTATTCGATGGCATTGGCAATTTTGTCAGCGTCAATCAAGGGATTGTTTTCGAATCTCTCTCGCACGAATATTTTTCCTCTCTCCACATGATAGGGGGTGAGCGAAGCGCAGGTGTAATTGTGCGGGATTTCCTCCAGTGTGCCTTTGTGGTCGATCACCACGAAATCTCCATTGTCTCCGCGACAAATCCCGCGCAAATAGCCGATATCGTGGCACAAGAGTGCGATCATGAAATGCAGCCATTCATGCGGTGAGACTCCACCTTCGTTCAGGTGCTTGCCCTTTAGAATCGACTGTCCCACGAGCGTAACCGTCATCGTGTGTTCAACGTTGTGATATGGCGCGTCCGAATTACACAGATTCTCAAGAGCTAGGTGCCCCACCCAGCGAAGAATCTCGCCATTGTCCGAGTTGCTCGATCCATACATCAGATCGTATTCGTGCTTTAGGCGATCCACGAAGGGATCAATCATCAATTGGTGGATGTTTAACATGGATGTGGAGGGGGAGAGAGACAGGGGACTGCGATCGTCCATATGCAAGTGTACAAATAAGCCCTCTCAGCGGACCTTGTCGAACCAAAATTCCCCGGCGTATTGCCAACCGCTTCACGTTTTTTTTGATTTCGATCTCCTGAGTGGTGAGTAGTGTGGAATGTCTATGGGATTCGGAAAGATCACTATCGCGCTGTTCGGTCTGTTGCTTGGGAGTTGTCTTGCGCAGGATTTTGAGCAGGAACTCGTTGGACAAAGCCCGGTTTCGTTGCGGAAGTCTGGCTCTCAGTTCGCGACCATTTCAATCAAGCGGCCGACGGCTGTTTCGAATTTCAAGGAGCTTCGAGAATTGAATCCCAAACTTCCGGCCGCTCTGGCTGAAATCGAAAGTCTGGTTGAGACGGGAACTGTCTCGAAACGATTCGAACTTCTTTTCGATGAGAAAGCCAAACACATCCAGCGACAAAAGAGCCTGACAGCCTTATCCAATTACAATTACTACGATTGTGCAACCATCATGGATTTGGCGCACCCTGAAACAGGTCGGAAGGCCTTGCTCATCCAAGCGGGGATGGATGTGGTAACGGATGGCTCGGATCCGGATCGGGCGGGGGATTTGGAAGACTACCATGGAGCATTGAGCTCGAATTGGTTTCAGCCATTTACGGGCTACGTCTGGGGGCGGGCGAAGCACAAAAACCCATTCGCCAACTACTACGATGATAGGATTCGCGAATTGACAGGACTCAAGGCGGAGGTGGATAAGAAAAACCGAGAATTGCCGATACGTGCCTGGAGGAAGGTTTCTGAAGTTTACCAAGAGGAAATCAATCATCTGAGCCGAGTGAAGAGCGACAATAGCTGGGGACTCAGTGCTAATCCTCGTTCGGTCGTTGCCGCTCTAGATCCTATCATCGTCCTACCCCGAAACTGGTTTGGTAAAAACGCAGCGATAGCCCACGGGGATTATGCCATCGTCGTCTATGAGGACAGGGTCATTCCGACCATGGTCGCAGAGGCAGGTCCTTCTTATAAGATCGGGGAAGCATCGCTGAAACTAGCATGGAAAATCAATGAGAAGGCTTCGGGAACGCAACGGGCAGCGGAAGCGTTCAGCGTGAGCTATTTCATATTTCCCGGCACCAGAAAGGCATCTAGAAGCGAACCAGTCCTCTCGGAAATTAATGAAAAGGTGCGTGCCCTAGTTGGGGAGATTGGAGGTCTCGGAGACGGGGGTAAGTTCGAAGCCTGGGAAGATTAATCTCTGTGATTTGCTTGTTGATCGGGCGAGTGAAGCCAACTTCGTGTGAGAAGAATGTTTCCGCGAAAACGGTCTCGGTGAGTTGATCACCTAGGGTCTTACCCATGGGATGGGAAGAGCCGTCCCGATGTGACGGAAGACCAAATCGATCTTGGCTGGAGTCCCTAAGGTTCGTCACAAACCAACTTGGGAATCCGCTTGAAACACTGTCACTCGGAAATAACCTATTACTTTTTCCCTGCTACTTCCTCGGCGAGGTCTACGAATCCGCGTTGTAGCATCCATCGTGCGGCTACAGTTCTATCCTGCTCTGTATCCTCGATCCCGCGCAGCCTATCCACTGTCATTTCGCAGAGGTGGCGTTGACGGATTGGATTCTCATCGTTCTCGGGGAGAAGCGCTATGGAAACCGGTGTCAGAGGATGCCACGGAGCGAGACGATGCAATTGAATCGCGTCTTCACGTGGGCCGTCGCCGAGCCTTTTACTGACTAATTGGGAAAGGACTACTCCGGAGAACGGGGAGCGTGTTCGTTTCGCCGGGTGTTCGTTTCTCCAGTCTAGAATCTTCCGGATGTTGTCGCCCATTCTCTCGTGTCTAGCGGATCTCACGGGGGTAAGCTCATGGATCCGCAGTGCAGCGTGGGTAACGAGATACACGGCCAAATCTCCGCGGCCATCAGTAGTTTCCCGGAAAAGGTGGGAGCAATCCAAGTCGAAGAGATGATCAACTGTTGCGGCTAGCAGTTGTTCCCTTTGAAATGAGATATGCTTCACACAGTTGTCGGTGAGCGAGGACCAAACGCTCTTGCCGGATGACGAGTCAAATATCCGGAAGGTGAAATCATCCGAGGCGGCAGCGATGAGCTTGCCGTCATACGAAAGTGAAATCTCGTTCACGTAGCCTTTAAACGCCTGTTTCCATTTCTCCTCTCCCTTTTCCAGATCGTAGGCAATCAAGTATCTATCCCAGGAAGATGCGTAGCAGATGGTGCTGTCAGGTGAAATTTTGATGTCTGTGATCCGTGCGCTGCGCCGGGTGCTGTGCAGCGCACCGGTCTCAAGGGAAAGAATCATCAGGTATCCCATCCTATTTCCAGCGACAAGGAATTTTCCGTCCGGGGAAACCGCGATCTTCTCGGCAGGCTGAGGGAGGGAAATTCCGCTCTTTAAAATCTTCTGCGAACCGGACTCAATCACGCTGAGATTGCCCTGGTCCGACAGAATGTAGCGCGCTTTTGTATCCTCTTTCTGAATAGGAAATGTCCCCGGATTTAGAAGTGTCGATTTCATTACTAGGGGCGAAGCCCCAGTATCGAAAACTCGCACGAAGCCGTCTTCCGAGGCGGCAATCAAAAAATATCCGTTTTTGGAATAGAACAGCCTCTCCACATTGTAGGCGAACTGAATGCTGTCCTGCAATGCTCCGCTGTCGGCATCAATCAGCGTAAGGCTGCTGTCCCAATCCGCCGCGGCAAGTGTCTCGCCACAGGGTGACACCGAGATACCAGAAATTAGGTTCTTGCGCTGCTTCGCAAGCTTAGCCCACTCGTCCGTTCGCGTTGCAATATCGAACCTATGGATTTTTCCCGTGGCCGTGCCGGCGAAGAGTTTCGTCCCATCCGGGGAGACCACCGCTACACTAAGACCTGCCACGGAATCTGCCAGCCATGGGAAATCATCCACCACCTCTTCCAGGGCAGGTTGCTGAATTTCTTGCCAATTCGCCCCAGGTGTCGCCTCGTCTTTTAGTCCTCCGGTCAGCGAGAGAGTAAGTGGCTTACCTCTGGTAATGACATGAAGAACATCCTCTCCGGGATGCAAGAGAAGCGAGATGATTTTGTCTTCTACTTTCAGGATATGCCGCTGTTTTGCAAAAAGGGTATCGGCCATGATAGCCGAACTGACTGCGGAATGGGCGACCGTAGTATTCTCCGGCCTGATGGAAAGTGATCGTGCGTAGTAGGCGGCGGATTCCCGGTAGCGACCCTGCTCGGATGCTTGGAGCGCGGAGTCGTGGTCGGCCAGCGCAACATTATCCAAGAGCACTTGCTGCTCCCGGCTCTTCTTGATCGAAAAGATGGAGAGTCCGGCAAGTGCGGCGATGATGATTGCCGCCGCAGCTCCCCATGCAATCACGCGGCTCCGCTGCGCCCGCTCATGCCGGCGGTAAAGGACGTCGAAATCGAGCTGTGAAATCCCTGCGAGGATTTTCAGGAAGCCACGTTCCTTCCCGTCACCCTCCTTCCTCAGGTCGCCGGCCAAGGGTTCCACCGGATAGCGAAGGGAAGGGGGAAAACACTCGAGGGAATCGTCAAAATCGGTTTCCGGAGAACTGGCATTCGGCTCGCCGTTCAGAATGAGGGCGAGAATGTTCTTCTCTCCGGAAATCGCAATGAAGTCCTTGATCTCCTGATCCACCCATTGGGAACGCGCGGAGTTAGGAGAGCATAGCACGATCAGAAATCGGGATTCTTGCAAGGCTTCGAGGATTGCATCGCCCAGATTCGATGCCCCGGATAGCTCATCCCGGTCGCGGAAAATAGGTCGCAAGTTTTTTCCCAGCACCGATCCATCAAAAATCTTCGTGCCTTGGAACTCTTTCGGGATTGGATAGTTCTCCAGCCGGTTGTGCAGCCTGCGCCCCCATTTCCTGTCCTTCGAGGAGTAGGAAATGAAAGCCCAGTATTTCTTTTCGGCTGCTTCGGGAGTCATTGGGATTCTCACTAGTAGTAGATCCAAGTGACACCGTCCGGCAATCTTCGAATGGGCTGTGGAAAAATGGAATCGGGGTCAATCCCGTGCCATTTACGCCTGACCCCGTTTCTTCAACCATTCGGAGCATTTTGCGTCCTAGATGAAAAAGTGAAATCCTAGCATTCATTGGTCTTCATACATCTTCGGCTGCATGAAACAGATCGCCAAAAAATCAGCTGAACCGACGATTGTCCCAGCGAAAATCCATCGAAGGATACACCATGCTATCGCTATCTTCCTGATTGCTGCTAGCTCGCGTATGGTGAATCGGCTCACTTGGCCAGCGACAATATGAAACGCAAAGGACGGCAAACAGGCCCAATGCGTTTCGGGAGGACACCTGAGAGCTAAGCTGCGAGGAAATACCAAGCGAGCAAGCAGACGCAGAGGATCGTGATGAATCCGCAGGCGACGGCGGAGAAGGAATCGGGTTCTAGGTGAGTTCTTCCGAAGGTGATCAAGCGGACGATGAAATGCCCGAGGTAACCGCAGATGATCTCAAAGAAGAATTCGATGACGAATCCGCCTGTGGTCCTGAAAAGTCCGGCAACACAACCTATGGCTTCATCAGGCATTCGTAGGAATATCGGAAAGTGGGATCATCCCCCGAACGGTCTGGCGCAGGATTCGCCAGGCACGGTTGGATTAGAGGTTGTCCTGAGTATTCTTACGGGCTGCTTTTTTTGCTGCTTTCTTGGCAGGCTTAGCTGCCTTCGCAGCTTCCTTTTCACGCTCTTCTTTTGCGTCTTCATCGTCCATGCCGTGGGTGAGGATGAATTGCAGATCGTCGATCCCGAGGTTTGAGGCGAAGCCTTCGTCCCCGAGCACGTTGGTGACAAGCTGGGTCTTCTGGTGCTGAAGAATGCGGATCTTTTCCTCGACTGTCTCCCTTGTAAGGAGGCGGTAGGCGATAACTTTGTTCTTCTGGCCAATCCGGTGTGTCCTGTCGATCGCCTGATTTTCCACAGCGGGGTTCCACCATGGATCGTAGAGGATGACGTAAGAGGCCGAGGTGAGGTTAAGTCCGGCACCACCCGCTTTCAGGGAAAGCATGAAGACGGAAGGGTCTTTGGTTGTCTGGAAACGCTCGATCTCGCCTTTGCGGTCTTTGGTCTGGCCGGTGAGGTAGTGGAACGGACGGGCTTCGAGTTCGAGGCGGGCCTTGATGAGGTCCAGCATCGAGACGAACTGCGAGAAGACGAGCACCTTGTGGCCTTCCTCGTGGAGCTGATCCAAGAGATAGAAGAGGGATTCCATTTTGGCGGATTCCTCCTTGAGGTATTTCGGATCGATGAGGCCGGGGTGGCAGCAGATCTGGCGAAGGCGCATGAGGCCTTGCAAGATTGCAAAGGAATTCTTTTTGACTGCCTCGTCCGAGTCGAGTCCGAGCAGGGCTTTCTGGATACGTTTGAGTTCGTTTTTGTAGAGCTCAAGCTGCACGCCCTCCATCTTCGAATAGACTTCTTCCTCGGTCCGTGGCGGAAGGTCCTGGGCGACCTGGAGCTTCGTCCGGCGGAGGAGGAAGGGGCGGAGGCGGGAAGCGAGTCGATTCTGGGAAAGGGGGTCCTTCCGTTTGTCGAATCGCTTCTTGAAGTAGGCACGATTTCCGAGAACTCCGGGCATGGCGAAGGCCATGAGCGACCACATGTCGAGTAGGCGGTTCTCGATGGGCGTTCCGGTGAGGACTAGGCGGTTTTGGGAATCGAGCTCGCGGGCGCACTTGGCTGCCTTGGAGTCAGGGTTCTTGATCTGCTGGCCTTCGTCAAGAATGGTGGTGAGCCACTTGATTCCGGAGAGTTCCTCGCCACAAACACGCAGCTGTGCGTAGTTCAGAACGAGCATGTCGATGTTGTTCTGAATGTGCGGGATGTCGATATCGTCGCGATTTTTGAGGATCTTTACTTTTAGCTGCGGGGTGAATTTCTCTGCCTCGGAGTACCATACATCGAGCACGGATTTCGGGCAGACAATGAGGGCTGGCTTGTGAGAAGCGCCGGTCGCCTTGTGCTGTTCGAAAAGCCAGAGCAGGTAGGTGAGGGACTGGATGGTTTTTCCGAGTCCCATGTCGTCGGCGAGAATACCGCCGAAGTTGTTTTCCGAAAGGTAGGCGAGGAAATGGAAACCATCGACCTGATAGGGACGGAGGGTGGCGTTGAGTCCGTCTGGGAGGGGCGGGGTGACTTCGAGTTTGATGTCGTTGGCACGATTTTTGATGCGTTCCCATGCTTTTGGATCGAAGACCTCGGCTGCTTTCGGATCGGCAAGCTGGAGGGCGTGCATGCGGTGAGTCTCGCCGGAAAGGTCGAAGGGATCGAGCCCAAGACGAGTGACAGCTTCGCGCTGGTCGGCATCGAGTTTGATTTCCAAACGCATCCACGAGCCATCGTCCATGCGGACGTAGCCACCGCGGGCAGCGACGAGTTGGCGGATCTGTGCCTTCGAGAGATTGACGCCTTGCACATCGATGACGATGCGGAGATCAAACCAGTCAATATCTTGTCCGACGACCTCGAAGCGGACGGCGGCAGTGACAGGGTCATCGAGGATGGATTTCAGGCGCAAGTCGATATCCAGTTCGATTTCGGGAGGCATGGCGCGCACCCACTCGGCGAATTTTTCGGGAAACTGCTTAGTGATGCGAGACTTGAAGGAGATGAGCTTCTCGTCGTATGCGAGGGACATTTCGTCCAGAATCGGCGGGACGGGATGCAGAGGCTCGCGGGCGAAGCGGAGGAGCTGTTTGCCTTTGACTGGCTGTTGCTCGACGAGTTCCCAGCCTTCTTTCGTGAGGCGCTCAGTGCGGCGGCCTTTGGTCTCGATAGCTGTGACATCGACGACAAGGTGCTCGGTTTCAGCTGCTGTGAGGCCGGCGATGAGTTTCATCTCCAACTTGGGTTTCAGTTCGAGATCGACGACGCGCTTTTTGAGAGATTCCGGGAGAGAGGCTCCAATTTTGCGGAGGAACTCCACGCCCTCGAGAGAGTCGATGACTTTTCTCGGGATGAGGTAGCGGGGCATGACCTCGGTGTCCTCGAGCCAGCGTGGAGGGCCGGGGAAGACCGTTTCATCGGACTGATAGAGTTCCTTACGGCCGGGTAGGAGGCGGACGGAGTGGGAGACGTTCTCACCGGTGCCAGTAACGAGCTGGATGGCGAAGGAATTCGGGTCGTAAGCCTCGTCCTCGCAGGTCCAAGAAAGGGCTTCTTCGGAGACTTTGAACGGGCGGTCGTCGAGGTTGACGAGGTATCCTTCGAGCGCTGGCTGCTGGAACACACGGTTCATGAACCGGCAGGATTCTTCTTGATCGAAATCGAGCGTGGTATCGCCGTGTTTCCGGTAGAAGGCGAGGAAATGTTCCCAAAGTGTCTGCGAGGAAGCATCCATGAGCAGTGCTCCTTCCTGATGGAGGGAAACGTATTTCTCGATGTCCGTTTTTTCGCGGAGCTGAATGTGCTGGGCATTCGGCCTGTCTTCGCGGACTTCCATGCGAGCCTCGTTGATGGTAGCGACGAGGCGGAAGGAGACGGTGAGCGGCGCATCCTGCGGAGGACGCTCGTTGACTTGCTCGATGCGGTCATACCAAGCAGCGACTTCACGCTCCTGTTCCCACTCGGCCATTTTCTTCTGCACCGAGGCTAGGTCCGTGATGACGGACATGAACTCAGGGTAGGGGAGTTTCTTTTTGTAAAATGCGTAAGCGAGGTAGTTCCAAAACTCGAGAATATCGCCGGGTGGTATGGGCCAGAGTTCGAGCGGCTCGTAGGTGGTGATTTCCCAGCGCGGGTTGATGCGGACCATGTCGTGGTCGTGCAGTTCGCCTTCGATCACATAGCGACGATAGCGTTTCTCGATCTTGGTGACGTATTCCGCTTCTTTATCGTCGAGTTCGCGATCGAGTTTTTCCTCAATAATGTCGAGCACAGGAGTGTCATCGAATTCGTTCGGAGACTCGGGGAGGTCTTCGCCGCGGTGCATGCGCTCCATCATGGTGGCGTATTGGCAGGCACCGGAAACAAGTTCGTCTTCGGCGGTGCAGGAGCCGAACCAGCGGTTTCCCTGAAGTCGCAACGAGGTGCGATGGGTACCGGTTTCGTCTTCTACGCGGCCTTGGATGAAAAGGTGGTTTCCGAAGATTTGAGTAACGGCTCCGTCTTTCTGGAGCATGTCGCCCCGACGGCGGGCGTCTTCCGGGAAGGAGTTGAGGAAATTGAGTGTGGCGCGGTCCGGATTCATAGGCGTGATGTGAAAAAGCCCGACGTGTGAATAGCCGGGAGGCGGAGACTAAACCGGATTTACTCGGGAGCGCAATAGGAAGTTTCTTGCTCGTTTCCGAAAGTTGCAAAAAGCCGATCTAGCGGCGAAAGCGTAGCTCCGCACGAAGGGTCTCAACCTCGTCAAGAAGGCCAACGATCGTATGGATGGCGGCCCAGTTCATGCGGTGGCGCTGGCGTAGGGCCTCAATGTGGCGCAGGCGCATAACGGATTCTTCATCGAAGTGCCATTTTTCTGATGAACTCTTGCTCACAGGTGTGACGAGTCCCTTGGCACAGTAGAAACGAATTTTCCGGTGAGAGGAGCCAGTCATACGAATGACGAGTTCAAGCGGGTGTGTTTCGTGGGGATCTGGAGTTACGGTGTTCATATCAGGCTTCCCGTGGTTTGAAGGTTGAGGAATCGCGGAGTTTCTCCCATAGCTCGCGTTCGGTTGTGGAAATAGTGGGTGGAGTCTCGATGGAAATGTCCACATAGAGATCTCCAGGCGCATTTTTTTTCGGCAAGCCGTAGCCCTTGAGCCGTAGCTGATCTTCTGAAGAGGTTCCGGCGGGGATTTTCACCTGCAATCGATTTCCCCCGGGGATACTGATCGGGATGGTGGTGCCGAGCACTGCTTCCCATGGAGCTAGCGAGAGATCGCGGTAGAGATCGTGGCCGTTGACGCGAAAATCTGGATGGGAGGCGATGCGGATGCGGAGGTAGAGATCACCATCCTCGCCGCCACCTTGTCCATCACCACCGTGACCCGGGACACGGAGGCGCTGACCTTCGCCAATTCCGGCTGGGATGCGGACCTCGATTTCATCCGTAGAGACTCTTCCGGACGCGGGATCGGACTTCCGCATAGAAATGGTGCGGGTGGAGCCAGCGAATGCTTCCTCGAGAGTCACCATGAGATCTCCCTCGATGTCTTGACCGCGGAATTTTCCACTCGATGGCCCAGCACCTCTGAAGGGAGACGAGGTTCGGCGAGTGCCAGCTCCCGAGAAGTATTGTTCGAAAAAATCGCTGAAACCTGTGCCGTCGAACTGGAAGTCCGCGCCTTGCGGCATGGGTCCACCTCCGCCATAGGCTGCCCCGGATCCGCCGCCTGGCGGCGGGCCACCCTGTTGGTTCCAGTTTGCACCGAGGGAATCGTATTTCTTGCGCTTTTCGGGATCACCGAGTACCTCGTAAGCTTCATTGATGCCTTTGAATTTCTCCTCGGCCGTCGCCTTGTCCACGGCCACATCCGGGTGGAACTTGCGAGCGAGCTTGCGGAAAGCCTTTTTGATTTCGGGCTGGGAGGCGTCACGGGCCACGCCGAGAACTTGGTAGTAGTCTTGGAAATCAGCTGCCATTCGCTGGGCATGTTTCTCCGGCTTTGCGCTGGATGCAAGTGGCGTTTCTGTGGGGGTTAAGGTGACTTTAATCACGCTGATTGCTCCTATAGGAGTTCAGCGAGGAATGTCTGCCAAGCGGCTGCGGGACCAAAATCTGTAGATTGCGAAGAGGAGAGCGCCACAGATGAGGAAGGTGACTAATTCCAAAAGGGGAGCAGGGCCTCGGGTGCGTTCACCGAGGGCGTAGCGGAAGATGCCGGGAGCATTGAGGATGCCACGACTGAGGCCGAGGAGAGCTAGGACTGCTGCGCCGATGTAGCCGTGCCATGGCATTTTCAGGCTGAAAAGGGCGCAGATGAGGAGGCCGCCGCCGAGGGTTGCCGAACCGAGGAAGACGGGGATTCCCAAGTCTTTTCCCAAAAGGGATAGACCGAGGAATCCGATGCCTAAAATGAGCGCGGCGGAAACAAAAATAGGGATACGGATCATTTTCTCAACGTAGGACCCAGGCAATGTGAGGGGTGTAGAGATCCGGCTCAAGCAGGAAGGAATCGTGGCCCTTGTCCGAGTGAACGGTGATGTGCATGGATTCGACTCCCGCCGACTCTAAGTGCCGCGTGAGTTCCTGCTGTTCCTCCGGATAAAAGCAAAAGTCTGAATCGATCGAAAAAACGAGCCACTTCTGCCCGGCTTCGCGACAGGGAGAGAAGAGTTCTTCGGGCGTTTCCGCATCGGCTTCGTTGAGCGCGTCGAAGCGCGACCACAAATCGATGATGCGGAGGTAAGTGTTCGCATCAAAGCGGCGGACGAATTTTTTCCCCTGATGCAGCATGTAGCTCTGGAACTGGTCGCGGACCTTGTACCATTGAAGAACGTCGCCCGGTTGGATGACGTCTTGACGGGCGCGGTTCTCGATGGAATCGAGGTGAACGAAGGTTTTGTGGGAAATCATCCGGGCGAGCACAAGGCCGTAGAGTGGCGGCTGCGTGTCGTAGAAGTCTCCGCCGTTGAAATTCGGGTCATTCTCGATAGCGAGAATTTGTTCGAAAAGGATGAGTTTGTTAAGGACCGTGGTCTTGAAGCCGGCGGCCATGTTGATGACGTTTCGGACGCGATGGGGAAGACGGGTGGCGAAAGTGAGCGCGATCAGCCCACCGACGGAAGGGCCGACGACACCATGGAGAGTCTTGATCCCGAGGGAATCGAGCAGGAGGGCGGAGGCATCGACTTGGTCGGAAGCCGAAATGGACGGAAAAGAGGAACCCCAGTGGGTGCCAGTGTCCGGACTGATGGAGGCGGGGCCGGTGGAGCCGTAGCAGCCTCCTAGGTAGTTCGGGCAAATGACGAATAGTCGATTTGTATCAATGGCTTTGCCGGGTCCAACCATGTTGTCCCACCAGCCATCGTGGAGTTCAGGCTGCCAAAGATCGCCGATGCCAGGGATGTGTGGATTGACTCCGGCAGCGTGGTGGGAACCCGAAAGAGCATGGTACAAGAGGACGGCATTGGAGGCGTCTTCGTTCAGCGTGCCCCAAGTTTCGTAGGCGACGGTGATACCGGGTAGGCTGCCACCTTCACGAAGGGGGAATCGATCAGGGTTGGAGAAAAACTGGGTGCTGGTGGCAGCGGGCATGGAGGGAGGCTGGCCTCAAAATTCAAAATTCAAAATTCAAAATTTCAGGAAGAGGCGGAAAGAAGTGGAACCATCAATTTCTGAAGGTCCAAGATCTTATGTAGGATGTTGGGTGAAAGAGGATAGGAGATGAGTTCAGAGCTGGAGGAGTTCTCGTTGCCATTTCATGAGGACCTCGTTGGGGGAAGCTTCGTCGGAGGCAATGGACTCGATGGCCGAGCGGGAGGCTAGCAGAGAGCCGTCAATTTCGAGTTCAGCGGCAGTTTTGTTCCGAGTGGCAATAATGGCATCGACGCGATCGTCGAAATCGCGGTCGCGTTTGCGGCGTTTGCTGACGGGGCGTGCAGGCCACTGATCATTCGGGAGGGCTTTGAGTTCCTCCAGCATTTGCTTGAAGTGTTTGATGCGTTCGCTCCGGTAGTGGCGTGGTAGTTCCACCTTTCCGCCATCTGCAAGCAGGAGACTCCAAGCGATAAGTTGTTTGTTTGGCGCGACCATGAATGAGGGGCGATCCCATGCTTCCGCCTCTTTATCGCGCCAGTGCCAGAGTGCACGGAGGCAAGCCAGGCCGTAGGGATTTAGTTTGCCGGACCCAGAGATGCGCCATTGCTCCTCCTTGGAATCATCACGTTCGGCGACTTTTGTGAGGGCCGCCTCGCAACTTTCCGTAAACCAATCGTAGCGACCGCGATCCTTGAGGCCGGCTACAATGAGATCTCCCATTTCCAAGAGGTAATGCACATCGTTGAGTGCATACTCGATCATCTTCTCAGATAGCGGGCGCTTGCCCCAATCCGCTTTTTGAGATGATTTCGATAGGACGATATTAAAGTAATGTTCTACAAGATTCCCCAACCCAAATTTTTGAACGCCAAGCAGACGTGCTCCGATCTGGGTATCATAGACTTTTGCGGGTAGGTGACCGAACTCGCGTTTGAGCATGGTCATATCATAATCGGCACCGTGCATCCAGACGGTGGCATCCCGCAGATAGAGATCGAGAGGGGAAAGATCCTCGATGGAGAGTGGATCGATCAGTACACATTCGCTACCTGCTGTGAACTGAATGAGGCAGAGGGACTCACGGTAGCGGTGAAGGCTGTCAGCTTCCGTATCGATCGCGCATATCTTCTCACCGTGGGTAGGTTCGCAGTTTTTCAGGAATTCATTCAACTGTGGAGTTGTGCTGATCATAAGTGAATTTGTGCTGATCATCTTTAATGTTTTCTGGAGGGGCGTGGATGGAACGCGAATCTACTAGATCTGACAATGGGAATGTAGAGGTAAGCTACAATCCAGATGATTCTAACAGCAACTCGCCAAAAAACATCAAAAAAAGGCCGCCGGGGCACCCACCCCGACGGCCAAGCTGAACAACTTCAACACACCCGAAGGCGAAATGAGGCTGACAACTGCTGTTCACCCTTACATGAAAACACGGCTTTCGCACGGTCTTCATGGATTCAGACCCCTACCTGAAGGGATCGTTCAAAGATTCCGAAAAAAAAGTCGGGGAGGTTGAATAAGGTCTAATTCGCGGGTTCGACGCGGATTTTCATGCTGCGGAAGGAGCATTTGTCGTTGTGGTCGGTGAGCATGATGGGACCGATTACCTTTTGTCCGAAGTCCTTGGCTCCCTTGAACTTGCTCTTGGCAATGGCGGCGAGAAGTTCGGGGCTTCCTAGTTCATAGGTGAGGACAGGGGCACCGTTGAGCCAGTGCTCGACATGCTTTCCTTTAACGATGATGCGGGAGCGATTCCATTCGCCAACGGGTTTGAGCAACTTGTCAGCAGCGGGTGGCATGATATCGTAGAGAGCGGCGGTTTGGCGCTGAGGTCCGGTTTTCGCATCAGGGTGGCCATTATCGTCCAGTATCTGGAATTCGGGGCCGGGGGCACCTCCGCGATTTTCGTCCACGAGGTATTTAATCCCGTTGTTTCCTTTTTCCGATATCCTCCATTCCCAGACCAAGTAGAAGTTCTCGAATTTTTCGCGTGTGACGATGTTTCCACCCGGAATTCCCTGTTGCTTCACAAGGATGCCGTCCTTCACCATCCAGCCAGGGCCTGGATCTTTGTCCGAGCCGAATGCTCTCCATCCTTCGAGATCGCGCCCGTTGAAGAGCAGTTTCCAGCCATCGGCCTCTTCTTCCGGGCTGAGCGTATTAATGTCTTGGGCAAAAACGGGGAGAGTCAGTAAGAATAACAAAAGAAATTTCATAACGCGACAGAATGTGAACGCTTCTTGGTGAGGAATCCAGCGCGAATACGCAGGGCTAGGGACGGGCAATGGCATGCCGGCACGATCAAGGCACTTGGTGATTTGCATTTTCGTCTGAACCAAAAGTATGCGGTGATGATTCTTTTTTCGCAAGAGCGCGAGTTCGCAAGGCGACGCAAAGCCGTGCTTGCTGTGTTTCGGGACGCGAGCGTAAATCAATCCGATTTCCGTTCGCGTTGTCGAAAATACATCACCATGCCAACGATCACGATGATCGTAGCCGCTGTGTAGGAGACCCAACGGAACGCCCCGCCTTCTTCGTTCCCAGCCATCGTGGGTTCACCGCCTTCCATGGTGCGTTTCCTCTCCCGCCCGGCTTCTGCTGTGCCACCCTCCCGCACCGGTCCCTCCAATGTGTATTCCTGCGGATCTCCTTTGAAGCGGAAGGTCTGGTTTCCCGCTTTCACGCGCTCCCACCAGAGTTGCCAGGTTCCTAGATCCCGGTGGTATAGGAAGTCGGAGTCCTTAGATCCAGGGGGATTGTCGAGGAGGTGCAGTAAGGCTTTTGCTGCCATATCGGAATTGGGTTGCCGCCAGTCGATCTCGTCGCCACTTACAGTTCCTGAAATGATCTCTTCCTCAGTAGGCCGTCCGCTTTCGTCGGATAGAAAACCACCCAATACGCCTACCGCTTCCGAACTGGGAAGGAATTGCAGTCTGTGAAAGTATTTTGATCGGTCGTAGTCCAACTCCGCGTCTCTGATCTTGTTGCCGAAATACTCGGCGTGGCCCGGGGTATCGAGAAGTACCCGGGTGATATTTCGCGCTACTTTCTTTTGTTCGTCGGTGTAGTTCGGGTTGTTTTCATTACCCAGCAGATGAGGTAAAATCTCGAAACGTATCTCCGGTGGCATTGATTCAGCGTGAGAAGAAAGGTAGCCCCAACGTTCTATCCAGGGCTTGTTGGTGTTATTATATATGGCATTCCAATCATCTCCATCCCCACCCTGTATAGGAAGGAGGGTCAGCATGGCCAGTCCCAAAGTAATTTTCA
Source organism: uncultured Verrucomicrobiae bacterium (assembly GCA_963799385.1). Lineage (GTDB taxonomy): Bacteria > Verrucomicrobiota > Verrucomicrobiia > Verrucomicrobiales > Akkermansiaceae > Luteolibacter. The sequence goes on from CAWCXB010000003.1 coordinate 56,806, forward strand.
CATTCATGGTCCGATTCGCCCGTCGTTCTCTTCGCCTGTCAGCCACAGATCGGCTTCGTGCCATTCCTTTTTCACGAGCAGAGACAAATGCCCCTCCAGCCTTTTCTTCCCACCCGAACACATTAGCCGCTCGATATCACGGGTTCCCGGCAGCGGAGCCGGGCCGGTGTTTTCGTCCGGATGACCCGGGCCGATCAGAATATGTCCGATCTCATGGGCGACAGTATCGAAATACCCGAAAGACGTCCTCGGCCATCCTCCGGCAACGACAACAATTCGCTGAGTTCTGCTGGCCTTTCCCCAGTTGATGGATCGGTGAAGATAGTTGCTATGAGGGAGCCAAGTATTGATCCCAATAAAATTGGCACTGACGATATAGAGATTGATACTCTTGGTATCATCGTATCCAGCCAGTCGGATGGGATCGAATTCCTTGCCGAGAGCCAGATCCGTATCCAATGTCCAGTTTGGAGCCTTGACGTCTTCCGCAGGTGCTCCGAATGCGGTTCCCGTCGCCGTGTCGAAACGAACGTCGATGTGGTTTACCTTACAATCGAAGACCGCGTTGATCTGTGGATCGAATACATTATTCAAGTAGTTGTTCAGCTCCGCCTCTGTGGGATTGAAATCCGTATCGACGATGTTTTGATATTCTGGATCCGTGGGCAACATACCGGGAGGGTTCCTGTCCGACCTAACGATCCAGACGGCGACTTTGACCTCGCGGCGTTTCATGATCTTGAACCCGATGGGCTTGGAAACGGATTGGGCGGTCCCCATTGTGATATCCATCAGCTTTTCCTCGCCGGAAGTCGCGCCCGGACCCGCTTTCACGGTAAGGACGGTTTCATGAGTCGTGCAGATTGCCTCCGCTTGCCCTCCGAAAAGGATTTCAGTGGCAGTGAGTTTCACGGGGGCTGATTGGTGGGCTGGGAGGGTAAATTTCACGGACTTTTCCGGGCCGCCGAGTGGTGCCATGATCCAGATGCGCTCGTCATTGTGATCGACGGTGACAGGCGGATCGGCACTTGGGCCATCAACTCTGCCGATGGAAAAGTCATCGACCCCTACGGCCCGGGTGACGGACTGTTGCGCGCTGTTGACGAAACTTCCCTCAGCGCGGATCGGGAGAAGTGCTGCGGATTTTCCTAGTGCGAAATGATTGGCCAAGACCCATCCGGCTTGGCTTGAGTCGTGCAGAGTCGCAGAATCTTTCCAAGCCTCGGGCATGTCTGGTGCGACTCTTTCCAAGGCGGTCCAGCGACCGTTGAGAAGAAAAGGGTTCGCTCCCGTTGTCACACCTGTCGGACCAACGTGGGCCTTGCCGATTGCCTTGCCGTCCTTGGCCAGGTCGATCGCATGGGCGAGAGTCGGGCTTTCCTCCCACACTCCGTCGAGTAGCACCTTCGTGCGGCCATTGATCGCCTTTGGTGTCGCGACAATGGTCGTTTTATCGTTCTCGAGGACATGGCGAACAAAATTGTTGGGGATGAACGGGGGAGGGCTGGTCTGTGCGGGGATATTGAGTATCCCCGAAAGGTAATCGTCCTGTTCGTCGAGAGTGTGTCCCCAGTTTAAATTCGCATCGACGATGTCAGTGAGGTTCTCGTTGCTTGATACGGATGAGAGTGTCGGGTTCGCACCGCTCCCGAGGTTCCATTTCCTTGCTCCTTTCCCTGTGAATGACGGAAGGATCTCTGAGCCGGAAAAGAAATCACCGTCGTCACTGAACTTGGAACCCGGGGCGGACGGACTGGTTTCGATGTTGAAGGTCTGCTGTGCGTAGCGGATGTTTCCGCCTCCTTCATCAGTCTGGACGCGAACGGGAGCGGCCACGGGGGAGGACCAATAGCAGAGGGCGGTGAACGCTTCGTCGGAATCCTCGCCGATAGGCACGTAGGTCAACCCTTGGCCGATGATTTGATCGTGAGTGTTGATGGCGTAAGCGGTGATGCTGTCCACAACGGGAGATGTCACATTCAGATTGATAAGTGATCCATTCTTCCAAACCTTTTCCGTGAAGAGTGCGGTGCCTCTGTCGTTGATTTGGAAAGCGCTGCCATCGAAAACGAACATGGCATAGCGTGGCAGGGCGACTTTATCGAACCCGACCGCGCTTTCCGTCGGAGAGATATCGAAGGAATCCGGGGTGCCATCGCCGTCGGAGTCCAGTTCCTTTCCGTCGGGAGTGCCGTTGCCGTTGGTGTCACCATCCAACGGGTCGGGGAAAGCCGGGGAGCCGCCTGTTCCTCCTCCGCCGGACTGGCCACCCTGCTGGGCAGATGCCGCCACGGCGTATTCGGTGTGGTCACGGATTCCGTCGTTGTCGCTGTCCTTGGACCAGTCCGCCTTGATGCGCCAGAAGCCTTTTCCTTCGGGAGCGGGCATGGGCAGCGGGGGCGTGCTGCGGGCGATGATGGTTGAGCTGGTGACTGTGGCGTTGAAAGTCGGCAAGGCCGTCTCGAACTCGGCGATCATGGCGGCGTCCAGTGGTTGAAGGAGCGGATTGTGATCTGGCGGTGCGATGGTGCCGGTGGGGTGGCTGATAAAAACTGGTAGTTGGCGGACGAGCCTACGAAGAGCGGGACGGAGTCCCATTCCAGGGCCATGTCTTCCGCGACGAGGTAGCGCACGGTATTTCCGTGGTCTAGTGAAGGCCGGGAAACCACCGTTCCTCCTTCGGCTGCGGAAGATGACTGGATGGTGATGCTAGCGTTGATGAAGTCCGCGGGCGCGGCGGGAGGATTCTGCGGATCGGGTGGTGGCGGGGCGGGAGTGATTTCCCGCATGGCGGCGGCGAAATCGTGGCCGAGTCCGTAAGTTTTCCCGATATCCGTCCATGCCTGGAGGTCGCTGGAATGGTAGAAGGTGTATTCGACTCCCAGGACGGTGGTGAAGACGACGCACTGGTAGATGGAGCCGTCGGCGGCGGTGAGATCCTGGAACCAGGTGTCCGGGACGAGGGGATTTTCCGGCGTGGCCGTGATCGCGGAAGGGAGAAGCGCAAAGAGAAGGAAAAGATTTCTCATGGTTTGTTGGGTTCGCGGTCTTGGCTTCCTCAAGTGGACGGGGAGTTCATAAACCGCACGAAGACGGCTGCAACGGCCTTTGGCCGTTTCCCCGGAGAGAGCGGCCTGAACATACGCAGCCACCTCCCCGGCCTTTCGGTCTGGGTGGTGGCATCTTTGCGGTCGATGCCTACCGCGTAGTGTTCATGGTTATGAAATCCTCGTCTTGTTTTGGAAAATATCGGAAGTAGAGCGTGCCGCTTAGGGTGCGCCAAGGAAAAAAAGATGGCCTTGTCAGGGGGCGTGTTGCCTCATTGAAGCGGACACCGAAAATAATTCCAGAACCATCAGAGATAGTCCCGTTGCCTCATAAATGGAGACACCATGGCGCCAGCCATGGGCATGAGTGAAACAAGCATAGAGGAATACACAAAAAAGATGCGTGCCAGGTACGGGCGACTGACGGGCCGCAAGGCCCGGGGCAGCCTGCTCGACGAGTTCATCGAGATCACCGGATGGGAGCGCAAGCACGCCAACAAAGTGCTCCTGGGCAAGCGCCGGAGCAAAGGCCGACGCGGAAAACGAGGCGCTCCACGGAAGTATGGAGCCGATCTGACCAAGATCCTCAAAACCTGCTGGCTAGCCATGGAGCAGCCTTGTGGGAAGCGCATGAAAGACATGCTTCCGCTCTGGTCGAAGCACCTGGATTGCCCGGAAGAAATCCGAAGCCAACTGGGAAAAATCAGCGCAGCGAGCATCGACCGGCTGCTACACGACTTCAAAGCCAGAGCCGGGAAAAAGATCCGTCCGCCCAAGCCAGCCAGTGCGGTCAAAGCCCTCGTCGAAGTCCGTGCCCAGAGCTGGGACACCACCGAAACCGGCTGGACCGAAGTGGACACCGTGGCCCACTGCGGTGGGGACATGGGCGGGGATTTCATCTGGACACTGACCAGCGTGGAAATCTCAAGCGGCTGGACGGAACTACGCGCCGTATGGAACCGCGGGCAGCACGCCAGCTTCGAAGCGCTCGAATCCATCTGGGAAAGCCAGCCCTTCGACCTGCTTGGTGTGGACAGCGACAACGGCGGCGAGTTCCTGAACTACCATCTCTACCACTGGCTGAAAAAGCACGGCATCCACCAGACCCGCTCGCGCCCTTACTTCAAGAACGACCAAGCCTACGTGGAGCAGAAAAACTACACCCACGTCCGCCAGTTCCTCGGCTACGAGAGGCTTGAGCACCGCGAGCTTCTGGAAGAGCTCAACAGCCTGCTCAAACTCTGGAGCCAATGGCGCAACCTGTTCTGTGTGACGATGAAACAGGAAAGCAAACGGCGGGAAGGAAGCCGCCAGATCCGCCGCCATGAGAAGAAAGGCCGCACCCCGGCCCAACGCCTCATCGACAGCGGGGATCTACGAAAAGAAGAACAACTGAAGCTCGAAACCCAGCTATCCAGCATCGATCCATTCGCGATGAGAAAGGAAATCCGGAGACTTGAGAACGAAGTATGGAGTCGACGGAAAGCGCTCTACGAAGAGGGGGCACGGGACGGCCTTGCCCTTGCGGGCGTCCCTCCGCTACGCTCCGGAACACCCGCAAGGGCAAGCAAACCAACAACCAAAAACAAAGCCGCTATGGTGTCCTAATTATGAGGCAACGCTCTCGGTCGTTCAGGAAGCTTTCGGTGTGCTCGATTTATGAGGCAACAGGGGGGGCAGCTCCGGGTTACGCGTGGCGTGCGGTCCCCTCTTTCCTAGCGGACGCCTAGGACCTTCGGAGCGGAGGCGGTTTCGAAGCGGTCGAGGGCTGTCAGTGCGATGGCGTCCGCGCGGGGAATGGAGAGTTTCCCGAGGCCGGATGGGACGATGGCGACCGTGCGCCAAGTGCTTCCGGAGCGTGCCTGGACGGCGATCTTGGCAGTGGTTTTGTCGTTCTGCCAGCGGATGGCTGTTTCGTTTCCTGTAACTGCCGCCCCAACTCCGGGGGCGGCGGGAGCTGTGCGACTTAGCCACGGCATGGGTGGGACGGCGGCGGGCTGGGTATAAACTTTCGCGAGTTGGGTGGTGATGCCTCCCTGGTTTTTCATGAGGCCCTTCATACTCCAGTGGATGTGACCAACCCAATTGCGTCCGATTTTCCGAGAGAGATCGATTTGGTTAACAATTTCGGAAGCGGGCCTGCCGGGATCATCCGAGGACTGGATCCGGGTGGTGGCGATGCCGGGCCAGACGGGGCGGGATCCTTGCTGGCGCCACCATTCGAGCAGGGCGGTGTAGGACTGTTTTTGTGGAGAAATGCGCCAGTAGAGCTGAGGGGCAAGGTAATCGACCCAGCCATTTTTTAGCCATTTCCGGGAATCTCCGGCGAGGTCTTCGTAGGAGTCTACACCGGCTTCGATACCGGAGGGAACACCGGGGCGCCAGATGCCGAAGGGGCTAATACCGACTCGGACCCACGGTTTCTGTTTTTTGACAGCGGAGTAGAGTTGCTGCACGAAGGAGTCCACGACAGCACGTCGCTGGCCGGAGGATTTGCCGTCGTTGAAGCGGAGGTTTCCAGAGGGATATGGGTAGAAGTAGTCGTCGAGATGGACGCCATCAATGTCATAGCGACGAACGACATCTAGGATGACCTTTAGGGCGTGGGAGCGAGTATCTGGATGGGAGGGATCGCACCAGAGCATGGAGCCGTAGCGTTTGATGACGTGGGGCATGGTGCGGGAGACGTGGTTTCCGCCGCAGGAGTGAGAGGTGTTTGAAAGCGCGCGGAAGGGATTGAACCAGGCGTGGATTTCTATTCCGCGAGCGTGACCTTGTTGGATCCAGTAGGCGAGGGGATCGTAGCCCGGGTTTTTCCCCATGGTTCCGGTAAGCCAGGGTGACCATGGCTCAAGCGAGGAGGAATAGAGGGCATCGGCATGGGGCCGGACCTGGAGGATCACGGCGTTCATTTTCAATGAAACGAGCTTATCGAGGATGGCGCGTGCTTCAGCTTGCTGGGAGGCGACGCTGAGACCTTTGGAGGAGGGCCAGTCGATATTGTAAATGGTGGCAACCCATGCCGCGCGGAATTCGCGGGTCAGCTGAGGGGGCTTTTCCGGGATGGGCGTGTAGTTCTGTGCGCAGAGCGGTAAGACGAGGAGAAGGGACAGCAGCCAAGATTTCATGATGTGAGATAGGTTTGAGTCGGCGAGGATCATTGCAGCTCAATGCCCATGCCGCGGAGGGATTCGAGAGATTCGGTGACGGAACGCATGGCGTAGGCGGTGAGAAGATAGAGGGCGTAGGTGAGGAGGAGCGTAATGATGGTGATGCCGATTTTCGCTTTTGGCGAAAGGGTGGGATGCCACCAGACGATGGGGAGGGCAAAGGGGCCGATGCTCAGCAGGAGAAGAACAATCAAGGTGGTGCGGAAATACCAAGGGAGCGAATTTTCGGCACGTCCGGGAATGGGAGGCGGAGCGGAGTAGGCTGGGCGCTTGGATTCGTCGAGGAATTCGCCACAGTGTTTGCATTTCACAGCAGCGTCTTGAATTTCTTCGGCGCAAAAAGGGCAGTTCTTCATTGGTAAGGATCTCCATGCGGGTGGAGATGGCGGGTTCGTCGTTTCCGGCACTCATCATGAGGGTGATGGAGGAAAAAGCGAGGGAAAGGTCTGAAGGTAAGCGGCGATCAGGACGGGTTTATGGCGTCGGCGGGGCGTGGTCCGATGGTGCGGGTATCGGTTCGATCGACAACCAAAGCGCGCAATTGAATCTACGAGTTTCGTCTGCCGAATAAAGCTCCAGTTTCTCAAAAGATGGTCGAGAAATTTTCATCTTATGTTCTGCGAGAGAGGTCGCGATCGCAGCGATCGTGGGTGTGGTCAGGACGGCCTTCGAAAAGTCCGCGTGCAAGTCTCTCATCTTCGGGTTGTGCATATTCCCGGAAGATCGCGTCGCGGCACCAAGGGTTTCCGGTGCGATCTTTTCAAGTTGATCGAAAACCTCTGTTTGGAATCTCGGTTCCCCAACGAGCTGGTGGAGGACCAGCGTTTGAAGCGCTGCGAGATCGGCATTCTGAGTGAGGTTTTCAATCGCTTGGTCGAATGACCTGGTGCCTTGGTCTGGTTCAGAATGGTAGATCAGCACATACCGAATTTTCTCTACCTTCGTTTCCTTGTGGATTGCCTGAACGACCCACCCGGCCATCGTGGAGCTGCAGCTGAGAATGAAGGCGAAGATGGCAATTCGGAAACTCATGGTGAACGTTCGTTTGCCCCCGTTGGGATCTGAGAATTAGCTCGAAAGGAAGCCTACTTCACCAATTCCAAGGTCACGCGACGGACTTCCATGACGGACTTTCCGGGGATTTCCAAAGCGGAAAGAATCAGCTCTCCTTCACCTGCGGGCAGGGTCATTTGACCCAGTTCGAGCGTCTTGAAAATTTTCATCTGCGACTCGACCGGATTGCGGGGGACCGTGTCTTGATGGGTCATGATCGGCGGGTCCCAGCCGGGGGCGACCTTGCCAGTGATTTTTACGTCCTTGAAGGCGAGCTGGATCGTCGAACCAATGTCTTCCGGTGGGCAGGTGTAGTCGATACTGACCTTATAATTGCCGGCAGTGTGCACGTCGACATTCCAGATCATCTTGCCCTTGGTGTTGTTCCAATTAATGAAATACGAGCAGTTCGGGGCGGCGCCGCTGCGCTTCACTCCACCTCTCGGTTCTCCGTCGCGGGCGGGCAGCATGGTGATGGGGAACGCGGGATAGCCCACGGGAAGGGGGCGCTCGTCCACATTGTGACCGGAGTCGTCTGGATGACTGAAGACTTCCTTTTTCCAATCGGCGACGGCCTTCTTTAACTCGGCGGCAAGCTCTGGCTCCTTTTCGTTGATGGGCTTGGTCTGGCCGGGATCGGCGATCATGTCGTAGAGTCTCCCGTTCGCATCGAGTCGGTGGGTCTGGGTGCGCACGGTCGTGTTCTGTGGCCATGCGGAGAAGATCCTGCGGTCCGCCCACTGCACGTCCTGCTTGTCATCTAAGAGAGGTGTCAGATCACGGCCGTCGATGGGCTTGTCACCCACGCGTTCCGTACCGGTGATAGAGGTGATGGTTGGCAGGAAATCAATGGCTCCCGCGATCTCTTCGACCGTTGTCCCGGCGGGGATTTTCCCGGGAAGGCGCATGAAGCAGACGGATTTTACGCTACCTTCATCGGTGCCGCCTTTTTTCCCTTTGAGGCCGCCGTTCCAGCGATGGCCGTTCGGGCCGTTGTCGGAAAAGTAGATGACGAGGGTGTTATCGGCGAGACTGAGTTCTTCCAGTTTCTTCAAGACCCGACCGACATTCCAATCCTGGTTTTCGACCATTGCCAAAGCACAGCGGGTTTCATCCTCGTTCTCCTGGCCCTGTGCCGTGCCGCGCTGGGTGAGCTTCATATCTTTGAATTTTTCCCAGTATTTCTCTGGAGCTGCCCAAGGAGAATGTGGAGTGGTGAAGGGGATGTAGCAGAGGAAAGGCTTTTCCTTGTTCTTTTCAATGAAGCCGAGCGCCTTGTCGGTGCAGACATCGACGATGTAGCCTTCGGTCCGGATCATCTTTCCGTTTTCTTCGAGAGGTGCGTCGAAATACTCGCCCCAATGGCCGGAGGTGTGTCCGAAGTATTCATCGAAGCCGCGCCCGGCGGGGTGGTAGGGATACTGAGAGCCGTTGTGCCATTTTCCGAAAGCTCCGGTGGTGTAGCCAGCAGCTTTCAGCGCGTCGGCAATGGTTTTTTCGTCAAGGTTGATACGTTCGCGGCCGGTTGAGACGCCCTCAACCCCGGTTCTGGGGTAGTAGCGACCGGTAAGCATCTCGGAGCGCGTTGGCGCGCAGAGAGGACAGACATAGAAATTTTCCAACGAGGCTCCTTCCTTGGCAATGGAGTCGATGTTGGGGGTCGAGAGTTGTGTGTTGCCGGATTGCGAGTAATCGCCCCAGCCTGCGTCATCGGCTAGGAAAATGACGACATTGGGCTTTTCTGCGGCGAAAAGCGGTAGACTCAGGAGCGCGGTTAGGCATAGTAAGGTTTTCATATTCGTTCTGGGGAGACGATGTAGGCGGGTCGAGGAATTGCGAAGGAGAAAATCGGAGGAGCGTTTTCAATCGTGGGAGGTTGGTAAAAGGGATAATTCAAATTTTCCAACGTCTATGCATCCGTCAATCCATGCCCGCAGCTCCAGCAGGAGGTAAAGTTGGAAGGGTTTTTCTCTCCACAGGATGGGCAATTGATTTCCGGACCCGATCCATCGTCCAGTTCGCTGGCGAGTTTCGCCCTTTCAATGAGAGCCCGGGCCTTTTCCTCGTCGCTGTCATTTACGATACACAGTCCGGGATGGAAGATGGGGATCATGCCTTCGGTGCCGGACATGTTCTCGTTGCGGACGAATGTCTGGATGCCTTCCGCTTCGAGAATGCTCCGGAAGAAAGAGATTTTGCCCGGTGTGGGGTCTGTGATGAGTTCGATCATATTGTCAGGGAAGATATGGAGCGCATTTCGTTTTGAGCAAGTGGATCAGTTCGTCATCCATGAATGGAAAGCGATCGGGGATGCCGAGGACCGCGATTTTTTTGCCTGCGAGCATGGAGTTGAATCGTCTCTTGAGGCGAGTCCGGTGGATATTTTCCATCACGATGATGATATCCGCCCATTCGATCTGGTCCGAGGTAAGCGGGACTACCGCATCATTGGCGAGACCTGCTGAATCGACTTCGATGCCTGGGTGATTCCGGAAAATTTCTTCAGCCGTCGGGCTACGAAGTCGGTTGCGTGAGCAGAGAAAAAGGATGTGTTTCACGGGCGTGCTTGTCGGGTGTGGAAAGCATTCTCGCAATCACGGTTCTCGGAGTCTAACGCTTCATCGTCGTTTCGTAGATCCCTTGGATTTCCTCTGCGGTCAGCGCGCGACTGTACACCGCGAGTCCTCCCAGTAGACCTGCGAAGCCGACATTGTGAGGGGATTCTTCCTGCGCCGGATAGCCCGGCCATTTCGGGACTCCCCGCTGAGCTACCGTGAAGTCGGCTCCGTTCTCGCCGGGATCGTAGATGGGTTCTGTCCACTTGAATGGGTTTGCGTTTCCATTCTCATCGAGTTCGCCATTGAAATACACCCGTAGTTCCTTGCCGTCGAAGGTGTAGGCAGCTATGATCCATTCGTCCTCCGGCACGGTCTTGGCTCCTGTTGCGTAGGAGAAACAGAATGGCTTTCCTTCCGTCGCGCCGTCGACTTCGGAGACGTAACCGTGGATGCGGTTTCTCACTGGAGTGCGCTCCAGTGTTTTCCAATCCGCCTGATGCCCGCCGGAGGTGAAAAGAGCGTATTGGCGTTGTGAGTCGCGCTCGTTCCAGATCCCGGCGATGTATTGCCAATAGGCATTTCCCTTGCGCTTGATCCACGCCACCATCGTGACTTCGTCGTTTCCTCGGAGATTCAGCGCGGGGCATTTCTGTCTAGGGATCACCAGCCACTGCTTGAATTTGATATCCAGCGCGTGACCTCCAGGGAAAATGCTCTCGTTCGAGGTGGCAATTTTCCCGTTGCGCTCCTCCAGCGTATAGGCGTGTGGACCCTTGCTTGTCAGTCGCCCTTCGCCATCGGGAAAGTCCCAGAAACAGATCAGTCCCGGGATCTTCTCCGGGCTATCGGCTGCGGCCTGCCCATTCCCAAACAGGAACACCAAACAGAAAACAATCCCTGCTAGGGCGAGCCTAGATTTGCCAAGGTGAGGCGGATTGAATCCGAAAAATGGGCTTCTCTGCATCCCAGAGATTCGGAAGATCTCACTGTGAAGTCAAACATGCCAGCGCGAGGGGTGGATTCCATTCGTTCCTGAATCCGGTTTCCAATTGGGGTCCGCTGTTTACAGAGCAACGAATCCGAGCTTGCCATTTCCGGAAGACTCGTGCAAAGGTGCCCGTCCCCGCGAAGATTCGCGGATTTCTTTTATGGATACACCTCCTTTTTCCGAACTCGGGCTTCCCGAGGACCTTCTCGCAGCGATCGAAATCTTGGGCTACGAGCGCCCTTCTCCCATTCAGGCGAAGGCGATTCCGCCCGCTCTTGAAGGGAAGGACGTGCTCGGCCTCTCTGCAACCGGCTCTGGAAAGACCGCTGCATTTGCCCTTCCAGCTCTTGCAAAAATCGACGTAAACGAGCGCTATCCTCAGGTGCTAATCCTTTGCCCTACGCGTGAACTTGCTGTGCAGGTTTGCGAAGAAGTTCACCGCCTCGGGACAAAAAAACAAGGTCTCCAGGCGACTCCCGTTTACGGTGGTGCTCCGATTGATCGCCAACTCCGCGCCCTGCGCAATGGTGCCCAGCTTGTCGTCGGCACCCCCGGCCGCTTGCTCGATCACCTTCGCAGGGGATCGTTCGATGCGAGTCGCATCAAGATGGCCATCCTTGATGAAGCCGACCGTATGCTCGACATGGGCTTCAAAGATGAAATGGATGAGGTGCTCGCCGCCTTGCCGAAGGAGCGCCAAATCATGTTCTTCTCCGCTACGATGAACCGCGGTGTTTCAAATTTCATTAAGAAGTTTGGAAACAACCCGGAGATCATCGAGATCGAGCAAAAGGCCATGACCGTCTCCACCGTGGAGCAGGCCTACTACGAAGTGCGTCAGCGCTCTAAGGTGGAAGTTCTCTCCCGTATCTTGGACATGAATCCGCCTCGCCTCGGCATCATTTTCTGCAATACGAAACGCTCCGTCGATGAATGCACTGAGGACCTCGTGAATCGTGGATATGCCGCGGACCGCCTTCATGGTGACATTACTCAGCAGATGCGTGAGCGTGTCTTGAAACGTTTCCGCGACGGCGCCGTCGAGCTCCTTGTCGCCACCGACGTTGCCGCACGTGGCCTCGATATCGACGAGATTGATATCGTCTTTAACTACGATCTCCCTACCGACCCCGAGGACTACGTTCACCGTATTGGACGGACAGGCCGCGCGGGTCGCTCGGGTCGTGCGGTGAGCTTCGTTTTCGGACGTGAAATTTACCGACTCCAAGGTGTCGAGCGCTACACGCGTCAGGTCATCAAACGTGAGAAGATTCCTTCCGTCGAGCAGGTCGAGGGACGCCGGGCCGACATCATTTTTGAAAGCCTTAAAGAGCGCTTAGAAACGGGTGGATTCGATACCTACGAGGAGAATATTGATCGACTTCTTGAGCAGGGCCACACGCCGACCGACATCGCAGGGGCGCTCATCACCATGCTGCGTGAATCTAGCGGAAGAGAAGGGGAAGCCATTCAGGAAGATCGCGAGCCGGATGGCCCGAGGAAGGATTTCAAGAAGGAACGCAACGACCGTCAGCGCCCTGAGCGTGGGGAAGGTCGCGACTACGGGAACAACGATCGCCGTGGTGGTGATCAGACCGAGCGCTACCAGCGCGGTGGCATGCGCGATGCCGGTGCGATCGAGGGCGGTATGAGCCGTCTGTTCATCTCGCTCGGAAAGGGTGCGGGCATCATGCCGAAGGATATCGTCGGCATGATGTATCGTGAGGCTGGTCTTCCAGACGGATCACTAGGACGTATTACTCTTTTCCCGAAACACTGCCTTGTGGATGTGCCGGAAGGTCTTGCCGACCAAGCGATTCAGAAAACGCGCAACGCGAAGTTACGGGGGAAAACGTTCCGTATCGATCACGATCGCGGGCCCACGCAGTAAAAGCTGAAAGGCTGAAAACTGAAACGCTGAAAGGAGAATGGGATCGCTATGAACCCTTTGGACACTTCCGGGAACCCCCAGCGTTATGTCTGGTTCACCACGCTCTATAACGCGCGGGCTTACTATCCAATTCTCGCGATTCTGTTTCTGGATCTTGGGCTGACGCTCGATCAGTATGTCATGCTCAATCTTGTTTGGGCCGCGACGATCTTTGTTTTCGAAGTCCCCTCTGGCGCCCTCGCGGACACCCTCGGGCGCAAGACTCTGTTGGTCACGGCTGCGGTGTTGATGGTCGTGGAAATGTCCTGCCTGCTCTTCGCCCCGAAGGATGGTGGGTGGTTGTTGTTCGGCCTCTGTGTGGCGAACCGTCTTCTCTCGGGGCTTTCCGAAGCGGCGGCCAGTGGGGCGGACGAGGCATTGGCCTACGACTCGCTCCCGGAAGGTGAAAAAGATGCGGCTTGGGATGAGGTCCTGGGCAGGGCGATGCGTTACCGCTCTGTCGCCTTTGTAATCGCCATGATCGCCGGTGGCCTGCTGTATGATCCGGGCATCATCAACGGCGTGCTTCCGGAAAGTTTCCAACTCACTGCGGAAACCGCACATCGCTTGCCGATCGGCCTGGTCCTTCTGCAAGGTATCGTCTGCACGGTGATCACGCTGCGAATGGTTGAACCGAAGATTGTCCGCGAGGACGAGACGGTCCGGGAAGCGTGTCGGAAATCCGTCGCTTTGACTTTGCGGACTGCGAAGTGGGTGTTCACTACCCCCACCACACTTGTCATCGTGGTGATAGGTTTGGCCATCGACTCTGTTGTGAGAAATTTCGCGACCATCACGAGCAGCTACTACCGCTTGATCGAGTTGCCGGAGTGGAGTTTCGGTTTTATCGGGGCGGGGATCGGAATGGTGGGATATGCCGCGCCGGGCATCGCTACTCGGATGAATCGGAAATTTGGGACACTTGGGAGCTTGGCGATGATCGCTGGAGTGGCGCTTGTCGGGCTTACCGGATTGATTCCTGCGAATTCATGGTGGTGCCTGCTCTCGGCGATGGTGCTGATGATGACGATGGGACTGCTAGGCTTTACGATGAGCAGGGCGCTAAACCGCGAATCGAAATCCAGTCAACGCGCCACGGTTCTCTCGGTCAAAGGCCTCGCCTTCAACCTTGGCTACGGGAGTTTCAGCCTCGGCTTTTCCATGCTTCTGGCGGCGTTTCCAGAAGAACCCGAGGGACTTGCGCTGGAGCAGGCGTTGCTCTGGCAGGTTCCGTTTTTCGCGATTGCCACAGGCTCGCTTCTGCTCTGGGGGAGGAAACGACTGGCCTGAGAGGTGGCTCGGTATGCAGGGGCGACCGAAGATCGCCCCCACGTTTCGTGTCACGCGGTGACGGCACCTCGGTCGTCGCTGATGCCGGATTTCTCGAGGAAGTAGTCGTAGCCACCGGTGTATCGGGTGACCATGGCTCCGTTTTCTGGATCCTTCTCGTTGCGTGTTACGTGGAGAGTGGTCTCGGCGAGGGTGCGAATAAAGTGCACGTCGTGGGAAATGAAGACGAGGGTGCCTTCGTAGGCTTTGAGAGCGTTTACGAGGGAATCGATGGAGAGGATATCGAGGTGAGTCGTCGGCTCGTCCATGAGGAGGAGGTTTGGTGGATCGACGAGGAACTTCACGAGGTTGAGACGTGATTTTTCTCCTCCGGATAGCACGCCGCAACGTTTTTCCACATCGGCGCGGCGGAAGAGGAAGGTGCCGAGGATGGCGCGGGCGTCTTCCTCGCGCAGGGTGTCACAGGCGCCCATGACTTCGTCGAGGACTGTGTTGTATTCGTTGAGTGCCTCGGCGCGGTGCTGGGAGTAGTAACCGATCTTGGTGAGGTAGCCGGTTTCCTTTTCCCCGGCGTCGATTTCCAGCTCTCCTGCGAGGAGCTTGAGGAGGGTTGTTTTACCTGCGCCGTTGGGACCTACCAGGACGATTTTGTCGCCGCGTTCGATGGTGAGATCGAGGTCTTTGTAGATGCGTTTTCCCGGATAGGATTGTCCGACGCCTTTCATCTCGATGACCTTCTGGTTCGAGCGGGGCGGCTGTGGGAAAGCGAATTTGAAAGGCTTGCGCGGAGTGCGGGGTTTTTCGATTTTTTCGATTTTCTCGACAAGCTTGATGCGTGACTGCACTTGCGCGGCTTTTGATCCGACTTGGCGGAAGCGCTCGATGAACTCGTTGTGTGCTTCGATTTCCTTGTTTTGGTTCCGGTATGCCTGGACCTTGCGCTCGTACACTTTCTCCCGCTCTTCGAGGTATTTGGTGTAGTTGCCGGTGTAGGAAATGAGCTGCATCGCATCCGGATCGATCTCGATGACGGTCTCGATCATGGTGTCCATGAAGTCCCTGTCATGGGAGATCATAAGGATGGCGCCGGAGTAGTTGAGCAGGTAGCGCTGGAGCCAGAGGAGGGAGATGAGGTCGAGGTGGTTGGTCGGTTCGTCCAACATGAGGAGGTCTGGCTCCATGACGAGGAGCTGGGCGAGGTGGGCGCGCATCACCCAGCCGCCGGAGTACTCGCGGGCGGGCTTGGAAAAGTCTTCCTGCTTGAAGCCGAGACCGGCGAGGATCTTCTTCGCTTTTGGTTCGAGCTGGTAGCCGTTGAGGGCGGTGAATTGGTCTTGGGCTTTCCCGAATTCTGGGGAAGAAAGGTCACCGGATTTCTCGCCTTCGCGGATGGTGCGGAGCAGGCCGATCATTTCCGGAGTGATCCCCATGGCAATTTCTAGGATGGTCTCGTCGGAAGGCTCGCCCGCTTCCTGCGCGAGGTAACCGGTGATCGCGTATTCGTCACGGTCGATGGTGCCTTCATCGGGCTGATCCTCATCGAGGATCATTCGGAACAGGGTCGATTTTCCAGCACCGTTGGGTCCGACAAGGGCCACACGCTCGCCCCAGTTGATGGACATTTCCGCCTCACGCAAAAGCGTGCGGCCTCCGAGGGTCTTGGTCAGTTTCTTGATCGTTAGCACGGGGAGGGGGTAATGCCTTCTGCCGGGGAGTTCAAGTATAAGGAGAGGGGGGCGTGAGGATGTTGTGGGGGGGAATATAGAGAAGGGATTTCGGAGGCATATTGCGGAAGCGTCGCTATTTCCAGTCCTCCGCAAAGGGTTTTCAAAACCCTTCTCCATACTATTTCTGCCAGGGGGTGGCTCCGCCGTTTTGAATGTTTGCGCGGAGGATGGCTTTCAGGCGTTTGGCGACCTGTGGTTCCTTTGCCATGAGGTCGGTGGTCTCGGAGGGATCGGCTTTGATGTTGTAGAGTTCGAGCGGAGAGAATGGATCGTTCTGGAGCAGCTTCCAGTCACCTGCGACGATGGCGTGGTAGGCGTTGCCGCAGTAGACGTCGTTGCCTTCGCGGCGGACGAAGTAGAGGGTGCGATTCTCGTCTCCGGTTTCCCCATTGAAAACGGAAACGAGGCTGCGTGCATCGAGTTCACTCATCGGTTCCGCACCAGCGATTTCTAGGAAGGTGGGGAATAGATCAAAGACTAGGCCTGCGTATCCACTGCGAGAGTTGGGGGTGATGTGGCCGGGCCAGCGTGCGGCGAAAGGGACGCGGATTCCTCCATCGTAGTGGGACTGTTTGCCATCGCGCCAAGGGTCGTTGTTCTGGGCGCTTCCCAGGTGGCCGCCGTTGTCGGAGGTGAATACGACGACTGTGTTTTCCGCGAGTCCGGATTTTTCAAGTGAGTCGAGGACGTGTCCGATACGATCGTCAAGGTGCTCCACGAATGCGACGTTCTTGGCGCGCTTTGGATCGAGCTCCGGGGCGCGCTTGTTGACTTTCTCCAGCCACTCGGCAGGCGGTTCGATGGGGAAGTGGGGAGCATTGAAGGCGAGATATAGGAAAAAGGGTTGGTCCTTTTGCTTGGCGCGCTGCTCGAAATAGTCAGCGGCCCAGGCGGCGAAGAGATCTGTGGCGTGGCCCTCGGGATCGATGGTGGTCGAATTCTTGCGCATGAAGTTTTCCCCGCCGCGCAGGTGAGTGGTGTAGCTGTCCATCATGTCTCCGAGAAAGCCGTGAAAGAGATCAAAGCCTCGGCGGTTTGGATGGTTTTCCGGTTCAAGACCGAGGTGCCATTTCCCGATTAGAGCGGTGTGGTAGTTGGCCTTCTTTAGTTCGTCCGCGAGGGTAGAAACGGTGGGATCGAAGTATCCCCAGGATTCCTTCGGCTGTGTCCGGATCACGCCGGGCACACCGACTCGATCCGCGTATTTTCCGGTTAATAGTGCGGCACGGGAGGGAGAGCAGACAGTGCAGTTCGCGCGCATGTTGGTGAAGAGCATGCCCTCTGCGGCGAGGCGGTCGATGTTCGGCGTCTGGCAATCTGATTCATGATAGGTGGAAACGTCCCCATAGCCCTGATCATCCGTGAAGATGATGAGAAAATTCGGCTTCTCGGCGGCGTGGGCGAGGAAGGGAAGGAAGAAGGTGGCCAACAGGGATTTCATGCGTATGGAGATTAGGGAGAAATGGGATGATGTCCATCGTGACGTGTCAGCTGCTCCGTTAGCCCTCTTTATTTCCTTCATTTTTCTCACTGAGTAGCAGTCATTGAAATGCCAGAGGGTAAGGCTCGCGTGAGCCTTACCCTCTGGCGAAATTTCGGGATTTGGCTTGAGCGATGTGGGGGAAAGCCACCGCTCGGGCCGATGGAAATACCCTAACCAATTTTTAGGAATCCGGTATTACGAGTACGCGTAGGCTCAGGATTTCGGAACTGCGCGGGTGGCTCCGACGGAAATTCCTCCATCGACAAGAAGTGTCTGGCCGGTGACGTAGCGGCTGCCTTCGGAGGCAAGGAAAAGCAGGGGAGAATCGAGATCTCCAGTTTGGCCGGGGCGTTTCAACGGGATGCGATCGGTGAGGTAATCGACCCATCCCTCGTCTTCATACATGACCGCGTTTTGAGCGGTCTTGAACCAACCGGGTGCGAGGCAGTTGACGGTGATACCGTATTTCCCCCAATCATCCGCGAGGGACATGGTGAGCTGCTTGGTTCCTCCTCGGCTGGCTCCGTATGGGCCGAGACCCGCATAGCCAGCGACGCAGGTGACGGAACCGATATTGATCACGCGACCATATTCGGCGGGGATCATGAACTGTTTCGCTACCTGCTGGGCGATGAAAAACGTTCCGCGCAGGTTCGTATCGAGTACGAGGTTCCAATCGTCCCACGTGATTTCGGTGGCTGGTTTGCGGACGTTGCAGCCGGCGTTGTTGACAAGGATATCGAGGCGCTCTGTGAGAGTGGTGATTTCAGAAATCGCCGCGAGGATGCTCTCGTGGGAGGTGACGTCGAGCGCGATGGGGTGGCATTTTCGGCCGAGCGCTTCGATTTCATTCTTCGTTTCCGAGAGCGAGTCGATGGTGCGGCTGGTGACGATTAGATCGGCTCCGGTCTCGGCAAGAACAGTGGCGAAGCGTTTCCCGAGTCCGCGGCTGGCTCCAGTAACGAGCGCTGTCTGGCCGGATAAGTTTTCGACTGGCATGAGATTCGTGTGAACGACGAATGGATGCTTGTTACTCGAGGCCTTTCAGGAGTTCTGTCCGGAGTTCGACCACGTCAATTTCATCGTTGCTGCTCCAGAGTGTTTTTCCCTCAGGGGAGATGATGATGGTCAGGGGAAGGGCACCGGTCCAATCCGGGTGGATGGCTTCGGCGAGCTTGTCGGGGTTGCTTCCGGTCCAGATGTAATTGTTGGTAGTGCGGCCCTCTTTTTCCATGGAGGGTTTGGTGCGATCGGATAGTGCGGCGTGGCGAGATTCGAGGAATTTCTTCACGGTTGCTTTGTTTTCTGCGGGATCCATGGAGATGGAGATGAAGTCCACGTTCCGGTTTTGGAAGCGACGGTAGGTTTCCACGAGGGCGGGGAATTCGGCAACGCACGGTCCGCAAGTGGTGGACCAGAAATTGATGAGGCGGACGTTGCCGGATTTGTTTGCGGCGAGCTTTTTCGCGAGTTCCTCGTCGAGGTCGCCAAGAGTCACTTCTTTTGCTTCCCAAGCCTTTTGCTCCTCGGCGACGCTGTCTCCTTTGAAGAGCCATTTCGTGGAGCAGCCGAAAGAACGGGTCACAGGCTCGGAGATTTCCTTGCCGGAGAGTAGGGCGTCGAAGGCATCACGGACGTAGGATTTCTCGACGGGCGCTTTCGAGCGTCCGGCATCGTCCATGCGCCCGGTGTAGCGAAGTTTCCGATCCGCATCGAAGATGAATACGTGAGGTGTGGACTGCGCTCCACAGGCGGTGGCAAATTTCTGCGTCTCGCCATCGTAAAGGTATGGAAAAGTCCAGCCGTGGCTATTGGCGAAGGGTCCCATTTCCTCGAGCGAGTCATTGTAGGGGGAGTAACCGAGTTCATCGGGACGCAGACTGGCGGGATTGTTCGCATTGACCGCTACGATGGCGACGCCCTTGTCCTTGTAGTCTTGGTGGATCTCCTCGGTTCGCACGGCAGCTGCGACGGAATCCGGGCAGTGGTTGCAGGTGAAAATGATGCAGAGGACTTTGGAATCCGCGTAGTCTTTTTCGGTGTGAATTTTGCCATCGATTCCGGGAAGGGAGAACGAGGGTAGGTCGGATCCGATTGCGAGGACCTTGGGAACCTCTTGGGCGGTGGCGAAACCGCAGAAGAGGGTGAGACATGCGAGAGCGAAGTTTTTCATGACCCGACCATACGACAGCCGGAATGGCTCCCTTACAAGCGGGAAAATCTACTTCACCGGTGATGGGAGAGAAAATAGCATGGTGAGATGGAAGAGGTGGAATTGGGAACGAGAGTTGTTGGGATCGAGCGACATTCGGATGGGGTGTTGTCTAGGTGCGAGGACATGGTGGCTGCCGAGGAGCCGTTGGAGATACGATTGGATGGGCACCCGGTGGCGGTGCTGATGAGGACGCCGGGAAATGATATGGATCTGGTCGCGGGTTTTCTGAGAACAGAAGGGATTCTGGTGGGTCCGGAAAACTGCCGTAAGATTGTGGAAGAGGGGAACCGGGCACTGGTTTTTTTAAAAGAAGGGGTGAAAGTGGATCTGGGGAGGTTGGCCCGGAACATGTTTGCGGGATCGTCCTGCGGGATTTGCGGCAAGGCGACGATGGAAGCGGTTTTTACCGAGTTTCCGGCGATTCGGGAACAGTGGTGTCCCTCTGTTGAAGCTTTCATGGCGGCCCCAGGGAAATTGCTTGAGTCGCAAAAGGGATTTTTCGAGACGGGCGGACTGCATGCGGCCGCGCTTTTCGATGATACCGGAAAGCTTGTCTGTGTGAGGGAAGACGTGGGACGGCACAACGCAGTGGATAAAGTCATCGGGGCGATGCTTCGGAAGGGGGAGCTTCCTATCCGGTGCTGGTTGCTTGTTTCCGGGAGGGTGTCATTTGAGATTGTTCAGAAGGTAGTGGCGGCTGGGATTCCTTGTTTGGCGGGTATTTCGGCTCCGAGTTCACTCGCAGTGGGAATGGCCAAGGAATCAGGAATCACATTGGTAGGCTTTCTCCGGCCTCCCTCGTTCAATCGGTATGGATGACAGGCGAATTAGAAAGTTCGGTATTCTTAAAGAATTTTCTGGTGGACTGGGGGAAAAATGGTTAGGAAAAGCGAAACAGTTTCCCTTAGTCACCATGCCCCCATCCACTGAATACACTCATCCGATCAATGTCCGGACCGCTAAAGTAGAAAGTAATAGGCGTGCGGGACGCCAAGACGACTATGATGACAAGATCAAGTGTGCGCAGCAGGAGCTCGAGCGAATTCAGCGGGAACGCGAAGATTTGGAACGGAAAAAGCTCGAACTGGAAGAACTGACAAGCCGCAAGCGCTCGTTCCTTTCGCAGCAGGTGGAGCTGACAGAGAAATTTACTTCGGCGATTACTTTGATCGACCGGGAACTTTACGAAATGCGCGAGGAAGCGGATCATCTGGAGCAGTGTCGCAGTTGTTTCGCGGACCATTTGGATAAAATCCAGAAGCACGACCCTGAAAAGTGGACGCGCGACAACTTGCTTGAGAAACTCGACAAGGCGACCGTGGTGACTGATCAGGCAGCCGATGAGTATGATCAAGCGGCTTCCTATTTCGAGGGGACTCGTGCAGGAGCAATTTTCGGCAGGGCCTCGAAAGGTTCGCGCCGCCGGGTGAAAGTGGCGAAGGGTGAGTCGGAATTTCGGGCGCAGTTTGTGAGTGGACTGGCTTTTAACCTACCTATTGTCGTGCTCGGCGGATTCGCGCTGATCGTGTATCTTTTTAAATAAAGCCATGGCAAAGCTGAAACAAGGAAACCTGTTCGAGGAAGATCACGAGTTGATCGCTCTTCGTGCCGAAGAGAAGAAGCTGGCGGAGGTTCACCGAGAGTTGGTGAAGCTGCCGGCCAAGCTGGAATCTGACAAACGTGACCGAGATGCGACGATGCCCCCGATGGCGGAGATCAAGGAGCGTCAGGATATCAATCGTTTCGAAGAGATTCTCAGTCGGGGTCAGATCGAGAACGTGCTCCGGACCCAGCGCCACAGTCTTGGGATGATGTTGCTGCTAGCGGCGGCGACCGCGATGATGTTGTTCTGGGCCTATCGGATCATGAATGGGTGAAGGGTGCTGCATCACGGTTTTTCCCAAGGCTCGATTCGCTCCTCGGCGGAACGTGGTTCTAGGTGAGTGATGACCCTGCCTTCTGGAGCGATCAATGAGGCGATTTCGGACTCAATTTCCGTCGCTTGCTTGTGTGCAGTCTCGACGCTGATTTCTCCAGGGAAAACCAGATGGAATTCGATCCAATGCGCTCTGCCTGAATGGCGGTGGCGAAAATTGTGATACGAGAGGCCGTAGTTGGCTGTTTGTTTGTCGAGTAAATCGCGGGCTTGTTGCTCGATGATAGGATCGGCCTCGTCGAGGAGACCGCGCAGGCTCTCACGGATCAACTTAAGGCCCACGCGCAGAATGTTGAGCGCGGCGCAGATGGCGACAATGGGATCCCACCAGACCCAGTCGGTCACTTTGATAAGCAGCAAGGCTATGATGACGGCGATGCTCGACCAGACATCCGTGAGCACGTGAATGCCATTGGCGCGTAGCAGTGGAGAGGAGGTCTTTTTCCCGGTTCGGATCAGCGCTAGGCCGAGAGCGAGGTTTGCAGCGGCAGCTCCTGCGGTGATCCACAGACCAAGAGCGAGTCGTGTGATTTCGACTCCGAAGACAAACTGTTTTCCGGCCTCGTAGAGGATGAGGACGGCGGCAGCGGAGATCATCGCACCCTCAAAACCTGCGGATATGAATGAAATCTTATCGTGCCCATAGTGATGGGTGTCGTCGGCGGGTTTTTGAGAAAGTCGCAATGCCCAGGCCGCGAAGGCGACAGCAAATACATGGACGACCGACTCTGCTGCATCCGAATAGACCGAGGATGATCCGGTGGAAATGGCTGCGAAGGTTTTGCCAGCGAGCAGCACGATCGCCACTGCTAGTGAGAGATTCATCACCTGCCTTTGTTTGAGGAAATCCGCCACGGGAGGAGAGGGAATGCCAATAGGGAGAATTCAGACAGTTCAAAATGAGCCTGCTAGATACATTTCTGAAGTTCAAGCAACCTGCATCAAGCAAACGTTGGCTTGAGTTCGGTCTCGAAGATTCGCAGGTGACTTCGGAAATTCCTTCTGGAAATCGGAGTGGGGTGGGGTTTGGGTAGGTGCGATGGCAGTGAATGAAGAAACGAACGTATCGATCGAGAGGCTCTCGACGGATTTGAGAGAACTCGGTGAGATTGGGAGAGCGGAAGACGGTGGTCTCTACCGAATGGCGTTTACCGAGGCGGACATGGAGGGGAAGGAATGGTTGGAAAAGAAGATGAAGGAAGCAGGCTTGGTTACATCGCGGGATGGCGCTTGCAACGTGATTGGGCGGATGGAGGGTGAGAATCCTGAGTTACCTCTGCTTGTGATCGGATCCCATATCGACACCGTTCCGTGTGCGGGGGTCCTTGATGGGACACTGGGTGTCCTGAGCGGACTTGAATGCCTTCGTGCGCTACAGGAGGCTGGTCGGAAACCCAAACGATCGATTGAACTAATCGCTTTTTCCGATGAAGAGGGAAGGTTCGGTGGGATGATTGGGTCGCAATCTTTCGCGGGGTTGGTTACTCCTGATTTGATTCACCACGCGGCCGACTTAGGCGGAGTGAAACTCTCAGAGGCGATGCAAGACCGTGGATTGGATGCCTGGGAGGCGCTCCAAGCGAGGCGTGATCCGGTCACGTTAGGATCCTACTTAGAGCTGCACATCGAACAAGGTCCTGTTCTTTCGGAAGCAAATGAGCAAGTGGGAGTTGTGGAAGTAATTACAGGATTATTTAAATGGAGCGTGAGCCTTTCGGGAGAGCCGAATCATGCCGGAACGACTCCGATGAAGATGCGTCGTGATGCGTTCATGGGAGTGGCGGACTTTGCGCACGAGTTGCCGCGGATTATTGATGAGAACGGATCGGAAAGGTCACGTGCTACGATCGGTCGAATGGAGTTGATGCCTGGCTCACCGAACACTGTGCCCGGTGAGGCGCTGTTCTCACTGGATGTCCGGGATACGGATGAGACCGTCTTATTGGAGCTTTCGTCCGCGATCAAAAAGGCGCTGGTAGCGATTGCGCGTAGACGTGGTTTAAAGTTCAACCACGAGGTGGAGAGTTGGATCCATCCGGTGAACTGCGACAAGGAATTGGTCGATCTGGTCGAGCAGGCTGCTTCCGAGACGGGAGTCCGGTTCCGTAGAATGGAATCAGGAGCAGCTCATGATGCCCAGATTATCGCGAAAGTCTGTCCTGTGGTGATGATTTTTGTCCCTTCGAAAGATGGGAAATCCCACTCACCCGCAGAATGGACTGCCTATGACGATATCGAAGCTGGCGCGAAAGTGATGCTGCGAGCGATCGAGAAGATGGCGTTTTGAACGAGCGTTCGAATTGAGGAAGTGCTGGCTACACTGCCTTGGGACGGGCTCGGGAGTGAACTGTCCTTTTCGTGCCAATGCCGCCGGCTTGCAGCAAGGCTGCATTGTCCAAAGCTACCGCATGGCTGTTGCAATCCAAGGTGGCTGCGTCACTGCGTGTCGGAGATTTTCGACCGAAAAGGACCGTCTGGAGCGGGACTCCAGACGGTCTTTTCTGATTGGGGGGACCTCAGGTTACCAAGCCGCACGCTTATGGCTGGGCGGGTATATACAGCTCGGAACCTTGAGCGAGGACAGTGTTTGGATCGAGTTTGAGGCCGTTGAGCTCATCGAGACGATCGGTGGTGGTCTTGTAGTTGCGGGCGAACTCGTCGTAAGTAATCTCCGTATTGATTTTTACGGGCTGATTGGAGGTGCGGGGTGTCTCTTTGACCTTCGCGGGGGTATTGGAGATGGGTTGGGCAGGTTCCGATGCGAGGGAAGGAGCTGGAGCTTTTGCTACAGAAGTTTCGGGCTCTTGAGCCGGGGTGGAGATGTTGATCGTATCTCCGACTCGAAGTGCTTTCGCATTGATGCCTGGATTGGCGCTCATCAATTCATCTAAGGAGACTCCGTATTTACGGGAAATTTTGAAGAGAGTGTCGCCGGTTTGAATGGTGTGGACGCGGGCTTTGGAAGGAGCTGCGGACGGGGCTGAAGCGGACTCGGTGTTGGTTCCTACTTTCAGCTTCTGACCCGGGTGGATGATGGCTTCGGGTTTCAGTCCGTTGAGACCGGCAAGGACTGGAACAGTGAGCTTATAGCGGTTGGCGATTCGCTCAAGGCTATCGCCGGGCTTAACCACATAGGAAGGATCGTTCTGAGCGGCAGGCTCTTGAGAAGGGGCGGCGGAAGCTATGGCTTCCTTTTTAGCTGGAGGCGGAGTGTCCGTGAGCTGGGAGATGCGCGTCTCGAGTTGGTAGATCTGGAGCTCCTGCTCGGCGCAGAGGGCGCGAAGGCGTTCAAGTTCGGTTGCGGAGAGCAGTGGGCCGGAAGTGGCAAAGAGAACCAACAGGGAGGCGAGTGGTGATTTCATCTGCATGAGTCCAGATTCTTCATAAAATTATTCATCTGGCAATAAAAATTTAAGATTTCCTTACTAATTTTTAAAAAGATCGATCCGTGCCGACAATTGAGCGCTGTGTAGTAGCGAGCGAAATGAATCCTCTCCAAAAGAAAATATAGCTCTGAAGGGCGATGATCGGAGCTGTCGGTGGGTGTCGAAGTGCGGCTCTAGAGGTCGAGCAGACTTTCGATCAGGGCGTCCCGGGTATTGATGTCCACAGGGCGGCGGGAAGAGGAGGGGAGATAGACGATTTCGCGAAGGCGGTTGAGGCGCTGGCCAGCGGACTGGGAATCATAGGAGTTGAAGGCGACGGTGACGGACTTGTCGGCAGGCAGGTCCTTGCCATTCTTGAGGATGCGGACGGGCACGCGTTTTTCCCAAACGACTTCTAAGGGCCAGAGAGTCCGATCTGATCCAGACTTGCGATCCTCGGCAATGATTTCAAGCAACTGCGCGGGGGTGATGGTAGCGGTGACGAGAGTATTCTCGTAAGGAAGTATGGTCCATGCGTCTGCGACGATGACGGGACCGGCTGGAAGTTCCGGGGTGCCGAACGTGCCGTGGAAAACCGCATCGACTGGGGTTTGATTGCGCTCAAGAGCATCGGAGAATGCCCTGCAGAGAAAGCGGGCGAGTTGGCTGTCGCGGGCTTTGCCCTTGATCGGGGTTTCGAGAACGGTGAGCTGCCGTTTGAGTTGCTCCGCGGCGGTTTTGAGATGGGGTTGGGAAAGGTTGATGACGCTGGGATCGAGATCGTAGCGCTTGTCCATATATTCGGTGACTGCGGTTTTCGCGATCAGCTTGCGTGTATTTGTATCGAAGGTGAGATCGACTTTCCCGCAGTTGATGCCGTAGTAGCTCGCTTGGGTGAAAAGGGTTTCCCCGATCTCTAGAGAGGGGACGTGGACATGAGTGTGTCCTGCGATAAAGAGGTCGGCCCCGGGAGCGTCGGCGAGGCTCTCGCGGATTGGGTTGGCGAAATCGTCCTTCTTGAGGTGACCAAAGTGACCGAGAACGACAATGGCATCCGCGTTCGATGATTTTGCTTGGGCAATGGATTTCTTGAGAGCTGCGGTGGTATTGGTCGGCGAGATACCGCCGAGAGTCTCGGGCATGAGCCAGTAGGGGAGACCGGGGGTGACGAGTCCGATGAGAGCGATGCGAAATCCGCCTACTTCGCGAATCGCCCAGGGAATGACTTTTTCCGGGGCGCCTTTGAGATTCGCGGTAAGAATGGGGGTTTTGGATGCTGCGATGTTGCGTTCCAATACATCAGGCCCCCAGTCGAAATCGTGGTTGCCCAATACCCATGCGTCGTAGCCGAACTTTCCGAGCAGATCGACGAAGAGTTTCCCCTCGTTGTTATAGGACTCGGCGGTGCCTTGGTAGAGGTCGCCGATATCGACGAGTATGGAATCCGGGTTCTCTTTGCGCCAAGTGCGAATTTGAGTCGCGCAGCGGGCGAAGCCTCCGACATCACCGGTCCCAGAGTAGGTGGAGGTGGGGAGGATGTGGCCGTGGAGGTCGGTGGTGTGGAGGATGGAAACGGTTTTAAAGTCTCCGGATTTCGAGAAGCCCACAGAAGCGGCAGTGACCCAGGAGGACGCGGTCGCGACGAAATGGCGGCGGGAAAGGCTCATGCGCATGATGGTGTAACATAGGTGAACCTTTCAGAAACCCAAGTCCGTAGATGGGAGGTCCGGTCCGGGCTGGGAGAGAGTGATGTGCGTAGCTCCGGTTGTGGTTTCATCCCGAGACGGGGTTTTTAAAGCTTGCGCCGAGACGGTGCAGCTACTGCTCCGGGACGACTAGGGCTTTCGGAGGTGGCCTGAGAAGGATATCGGTCTGCTCGTCGGTGGGCTGAGTGAAGCGCACGTTTTCCCAGACGGAATCCTTGATGGGTCCGGTGCCGCGGAACTGGAATAGACCGGTGAAGGAGCGCAGGGGGAGGGTGATGAGACCGAGTAGTCCGCGGGCGTTAAGGCGGATGGTGAAATCGATCGTGCGCTCGGAAAGATCCACAGATCCGTCTCCAGCGAATGTGATGGAATTCGTGGCGGTCTGAAAATCACGGGTGCGGAGGACGCCTTTGCGGATGACAAACGTGCAGAAGGCGGATTTTGCCCGTTCGAAGCCAGCGCGATCATCATCTAGGACTTTTGCCATTACCTTGGAAAGGGGACCGAACATAGGGACGGAAAAGAGCTCGGCTTTCTCGAGGGCAAGCAGGCCCTCACCGTTCATTTCTGAAACGGAACCGTTCGGAATGGTGAATTCTATTCGCCCGGTGAGTTTTCCGCCCCCTTTCATCTCGAAATTGTAGGCATTGGAAAGGGAGGTCATGGACAGTCCAGACACCGTTATTTCTCCAGAAAGCACGTTGGATCCGGTGTTTTTGAAATCAGCTTTGACCTCGCCGCCGAGGACATTTGTCTCCAAATCGCTCACGCGGACTTCATTGCCGACGATGTGGACCTTGGCGGAGGGGGCGGCGAGGGTCAGGTTTTCCCCGAGAAACTTGTATTCTGCAGCATCTAGTGTTTTGAAAGAGACGTTCAAGTCAGTGCGACCTTGCGGTGTGACATCGACGACCCCGGATCCGCGCAGGGTGGGGGGGCGGTGGAAGCGGTAATTCTCAAGACTGTCGGCGACTTTCGGGGAAAAAAGGCGGACGGTGGGTGCGGCCCAGAAGTCTCCGGTCACATTCTCGACAAAGACCATTTTCGAGGTGCGGTCATAACGGATTCGTTTGATCGCTGCGGAACCCGAAGAGGGCCCGTCGAAGTCTTTTCGGAGACGATAGGCGGAGTAATCGAAGACCACGGCTCCGTCATAGAAATCGAGTCCATCATAGTTAAGGACAAACGAGCAGGCGGCAGATTTCACGGGGACTCCCCGGTAGGATAAGTTGCGGACAGTTCCGCTGCCAGTGTAAGACCATGACAAGCGGTTGCCGATTTCAAATGAGCCTTCGAGAGACACTTCCGTAGATGGGTTCTCGTTTTCGGAGAAATTTGCGATCACTTTCTCCAAAGGCTTACCTGTGAAAAATGGCTGATAAAGTGGAGCTGGGAGCGTGGAGTGGAGAGTGAGACGGACGAATCCTTGCTCGATCAGGACCTTCGCCTCTGCCTTTCCGTCCGGCCTGATCAAAGTGAGATCTCGGAGAAATAGGTTTCCATTCTGCCATGAGAACCAAGATTCTACTGAATCGAAGGCGACGCCGCGGAATAAGACCGACTCGCAGCGTCCATGGCCGGTAAGATTTATGGCGGGGGGCGAGTCCTCTTTTAGTTCGAATCCACCTGCAAACGCGAATTCTTGGCTCCCACCAAGTAGAAATCCAATATCGACGGGGAGGGTGGCCCAAGCTTTCAGCAGGCGTGGGATATCGATCGAGGACTCCACATCAAAGCGTCCTTCACGGCTGACGATTTGATAATCGGCGTGTCCAGTTAGGGAACCGCGCGAGTCACTCGCGGAAAGTTCGGATACTGTGAGAAGTGGACCAGAAAGTTCCCCTTCGATTTCGACATCCGTGAGAGCGAATTGTTTCCTCTCGATCCTGGAGGCGGAGCAGCGGAAGGCAGCGTGAAGGGTGGTCTTGTCGGAGAGGTCGCCTTCGAGTTCGACATCGATTGCCGGAGGGTGATCCACGTCAAACTTCCAGTCCTGTAAATGGCGGATAATATTCGCGATCAACTCACGGCGGCGGCCCTCGTTCTTGTCTTCATCAGGGCCCCCATAACCAGGGTGCTTCCCGAGCAGACGTGCGGAGAGTGTGATATTGATTCCAGCGACGGAGGCGCGGGAGTCACGGATCTCGATTTTCCTGCCCTCAGACATCAAGACGGTTCCGTAGATGCCGGAGAAGTGGAGTGCCTCACCGGCGGGGTTCTTGGGATCGACTGGGAGGGAGAGTCGAGCGTTGTTTAATTCAATTTTTCGGAGGCGAAATTCTCCTTTCGCAAGGCGTGTGTTGTCGAGAATCAGGCGGACGCGTTCGAGACTGGAGATTTCGTGAGTCCGTTCCTCTTCAGCGAAAATACGCACGCCCTTCGCGGAAAATCCCCGGAGAGGAAGATAAGTGAGGGCATCGATCTGAACGTGCGCACCGTGGTTGGATAGCTCGCGCTCAATGGCTTCGCGCCAGTCCTCCGGGAGGCCGGTCTGGTTTGCCCAGTAGAGCGCGCCAATGCCGAGAGGTACGAGCGAAGCGAGGGCGAGCCAGAGCAAGGTCCGGAGATTACGGAAAATTCTGAGGCGTCGCATAATCTAAGGTGATTGGACATGAAGCAGTCCACCGGCACTGAAAGAAAAGTAGGGCATTCGTCCGGGGGAGGGGCGACCGATGATGATGTGATCGAGCATTCGGACATTCATTAGCTCGGCGGCTTTGAGCAATTGCTGGGTGATTTTGTGGTCGGCGGAGCTGGGCGAGGGATCTCCAGAAGGGTGGTTGTGAAGGAGGATGAATCCGTATGCATTGCGTGTGATGACAGGACGGAGAATTTCACGAGGATGGGCACTGGTTTCGTTAACGGTGCCGAGGGAGACCGTGGTGGTGCTGGTATGTTCGAGACGAGAATTCACGGTGACGACCACGGCGGATTCGTTGGGAAGGTTGCTAAGCTGGTGAGCGAAATGGCGATGGATGAGGTCAGGTGAGTCTAGTTTTGCGGACCGGATTTCCTCCCTAGCGAGACGGCTCCCTAATTCGAAGGCTGCGGCGAGTGCGCACGCCTTGGCATCGCCTATGCCCTTGTTATTCGTATACTCGGAAACAGGGAGTCGGCCGAGTTCCAGCAATCCTCCGTATTTTTCAAGTAGATCGCCGGCGACCTCGATTACATTTCTTCCGGGCAGGCCGGAGCCCAAGAAGATGGCGATCAATTCTGGGTTGCTCAGCGAGGCAGCACCATACTTCGCGATTTTTTCGCGAGGCAAATCCTTGTCCTGTGAGTCGTTGAGCAGGGCCATGGGATTATTCGATATTCTGGATCTGTTCGCGGAGTTTCTCCAATTCAGTTTTCGCTTCGACGACGGTTTGCGCGACCACTGCATCATTCGCTTTGGAGCCTATGGTGTTGAACTCTCGAAAAAGTTCTTGGCAGAGGAAATCGAGAGGACGACCTGCCGGCTCTGTGGAATGCACATACTCGTGAAACTTCGCGAAATGCGAATGTAGGCGGGTGATTTCCTCGGAAATATCGCATCGATCGGCGAAGATGGCGATTTCCTTTGCGACACGCTCGTCGTCGGCTCCAATGTCGAGACCTAGGTCTGTCAGACGTTTTGTCAGTATCTCGCGGTAGCGTTCGGGGCGTTCAGGGGCCCGATTTGAAATCGTGGCGGTGAAGGCCAGAAGCTTCCCGAGGCGCTCTAGGAAATCGGTCCGAAGGTGTCCACCTTCGGTGGCGCGCATCTCGGTTAGTAACTCCATTGCTTGTGCGAGAGCGGGGCGCACGGTTTCCCATGCGGTTTCTGTATCGACGTCTTCGGTTTCACCGATCTCGACCACGCCTGGCTGGCGGAGGAAGTCCGAGGCGAGTGGCAGGATGGGACGCCCGATGGTGGCGGAGATGTCTGCGAATGCCGATTCGAGGGATTTCGCAAGAACTGGGTCGACGCGAAAACTTTTTACGCCGGAATCCTCGGATCGCTCAATTTTGATCGTAAGTTGGATACGTCCCCGAGAGACACGGGGAGTTACGAACTTGCGAACATTCGCCTCTAGCGACTGAAGTTCTCGCGGAAGGTTCGCAACGATCTCAAGCTGCTTTCTGTTGATGGACGTAGCCTCGACATTGGCCAGCCACAAGCCGGAAGAATGGGTTCCACGGCCGAAGCCGGTCATTGAATGCATACTGGATTCAAGTCAGGACAACGAGCCTTGTCGATGGTGGATTACTCAGAGATTTTTAAGAAAAGCTCGGAGCATCCACAGGGTTTTATCGTGGACTTGAATTCGAGCGATCATCAGATCCTGTGTCTGGAGATCACCATCGTCTTCTGCGAGGTCACGGGCTTTGGCGACACTGGCAATGACAGTTTCGTGGCACTCGATGAGATGAGCTACGTAGTCCTTGGCTGGGATTTTTTCAATCGGAAGTTCCGAAATGGATGACAGGGATGCGAGCGTTTTCAGTCCGCCTGGGGAGTAAGATCCGAGGGCGCGAATACGCTCCGCAATCTCGTCGATGGCGACGAAAAGCTCTTCGTATTGCGTCTGAAATGCCGCATGCAACGAGAAGAAAGCGGGGCCTTCGACGTTCCAGTGGGCGACATGTGTTTGGCCGAGTAGGGCGTATGAATCTCCGAGTACGGTCGCTAGCGCTTTGATCACCGGGGCAGTTGTAGTTTTTGCTGAGGTGGCGGTATCTGTTTTCATATCCATGAAAGTTGCATCGTCTTGAGGGGAATCAAGCGATAGTCCTGCATATTTCGTCAATCGGTGGAGGATGCGACAAGATTCTGGATAATGATCTGGAGAGTGGTTTTTCCACGAAATGTATTCCGGTCAATGGTGAAAGCAATGTCCCAAGGTGGATCCGGAAGCTCGTGCTCGCCGCCCCCAAAAAAGACTGCGTCCTGCTCGTGATAGCCTTGGCGCAGCATGAGACGAAGGTGGTTATTCTTCATGTGGAAGGGCGGGCGACTGAGACCCACGCCACGTGCTACGAATATCGGCTGCGGATTGCCATTTCCGAAAGGCTGGAGCAGTTCGTAGCTGGAGAGAAACTCGAGAGAAAGCTGTGGGAAGGCGATTTCTGCGTCATAGATGAGGCGAGGTCTACGCTGCTCCTCGGTGGAGTTTTCCAGCACGTATGCAGCAAAACGTTTGCGGAAATGGTCCATCGATTCCTCGCGGATGGAGAGGCCGGCCGCCATGGCGTGGCCACCGCCCGAAAGAAGTTCGTCTCCGCATTTGCGGATGGCTTCAACCAGGGAAATGCCTTCGATGCTGCGTCCCGAGCCCTTTCCCACGCCCTCTGCATCGATCGCGATCACGAAGGTCGGTTTGTAATATTGCCTCATGAGGCGGGAGGCGACGATTCCTACGACTCCGTGGTGCCAACTGCGGGAGCCGATCACGATGACCGGATCGGTTTCTGGATCAAATCCTTCGGAAAGCTGGCTGACTGCCTCTTTTCGGATGATGCCCTCATGCACTTGTCGCTCACGGTTGAAGTCGTCGAGTTTCTTCGCGAGTTCCCCGGCAGTGCGGCGGCAGTCGGTGGTCAGGGTGGCCAACGCGTCTTCGGGGCAGTCCATGCGGCCTGCGGCATTGATGCGAGGCCCGATGCGGAAACCGACGTCCATCGAAGTGGGCGAGCCACTTATCCCGGTAATTTCTTGGAGAGCGCGCAAGCCAGGGTTGAGAGTGGAGGGGAGATGCCTGAGCCCGTGGCGGACAAGCAGTCTGTTCTCGCCGACGAGCGGCACGATATCGGCCACCGTGGCGACCGCGACGAGGTCTAAGAGTTCTTTAAGATCGAGATCAACTTTGCGAGTTTTCAAGAGCGCGTGGCCGAGTTTGAAAACAACACCCGCCGCGCATAGATAGGTGAAATCCGATCCGCATTTGGGATTCACAAGGGCAACGCAATCCGGGCGGGCACCGGGAGCAGGTTCGTGATGGTCCACGATCAACACCTCCGTCCCCAAGGTCCGGAGGTAAGCGACCTCGTCAACGGAAACCGTTCCGCAATCCACCGTGATCAGCAGATCCGGGCGCGGACCTTCCGCGAGGCAACGGTCGATGGCTGCGATACTGAGCCCGTAGCCTTCGGTTCCCCTCCGTGGGATGAATGGGCGTGGATTCAGACCGTAGGCGTGCAGGATTTTCTGCATCAACGCGATCGAAGAAACGCCATCCACGTCGTAGTCGCCATAAATACAGACCGTTTCCCCCCGGTCCGCTGCGGCGAGAACCCGCTTCACCGCGGGATGCATATCGGGAATGAGAAACGGATCGCTGAGATCTTTTAGCCTAGGCCGGAGAAATTTTTCGAGATCGTCCCGTGAAGTGACCCCCCGCTGACCGGCGAGATGGGCGAGGATTTCAGGAAAGTCCGGGTCAGGCGGACCGGTTCCTGGTTGGAAGGGCTCGCCGCGTAGTATCCATCGGAAAGCCGTAGCGCGCATAAACTAGGCAGAATCTGCACCCCCACAGAGCAGGTGACAAGGGCGGAGATTTTTTGCAGCTTAGCTCAAACCTTGCGTCCGGTGAAAAAGGAGATCAGCGCGAGAATTAGGAAGACCACAAAAAGGATCTGTGCGATCCATGCGGCGGTTCCCGCGATTCCAGTAAATCCGAGGACTGCTGCGATCAGGGCGATGACGATAAATATGATGGCGTAGTGTAACATGGGATTGTTTTCGTAGTTAGGGTTGATGGGGTTGGGGGCTAGTCTTTTCCTGCTGCTTGCTGGTTGATTCCTGCTGTCAACCAAGTTCCGGTCGCAAGTTTGGTCAGTGCCCGGTCATTGGAAATTGCTCGCTCAAGCATGTCTTCAAAGAGGGAGGCGACAGAGGAGATCGTGAGCTGATGTGCGAAAGCCTTCGCAGTACCAAAACCAGCGATTTCGTAGTGAGCGATCCTTTGGGCATTCGCGATGAGTGCTGCGTCTTTCACCGCTCCGGAATGGTATTCTTGAGTCGTTTCCTTTCCCTCTCGCAAGAGTCCCGCCATCGCCTCACACCGGATTCCTGCCGGATCAACTTCTAGGTGTTCGCAAACGGCCTCAAGATCAGAGATGTTTTTGACGGTGTCCATAGCGATTGAGGTAAGGATGTCCCGCATGTGGTCGTCCCGAGAGGAGCGATTGATATCGGCGAGGAACGTAGAATATTCGCGCACGGCATCGTAGAGATCCTTGGATTGTTCGATGAGCAGATCGTGAAGCGTGAAGGAATCGGGAGTGGGTGAAGTTTCGGACACTGTGGGATAATTCGAGTTACGTGATCATCTAGCCGTTTGCAGGCCAGTGTGTCGGTAGTCCTAGTAAAACCTTTGTCTTTAAAGGGGCGTGGCGCGATTTCGGGGTGCCACGGAAATTTCAGTCCGACATTTTTGATTGCACGAGGCATGACTTGGGTTTTACTCCCGAGCATTCTGCAACGATGGAAGCTTCCGAAAAAATATGAGAGATCAAAGGACTTCGTTCGCGGATGTGAGAATGTTGATGGTGCTTCTTGCGAGTGCAGGAGTGATCGTGCTGGGTTGTCTCGTTCTGAATGGCTTCACTTGGAGTAGGCTGCAGCGAAGTGCGGACGGTCAGACCAAGGCACT
Organism: uncultured Verrucomicrobiae bacterium; assembly: GCA_963799385.1. Lineage (GTDB taxonomy): Bacteria > Verrucomicrobiota > Verrucomicrobiia > Verrucomicrobiales > Akkermansiaceae > Luteolibacter. Next base: position 90,890 of record CAWCXB010000003.1, read on the forward strand.
GGACCGGTTGGCGCAGTACTCCGCTACATTATCCACCTTGCAGGATGTGGAACTGGGGTCCCGGGGGTACGTGATCACCGGTTCTGATTATCACTTGGATACTTTCAATGACGCTCGCGAGCGCTTTGCGGAGGAATGGGAAAACCTAGCTAAACTAGAGTCTAGTGAGGATGGTGAGTTCCGAAATCTGGTAAAGATTCGCGAGGTTTCCGACGAGCTGATCCGGTATGCGATTGAGGTCGTAGTGGTGCGAGAAAGGGAAGGTGACAGGGCGGCCGGAGACGCGTTCACGGAGAGTCGGCCGCGCTACGCGATGAAAAACGTCCGGGATATCTACCGGGGGAGAATGAAAGACGTCGAAACCGTGATTCGGAAACGGAATGTCACTGCGGAAAAGGATTTCCAAGCGGGCCTAGCGACATCCATGGCCATGGGGCTGCTGGCACTTGGAATCGGCGGCATTTCACTCTTTCTACTGAAGCGTGTTCTGAAGGAAATGAGGAGATCGGAGCGATACGCACTGAGTATGCTGAAGGCGGAGGAATCGCGGAGACAGAAAGATATTTTCTTAGCGATGATGAGTCACGAGATCCGCACTCCGCTCAATGCCATCATCGGCTTTGGACAGCTTGCACAGCAGGAGGAAATGGGACCGAAAGGCAAACGCTACGTGCAATCCATCTTGGATGGCGGTCAGTCGCTTTTGCTTCTGATCAATGATATTCTCGATCTTTCCAAGCTGCAATCAGGTCGGATGGAACTGAAACCTGAACCGACCAATGTCCGCGATATGGTCGAGTTCCTGCAACGCTTGTTTCAAGAGACCTGCTCGAAGAAAGGCATTGGCTTCCAAGTTGAGATCCAAGAGGGTCTGCCATCTGCCTTGGTTCTGGATTCTGTGAGGTTGCGTCAAGTGCTGATGAACCTGATTGGAAACGCGGTGAAGTTTACCGATAAAGGACGAGTGACGGTAAAGGTCGCGGGGAGTCCGATGAGTCGGGAGGAGAGCCGTTGGAACCTGTCTGTGGCTGTGAGAGATACGGGACCAGGGATCGCCAAGGAGGATTTGAACCATATCTTCGAGCCATTCTATCAAAGCAGCCGACCTGATTCATACCGGACCGAGGGGACAGGGCTGGGACTGAGCATCGTGAACAGTTTCGCGAAACTCATGGATGGAGAACTCCGGATCGAAAGCGAATTGGGAGAAGGCAGCGAGTTTGCGTTGGAACTTAAGGGCCTGAACGTGAGTGCTCGTCTCGCGTCCGACAACAAACTGCGGGGAGAGACGGTGGATTTTAATTCACTGCGGCCCTCTCGGATTTTGGCAGTCGATGACAATGCGACAAACAGGGAGTTGATCATAGAGATTTTCTCAGAGACACATCATACGGTGTTGACCGCTGCGGACGGGGAGCAGGCGATTCACAAGATTCGTGATGAAAAGCCGGATCTCGTGCTAATGGATCTCAGAATGCCGGTAAAGGATGGCCCGACCGCTGCCCGCGAGATCAAGATGGAAACCGAGTATCGCCTTACTCCGATCATCGCGGTGACGGCAGGCAGCCTGCCTTCGGAAAAGGGCAACCTTCTAGTCGGCACTGAATTTGATGGGGCCTTGAGAAAGCCGTTCAGTCGTCGTGAAATGTTCGATGCACTGGCGATGTTCCTAGACCGGAACGAAAGCGAGGAGAGGGAGGAAATCCCGGTGGAGACGGAAGACTCTGGGCCGGTGGATGAGATCCTTCGGACAGAGCTGCGTGACCTTTTGGCAAGCCGCTGGCCTGAGGTGAAATCCCAGATGTCGGTTTCCGAAGTTATCGAATTTTCCGAGGAACTTGTCGCATTGGCTGCGGACCACCCGAGTGGGATGCTGACGACCTATGGTCAATCACTCAAAGAAGCCGCGGAGAGTTTTTCGTTTCGTGAAATGGAGGCAGAACTAGGCCGGTTTCCCGAGCTGGTATTCACGATTTGCGGAGAAAACTAAGATTAGAAGCGATGGAAGTGAATCCCAAACCAACCGTCCTGATGGTGGACGACCACGAGGAGAACCTGAAAGTTCTAGCCGGCATTCTGTTGCCGGAGGGTTATGACCTGATTCCTGCAAACTCCGGAGAACAGGTGTTCGAGCGTCTTGCAAGCCGTAAGCCCGACCTGATTCTCCTCGATGTGGTGATGCCCGGTATCAACGGGGTGGAAGTCTGCCGAATGTTGAAGCGCAAACCCGAGTTCGAGGACATTCCGGTGATTTTCCTTTCCGCTGCCGATGACAAGGCCTTGGTCGTGGAGGCACTCGAAAGCGGTGGGGTGGACTACATCGCAAAACCCTTCAATCAAGCGGAGCTGCTTACAAGAGTTCGGACACACATCGCACTTAAGCAGGCGCGGGATTCGATGGCTCTGCTCGCTGCAGACAAGGATCAGTTGATTCGGGTGATGGCTCACGATTTCAAGAATCAGATCAGCGGTGTCCTGATGAGTGCGAAGCTGTTGCTTGAGCGCGAGGAATGCACGGCTTTGCCGGAGCGTTCGCTGAAGCTGATCCGAAATGTCGGAGAATCGAGCGAGCGGATGATGGGCTTCTTGAAATCCTTTCTCGCCAATCAGGGGACAGGAAAACAAGTCATCAAGGTGCGTCCAGTGGATGTTGAAGAGATTGTCTCTGGCGTGATTTCTGATGTCGAGGCAAGCGCGACAATGAAGGGGACGAAGCTCTTACGTGGCGCGACAGTGAAGGATTGGCGGGTATTGGCGGATGCGAACGCGTGCCGCCAGGTATTGGAGAATCTCGTGGAGAACGCTGTGAAATTTTGCCCGAAAGGATCGATTGTCGAAGTTTCTACCGCGCTAAAAGGGGATAGTCGCCTTGAGATCGTGGTATGCGATAACGGCCCAGGATTTACGAACGCTGACAGGGAGCGAATGTTCCAGAGGTATTCGCGATTAAGCGCCAGACCAAGTGGAGGAGAACCGAGCACGGGTCTCGGGCTTTACATCGCGAAAAGTCTAATGGAAGAGATGGGGGGTGATCTGCGATTGGATGATACAGAGGCAGGTGCGAAGTTTGTTCTAACTTTCCGGGCACGACCCCTTGCGAAAATCGAAAACAAGTGAATGGGTTCATATGGATATACTGGTAGTTGATGACGATATGGCGATCCGAGAGGCCGCGGTGCAATTGATTGAGGATGCCGATCACTACGCCGAGGGGGCGGAGAATTCCGCACTTGCGATGGAGGCTCTAAAGTCGAACGCATTTGATGCAGTGCTTCTGGATCTCTATCTCGGAGACGAAAATGGACTCGAGGTGCTTGAGAAGATCCGGGCGAAGTATCCGCGAATCTCTGTCGTGATGATCACAGGTATGGGATCCATCCCGGATGCTGTTAGGGCGACTCAGCTTGGGGCTTTGGATTTCTTGGAGAAACCGTTTTCGCGCGAGCAGTTCTCGCTGATTTTGCAGCGTGTCAAGCGGCACCGGCAGCTCGAAGAGAAGGTGGAAGAACTCAAGCAGGAGATCTCCACACAGCAGCCGACTCCGCGCTACGTCTCACGCTCGAAGACCATGCAAGAGTCTCTCGATATACTTTTCCGGGCGGCGGAATCTGCTGCTTCGATCTTGCTGCTCGGGGAAAGCGGAACGGGGAAGAGCATGATCGCGAAGGAAATCCACGCCCGCAGCACGCGCAAAAACAAGCCTTTCGTAACCGTGAACTGCCCCGCGCTGAGCAAAGAGTTGTTGGAAAGTGAGCTCTTCGGTCACGCGAAAGGTTCGTTCACCGGCGCGATCCGTGATACCCACGGAAAGGTCCACGCGGCGGACGGCGGGACTCTGTTTCTCGATGAGATTGGCGAGCTTCCCAAGGAACTACAGCCGAAGTTGCTGCGCCTGCTCCAGGACTGGGAATATGAACGGGTGGGTGAGACGAAGACACGTAAGACGGATGTGCGGGTGATCGCCGCAACGAACCGGGATCTAGAGGAAGAAGTCCGCAGCGGGAATTTCCGCGAGGATCTGCTTTTCCGACTCAATGTCATCTCAGTAGAACTTCCTTCGCTGCGATCAAGGAAGGAAGATATCCTGTTTTTTGCCCAGCAGTATCTGGAGTTTTTCGCCGATCAATACCGGAGAGACGTGAAGAAGTTCAGTGCGAAAGCAGAGGAATCCTTGCAGCGTCATCCTTGGCCGGGGAATCTCCGGGAGATGCGAAACGCGATCGAGCGCGCGGTCATCCTCGTGCGTGGTGACGAGATTGAGGCGGAAGATCTACCGAACTCGAACGTGAAATTTACAGAAAAAGGAGCGGATCCGGAAGGGCCCTGGATCGGTGGCGAGTTTTCCATGGACGAGATCGAGCAATGCCACATGGAGAAGGTCTTAGAGACTACCTCGACTCTCTCCCGTGCCGCCGAGATCCTGGGGATCAACGAGGCGACCCTCTATAGGAAGCGGAAACGCCTTGGGCTGAAGTAGGGTTGTGGCTGGCGATCCCAGCCACGGGCTTCTTACCCTTTCAGCGAAACCAACTCATCCGTATGGATGGTCTGACGGGCACGGTAGAGGGCTACGATGAGCGCTAAGCCAACGGCGACTTCTGCGGCTGCGACGGTGATCACGAAGAATACCAACATCTGGCCGTTGTAGTCAGGGAGTCCGTTCGGTCCGACATTGAAGCGGGAGAAGGCGACGAGTGTCAGGTTCGCGGCGGAGAGCATCAGCTCGAGGCACATGAAGACGATGATGATGTTGCGGCGCAAGACCACTCCGGCGAGTCCGATGGAAAAAAGGAGGCCGGAGACGAGGAGGTAGTCGTTTAGGGATGGCATGAAACTTTAGATCTTAAACTTTAAACTCGAAGGAAGAGGCTAGCTGATCTGCCTTTTGGAAAGGACGATGACGCCTACCGTGGATACTAGGAGAAGGACTCCTAGGATCTGGAGCGGGAGGTTGTATTGAGTGAAGAGGGTATGCCCGATGAGGTGGACATCTGGGAGGCGTCCATCGGTGAGAGCCTCGGAGATTTTTGTCGGCTTGTCATCGTTCATGAAACCACCGGCAGCGGCGGAAAGAGTCACTTTGTCGAGCGCGGGAGCTGTTTGATTTGGGAGACGATTGGAGAGAACTCCAATCAACTGGATGAAAAATGCGCCGACGAGGACGAGTCCCGCGACGAGTGGGACATAGCTTTCCGAGCGTTTCTCCTCATCCTTTAGATCCAGAAGCATGATGATGAAAAGGAAGAGAACCATGATCGCGCCGGAGTAGACGAGGATTTGGATGACTCCGACGAAAAAGGCGGAGAGACCAATGAACAGCGCGGCGAGGCCGACAAACGAGGTGACCATCGCGAGCGCACTTGAGACCGGGTTACGGAATGCGATCACTGCGCATGCTCCGATGAGCATGATGGTGGAGAAGAGCCAGAATAGATATGAGGGCATATTCGTTAAAAGTTATTCGTTAGAGGTTATTTGTGGATGAGGTGCGGTGCGCTGGTATTGGCAGGACTTGTAACATCTAACCAATAACTTCTAACCTCATTTCAACTCATTCCACTTGTTGACGAGGCCGACGCGGGTGCCGCCGATTTCGTAGAGCTTTTTCTTGTCGTGGACCATCTCGGCACGGGTGGTGCCGGCGATGAGGTAGTCTTTGCGGAGGTAGATGGCCTGCTCCGGGCAGACCTCCTCGCACATGCCGCAGTAAATGCAGCGGATCATGTCGATATCGAACTCGAGCGGACGCTTCTCGACCTTCGCCCACTTGTCGTCCGAAGGGATTTCCGAAGGGGTGATCTTGATCGCTTTTGGCGGGCAGATGAATTCGCAGAGCTGGCAGGAGACGCAGCGCTCGCGGCCTTGTTCGTCGGTGACGAGGGTGGGGGCACCGCGGTAATACTCCGGCATGTGGTCGTCCCAGCGTTGCTCGGGGAACTGCATGGTCACGCCGAGACCGGAGGAGGCAAGTGACTTGGAGCCGGGGGATTTGCCACGGAGCGATTTGATCGCGTGGGTCATCGTGAGGAAGAAGCCTTTGAACAGGGCACCGAAGTAGATCTTTTCTCCGGAGTCGAGTTTCGGGCGAGTGAGCTTGATGGTGGGCATTGGGAATAAATGCTGAAATTTTGAAAACTGAAATGCTGAAATCTCAGGCTAGGCGCGGAGGAGTTTGGCGGGTGGCTCGGAGACTTTCGCGACCCATATGATGGCGGCGGTCACGACGATGAGGAGGACCGCGCCGACGGCGACGATGGCAGCGGTGAGCTGCGGAGCTGCGATGATGAGGGCGGCGAGGAAGACGTTGATGAGGGCGGCCTCGAAGAAGATGACCCAGCCGAGTTTCATGAGCTGGTCGTAGCGGAAGCGAGGGACTGTCCAGCGGACGAGGATGAAGAAGTTGATGAAGACCAGAAGCTTCGTGAGGAAAACTCCGATGTAGAGCAGTCCGCCGATTTTGAAATCACCGATGGCGAAGTTCGAAATGTAGTGATCGAGTGTGAATCCGGCGGACCATCCACCAAGGAACAGGGTGATGATGAGTGCGGAGCCGATGACCATGGCTGCGTATTCACCCATGAAGAACATGGCGAATTTCATCGATGAGTATTCCGTATGATAGCCGCCGACGAGTTCCGTCTCGCACTCCGGAAGGTCGAAGGGCATGCGGTTGGTTTCCGCAAAGATGGAGACGGTGAAAATGAGGAAGGCGATGAACGCGGGGATCCAGAAGAGAGCGGTCTGGAGGCTAGGAAGAGAGAAATGACCGTCGGTCCAGAAGGGGAGTAGGAGCCAGCCGTTTGTCGCTTGTTCCTGGACGATGTTGTTCAGGTTCAGGTCTCCGTAGTAGAGCAGGACGGGGATCACGGAGAGGCCGAGGCAGATTTCGTAGGAAATCATCTGGGCGGTGGAGCGGACTCCGCCGATGAAGGGGAACTTCGAGTTGGAGGCCCAACCTGCGATGGTGATGCCGTAGACTGTCAGTGAGGAAACGGCGAACACGAAGAGAGGACCGATATCGATATCGGCGATCACAAGCTTCTCCGTGCGACCGAACAAAGTGATATCCGGGCCGAAGGGGATCACGCAGACGGTGATGAGTGCGGGGACGACGGTAAGTGCCGGGGCGAGCCAGAAGAAGGCTTTGCGCACATGGTCCGGGGTGAAGTCTTCTTTTAGAAACAGCTTCAGTCCGTCGGCGATCGGTTGCACGAGGCCAAAGAGATGGAAATCCTTTTTCGCACCGAAAAGGGTGAGCGGGATACCCACACGGTTCGGCCCCACGCGGTCCTGGATGATCGCAGAGAAGCGGCGCTCGAAGTAAACCGAGAGAGGGACGAGCGGGAGCACGACCAAGAACGTGAAGAACACGATCTTCGTCATGATGACCGCGAGGTTGAGTAGTAGATCCGGCATGAGTGGTAGATAGAGAGGTTGCTGGGTGAAAGGCTTTTCCGTTAGAAGTTATTCGTTATAGGTTATTTGGGGAAGAGCCTCCTCCTTCGAGGGCTGGTTTGGTGGACGCGGCGCGGCAGAGATATGCGATGTAGCCGTTGAGAAGAGCCACGGCTTTTTGGACTTTGGCGCGGGCTTCGTTCGTGACTTCCAGAGGTGCGAGTTCCTCGTCCTCCGCAGTGATGACATGATCGAGGACTTCCCAGACGGACCCTCTCGCGTTCGAGCAGAACTTCGCGTTATCGAGGTAATGGAATCGACCGTATCCCTCAGCGATGTTCGCCGTGCCGGAGCGTGCGGCTCGCAGCAGTTGATCTCCCAGTCTGTAACGTTCGTCTTTTGGCAAAGCCTTGCAAAGAACCCGGGCCACGAACACACGAAGAACCCGACAAGCCTGCCAGCAGTCGAGGTCCTCAAACGATCTGATCGGTTCCGATGCCATTCTTTTCCCTAATAACTAATAACAAATAACTTCTAACGTAGAACCGTTCATCCATTGATGAGCCCCGCTGCTTTGCGGGCGCGTTCGTTTTTCAGGAGCGGGATCTCGTAGCTTGTTTCCGTGATGACGGTCCCCTGGTGGCCGATTTTCGAGAGGGTGAGACCCTCGAAGGCGGAAACGGAGGAGGCGATGTCTTTGAAGACATCTTCGATCAGGTAGAGGCTGGTCGCTTCTCCCGAGATGGCGGCGGCGAGATCACGGAGGATTTCCCAGTCGTCCTTTGCTTGGGCGGGTGGCTCGATGGCGCGGTTGAGGCGCTGGAGACGACCTGTTAGGTTGACTATGGAACCGCGTTTCTCGGCGAAGGAGGCACCGGGGAGAACGATGTCCGCGTGTTCGGCGGAGGGGTTTGCCAGCAGGGTGGTCTGGAGGAAAAAGGAGAGATTTCCGAGATCGTCCGAAGAGAATCCGGCATCGGTGATGAGGTCTTCTCCGAAGACGAGCAGGCACTTGATGTGGCCGGATTGCACGCCGGAGCGAATGGCTGGCAGGGAATCGTAGGGATCGTAAGAATCGAGAATGAGTTTCGCGCCGGTGGTGTTCGGGTTGCGGTCGGCGGCGATGAGCAGTTCATCGGCTTCTCCTTTCCGGGGGACGAGCGAGAGATGCTCGGTGGAAACGACCTCCCGGAGCTTTTTGAGCATGAGAAGCTCTTCGTTAGTCATGCGGGCGGAGCCGATGATGGCGATTTCGTCTGCGGAAAATTCCTTGATGCGAGCGGCGGCGGACTGAATCGCAACACTCCAGGTGGCGGCGACGTGTTGGCCGTCCTTTTCTACTAAAGGCTCGGTGAGGCGGGCGTCGCTATCGATGTAGTGGAAGTTGAGGCGGTGGGAATCGGGCATCCAGTTCGAGTTCACGTCATCGTTCTGGCGCGGGGTGATGCGGTGGATGGTGCTGCCCCGGGTGTGGATGAGGATGTTCGTGCCGGTGCCGCAATTGACATCGATGGAAGGCGTTTCCTTGAGGAACCAGACGCGCATCTGGAAGCGGAAATCATTCGAGGTGAGCGCTCCGACCGGACAGATGTCGGCGGTGTTGAGGGAGTAGTTGTTGTCCAGCAGGCGACCCGGATGGACGGTGAGAGTGGTGTGCGTGCCGCGCTGGGTGAAGCCGAGCACGGGATCTCCGGCTACCTCGTCCATGAAGCGGATGCAGCGCGAGCACATGATGCAGCGCTCGTCATCGAGCCGGATGCGTGGGCCGATATCGACGTTCTTCGGCTTCTTCACCTTCATGTCGACGAAGCGGGAGACACCGCGTCCGAAGCCGACGGATTGCTCCTGAAGGCGGCACTCACCGGCCTGGTCGCAGATCGGGCAATCGAGAGGGTGATTGATCAGAAGAAACTCCATGACGCCCTCGCGGCATTTTTCCACAAGCTCTCCGGAGGTGCGGATACCCATGTTTTCCGCGACGGTGTTGGCGCAGGAGATGGCGGGGCGTGGCATCCAGCCGATGGGCTGGTAGCCGTTTTCGTCGTAGGTCGGGTCCTGGCCGGGAGCGGGGCGCGGCGGCATGCCCATCTGGACAAGGCACATGCGGCAGTTGCCGGGAACCGAGAGCTTCGGGTGGTAGCAGTAATAAGGGACATCGCGTTTCACGCTGCGGCAGGCCTCGATCATGCGGGTGCCTTTGGGAAACTGGTGCCAGACGCCGTCGATCTGCACGTTCACCATGCCGTTTTCGGCGGCGATGTCTTTGGGAAGTTTCAGGTCCGCGGTGGCGGTTGGAGAGTCGCTCATGACTGGAAAAAAGAAGACGATTTCAGGAGCCGGAAGGCCTGCGCGGACTATGTGTCCGACGCGGCGGCGCGGCAAGTGTGCTTTGTGAAATTTTTCACAAGCTCGCCAGACTTATTTCAGGATCCCGAAGATCAGGCAACCGGTCGCGTCTTTTTCAGACCATGGGGTGGCCTTCGACTTTTCCGCAAGCTCTCCGGAAAACGAGCCGGAGCCAGCGACGATGATGCCCGCTTTGGTTACAGCAAGGCCCGAGGGAGAGAAGGTCGTTTCGGTATCTGTGAAGAGACAGGTGGCGAAGTTGACCGTCGCCAAATCCGGGGAAAGGCTGAGCAGCGCGCCCTCGCCGCCGCCGTCCTGGCCCTCCGGCCATGCTTGCAGGGCGTTCTTCGTGGTCCAGGTGTGGGCCGCACCGGCTCCTGCGAGATAGACGGATTCATCGGCCCCGATGGCGACGCGGGTCAGTGCGTTGCCCGCCAGCTTCGGGTGGGGAGGGGATTTGGGGATTCCGTTGTCCTCGAATTGGCCATTGCGGTTGTTCTGGAAATACCAGCCATCTTGGAGAGTGCCCGTCTTCGCATCGACTTTCCCGAGCCAGCTGATCGTGAGGTTCCCGGTGTCTCCTGCGAGGTTTCCTTTGAAGCGATAGACGTTTGACCCGTGCTGTTTCACGAGAGCGTAGATGGAGTCGTTTTTCGGATCGT
>CAWCXB010000004.1:0-218676 GCA_963799385.1 uncultured Verrucomicrobiae bacterium
TTTGGTTTCGGTTGGAAAGTCATGCACGGAAAATGGCGGGCCGAGCGTGGATTGCAAGTGATGTGCGGAAAACTACCGGCTTTTTGCAGCTTTGCTTGCCTCTCCCTACTTCAGTTTGATTGAGTAGGGAATGATGAAAGCCCTTGCGATCCTTACCGCCGCCTCACTGAGTTCCAGTGTTTTTGCTGGAGAAATGTCCATCGAGAGGCTTGACCCCGCTCTCGACCTCCTGATTCCGAAAGATGTCGAAGTTTCCGTTTTATCCGAAGGGTTCAAATGGGCGGAAGGTCCTGTCTGGAACGAAAAATCCGGAGAAGTCCTCTTTTCCGACGTTCCGAACAACGTCATCCACGCCTTCGACGGTAAGGCGACTCGAGTTTTCATGAAGCCCTCGGGTTATACCGGGGTCGCAAATTACGGGAAAGAGCCCGGATCCAATGGGCTTACATTCGATGCGGAGGGACGATTGATCGCCGCCGAGCACGGTGACCGCCGGGTCTCTCTTCTCACAACGGGAGGGGGAAAGATGACCGTGGCGGACCGGTTCGAGGGGAAACGATTCAACAGTCCCAACGATGTGGTGGTGCACTCTTCAGGTGCGATCTACTTTACTGATCCCATCTATGGGCTTTCGGGTGGAGAAAAGGATCCGGCCCGCGAGATCGATTTCTGCGGGGTTTATCGTGTCGGGAAGGATGGGAAGGTCACACTCGTCACCAAGGATTTGGAACGCCCAAATGGTCTTGCGTTTTCACCAGATGAAAAAACTCTCTACGTCGCCAATTCCCACGGCCCACGGCCAGTGATTCTTGCCGTATCCATCGGTCCCGACGGAGGCGGTGGGAGAACGGAAACATTTTTCGATACCAAAGGTCTCGAAGGAAAAGGCTCTCCAGACGGGCTGAAAGTGGATGCAGAGGGGAATCTGTGGGCGACAGGTCCAGGCGGCCTGCTCGTGATCTCACCGGAAGGAAAGCTCCTTGGCCGAGTTCTCACCGGAAAAGCCACGGCAAACGTTGGCTTTGGCGGGAAGGATGGCAAAACCGTTTTTTTGACAGCGCACGATTCCTTGGTTAGTTTCCCTAGGCAATGAAGCTAGATTCGTTTCTCAGAATCGAATCTGAATAACAAAAATCAGTTCCACGTCACAAAAACACTATGAAAAAGATACTCACACTGATGCTCGCAGCTGCGTTTGCGATCTCCTCCACGAGTTGCACCACCACCTACGATGCCTACGGCAATCCACAGCAGTCAGTCGATCCCGGTGCCGCTGTGGCAGGAGCGGCTGCTGCTGGAATTCTCGGCTACGCAATTGCGAACAACAATAACGACAAGAAATACTACAATAACAACTACTACCGCGGTCGTTCGGGTTACTACAAGAAGCGCGGTCGCTATTACCGATATTGAGGTGGACTGAGGTGTTGCGGACGCTTTTGGACGCAGGATTTATCGCGCGTCTTTAGTCTTGCAAACGGAGTGCGGATCATTAGGTTCGCCCTCCGTTTTTCTTTTGTCTGACGAGCGGTTGGAGCCCCGGTGCCCGTCAGACGCATCTTTTCCGGGGCAATTGTCGGAAGGAAAACGCAAACAAACTAACCAAACAACTAACCAAACCATATGAGTACTGCCATCGCAGAATCCTCCAACCAAGAGCTGAGCGACCTGATCGACTCCAAATTCACGGATTTCCGTGAAGGATCCATCGTCAAGGGAACCATCCTCGAAATCCGCCCGCAGATCGTCCTCGTGGACATCGGCTACAAGTCCGAAGGCGCCATCCCATCCAACGAATTCGAGGATGAGGAAATCGAAGTCGGCGACGAAATCGAAGTGCTCCTCGAGCGCCTCGAAAACGATGAGGGCATGGTCGTTCTCTCCAAGGAGAAAGCCGCCTACAAACAGAACTGGGACAAGATCGTCAAAGTCTATCAAGACGGCGGCCTCGTTCGCGGAAAAGTCAAAGCAGTCGTCAAAGGCGGTCTTACCGTCAACGTCGGCGTGGAAGCCTTCCTTCCCGGTTCGCAAGTGGACATCATTCCACCGAAAGATCTCTCCGAATATGTCGGAAACGTTTACGAGTTCAAAATCGTCAAGGTCAACGACGAGCGCAAGAACATCGTTCTCTCCCGCCGCGAAGTCATCGAAGCCGAGCGCTCCGAGCAACGCCAGGCATTCCTCCAGACCGTCAAGGTCGGCGACAAGGTCGTCGGCGCGATCAAGAACCTCACCGACTTCGGTGCGTTCGTCGATCTCGAGGGCATGGACGGACTCCTCCACATCACCGATATGTCGTGGGGCCGCATCAACCACCCGTCCGAGCTTCTTCACATCGGCCAATCGGTTGACGTGGTGATTCTCGACGTGGACCGCGAGAAAGAGCGTGTATCGCTCGGTCTCAAGCAAATGTCCGACAACCCGTGGGAAGACATCGAGCGCAAGTATCCGATCGGCCAAGAAGTTAAAGGTCAGGTCACCAAGCTCCTTCCATACGGCGCGTTCATCGAAATCGAGCGCGGCGTCGAAGGTCTCGTGCACGTTTCCGAGCTTAGCTGGGTCAAGCGCATCACTCGTCCGTCCGATGTTCTCGAACTCGGTCAGGAAATCACCGCAGTCGTTCTCGGCATCAGCATTGAGGAGCAGAAGATCTCCCTCGGCGTTCGCCAGCTCGAAGGCAACCCATGGGACGAGATCGAGCTCCGCTACCCTGTCGGCGCGACGATCACCGGCCCTGTCCGCAACCTTACCGCCTATGGCGCGTTCGTGGAGCTGGAAGAAGGCATCGACGGTATGATCCACGTCTCGGACATGTCCTGGACACGCAAGATCAACCACCCATCCGAAGTTCTCAAAAAGAACGACGAGATCGAGGCAATCGTCCTCGCGATCGACAAAGGCAACCAGCGCGTTTCCCTCGGCATCAAACAAACCGAAGGGGATCCATGGTCCGAAATCGACGGACGCTTCAAGGTCGGCGATCTCGTGAAAGGCACGGTCGCTAAGATCGCATCCTTCGGAGCATTCGTTTCGCTCGAAGGTGACATCGACGGCCTCATCCACATCTCGCAACTCAGCGAGGATCACGTGGAGAAGGTCAAGGACGTCATCAAGGTGGCGGACGAAATCGAAGCCCGCGTCATCAAGGTGGACAAAGTCGAGCGCCGCATCGGCCTCTCCATCAAAGCCGTCGGTTACTCCGAAGAGCAGCTCAAGAAGGAAAGCGCCAGCTTCGAGTCCCTCCGCCCATCCTCCGAGATGGTCGGCCTCGAACAAGCGTTCAACCTCGCCGCAGCCGCTTCCGAAGAGTGGAGCCCAGGCGACGAAGACTAAATTCAAAGCGAGCCGGAGCAATCCGGCCCGTGACTCTCATAAAGCCGAACGGGGAAACCCGTTCGGCTTTTTCATTTTGTGAACCTTCATCTCGGCTTAGAAACCCTTCGGAAAGGTGGCGGAGTGCGCCGATGATGCTACCCTTCCGGGTGACTGTCACAATGGCGTCACGTATCTACTTACCCATTCGTCCGATGTATAAAACCCTAGCCTTTCTCCTAGTCGCAGCAGCCCAACCTTGTTTCGCCATGCCGACCACTGGCGGAATCACCCGGGATTTTTGGAGCGGTGTGGGCGGGACGGATGTCTCCTCGCTGACCTCCCTCGTGTCCTACCCTGATCAGCCGGACAGCACTTCGACGCTCCTGGAATTTCATTCGCCCACTGATGTCGGAGACAGCTACGGGCAGCGAGTTTCCGGATGGATCCATCCTCCCGTCACGGGAAATTACATTTTCGAAATCCATGCCGATGACAACGCCGAGCTCTGGCTCTCGACTTCACGTTTTCCGGAGGACCGGGTGATGATCGCGTCCATCCCACAGTGGACCGCTGACGGTGAGTGGACGAAATTTCCCGAGCAGAAATCGGTGTCCATCCCGCTGATGGCTGGGGAATATTATTTCATCGAGGCCCTGCAGAAGGAGGGTGGGGGAGGCGATAACCTCGGGGTGGCATGGACATATCCCGGTCAGTCGCGCACGTATGTCCCGGGCACCGCGCTCAGCCCCATGCAGAACCTTCCGCCAGAGGCTGCGGACGACTCCGCCACGGTTGGTACCTCCGGCACCGTAGGAATTCCAGTGACTGCAAATGACCGGGATCCGAACGGAGCTGAAGATCTTGATTTGTTATCCTTGGAAATTGTTTCCAATCCATCCAACGGGACCACGGCAATCGATGTTGCGAACGGCATCATCCGCTACTCACACAATGGCACCGCCTCCACCTCCGATAGTTTTACCTACCGGATCCGCGATTTTTCCGGAGTGGAGAGCACAGCCACCGTCTCCGTTGAGATTGTCTCCGGCATGCGTTTGCCACTGGCAAATTCCCGGATGCCAGCCGAGCCGCCGGCGCAATCTATTGCCATTGTCGATGCGTTTCCCGCGCTCGGTTTCAGCTCTCCGATGGCGGTAGCCAGTCCGCCCGGGGAAACGGACCGCCTTTTTGTCGTAGAGCGCGGTGGCCAGATTCGCGTGATCCCCAGCCTTGCGTCTCCCTCCAGTAGTTCTCTGTTCCTCAATCTATCTGCGATCATCGCCAACCGCGCCGAAGAGTCTCTGACGACGGGGAGCGAGCAGGGACTGCTGAGCATGGCGTTCCATCCCAACTATTCGATCAACCGTCGGTTTTTTATCGTTTACAGCGTCCTGATCAATGGTGCCGCACATCAACGTCTGTCGCGTTTCACCACCTCAGCAGGCGATCCCAACCAAGCTGATCCGAACTCGGAAGTCGTCCTCATCGACATGCGCAATGAGGCGGGCAATCACAATGGCGGTGACATCCATTTTGGTCCGGACGGCTACCTTTACATGAGTTGGGGCGATGAAGGCGGGCAGAATGATTCTCTCAACAACGGTCAGCGGATCGACAAGGATTTCTGGTCATCGGTCACTCGAATCGACGTGGATTTGGAAGACGAAGATTACACGGAGGATGATGGGACCGGTTCCGATGATGCAAACCTCCGTCCGAACCCGCATTCGGCCATACGCCTGGATGGAAATGGCAACCCACGGTATGAAGTTCCGGCTGATAATCCCTGGGTCGGGGCAACCGGCTTTCTCGGGGGGCCGGTGGTCACGGCAAATGTCCGCACGGAATTTTATGCGGTCGGCTTCCGCAACCCGTGGCGTTTTTCGTTCGACAGAAATACTGGGACCCTTTGGTTGGGGGATGTCGGACAGGGGAAATTCGAGGAGGTGGACAAGGTCGTCAAAGGCGGCAATTACGAGTGGGCTTTTCGCGAAGGTTTTGACGAGGGCATCAAGTGGAACCAACGCCCGACCGGTTGGACAAACTCTCATCCCCCGGTCATCGATTATCCCCACAACAATTCCATCGGAGGTTTTTCGATCACCGGTGGCGTGGTGTATCGGGGCAATTCCATTCCCTCACTTTTCGGGAAGTACATCTTCGCTGACTTTGTTTCCGGAAATGTCTGGAGTCTCGATGAGAGCGGTCCTACTCCGACCATGACGCGGATCGGAGGGCAAGGTAGCATCGCCTCATTCGGGCACGACCCATCGAACGGTGACGTGCTGCTCATTGACTTAGGAGGAAAGATCCGCCGTCTTGTGGCACAGGATACCTCCGGCAATTTTCCAGCAACTCTTGCCGAGACCGGACTCTTCGCGGATCCCGCAGGCCTTGTTCCGAATCCCGGACTCGTCGCCTATGATGTGAACTTACCTTTCTGGTCGGACCATGCGCTTAAACGGCGCTGGTTCGGGATTCCGGATCCCAACGCACTGATCGGATTTTCGCGCGAAGGAAACTGGTCTTTGCCTGAGGGCATGGTCTGGGTGAAACACTTTGATATCGAAATCATCCGTGGAGATCCGGCAACGAAAAAGCGTTTGGAAACCCGGGTTATCGTTCGCACTGCCAGCGGAAACTATGGTGTTTCCTACCGATGGAACGAGGCGGGAACCTCAGCAAGCTTGGTGCCTGCGGAGGGCGATGAATTCGATCTGGCAATCACGGAAGCAGGTATGACGGTCAACCAGCGGTGGCGTATTCCTTCTCGTGCCGAGTGTTCGATTTGTCATAGCTCACAGGCGGGTCACGCTCTTTCATTCCGGACCCGCCAGCTCAATCGGACGGGATCGATCGCTGGGACCGGGGGAAATTTCATCAAGCTTCTTGAAGATGCCCACTATTTGGAAAATCTGGATACCCCGCCCTCGGTTCTTCCACGCCACGTCGCGCCTGAGGAAACTGAATTTTCCCCGGAAGAACGCGCCCGCGCTTATTTGGACGTGAACTGTGCCTACTGCCACAACAACAGCGGAACCGTTCCTGTAGGATGGGACGCGAGAACATCCCTACCACTGTTTGAAACGGGACTTGTAAACGGCTTGCCAGAAGGGGGAGTTCAGCATCCGAACGATCGTCTCATCGTCCCCGGTCTCGATCAGCGTTCCGTCATCGTGCACCGCGCCGCCGCCCGCAACGGCTACGGGCGCATGCCTCCCATTGCTTCCAACGTGGTGGATCAGGAGGGAGTTCAGCTTTTAACAGACTGGATCAATGGTGAATTGGTTTCACGCAAGGACTACGCTGAGTGGCGGGTGGGATTCTTCGGAGATCCGCCAGTGGGTGGTGGAGAGACGATTGATGACGACTTGGATGGGCGCACAAACTGGCAGGAGTTTTTGGCCGGAACGAATCCTACAATAGTCGACACAGCGCCTAAGCTGGAAATGAAAATTTTCGGCAACAGCATGGAATTTACACTCCCTACCATTCCGGGAAGGTCGGTGATTCTGGAGGCGTCGGAAGATCTGATCGGGTGGAGGGAGTGGACGGCACAGGGCAATAACGGTCTTCCACGCGATTCGGAAAGTCCGGCCGTATTTGTGGTTCCCACAGTCGAGCCGAAAGAGTTCTTTAGAGCTGTGATTGGCGAGCGTTAGGAGGGTTTTCGGAAGTCCAATCAACCGGAAGCCGAGATTTTACTTCCTCTCGATCCCTTTGGGATGAGAGTAGGGGGATGAAACTCCTTACCTTTTTCTGTCTCTTGCTTCTGATGAACGTGCGGTCGCTGCATGGTCAAACGTATCATTCTGTAAAGGTGTCGGAGCTGGACTTTGGTGCGGATAGGGAAGTGGCGGAGAAGGCTTTTAAAATTCAGAGTATTTTCAACGGAGAGAATCCCGCCGTGACGGTGAGGAGTCTGTCGGAGTGCTATTCAGCCTTGGAAGTTCCAGAGGGAGGAAACCGTTGGTCGGGAGAACAGGGTGAATTCGAACTGGTATTCAAGCTGGAGGACGACCAACCGGTAAATGGATTCGTGGATCTCCGAGCGGATGGCGAGGGAGGGTTCGCGCAAAAGCTGCAAGGGTTCGCATTTACGTTTACGCCAAGCGATGAGACGGTTTCGAACGTAGAGCGTTTCAGCGAAATCCGAGGCCTACACTATAAGCAGCTCTCGGAGGGCCATCTTCCCGGGACGGCTTGGTTCAAGCACCGGGCAGGACCAAGCGAAGAACCTGCCAACAACCGGAACTGGCGCCGAAGCGAATTGGAGGACAGCTTCGGGATATTTAGCGGGGGGCGAGCGATTTCCGAGAACCTTGCCCTCGACCGGGAACTCATCCTCTCCGCTGGTAAGGATGGCGAGACGATTCCCCTGACGGAAATCAAAGGCATCACAGTGCCTGCGATCGATTGGAAATTACGCTTGCCGGAGGGGGATGCGGGCGTGGACGCGCTTTCCCTCGCCATTCCGGAAGACCAGCATGCGGCGTTTGCGAAAAGTCTTCCCGATCTACTTGCGCTCATTGAACGTGCAGAAAAGCAGTTTATACCTGCGGCCCAAGCATACTCTGTGCGCAGTCCGTTCCGCACCCTGGCAACACGGTATCGAGTCCAGATGGGACTGGATGTCCCCACGGTGGGCGCGCGTTTGCTCCCTGCCAAGAGTGTTGCTATCACTGGTGGTGATCCGTTTTTTCCTCAAGGGACCGACGTGGCCTTTGTGATGGAGAGCGACACCCCGGAGGTGCTCTACACAGCTCTTTTAAAAATCATCCAGAGCAAGGCGGCCAAAGTCGGAGCCGCCGAAACGGAGCGGGATGGCGACGGCTACAGCTATACGAGTTTCCAAACCGAAGACCGAGCGTTCTCCAGTCATGTCTGGAGAATGGGTGGAGTGGTGGCCGTCTCGAATTCCACGATGCAGATCAAACGGCTGATCGAAGTAGCGAAGAAGGATAAGGGGGCGTTGGGTGCGACCGATGAATATAAATTTTTTCGTCACCGCTACCCGCTCGCCGAGGATGAAACCGCATTCATTTTCCTTTCTGATGCCACGATACGGCGCTGGGGCGGACCGGAACTGCGCATCGCCGCCTCCCGCCGAACACGTGCGGTGGCTGCACTTGGAGAACTCACCTCGCAGGCCTTGTCCGGGGAGGATGTGAACGACGAATACAAGCCGCTATTGGGGGATGCCGTCTGGCAGGATGGGCGTATTAGGAGTTCAGTTTTTGGGTCGTTGGATTTCGTAACGCCGGCCTCCGAGCTAGCAATCGATACGGTCACGGTGCCGGAGAAGGAAGCCTACGAGCGTTGGCGCAATGGATACGAAAACGGATGGGCCCAAGCCTTCGATCCCATTGCGATCCGCATTCGCAGCAATGGCGATGACTTCGAGCTGGATCTCAGTGTGATGCCTCTGAGCGTGGATAGCGATTTTTCGGAATTCGTTTCCCTGTGCGGGAACGCTGAACTCAGTGACATGGCTAGGTGGGTTTCGGACGAATCCCTTTTTCATGCTGCTGTAGCTCTTGATACGAAGAGTGAAACTTTTGGGAAATACGACCGCCAAATCATCGAGTTTTTACCAGATCTAAATGTAAAGCCACTCGGCTGGATGACCGGCTCGGTTTCTCTGGATCTTGAAGAAAGTCTTTTTTGGGAGGCGACCGGGGAGGGAGATTTTGATCGCTTCACCGCGACTCCGCTAGTTCTGCGCATCGGATCGAACAGCCGCTTGAAGTTGGCGTTGTTCATGACCGCGATCAAAAATGCTGTCGAGACATCAGCACCGGATTCAGTAAAATGGGAGACTCGCAAGAGAGGCGGGAAATCATATGTGGTGCTCACAGGTAACGAGATGGGCTCGGACTTTCATATTTATTATTCAACCCAGCCCGGCGCGTTGATCCTTACGCTTCGTGAGGACTCGATGCTGCGGGCGATCTCTAGGGAGAATCACAAGATTTCGGAGGAGGAAATAGATCTCCTTCCTCCTCCGACGCAACTGATGCTCGATACTAGTCCCGCGTTTCTTGCCGGGCTCTCGGGGTTCTTCGGCTCAGCGGGAGCTATTGATCGTGTGCAACAGGAGAGCTGGAAGGCATTGCCCATCCTAAACGAATGGCACCGTAAGTTCGCAGACAAGGATCCGTTGGCAGTTCAGTTCCTCCACTACGGAGAGGATATTTTCTGCCCAGGAGGAAAAGGCTATCGCTGGAATCCCGAAGCGATGACAATGGAATCCGTCGCCTTCGGATTTCCCTCAAAACCCAGAACGGAATCTGCCAAGATACAGGGTATCATGGAATTTCAGAACGTTGGTACCTCCCTGAAATTCCTAGATGACGGGCTTCGCGCTACCTTGTCCCTCGGCAATCAACCGAAGCGATTGCCAACGCCATCTCCGGTGGCAGGAAACGGCGAACTTCTCGCTACAGCAAAGCAACTTTCCCCTTTGAAAGACGGAATGGTTCTTTCCTACGAAGGCACGTCATGGGGAACTAAGTCGGCGATGACGCTGACCACTGGGAACATCGTTCGGGATGGCGGGAAGGCGACTTTTGATGTCGTGACCGAGATCATAGATGAAGGTGAGGAGCCTCACCGCTTCACGAATCATTACTCTCTAGATGAAGGACTGAATCTAATTTCTGTTCGAGAGGTGGACGCTGGTGGAAGCGAGTATAGCGAACACTATTTGGAACTCCCGACGAATTTGGTCTCTGGAGAAACCACCCGTGCTACCTCAAAAGCGACTTCGAACTGGAAAGAGGAAGGAGAAGAACCAGTGGTGGAACAGATGTATGGGCAGCATGAGATTCGAGTGATCGGAAAAGAGGATATCGAAGTTCCTGCTGGAAGGTTCCCCGATTCCATTCGTATCGAGGTTCTGAGCGAGTCGCTGAGCGGCGGACGCTTCGGACACGACAAATATCTGATGTGGTATCATCCCGAGGTCGGTATGGTGAAATTCGAATACATAGAAGGCGAGGACTCAAGGATGGAGCTACAGAAGGTTTCAATGCAGGAAGACAAGTGAACCACATCCAGAGACAAGATTGATGAAACGAAGGGATTTTTTTAGAACAGGTGTCGCCGGTGGAGCGGTTGCGGGTGCATCCGTTGCTAGTGCGGGGGAACTCAAAAGGACGCCAACAGAAACCGAGGGGCCGTTCTATCCAGTGGTTGTACAGAAGGACAAAGATTTCGACCTGACTAAGATCGAGGGATTGGAGGGGGCGGCGAAGGGCGACGCGATCTTTATTGTAGGTTCTGTCTGGGACACGGAGGGAAATCCTGTCGAGGACGCGACGGTCGATCTCTGGCAAGCAAATGCCGCTGGTCGCTACCGTCATCCGCATGACGAGAATCCGGCACCTCTCGATCCTAGTTTCCAAGGTTGGGCGATTTTATCGAGTGGCAAAGACGGCAAGTTCAAAGTGAAGACAGTGAAACCCGGAGCCTACCCGGCGTCCGAAGGCTGGAACAGGCCACCACACATCCATTTCAAGGTGACGAAAAAAGGTTACACCGAGCTCACCACGCAGATGTATTTCCCCGGCGAAGTGCTCAATGACAAGGATTTGATTCTAAAGAAGGAAACGAAGGAGGGGCGAGAGTCTTTGATTGCAAATTTGATTTCTGAAGAGCCGCCGACGTATGAGTTCAGGATTGTTTTGGGGAAAGTCTAGGGCGTTGGAGATTCCGTGGTCGGTCACATCTCTCTTTGCTGGCGTTCGAGGGTTTCTATGAAAAGGAATTCAACTTTCGTCCTCGCCCACGGAGTTTTTCTGAGAAATTTCAAGGTGGATTTCACGGAGGGATCGTTTGCGAAGCAGCGGATCCGAATGCGATCCGCAAGCTCGTCCCAGCCATATTCCTCAACCAGACGTGTCACGATGGTTTCTAACGTGTAGCCGTGGAGAGGATCGTTCGGGTGAGAATTCATGAGTGAGGTGTGCGCCATGTTGAGGTTCGAACGGTGTGCGCACTAGGGGAAAGTTTCGGATAGAGCTTGTGGAAGCGAATGAAGGCGGATACATGCAGCGGTTCTCCACACCCCAAACAACCAAACATTTTGCATATTTTTCTCTGGTGCCTAGCAGGCATGACCCTCGGCACCGTCTTTGCTTCGTTCTTCGAATGGACTCTTCACAAATACATCATGCACCGTCCGTTGTGGAAATTCCGATACCCCTTTCAGGCGCATGCGGTCGTGCATCACAAGACTTTCAAAGCCGACCACACGTATCACCTGATCGATGAGAAGGACAAGGAGACGATTCCGATGGCGTGGTGGAATGGTCCGGTGTTGGTCGCGATCGGAGTGATTCCCTTCGCACTACTTTCATGGGGGATCGGCGAATGGGGCTTCACTCTCGGTGGGTTCATTTCATTTTCGTTCTACTACTGCTTTTACGAATACATCCACTGGTGCATGCATTTGCCGAAGTCTCGGCGAGTTGAGAAGCCATGGTGGTTCCGCCGTCTCAACGGTCATCATCTGCTTCACCACAGGTATATGCATAAGAATTTCAATGTGGTTCTGCCGCTTGCAGATCTCTGCCTCGGGACTCTCAAGTTGCGCGCGAGTCATCATTTCTTGCAGGCCCGCGGCGAATCAGTACCGGATGTGCAGCCGCTGAGCGAGCCAGGTGAACTCAAGGCATCGAGATCTCCAGTCGGTTGATTTGGATTACGGATAGCTCGCCTCCGCTTTTGGGTTGGTGGGCTTGGCGCCTGTTGGTGCGGAGTTTCAAGCCGGGAACGAGGACACCTGTTTATGACCCTGCGACGCAAGCCCCTCTTATCGATAGCGGGGTCATGCGGGCCGCACTCCAGATTTCCCAAATCCTGATGGGCGCTTTCTAGAGGTACATTTGCCGTCAGGAAACCGGGGAGGAAACGCTGGGCGCAGGAGAGTCGCAATCTATTTCAGATCCTGCGCGGTGTAGGGGCGACCGGATTGATTCGCGGTATCTTTGCGGAGTTTTTTGACAAGGTCCGCAGAGACAGGAGCGGCTTTGTTTGACCACGCGTTGCGAGTGTAGGTCATGATATCGGCGATTTTTTCATCCGTGAACATAGGGTTCACATAGAGGGCTGGCATTTCCGCCGGGGTCTCGTATTTGGTCCCGTTGACGGTGATGGGGCCGGTTATGCCATGGAGCAGGATTTTCGCAAAAACCTCTTCGTTTTCTGTAACCCATTCGGATTCGTCGAGTGGGGGTCCGAGACCTAGAACGCCTGCACCATCTGGTGCATGGCATCCAAAACAGGCGGCGGCTCCGTGGAAAAGGGCTTTGCCACGCTCGAAGGAGGCAAGTGCTTCGCCTTTGAGGGAGGGGCCGACAGGGCCTTTTTTCTGGGCGGCTTTTTCGATCCATCCGGCGAGGTCCTTATCCTTGAGCTTGTCGCCGACGGCGGTTTTAAAGGCGGTGCCTCGGTTGGCGAGACCGGAAAAAGCTGCGGCTTTGACGAATTTTGATTTCGAGCCGTTCACGAGGTCGTTGACTTTCGCGAAGGCAGCGGGGGTGGCGGCGGGGCCGAGCGCGCGAGTAAGGTAGATTGTGACTTCCTCATCGGCTGGTTTGAGATCAAGGAGTTGATTCTCTAGCTTGAGTAATTCTGGATGGGTAAGGGAGTTCGCGGCCCAGAGCGCGGATACCACGACTTTCTTGTCCTTCGCTTTTAGCGCGGTGGCGATGGGAGCGGCGGTGAGTTTGCCCATGCCTTCAAGGGTCCAGAGCGCGTGCATCTGGCCAAGCGGGTAGTCTTCCATTCCTGCGAGTTTCTCTAAGAGGGCGAGGGTGGCGGCATCGGCCTCACGGTAGCAGAGGACTCGCTGGGCCATATCTCGGTGCCAGCCGTTCGGGTGGATGAGCAGTTTCACGAGCTCCTCGTTGGAGAGAGTGTCCATGTCTGGGACCTGCTCTACTTTCCCGTCCTTATGCGAAATACGGTAGATGCGCCCGTGGCCGGTGCCGGGTCCGTCGAGCCCCTGTGATACGTAATAATCGCGCAGGTAGGAGGTGACGTAGGTCTTGTGCTGGATGATGCCATGATACATGTCTAGGACGTAAACGCTGCCGTCCGGTGCATTGTAGATGTTCACAGGACGAAAGCGCTCGTCGGTAGAAGCGAGCCACTCCTTGTCCTTGTAAGTGTGGTCACCCTTGAGTTTGGTGCCAGATTCGCTGATATCGATGGCTTTTACGAGATTGATGGAAGGCTCGGTGATGAGTCCTGTTCCGACCCATTCGGAGGGGAAGTTCGTGCCACGGTAGATGGCCATTCCGGAGGCTCCGGTGCAGGAGATGAGCTTGAAGGTCTTCGGGTCGAGGGTGTCGGAGCCGTAGCCGTTGGATTTCTGAATATATGCTCGGTTGAGACCAGGGGTGACGCGGATGGGGAAAGGTTTGTTCGATCCGATTTTCTCCGTGCTGGAAACCTTGGTGTTCAACGCAGGGTTTCCTTCTAGTAGATTGGGGGCGACGAATTCTCCCATGAGAAACTGGGAGTTGTGGTTGTGGTAAATGCGTCCGTAGTTATCGAATGCGACCCCAAACTGGCCGCGAAATGGGGTGGACTCGACGATCCATTTGTCGCCGGCGCGCTTGATGCGTTGGGCGGATTTTGCGTTGTAGAGCCAATTGTCGAGACCACGGACGAGGCCGTTGGCGCGGTGTTCGACGTTGCCGCCCTCGATGTAGTTGTCAACGGCCACGACCGGCTCTCCCACAGGCTTAAGTCCATCACGTTGTATGAAACGCAGGGTTTCCTGATCTGCGAAAAGAATTCCGTCGGGATAGACTGCGATGGCGCGTGGCAGGAGAATCTTGTCGAGAAAAACGGTTCGCTTTTCGGCCTTTCCGTCCCCGTCGGCATCTTCGAGCACGACGATGCGTCCCCAAGGTTTGTCCTCGTCCTTGCCGTTGATATCGAGCATGTAGCCGACCATTTCACATACCCAGAGGCGGCCGGCGGGATCGTAATCGAGAGCGACGGGCTTTTCGATCATTGGCTCGGTGGCGAAGGGGAGGATGGTGAAGCCATCGGCAATTTCGAAAGTTTTCATGGCTTCCTCAGGGGAGAGGACGGGGGCCGGTGGGACGAGGTCTGCGGGGACGACGGGCTCCATATTGTCGTGGCCTTTGCGGTTGCCTTGCTGGGCGAGAAGCGGAGTGGCGAGGAAGAGGGTGGTTACGAGGGTTTTGCGTAGCATGGTCTTTAAAGTTCCAGAAACTATGGAAAGGGATGGGCGTGCGTCGAACGGAAAAGAGATAACGGCACGGAATTTCGGCATGTTTCACCGATTTTCCAGAAAAGGTTCGCTTGTTAGGCGCTGAGGCTGCGCGAAATCTTGTCGAGCAGGCCGTTTACGAAACGTTTCGAATCCGTGGTTCCGTAGCGTTTGGCGAGTTCAACACCTTCGTTGATGACGGCCTTTGGGGGGGTCTTTGTGAAAATTAGCTCGTAGGCACCGAGGCGGAGAATGGCGCGATCCACGGGATCGATGCGTTCTGGAGCGTAGTTTTCTAGGATCGCTGCGAGTCGAGAGTCAATCCCATCCTTTGCGGCGAGGATAGCGTCCACGATCGTGTCGGTGCTGGATCGGAGATCGGCGATGTCCGCCTTGGATTGGCGGAGTTTGCTCAAGTCCGCTTGTTCGGGGAATTTTTCGGGTTCCTCCACCATCCGGAGGCGGTCGGAAATCCGCTGGAGCCTGCGAATGGAAGCAGCGACTCCCTCAAGGTGAGGTTTGAGTGAGGGGAAATCCGCCGTAGATTTCAGAAAGACTGAGCGCTGGAAGGCAAGGTCCCGGTCGATTTTGAAAAGAGCGTCGAGAGCCGTTTCCAGTTCATCGGCCACATCCGAGTCGTCGCCGTCCTTTGGGATGCGTTCGATCTTCGTGAAAGCGAGCGACCATGAGGACTCGAGGGCAAGCAGTCGGGTGAGGATGTTTCTTAGCTCTTCTGCCGGAGGAAACGCGGCGAGGTGTGGGGAAGCGGATTGCGAGCGCTCGACGAATTCGACCAACCTGCCCTCGCGACCGTGGGCAAGGTGCTGGACAGTGCGAGAAGTGGCGATTTGGAGGTTTCGGCGGTCGCTTTCCGTGAGAAATTCCCAGAAAGGCTCGCGCAGGGCAGATGGGTCGGGACCGCCCTCGAGATCGGAGCAGTAGAGGAATTGAATGGTGGCTTCCCTGATTTGCCGGCGGCTTGGCATCTGCTTACTTGGTTCGCTTTTTTTCGATCTTGGGCATCGACTTCTCGATTTCCGAGAACACATCGATCATGCTGGCTGCCGCGCGGGCGGCTTCGCGGCCTCGGTTCATTGATGCGGCGATGCAGCGGGCATACGCCTGTTTCTCATCCTCTACCAGAAGGACCTCGTGAACGACAGGGACTTTGTGTTCGATGGCAAGTCCTTGAAGCGCATCGGTAACGGAGGCGGCGACAAGGTCGGCATGGGCGGTATCTCCTCGGATGATCAGGCCCAGTGCGATGATGCATGCGAAAGACTCGCGGTCCAACACTGAGGCGACCGCTACGGGAATTTCGAAGGCTCCTGGGACGCGGATGAGATCAATTCGCGCCATCGGGCTGATTTCACCGAGCTCTTCGATGGCATTGTCCACCAGCGCGTCGGTGAATTTTTCATTGTATTTCGAGGCGACAATACAGACCCGGACTTTCTGGCCGATGATCCTAGGTTTAGGTTGCAACGCGGTGGACATGCCTTGGCTATGGAGGTGCGGGGAAAAAATGTCAACTGGCGGGCGAGATAAATCCCCAAGAGGAAATGAGAGCTTTACGCGCCGGGGCATGCGGATACACAAGTGGGCGCGCTGCCCACAGTCGGGCTAGCGTTTTATCCAACCTCTACAATTACGATATGGACATTCAAATTGCGACACTTTGCGACTTCGCTGCCGACTACAATGGCAAGCTGGTGATCTCCGGAACTTTCGATACTCTCGCCGCCCGTGCTTTGCCGGTGGTGCATCCTTCTTGCGCGCTCGCGATGCGTTTCTGCTTCACACAGGAAGACGTGGGTCGCCACAAGCTTTCCATCAATATCATCAATGAAGACGGCGATTCGCTTGATCCGAACAACATGCCGATCGAGCCTGAGTTCGATGTGCAACTTCCCAAGGGAGTGCCCTTCCTTACCCGGAACATCGTGATGAACCTGCAAGGTCTGCGTTTCCCCGAGGACGGGATCTACTCCATCGACATCGGCTGTGATGGCGAGATGCTGATGCGCCTCCCGCTACGGGTTGTAAAAGTGAATCCCGAGAACAACGGGGCACAAATGGCCTGACCCGCTACGATCATTTCGGAAAACGCGTCCATCCCGCTCCGGGAGGGCGCGTTTTTTTTTGAAAGGAGGGTTGCGTCCCAGGGCGCGAGCGGTTTGGTTGCGGGCATGGAAGAAAATCGATACGACTGCGCTTTGATCACCGGGGCATCCTCGGGTTTAGGAGAGGAGTTCGCTTGGCAGCTCGCGGGCAGGGTGAAGAAAATGGTGCTTGTCGCGCGAAGCAGCGGGAAATTGGAATCGCTGGCTGCGCAGTTACGCGAGGCGGTGCCAGCGATGGCGGTGTTGGTGATTACAGCGGACGTTTCAAAAGAATCGGAACGGATTTCTCTGATGGAAAATCTAATTGAACGCCGGTGGTTGCCGGACTTGCTGATCAATAACGCGGGACTGGGCGACTACGGCGAATTCCTCACTGCGGACTGGGCCGTCCTCGAATCGATGCTCAAAGTGAACATTACGGCGCTGACTCACCTGAGTCACCTGGCGGTGCCGGGCATGGTAAAAGCAGGTGGGGGAGCGATCCTGAATGTCTCGTCGCTCGCCAGTGTCATCCCTATCCCAGATTTCGCGGTCTACGCGGCGACCAAAGCCTATGTAAGTAGCTTCAGCGAGGCGCTCCGCATCGAGCTGCGCGAATCAAACATTCGCGTGATGTCTCTCTGCCCTGGGCCGGTGAAGACGGGCTTTGGAGAGGCGGCGCGGAGAGAAGGCAGCAAGACTGGCTTGCCCGCTCACAAGTCGTTCTACGTGCCAAAGGAGCAGGTAGTGGCCGAGGGACTGAAAGGGCTTTTCAGCGGACGGGCCAGGGTGTTTCCCGGATTGAAAATCGCAGCGGCAGGTATGTTGCTTGGTGCATTACCCATCGTGATTGTCAGGGAAATGATGAAACATCGGCCTCGTCGGTGAGGAATGACTAGGGTCGTGCGGGCGGCTACCTGAGTGTTTTCAGATAAGCGACGAGGTGCTCGATATCCTGTTCTGGAATGACACCTGCGAAAGCAGGCATGGAGGCTTCGTAACCTTCCGTAACGAATGCGGTCGGCTCCAGAATGGATGTTTTTAAATACTCCTCGAGGTCTTTAGCATGGCGTGTGGCGACGCCATTGAGAGGCGGTCCTGTGAGTTTGGTGCCATCGAGGGAGTGGCAGCCGACGCAGCCGTAGTTCTTGAAAAGAACGGAACCGCGCTTGGAGTCGCCGGGAACAAGTGAAACGGTTCTGGATCTTTCGCGCTTCGAGACATTTGCGAGATCGGATGATCCGGGTTCGGGGAGATGGGCTGGCCTTATGTAGATTTCCAGATCGTATGGTGGATTCTCCGAGACCGTGTCGTTGAAATGGATTCGGAGTCTGAGGATGTCGGACTTGAAAATGGCAGGAATTTTCAGCTCGGCGGATTTCCCATCGGGAGAAAGCACGAGTTCTTCGACTGGAACCGAATGCTCGCCGGGTTTGCCGTCCCAGCGGAAGTGACCGGAGCCGTAGTTTTTTGTGCGACGGATATTCCAGAGATCGAGCTCGGGTCTGGGAGTGATCACGCTGATTCCGGGGGCGAGGGGAGTCTGGAATGTGACGGTGATACGGTCGCGTTCGATCTCGATTTTTTCGGGAGCTGCAATGGGTGATTGTTCGTAGATTTCCTCGATACCGATTTCTCTGGGAGTGGTTGGCTTGTAGCCTGAGATTCCGATGCCAGTGGCGAAGAATTTGCCGGTTGTGGGTTGGGTGGCGGCACCCAGGATGGGAAAATCGAAATCGACGGGGAGTTTCCACGCGAAGGGAATAGAGTTTTCCGGAGTCATGATCGCGAAGACGCGACCGCTCCATGAGAGGTGGACGAATTGTTCGGCGAGTGAGGGAAAGGAAGCTTTCGGGAGAGTGGCAAAGGAGGAGCAGGATCGATTGATCTGGTATGGGAACCATAGTAGCGGGGGCTTTGGATCTTTCTTTTTCCTGAAGTCGGCTGAGTCGTAACCCAGAAATGGAATGTCATCGGAAATTAGGTGGATAGGAGAGCTAGGGATGAAGTTACCCTGTTGGTCAGAGGAGAAAATGGCTCCGTCGGCGCGTAGGCCGATAAAGGGGACGCGCAGGCCATCGGCCAAGGTGGTGATCGAGTTTCCGTCGGCGGAGATTTTCAGAATGGAGCCACGGTCGTTCGCATTTTCGTTGCTTTCGGGCTTTGAAAATTCTGCCAGTCCGGCGCGGGCGATGAGAAATGAACCGTCGGGAGCGATCTCCAGCGAGGTGGCGTAGTCCCGGGTGTGGGCGGTTTGGCGGAAAGCGTCTGAGGCGCAGATGTAGTTGTCGAAATATCCGTCGTCGTTGGTGTCTTCGAGTTTCGTGATCTGATCGCGACCTAGCACGAAGATCTCGTCTCTTTCATTTGTCGCGATCGACATGGGTTCGAAAATTCCGAAGCCAGCCCGGGTCCATGTGGCGGTAGGCTTTTCAATGTCGGCGACTCTCCAGATATCGCCGTCCAAGGTGGTGATCAAGGCATCGCCATTTGATAGGAACGCGATATCGGTCGGCCTGATCGCGCGGTTCCACGGATTGTTGGTAGGAAGTTTGATTTCGCGGCTGGCGATTTGGGCTTTGGTGGGTTTTGAGGTAGGGGAGGTGACGGAAACTTTGTTAGGAAAAACGGGTGTGGCCGGTTGTGCTTGGGGCAATCCTGTGAATTCTGGTTCTTTTCCGATTTCCTCGGAAGAGCGGAGGATTCGGAACAGGGAGGCCTGCTTGTTCGGCGCGATCTGAAGGGCGATGCCGGTAGTGACGCTCGAAGTGATTTTGTATCTTCCATTTCCAGCGATTTTGAGGTGCGGGAATTCCGACCCATCCAACAGAACATTCTGGCGAACTCCACTTCCCGAGGTTTTGCCTGACTCACCGCTGAGTTTTAGAGAAATCGTTTTCTCTCCTGGGGATACGGAAATGATCCGTTCGGTCAGGGCTGGAGAATGGGCGCGAACGGTTTCCAGAATCTGACGATCACCTACCCGATAGCTGAGCACGACACCCGTTCCACGTAGGGTGAGGCCTTGCCAGCGGAACTCTTCGGAAGGAAGGGGGCCGACCTTTCCGGGTTTGCCTAGGAGTTCGCCTTGCCGTGGATCTTCGCTAGGGAGGCTATTGAGTCCGACGCCGGGGAGTTCGGGAGAGGATGCGAGAAGTTCACCACGGAGAGCGGGGATTTTGTCAGCCTTTGCTTTTTCGTCCGGATAGGAAACGCCCGCCATGGAATCCAAGGTGAGCGGCGACTCGCCTTCGGGGACTTTCCAGATCGCGGCGTAACGCAGGAGGTCGGGATCGAAACAGGTCCATAGTCCGTGACCAAGTGGGAAAAGCGCGCCACGCCGAACGAGATTCAGCGACTTCTCTTCGACAATCAGAGCGCTGCGCAAAAAGTTTTGTTCGTCCTCGACGAATCCACGGGGCTCCAGCGCAAAGACGACTTTCGATGCGAGAAGCATAGTCGAGAGAAAAAGGAAATGTGATTTCATGGATGGTATTCAACGAGTGGCGAACAGCTGGCGGGAGACTATCTCGAATGTTTTTTCCTGCAAACGTAAAGGGGTGGGTGAGTGAGGTCGTGGGATCCTATCGATGCGACTTTTCATGGTTTCTCTTCACAATTCACCGCTTTTGCCTACACTCCAATCGTGCGTGCCCTGATTCCCCTTGTAATCCTCGTCCTGATCGCAATCGCGGGAATCCGCTGCTCCCCCGCTGGCCCTCCGACAGGTGCCGCCGCGAAAGGGCAGGCGAAGATCTCGACGTCCACGATGATGCGGGAGGTGCGGCTGAAGGTTGATATGGTCCCGCGCGGCACTCATGGGCGGAAGGTTGTTCGGCCGATGAGACCGCGGTATATCACCATTCACAGCACGCAGAACTACACCGCCGGGGCGGAGCGGCACTCACTGGCTCTGAAGCGGGGGGCTCTGCGCTCGCGGAAAAGTCGGACCGGCAATCGGATCGGCTACCTGATTTGGCATTTCACTGTGGACCAAGGGATGGCGATCCAGCATATGCCGACTTCGGAGCAAGGAGAGCACGCGGATTTCAGTGGTCCGGGGAACTTGTATTCGATTGGGATTGAGATGTGCGAGGAGCGTGGCTCGGACAAGCGTGCGACGATCGAGCGCACGGCGAAGTTGACTGCGGTGTTAATGAAAAAGCACGGGATCCCGCTGAAAAATGTGGTTCCGCATTATCACTGGCCACGGCGGGGTAAAACTCCGCCGAACAAGAACTGTCCACACTTCCTATTGGACAACGGAAGGCCCGGCGGAAAATGGAAATGGTTCCAAGGCCGGGTGAATTACTACTACCAGCGACTGGAGTGAACGGCCCCAGCCACGGTAGTCCAGGAAACGATCACACAGTTCTAGAGCCGGACGTGAACTACGTCTGCCAGCGATGCACCGCATGCTGCAAATGGCCGGGCGACGTGAGAATCGAGGAGGGCGAGATCGCCAAGATCGCCAAGTTCCTTGGAATTTCTGAATCCGAATTTATCGCCGTTTACACCCGCTTGCGGACGAACCGTCAGGGGCTTTCCCTTTTAGAAAAAGACAACCACGAGTGCGTGATGCTTGAGGGCGGCGGCTGCCGCATCCACCCGGTAAAACCCGCCCAATGCGCCGGATTCCCCAATCGATGGAATTTCCCCGGATGGAAGGATCTCTGTGAGGCTGTTCCTGTTCGGATCGGAGGAAAAGATGAGGAAAAAGTGGAGGTTTAACCAGATAGGTGTCGCCATCGTTGGGAGTGTGTGTCAGCCTAACTCTGATAGAACATTAAGAATTTTTCCCCACCAGCCTCATCCCATGGCAAAAAAAACCAAACAAACCAATCCTAGGATTCTCATCGTAACTCCGGAAATCACGTATCTCCCCTCCGGAATGGGCAACATGGCCCAGCGCATGTCCGCGAAAGCCGGCGGTCTGGCCGATGTTTCCGCGTCTCTGGTCTCTGCGCTTTTCAACCTCGGTGCTGACGTCCATGTGGCGATGCCGAACTATCGGAAACTCTTTCAAGGCGATGTGTTCAATCTCCATGAGAAGGAGTTGAAGAAATATCACGAGGTCCTACCAGAAGATCACATCCACCTTGCAGAGGATCGTATTTTTTACTACCGGGATCGGGTTTACAGCAACCATTCGGATGAGGCCATGCGCATCGCTATGGTGTTCCAGCGCGAGGTGATCAATCATATCGTTCCAAAGGCTAGACCGGACCTGATTCACTGCAACGACTGGATGACTGCTCTGATTCCGGCGATGGCGAAACGCCGCGGCATCAAGAGCCTTTTCACCGTCCACAATATTCACACGCGCCAGGTCAGTCTCGCCCAGGCGGAAGAAACTGGAATTGATGCGGCGGAATTCTGGATGAACCTGTTTTTCTCTCAGAATCCTTGGGGCTACGATCACGCCCGCTCAAACGTGCCGGTTGACCTTCTTACCTCGGGTATTTTCGCCTCCCACTTCATCAACACGGTGAGTCCTCGTTTCCTGTGGGAAATCGTGGAAGGTTGGCATCCAGTAGTGCCTTGGTCGGTACGTGAGGAAATTCGGAACAAATATCATGCCGGTTGTGCCTCGGGAATTCTCAATGCTCCTGATGCGTCCTACGATCCCCGTATCGATAACTCGCTTGTCCAGACTTTCGGTCACAAGGATTTCCGTGAAGGAAAACGTGCCAACAAGGCGGCGTTTCAGCACGAAATGGGATTGGAAGTGAATCCCGATGCCCCTTTGTTCTTCTGGCCTTCGCGGCTTGATCCGGTGCAAAAAGGGCCTCAACTCGTCACCGATATTCTCTACAAAACCATTTCAGACTACTGGGATTCAGGGATGCAATTTGCTGTTGTCGCCAACGGTCCTCACGAAACGCATTTCCGCGATATTATCTTGGATTTCGATCTTGGGAAACGCGTGGCTATTGTGGATTTTGACGAAAGGCTTTCCCGTCTCGGTTACGCTGCTTCCGATTTTATGGTCATGCCATCGCTCTTTGAGCCATGCGGCCTTCCGCAGATGACAGCTCCGATGTATGGTTCACTGCCAGTGGTTCACGGCACCGGTGGACTTTACGATACCATCCGTCCGATGGATATCGAGGGTGCAACCGGAAACGGTTTCCGCTTTGACGACTACAATCCCGACGCGTTGCGTTGGGCGATCGATGAAGCGGTGCGTTTTTACGCCCTGCCTTCCGAAACGAAGGACCCGCAGATCCGCCGCGTGATCAAGGAGAGCGCAAAGGAATTCAGTCACGAGGAAGTCGCCCGCCGTTACATCGAGATCTACGAGCAGATGCTCGCCCGCCCTCTCGTTGAGCAAAAAGCAGGTGAAGAACTCAAGGGCCTGACCGCGCCGGACTACTCGTTCCTACCGGGTTCCTAGTCGCCGGAGGGGTGGCGTGGATCCGCGATCCTTCGACCGACTGTTACTCCATCAGTAGAGCTTTGGTTTCATTGCAGCGGGGCGCGATTTCTACTATTCGATTCTTAGACGGTGGAGCAATCCGCTAACCGGCGGCATTACAACCTAGGGCTCACCATTCTTTTCTCTACTAAACAATCGCACCTAGGGGTGAAAATTCGCTGGCTTTCCGATGTTGAACCCGAAATACGACTTGAAGGAGACTATATCTGGGCGAATGCTATCTATCAGTTCTGAACCGCATCCATACAAATTTCAAAACCAAGGAATATGAAACATATCGCCATCACAGCTTTCGCACTCGCGACGCTCAATCCCTCTTGCCTGCGGGCCGAGGAATCGTCTGAAGACATCACTGGATTGGAAAAATCCGCCGAGGCTTTTGTCATTGCCTACAATGCCAAGGACGCTGCGGCACTCTCAAAACTTTTCACTCCGGAGGGCGAAATTATTGATCGACGCGCGGAGGATGTCATTAGCGGAACTGACGAGATCAAGGCTCACTATGAAAATGTCTTTTCCGAAGGGAATTTTGCATCCGTTGCTATCGAAGTTGATTCTGTCCGCATCGTCGGTCCAGGCATTGCGGTTGAGGACGGAATGGCACACTTCACCGTGGACGAGGATACAGACGCACCGAGATCGGTCGCCTACTCGGCGGTTCTCGCCAAAAACGGGGAAGGGGATTGGAAAATTGCAAGCAGCCGAACGCTGGAAGACGTGACTGGTGCCGAGGGAAATCTCGAAGATTTGGCGAACCTCCTCAAAGGTGAGTGGACGGCGCAAAACAATGGTTTTCGTCTCGATTTTGCATTCGGTTGGGACTCGACCGGAAAATATCTCGCTGGAGAATTGCTCGCGGAGATCACGGATGCGGAACCGGTCGAAACCAAGATGCGTTTTGGGTGGGATGCTGCGAAAAAGACAATTACCTGCTGGTCGTTTGACAACGGGGGAGGCTTTTCAAAGGCGGATTGGATCCCGGTGGAGGGCGGATACCTCGTCCGCACAGAGGGCACCACAGGTGATGGTGAGGCAATGAGCGCGAATCAGTCGCTGATCGTTGATGAAGATAACTCACTTATCTGGAGCGCCCGTGATCGAATGATCGGTGGAGAAAAACTGGATGATAACAACTTTCGGATCGTGCGCCGCGCGCCTGCTCCATCACCTACAGAAAAATAAAACCTAGGAAACCAATTGCCATGAGAACTTTTTCAATACTTGTCACATGTTTGGTCGGATTCGCACTGATCGCCCCCTTAGCTGATGCCAGAGGCAAGCGAGGTGGAGGCGGTGGTAGCAGGGGGGGCAAAGTGTCCCATAGCCGACCCTCGCCTCCGAAGCGCTCCCCCATGACAGGGTCGAAGGTCTCGCGTCCGACCAAACGTCCTGCTCCAAAGCCGGTGGCACGACCTGTTCAGAGGCCAGAAAGCAAACCTTCAGTCAGTCGTCCGTCGCGTCCTGAAATCAAGAAGCCTACCGTCAATCGACCTGAACGCCCATCGGTTTCAAAACCAGATATCAAGCGACCCAATAATCCGGAGCGCCCATCGATCTCGAAACCAGATGGGAATCGTCCGAACCTCCCTGATTCTCGTCCTAACCGTCCGGATGGCCGTCCGGAGATAAATCGTCCCGGCAAGGAACGGCCTGCGACTTTGCCCGGTATGGTCAGTTACCCGAACCGGCCTGGCAAAGATAAGCCTGGCCTAGGCGACGGTGGAAGGGATCGCCCGAATCTAGGGAACGGAGATCGTGACCTCTCGAACATCGGCAAGGGCAATGGAGACAAAATCGGAAACAACATTGGCAAAGGAAACGGCGACCGGACCGCAAATGTGAATCGGATAGGGAATGGCGACCGGATTGGAAACGGCGACCGAAATCGAGTTAATATCCGTGGCCGCGACGGCGATGTGAATATCAACCGCGTCAACGTCAATAAACGCAACAACGGACTCGTTCGCCCGGCGAACGTGGGAGGTCGCAATCGCGACTGGGATAGCAATAAATGGGGCGGTCGCAACAGCGTTTGGGGCAACAACATCAATATTGGAAACGATATCAAGATCGATGCCAATTTTAGGAATAACAATAACTTCGCCCTACGTCCAAATTACTGGGGTGGGCGACCGTGGTGGGGAGCAAATCAAAGCCATGGCTGGCATCACGGTCATTGGAATTATGGCTGGAATAATCACTATCATCATCGCTGGTATTACAGCGACAACGATTTTGCGGCAGGCTTTATGTGGGGCATCGCGGCATGGAGCTTTGGAGCAATGATTTACGATATGGGATACCACACCTACACCAACCCTTATCCCGCCCCCGTGGTGGTGTATGGCGATTCGAAATCAAGTATCGATTATAGCCAGCCGCTTGCAGTTGCGGCTGCGGATATTCCTCCCGGAGATGACCAACAGGCGGACCTCGCCGAAACGAAGTCGGCGGAAGCGCTGGGAGAATCCCGTCAGGCTTTCAAATCTGGAGACTATGTGAAAGCAATGTCCACTGTGGACGTTGCCCTCGGATACACGCCGGGAGATGTGACCATCCACGAATACCGTGCGCTGGTTCTCTTCGCCCTAGGAAAATATTCGGACGCCGCAGGCGTGCTCAATCCAATCCTCGCATCGGGGCCCGGTTGGGGCTGGGAAACGATGGTGGGTTTCTATGGTGCTACCGATACCTACAACGACCAACTCCGCAAGCTGGAAGCATACATTAAAGGTAAGCCGGAAAGCGCGGACGCTCGCTTCCTTCTCGGTTACCACTACATGGTGTGCGATCACATGCAGCAGGCCTATGATCAGTTTGAAACGGTCACGAAGTTGCAACCCGCTGACAGTGTCTCACGTCAACTCAGAGATCTCACGAAGGACTCCCTGCCCGCGACCGATAATGAGGAGGAAACAGCGCCAGAACCTGCTCCCGAACCGATTCCTGTTCAGGAACTTGTCGGCACTTGGACTTCAAATCAGGGCAATGGCAAGATCACTTTCACGATGGAGGAATCCGGAGATTTTATCTGGAGCTTCAATGACGGCAAGGACACCACTGAACTCAAAGGCACTTTCGGAATGGATGACAAAGGACTGCTCGTGATGACCACCGACGACTCTCAGATGGTCTCTGTCGTGAGTCTGGACGGAAAGAGCACGATGGACTTCACACTTGTCGGCGCACCTGATGGCGAACCTGGCCTGGTTTTCAAGAAGAGTTAGGTTCTTCATCATACCGATGGCTCGACGGTGAAATTGGCGACGCTTATTCTTTGCCTTCGCACTTGGTCGATGGCGGAAGTGAAACGCATTTCCAAGGAACACATCCGCCGCTAAACACCCGTAATCCGAAGAAATATTATGAAATACCTGACAACTCTCGCGCTTCTCGCGACCTCGCTTTCACTCGCCGCCCAAGTGGCACCCTCGATTCCTGATGAAGGTGGCATTGTGATCAAGGCCTCCGACATGCTTCCTCCTTCCCTGTTGCAGGGGCCCTCCTTTCGTGTGCGCGATCAAGTCGTGACGGATGGATATATGGCGCACTTTGAAATTGATACCGATTTTGGCACCTTCTCGGCCATCGGGGTACCAGAGGTAAAGTCTCGCATTTCGGAGGCAGAGGCGATCAAGGTTCTCGTAGCCACTAGCAAGAGCGACCTTTTCGCAGAAGGACTGAAGCGCTCAATCACGCAGCCGATTGACGCTGTGAAAAACATCATCGATGATCCGGTGGAATCTGTGAAACAGGCTCCGAAGACTGTTGGTCACTTCCTCGGGAAAGTCGGCTCATCCATCGAGCGTGGTGCTCAGAAGATTTCGGATCGAGCCACGGGCGAAGGGCCTCGACCGGATGCGGGTGAGGTCGGACGAGGCATCGGGGAGGCGGCGAAGAATGCAGCCGGATTCGATAAGGCGAAGCTCGATACCGCGAAGCAACTTGGGGTTGATCCCTACTCGGACAACCTCCGTTTGCAGCAGGAAATGGACAAGGTGACATGGGCATTTTTCGCGGGTGGCCTGCCCCTTCGTATTGGTGCTGCTGTCGCGTCTGCTGGAGTCACTCTGACTGCGACAAATATGATTGGTGTGCCCGAGGAAACCTACGCGCTCACAAAATCGGAGCTCGCACTGCGCGATCGGCAGGTGCTTTCCGGGATGGGTGTCTCTGAGGAGTTGATTCGTGACTTTCAGATCAATGTGGCCCTTAGTACCACCCGACGTCACCGCATCGTGACCTGTCTCGGGAAGGTGCCCGGAGGCAAAGGCGCATCGGAAGTCATCGCACTTGCGAACCGTTGCGAGGCTGCAGAGCAAGCGAATTTTCTCGTGCGCTCGCTCGAGCTTCTCACCGATGGTCGAGGCGTTCCTGTGGCAACGTTCGATTCACTGCAAGTCGTCGGTAGACTGCCGTCCGCCCTTTCTGCAAGTGGAGATCTCTACGTGGCGGTCCCGGTCGATTACGTGACTTGGACAGCGGAAGTCGCGGCTTTTGCCAGCAGGGATGACATTTCTGCGCCATCCAAAACCTTGATCCACACCGGGCTGTTTTCCGATGCGGCCGAGGCTGGAATGTCGGCGAATGGTTGGAAACTGGTGAGCGTGGATTACCCCTGAAACTGGGGTTTGCGCACTTGTCAGTCATGATCCCTTACCGCATATTACTTGCGTGAGAGGTTCTCCCATCATTCGGACAATTCTGATTCTCGTTCTGATTTTAGCATCGGGTTTGGGCTTCATACGCTTGACGGCTGGTCCGGGGGAAACGACTCAGATCTCGGATCCTAAGCCGATCGTCGCGGAAAATCGTCTGCTCGCACGATACTATCTGGACCTTTCTGCCTCCGCTCGATCTGTCGTGATCGGGGCGGGAGATAGGGAGATAAAACCGACTCCGATTTCTCCGGGGCAATATTCCGGTGAGCTGGAGATTGCCACCAAGGGCGCGATTTTGGATCTCTCGATAGAGTGGGAAGGAAATGCAGAGGGCAGGCGTTTCGCGAAGCTGGTTCTGGAGACGGACGGGAAGCCTACATTCACCCATGTGTTCGACGCGGACGGGGCTATCGAGGATTTTGTGGAGCTACCATTTTGAAAGAAGAGATCTTACATGCCGGCCACGAAAGCTGCGCGCATCATGGGCATCACCACGAACTGGTGATCGACGGACTATCGGTTTTCTATCGGGAAATTCCGGCTCTTCGGGATGTTTCCATGGCGACTTCCTGCGGCAATCGAGTCGCGCTGATCGGGCCGAATGGAGCGGGAAAATCGACACTTCTTAAAGCCATCGCTGGCTTAGTCCCTCGGGCCTCCGGTGAGATTCGTTGGAGGAATGCCCCGGTGAAAAAGTGGTCCCGCGAATTTGCATATCTGCCACAGCGCGAGGAGATCGACTGGTCGTTTCCTATCACTGTTAGGGGCTTGGTGGAGATGGGTCGCTATCCGCAGACCGGTTGGTGGAGAAAATTTTCTGAGGAGGACGAAGCTGCCGTGGATCGAGCACTGGAAGGCCTGGACCTTTTTGACCTTCAAGATAGGCAAATCCGGGAGCTTTCCGGCGGGCAGCAGCAGCGTTCGTTTCTCGCCCGATCCATCGCGCAGGAAGCGCATGTCCTGCTGCTCGATGAGCCATTTACCGGCCTCGACCGCAATGCAGCGGTCCTTCTTGGCGATCTTCTTGCCAAACTTGCGGAGGAGGGCCGCTTGATCATTGCCTCCCACCACGAACTCGGCTCCGCCCAGGAACTTTTCGATCAGGTGCTGGTGCTCAATACGGAATCACTCGCGTTCGGAGATATCGCAGAAGTTCTTACCCCCGAGTTAATTTCGGAAACGTTTGGAAGGTAGCTCACATTCTTCGGTTATTTGTCAAAGAGCCGATTCACTTGCCCAGCATTTCTGGAGGGCAGAGCACGACACTCCAGACGCAGTGGGTGGGGCCGTTTTCGATGCGGACGAGGACGTCGTTGAAGCCTTGATTGAAATGCACTTTCCGGTAGCCCTCGCCGAGTTGCCAAGAGGACTGACCAACATCTTGCCAGACAATTTGTCCGTTGAGCCAAACGCTTGAGGCATCGTCAGAAGCAACGGCGATGAGCATGTCGCGGGCTTCCTCGAACCAGACATCGGTGTAGGCATAGTAGGTGGATGCGCCATAGACGGCGGGGGGCTGATTGCGCACTTGGTCGGACTGGTAGAACTCCCATTTTAAGGTTTCATAAGGATGGCCAGGTTTGTCGGCAAATTTTCCGTCATAGTATTTCGCATCGAAGTCGATGCCAAATTCGGGTGGGTGTTTGACGGTGTAATCTACGATGGAATTATTCTCCCAAGGGCCGATGACATACCAGGTATCGAGGTAGAGCCAGCCCTTGCGTAGGCTGGATTCGGTGAATCGGCGCCCAGGCATTGCTGCACTGATGATTTTTCCTTCATCAAGCTGGAGCGCTTTCATGTTCGTGTTGTAGGTCATCGCCGCACCATCCCCCGATTCGTCCATGCGCATATTCGTGGAGTCTCCGTCGCCCTCTGAGTTCCCAAATCCCGTCATGCTCACGACCTGTCCGAATTTGGAAGTCATCGCCGCTGCGGAGGATCGTGCCGCAGAGGAGGCGAAGGAGGAGGCAGAGAGGCTGTTTTGGGCACTTCTTCCAAGGGCGGCGTCGGCGCGGGCGTTCATGTCCTGCATTTCGTTCTCGGCCTGGTTGAGGCTGTCGCGGAAATCGTTCAGCGCACCAACGGTGCCGGGAGGGCCACCACCGAGGGCTGAAGCTAGATCCGGGCGAGAGGGGGTAGCTGAGGACGATTTTTTCTTGGCATCGGCAAACGAGGAGTTCTGTGAAACGGCCTCACCGGCGGCATCCATATCTGATTTGGCTTCGGCGATTTCTTTCTCAAGACCCTCTGCTTCCTTATACATTTCTGCTGCGTTCTTCTCCTCCCCTGAACCGGAACCGCTCTTCTCAGCATCCGTGCCGGCTGTGTTTTCGCCCTCCTTATCCTCCTTTTCAGCATCGGCGGTGCTGGTGTCGTTCATCTGCTCCATGTCCGTTTTGGCATCGAGTCCCGCAAGGGCATCTTTTGCCTCGTTGATGTCCTGGGCCGCGTTTGCCATCTCGTTGCGGGCCGCGTGATTGTCCTGCTCCTCCTTCATCTCTTCCGCGATTTTTTCGAGAATGTCGTCGAGGTTTTCTAGCATCTCCGGAACGGTGGAGGGATCGAGTTCCTTGTCGTTCATTTTTGCCAGATTCTCCTCGGTAAGTTTTTTAAGATCACTCAGATCCGAGGCGGTGGTAGTGACTTCATCGGCGAGCTCGGACTCCGCGAGTTCCATTTCCACTCCGTCGATGAAAATGCGGACGCTGTCTTCGGGGACATCGGTGGTCACAACTACGCGTACCCATTTGCCGAACGGGAACGCGCCCGCCGAGGTGGAACTCTCGCTGACGGTGGCGTTCTTGCCAGTGGTTCGGAAAATGACTTTACCTTCTCCGTCCTTGCCATTGACGAGGAAACGGATTGAGCGGTTGTAATTGCCAGAGTGGCCGTTGGTGAGGATGACCTGATCTTTGTCTCCGTTGCTCTCAAGTTTTACGGAAACCGCTATGGTGAATTTTTCCCCGTAGTTGACGGGTCCAACTTTCGCGAGAGCTTGGGAGCCTTTCACATCGAGCATAAATCCCTCGCCGTCTTCACGTGGGACGATTTTGGCACTCTGCGAGAGAGACACTTCCCGTCCGTTCAGCGACTCTTTCGCACCGTTTTCGAAATCCCAAAGGTAATCGGAAGAGACTAGGGAAGCCGCCTCGTTGGCGATCTCCGTATCGGTCCAGATTCGTTTGGAGATTTTCAAGTCATCGAGGACACCGTTCAGTGCACCCGAATTTTCGTTCGGGTAACGGGCAAGGATTGTATCAGTCCGGGATGCCGCATCATCGGCTCGATTGACGTGATCTTGGATCTTGCTGACGATCTTTTTCATCGCAGCCTTTTCGCGGGCGATCACATCGGACTTCTCTCGCTCACGCAGTTTTTCGAGTTCTTTGTCACGGCGCTCCACCATTTCATCACGCTTCTTTCTGAGTTCCTTGACCTGTTGCTTGATCTCCTTCTTTTTACGAAACTCAGCCTCTTTCTTTAGCAATTTCGCTGTTTTCTCATCGAGCTTTTGCTTTTCACGACGGAGGCGGTCCTTTTCCTTACGTTCTGCCTCGCGCTTTTTCACATCTGCGGTGCGCTGGACTTCCTCCTTTTCGTCGAATTCCATGCGGGTCTTGATGACCGGCGCGAGCACGGCAATGAGGATGGCGTGGATGACCACGGAAATGAGGATGAGCTTTTTCATGTTCATAGGGATTTCTTTCTATTTAACGTTATATCGATCATCGTAAGTTCGAATACCTACGTTTGAGAGGCCACGAAACTGGCAGAGGTCGAGCATTTCAACGACGAGCTCGAAGGGTGCTTCGGCATCGGCATCGAGACGAATGCGCTTGTCGGGATCTTCAAGCGCCTGGGTGCGGAGACGGGAGTGAAGATCGGTGCGGGAGACGGAAACACCCTGCCAAAAGACCTCACCATCCGGGGTGATGCCGACGACGACCTGCTTGTCATCGGGCGGAAGTTTCACGGCGGAGTCCGACTCGGGAGGGATGATGTTGATGTCGCGGTTCTCCTTCTTGAACATCGTCGAGACGAGGAAAAAGATGAGGAGTAGGAACACGCAATCGATCAGCGGTCCCATGGAGACCTCGGGCTCGATTTGTTTTCTGGAACGGAATCTCATAGGTTTATTAGTTGTTCCGGAGTGACGAGCTGTTGTTGCCGAGGGCCGCATCTCGGATGCGGAATCGGACTTGTTTGAAGCCGAGGATTTCCAGCCTGTCCTGGACTTTGATGACTTCTTGGAAATGGGTGCCCTTTTCCACGTTCACCGTGACGGGAGCTTCCGAGCCGCGCTCGGAGAGAACGGCACGCAGAAATCCGTCAGGATCACCAAGCGGTTTGAAGCCCATGACTCCGTAGTGGTTGGCGCGGTCCGGTCCATACATGATCCCCGCCTTGCTGACGCCAATCGGATAGGAGTCGTCGCTGGCCTCAACGTTGATCGAGGAAGTGCCGTCAGAGAGGTTCACCGGAATCTGGCGCTCGAAGCGTTTGATCATACTGGTGACCAAGAAGAAGATCAGCAAAAGGAACACGCAATCGATCAACGGCGAGAGGATGACCTCGCAGTCGGCGGAGTTGCGTCTTCGTTGGCGTTTTTTCATAAAATCCGAGGAATGGGATTACTTCTTCGGAACATCCTGACCGCCGAGGAACCAGATTTTCAGTAGGTCTTCGGTCTCGGTCTCGATGGTATTGGAGACTTGATGAACACGGCGTCGTGCCCAGTGGAATCCGAGGATCGCGGGGATCGCGAGGATGAGTCCGACTGCGGTGGTGATGAGTGCTTTCGAGATGGAGCCGGCTAAGAGTGAGGCTCCGCCTTCGTCGCCGAATACTTCGACAAGTTTGAAGGCCTCGATCATTCCGATCATGGTTCCGAGAAGTCCGAGTAGCGGGGCAACTCCGGCGATGACGGTGAGCGGGGCGCATTTCTCCTCCTGATCGATCACGGCGCGACCACCGATGTCAGCAGCACCTGCGGCGACGATGTCGAAGTTGGTTGCGCGAAAGTTCACGCAATGGGTGATGATGTCTGACATGACAGATTTGCGTTTCGCGCATTCGGCGAGAATCTCGTCATATTGACGATGGGCAAACATTGGACGGATTTTTGTGACTAGACCTGGGGGTATAAAGTTCTTTCTGCGGAGTGTCATGAAACGCTCGAGAAGAAACGCTCCGAGCGCGACGGACAGGAGGCCGAGACAGACCATGGTGAGTCCACCTTCGAGCATTTCCTCAATCCAATCGACCTCGACGAGTTTGTTGTCGCGGGGGTCGAGGATCTCTTCCTCAACGGCGACCTCTTCGGCGGGAGCTTCATCGGCCGCACCGTCAGCAGCGGCGGCTTCAGTATTCTCCGCTGGAGGAGCGTCCTCCCCATCTTGGGCGAAGAGCGGTGCGATGAACATCATTGCCATGACCATGGCGGCGGATACGACGATTCCCATTAGGCGGATTAGTTTATACATGAATTGGTGGTGTGAGATTCTTAGAAATTTTCAGTTTGTTTCGATGACTTTGGACTGACGGAATTTATCGTTCGTCGGTGAGGAGGGCGGCACCGGGATCCTTGATTTCCTTTGCCATGATGTCGTTACCTTTTTCAAGGGTGCCTTGGCGGAGGACGATCGGATAGTAGGTTTCCGGTCTTCCGTTCACTCGGTAGGAAATGGCGATGCTGCCCTTTTTGTTGGTAAACGCGGGGACTTTCGGCGCGGCTTCGCGAGTGGAGCCGAGTGTGTAGAGAAAGCCTCCGAAGACCTCCAGCCTTCCATCGAGGTTGTAGATGGATGGAGTGCTGTTTGGGGCATCTTTAGAACCGGAAGAGGAGGATTCCATTTTGAATCCTAGAAGCCAAGAAGTGCCGGCATTGGTGAAGAGAGGATCTGAGCCGAATTCGGAATTTACTTGGCGTCCCCAGAAGGTGTGTTTGGGGCCGATCTTGTA
The DNA here is from genome assembly GCA_963799385.1 of uncultured Verrucomicrobiae bacterium. GTDB lineage: Bacteria > Verrucomicrobiota > Verrucomicrobiia > Verrucomicrobiales > Akkermansiaceae > Luteolibacter. The sequence goes on from CAWCXB010000004.1 coordinate 33,733, forward strand.
ATTTCTGCCGATGACGTCGATCACATGGGTTTTCCCCGTGCCTGTCGCGAGCAGACCGTGCTGCTCGATATCCACATGGCGTAGAACGAGGGTGCGGGAACTTGGGTTTTCAACCCGGCCACCAATGAAAAAGTGCTCGAGGCAGACTACATCCTCGCCGGTATCGCCCATGATGAAAGCGGGTGGAAGGTCGTCGTATGGTGTCTCCTTGGCGTCGCCAGGTCCGTCGATGCAGCCGTGCATACCCATGATGAGCTTTACCTTGTTGCGGAGGATGACCGGCTTATCGAATTTCAGGGTGAAGACGGGTTTCAGGAAAATATATTCTGCACCGGAATCGATCGCCGCCTGGAGGCTTTCGCCGGTTTCCCCTGCATCAACCCATTGGGCACCCTTGGGAGGGCGAATCGTTGGAATTTCCTCGATAGGAAGATTCAGTGGAACCGCAGGGCCACCAGCGGTATTGAGTGTGAAGCCTTTGTCGTAGGAGACGACTTTGGATGGCTTGTCATCTTTGGCGGCGAGGTCTTTGTTTTCCTTCGAGGTGTCATCAATGATCGTCTTGTAGCCGGTAAACGTGGTACGACGGAGATTCACAAGTCCGGGTGTGATGATGGCTGCCGGAACGTCGGTAGTAGCGGTGATTTTGCTGTCGAGGATCGCGATGACGCTCTTATTATGGTTGGATTCGTAGAAGGGGACGTTGCCTTCGAAATCGACGTTGCGCATGGTGACCACGTTCGCGTAGTTGGTGATCGCTGCCTTGCGCTGGCCGCGCATGGTGATGTTTTCAAAGGTCATGCCATATTGGTAGTGGCCGAGAGCCATGGCGTGATCGAAGCCTTCGATTAAGGTATCGAGAACCATGGCAGGTCCAGGCCAACTGCGGGTTAGGTTGATCGCGGTGTGGCCGGAGTTTTTTCCAGCGCGTATCGTCACACCGTCGATGGAGCCACGGTTGTTTGCAATGAAATCGATGCCGATGGCACCTGGGTTGTCGTTGCCGACATCAACGGTGAGATTGATGATATTGTGGCGGAAGGCGCGGTTGCCACCGCCTGATTGGTTGTTGCGGTTGTCACTTTCCGAGCCGGTGGCGATGAGCCATTTCGGTTTCTCAGGATCGGTGAAACCGGGAGCTTTGTCCTTGAGTTTGATGACGACTCCCTCGCGGGTTTCGCCGATGAGGATGCACATGGAGAGCCAACCGGCGGACCATGTTTTGCCTGCATCGCGTTCCCCTGGTTTTCCGATCACCCGGCCTTCGATGGAGTCGGAAACAAGATAAGTGCCGTCCGGGAACCAGATGAACGGATTGGAGCGATAGCGGGACTTGTCGATATTCGCGTCTATCGCTTTGAGAATGGCCTGGGTATCATCGGTTATACCGTCACCTTTTGCACCGTAGTCTTTTACATTTGCTACGCCGATCCCGGCTGGAGGGATGAAGTGCCAGGGTTCTGCGGATGACAGGGCGGCGATGGCAAGAGATAGGAAAGTTACTAGGATTCTAGGACTCATGGATAGCTGAGTAGTGGATAAGTTTTCACGGAAGCTGCTGTAAGAACTATAAAGATTGTCCGGACTCGGTAATTACTGCGAATAAATTTCCGAAAATTCATTCGTCTGTCGCGGAAGATTCTTTGTTCGGGGTTAGCGCTTTTTGCCAGATGATTTTGTTCTCAAGGAAGACTCTTGGTTCCGTTCGTGACTGACCGTTCTTTGTAATATCCACGACGAACATTAGTGTCCGCTCTTCAGGCCAGTTAGGATAGAAATTGTCGTATACGACCTTCCAATCCTTTTCTTCGTTCCGGGGGATTGCGAGACGAAGGTTGAGGGTCTTTTGTTCACTCGTTATCAAGCGGCGTTTGCCTGGGTCGAGTTCGAATTGCTTGTCTCCAATGGCTATGGCAACGGGTTTCGAGGAGAAATTGACGATATTGTATGAAGGGTAGGGGAACCCCGATGGATCGTCATCCAACACCATGATCCGGTACGGCGGCTCCTTGCCTTCCTGATTGGGAATCAGAATTAGAAACGGATACCTCATCCCGGTGGGTATCCTAATGCTTGCGATTGGCTTGGGTAGCTCGCCTGACGAATTCCCAGTCTGAATTTCAGATATCAGCGGATACAGATTGAACAATGCCGGGCCGTAGTAGTCATACATATCGCTGCGGACCGTGTGGCTCAATCCTTCCACCTGAACCGGCTTGCCTTTGTGTATGTAAGTGAAGCCTGCGGGTTGGTCGGGAAGCCATGACGCGATTCTGAAGCGGAAGCTTACCTCGTCTTGAGCGAAAACGGATAAGGTGACTAGTAGAAGAGCGACTAGGGGTCGTAACATGGTGTTGGATAGGAAAAGCAAAGGTGACATTCGTTCGCTAGTGGGAACCATGGATCAGATTTCGGTGGGAGAAAGCCAGCGGAGGGAGACAATGTTGAAACGACGGCCGTATTTTTTGCTTTTATCCGAAAGGCTTCCGGATGCTAAAGGCAGGGCAGGGTTGTCGGTGGGATTCACATAACTTGGCTCGCGTTGCACGGTAGCTTCCACCCAAGCTCGACCGAGGATTCTGCCTGTTTTCGGATCTACATTTTCACCGTATGCGCGGATAGTGAACGTATCGGAGCGGACACTAAGAAGGGGGCCAATCTGTTCAAGAAGATCGGCTTGGGAAAACCATTGCGGAGTGCCCGCAATGGTAGCGGAAGCGAGCGCATCGGGGTTGGCAAAGTCGACCGTGGTGGTCTCCGACGCACCATTCGGATTCCGTTTTGTTTGATAATGTGTTTCCGCACTGATCACGGGCTGATCGGTGAGACTTTCAGGACTCGTATTGATCGAGCGATCGATGGCCGCTTGCAGTGCGCCTTTGCTACTGGTTTCATTACTTGCGGGTCCGATCCGTCGGTTGATGAACTCGGCGAATGTAGTAAAGGGGCGGGGAGAGACCGAACCAGGACGTTTTCTCGCACGTTCCTTGATTTCGATGACAATTTCCTTAGCTAGCGATTCGATCTCGGGGTCGCTGAGACTCCGGAAACCGTTCCACAGGTTCTCGTCGGAGCCGGTTCTATCATCAGCACCTGGCATCGTGCTACGCGGGAAAGGCGTGTCGGAATCGCTTTTTGAAACATCCATTCCTCCAGAGGGATTGAGGTGATCGACGGGAGCTCCGCGTGCCCCAGCGAGGATCGCTCTCCAAGCTTCAACCGAAGTGGAGTTCAGGTTGAAACTGCCTACGAAAAGAGCGTAAGCGGCGATGGAATTATGAGGTCGGACATCTGAGGGCGTGTCGAGGGAGGTCTGCGGATTCTGGTAGCCGCCAACTACATCAAGTTCGTCCTCCGCATCAGCGGTACCGCGTCCAGTCGGCATGCGGAATTTCAATCGGTGGTTCATGAGAGGTTTTTCGCCGCTTTTCCATTTGTCGATCGCATCCTGTATGAGACTGGCATCCGAGGGATCGCTGGTGCCGAGTGCAACGGAAGGCTTGGAAAGCGGATTGCGCCAACCGGAGGATCCTCTACCGGGATTCACTCCGGAGAAGAAATAGGAGTCGAAAAGCGCTTCATTGAAGACGTAGGAATTATCGATGACCCAGTAGTTGCCGTTGATTGGAGATTTCCAGGACAGTCCGTCAGCAGGGACATAGGGTGAAGCGTAGGAATTTCCTAAGGCATACGCGGGCGAGCAACCGGTGCGGCTGATATTCGCGTTCTGGAACGATGCGATGGATGTGATCGGCGCCCTGGGGATGTCGTAGAGAACGATGTTACGTTGGCCACCTTCAGCGAGAGTCGTACCGCTTCCCCAGAAGCGGTTGTCGAATCCCGGCGTGGCAGATGTGTTCGGATCGAGACCGACGACCGAAGCTGTCCATGTAGCGGGACCACGGGTGGATGCAGGTCCTTGACCACCTGTCATGGTGGTGGACTGGACCATTGCCCTGGGGTTGTGCGTGGCGAGGGATATGTTGTTGTCCCAGCCGCCGGTGTCGTTCGTAGGTTTCAGATACATGTCCACGCGGCCGATGTAACGGCGGGCGCCGGATGCGGCTGCCTCGATGGATTCTGGGCTGTTAACCGTCGAGGACGTGGTTCCGGAAGGGCGCCCGGTCCAGTAGTCGTTCGCGAAAAATTGCATTAGGCGTGTCTGGTCCCAGCTCAGGTGCGCGCCGTTGGGCACGGGCTCCGAAGTGCCGGGAGAAACGAGCTTGCCCCAGATCGTATGATATTCTGGAGCATCCCAACCGAATTGTGGTGTGTTCGGACTGGTTCCCTGGCCTTCGATCTTGTTGTTGATTGAGACTTTGAAACTGGTGCCAGCAGGAATGGTGAAGTCGGTTGAAGTATGCCAGCCTGTGCGAGAGCGGACGGTTAGATACACGCCGGTTGAGAAAAGGTTCCCAAGATCCGCCTGCATAAAGATGTTCCGGTTTTTTCCAGTGGAGAAAATATCTTCTGCAGGGATCGCGTTATTGCCTCGGACTGTATAAAGCTTCGTTTCCCCAGGTTTCAAGGTCAGGGAGCCGGAAGGCGTGCCATCATCCGAGACGAAATAATCCACTGAGTCGTAGGATAGCCCGTCACCCGAAATCTTGTTATCATCTCCGAAATATGCCTGGAGCATGGAACGGAAATTCACATCCTGACCTTTGTTAGTGCTGACGTTATTGCCGGTCGCCGGATCCTTGTATTCGATTCTCATATGGAGTTCCGCGCGCTGTATCTTGTACCAAAGGGCAGAGGAATTTAGGGTCACGTTGTATGGATTGTGCAGGGTGAAGAACGGCGTCATGATCATCCTGATCCTGTATTTTGTAGGATCAGCCGTATCCTTGAATGACTGGATGGCCAGGGTGTAAGTGAAACGGATTAGCTCCGGAGCCATTTCGGTAACCATCGGACGCAGTCGGGTTTTTGTGCCACTATCCTCGTAGGTGTCGGCCACCTCATAGGGGTTGTGATTGGGAAAATCCCGTGCCTTGCCGTTGTAGTCTCCGGAAGGCGATTGGGTTTTGTTCCGTCCTTTTGTGACGGTCGCGTTCGGCATGAAAGTCTGTGCAGCGATCGATGCCGAGCCATCGAATGGTTTGTCGATACGCCTGTAGAGTTGGTAGTGATCCCTCAGTTGATCGAACGTAGGTCCACGGAAAACGTAATCGGCAGGCCAACTGGTATCGCGATAATTGACGGCCGTCTTAGTATTTCTGTTTACGAAGGTGTTGCCGCTCGAGAGGCGGTCGGCATGGTTGGTGACGTAGGCGAGATCGTAATCGGGCTCGCCCTTGGAGAGTTTTCGGGTGAACTCCGAATTGATGAACGATTGCTCAGGGATCTCGAAGGCAATGGAGAGGTCCTTTTTTAGTCCGCCGAATTTCGTATCGGACAGGACGCCTGCGCTCGATACAGTGAAATCGTGGAAACGCAATTTTTCCTCCTCGGTGAGCTGGTCCTGGATCTGCTTCTTTTTATCTGCTGAGAGGGCCTCGCTGGTTAAAGAAACCTGTTTGCGAGAAACAAGTTTGCCATCAGCCGAGACGAGAAGGGCGTCGTTGCCATCCGGTAGCCACATTTGCCATGGTCCTCCGAGAGTTGCAAACCCTCTGTTCGGGGAGGATGCGAGGAATTTCAGACGCTCTTCGGTGCTGTTTTCTGGTAGTTCCCCGACCGTCGCTGCCAGGTTCGCTTTCGCTCCTTCGTCGCCGACCCACCATGCATAGCGGCCACTTGGGTGGGCTGCTGAGGGGTCTTTTAGGTCAACTTTGGGAGCAATGACGTGATTGGTGGTAGCAGGGCCTGCGGAGTTTTGTCCGACGAGTGTGACTCCGGGATCGGTAGGAGTCGCGGCGGCTAGGGAAGTATCGGGAATGAAGGGAGGAGCGGGAGAATCGGTGGCGAGATCGGTAGGAGGAGTGACGTTTTCATTTCCACTGACGAGCCAGTTTCTAAAACCGCCCTCGGTATTCCAAGCACCGACCCAGTGAGGATTTTTTGAGCTACCAGAGATCAGGTCGGCAGTCGCGGAGGTGCGCTTGTCAGGGCCGAGATTTTTCTGAAGTTCGCCGATGGCGAGGTTGAGGGCGAGTAAGGCGTTTTGCCTAGCAAGGGACTGCCCTTGGGCGACTCCGCTTTTCCGTAGCTCGATGCTTGAGAGGGAAAGAAGTCCGAGCGCTAGGATGGAAAGCAAAACCATCAACGTCAGGGTGACGACTAGCGCAAACCCACGACGGATGCCTCTCGAAGTAAACTTGAGCCTGAAGGATCTGTCTAGAGTGGGTTTCATGGTTGGGGTTCTTTCAAAAGGTCTAATTGTCTCGCGGTCGCCCGCGTGATTAAAGTTTGGTATGTAGTTACAAGATACCTACTGCGAAGGCGGGTGTCCACGATTTTTATTTGGGAATTTCTAATGCCGAAAATGTTTCAAAATCTTAGGGTGCCGGAGCAAATCGTCACTGGTTACGACCGAAATTCAGTCAGGGTTTAGTTTTGGGTGAATATTTTTGTGGTGGATTTCGGTAGGAGAATTTCTTTCATGCCAAGACAGGAGAGGAGGAGCAGGACCGCAGAGAACGGTTTGAGAACGACAGAGCCAGAGAGCACGATGTTGTCGACTCTGTTATCGCCACTTCTATGGTCGTTTCCGTGAAAAACGATTTTGGCGACCACGAGGGCAATCTTTTGATGTGCGGTCTGGCCTGTTACTTTGGTTGCGCTACCAAAATTGCAGCCTGGACGTGGCAGGGCGATCAAGCTAGCGGTCCGTAAAGTTCAAGCTGGCGGACAAGGAGTCGCGGATGGTATCCGCGAGTGGAAGGGAGAAAGGCGGATATCATTTGAGGGAAGGATGTGACGATTTTTCCAGTCCCTCCATCTCCGCTACGCTTGGATTGCCTCTCCTTGCCCGTCATCCGCCAGCTTGAACTTTACGACCCACTAAGAAAAACTTTGGTATAAGATTGAGATTCAACCCCGAAAGAGGTGATAGGGAGCAAGGATCATAAAGGAGTGGAGGTTTTTTTGCAGTGTCCATTCCTGATTTCCTGCCTTTCTTATTCCAATCCAAATTGATCGATTCATCTGGAGATTCCAATCAGGAAGGCAGGAAAAGAGTCATGGTCACCACTGCATAGAGCGGACGATTTCATAAGCCTACTCCACATTGTGTCCCCCCTAGCTTGATCGCCCGGCTGGAGGTGATCTCTTTTGTTCAATATTGGTTGGTTGGAGAGAATAGTGAGGGTAAGTGTATGGCAGGACGATTCAAGTGGAGAAATTTGGTTTGTTTGCGAATGATAGTTGAGTCATTCCGGTTTGTTTTCCGTTTGAAGCGCGGCTTTCCAGACTGCCTCACTTTCGAGCAGGGAGCGGACCTCCAGTGAGGGGCTGCCGTGACGGGTGGCATCCAGAACGAAGAGCAGGCAACGTTCTTCCGGCCAGTTCGGGTAGAAGTTGTCGTAGATGATGGTCCACTGGTCGGGTGCGCCGCCCTTCGGGACGGCCATTCTCAGGTTGAGGGTTTTTTCTTTGCTGGTGATGACTTTCGATTTGCCGGGAGCCATGACGAACTGTTGCTTTCCGAGGGAAAGGGCGACGTTTTGTTTCGTGAAGTTGACTAAAAAATAGGAGGGGAATGGAAAGGCAGCCGGATCGTCGTCAAATACGATGCCGCGATAGGGAGGTGAAGGGCCGTCGGGATTCGGGATGAGGATGATGAGAGGAAAACGGACACCGGAGGGGATGGGGACGCTGGCGAGCGGTTTCGGTTTATCGTCATCACTCAAGGTGGCTCCGGCGGGGAAGAAGTTGATAGTGGACGGGCCGGAGTAGGGTTGCATGTCACTGCGAATACCAGCCTGGATGCCTTCGATATCGGCGAGTTTTCCGTTCTGGAGATAACTCAGGCTTTCCGGTTCGCCGTCTTTCCATGCGACCAAGCGGAATTTGGTGTTGAACTGGGCGGGGACACATTGCAGCGCGGTGAAAAAGATGAGGGCGGTGGCGAGAATCGTTCGTGACATAGGGAATGTTCGTTGGGATCAGACTTCCTCGGAATTGAGCCAACGCAAGGAAACGATGTGAAAGCGCCTTCCGAACTGCTTGCTGGTCTCGGACAGCGAGGTCGAGGTGAGTGGGAGGGCTGGGTGGTCATTGGGGTTCACGAAATCAGAACCGCGCTGGACGACGGCTTCGAGCCATGCGCGACCGCTGACTTTGCCCTGGCTGTCGAGGCTTTCCCCATAGGTGCGGATGGTAAATGTATCAGAGCGGGCGCTGAGCTGAGGACCGATCTTTTCAAGGAGATCCCCTTGGGTAAACCACTGGGGAGCACCGGCGATTCTTGCGGGCGCAAGGGCGGCGGGGTTCGCGTAATTGACGGTGGTCTGTTCCAGGTTCGAGGATGTCTTTTTCGTTTTGAAATTCGTATCCGCAGGTTTACCTGCTTCTCCGAATTTGCTTTCCGCATTATTATTGATAGTGAGAGTGCGGTCGATCGCCGCCTGGAGCGCGCCTTTGAGTCCGAACGCCCCTGTGGACAGCCGTCTGTTGACGAACTCGCCGAGGGTGGTGAACGGTCTGGGATCGCCAGTTTTGGGGCTGCGGGCACGGGCCTTGATTTCCTCGACGATTTCCACTGCGAGGGCTTCGATTTCCGTGTCCTCGAGATTACGGAAACCGTTCCAAAGGTTCTCGTGACTTCCAGTGGATGAGTCAGCACCTGGGATGCCCGTTCTCGGAAAAGGGGTTTCAGCGGCATCTTTCGAGACATTCAAGGAAGGGGATCCGCCGGCGGTGCCGAAACTGAAGTGATCGACTGCCGCTCCACGGAGGCCTGCGAGCAATACGCGCCACGCGGGCACCGAGGTGGAGTTCACGTTAAATGCACCGAGATTCTCCATGTAGGCGGCGATGGAATTGTGAGGACGCGTGTCTGCGGCTGTGGCGAGGGAGGTCTGCGGGGTGGCGTAGGCTGTGGTTACGTCGAGATCTTTTTCAATCTGAGCGGCTCCACGTCCGGCAGGCGTGCGATAAACGAGACGGCTGTTGGGCAGGGTGGTGGTGCCGGATTTCCAGTCATCAATGGATTTTTGCACGGGAGCGGCGCTTGAAGGATCGCTAGCGAGGGTGACGACGGGGGCGGGCAGAGGATTTGCCCAGCCCGAACCGCTGGAGCCGGGATTCACCCCGGAGAAGAAATAGGAGTCGAAGAGTGCTTCGTTGAAAATATAAGAATCATCGAGATTCCAGTAGTGCTCGTTGATAGTCGGCGGCGATTGCGAGGAGGGGCGGTTGGGGGGGGCGTCGTAGGAGCGGTGCCATGCCCGACCCGCCTCGACGTAGGGGGAGGCGTAGGAATTGCCAACCGCGTATGCCGGAGAGGTAACGAGCCGGCTCATGTTCGCATTGCGGAAGCCGGCGATCGATGTCATCGGGGTGCGCGGGATTTCAAAAAGCACTACGTTCGGTCTGCCTCCGGGCAGCGCGGAGTCCGATCCCCAGAAACGATCGTTGAAGCCGGGGCTGTTGGTCGAAGCCGGATCAAGTTTTGTCAGTGATCCAGTCCAGTTGGCCGGTCCGCGGGTAGTGGAAGGACCCTGTGCGCCGGCAACCATGATGGACTGGACCATCGCGCGCGGGTTGTGCGTGGCGAGTGAGAAGTTGTTGTCATGCGAGGCTCCGTTGAACGCGGGTTTGAGATACATGTCCATTTTCCCGATATAGCGTTTTCTGCCAGATGGTGGCTCTTCGATGATACCGGGTTTGAAGCGGGTCTGTGGCACGCTGTTTTCGGTCTTGGTCCAGTATTCTTTGTATGGGTAGAACTCAATCTGGCGGATCTGGTCCCAGGATCCGTTCTGGGTCGAGTCCAAGGCTGCCGGAGCGCCTGGGGGGATGAATTTGCTCCACAGGATGTGATACTCGGACGATTTCCATGCGAGCGGTGGCCAGGTTGCACCGACCGAGGCACCCTCGCCGTCCGCATTAACGTCGAAATACATTTCGGAGTCGGGAGGTATGGTGAAGGGGCCCCAGGGGGTGTTTGTGCTATTGTGGTAACCGGGGACGTTGTAGATGGTCATATAAATACCGGTGGAGAAGAAATCAGATAGATTCGCTTGGAAATACATGTTGCGATTCTTTTTGTTTCCGCTATCGAACAGGTCGGTCATCGCCACAGGTGCGTTCCCGCGCATGCCAAAGGTTTTGATTTCACCCGGTTCGAGCGTGATCTGGCTCCCTGGAGACCCGTCATCGGAGAGGATGAAGTTATAGTCTTCTTCGCTGCCGTATCCTGGGTAATCCACGAGTTTCCTGATGTTGACGGAGCGATCCCTGTTGCCGTTACTGGCTCGCGTGGAATAGTTGGCCGGTCTTCCGTTTTGGGCGGGGACGGTGACGTCGAACTGAAACTCGGAGCGGTCGATATTGAACCACATCGGCTGGGAGACGAGTTTGACATCATAGGGATTGTGAAGCACGAAGAAGGGATTGACGGTCAATCTGAGCTGGTATTCCTCGGGCGTCGCGGGATCGTTGTCGTGGTCTGATTTAAAGGACTGGATGGCGAAGGTGTAGGAATAGCGGATGAGTTCTGGGATGATCTGGGTTGTCATAGGCCGGACCCGCACATACTTGCCGTTGTCATATTTGTCCTGCAGTTCGTAATTTCCGCCGCCACTGGCAGAAGTTGAAGGGCCGGGAAACCCGGATGCCTCACCATAGTAGTCGCCAAAAGCGGCCTTTTGTTTCCAGCCGCCACCCGAAAAGGTGGTGGTATTAGGCAGGTAGGTTTGAGCAGTGAGGCTGGCTGAGGAAGTGAAGGGCGAGTTCACCCTTCGGTACAATTGGTAGTGGTCACGCAGCAGATCAAAGGTGGGGCCACGGTAGATCCAAGGATTGTTCGCGCTGGCACCAGGGGCCACGTAATCGGTGAGAGAAGACCATTCTGGGCTGCTCCAATTGATCGCGGTTTTTGTCAGGCGGCGGTTGATCGGTGCACCACCGCTCTTGATCGAACGGTCACTTCCCCTGTGATCGGTCGCGTAGGCGAGATTCTTGTCGATCTCGCCTTGGTCCAGAACGCGGGTGAACTCGGAATTTGCGAAGGAGCTTTCGGGGATTTCGAAAGCGATGGACAGGTCTTTCCTAAGTCCTCCGTTCTTGGAATCCGAAAGAACTCCGGCACTGGAGACCGTGAAATCGTGAAAGCCTGCTCTTGCTTCTGCCGCGAGACCTCCGGAATCGGGTGGGGTGGGCTCAGGTGCTTGCAGAGAGACCTGCTGACGAGTGGCGAGCTTCGCGTGGAGTATCTTTCCATCCGGCAGGATACCTTCCGGGGTGGTAAGCCATTTCTCCCAGTTTTCACCGAGTCCCGGAAAGCCGCGGTTTGGCGAGGAAGTAAGGAATTTGAGACGCTCGGACGTAATGTTCGCGGTGGGGACGCGTTTGACCGGGGAGGCAAGGTTTGCCTTCACGCCTTCGTCACCAACCCACCAGGCGTAACGACCCGTGGGCGCGGAGGTGGGACCGATGTTTACAAGCGGGGCGTAAACCTGATCCGAATCAGGGGCAGAGGACCCGAGCGTGTTTTTGTCAATCAATCGTGCAGAAGGAAGATTATCGAAATTGAAATCGGGCGCGAAAGGAGGAGAGGTAACGCTCGTTGCGGGATCGGCGGGCTGGACGATGGTTTCATTTCCACTGATGAGCCAGCCGCGAAAGCCGCCTTCGGTATTCCACGCACCGACCCAGTTAGGATTTTTCGCGCTGCCGTCCAAAAGATCGGCTGTCGCTGAGGTGCGCTTGTCGGGGCCGAGGTTTTTCTGAAGTTCGCCGATGGCGAGGTTGAGGGCGAGTAAGGCGTTTTGCCTAGCAAGGGACTGCCCTTGGGCGACTCCGCTTTTCCGAAGCTCGATGCTTGAGAGGGAAAGAAGTCCGAGTGCTAGGATGGAAAGCAATACCATCAAGGTCAGAGTGACGACTAGCGCAAACCCCCGACGGATGCCTCTCGAAGTAAACTTGAGCCTGAAGGATCTGTCTAGAGTGGGTTTCATGGTTTGGGGTTCTTTCAAAAGGTCTAATTGTCTCGCGGTCGCCCGCGTGATTAAAGTTAGGTATGTAGTTACAAGGTACCTACTGCGAAGGCGGGTGTCCACGATTTTTATTTGGCAATTTCTTATGCCGAAAATGTTTCAAAATCTTGGAGTGCCGGAGCAAATCGTCACTGGTTACGACCGAAATTCAGTCAGGGTTTAGTTTTGGGTGAATATTTTTGTGGTGGATTTCGGTAGGAGAATTTCTTTCATGCCAATACAGGAGAGGAGGAGCAGGAGCGCAGGGGATGGCTTGAGAACGACGGCGCCAGAGAGTACGATGTTGTCCGCTCTGTTATTGCCACTTCCATGGTCGTTTGCGTGAAAAACGATTTTGGCGACCACGAAGTCAATCATTTGAAGTGCGGTCTGGCTTGTTACTTTGGTTGCGCTACCAAAATTGCAGCCTGGACGTGGAAGGGTGATCAAGCTAGTGGTCCGTAAAGTTCAAGCTGGCGGATGACGGGCAAGGAGAGGCGGATGGTATCCGCCTTTCTCCCTTCCACTCGCGGATACCATCCGCGACTCCTTGTTCGCCAGCTTGAACTTTACGACCCACTAGGGAAAACTTTGGTATAAGATTGAGATTCAACCCCGAAAGTGGTGATAGGGAGCAAGGATCATAAAGGATTGGACGGGGGTTTTTGGTAGTGTCCATTCCTGCCTTCCTTATTCCAATCCAAATCGATCGATTCATCTGGAGATTCCAATAAGGAAGGTAGGAAGGCAGCAAAAGAGTCACGGTCACCACTGCATAGAGCGGACGATTTCATAAGCCTACTCCACATTGTGTCTCCCCTAGCTTGATCGCCCGGCTGGAGGTGGTCTCTTTTGTTCAATATTGGTTGGTTGGAGAGAATATTCCGATGATCTGTTCAGCGATTGTCGAAGAGCAACGCCGCGCCGGGGCCTTTCACGGTGCTGGCGGGGATGTCCTTTCCACCCTTGAATTTCCCCTGCCGGAGAATGATAGGGTAGTAGGTTTCGGGTCTGCCGTTGGTGCGGTAGGAGACGGAGAGGGTGCCTTTTTCGTTGGTAAATGCGGGGACGGTCGGGGCTTCCTTTTTGGTGCTTCCCAGAGTGTATAGAAGGCCTCCGATCACTTCGAGATTGCCGCCGAGGTTGAGCAGGGCGGGGGTGCCGAGGGGGGCGTCCTTGCTGCCGGTCTGGGAGGTTTCGAGCTTGAAACCGAGGATGCAGGAGGTGCCGGAGTTGGTGAAGAGCGGCTGGTCGCCGAATTCGGCGTTGAGCTGGCGCGCCCAGAAGCGGTGTTGGGGTCCGATCTTGTAGTTGCGGCCGATCACGTCGATGACATGGGTTTTGCCGGAGCCGCTGCCGATGAAACCGCCGCCATCGCCGAGGCCGCCGATATCGAGGTGGCGCAGGACGAGGGTGCGGGAGGAGGCGTTTTCGGTTTCCCCTCCGGAAATGACGAGCTGCTCAAGGCAGACGGTGTCGGGTTTGCCCTCGGCGAGGGAGATGACGGGTTTGCCGTTGTTCGGGCCGACGATGTGGCCGTGCATGCCCATGATGAGTTTTACGTTTTTCCGTAGAACGATGGTTTCCTTGGTTTTCAGTTCGGTGACAGGGCGGATGAAAATGTATTCCGCGCCGGAGTCGATAGCGGCCTGGAGGGACTCGCCGGTGGTGCCGGCGTCTGTCCATTCGGTGCCTTTTGGAGGGCGGATGGTGGGGAATTCTTCGATAGGGAGGTCAAGCGGGGCGTTTTTCCCGGTGTTGTCGAGGATGAAGCCCTGGTTCCACATGGGGAGCTTTGAGGGTTTCCCGGCTTTGGCGGCGAGGTCTTTGTTTTCCTTCGATGTGTCATCGACGAAGGTGGTAAAACCGGTGGAGGTGACGCGGCGGAGGTTGAGCATGCCGGGCGTGGTGATGGCCGCGGCTTCACTTTTTCCCGTGTAGGTGAGGGTGGAATCGAGTAGGCAGAGAACCGAGTGCCCGCCGGTGGCGGTGTAGAAGGGTTGGTCACCGGAGTAATCCACGTTTCGCATGACGGCGACGTTGTTGGTATTGATGAAGGCCGTTTTGCGGGTGTCGCGGATGGTGATGTTCTCGAAGTTCATACCATACTGATAGTGATCCATTGCGAAGGCGTGGTCGAAGCCCTCGATGGAAACGTCCATGATCATGGCCGGGCCGGGCCACCAGCGGGTGAGGGCGATGGCGGTGTGGCCGGAGTTTTTCCCGGCCCGCAGGGTGACGCCATCGACGGAGCCGCGGTTGCTGGCGATGAAGTCGATGCCGACGGCACCCGGGTTGTCGTTGCCGACATCGACGGTCAGGTTGAGGATGTTGTGGCGGAAGGCGCGGTTGCCGCCGCCCGCCTGGCTGTTGCGGTCATCGTGCTCGGAGCCGGTGGCGAGCAGCCATCTGGGCTTTGCGGGATCGGAAAATCCGGGGGACTTGTCCTTGAGCTTGATGACCACACCGTCTCGGGTTTCACCGATGAGGATGAGCATGCAGCGCCAGCCTGCGGAGAACACTTTTCCCTCGTCGCGCCCTTCCGCGATCACGCGGCCTTCGATGGAGTCCGAGACGAGGTAGGTGCCGTCGGGGAACCAGATGAAGGGGTTGGCACGGTAGCGGGATTTGTCGATGTTGTCGGAAATGGCTTTGAGGATGGCCTCGGTGTCGTCGGTTTTGCCGTCGCCCATGGCGCCGTAGTCCTTGACGTTCGCGATGCCGGCTCCGGCGGGCGGGACGAAGTGCCAGGGGATGCCCGGGGATTTTGCGGCGAGCGGGAGGGCGAGTGTGATTGCGAGGAGCAGTTGTTTCATTTGGGGTGTGTCTATCTTGAATCGGAAGATGGGGAACCACGGAATGCACAGAACACACGGAAAATGAAGAGGTTCCGGGTCTTGATACGCAAGTCCATTGGTGTATGAGGTAATTGTTGCAACTCGTTTTCCTTCCGTGTTTTCTGTGTATTCCGTGGTTCGTATTTCTGATTTTAGGTCTTATTCTTCGTCCGCATGGGGTGCGGAGGTATCGGTATGGAGCCGTTTGATTTCCTCTGGGGTGAGTGCTTCGGAAAAAAGCATGAAGCTGTCGATTTCACCGTTCCAGGGGCGCAGTGGATGTTCGTCTCCCTGCGGCGGGTCGAACCAGTTTCCCAACGATGCCTGGCCGATGCGGATTTTCACTCCGGCATTGGGCTCCGCAGTAAATTCCCCGAGAAGGATTCCGTTCACGTAGTGGACACATTTTCCAGAGCGGGTGTCGAAGGTGGTGGCGAGGTGGAGCCACTTGCCAGCGGGGTTGGTAGCGACAGGTGTTCTCGAATACAGACCGCTCCAGCGCCCTTGTTCCCATGAGACGCCGAGGTTCATACCTCCGGTTCCTTCGACCTGCCAGTGGACGTTTCCGGGCTGGAAATTATCCGAGGTGAAGATGGCATTGTAGAAATTCGGTAAGCTGTGGATGCGGATCCAGGCGCAGAGGGTGATGGCGTCGAATTCCCCCGGAACGTCGATCCGCACGGCATCGCCGGGTGCATCGAACGAGAGCGCTGGCTTTCCCTGGAAGCGTCCCGGAACCCATGTTGCGCCGGATATACTGGCAGAGCCGACTGCACCCAGGTTTCCGCTTTTGTTTTTAAGCTGTCCGGCGGTGGCTTCGTTCATGGGGAAATGAACGACGAGCCTCTTGTCCTGCTTCAGTTTCCCTGTCGTAAGTTCAAGCAGATCCCGGTCGGTTGGCAGGGCTTCGAATTCTGATTCTGATTTTCCGAAATGGAAGAGTCCTGGACGGTATTCCAATGGAATGCCGGTGCCGGAAACACCTTCCCCCGCTTTCAGAACGCGGGCTTCACTGGTGCCTGTGACTTCCACCGCACCGTCCATCACGTGTGCTTGGTCTGGCCCGTCCGGATCCGCCCAGACTCCGAACTCCGTCCCGAGATCCAAAAGCCGGAACTCGTCGGTTTCAAGGGAAAACGACCGGGCTTTCCCGTTCAATCGCACCTTGGCCCGGCCTTCATGCAGGTATGCGGAACCCGGGGACAACAGATCCATCCGCGCGGGTCCTGCCAACGAAATGGCGGTGCCTCCGTCCAAGGTGATTCCGATGCGTTCTCCGGCTGCCAGATCCAATGTGATTTTCCCGATACGATCCCCTTCTTTGTAACCGGAGGATTCGCCTCCGTCCGTCCAGATAACTTTGGCGAAACCAATTGCCGCCGCAGGTGCTGCCGGTCGTACCCGGCTATGTTGGATTCCAAGGACCAGAAGGATGACCGCCGCTGCCGTTGCGATGGAGAATGCGATGATGTTTGAATACCGGGGGAGGGTATCATGCCTCGGTCTCTCGTATGCCGCGTAGTTCCTAAGACTTACGGATAATTCGGTGAGCCTGACGTATTCCTCGCGAGCATTGGCACTGCCCGCGAGAAGTTTCTTGAGCGTTTCACACTCCTCTTCCGTGATCCGCCCCTCCTCAAGGGCATGGAACAGCCTCTCAAGCACGATGATTTCCTGCGAAATTTTCATCCTGGTTGTTGCATCTGGGTTTTGACGCATTCCTTCAGCGCCGCCTTCGCGCGACCGAGTGCTCGGTATGTAGCCTGGAGGGAGCGCCCTGATGCTTTCGCCGCCTGTTCGACGCTGCCCTCCTCGGCATAGCGCTCCATCACCATGCGGCGGTCCCGTTGCCTGAGCTTCGCAAGGCAGGTGGCGAGAGCGCTATGGCGCTTGTCCGAATCCACTGAGAGTTCTTCCGCCGTGGCCGCGAGGATATCCAGAAGCTCATTGTCAAAAACGAGTTTGGAACGGGATGCCTTCTGACGAGCCTCACGTACTTTCCAGTAAGCGGTTTTGAATGCCCAAGCGCGGAAATTCGTGCCCGGTTCGAACCCGCCGAATTTTTCCCAAAGCGTGATCGAAGTCTCCTGGAGGATGTCATCTGCATCCTGTGCGGAGGGTGCGAGAGTGCGGATGTAACAAAGGATCGCCCTTTGGTGCGTCAGGAACAGACGCAGGAAGTCTTCGTTGGACAGTTCATCGGCAGGCATTGCGCTGAAATATAGCGCCAGAACCCGCGATTGGGACAGAATCCGTTCATCTTTAGGAAAAAGGGGGGGAAATACGGATGATTTTACGGTATTTGTCCTAATCGCCCTCCAAAGGGTTATTAAGCGTGATGCCACCCCCCCCCACGCTCGGTCCAGCCAAAAAAACGGACGAACGGAGTTTGGGCGATGACTACCCACTTGAGAAATACCCAACCAGAAAATAGAACAACCAAATGAAAAGAAAACTGATAATTACATCGTCAGCCCTAGCTCTTCTCGTAGTCAACACACCGCTTATTCACGCCGCCATCATCGTCCAATACGGTTTCACGGGAGCCTCGCTTTCTCCCACGACCGTCCCCGCCATCACCGTGAAAGGCCCGGGCGCGGCGCTGCTCTTCGACAAGCGATGAACCCATCGCCACAAATACTCTCCCTCGAAATGGAAGAAACTGAAAACAGAAATGAAAATGAAAACAACACCAATTATCTCCGCTCTGGCAATCCTGTCGTTGGGCAGGTACTGCCCACGGCGCGGTCCTCGCTAGCTACAATTTCACTGGCGGCTCCAAGGCATCCTCGGACACGGATCTGACATCCACCGCCGCAGACTTCAGCTCTGCTCCCGCGCTTACCCAGAACGGATTTGTGGACAACGTGCTTAAAAGCTTCCAAGGCGACATCCTCACCACCGCCAGCGCTTCTCCCAGCAACGTCACCCGCGCCCAGGCGATCACGGAAGGGGCATTCCACACCTTCACGTTGACCGCGGATCCCGGCAGTTTCCTCAACCTCACAAGCATTGCTTACTCGAGTTCCCGTGCCGGAAGTTCTCCCGATCTTTTTTCGATCACAACGGACATCGACGGACACACGTCGGCTGATGCGATCCTCAAGGACGCCCAGACCGATAACTCCCCTCCGAACGGAAGCCCACTCGATCTCTCCGCTTCGCAATACCAAGGAATCTCCAGCATCACCTTCCGCTTCTATATCCACGGAAACAACTCCGGTCGCGATACGATCAACACGGGAGCGTTTGGAGCAATCGACAACGTAGTCCTCAACGGAGACGTGGTCCCTGAGCCATCCTCTGCGCTCCTGCTCCTCTCCGGTGCCGGAATGCTCCTCGGCTTCCGCCGCCGCAACGCCTGAAGCACAACCCCATAACCTGGCATTCCTTCCCGAGCCACCTTCGCTGGGATGTGGCGTGCGTGGTTCGGTCGAATTGGTTCTCCGTCACCGCCGGGCGTGGAAGACCATTGGTTCTTCGTTTCAATGAAAACGCGCAGGAAGGATATCCTGCGCGTTTTCTATGCGCCCGGTTGTGATGGAGCAAGTTTCGCCTGAATCTGACAGACTTTTTTTACCTTTCAGCCGGAAGGGAGTGATCAAGTTCGGCTAGCGTGAACCGGGTGGAAACGACGGAGTGTTGTTCCGGACCGGGGCGGTATTTGATATACGTAGTGGCGACGATGGTGCCGTCGGGGAGGAGTTCGAGTCCGGGGTAGCCGCAGTCGCCGGTTCTCTTGGAGTGGCTGTGGAGGAGTTTTACACGGTATTGGCCGGGCTTGGCGTTTTTGATGTCGTCGTAGGTGCCTACCCATGCGACGAAGTGCCCGCGGGTCGGGCTGCCGATGGCCTGATCGCGGAATGCGAAGACATGACGACCGTCTTCAGTGACGATGCCTATGTGGCGATCTCCGGTGAGACCCCATGACGTATCGACCGGGGTGCTCCAGGTATTTCCCTCATCCTTGGAAAACATCATGAGGCTGCGTCCGGTGTGGGTGTTCTCGCGCATGAGGGTGCAGAGTTCGTTGCCATCGGGTGAGCGGAAGACGAAAGGCTCGCAGGGGTTCTTTTTGTCGATTGCTGCGACGACTCTCGGCTCCGACCAGGTGAATCCGCCATCTTTGGTGATGGTTTGGAAGACACCCAGCGGAGACTTGTCCTTGCCCTCCGGTCCCTTGTGGTAAAGGCCGAGGTAGGAGCCGTCCTTGAGCCGGACGATGCTGGAAAAGGTCATCACGCAGGGGAAGCCGAGTGGCGGCATTTCCTTCCAGGTTTTCCCCGAGTCCTCGCTCATGATGGAGGGCATGCCCGGGCCATCGCGTGTGCCGAGGGCGGCGGAAAAGACCCAGAGGCGTTCTTTCCCGTCGGGATCGACCATGCGGTAGATGCTCGGGCAGTTCTGGTGCTTGGAAAAACCGGGAGGGACGCTGTCGTCAAGGCGCGTCCAAGTAAGTCCGCCGTCGTCGCTGCGAGCCATCTGGCCGGCGGGGCCGCCGTGGTTCACGCTCCAGACGCAGAAGATCGTTTTTCCATCCGGCATGAGGAGGGTGGTGGGATGGCCCTGGTAGGTTTCTTCGGTTCCCTCTGCGATGATGGTATGACGGGTGGTTTCCCCGGAAATATCCAACAAGGGCAGATCCGGTTTCTCCGCCCGGACGACGAGAGGGGAAAAGAATAGGAGGACGGTTAGTAAGTGGATGGCTTTCATTTTAAATGGAGTGGGTTTCGAGGGCTTTTGCGAGTGCTTCGGTTTTTGTCGAATCGAGTGTTGTTAGAGGAAGCCGGACGGAGCCGAGATCCTGTCCGGTGAGGGACATGATTGCTTTCGCGGCAGGGAGGCCGCCGTGTTGGATCATGATGCGGATGATGTCGTTGGCCTCCGATTGGTGGACGAGGGCGGCGGCGGTGTCTCCGGATTGGTGGGCGGCGATGAGCCTGGTGAAGATAGGCGCGAGGTAGTTGTAGGTGCTGCCGATGGCACCTTTCGCACCGATGGCGAGGGCGGCGGCGAGTGATTCGTCGCGACCGAATACGACGTCGTATTTCCCGTCCCGGAAGTTCAGGCAGGCGAGGTAGTCCATGAGATCCTCGTGGGTGTATTTGATGCCACGCAGGGTGGGGATGCGGTCGGCGGCGGTGGTGAGGAAACCGAAGCAGGGGATGGACACTCCTGTCATGGAAGGGATCTGGTAATAATAGAACGGGGTGGCGGGTGCTGCGGCGGCGATGTGGGCGATGGACTGAACCAAGGATTCTGCGTTGCCTGGTTTGAAAAAGAACGGGGCGAATGCTGCGATGGCGGCGGGTTGGATGGATTCCGCATGGGCGGCGAGGTCACGGGATTCCTCAACGGAAGCATGGCCGACGTGGACGATGATGCGGAGGCTTTCCGGGGCGGAGGCCATCCATGTTTCGGCGATTTTTTTCCGCTCGCCGGATGTGAGTGACGGGCCTTCGCCGGTGGTGCCGTTGACGAAGGCTCCGGTCACGCCGGTATCGGCGAGGTGTTTCGCGTAGGCGGGGATTTTTTCGTAATCGACGGAGCCGTCGGTTTTGAACGGGGTGAAGGGGGCGGCGGTTAGGCCGTGGAATGGTGGGGAAGACATGGGAAGAAGTGGCTAGTGCCGAGTGATCAGTGAGAAGTGGAAGACTGGGGTTGTCGGAAAGTTAGGGATGCTGGCGGAGGGTTGGATTTGAAAAGGAAGCTGGCTAGATATCCGACTGATGTGCAGGTGAGGATGCCGATGGCGGCATAGAGGAAGAAGTGGATGTCGGTGTGGCGCTGGACGAGGTAGAGGAC
This sequence comes from uncultured Verrucomicrobiae bacterium, assembly GCA_963799385.1. GTDB lineage: Bacteria > Verrucomicrobiota > Verrucomicrobiia > Verrucomicrobiales > Akkermansiaceae > Luteolibacter. The sequence continues at coordinate 54,458 of CAWCXB010000004.1, forward strand.
GAGGATGCTGGAGACGGCTCCGATGAGGGCGCCGGGGGCGTTGGCGCGGCGGGAAAAGATGCCGAGGGCGAATAGTCCAGCAAGGCCGGAGGCTGCGAGGCCGATGAAGGTGTTGGAGGCGTCCCAGAGGTTTTTCAGGTTCAGCTCTGCAAGCAGGAGGGCGGCGCAGGTGGCGAAGATTCCGACCACGGCGGTGAGGATGCGGGCCATGCGGAGGGTTTGTTTCTCGGTGCGGGCCTTTTGCGAGAGGCGTTGCCAGAAATCGGTGGTGAGAACGGCGGCGACGCTGTTGAGGCTGCTGGAAACGGTGGATTGCGCGGCGGCGAAGATGCCCGCGATGACGATGCCGGCGATGCCAACCGGCATGTTTCCGAGGATGAACGCGGGGAAGATTGCATCGCCGGGTTGGGTGGGATCGAGTCTTCCGGGATGGGTTTTGTAAAAGACGAACAGGGCGGTGCCGATGAGGAAAAAGAGGATGGTGGCGGGGATGGCGAGCAGGGCGTTCGTCCAGATCGAACGGGCGGCGCGTTTTTCATCCGGGGTGGTCATGTAGCGTTGGACGACGGTCTGATCGCTGGTGTAAGGGATGAGGTTGATGAAAAAATTCCCGGCGATGATCACCCAGAAGGCGTTGGCGGCGGTGGAGGGATCGAGGGTGGTATTGACGGAATGGAGCTTTCCGGCTGCGGAGGCGGTCTTGAACAATCCGGAGATGCCGCCCTCGGTATTGAGCAGGACGATGACGAGGGCGAGGATGCCGCCGCCGAGGAGGACGACGGTCTGGCATACATCGGTCCAGATGACGGCGCGGATGCCACCCATCACGGTGTAAGCAACGCAGAGCGCGCCCATGAGGATGATGCAGAGACGCACATCGAGATCGCTAACGGTGGCAAGTGCGAGGGAGGGTAACAGCAGGACGATTGCCTGTCGGCCGAGCTGGAAAAGGATGAAGGCGGCGGAACCGTAGAGGCGCACGGCGAGGTTGAAGCGTTTCTCCAGATACTCATAGGCGGATGTGACGTTGAGACGCCGGAAAAACGGAAGGTATATTGCGATGACAAGGGGGGCGACGAGGAGGATGCCGCTGTTCGCCCAGATGAAAGTCCAATCGGTGTAAAAGGCCTTCGCGGGAACCGACATGAAGGTGAGCGAACTGAGCATGGTGGCGAAAATGCTGACGCCCGCCGCCCACCAGGGCATGGTGCCGCCGCCGGTGAAGTAGTCGCCGGAGTCCGCGTTGCTGCGCGCGAAATACCAGCCGATGCCGACCATGGCTAGCAGGTAGAGGATGAGGGCTGAGTAGTTCCAGAAGCCGAACGCTGCTTTCTTGTGCGGGAGGATTTCGCCGGACAGGACGGTGGTCGAGCGGGTGCCGGGCTTGATCTCGCCGCCGGGGATGATGATGTTTCCGTTCCAATCGACAGCGGTCGCGGTGACCAGGGCGGCGGGCATTTCGCCAAAGGGTCGCCAGGTGTCGGTGATGGTGTTGTATGCGAAAACGGCTTTGGGGAAGCCGGGGTGGGAGGCGGGCGGGGTGGCGAGTTGGGAGGAATCGTCGCCACCGAGGAGCAGGAGGGTGTTGTTCCCTAAAACGGGCATGGGCGATGGGGCGGCGACGGTGATCCGTGGGGCGTCAGCGAGTTCCTTCCATCCTTTTCCTGGAGTGAAACGGTGGGCGTCCTTGAGCCAGATGCGCTCTGGTTTCCCATCCGCGCCGGGTTTTAGCGCAGCTCCGCCGACGATGAAAAAGGAGCCGTCCAAGTCTCCCGCAGCGGCGAGCATACGGGGTTGGAAGGGCGGGTCGGCTTCGGTTTTCCAGCCGGATTTTGGATCGGAAAGATCGAGGGAGAAAAAGGATGGGGAGGCGGTGGTGGAGTCCGGGGCTTCGGTGCCACCTACTGCGTATATGGTAGTTCCGAGCAGGGCGGCGGAGAAATTGGCGAGGGGTTTCGGGAGCGGGGGGAGGTCGGTGAAATCCAGGGATTCGTTCTTCCCGGACGAGATGCGCAGAACATCCGTATGGTGTTTTTCGGAATCACTCCCGCCGATGAGGATGATTCCGTTCGGAGTGGTGACGGAGGCACCGTAGCCGAGTGGCCGGGGGAGTTTGCCGATTTCCTGCCACTCGGAATCCGGGGATTCGAGGAGGAAAATTTTGTCATACCAGACCTTGGTGCCGCCCTCCCATGGTTTCGCGTCCGGGAAATTCGCACCTCCGGCGACGAGGAGTTTTCCGTCCAGCGTTCCCGCGAAAGAACCTGCGAAGCCTTCCTGATCCGGGATGGACGGGAGGGATTTCCAATCCACTGGTTCCGCCGCAATGAGCATGGTGGAGAAGAGGAGGAGTGTGAGGAGTGTGAGGAGGGTCTTCATGCTATGGAGAAGGGGTTTTAAACCCCTTTGCGGAGGATGGGGAAATTGATTCGCTGGGGTTGTTGCAAAGGGGTTGAAAACCCCTTCTCCATATTCAGATATTGATGTTTTCCGCCAATGCCGGGGAGGATTGTCCGGTGGCGGATTTCACTTCGGAAAGTTCGCGGGTGAGTGTTTCGACGGCGGCGATGACATCGGCGCTGTGGAGAATGAGATTGGCTCCTTTTTCGGTGATCCAGCGGGTTTCGAGTCTGATGCGGTCTTTCGGGAAAATGGTGTGGATGCCCGCTCCCTTTCCGGCTGCGCGGGCTTTGGTGATGATGGTATCGACCGCGGCGATGAAGTCCGGATGACCGTATTCCTCCGGGATGCCGAGAGAGCAGGTGAGATCGTGAGGGCCGATGAGGACGGCATCAAGGCCATCGACAGCGAGGATTTCATCAAGGGCTTCCATGGCGGGGACGCTCTCGATGTTGACGATGAGGATGTTGTTGGCGGCACGGTCGGCGGTGTAGGTGGCGAGCGCAGGCTCAAGCGGGGTTTCTCCGCTGAGGTAGGAGGCGAGTTTCAGGCCTTTGAGCGGGCGGGTTTTGACGGCTCCGACGAGGGCGCGGACCTGTTCGGCGGATTCGATGTAGGGGGCGATGATCCCGGCGGCCCCTCCGTCAAGAATGGCGGTAGCCTCGTAGGGGCAGGGGGAGGTGGTGCGGACAAGCGGCGGGAGGCCGAGGGCGGAATAGGCGCGGCACATCCAGGCGAGTTGCTCGCGCTGGATGGGGATGTGCTCGGTATCGATGAAAACGTAGTCGAAGCCGATTTTCGCGATCAGCGGCGGCCAGGCCGGGGAGGGCGAGGTGATCAATGTTCCGAACACGCGCCCGCCGGAGCGGAGGGATGTGATGATTTCATTTGGTGACATGGGAAGAAGTGCCGGGTGAGAAGTGCTGAGTGAGAAGTGAGAAGACTGGGGTTTTGGGTAAGAGGAACCACGGATGAACGCGGATGGACACGGATAGCATTCCTTGTGTCATGGGTTTTGTGCTTTTGGGTCTTCTTGAGATTTAGAGTTTGAAGTTTAAAGTTTCAGTCTGCCGAAGCGGATGGCGGTTCTGACTTTTTCGGGATCGTTGGAACTGTCCCAGACGCAGGCCCACTGGCCGGGCTTTTCCTCTGCGAGGGTGGCGTAGCTGTTGCGGTTGTTGTTGGAATAGAAAAGGCGTGGCTCGGACCAGTCGCCTTGCGGTGGGCGGGTCTGGTACCAGAGCTCGCGGCGTTCCCAGCGGTCGCCGGTGTTGTAAACATGGATGTGGGTGCCGTCTGAGTTCTGGCCGAAAAAGGCTTTGGCGACGGTGTTGTAGAGGGCGGGTTCCTGTTTTGCGGGAGACCAGGTGCGGCCTCCGTCGGGGCTGAGGGAGGAAAAGGCGCGGGGCGGATCCAGAGGGAGTGTAGTCCGCGTATGTGGCGGTGCGCATGATCATTTCCAGGGTGTCGGGCTTTTGCCCGGGGGCGATGTTGCCCTCGTGGAGGAAGATTTTTTCCCCGCTCTCCGGGAACGGAACCATGCCGGCGAGCTTCCAGTGGGTGAGGTCGGGGCTTTCGAGGACGAACTGGCGCCGGTCGCCGTTTTTGGGATCGTGGCGGTAGGTGTTGCGGTGGACGGGGAGGAGGTAGCGGGGGTGGCCGTCTTCCACGAGCCTGACTATGCCTGCGCAGGTGATGAGGTGGGAATCGTAAGAGTTGGTGATTTCACGCGGAACCCACGTTTTTCCGGAATCCTCCGAGACTGCGGCGACGAGTTCCGAGTTTTCGCTGTCCACGAACTCATAAGGGCAGCGCATGGCGAAGCACCAGACGAGCTTCGATTCCGGCTCCTGATAGAGGACGGAGTTTGCGTATGCGAAGCGTTTTCCATCCGGGGTGATGTGGGTGGAATCGAAAACGGGCAGAGGCTTCGACCAGTTCTTCCCACGGTCCGGACTGGTTGTCGCCATGACGCTGCCCATATCGACTTTCCCTTTCAGCTCCAGTCCATAGGAAACAAGATAGGTGCCGTTGGAGAGAAGGGCGAGGCCGGGCTGCCAGGTTTTTTGAAAGGGGCTGTCGGGCGCGAGTTCGACGATGGTGGTGATGTCGGTGACGTCGCCGGTGGAAGTTTTTTCTTCCGCAGGGAGTGCGGTGGGAAGCAGGGCGAGGACTGTTAGTAATTTGCGGAACATGGAGACTTGAAGCTAGGGCTGTCAGCCACGGGACGGCGAGCGGTATCCGCTGGTATTTTAAAGGAACCAGATGCGAACGGGTTCAAGAATTTTAACCGCGAATGGACGGGGATTTCCGCGAAGGATGAGATTTTACCGCAAAGGACGCAAAGATCGCAAAGCTTGGGATATGGGTTTTCTACCATACCGTGCGCGGTCATGAACCGTGAAAATGAAGCTGGCTGACGGGTGGCTTGAGTTTGGAGCGTAGGCTTCAGCCTACCGAGGGTAGCGGACTTCAGTCCACTACGTGTTCTCCCCAAGGGACTGAAGTCCCTTGTCCTTGGTAGGCTGAAGCCTACGCTCCTTTCGGGCGGCGATCCGGGCTTTGAGTGGAATCGCAAAGCTTGACCGCGCACAGTATACAACGAGATTCTGTTTGGGATCTGGGATCTTGAAATGCAGTGCCGACAGTCACAGGTCTTCGACCATCTGCGGCGGTGCGCTTCCTGGATTCGGAATTCCGCGCAGTTTTTCAGGCACTATTTTCCAATGACTCCAAATGTTTCATCGTGCCGGCTTTGTGTTCCTTGTGTTCTTTGCGGTAGAATATTTTCTTCATCGAATATCATTCGCGGGAATTCGTGTGCATTCGCTGTTGAATCCTCCCTTTGCGGTCGGAGAGTTTCTCCGGAGGTGGCTTTGGTTCAAAGGCGGGCGACGGTTTGGCCGGGTATGAATTCGGGAAAGAATACGGTCATTTTTTTACCGGGAGCGGCACCACTGGCTGCGCGGAGGACGAGGGCGGCGAGGGAGCGGGCGATCCCGGAGTTGTCCGGCTGGTAGCGGGTGACTTCCGGGCGGAAGGAATCGAAGACGGGATCGTCGTTGATGCAGATGGCGGAGACGTCCTGCGGCACCCGCAGACCGCGAACCATGGAATAGTGGGTGAGTGCGCAGACGGCATGGCGGGAGCGGGCGAAGATCAGTGCCATGGGCGGGCGCAGTCCTCGCCAGCAGGCGGTCGAAGGCGGCGGGGACGCTTTCGGCGGCGGGGGCGATCTCGAACACCTTTCCCGTCCGCACCGAGGATTTCGCGCAGGCCTGCGATCATTTCCAGATCTCCGGGCAGGGTGACGGTGGGGACGATGAGGGCGATCCGATCCGGGGAATGGCCTCGGGAAAGCAGGTGGGAGACGGCGTGGCGGCAGGTGGCTCGGCGGTCGATGTCCACGGCGGGCAGGGGGAAGCTGGTGTTCTGGGTGCCGAAAACGATGCATGGAAGTTTGCACGCGTGGAAGCCGGCATGGGTCTCCATGTCCTGCTGGTAGAGGATCCAGATGGCATCCGGCTCTGCTGAGGCGATGGTGTCTATGGAGGACTCGCTCTGTCCGGGGCGGGGGTGGAAAACGCGGATCTCCAGGCGGTGGCCGGTTTCCGCGAGCACGGAGCGGAGCTCGTCGATGATGTAGAGTGCGCGGGCAGCCATGCGGTGGAGGGGATCCGGGGATAGCACCAGGATTTTCCGGGATGCGGAGGTCTTTCTGGCGCGTGCCGCCTTCTTGGTGGGTTTGGAAATGCGGCCATGGCTGGTCTCGACAAGTCCTTCGGCGCGGAGTCTTTCGAGAGCTTTGCGAAGAGTCGCGCGGCTCACTCCGATCTGGACGCAGAGCTGCCTTTCTCCCGGCAACCCGGATGCCCAGCGGTTTTCCGAAAAGCCCTTGCGGAGGACTTCGACCGTGTGGGAAACCATGGAAGGTCGTTGCGGAAATGGCTCGGGTTTCATCTTCCCCGGAGTCTGCCGTGGACTGCGGAAAATACCAGTGGATTCCGTTGCGGGAGACAATGGGGATGGCTTCCTTGGTCGGGTTCCGGCTGGTATCCGGAAACTACCAGTGGTGTGGGCTTGTCGCCGCTTGTCGGCGAGTCCGGAAAGCCGTAACACTGGCGCACCGGAGTTGGCTCTATGGACTTCTCAAAAAAATATCACAACCCAATCACACCAATGAAAAACACACTATCCATTACTTTCGCCACGGGTGCCATCGCCCTGGCTTCACTCGGCACCGCTTCGGCGGCACTGACCGCGAAGGACGCGTTTGATTATACCACCGGAGGACTTTCCGGAAAAGGCGCGGCAGGCGGAGGCTGGGGAGGTGCATGGGGAAATGCATCCGCGAACGGCACGAAGGATGTCGTCAGTGGTTCGCTGACCAGTTCCGTTGCCTCAGGCGAGACGGGGAACAAGGCTAGCATGGTCGGAGCGTCCGGCGGTAGCGCGGCGATTTACCGGACTCTGAGTTCCTCGATCACGACCGGGACATATTATGTTGGATTCACCTTCCAGACAAACACGACCAGTGCCCGTACCGCGGGACTAAGCCTATTCGACGGCACGGCTACGGAAAAGGTGCTGGTTGGAATCAGCAACAACGAGGGAACTCGCAAATTGCTCATCAGTAATGGCACGTTCACAGATGCGACTGCGATCACCGCCGCGAATGGAACCACCAACCAGATGGTTCTCCGGGTGGACATGAGCACGACCGGCAACGAGACGCTGAACCTCTTCGTTGACCAGGCTACGGAGGGAACCGCCAATGCGACCCTCACAAGCATCAACTTCGGCGCGTCTGGCTTCAATACGTTCCGGCTGTTTGCTGGTGGGGCAAGTACGGATCCGCTTCAGAGCGCATTTTTCGACGAAGTTCGGATCGGCACGACCTATGCGGACGCGCTGGTTCCAGAACCCTCCTCGGCCATGCTGATCGGCAGTTTCGGTGCGCTCGCGCTGCTGCGCCGCCGCCGTTGAGCTTCTTGAAACTCTTCTGGAAATCCGCGCTCCGTCCGAAATGGAGGGGCGCGGATTTTTTTGTGTGGGGGCGATCTTAGGTCGCCCTTTCGCGGGTAGGGGGACGGGTGGGCGACCGAAGATCGCCCCCACGTTCCCTGTCACTCCGCGAGATCGGTGACCGAGGTAAAGGTGGGAGTGCCGGTGGCGGGAACGGTGTGGATGAAGACGAGCTGGCGGAGGCGCTTCGAGATCGGCCAGCGGGAGTTGTTGAACGGGACGGGGCTGCCGTTTTCCGAAAAATAGAAAGTGGCCTGGTAGAAATGCGCGTCCGCCGGATAACCGGGCTGGAGGACGGTGGATTTGCCGGGGGCGAGGGTGGTCTTGGCGGTGCCTAGGACGACTGCTATGGGGGTGGCTGTCAGGTTGAGGAGGTAGGCGGAGTTCGTCTTGAAATCGGGGTTGTCTGATCGGAGGGGGAGGGCGCGGTAGCCGTTTTCCACGGGCACGAAGATGAGGATAAAATCACTGCCGGAAGCCGGGATGGTGGCAGTGCCGAGGGGGCGGAAAGTTTTGCCGTCCGCGACGGTGGTGCCGAAGGTGAAGATCCGTGTTTTCAGTTTCTGCCTCTCGCGGAGCTGCTGGGTTTCGAGGATGAGTTCACCGGCGGGTTTTCCTTCGGAGTTGCGGAGCTCGACTTTGGCGATGCTCTCAAAGAGGCCGAGTGCGAGGGTTCGGACGGTGAGGCCTTTGGGTTCGCTTTCCGTGATTTGGGCGGTGAGGGGGAGGGTGGTGGCGAGGAGGATGGAAATTAGTTTCATGGGGAAGTGCCGAGTGCCTAGTGCCGAGTGATCAGTGAGAAGTGGAAGACTTGGGTTGCGGATAAGAGAACCACGGATGAACGCGGAGGAACGCGGATCGAATTCTTGTGTCTTGGGTCTTGATGTCTTATGTCTGTTTTAAATCTCCGATTTGTTGAGCCAGCGGAAGGAGGTGATTTGGAATTTACGGCCGAAGGTTTGGTTGGGGGTGTTTGGGGTGGGGATTTCGTAGGCGGGTTGGGTGGGGTCGGTGTATTCGGGGGTGCGTTGGACGGTGGCTTCGCACCAGGCGCGGGCGGTGGTGGTGTTGTTTTTGTCGCGGGCTTCTCCGTAGGCACGGATGCGGAAGGTGTCCGAATGGACGGTGAGTTGGGGGCCTATGGTGGTGAGGATGTCGGCCTGTAGGACGTGGGAAGGGGTGCCGTGGCTTTTGGGGAGGGCGGCGGCTTCTGGGAAGGGGAAACCGGCGGCGGCGGGGGCGGTGCCGATGCGGTCGGGGGCGGCGAAGAGGGTGTCGTTGACGGTTTTGTCGAGGGCGGTCTGGAGGGGGCCGCGGAAGGCGAGGTCTTTGTCGTTGCCGGGGCGGCGGTTGATGAAGTCGGCGAGGGAGAGGAAGGGGCCGTAGGCTTTGACTTGTTCGACCATTTCCTTCGCGAGGTCTTCGGTTTCCGTTTCGGAAAGCCCGCGGTAGCCGCGCCATTGGGCGCGGTCGTTGGGGGTGGAGAGGGCGGTGGAATCGAAGGCGGCGCTTTCTGGATTGGTGAGGCCGGAGGGGGTGAGGAGGCTGTGAACGGGGATTTTTTCGGACTCGATGGCTTCGGTTTGGCCGGGTTGGTTCGGGTTCGGGGCTACGGGGATGGTGGATTTGTTTGCGGAGGCAAGTAAGGCTTTCCAGGCTTCGATGGAGGTGGAGTTTACGTTGAAGGCACCGCTGATGGTGAGGAGGGAGGCGGCGCGGTCGGGGGCTTCGGGTTTGGCTTTTCCGGAGGAGTCGAAGAGCAGGTCGGTGGCTGTCTGCGGGTCGGTGAAGGTGGCGACGATGTTTGGATTCGGAAGTCTCCCGTTTCCTCCCGATTGTGCGAATTCGGAGAAAACTTCTTTCGCGGTTTTCTTTTCGAGGTGGTGGGAAGACTGGCGCTGGGTGATGGAGGAGAGAAAAGTGGAATCCCAAAGGGCGCGGTTGGCGTGCCAGGAGTGATCCATCTCAAGGGGGCGGCCGGAAGTGGCCGCGTTCCTGGTGGCGGCGGGGGCGAAAATGGGGAAGGCGTAGGAATTCGAGATGGCGTGGGGTGCGACGGGGGCGACGTAGTTTGCCTCGGATCGATCCCCGAACGACGGATTGAGGGCACCGTAAGCCATTCGCTCGGTATTGCCGTTGGCAATGGCGTGCTGGAAGGCACCGAGCGAGATTGGCGGCTCTCTGGGGATGGCGTGGGTGACTACGATGTCTTGGCCGGCAAGAAGGTTGCGGGTGGAGCCACCGAAAAGTCCCCGGTTCGGGTGGGAGGGGCCGGACTGCGGCATGTCCGGGTGGGTGAGGCCGGAGAGGGGACGGACATCCACTGTAAACGGGTTCGTCGCGATGTCGCGGGGGTCGTCGGGCAGGAAGTTGTCGCGAGAGGATATGATTGAGTTGAACCGGTTCCATGAAGTTTCCGATTCCTCGGTGCGTCTCCGCAGGGAAAGGGTCATGATGTATTCCTTGTCATTGCCTGTGAAATTGGCGGGAGAGGGGAGCTGGCGGCGGGGGATGGGCTTGAACCACTCCGGGTATTGGGAGGCGGGTTTTCCCGGCGGGAGATAAGCCTTGTAGCCCCATAGTTCGGTGAAGCCGACATTCACACTGGGAGGGTCGCCAAGTCCCCGGTCCCGTCCGTATGAGTAGGGGAAATTCAATGTGCGGAGACCAAAGCCCGGGTCGTTCCTGATAGACGTGTTGTCCGGATTGATTTCGATCTCCAATCGCTCGGTCGGTTTGACATTGGAAACTCCTGGTATTTTCACATAGCGGCCCCGCCCCAGATTCCAACCGGCTCGCATGGCGAGCGATTTCCGGACATACTGGGTCGTGACGTCCCCCTTGAAATATTCGAGTGGTTCGCCGGGGATTCCCTCTGACATGGTGAGCACTTCCCCTGGCATGAGAACGACCGGATCCGGCGTTCCGATCCGTCCCCGGTATGGATTGGGAGCGGTGCCGACAAGGACTGAGAAGATATGGTCGTTCGTATTGCTGATTGAGAGTTCGTTGAAGGTTTTCCGGGTGGCGAGCAATCCGTCGCGATAGACACTGATGGTGTAGGGAATGGTCCAGTATTTCAGGGAATAATAGGAGTCCGGATGGAGGGCGATGGGGGTGTCGAAGGGATTCCAGAGGGTGACGACGGGATCGGTGACCCAGCAGATCTGGTAGGTTCCGGGATCGGCGGGATCGGTGGAGGGATTTTTTTTCGCCCAAAGCGAAGAGACAAACTGGAGATTGATATGGGTGATGCGTTTGTAGAGGGAAAAGGGATCGCGCATGAAGGCGTCCTGGGAGGCCTGTCCGGATCCGGGCGGTGTGATGAGCATTTGTGCACCGGTGAGGTTGCCGCCTGTCATGCTGGCGAGGCCTGCCACTGGTGGCTGGAGATCCTGCCAGATGTTGTGGTAAAGCCAGAGTTCCTCCCAGGTGATGCCGTCCGGGTAGATGCGGTCTTCGTTGGGTAGCTTGACGGGAAGGGGAGAGGGGGCTTTTGGATAATCGAGGAAAAGGGAGAGATCCTTGCGTAGGCCACCGCGGGCGGCATCGGTAAAGAGGCCTTGGGAGAAGGTGGTGAAGTGGTGGAAGTTGCGGCGGGATACGCCCTTGATCCCGGTGGCGGGATCAAGGGAGGCGTGGGTGGGGAGTTTTTCCAGAACGGGATCGGTGAGAGTGGCGAGGTCATCAGCTATCAGGAATCCTGTGGAAGCTGGCGATTGCGCACGGCTCCAGGCGGTGGCGAGGCCGTCGGGCTGTTCCGCGGGGGAGACGAGTGCTTTGGAATTTTCATCGGAAACCCACCAGGCGTAGGCACCGGTGGATTTAGAGTTTTCCGAGAGAAGCACTTTTGGGACGGAGACCTGATCGGTAGTATTTTCTCCGCTGAAAAGGGTGATATCACTGGAGGCGGGCGCGGACTTTGCCGAATCTCGGATTTCCGTGAACGACTCCGTGCCTGATACCAGCCAGCGGCGGAAAGTGGTGGCGGGATCGGGACGTGTTTCGGTATCGGCGGAGTTCCAGGAATCTTGCACGGCCATCCAATGGCGGTGGCCGTCCGGGACGTCGGCCAACTGGTTGGCGGGGAAGTTGATGCGGCGGTCGGGCCCCATTTCCTCCTGGAGCCGGCCGATGGCGATCATGAGGGCGAGACGTGCATTGGCGCGCGCGGTGGTTTGCGGGAGTGCGGCTGCGGCGGAGCGCAGGGAAATGCTGCTCAAGGACAGCAATCCCAGCGCCAGAATCGAGAGAAGAACCAGTAAAGTGAGTGTGACAACGAGGGCGAATCCCCCTGGTTGACCACGTTTGGGTTTGTGCGGAAAAGACATGCCGTGAACGTTCAGAAGATGTCTTCTGTATTCGCAATGGCAATACGTTCTAACTGGTGCTTTTGAGGAGCCAGTTGAACCGGTGGTCGTAAAAGTCCGTGAGTGATCAAGGAGCGGCTGCCATGGAAGAGGCAACTTTCGCGTACAGCTCCGTCTGCTTCGCGGAGTTTTCCAAAAGATCTTCCGCAAGAGTGACTTTCCCCAGTTCAAAGATCGTGATGGTGGAGGAGCCTCCGAAGGCGAAGTAGCCTTTCTCCTGCGCCTTCACTACCGGCTTTTCGGGTGTGTAGGTCTGGTGGATGGAGCCAACGCAGGTGGCTCCGATTTCTAGGATGAGGATGGTGCCGAGGTCTTCCGTTTCGAGTTGGCAGATCGTGCGTTTGTTCTGCCAGAGGTAGGAGAGGTTCTTTGCGAGGGCGATGGGCGATACGGAAAACAGGGGGCCGGGGATGGTCTTTGTTTCCGATGGGATTCCGGCGGCGGGGAAGTGGAAGCGGTGGTAATCGACCGGGCAGAGGCGGGAGAGGACGAGGGAGCCCTTGGCGTATTTCTCGGCGAGGGCGGCATCGCCGAGCAGGGCGGGGAGGTCGAAGGTCTGGCCTTTCACGAAAAAGGATTCGATGGCGGAGATGTCCGGAAATCCTAGATGGCGGCCGTCCGCAGGGAACACAACAGGGGAGGGGGCGATGGGGCGGGCTGAGGGCTTGAGCTTGCGGTAGAAAAACTCGTTGAACGACTTGAAGGAGTTTATGGGATCGGCAAAATCATCCGGATCTAGCCCATATTGCTTGATGAACGGAGCGATTCTTTCCGCAGATTCAGGCTTGGACATGCGGTGACCATACCATTTTGAGAATCCGTGGCGTTTCACCAGTGCGTGAAGGGAGAGGTTCCCTAGAGGGTTTCCATAAATCCAGCGGAGAAAATTCTCCCCATAGACTTGCTCTGTTTCCTGCTCGCCAGTGTGCCGGTTGAAATATCGGATGCTTTCCACGCTGCTATTCAAAAGGCTGGGGAACCGGAAGTCAAAGGTGAGGTTGTTGGATGAAATGAAGATGCTTTCCAGTGCGTATGATGGGGCGATTGAACTTGCGGGGATTGGAGTCCGCGCTTATCTCCGCCACGAATGAAAGCCTTCTGCCAAATCACCGCCCTAATGGTCCTATTCTGCGCCTCTTGTGAGAAGGCAGGAGATCGGATGAAGGTAGAAGAGACGCGCGCGTTGACGACCAAGGACAGGGAACCGAAACTTTTTGCCACCAGCGATGAGCGATTCCGAGATGCAAAGCCGGGTCCTGTCCGTGGCAACCCTCCGGATCATTGGCTCGCGCTTCCTCCGGCACAGTTCCGGGACTTGAATTACCGCTTCGGAGATTCTGGGACGGGCGAGGTCTATGTCTCGGTGATTTCTGGATCGGTGGGGGAGAATGTGAACCGCTGGAGGCGTCAGTTCGGAGAGGATCCGTTGAGTCCGGAAGTTGTCGAGGAACTGGAGAGGATATCTATGGCTGGTGGTGAGGGCGTGTGGGTCACATTGGAGGGAGAATATGCCTCAGGAATGGGGACGACTGGCGCGAAACCAGGATACGGCCTGGCCGGAGCGATCGCAAACGTCGATGGGAAAACGATCACTGTAAAAATGATTGGCCCGAAGGAAGAGGTCGAGGCCGAGCGTGCGGAACTCAAGAGCTTCGCGGCAAGTTTGTCCCTCGTTGATTGAAAGAGCGATTAGAAAAATCCTTAGATATGGAAGAGAAACCAAAGAGTGAAGGCGCACCGCCAGTATTTATTAGCTTTTCAAGCATAGATCGCGGAGTTGCAGAAGCTGCGTGCGAGCTCCTTGAGAAGAGAGGAATGAAATGTTGGATTGCACCTCGAAATATTCCGGTCGGCTCATCCTATGCCGAGGGGATCATGGAAGGTCTAAACAATGCTAGGATAATGGTCCTCATCTTTTCCTCGAATGCGAACAATTCTACTCATGTTCAACGTGAAGTTGAGCGAGCGATGAATCGTTCGATTCCTGTAATCCCGTTTCGTATTGAAAATGTTTCACCAAGTCGTGGTCTAGAATACTTCCTATCTTTGCCCAATTGGCTAAATGCGTTCACACCACCAATTGAGGCGCATTTAGACAACCTAGTTGGCGCTGTGAAAGAATCTCTCGACCATACGAGTCTGGAGACACCTGTCGCAGTCGAATCTGACTTGGTTGAACGGGTCGCGTTAAGGGAAGAGAATCAAAGTCAAAATTCAATTGGCCTCCGAAGCGGAAAGAAATGGTATCAAAAAGCCTACGATTTTTTCTCCGGATTTCATCTCGCGACGGCGACGCTACTACTGCTTCTATTGCTCACTTGGCTGGCGACTCTTGAGCAGATCGACCACGGCCTTTACCCGACGCTGAACAAGTACTTCAGTTGGAAATCGGTGTTTTTTATACCGGAACTCAACGGCAAGAAACTGCCAATTATTCTCCCTGGAGGTTACTACGTTTCCGCGCTTCTTTTGCTGAACATGATCCTCGGGGGGATTGTTAGGATCAAAAAAGGACCGAAGCAAATTGGAAACCTCATTTCCCATTTCGGTATCGTCTTCATGTTGCTCGGCGGCGGAGTGGCCCACCACTTTTCCGAGAGAGGAAATATGGCGGTTGGCGAAGGCGAGACCAGCGATACGGCTGAGGACTACTTTGAATATGTGGTCGAGGTCGCCGAGGTGAAGGATGGCAAGCAAGAGGAGATTCATGTTGTTCGCGGGAAATACCTGACTGATCTTACTGGCGGAAAATCCCGGATCTTCGATTTCGATGGGGTTCCGTTTTCGCTGGAAGTTTCAGGGTACCTGAAAAACTCCCAGCCCGTCAGTGCTTTGGAGCGTGCGCCGGCTGAGGGCGAGCGTGTGACGGATGGGTATTACCTCGCGGAAAAACCAAGCGATGTGACCACCGAACGCAACCTCGCCGGAGCCTACGCGCGGGTGATTTTCGAAGATGGGAAAAAGTCGGAGCCGTTTATTCTTGCGGGGGCTACCTTCTATCCTTTCACCGTTCGTGATGGTGATCGGCTGTTCACTGTGGACATGAAAAAGCGACTCTGGCCGATGCCCTTCGAGGTGAAGTTGGATACCTTTAAGGCGGACTTCCATCCCGGCACCTCACGCCCCGCGAAATTTGTCAGCGATATCCGCCGGGTTGAGAACGGTCAGTCCTCCAAGGTCACCATCCAGATGAACGAGCCGATGCGCTACGAAGGTTTCACCTTTTTCCAAGCCAGCTATGGCCCTCCCGGCGCCGGCCCCGGAGATCGGATGTATTCCGTCTTCGAAGTGGTGAAAAATCCGGCGGACAAATGGCCGGAGTACAGTCTTTACGTCGTCGCGTTCGGTATGCTCGTGACGTTCCTTACGAAACTCGGCAGCCATCTCGGTGCCACATCCAGAAAACGAAAAAATGCAGCGTGAACGATCAAAATGGGGCAGGTGGGTCGCGGCGGTGATCGCGATCGGGGCGATGATTGTCGTGTTCTCGAACATGTTCATCGACAACATGCCGAAGGGCGAGGTGCAGAAAGTCGAGGGCTACACGCCGTGGGAGGAAGAGACGGTGGATCTCGTTTCATCCATTCCCATGCAGGACGGCGGACGGATCAAACCATTCTCTACCTTCGCTGGCTTCAAGATGCTTGGACTGCATGGTGCCCGCTCGATGAAAGTGGAAGGGGAGGGCGGCGAGGAATACAAGCTTACGCCGACCGAGTGGCTCATGGATACGCTGTTCCGTCCGCAACTCGCTGTGGATCTACCTACATTTCGTGTGGATAATTCCGATGTCCTGAAAGCCATTTCTGTGGAGCCAAAAGGTCGCCGAGACCGCTACTCCTATGACGAGATCGAGCCGGGTCGTGACAAACTCATCGAGTTGGCGAAGTCGTATGAACCCATCGAAAAGGACGACCGCGATCCGGTGCAGCAGCAGACTATCGACCTCGCCTACAATATCCGGAACTACGAAAGTCTGCTCGGATACTTCGGGTTCGCAAGATTTGGGATTGAACTCAAAGGCTCGGGAGCGGAAGGAAAGCCAGACCAGCGCGCGGATCTCAGCGCCGTCATGACGACGGCCCCTCAGCTTCGTGATGAAATTTCGCGTAGCCAACAGGAGGGGCGGCAAATCGATGCTCGTATCCAAGGACTCCTCCAACAGGTGCTCGATGCGGCAAATTTCTCGAAATTTGGACTCTTCATTCTGCCTCCAAAAGACGCCTCGGATGAGGCTTGGCTTTCCGCCGGGAACGCGATTATGGCCGTGATGACCATGCAATCCACTGACCCTGAAACGGCGATCGGCGACGTGAAAGCGATGGAGACCATGGTGCGATCCCAGGCAGTTTCTGAAAAGGAATTCAGGAAGCACTTGGTGGAATATCATGAGCGTGTGGACAAGCGCGCGGAATCCCGTGGTGAGCTAAAACGCATCGGCATGGAAGTCGCGTATTTCAAGGCGGACTACTTCCTCAATGCCATGGTGCTTTTCCTGATGGGATCCCTCTGCGCGTTGGCCATGTGGGCTTTCGGAACTAACAAAGCGGGCAAAATCTTCTACTGGGCTACCTTCGCCTTTACATTGATCGCTACGGTTCTCTGCGTGATCGCCATTGTGAAGCGTTGCATCATCATGGGCCGTCCGCCGGTGGGAAATCTCTACGACACGGTGATCTTCATCGGCACGACTGGAGTGATCTTCTCTCTGCTTGTAGAGTGGATCGTTCGGAAACGTTTTGCTCTGGGACTTGCACCTATTATCGGGACCACGCTCATTATCCTCGCGCGGAGATATGAAGTCGGCGATGCGGGCGATCACCTTGATCCGCTTGTCGCTGTCTTAGACTCGAATTTTTGGTTGGCCACTCACGTGATCACTATCTCGCTCGGATACTCCGCCGGCTTGCTCGCGGCGATGCTTTCGTGCGGCTACATCCTCATGCGGGGGCTGAATCTGGACGGAGGAAACAAGGATCTACGCCGCTCTCTGACCAAGGCCGTGTATGGCTGCATCTGCCTGACCGCGTTTCTATCTCTCGTCGGCACTGTGCTCGGCGGCATCTGGGCGAACTATTCGTGGGGCCGTTTCTGGGGCTGGGATCCCAAGGAAAACGGCGCATTGATGATCGTGCTTTGGACGCTCGCCCTGCTCCACGCTCGACTCGGCGGAATCGTCAAGGAATGGGGGCTACACCTCGCTTCCGTATTTACCGCATGTATCGTCGCTTTCTCATGGTGGCATGTGAATTTCCTCGGAGTCGGACTGCACAATTACGGCTTCACGGCGGGGAAAGGCACGATCTGGCAGTTTTACGGAGTCATGTTGTTGTTCCTATTGTTTGGTGCACTTGCCATGTTCATCGAACGTTCGGACAAAAAGCGGAGCAAGGAGGAGCAGATAACCTCCGCCTCACAACCCCATCATTCCACTGGAAGTTGATTTATGGATCTTTTCCGTGGCAATCGGGAACAAATCCTCCCACGTGACGGAGAGGCCATCTACCACAGTCCCGTATTTTCCGAAGGTGAATCTGCCGAAATCTTGAGTTCGCTGCTGGCGGAGATCCCGTGGCAATCGGACGAGGTCGTCATGTTTGGAAAACGCATTGTTACCGCCCGTCAGGTGGCGTGGTTTGCCGATGACCAGGTGCCGTATTCCTATTCGGGTACTACCCGAACGGCGCATCCATGGTCGCCGCGATTGACGGATCTACGTGAGAAGGCGGAACAACTGACAGGAACCACTTACAACTCCTGCCTGCTCAATCTTTACCACCACGGAGAGGAAGGCATGGGCTGGCACAGCGACGACGAGAAAGCCATTGTGCCCGGAAGCTCCATCGCCTCTCTGAGCTTTGGTGCCGAAAGGAAATTCGCGTTCAAGCACAAGCAAACCAAGGAAGCCGTATCTCTTCTATTGGAAAACGGTAGCTTGCTTGATATGCGCGGAGAAACTCAGCGCCACTGGCTACACCAGCTTCCGAAAACAAAGAAGATCTCTACTCCGCGTGTGAACCTCACCTTTCGTATGATCAGGGAGTGATTGTGGAAGGGGTAATATACTGAACGCAGTCATAGATCGTGAAAACGGGAATCGCGAAGCGGGCAGGGACGATTTTCCAGAACGTTCATATCGGACGGCCCGCGTGATCTCGTCGGGAGCTTCCCCGCCAAACCGCCGCGAAATATGGACGGCTCGGAAAGTCCGTCCCTGGTGGGAGCGCACATACATGAAATCAACCAGTGAAAGTCTGAGTCATCCCGAGACGAGCTACGGGAAAGCAGCCGGAGGCAACTGCGTCGTCGTGAGACGGGGTGGAGAGCAGCCCGAGGCGGACCTGCGGTCCCAAACGAAAGTGAACCCGATCCGTTGGACTGGCTGATGGCCGGACTTGGTTTTGAAATGGTGCGGTATGCCGACGACATGGTTGTCTTGTGCCGCAGCCGGGAAGAAGCCATGGCCACGCTGGAAAAGCTAGGGGAATGGATGGCGGAAGCGGGACTGACCTTGCATCCGGACAAAACCAGCATGGTGGACATGAGCCTTGCCGACAGTCATTTCGACTTCCTCGGTGATCGGTTCAAACGAAGCCGTCGGGGGCGTTTGATCAGGTTGGTGCGGCATAAAAGCCTGCGCAAGCTGCGCGAGTCCATAAAACCCAAGACCCGCCGGAACAACGGCAAGAGTATGGAAGCCATCGTAGCGGACATAGCCGGAGGCAAATCCGCACGTCCGGTTCGGAGGGGGGAGCGAGGCAACTCAATGCCCCGTTCCTACCTCTATCCTGTGAAAAATCCCTCCTGACGGGGGGGCGGGAGGGATTTTTGGGAGTGGTCAAACCGGCTGTCGGATCAGGCGCGGCGGCGGCGACCGATAAGGAGACCGAGGCTGCCGAGAATGAGCAGGGCGGAGCTTGGCTCGGGGATGACGTTGAAGGAGAGGACTCCCGTTGAGTTATCGAACGACCAGTTGTTGCTGTCGGCTGCATCGCCCATTCCGTTGAACAGGTTGATGGAAGCGAAGTTCCCGGTGATGGATGTCGCATCGAAGATATCGAAGCTGTCTCCGTCTGTCGGTGCGAAGCTATCGACGAAATACACATCCAGGATGGAGAATGTGTTGTCGAGCGCCAGAGTGCCGTTGGTCAGGTCGATGACATCGAAGAGCGACGTACTTGCGAGGTCGAAGCGGAATGTGTTGGCCTCGGTGGTTGAGGCGTCAATGTTGATATCCGTGAGGCTGAGGGTGCCGACGCTGGCGGTCCCGTTGTCATGGCCGATACCAGCGGAGATGATTCCCGAGTTGGTGATGGTCAGTGACTGGTTGAGGAATGTGGCGGTATCGAGTGCGTTGTAATCGATTGCAGTGGAGGCACTTGCACCGGTGATTACGCCGCCGGCTTGGTTGGCGAAGGTGACGACGCCCGTGTCGCCGCTGCCCTGTCCGGAGAGTTCGCCAGTGATGAGGGCAGCGCTGCCGACATTCCAAGTGCCGGCGTTGGTGATGTTGGCGGTGCCGCGATCCGTCATGGTCATGGCGAGGGTGCCGTTGTGGTCAACCGCGCCGTTTGTCAGGTTGTTTAGCTCGATCTTGGTTGCACTATTGCCGCTATTTACTTGGATATGCCGGACTTCCACTTTAGAGCCTGCGCCAATATCAATGGTGCCCGAGTTGTTGACCAGCATCGCTCCGACACCTGCTCCGCTACCATCTGACCGGGCTTGGCGAAGGAAGGTGAAAGTGCTGTTGTTGCTCAAATTCACTTCCGAACCGGCGCCGATGTTCACATTAAAATCTCTTGTAAATCGATCGGTGTTGGCCGTGTTGGTCGCGCCGATCGATCCATTCGCCGTGACGTTGACCACCGCCAAATTGCTGCCGCTGCCGATATTGATGGAGCCTTGGTCGCCGCCACCTGTGCCGTAGCGACGCCTGTCTTGGATAGCACCGCCAGCCGTATCAAACGTGTAGGTGCCATACAGGTTGTTTGTGATCCCGCCGCCGCTCTGGGAGTTGAAGAGCAGGGCGTTACCGTCGAGATCCAGCTCAAACATCGACGCGTTGGAAATGGTGGAGCCGTAGTTGATGCCAGATGCACCACCGCCGTTGGAATCAATGGTCAAATCTGCGCCGAGCGTGATCTTGTTGGTCGCGCTGGTGGTGGACTGGTTGATGGTCAGGAAGTCGATAGTGGTGGCGGCATCGACGGTGGAACTGACGCCAAGCGCCGCATCAGCGAAGATGGCTGTGTCCCCATTTACAGGAACCGTGTTCGTGTCCCAGTTGGTATCGCCAGGGCCGAAATCGGTGGACCAGTTGTCATCGACGTCGCCGGTCCAAGTCAATGGAGCAGCGAACAGGCCGGTGGTGGTGAAGATGGCAGCGGCAAGGCCGGCCAAGGGGAGGGATTTCGTGTGTTTTGGTTTCATTAGGTAGGTTGCTTTGAGTTGAGGGAATTGGTCGGATACGTAAAATTACGCGGCAATTCAAGTTCAGGTTTAGTTCCGGGAGGATTTTTTTTCAGAAAAGCGGATGGACTGGAGGGAGATAGAGTCGATGGCGATGTCTCCGCCGGCGCGATTTTCTATGGTGATTCGCTCGGGGCGGAACTCTCGCGGGAGGGGGAGGGAGGTGGGGTTTGGGGCGGTGGTTAGGAGGGTGGCCATACTTGCCGATCTCAGGGTGCCATGCGGCCGGGAGCGGTTTTTTTTTGGGCGTTGGTGTTGGTTACTTTGCTTGTCTCGATTTCTGCTTGGGCCCTTCGGGAACATCAAATTCTTTCATCATCGTCTGGTGTTCCTGCATGGCTTTCTGGTGGGCGGCGTCGTTTTCGAAATAAGAGAATTCGATTTTATCCAGATTGCCCACGGCGTTGAAAGCCGTATCGTTTCTGCCGTGGCGGAAGCGGAGGAGCAACTTGTGTTCGCCCGGTTCGAACGGCAGCAGTGGGATACTGACTTTCTGGAATTTGTCGAAGGTGGGGCCGGTGGATTTCAGCGGGAAGGTTCCGATGTATTTGCCGCCTTCGACGGTCGTCCAGCGCTTCTCGGCTTCGACAAACGTTCCATCGAGATAGAGGTCCACGACCGCGCCTCCCTGTTTTTCGCTCACGGCATAGTTGAGCGTAGCGCGGTTGAAGGCTTTTTCACGTCCGAGGCTGGCCGGCGGAAACTCGACCCCCGCCCAATAGACGATGCTGGAGATGAACCAGCCCGGTTTGCGCACCTTTCCGCCCACGGAAATGGTGAAATCTTCCATCTCGATGATCTGATCCTGCGGCGGGCCGGTCGGGATCGTGACCTTCAATGGGGCTGGCTCCGAGAGGTTGCCGGTGATGTCGATGGCGCGAATCTCGTAGGTGTAGTTCGCACCTTTGGTGACGGCGGAATCGGTGAAACTGGCGACCTTCCCAGTCGGGTTCGGCGCGTCCTTCACCCAATCCTCCTTTTCGCCGGTGAGGCGTCTCACTTGGTATCCGGCGACGCCTTCATTGTCCTTGGAAACATTCCAAAGCAGGCGCGCTTCGATGTCGATCACGCGGTAAACGCGAGGATCCTCGGGCGCTGTGGGCGGGCTGGTGTCCTTGCCGGTTTTCACATTCAGGGTGGTTTTTTCCGAACGTTGGTTGAAACGATCGTAGGCGACGACTTCGTAGGTGTAGTCGGTCTCAGGCTTCAAGTTTTGCTCGATGAAAAGGTATCCGGGTTTGATGAGTCCGCGCACGTTGCCCTCTTGCGCGGTGAGCAGTTCCCGCGGCTTCTTGCTCGGAGTCTGCTGATGGGATGGCATCTCGCCCAGGCGGGTGATTTCGAAACCCGCAAGGTCGTTGTCGGGGTCTGTTCCTTCGATTTTCAAACTCACGCCCACGCCTTTTTCCTCAGCCAGCGAGACCGATGGTTTTGCTGGCACACCCCCTTCCGGCTTAACCGCGGAAACAAGGCTGGTAAGCGGCAACATGCTTCCGCCCCCGCGTCGGGTGAACGCACCGGTCTGGTATTTGAGGGTTTTGCCGCCGCGCGTCTCGATGAGGAGATCATCGGTCGCCCAGCTTGGCGACCAGGCGTATTCGCCTGCACCGGCCATGCTGAACGACGCGTTCTCCACGAAGACCTGCCCCTTGTCCACGCTATCGGCGACGCAGGTGTAGAGGTGGCAGCCCAAGATTTCAGTGCGTCCGCCGTTCTTGGTCATGAAGGATGGGCCGCGGTGCTCGGTCTTGACCCCCAATGCCCAGATGGTGCCCCCGTCGTTCTCGAATTTGAAGCAACGATCACCCTCCAGATTCCACTGCCAGGCGTAGAGGTGCGCTCCCTTGCGGATTTTCCATGACTGCCCCACGACATCATCTGCGAAGAGGCGCCCCGGGCCCTTGTGGATGATGTTGCTGACTCCCGTGGAGCTGGCGATGACGAGGTCGCGCTTGGCTTCGTGAACGACGAACGGATTGTTAAAGTCCTGCCCGAGCGCCTTGGCCATCTGCTCGATGATGACGACGGGGGCCTTGCCATCCACAAAGCGGAAAAGCGGTTTGTCCTCAGGGATGGAAAAAGCCGCCTGCTTGTCCGAGACGATGAGCGGCGCGCCCGCCTCGTAGAATTGTTCCGCTCCGAAAATTCGCTCCACATTACCGCGAATGATGATCGTTTTCCCTATCGCATAAGTCGGCTTCCGGCCCTTGCCTTCGACAATCAGTTGCGGGAAATACACCGTGGTCGCGCCACTATCGATGGCCTTTTGGATGGCTTCGGCGTCGTCATCTCGGTCCAAAGGATTCGCGCCAAAATCCATCACGTTGGCCCACTTTGAAAAGTCCTTCTCCAATGGTATAACGGGCAGTTCAACAACTGGAAGGTCGAGCGTTCCCGCGCGACTTGGCGTGTGCAGCATCGTCGGGGCGTCGGTGCTCCATTCCTTCACCATGCCGATGGGAACCGTCTCGCCGGTTGTCGTATCCAGAGCCGCATCCTTGTAGCCGGAGACTTCGACGTTGCCGAGATAAATGGTAGAGTTGGCAAACATGTTCTCCACTGCGGGCTTCTTCGCAGCATCGCCGGTGCCTTTGAGTGTGCTGTCCACCAGCAGGAAAACGGCAGCATCCCCGCCATTGATGATTGCGGGCACGGCGTTTTCGCTGGTGAGCTTGCGGGCGAAGACGAGGTTCTGCCAGTTGTTGATGCCCACCTTGCGCTGCCCCGTGAGCTTGATGTTTTCCAATGTCACGGAGTTCACGCCGTGTTTCACATCAATGCCGGTGTCGAAGCCGCGCACCTCGATATTGCGGATCAGCAAGGGGCCGACTTCCGGAGTCGCCAGCGAAAGCCCGGCCACGCCCGGCTGGTCACCGTTTTTTCCCGAACGGATGAGCACATCACGCATGCAGCCCTGGTTATTAACGTAGAACTCGATGCCATTCGCGCCGGGGTTGCCGGAGCCGGTGTCGAGGGTGAGGTTGCGCAGCGAATTGCGGAACCGGATGGCCGGCGGATTGCCGGTGCGGAACATGGGGAGGGGTTTGGATTTGTCTTGGAACTTCGGTGAGTTGTCGGCGAGTTTGATGATTGCGCCGTCGCGGCTCTGACCCTGGATGATCTTAAAAATGACGCCCTGGTAATTGATGGAATCGTTGATGAGATATTCGCCGTCCGGCAGGTAGTAGAGCCAGCCGTTCCCCTGGAGCATCTTGCGAAAAGCAGCGGTGTTGTCCGTCTTGCCATCGCCCACCGCGCCGAGGTCTTTTACGAAATCGATTGCCTTGACGCCGGGAGGGAAGTTGACAGACCCGGCATTCGCCGGAAGGAGCGCAAGGGCGAACAGAGCCGCGATGAGCAGGGAGGTTGGTTTATTCATGGTTGTTTGGTTTTGATGGATTGCGTGGTGTGGGAAGGTTTGTCCTCGCCGGAGTCGAGATGGATTTAGGAGTCCGCTGAAAAAAAGACCTCCCGCAGATGTGATCTGCAGGAGGCCTTAACCTCAAAATAACGGTCAATCCGCCGATCAGGCGCGGCGGCGGCGAAGCGCCAGTGTGCCGAGTCCACAGAGGAGCATCACAAAAGCCGATGGCTCGGGGATGGGAGCTACCGAATTCAGCGAGTCGGCCCAGCGCATTTCGTCAAAGGTGACGTTGATCGTGTCCGTGGTGGCTCCACCGCTCACCAAAAGATCAATCACGTCATTGTCGCGAAAGACATTCCAGGAACCTCCACCATTAAAGGAGCTGGTTGCTTTTGCATAGACAGCAGTGCTTCCCGTGCCCTGTGAGGCTCCATCCAATTCCGCGTCGGTCAATCCACCTGCGGCAAAATTATCGAACTGGGCGGAGGAAAGAATCCAGAGGGTAGCCATCTCACTGACTGCATCACCATTCGTCATGGTTTCCCCCACTCGCGTGAATCTCCCTAGAACAAGGAAGGTCTGGTTGTCGGGTAAAGCGGTATTCGAATTAGATGGACTCTCTTTGTAAGCGATGCCCGCATTATTTGCCGATCCACCCGTGAAAAAGTCGTCCGCAGCAGTCTGAAAATGGTCGCTGCCGCCACCGGCTACTCCCAGTTCCGGTCCACCCAAAGTATTGAGCGCACTTGTATGATGGTTGCTGTAATTCACAAGGTGGGCCGAATAGAGCGTGCCCACGAAGGAGGAGGTAAGATCGAGCGTGACATTCAAAACGTCACTCGCAGAGGAACTGATCGAAAGTGCGCCTCCAGTGGTGCTCAATGTGGTTGCTCCTGAACCAAATGTCAGTCCGGTGCTGGTGGTGGTGTAGGCACTGCTCGCTGTATAGTTGCCGGTCAATCCCACGGTATTGCCATTGGCCGCTACGCCACCAATCGCTGCGTTGTTGGAATAGCCGTTGAACCCCTCGTAAACGAGAAGAGCTGCTTGGGAGTTCGCTGCGGAGGCGAGGAGAATAGCAGCGGCAAAGCCGGCCAAGGGGATGGTTGTCGTGTGTTTTGGTTTCATTGTTTTGAGTTAATGGGGATTGAGTGGATACGTGAAAATACGCGGCGGTTCAAGTTTGGGTTTAGTCCAAGGAGGGATTTTTTTCAGAAAAGCGAATCGCACGGAGGATAATGGAGTCGATGGCGATGTCTCCACCGGCGCGGTTTTCTATGGTGATTCGCTCGAGATCGAGTTCGGGAGGGAGGAGAATAGAAACCGGTGGGGGATTGTTACCAGAGCTAGCAAGCAGCGTGGTCTTGCCGGTTGCGTAATCGTATGACATTTCCATGCGCCCTTGTTCAGAGGCTTTGAGTGAGGAAAGAGAGGAAGTTTCACCAGACTGGGGATCGGTGAGTCGCCAGAGGTTCGAGTTCTCGAAAAGGGCCTCGATGATCAGGGCGGGGCGTCCTTGCTCGTCGTGAAAAAGGATTTTTGTTTCTCCGTCAGGATGGATGTCGGGTTCGGGCTGTCCGGCAGGAGCGAGGAGTTCGAGTTCGGCGAAGAAGACGGAATTTTTGTTCGCGGAAAGGCTCATGCTGGAGAATGCGGCGCCGAGGGAGCAGGGGCCGCCTGTGCTGTCAAAAGAGCCGTTTCTAAGATTAACGGAATGAGATGCGGTTGCGGGCACGAAGAGCCATTCGCTGCCGATCTTGGGGACCATTCCATCGGGAGATGTTCCGTCCGGTTTGTTGAAATCGTCCTCTAAGAAGGTTGTTGTAATGGGCACGGTCAGCGCGGAGGGATCGTTGCTGATCGGGATGGAACTGACGGGCAGATTGCCGAACCACCTGGCAGCACCTCCTGCGTGGACAATTTCGGTCTGCGAGCCATCGGGGGTGGAGATTGAGACGCTTCCGGTGGAAACGTGGACTTCGCCATAGGACCGCCCATCGGTGATGACGCTGAAGTCGGTGCCAATGTCACGGACGATTCTTCCGGCGGCATGCACTTGGAAACTTGGGGAATCTGGTGCGGACCGGACCTTGAAGTGGCCGATGCCAGAGAGGAGGTCGATACCTTCGTTTTTCTCCCTGAGTCTGGCAGATGTGGAGGCATTGAAGGTGGCAGAGGCCTCTGGGGAGAGGGTGATCACCGATGATGCATTCGAGAAATTCCTGGTTGCTCCCGGCATCCATTCGGGCTGGGTGCTGGTATCCGAGAGATTGCTGATCGAAAGAGGAGCTGTTTTTTCCTCGCGAAGGATCCAGACGGCAACAAGTAGGATGGCGAATGAGGCGACGAGTGCCAGGACTGCGAATGACTGAAAGGAACGCATGGGGACGATGCGTCTGAAGCCCGTTTCCGCTGGTAGAGAAACATTCGATCCCGAGCCGAATTGACCCGCGAGCAGATGATCTGTGGCGAGCATTTCGAGATACTCCGCACGAAGGGTGGGGTCCGCGATTAGGGATTTGCGAAACGCGATGAGCTCGAGTTCGTCAAGTTCCCCGGCAATCGCGAGGTTTATGAGGTCCGGTTGGTGTTTCATGATGCGGGGCCGGTTTCAGGAGACATATGGCGGCGGATGCAGTGCCTGAGTGAATGGCGAAGTTGGAAGAGGCGAGCCTTGAGGGTGCCGGTGCTGCGGTTGGTGGCGTGGGCGAGGGTTTCGAGGTTTAGGTCGGTCCAATAGTGGTGTTTCAATAGTTCGGAGTCCTTTTCGGTGAGAGATTTCACGCACTGGAGCAGGGCGAGACGACGCTCGGGTAGTTGGTCGATGGTAGCGGGAACCTCCTCCGCAAAGAGATCGAGCAGCTTGGGATCATCGCACAGGTTGGATTCCTTCCTAGATTTCCGGAAGTAGGACTTTACTTCGAATTTTGCCGTCTGGAAGGCCCATGCTTTGAAATTCGTCCCGAGGTGGTAGTTCTCACGCTTGCGCCATAGAATGACATTTACGTCTTGGCGTATGTCTGCGGAGGCGATGGGGTCGCCGCAGAGAGAGCGGATGAAAAAGAAAAGCTCGTCCTGGCAAGCGGTCAGCTCGCGGACGAATTCCTCGGTGTCTTTTTCGGATGGATTCATGATTCGATGAGATACGGTGGAATGGGCTCGTTGGTTTAGTCGCCTGCTGCGAATATCGTCTTATCGTGCTGAGGTGGAATGAAAAAGTGAAAGGATTGACCTGCAGGCAGCTTCGGAAAATAGTCTGCCATCCATGAAATTACCTCCGCGCAGAATCCGCACGTTCGAGAGCCGTAGGCCGGCCGATCCGACTGTTTCGGATCAATTATGGGACGACCTTGATGACGACGCCGAGGAGACATCGGAGGAAACTGAGGTAAAATCTGACGAGGTTTCCCAACCGGAACTGAGAGTGATCGAGCTCCCTGAGGGGAACGCAGTGGAACCGCAAGACATTGCCGCAGCGCTGGAGGAAGCTCTGGGGGAGGGGAAAGTAAGTTTGAAGGATTCGGATAAGACGGAGCATTCCGGGGATAAGTGGTTTGCGAGTCACCTTCCGGATGTGGTGGTTTTTGCGGAGAATACGGAGGATGTTTCCAAGACCCTTGCCTACGCCCATCGCAACCGTATTCCGGTGACGACTCGCGGCGCGGGATTTGGGTATGTGGGGGGCTGCGTTCCGATGAAGGGAGGGATTGTGCTTTCCACTGCACGGATGAACCAGATTCTGGCGATCAGTCCGCAGGACGGTGTGGCGGTGGTGCAGCCGGGTGTGATCACCGGAGAGTTGCAGACGGCGGTGCGTGCGCTCGGGTGGGATTATCCGCCGGATCCGGCATCGCTGAAAGACTGCTCGATCGGTGGCAATGTCGCGACCAATGCTGGCGGTCCTCGTTGCTTGAAGTACGGCGTGACTCGGAATTATATTCTCGGTCTTGAGGTGGTGCTGGCGAACGGACGCGTGATGCGCTCCGGCGGGCGGTTGCATAAGAACAAGACCGGCTTCGATCTGATCGGGCTGTTCGTGGGATCGGAGGGCATGCTGGGAGTGGTGACGGAAATCACGGCGCGGATCATTCCCAAAGCGAAAAGCCGCGGGATGCTGGCGGCGGTTTTCCCGGATTTCGCGTCTGCGGCGAAGACCGTGCAAGAGATACTTCAAGCGGGCCATCTTCCATCGGCCCTAGAGATCACGGATGCGTTCACATTGGCGGCGGCGAGGAAAAAGCTTGGAGCGGACGTTTTTCCACCCGGAGAGGGGCACCTGATCGTGGAGATCGATGGGCGTCCCGCTGCGGTGGCTTCGGAGCTCGAGGAACTTCAATTGCTGCTAGAAAAATGCGGTGCCGGTGACATCCGGGTGGCGCGAGGTGATGCGGAGTGCGAGGAGATCTGGCAGTTGCGGAGGGAGTTTTCCTTTTCTCTGCGGGATACCGGGCTCACGAAGCTCAACGAGGATATCGTGGTGCCGAGAGGGAAACTGGTGGAGTTGGTGAATTTCGCGCGTCTTCTGGAGAAGGAAACCGGGATCGCGATCGCATGCTTCGGCCATGCGGGTGACGGGAACATCCATACCAATCTGATGGTGGCGGACTACGAAAATCCGGAAGTGCGCGAGCGGGCGGATGCAGCGTTGGATATTTTGTTCACTTGGATCCTTGACCAAGGAGGTGCGATCACCGGAGAGCACGGGGTTGGGCTGGCGAAAAAGCCGTGGATCAAACAAGCGCTAGGGGAGACTTCATTCGCAGTGCATCGATCGCTGAAACGGACGATGGATCCACATGGGATATTGAATCCTGGGAAGTTTCTGGATGAATGAACGCCATAGGAAGGCTACGCCGGTGAAAATTCCCTATTTGATCCGCCGACTTGCTGTCTCACCGCATTATCTTGTTCACCTTTGTTGTTCCTCGCTTCGCTTTGCTCTGAATATCACAAGGGAAACGAGAGAAAGGAGTATGGGAAGAGACACAAACATCAGAGCCTCCCACAAAGGTCCCGAAGCGGGTGTGCCATCACTTTCGATCTCTACGAAATCGATATGATGAATATGTGCGGAGAAGCAGATCGGAAACAACGAGAGAAGGATCGGCGCACTCACCAACCAAAACGTTGAGAACTCTCTACGCGGTCTCCGACGAAAAATCGAGATTCCAAGAGCGCCAAGTGACACAATTCCGGCAAGGATGAAACAGCACCAAGCTACCTGCCACCAAATAGGATCGATCTCTTCGGATATAAGTGCTGTAGCGAGTATTGGCACAACTGAGATTTCTTTGGCGAAAAGGGTGATCAAGGTGGGGCAGAATGCTGTGGGGCAGAATGCTTCGAAGAATAAGAGTTTTTACCACAATCGAACCGAATACTGATTCTCTGTCTTTTTTATCCTCGGTTAGATTGGTGAGCTCTGGCCTCTAGGGGGAGACGCAATAAAACCGCGTGCTGTTTAGGCGCGCGGTTTTTATAAAATCGGTTGATTCGAAACGTCAGCTTATTTGGCGGCGGCGGTGCGAGCCTTGCGGATGAAGCTATTGACGGTTTCGGATGGTTTCGCTCCGACGGCGAGCCACTTGTCGGCCTTTTCCAGGTCGATTTCGTAGTTGGTACCTTCGACGAGTGGATCGTAGGTTCCGATTTGCTCGATGTAGCGTCCGTCGCGGCGCTTGCGGGCGTCCACGGCTACGATCTTGTAATACGGGCGGTCTTTGGTGCCCTTGCGGTTGAGACGGAGAGAAACTGACATGTGTTGGCGTGTTACGGGTTGCCCCTGAACGGGCGGGCGCGAAAAATGGATGAAACCGTTGTTACGGGCAAGCTAAATTTTCCCTAAAAATGATTTTCGAATCTCTCGATCCTCAGCCGGGATTTGGAGAAAGAAAAACCCGGCGGGACGAACCAGCCGGGTTTTAGAAAAAAGACTACTGATTCAATATTAGAATCTCTGTGTGCGAGTGTGGTTGTAGTAGGTCTCGAAACCGAGTTCAGGTGGGAACTCGGAGAGGCCATCATGCACGTTCATTTCGATGCGGTTGTCTTGGCCGCACTTTTCGTAAGGTGGCTTGAAGGTGCCGCGATAGGTAGGGCAAGTGAA
The DNA here is from genome assembly GCA_963799385.1 of uncultured Verrucomicrobiae bacterium. GTDB lineage: Bacteria > Verrucomicrobiota > Verrucomicrobiia > Verrucomicrobiales > Akkermansiaceae > Luteolibacter. The sequence goes on from CAWCXB010000004.1 coordinate 84,195, forward strand.
GGTGAAAAGCTCGTAGAAGCCATAGCCTAGGCGGCGGAAGGCGCGACTTGTGCCATCGACAGCACCGTAAGTGGATCCACCCTTTCTGCCGTATTCGTCGGTCTTACGGACGATTTGCTCGGGGATTTCCATGAAGCCGTAGAGGATGTTACTAATTGCACGACCAAGCTTGCGGGAAGAAGTGTATTGGGTGCCAGGAGGGGCTTGAATGTCCGCAGCGGCGATACCGGAGAGGATTACGAAAACAGAGGCGGTAGCGAGGAGTTTTTTCATGCTTGGGCAGAGGTTAGTGAGTTTCAGCGGGGGTTGGCAAGTCGAAGATGTGAAGAACGGTGAAATATTTCTGAATACGCTGTTTGGTCTACCTTTTCACTGCGAGATCCGTCGCCTTGGGGCTGATCGGCAGTGAGGCTTTCCGATGGTATAGCGACAAAACTCCTCCGGCTGCCGATCTGGAATCCGAAGGAGTTTGAAAAAGATTTTAGAGCTCGAACGAGAGGACCTTGATGATGCCGGGCGTGTCGCGGAGTGCTGTCAGAAGCTCGGCAGTAGGCTCGGTATCGACCTCGATGACGGTAACGGCAGTTTTTTTCTCCTTGTTGCGGGAGAGTGCCATGTTTGCGATATTGACTTCGGCGGTGCCGAGGGTGGAGCCGATGACACCGACAATGCCCGGGCGGTCGTCGTTTTCCACGAAGAGGAAGCGCCCGGTGGGATTTGTTTCCACGTAGTGACCGGCGATGTGGACGATGCGCGGGGAGTTCCCGTAAAACGTGCCGGCCACCGTGGTGACCTCGTCTCCTTTGACTGCGGAAATTTCAATCAGCTCGGTGCAGTTCGTGGAGAGAGCGACGTTTGTCTCGGTGACTTTCAGTCCGTGGGTTTTCGCAACGGCGGGTGCGTTGATGAGATTCACCTGAGCCTCGTGGTGGGCCGCGGAGAGATAACCGGTGAGGATCTGGCGGGTGACGAGCTCGGTATCCAGCTCTGAAACGGCACCGAGATAGGAAACGCGGATGGCATCGCACTGCGCGGGAGCGATTTTCGAAAGCAGCTTTCCGAGCGAGGAGGCGAGATCGAGATAGGGGCCTACGGATTCGAGTGTCTTCGCATCGAGATTCGGCATGTTGACCGCGTTGCGGATTTCTCCGGTTTTGAGGAAGTCTTTGATCTGGATGGCGACTTCGATGCCGACGTTTTCCTGTGCCTCCGCTGTGGATGCGCCGAGGTGGGGAGTGAAGATGGTCTTCTTGGCCGAGAAGAGAGGGAAATCAGCCGGTGGTGGCTCGACTTCATAGACATCCAATGCAATGCCAGCAAGATGGCCGGCATCGATGGATGCCTTGGCCGCGGCTTCATCCACGAGGCCTCCGCGTGCGCAGTTCACGATGAGCGCGCCTTTGTTCATGAGTGCGATGTTCTCCGCATTCATGATGCGCTTCGTGTCGGGCGTCATGGGGATGTGGAGGGTGACGACATCCGCGCCGGTGAGGGCTTCGGAGGCGGTTTCCGCGAGTTCGACTTTCAGCGACTGGGCGCGGGCTGCGGTGAGGAACGGATCGTAGGCGACGACGTGCATCCCGAAGGCTTGTGCGCGTTTCGCAAACTCGGTGCCGATCCGGCCCATGCCGAGGATGGCGAGGCGCTTGCCGAACATTTCGACGCCTCCGAGGATTTTCCTATCCCATTTTCCGGAGATCATCGAGTGGTGCGCGGCGCCGATGTTGCGGGCGAGGGAGAGCATCAGCGCGAAGGCATGCTCGGCGGTGGAAATGGTGTTTCCGGAAGGGGTGTTCATCACGACGACTCCGTGATCGGTGGCGGCATCGCGGTCGATGTTGTCCACGCCGACTCCGGCCCGGCCGATGGCTTTGAGGTTTTTCGCGGCGGCGAAGACTTCGGGAGTGACCTTGGTTTCCGAGCGGATGACAAGGCCGTGGTAGTCGCCGATGACTTCCAGAAGTTCGGCCGGGGACATGCCGGTTTTTACGTCGACGGAAATGCCTTCGGCGGAGCGCAGGGCTTCAACACCTTTTTCGGAAATGGGATCGGAAACGAGGACGCGGTAGTTACTCATGGGGCGCTGTGGGTAATCGGGTTGTGCGCCGCTGGCAAGAGGAAGTGTGCTACTTCGGAAAGGAAATAACAAAAAAAAGAAGAATTAGAAAGAATGATGATCGGCGCATTCCTCAATCATCCGGGAGAGGTGACAACGCTCAGGTTTTGTCTCGGCTAGATTGAGGGCTCTATGGAAATGCTCGGAAGCCTTTCGCGGTTCTCCGCGTTTTAATTCCAAATCTCCGAGAACCGCGTGGAGCAAGTGGTAGTTTTTCAGGGCACCGCTGATTGCGGGCTTCGCGATTTCTGAAATACTCGCCGCCGGACCACTGGTTTTGGAGATCGCAACGGCGCGGTTCAGCGAGACAACGGGGGAGGGACGAACTTCCATTAACTTGTCATAGAGTGTGAGGATGCGCGGCCAATCCGTTTCCGCATCGCTGGCTGCTAGGGTGTGGCACGCGGCGATTCCGGCTTGAATATGGTATTCTCCAATCGTGCTTCCGGCCTTCGATTTCGCGAGGTGGCGCAGGCCTGCCTGGATTAGTTCCTTCTCCCACTTTTCCCGATCCTGATTCTCCAACTGGACAAGGCACCCCTCCGCATCGGTTCGAGCCGGAAGTCTGGCGGCGGTGAAAGCCATCAGCGCGGCTAGGGCGTGGACTTGCGGGCGGTTGCACACAGGATGCCTGGCGAGGAGTGATGTCAATCGGATCGCTTCGAAACAGAGGCTGGATCGCACGACTTCATCCCCGTGTGATGCCTTGTGGCCCTCGTTGAAAAGGAGATACAGCGTTTCCAAAACTCCGTCCAAGCGCGCAGGCAGACCGTTTTCTTCCGGGATCTCGAATGGGATGCGTTCCTCACGGATGCGTTGACGCGCGCGGACGAGGCGTTTGGAAACGGCGGCTTCGGAAATCAGAAAACCCTTTGCTATCTCCGCCGGGCTAAATCCGCACAGTGTTTTCAAAGCCAGCGCCACCTGGACTTCCTGGGGAAGAGTGGGGTGGCAGCAGACGAACATCAGGCGGAGTTGGTCGTCGCTGAATCCGTCGTCCGCCGCATCCGATGAGGTTTGAACTTTGGTTTCCGCGATGATTTCCGGTTGCTTTCCGAGAAAATTTTTCTCCCGCCGCAAGTGGTCGATCGCCAGATTTTTCGCCGTCCGCAAGAGCCATGCCGAAGGGTTCTCCGGGATGTCACCGAGCGGCCAGGTCTTGAGGGCGCGGATCAAGGCCTCCTGCACTACGTCTTCGGCGAGTTGAAGGTTCCGTGTTCCGTAGATCCCCGTGAGGATAGAAACCATCTTTCCCGATTCGTGGCGGAAAAGGTGGTCTGCAAGCTGTTGGATGGCTGGTTGCTGGTCTTCGGGCGGATTCATGGAGGCGGTCGCGGTTCCAACCCTACGACGAACGACTGCCTGTTCCAAGGACATCACCGGGCAATTCCGTGGTTGGAGTTCGGAAGAAAATTGATCTACCGTCCCCCCATGAAATTCACCGAAATCGCGTTCACCTGTTACCCTGCCATCGACCTTGCGGAATCCCGCGCATTCTATGAGGGCATCCTTGGACTCACACCCGGAATGATTTCATCACACGGCGATGACGGCGGCTGGGTGGAGTATGAGATCGGCGCGCATGCCCTCTCCATCGGAAAAGCCCCGGGCATGAACCCGAGTGCAGACGGGCCGAGCTGCGGGCTGGAGTGTGAAGATTTCGAAAAAACCATTGCCGACCTCAAGGCAGCAGGAGTCGCCTTTTCCATGGAGCCATTCGAAACGCCCGTCTGCCGTATGGCCATGGTGCTTGATCCCGCAGGGAACATGCTGATCATCCACAAGCGCAAACCCGGACACTCATGAACATCCACGGAAAGATCAATTACGTCGAGTTCCACTCCAGCGACCTTGCTGAAACCAAGCGTTTCTTCGGAGAGGTTTTCGGATGGGAATTCCAGGACTACGGACCGGAGTATGTCGCTTTCTCCGGGGCGGGGCTGGACGGAGGCTTCTTCCTTTCGGACAAATCCTCGTCAGCGGAAGCGGGGGCGGTGCTGGTCGTGTTCTACAGCGAACGGCTTGAGGAAACGCTTTCCAAGGTCGAAGCCGCCGGCGGGAAAATCACCAAACCGGTTTTCGCTTTTCCCGGAGGGAGGCGTTTCCACTTCACCGATCCATCCGGCAACGAATTCGCAGTCTGGAGTGACGGGGAAAAGGCCGAACCTTGAATCGATGGATGCCTCCCGGGTCATTTCCGCCAGAGCCGTGGCGAAGCGTTTCGGTGATTTCGAGGCGCTTGCTTCGCTGGATCTGGAAGTGCGGGCAGGTGAGTGCGTGGGGTTGCTGGGGCCGAACGGTGCGGGCAAATCGACTTTCATCGGTTGCCTTTACGGGGTGGTGAAGCGCACGGGGGGCGACCTGGAGGTTTTCGGATTCGATCCGGCGGTGGATGCGAGAGAGATCAAACGCAGGATTGGAGTGGTGCCGCAGGAAAACGCCTTGGACGAGGGTCTTACGGTTTTGGAAAACATGCGGATCTACGCGAGATTCGGCGGTATCGGCAGGGCGGATGCGGATGTTCGGATTTCCTCTTTACTGAAACACATGTCCCTGGAGACGAAGCGCGATGCGACGATCAAGACGCTTTCCGGAGGGATGAAGCGGCGGCTTACTTTCGTCCGCGCCCTGCTGGCGGATCCTGAGCTTCTGATTCTCGACGAACCGACCACGGGGCTTGATCCTTCCGTGCGCCATTTGCTTTGGGAAAAAGTCACCGATTTGCGTGCGGAGGGGAAAACGGTTCTCGTGACCACCCATTACATGCACGAGGCGGAGGTATTGTGCGACCGTATCTTCATCATGGACCGGGGGAAGGTAGTGGGTGTCGGCGCTCCGAAGGAACTGATCGGGAGGGAGGCACCGGGCTTCGTCGGGATTTTCCCAGCGGAATCCGAAAAGCTGCTTTCCGCGAATCTCCGGGAGGGTCTGGAAATTTTTCACCAAGGCCACAACTGTTGTGTGCGGGCTCCCCAATTCGACGATCTGTTGGAGATCCAGCGGCTTTCCGGGATCACCGCGCTGCAACTGCGCCCGACAAATCTCGAAGACGTGTATCTGAAACTCACCGGCAGCGAACTGAAGGAATATGAGTGAGTTTTTCCAATCCTTCCGCCTCGCCTGGCATGTGGTCGTCCGGAACTGGATGGTCTATCGCAAGGATTTCCTGGCGAACATCTCGCCGACACTTGCCGATCCTGCGCTGATTCTCGGCTCGTTGGGAATGGGACTTTCCGGATACGTCGGGCAGATCAACGGCATGAGTTACGCGCAGTTTCTCGCTCCCGGCATGATCGCGACGACGGCGCTGTTCACTTCGTTTTTCGAGAGCAGCTACGGCTTTTATGTCAGGATGACTTTCGAGTCCGTGTTCAAAGCGATGCTCACCACTCCCATCGGCGTGAGGGAGGTGGTGCTGGGCGAGTTCCTATGGGTTTTCGTACGTGCGGGATTGATGGGGTTTGGCGTGTCGCTGGTGCTGCTCGTGTTCGGGCTACTGCCGAATCCATGGTCTATCCTCGTCTGTCCGGTGATCGCCGGTTTCCTTTCCCTGCCCTGCGCCGCCATCGGGTTGCTAGCCGCATCGTGGGTTCGGAACATCAACCAGTTCCAGACGGTTTACTCCTTCCTGATTGCGCCGATCTTCTACCTTTCCGGCGTATTTTTTCCTGTCGCTGAAAAATCCGCCCTCGGAGTGATCGTCCAGTTCTCCCCGTTTTTCCACGGAGTGAAGCTCATCCAGTTCACGGTGTGGGGCGATTTTCCCCTGCGGGAAATGCTTTGGCATGGATCCATGCTGGTTGCGTTCACGGGTCTCATGTGCGGGCTGTCGTTCAAGAGGATCGGTCGGAAGCTCATGAGCTGATTTTTTTTCGAAAAGTTTCCCGGCGCTGTCCTGAGCCGGAACTCCCGTTCGTTGTATACATGAACCAATATCACGAACCATGGACACTTCCGCCGAAAATAAATCCGCCTCTGGGCATCCCGTCGTCTCCCGCGAGGAGTGGCTTGGGAAGCGAATCGAACTCCTTCAGAAGGAAAAGGAGCTCACCCGTTTCCGAGACGATCTCTCCCGTCAGCTTCGTGAGCTGCCCTGGGTGCAAATCGAAAAGGAATATGTGTTCAGCGGCTCGGATGGGGACAGGACATTGACTGATCTCTTCGGCGGGAACAGCCAGCTCATCGTCCAGCATTTCATGTTCGGCCCCGGCTGGAAGGAAGGCTGTGTAGGCTGTTCCTTCCTTTCCGATTACGCAGATTCCGCGAACCTCCATCTCAAACATCATGATGTTTCGCTGGTGGCTGTCTCGCGTGCGCCTTGGGAGGAGATCGCGCCGTTCAAGCAACGCATGGGTTGGGAGTTCCCCTGGTTCTCGTCTTCCGGAAGCGATTTCAACTACGATTTCCACGCCTCCTTTACACCGCAGGAAAGGGCGGCCGGGAAAGCGTTTTGCAACTACTCCCATGGGGATCCAGGTATCGATGAGATCGGCGGTCACAGCGTTTTCTTCAAGGATGCCGACGGGCAAGTTTTCCACACGTATTCCACCTTCTGCCGGGGCGACGAGATACTCCTGGGTGCCTACAACTATCTCGACCGCACCCCTCTTGGCCGCAATGAAAACGGAGAACGCGGGGACTTGGGCGATTGGGTGAGGCATCACGACCGCTACGGTGTGATAGGACAAATGGACGATTCTGGCCGTTTCCACGAAGAGTCCGGCTGTTGTCCGGAAAGGGAGAAGCCATGAAAACGGCCTGTTGTAGGAAGCGTGGCGTGGGCGGAATCCTTTCCGTCCTGCTACCCGGAGTGGCCTGGCTGGCGATGCCAAAATGCCCGGTCTGCCTGGCCGCATACATCGCTATTTTCACCGGCCTCGGCGTCTCCACAGGCTTCGCTTCCGGGCTGAAGACACTTGTCATTTTTGTTACCTTCTCCGCCCTTTTCCTATTTTCCATCCGCATTATCAGAAAGTATAAAGCCACGAAATCATGAATGATACGAAATCCGAATACCTCCTCCTTTTCCGCAACAACGAGTGGTACAATGAACTTTCCCCCGATGAGATGCAGCGGGTAATGACGGACTGGATGAGCTGGTTCGACGGCCTCGTCGCCGACGGTCGCTGTCTCGGCGGTCAATCCCTCGAACACGAGGGCCATGTCATCCGTGGCGCGGACAAGCACGTGACCGATGGCCCCTATGCCGAGTCCAAGGAATCGGTTGCCGGCTATTTCAAACTCCTTGTCGGCAGCGAGGCGGAGGCGGTGGAAATCGGGAAACTCTGCCCCGGCCTGCCCTACGGAGCCACCGTCGAGGTCAGGAAACTCATGGAACGCTGCGGCGCAAGCCAGATGGCGGAGGAACCGGAAACCGCGAACGCGACATGAGCAATCCGCTGACTTTCACGAACACGCGCACCATTCCCGCAAGCCCGGAGCAAATCCACAAGGCATTCGGAGACGCGGAAATCATCTCCAATTGGTGGGGGCCGGAAGGTTTCAGTAGTGTCATCCACGAAATGGTTTTTAAGCCCGCAGGCATCCTGAAGATGGACATGCACGGCCCGGACGGGACGATCTATCCGAACACCTACCACTTCGAGTCCATCGCCCCGGAGCGTATCGTCTTCATCCACCCGGAAGAACCCCATGCCTTCACCGCCGAAGTCCTGCTGGAACCCGTCGATGGCAAGACGAAGCTCATTTTGAACCAGACCTTCGAGAATCCGGATGAGTTCGAACGCGTCAGCGCTTTCGCCCCCGCCTGCAACGAGCAGCTACTCGACCGTCTCGCCATGCAGCTTGCGATCCGTTTCCCCGGCGAACTCGATCTTGTCTTCCACCGCATCATCGACGCCCCTGCGAAAAAGGTTTACCAAGGCTGGACCGATCCCGAAATGATCGTAAAATGGTTCACGCCTCCGCCTTGGAAAACCGTTTCCGCGAAGCTTGATGTCCGTCCCGGCGGCTGCTCGTTCATCATGATGCAGGGTCCGGACGGAACCGAGATGGCGAACCCCGGCGTTTACCTCGAAGTCGTTCCCAACAAGCGCCTCGTCATCACCGACGCCTACACCGAGGCATGGATCCCTTCCGCCAAACCCTTCACGACCATCGACCTGAACTTCGAGGATCTCGGAGGGAAAACAAAATACACCGCCATCGTCCGCCACTGGACTTTGGCCGACAAGGAAGCCCACGAGAAAATGGGTTTCCACACCGGTTGGGGCGCCGCCGCCGACCAACTCGAAGCACTCATCACATCGCAAAAATAGATGAGGGAAATTATTCCCCGCGTAACGTGAAACTTTCCACATGATATCCCTAAAGCATCCAAGGCATCGCCCTCTTCAGCCATGGGTTCCCGTTTCAGGGGCGCGTGTGAATGCTCGCACGGGGCTTCAATACCGGGAACTCGAGCCGCCCCCGGCTCTGAGTGGAATCCTTGTGCATGTGTGGACGCTGACCGGCCAGAGTCCACAGGACGAGCCGTTTCACTACCACGTTGTTCCCGACAGTTGTTCGGATCTGATTTTTGACCAGGAGGCGGGGGAGGGTTTCGTTTTCGGGACGGTAACCTCCTCCAAAACCGTAAGCATTTCCGGATCGGCCCGGATCGTCGGGGTGAGGCTCCAGTCGCATCTGCTCCCGGGATTCACAGGAATCCCGGCTTCCGCCGTGTGCGATGTGGAGCCATCGTTCCGTGAGGCCTCGATCGGGGATTTCAACGCTCTTTTCGAACGCCATGCGGTCAGCGCGAAGGGCTACACTGATGAATGCGAAGCGACGAAACTCGCGCACGCCATCGCAGCCAAGCTGCGCCCCGAGCGGGTCAACATCCGCGCCCATTGGCTCACGTCCGCCCTCTTGGCCGGCGGTGGATCCGTGGACGAAGCCGCGCGCACGACCGGTTTTTCCGCCCGTCAGCTCCAACGCATCGCCCGGCAAGAAATAGGTTTTTCCCCGAAGCTTCTGGGTCGTATCCTCCGGCTTCAGCAGTCACTTCCAGCGGTACTTCGCGGAGAGGGAAACCACACGCAAGTCGCCGCCGACCACGGATTTTCCGACCAGGCCCACATGATAAGGGAGTTCAATACGCTCACCGGCTATTCGCCCGGATTCTGGCGGGAACGCGAAAAGTCCGAATTATTCAATCCCGAAGCATCTGCGGAGAGATAAGCTCCGGGCATGGAAAGTCATCGGCAATCCTACGATGGTTTTTCAATCACAACATATCCATCCATAAACCAACCATGAACACTACCACAGATTATCCCGCCTTCAGTCCCTACCTCTGCGTACAGAACGCCGAAGAAGCCATCGAATTCTACAAGGCTGCCTTCGGCGCCTCCGAACTCATGCGCCTGACCAACGGCCCCGATGGCAAGATCGGCCATGCCGAGATTCTCATCCAAGGCCAGCTCGTCATGCTTTCCGATGAAAATCCCCAGTGGGGCAACAAGTCGCCGAAGACACTCGGAGGCACGCCCCTTACCTTCTGCCTGATCGTCGAGAACGCGGATGCCGCCTTCGACCGCGCGATTGCCGCCGGGGCCACCGCGCTCATGCCGGTAGCCGATCAGTTCTATGGATTTCGCAGCGGCAGTATCGTCGATCCCTTCGGGCACCAGTGGATGCTCCAGCACGAGATCGAAAAGGTTTCCGTTGAGGAGATGCAGAACCGTTGGGACACCATGCTTGCCAGCGGCGCGGAGTGCGGAAACCAGGCATAGACCCGACGATGATACCAGGACATCGCCGCACTCTCAGTTCGCCCTGCAGCCCGGAGCAGATTTATCATGCGCTGACCGCCCGGATCAGCGATTGGTGGACCAGTGACTTCGAAGGCGGTGCCTCGCATCCCGGCGACACATTCACCGTGCGCTTCGGATCCACTTTTAAAACCATGCGTATCGTAGAAGCCATCCCGGATCGCACGGTTGTCTGGCTTTGCACGGATCAGCGGATTGAAATGCCCGAGGGAATGGCTCCCTTGGCAAATCCTGCGGAATGGGTGGGGCAGAACATCCATTGGAACATCCGTGCCACCGGTGGAGGCAGTGTTCTGGAGTTTTTCCACGAGGGGCTAACCCCTGAGGTCGAATGCTGGGCGGTATGTGAATCGGGATGGGATCAGACTCTAAACAGCCTCGTGAAATTGCTGGAATGCGGCACCGGCCAGCCTTTCCAGGTTCTCGACAGCGGGCATCTCGAACGGGCGATGAAACCGTGAAAAACCAATATCCCTGTCCTCGGCTGCACTTCCCGTTCGTCAAGCCCTCGACCGGGAAACTCACAACGCATGATGGATAATCCGCTACATTCCACCGATGTCCTCCGACCGATCACCTCGCTGATCGGCAAGTCGGAAAAGGCCATTCAGAAACTGGCAGCTGGCACCTGGCAGCACACAATGCTGCAGGGCAACATCGACGCCTTGCGCCTCGCTGCTGATCTTCTGAATGGAGAAAAAGGTGGGGTGTGCGGTCGCGATCAAAAAGAACTGCGGGAGGCTCTCCATTCGCTTTCGGCAATGATTGTGAAAACCGAGAAGGCCCAGATGAAATTTTCACCCGGAACACCACACCATACGCTCTTGAAAAACAGGCTTGATGCATTGCGTTCATCGGAACGCCTGATTACCAACATTGAAACGCTGAATTCCTTACCGACTCCAGAACCAAACCAAACACCCCGATGAAACCGGAACCCCACACTCAATATCACAGAGACGGCAGCGTATGGGCGGTCGGGCATCTGGCGGATGGAGCTGCTACAGGATACTGGGAGTGGTTCCGCAAAGACGGAACCAAATCGCGCTCCGGAAATTTCGAAAATGGCCACCAGGTCGGTAAATGGATCACTTACGACAAGGAGGGAAATGAGCATAAGGTGACCCTTATGAAGCTGAAATCCACCACTCCGAAGATCCCGTTTACTGGGTGTCCGTAGTTTCCAATCAAACCAGAAATCCCTCAAAGTATAACGATCCCAGAGCATTCGCCTGATCCTCTATTCAATCTGCCAAGGGGCCATGCAATCAAAGCCCCACGCACATTCGTTTTTCCCGCCACCTCACCAAGCAACAGATATTCATTCACACCATGACAGCACAACGCAATCCCGTCGGCTGGTTCGAGATCTATGTCCAGGACATAGAGCGGGCCAGGAAATTTTACGAATCGGTTTTCCAAACTGAATTGGAGGCCCTGCCATCGCCGGATCCGGATCTGGAAATGTGGGTATTCCCCGGCATGGGCTGCGAGAATCAATTCGGCTGCTCCGGCGCGCTCTGCAAGATGAAGGACAAGGACTCCGGCACAGGCGGCACCATCGTCTATTTCTCATGCGAGGACTGCGACAAAACCGAGGCCCGCGCCTTTGATGCAGGCGGAAAGATCCATTTGCCGAAAATGTCCATCGGCGAATACGGATTCATCTCCCTCGTTTACGATACCGAGGGGAATATGATAGGCCTGCACTCCATGGAATAACCGTATGATGAAAAAAATATTTATCCTCGTCCCCGTTGCCATCGTCGCCCTGCTGGCACTGGTTCTCATCGCAGCGGCCTTCCAGCCGGATCACTTCAGTGTGGAGCGCAGTGCTTCGCTCGATGCAACTCCTGCCGCACTTTTCGAACAGGTGAACGACCACCACAATTTCGAAAAATGGAACCCGTTTTCCGAAGGTGACCCGGATGTGAGAAATACCTACTCTGGCCCGGATTCGGGCGTCGGTGCGGCGTGCTCCTGGGAGGGCGGGAAAAGCGGGAAAGGCACCAGCACCATCACCGAGAGCATTCCGAACGAACTCGTGCGTTTCCGCATGGATTGGAAGGAGCCGATGGAGGGAACCAGCACCGTGGACTTCGTTTTCAAGCCCGAGGGCGAAAAGACCCACGTGACTTGGAAAATGTATGGCCCGCAGACATTCCCCGGAAAAATCTGCTCGCTCGTCATGAGTACCGAGAAAATCTGCGGCCCCATGTTTGAGAAAGGCTTGGCCAATCTCGAAAAGGCCGCGAAAGAACCCAAACCCTGACAAATCGTGAAACACATCCCCAACATCCTCGGCGGCCTGCTCGGCCTCGCCTTCATCGCATTCAGCCTATTGTTCCTGCTCGGGATGGTGCCTGATCAGCCCGCGCCACCGGTGGGTTCGCCTGTCGCCATGTTCATGGGTGCCTTCGCGCCCACCGGCTACATGCACTTCGTGAAAGCCGTCGAACTCATCGGCGGCATCCTCGTCGCCATCCCGCTCACGAGGAACTTCGGACTTCTGCTGCTCGGTCCCGTGATCGTGAACATCCTCGCCTTCCACACCTTCATCACCGGCGGGCAGGGTCTCTTCGATCCCATGCTCGTCATCATTTGCCTCATCGCCGCCTACCTGCTATGGGATGGTCGGGTGAAGTTCGCAGGTCTCCTGAATCGCCCTACCGCGAATGGACACCAATGAACGCGAATCTCAACAATTCCCTAAGCTCCGCATTCCTTTTCATAGGATCGGATTCGCGGGCATTCGCGTCCATTCGCGGTGAAAAATCTTCCTAACCAACCAAACTATGAAAACCGTAATCGAACCCTACTTGTTTTTCCGTGGCCGATGTGAGGAGGCCGTGGAGTTTTATGAAAAAGCCCTCGGAGCCAGGCGCGTGATGCTCATGCGTTTCGACGATGCCCCGGAACAGCCGCCGGAGGGCATGCTCGCCCCCGGTTGGGAAAAGAAAGTCATGCACGCCGCCATCACCATCGGCGAGTGCATGGTGATGATGTCGGACGGATGCAGCTCCGATGAGGGTTCATTCGATGGCTTCCGCCTCTCCATCGCGCCGGAAAGTGAAGAGGAGGCTGCGAAAATTTTCTCAGCACTTGCCGATGGCGGCAGCATCGAGATGCCGCTCGGGAAAACCTTCTGGTCGCCCTGTTATGGGATGCTGACCGACAGGTTCGGAGTCGGCTGGATGGTCAATATCGCCGAAGGAACACGCTGAAACTTCACCCAAAAACATCATGAACAAATACATCGACGGGTTCGTCCTCCCGCTTCCAAAGGACAAGCTGGAGGAATACACCAAGACTGCCACCAAGGCGGCCGCGATCTGGAAAGAATACGGCGCTCTGGAATATGTCGAGGCAGTCGGCGATGACATGGACATCGAGGATCAGGTTCCGTTTCCGAAAATGGCCGGAGCGAAGGACGGGGAGTCGGTCGTCATGGCCTACATCGTCTATGAATCCCGCGAGCACCGCGACGCCGTCAACGCCAAGGTTATGGCCGATCCAAGGATGAAGGATATGTGCGACCCGGAGAATCCCATCTTCGACTACACCCGTATGGCCTACGGTGGCTTCAAGACAATCGTGGAGGGGTAGGGAAGTGCATCAATCCAGAGCCGTCTCGAACCCATGCGCACGGTGGTGTGGGACCGGGGAGCGAATCACTCCCAGGGACTCGATTCTGCTTCTTTATTCTTTCTTTTAGCATGTCTCGGGTTCCGATAGAATCTATCATAGGTCGATTTCGTAGTGTGTAAGCGCATCCTTCTATCAGATATAAAAGTAATTCTACCTCCAGTCATGGCAGGTTCACCGTTCCGATTGTCCTCTGGATAAATTATATTGCCATTCTCGATTCGCCAAAAGATACTGTGTTCGGTTCTTATCTCCGTCTCGCCTCTCAGTGACGAGAAGGCATAGTTGAGGCTACCATCAGGAAAGTATTCGTATAATCTTGGTTGAAGGTCGCCATATTTCTCTCCAAACCACTTGCCGACTATCAAGCGCTCACATTCACGATCGGGTAGCGTGGTCACCGAGTTCGAATCATCCGGCGCTGCACACCCAGCGAGAATCGCACTGACTACAACGATCAATATCAGGTGTAGGGTTCTCAGTGCCATTTCTTTGTTTAACAGTGGTATATGTGCCACTGATCGCGCATATGCGACTCGGCATTTTCGTTTGGGAAGATGAGGAGTTGTGATGGGTCGGTCAATATGCGTCTTGTTCTACTGCACGCGGTCAAAAATCGTGATTCTGGAGTGATGGAATTTTGACCGGTTTTTTACGAAGCAGGCAGGGACGGTCTCTCCGAACCGTCCTTATCTCGCGGCGGTCCTTCACGGGAAATGATTGATGGGGGGCTGTGAGCGGTAAGATATGGATATTTTTGAAAAACGGCCCTGCCTGAGCCTGGATTCGTACGTCCATATTCACGATTTGTAACCGCGTTCAGTATATTGGTGGATGTGATTGGAAATCTGGAAAGGTCAGGGTCGGTGGAGGTTGCGTGTTTCCGGAAGGGCTGATATGCGGGGTTGGGAAACGCTGGCATTTCACTCGTTTAGGATGGCCTGAATGGTTGCGGTCACGGTGCTATTCGAGGTCGCGGGCGGGAAGTTTCGACCTCAATCCTCGTCCGCAAATATATTGTTCATGGAGGAGAAGAAGTTATCGAGTTCGTCGGAGGACATTTCGATGTTCTGGATGTCGTCGAAGGTGGTGTGGTCGATGTATTTGTCGTCCATTTCGGGGATGAAGGAGGAGGACTGGCAGCCGGTTTTCTGGCCCCATTTCATGCGGACGGTGCAGTAGGTGAGGGTGAGGGATTCTTGGGCGCGGGTGATGCCGACGTAGAGCAGGCGGCGTTCTTCGTCTTTGGTGCCCTCGGAAATACTGCGGCTGTGGGGGAGGAAGCCTTCTTCGAGTCCGACTAGGTAAACGATGGGGAATTCGAGGCCTTTGGAGGCGTGGAGGGTGATGAGGGTGGCTCCTTTTTTCTTTTCGAGATCGTCGTCGTCGCGGTCGGAGGCGAGGGCGCTGTCATCGAGGAAGGACTGGAGTTTTTTGCCTTTTTCGATGTGAGCACGGAGGGAATCTTTGACGGAGGCGATGGCTTCGCCGCGCTGCAGGCGTTCGGAATCGTTTTTGCAACCACGCTCCAGCCAAGGGAGGTATTCCATTTCCACGAGGAGCTCGGAAAGGACGTCGGCGGGGTGTTCCTTGGCGATGTCGATGCGGTTTTTCGCGCCAGAGATCATGGCGACGAAGTCCTCAATGGCTCCGCGTGCTTTGGCACCGAGGGTGGTGGTGAAGAAGGGATCGCAGAGGGACTGCCAGACGGAGCGGCCTTTTTCGCGGGAGTCGTCGGTGGCTAGGACGGCGGTGGCTTGGCCGATGCCTCGGTTCGGTGCGTTGAGAACGCGAAGGAGGGGGATGTCGTTGTCCGGGGAGACGAGGAGAGCGACGTAGGCGAGCACGTCCTTGATTTCGCGGCGATCATAGAAGGACTGGGCTCCGACCATGCGGTAGGGGATTTTCCGGTCGCGGAGGGCTAGCTCTAGTTTCCGGGACTGGCCATTGGTGCGGAAAAGGATGGCGAAGTCTTCCCACTCGCGCCCGACGGCGGTTTTCTCGCCGAGCATTTCGTCGGCGATGAAGTCGGCCTCTTCGTCATCGCCGGGCATGGCGACGATGCGGACGTTTTCGCCGACTCCACGCGTGGAGCGGAGGATTTTTTCACGGCGACCGGCGTTGTGCTTGATGAGGGAGTTCGCGGTGTGGAGGACGGCCTCGGAGGAGCGGTAGTTTTCCTCGAGGCGGATGATCTTGGGATCGGGGAAGAATTTCTCAAACTCTAGGATGTTGGCGACTTCCGCACCGCGCCAGCCGTAGATGGATTGGTCGTCATCGCCGACGACGCAGACGTGGTAGGGCGGGCCGACGAGTTGCTGGAGCAGACGCATCTGGAGGGAGTTCGTGTCTTGGAACTCATCGACGGTGACGCGTGTGTAAACTCTCCGGAAGTGGTCGCGGACATCGGAGTGTTCGCGGAGGATTTGCTCGGCAAGCAGGAGGAGGTCATCGAAATCGACAGCGTTCTGTGCGCGGAGCTCGTTTTGATAGGCGACGGCGAGCTGGGCGAAATAGTCGTCCTGGAGATCGGCGACATCGATGCCTTTGTTTTTCGCCTTGGAAATTTCGGAAAGGACGGTCTCGGCTTTGACCTTCTCATCGGTGCCGCCTTTGCGGACGAGGAGGTTTTTCATGATGCCGACCTGATCGGAGTAGGCGGTGATGGTGAAATTCTTTTTGTAGCCGAGCTTGTCGATGCCGCCGCGCAGGATGCGGACGCAGAGAGAGTGGAAAGTGCAGACGGTCATCTGGTTGGCCGCGTGCTTGGAGACCATGCCGCCGATGCGCTCCTTCATTTCGGAGGCGGCCTTGTTGGTGAAGGTGACGGCGAGGATTTCCGCAGGGTCCACCTTGCGCTCCAGCATGTGGGCAATGCGGCAGGTGACGGTGCGGGTTTTCCCCGTCCCGGCACCGGCGAGAATCATCACGGGACCATCAAGATTCGAGACGGCCTCGCGTTGTGCGTGGTTGAGGGATTCGAATGCGAAGTCGTTGGCCATGGGCGGGGGGGGACTGAACAGGGGAGGCGGGGGATTTGCAACTCCGGGGACGAATTTGTGGCGGAGTCGAGGCTCCAGAGGAACTTGATTGACACGCCCAAAGAGTTTGGCAGGATGAATAAATGTCAAAGATATCCCTCATTCTGGCCGCAATCCTGAGTCCGGCCTTCCTTTTTTCTACGGCAGGAGCTGCGGTAACTTCTCTTTCGACCGATATGAGCGGTGAAATCCTAGACATCACGTTGGATCGTGGAGCGTCTTCCTACACCTATGGGGTTGGGAGTCTTGTTGGGATTGATCTGGTTGAGGTAAACAGCAAGCAAGCCGATGCGATTGCCATTGGAGATGGGGCTTCGCTACCCGGCGGCACAGGAGCCAACGCGGGTGTTTCGCGGGATTCTCTACTGGAGGATTTCAATGTGACCACGGGTATCATCAATCTGCAAAATAATCCTCTGGCGGAGGCCGATGGGGCGACTCCTCAGGCAGCGCGGGCCGGTCTAATCATTAATTTTCTTACACCGGTGATCAACAGTGCCGGAACCGACGCTGTTTTTCTGGACCTAGGTGCCGTTTCAACAGGTGCGGACCTACTTGCCGTTAGTGCCAACGCTTTCACGTCTGATACTGACGGATTCGCCTACTCAAACAGCAGTGGTGAACTTGTGACTGGGATTGATTTTGACAGGTACACGGCAGCGACCGAAATGGAGAATCGAGATGACTTGCGCAACTTTTCGTTCAGCTACGCGAATGACATCAACAACTTCAGCATCTACGCGCTGGAAATCGATTTCTCGGATCTTGGAATAGCGGATGGAGCGAGCGTGAGTTCACTTTATATCCGCAGCGACAGCACGACGGATTTTGCCGATCCCGTAGCGGTGTTCGGTTTGCCAGCCGTTCCAGAGCCGAGCACCCTCGCGCTTGTCGGTCTTTCGATCACTGGAGGCTTGCTACGTCGGAGGCGGTAGGAGTTTCGATAGGCTCTTTTGCGTCGCCTGCCGGAGAGCCCTGCAGGATTTGCAAACGTAGGTTGGTTATGAATTTTTCGTTCCCGGACGCATAGAACTGGGAATTTTCCGCGTGATTCTCGCGAGTGTGATGGATGGGAGAAAAATACCTATCCACCAAGGGAGTTTTGTTTAGGGTTTGCGGAAGACTTTTATGGACAACGCTTTGCACCAACTGATTCGCGACGCCTTCCGGTATGAATCCACGGATGTGTTTCTGGTCGCGGGAGAGCCTCCAAGAATCCGAAGGGAGGGAAACGTGGTGGAGCTGCACCCTGTGCCGATCCCGGCGGAGGCGATGGCTTCGTTTTGGGAAAGCTGCGGGGTGCATGTGGACAAGGCGACCGAAACAGACGTTTCCTGGGAACTCGGGGGCTGTGGGCGGGTGCGTGTGAATCTTTACCGCACGCTCGGGCGCTTGGCGGCGGTGCTGAGGCCGATCCGTAAGGATATTCCGGGGCTGGCGGACCTTTCGCTGCCGGCCGGTCTGCTGGAGTCTTGGATGCAGCGGAAAAACGGTCTGGTCTTGATTACGGGGCCTACGGGATCGGGGAAATCGACGACGGTTGCCGCTTGTCTGGAGTGGATCAATCAGCGGATGTGTCGACACATCGTGACTTTGGAAGATCCGATCGAATTCCTGTTTGAAAATGGGAACTCTTTGTTTTCCCAGCGGGAGATGCGGCTGGACTCGAAGGATTTCGCGACCGGTCTGCGTTCTGCGCTGCGGCAGAGCCCGGATGTGCTTTTTATCGGGGAAATCCGAGATGCGGAAACGGCGTTGACGGCCCTGCAAGCGGCGGAAACCGGACACCTCGTTGTCTCGACCCTGCATAGCGGGGGGGCGGTGGAGACGGTGAATCGGTTTACAAATCTGTTGGGGGAGAATGAGTCAGTGGGACTGAATCTGCTTGCCTCGCAGTTGATCGGAGTGGTTTCCCAGCAGCTTCTTCCTCGCAAGGGTGGTGGTGTGTTTCCCGCGTTGGAGTATCTCCAGAACATGGCAGCCACGCGTCGGTGGATCATCGAGAAACGCATGCCTGAGCTGCAGGATCATCTCAACAAAGGAGATGGGGAAACGAACTGCTCCGCGCTGGACTATCTGGTGGCGGCGGTTAGGCAGGATTACCTTGAATTGGAAGTCGCGCGGGGTGCTTGCGCAAGACCACAGGATTTTGATCGCGCGATGAAAGGAATTTCCTAAAAGTCAGCCATGCCACGCGAGATTACGGATTACCTGAGGGCCACCATCGAACGTGGTGGATCGGACTTGCACCTGAGCAGTTGGGCGCCGGCCTGTGCGCGGGTGAACGGGTCGCTGGTGGCTTTTGATGACGAGACGCTCGGTCCTGAGACCGTCCGGGATTTAATTCTTGATACGCTGACCGAGGCGCAGAGATCCGTTCTCGAGGAGGAAAACGAGCTCGACTACGCGCTTCAGGTAGAGGGAGTGGGTCGTTTCCGTGGAAACGTGCATACGGTGCGTGGGAATACGGAAGCGGCGTTTCGATTTATTAAGGAAGAGATCCCGGAGCTTTCCACTCTCGGGCACCACCGGGTGGTTGAGGAACTTTGCGAAATGAGGAGTGGGCTTGTCCTTGTCACGGGGATTACCGGTTCGGGCAAATCGACCACGTTGGCATCGATGGTCCAGCGGATCTCGTCGAGCCGAAGCGGGGTGATCATCACCTTGGAGGATCCCATTGAATACGTTTTCCAGCACAGTTCCTGTCTGGTGAAACAGCGTGAAGTGGGAACTGATACGGAAAGCTTTCCGAGGGCGCTTCGGCAATCGCTGCGTCAGGATCCCGACGTGATCGTGATTTCCGAGCTGCGGGATCTGGAGACAATACGGATTGCGATGACGGCGGCGGAAACGGGGCACCTGGTGCTCGCGACCCTGCACACCTCCGACGCTCCGCAGACGATCGACAGGTTGGTGGATGTTTTTCCGCCGGAGCAGCAGCCACAGATCGTGACCCAGCTTTCCACCGTGCTGGAGGGAATCGTGTGCCAACGGCTGATTCCACGTGCCGACGGAGAGGGACGGGTGCTGGCGACGGAAACGATGCGCCCGAGCTATGCGATCCGGACATGCATTCGCGATCACAAATTGGAACAGATCGTGGGGCTGATGGAGATCGGAGCGAAGGAGGGGAACCATACGATCGACGAGAGCGTGGGAGCACTGCTTCATGCCGGTTTGATCACGCGCGAGGAAGCAGTTTTCAACAGCCGCGAGCGCACGCTTTTCCAAGAACAACCGAAGGCTCCGAAGCCGAAATCGATCTGGAGCTGAGTCCGAGAATTTTCAAGAAACCATGAGTCCAAGATATATCATCACCCGCGCGATCACGATCATACTTCTGATCGTGGCCGTTCTCTATGCCGTCAGCTTTGTCAAAAAAACGCAGCGGAAGAACGCCATCGTCTCCGAGCTGAAATCCATCTCCAGCGAGAGTTCGTTCTTCCGGCAGTTCTCTGCGTCCGATGCGAAGAAATCGCTGGTTCGCGGGGTCGGTCTGATCGCTGAAGCGAAAGGGCTGGGCATGGAGCCGGAAACGGTGATCGAACGAGGACTGGGGATTGAGAAGAAGTATTTCGCGTCTGATGACGATAGAGATCGGCCCACATCCAAACAAGCTTTGATCGGCGCTACCTTGCGCTCGAACTACGAGAATTTCCGGAAGGTAGGGTATGAGGCGGATTACCATACTCTGCAGAGCCTACGGAAGGGGGATCTGCCACCTGTGCGGAAAGGTCCGCGTGCCGGTAGCCGGGCGGAGGTCGTTCCGATCATCGATCCTACGCTTTCACCGGGGTTGGATGCCGTGATTGCGAATCTGGAGATTCGCCCGAAGAAGTCCGGAGATGCCAAACCGACGGATGTGGAAAACGCGATTGCGAAGCGCCTTGCCAAAGCCTTGGAACAAGCGGGAGTGATCGATAAGGAAGTCAGCGAGAGGATTATCGCGGCGCTGGATGGGAAGGAGTAGGGTGGAGGGGCGAATTGCTTTCGCCCTTTGCCATGGATATTCGAGGGGCGAAAGAAATTCGCCCCTCCTACGGAAACTTCGGCGGGGGTTCCTTGTTCTCGAAATCCACGTCGCGGAAAAGTTCGGTGAAAGGGATGGCGAGGTCCACTTCGGGAAGGTGGAGGGTCTGGTGCATTCCGCTTAGGAACTCGATTTCGAAACCCGTTTCTCGGCGGCGATAGATCCGGATATCCGGTGAGTCGGATTCCGCGAGGATGATGCTCTGGACGGTTGGTATTGTGAGGTAATCACGGAGCTTCTGGACTTCGTCATTGCGCCGGGTGGAGTGGCTGAGGACCTCGAGGATGACCGTGGGAGAATTCGTCATTCGGTCGCTGCCCGAGAGAGGGTGGCAAACGATCATGCCGTCCGGGTAGTAGAATGCCTCGTCTTCGTTTCCCAGATCGATGTTGAGAAGGAAATCGGAGTTGGTGGGGCGGCAGTTTTTGCCTTTGAGGCCGTTTCCTGTTTCGCCCAGAAAATTTATGGCGACAGTTTGATGATTTAGTGAGGCACCGGACCTGGCGTATAGTTTTTCCCGCTACCATTTCGTGTTTCACATCGGAAACTAGTTCGCTTGCGAGAAAATCTTCGCGGGTGATGCGTGTGGCTTCCATGGGTGGAGGGTGGCTTTTATGGATGCTGCCCGCAATCGTGGAGTGGTGGCATCACATTCCTTGCCACAGGGGGCCGGAGTCCCCCTGAACGGCCTGGGGCAAGATGCCCCAGCTACGGACGCATCTACTTGCGGCGTGCTCCCATGGCTCCTAACAGGAGGCAGAGGGGGATGGCGAGCCATGCGTGGGTGCGGGATGTTTTGCGGAGGTCGAGTTCGAGAGACATGGGTTCCTCGGAGCTGCTTTCGACTTGCACGGACCGGGTGAAGGTCACAACCCGGCCTCTTTCGGGGAGGGTGACATCGAGGGCTACGGGAGCTGGTTCGGCGGCGAGTTGCTGGGTGACGATGCGGTTGGCGATTTCCTTGAGGGCGGCGTTTTCATCGGCGGAGTTGCCTTCGAGGAAACGGTCGAACTGGCGGGGGTCGTAGTTGAAATTTCCTTGGAGGATGGGGTTGGCGTTGGCGGCCTGCTGAAGTTGGGCGTTTTCCTGCTGGCCGGCGACTTCGTTGTCGAGGACGAGCTTCTGACGGCGGGTGTTGAGGCCGAGCACGGCTTGTTGAGTTTTCAGTTCGCGGAGCTGGACGCGTGCGTCTTCGCCGGAGGCCGCGTCGAGTTGGTTGCTGCGAACGGCGTTTCCGTAGGCCATGGCGGCCTTTTCTTGGTCACCTGCTGCAAGCCAGGAGTTTGCTTGGTCGAGCAGGGCGGCGGCTCCCTTTGAGTCTGCTTGTTTTTTGCTGCTGGCGAAGGATTTGTAGTCTTCGAGGCCAAAGGAACCGAAGTTCGATTGGTCTTCGAGATCGAAATCACCGGAATGTCCTGTCATTTCGAAGCCCTCGGGGATGAGGACGCGCCAGGTGAGGTTTTCCATCGGGACGTTAAGAATCGGGCCCTGGAGCTGACTGACCGCCGATCGATTGGTGGAATAGACGAAGCGAACGGTGGCGGGTTGGTTTGGCTCCGGCGAAGGGAAGATGTAGAAGAGCCACTCGTCCTTCTCGCGGACGAGGGTGGCGCCCTCATCGTTGACGAGGACGTTGAAAAGAGCGGCCTTCTCCGGGAGTTTCAGGCGCAGGGTGGCTTTGCCGGTTACCTGCATTTCCAGCTCCACGGCGGTGAGGAAATCACCCTGTGGCGACATGAGGGTGGTGAGCGAACCGCTGGAGACGCGGAGTTTTTCGAGGTCGGCGAGATCGTGGCGTTTGATGGTGACCGGTAGTGGGGCCTCGGGATCGGCGACGCGGAAGAGCATGAGCGGAGGAGTAGTTTCCTGCTGGCTGTCCGATGGCGGAGCGAACGACCGCCCAATCGGAGCGCTGCCAGCCGCGTGGGAGTTTGCCTGTGTTTAGTTCGAGGCGGCCTCCTGCGCGGACAGCGGCGAAATACGAGAGTTGTCGTACTTCTTCGAGCGTAATGGCGGAGATGGTTTCAGAGGTGGAGTCCTTGGTGGTCTGTTGGAACTCGATCTCGACGTTGGTCTCGCCCGCAATACCGCGTTGGAATCGGATTTCGTAGAGTCCTTCTTCTCCTTCCACGGGAACAAGATCTGCAACTGCGTCTCCACTAGCGCGCACGGTGGAGGCAGCGGTTTCGTCGAGGCCGGGGATGCGAATTCGGAGGGATTTCATGGCCGCGTTTTCGATCCGGTAGGAAATGGCGGCGCGGGTGAGAGTCTGGCCCTCGCGGAGGGTGGTTTCGTGAAATACTTTCGCGGTGACCCATGGGTCGAGTCGGCTGATGGCTAGGTTCAAGGTCCAGTCTGATTGAAGGATGCGGTAGGCAAGGGCACCGGGACGGGTGGCTGCCTGCGCGGCTTGGGGGGTGGGCGACCGAAGATCGCCCCCACTTCCGCCGAGTTCCCGGGGGTCGATCTGGGAAATGTTTTTTCGGTCCACGGCCCGGACTTGGAGGCCGCGTTCGGGGACGATGGTGACGATGCCGGTTTCGCGCGAGGCGTCCTGAAGTGTGAGGCGTGGCACGGACCAATTTTCCACGGAGCCGGGTGGGCGGCCTGCGAGGGTGATGTTGAAATCGAGCTTGCCGAGCGTTTTGCCGGAGAGGTGAAGGGTGAGGATGCGTTTGTCATCGGTGGTGGACTCGGTCCAGTGGCTGAGGCTTTCGCCGGTGGCTGTCTCAATATCCAGATCGGCGGGGATCTCGACGGCGAGACGGAAGACTCCGGAGCGGGTAATGCTGACCGAGAGATCGGTGGAGACGACGAGTCTGTCATCGCCGAGAGAGACGAGCTGCCAGGATTCGGAGCGGAGTTCGGGCGCGACCTCGGTGACGCGGACTTTCAGCGATGCCTCGTCCTTCCCGTAGCGGAATGCGTGCTGAAGCAGGACGATGGGTTGACCGTCTTTGTTTCTCGGGAGCAGGGCTTGGTCGAAATCCTCGGGATTTACGCGGGAGAGGTTGGTGGGAACCAAGGCTTCCGGTTGGGCATCTCCTCCGAATGCGAGGGCAAGGAATCCGACCTCGCCTGCGGCTCCATCGACGCGAATGGGTGCGAGGGTGAGATCGACGGGTAGGGTGTCGGCTCCCTGCTGGGTGCTGACAGTGAAATTAAATGCGGTGGACTGAGCGGGTTCGATCGGGACGCGGAGTTCTTGCTTTTCGGGATCGAAGCGCCATGTGCCGATGGGGCCGTTGCCGACTTCGGAAACGGTGAAGCCAGCGGGGATTTTCAACAGTAGTTCGCCGACACGGCCTTGCGCCGGGCGGATGGTGATGCGGTGGCGGGCGTTGACGACACCGGGTCCGGGGAGGAATAGGTTGGAGACTTCCGCGAAGAATTTGGTTTTCTCGGAGGAGATATCGCGTTGGGCAGGGCGGGCGGTGATGGTGACATTTTCAGACGGGCCGAGGATGAGAATGGCTCCGGACTCGGTGGCGTTGAGATCGGGGAGGGGTGTTGTCTTGGCGGCGGTGGGGGAGAAGAACTCCCAGCCGGGTTGATCGTAGCGGAGGGTGATTTTTCGGAAGGCGGCGGGGCCTGTGGGGACTTGCCATGGTTTGGCGGGGGAGGCCATGGGCATCTCGAAGGAGGCGGTGGCGGTGAGGAGACCGGTGGTATCTGCGGTTAGGATGTAGGCTTCGGTTGGGTTTGGTTCCGCTGCTTCCTGCTTGCGGGGGGCGACCGAAGATCGCCCCCACGTTTTCTGGACTTCCAGTCCTTTGCCGTTGAAAGAGGTTAGGGTTGCGGGGGATTCTAGGAGGAGGAAGCGGTCGCCTTTGGTGGCGCGGAGGGTGATTTCCATGCTGCCTTGGAGTCGGTTGTCTTTGATGGTCCAAGATTGGGTGATGGACTCGGCGGGTTTTAGGTCTTGGGCTTCGGCACGGTGGATGAAGAGAGTGAAGGCTAGGAGGATGATTGTTGCGGGGGCTTTTGAAAGCTTTGGCATGGCGGATGCAATCCGCCGCCACGGGATGGAGGCGAGGGCGACGAGGGCTAGGACGGCGAAGAAGAGGGGGGCTCCGCCTCGGATGGAGAGGAAAGATGCTCCGACGAGAGCGAGTCCGGCGGCTTTCCAGATGAAGCCTTTCTGGAAAAGACCTACTAGAGTGATGGTAGTTCCGAGTGTGAGGAGAAGCCAGACGTTCCAGCCGGTGCGTGCCTGCCATGGGGCGAGGTTGCCGACTTTGATGGTGACGGCTTCGCCTTGTGCGACAACGGGGGCGGCGTATTCGAGGGTCTGGACTCCTGCGGTTGAGGTTTGGGCGGCTTTCATGGCGAGGACGATGGTGATGACAATGAAGAGGACGGAGATGGCGGTGGAGAACATCAGCTTGAGAGTACTTGGCTGTGTGGATGAAATACGTAGTGACATCGCGACGATACCCACGATCAGGAGCAGTGAGATGGGTCCGCTGTGGCGGGCGAGGAAATGCCAGCCGGTTTCCGAAAGGCCGGGGCGGACGAGATCGGCGGTGCCGCCTCGGGGGACGAGGGTGCGATTTTCATCGCCGGTGACAGTCCACTCTCCGATCACGAGGGGTGCGTCGAGCAGTGGAGCGGAGAGGATAGGGCTGCTTGGGTTTTCAGACGCTGCGCCGTAGCGCAGGGAAATTTCTACGGCACGGTTGGGATCGTTCTGATCGGGAAGGGGGATGAGCGTTTCCTTGCCGTCGGCGCGGGCGTTGACTGGAGTGCCGTCGACGCGTGCTTCCCAGAGGGATGTGTTTTCCGGAAGGATGGCTCGGAGGGCGGCGGGGCCTTTGGATTTGACGAAGAAACGGGCATCGGTGACCCATTGGCCATCACGGGAAATTTGAGTGGAGAGCTTCATGAAATCGACCACTTGATCGACGGTTTCGCCTGGGTCATACCATTCGATCTTTGCCCCGATGGTGAAATCCCGGGCGGTGTATTGCCACGCGTCGAGAGTGGGTGCGGAGGAGAGCAGGCGGAACTCGGCAGGAAGCTCCGAGGGGTCGATTTTCAGGAGTGGACCTTCGCTGACTGGTGCGGAGAATTTCACCTGAAGGGGGCTGACGATCTGGATGTAGCCGCGCTCCGCCTGGACATCGAGGGGGCGGACTTCACCGGGGGAAAGCTCGCCGCCGGTGGCTGGCATGGGTTGCTCGAAAGTGAGGAGGACAGTGCCCGCGCCGAGCAGGGGTCGGGAGAGGGGGACGATGACAGTATCGCCCTCGCGGCGCCAATCGCGGCCTACGTTTTGTCCGGTGACGTCGATGTTGCCGATGGAGGCGGGGACGGAGATTTTCCACTCGGTGGCAGGTGCGCCGACGACGAAGTAGTTGATCAGGACGCTGCCATAGGCGGCACCTGCTTTGAGCGAGTAGAGGTGGAAGACATCGGCCTGGATGGATTGTCCGAGAGCCTCGATGGTGAGGGAAACGGTCCATGGTGTTTCGCGGATGCGGAAGGCTTGCTGGAGGCCGGGGGTCTTGCGGGGGAAGAAGGTGACGGGGACTTCGGCGACTCCGGAAATTTCTCCTGCGACGAGGCGATAGCCTGCGGTGGCGACGGCTCCGATGTAGCCACGGCGCGATTTTGCATCAGGGAAATTCAGTGGTTGGAGGTTCCAGGTGGCGGCTTGCGCGGCTTCGTTCTTTTCCAAGCGGATGTTGACGAGTTGGCGGTTGATGACGGGTTGTTTGAAAATGATTTTCAAGCGGCGTGAGCCGTCGGTGATTTCGGAGGCGGTGGAGTAATCGGCGACTTCCGCACCGGTGACGGAGGCGACGGCGTGGTCGGCGGGGATTTCGAGTTCCCACTCGCGGATGGGGGCCTCGCGGATGTCTAGTTCGAGATCGGAGATGATGCGGCGATCCGTTTCCGCGAGTTCATAGACGGTGACCTCGGTGACGCCGATCTCGGGAAGAATCTGATCCGCTTGAAGCTGGTAGGAGAAATCGGCGGAGGGGAAACGATAGACGAAGACCTGGCGCAGGGAGTCATCGGCTCCGCCGGGGAACTGGTTGGGGGTGAGCTGGATGAGGCCTTTGGCGTCCGCGACTTCGATGCGGACCGCGCCATCGTTCGCGGCGCGCAGGTATCCGCTGTGGCGCAAGCTTCCGATCGGTGAGATGCGGAGGGCATTCATTTTCACGGGGAATCCACCGAGTGCGGCTTGTGCTTCGATGACGATGCGCTCGGTGCCTTCGATGGGGCGGGAGAGTTTGATTTCGATTTTGCGGTCCTGGTCTTCGCCGGTGACGGACCATGCGAGAACGGAATCTCCGGTGACGGATAGGATTTCTCCGGGGCCATCGAGGGCGAGGGTGAGGGCAGGGAGTTTTCCCTGAAGGACGCGGAGGTCGAGGGTGGTGAACTGGCGCATGAGGCCGCTGCCGATGCGAATGTCGGTGGTTGCGTTGCTGGTGAAGAAGAGGGAGCCGGCTTCGGTGGCGGTGGAAGTTTTGAAGGCGAGGGAGGCTTGGCCGGAGGCGGGGAGGAAGCCTCGGAAGGTGGGCGACCGAAGATCGCCCCCACTTTTGCTTGGGACGACGGCGAGGTCGCGGTCGAAGGTGACGCCTTGTGGGAGGTTGGTGAGGGTGAGGGGGACGACGACTCCGGCGGGGAGGGCGAAGGAGAGCTGGTGCCAATCGCCTTTGCGTGTGAGGGGGACGACGAACTCGATTTCTACGGGGAATTCTCCGGTGGTGTCGGCGATGAGGTTGTAGCCGGAGGTGTCGTTGAGGGCGATGTGGTAGTTTTCGGTCGAGGGGTTGCTGGTTAGGGCGGCGGGGGAGGTTAGGAGGAGGGTGTGGGGGTTTTCGGAGGAGGGGGTGAGGGGGGAGGGCTCTGAGGGGGAGAGGGGGGGAGTGGGAGAGGGGGGGGTGGACTCGGGTTGTGGCTCGGGTTGTGGGTGGGTGTGTGGGGTTGGGTTGGGTGGGCGACCGAAGATCGCCCCCACTTTGGGCTGTGCGGGCGGTTGCTGTGAGGGTGAAGGTGATGCTTTGGGTAGTCTTCGGAGAGGGTTCCGGTGAGGGAGGAGTCTAGGAGTTCCAGGCCTTGGGAGGCGGAGCCGGTGGGGGTGGTGGTGAAGCTTAGGGAGGCGGAGTTGGTGGTGAGGTATTTGCGGGTGGGACCGGATTCGAGGGGGGAGAGGTTGGTGGCTTCGGTGACTCGGATTTCGGTGCCGGGTTTTGATACTAGAGAAATAGTAGATGAGAATCCTGTGGCGGAGGCGGGGCCGGGGAGGAGGAGGGCGGATGTGTTTTTGGAAACGTGTTTGGTTTTTACCTGGATGGTGAGGGATTTCGGCGGGTTCTTTTCGTCGGGGATCTGGGGCCGGACGTCGAGGAATCGTGATTGATCCTTGGCGACGCGGACGGACCAATCGCGTAGGCCGTTTCCTGTGATGGAGAGGATTTCACCGGGACCGGAGAGGGAAAGGGTGAGGGTTTCCGGGATGCCTTGGTGGACGGTGTAGGTGATTTTCTGGGTGGAAGTCGTCTCGGTGAGGGAGGCGGTGGCGGTGATGTGCGCGGTGGCGGAGAAGAAGAGCGGGGCGGGTGTTTCCGTTTTGTCCGGGATGAGGATGATGCGGTCCTCTTGGGCGAATGCTAGAAATGCGGATGAGAGAGTAAGGAGAATTGTTTTCATGGGGTGGGTGGGTATGGAGCGTTGCCTTCAGGCGGCGTGGTGAAGTGTTGAAACGCCGCCTAAAGGCAGCGCTCCGTTTTATTCTGCGGGTTCGACCAATTGGATGGGGCGGTCGGGGGAGCTGGCGCCGTCTTTGGTTACGTAGTTGTGGTTCCACTTGAGGTGGACAACTTGACCGGGTTTGAGGGCGCGGATGGCTTTGGCGATGGAGGCGGAGACTTTGAGGTTTCCCATGTTGTCTTCGAGGAGGACTTGGAAGGTTTCTTGTTTCGGGTCGCCATACTCGCCGGGTTTTTCGTAGGCGATGTATTCTGTGATTTCGAAAGTAGCGAGTTTGCCAGAGTGGCCGCAGCGATCGGGGCAGAGAGCGGTGCGACCCATGCATTTTTGATCCGCGATGCCGGTGAAGCGGGCTTTTGTGTCGTGGGAGGAGAGGAGTTCGGTCTTTGTGATCGATACTTCCAAGGCGAAGGCGGTGCAGAGCAGGGTGAGGAGGATGGCGAGGGATTTCATGGGATGAGTGGCGAGTGCCGAGTGATCAGTGATCAGTGGAAGACTTGGGTTGCTAGGGAGAAGGTTGCGACCTTTCCTTGGCTCTTTGGGTAAAGGTTGGGTAAATTATTTTAGGGCGTTGATGAGGGTGATCATCTGTTGGGCTTCCGTGACTTTGGGCGAAGGCTTGTTTTACGGTGGCGATGGTGGTTGCGAGTTCGCGGAAGTTGATGGCATCGGCGAGTGGGCCGCCTTGGAGTTTTTGGGCGGCGAGCAGGGAGAGGGTGGCGAGTTGGGTTTGTGGGAGGGATTTGTCTAGGGCCGGGGCGCTTGGGTCGTATGGGATGGTCCATGTGCGTTCGACCATGTCTCCGGTGGCGGCGTCGCGGAATCGCACGCTGACTTCTCCGAGTTCACCGGAGCCTTCTGGGAGAGGTTCGATCTGGTAGATGGCGACTCCGGCTTCGTCGGCGGCGAGTTCGGCGGCATCGACGGAATCGTTGCGGAAATCCTCGGTCTTGAGTCGGTCTTTTTCGAAGCCGATGAGCTTGTAGTTGCCGACGCGTTCGGGATTGAGCTTTACCTGGACTTTTACGTTCTCGGCGGCGGGGCGGAAAGCTCCGGCGAGTTGTTTGGCGAGGGTGCCTCCGGTGTTTTCTCCGACGAGGTAGTAGCGTCCGTTTCCGTGGCGGGCGAGCTCGGCGAGCAGGTTGTCGTTCAGGTCATCGGTACCGATGCCTGCGATGTCGAAGGCGAGTCCTTGCTGGCGGAGGGTGGTGACCTTTTTTGCGAGGCGTTCGGGGTCGGCGTTTCCGAGGTTGGCGGCTCCGTCGGTGAAGAGGACGATGCGATTTTGGGCACCTTCGAGTTGGTGGCGTTTTGCGAGATCCGAGGCGAGGGCGATGGCTTGTTCGAGGTTGGTGCCGCCTTCGCTGGAGGACTGGTTGATGATGTCGGGGAGTTTCCCGGCTTGGTTTCCGGGAAGGGAATCGGCGAGCAGGCGTGGTGTGCGGGAGAAGCCGATGACCGTGACCTGATCGTTTTCCGTGAGCAAGGTGGCGAGCTGGGCGAGGGCGGTTTCCATCGCGGCGCGGCGGTCGGTGCGGGCCATGGAGCCGGACTGGTCCACGAGCAGGGTGAGGCGCAGGGGCTGGGCGGCGGAGCGACCGGTGGAGGCGGTGCGGATGGCGATGCGGACGAGATTGCGACCAGGGATGACCGGATGGGCGGTTTGGTCGATGGCGGCGGCAACGGGTTCGAGCGAGGAGGGTGCGGGGTCACCGTAGTCGACGGCGTTGTAGAATTGTTCGGGTTTGATTGAGGTGGGATCGGGGCGTTCTCCGTTTTCGATCGCGGCTGCGGGCGAGTTGGAAGGAGGCGTCGGAGATGTTGAGGGAAAAAGTGGAGAAGGGGTCCTGAGCGGCGGGGATTTCTTGGGAGAGGTCGGTGAGGACGACGGGTTTCTGGGCTTTTTGTCTGCGAACTGCCTCCGCTTGAAGTTCTTGCAATTCCTTGAAGAATGCTTGTTTTCTTTGGGTCGATGGATCTTTGATTCTTGCTCTCAGTTTTCTTGATTTTAGTTCGATTGTTGCGTCATCCAAATCTTCGACTGCTCGTTCATCGAACTCCGTCCCGTCTAGCGACGACTTGAGTGCCTCGATAGTTTCCGCATTTGTTTCTGGCTCGGCTTCGAGAGCTCGAATGGTTGCCACGATTTCCTCCGGAGGAACTTCCATCATGGTCTGTTTCGCTGCCTCAAGGTCCTCCAAATCGCCGACTGCCAGTCCAGTCTGAGCTTCTTGTTGGGCTCTTTCTCCTGATTTGCGTTCGCTGAGACGAAGTTCGCCTTCTAGTTGTGGACTGGGATCAACATCCCATTCAATGGGGGTGGCAGGGGTTACGGGAAAGGGTGTGATGGGTGCTCCGTTGTTCACGATTCCTTGGAAATCGGCAGGACGGTTCATTTCTCGGGCGTCTTCGATCTGAGCGCCTCCCTGCGGACGGAAGTTTTCTTTTTTCTCACTTTCATCTTTCTCTAGAGACTCCTCATCTATGAAGCCTAGCTCTAGCTTGCCTCCAGCTCTGGCAAGATTGCTGTGGAGGCTATCCAGGTCTCTGCCGTCGGCTAGAGAAAGGGCTGGGTTGCTGCGGATAGGTTGGTCCTGAGCAGGTGCGTCGGGGGCTTCTGCAGAACGGGGATGCGAAAAATGCGTCATCGAATCTTTCGGAATTGTTTTGAAGCGTGAGCTAGCGTGGGGGGCGAGGCGCAGAGTCGCTGAACGCATCCATGTCGGAATCGGCGGATTTCGCAAGCTCCTCGGAAGGGACAGGCATGGCGGCTGGTGACGGGGTAGGGCTAGATTTTGCCTTCTTCGCTGGGGCGACGGATGGTCTGGAAATGGGTTCTGATCTGCCGGAGGCGTTAGCGATTTCGCTTTCTCGATTGGCAGCCTTGCCTTCGCCCCAGCCGTCTCCGAATTCGGCGCCTTCTCCGAAGTTCATTCCAGGGGCTAGGGCTCCTTTGTCCAGTAGAGCGAGTTGGTCTGGAAGGGGAATGTTGGTTGGGGCTTCGGCAGCTTGGAGAGGTTCGGAGGCTGGGGCTGGAGCATTCTCGCGTCTTCGGGCGTCCGAACCCCTTTGATTTCTTTCGTTGGCGGCTAGCAGGGCGGGGGCGGGAATCTCCTCTCCACCGAGGCGGCGCTTCATTTGCTCGAGTTGCGCTTGTTCTGTTTGGAAGTCGCGCTTGGCATCCGCATAGTCCTCTGGGGTGATTTGGCGTTCGAGAGCGTTTCCTTTCGATTCAGCCATCTTCGCTTCTACCTTTGCGAGTTGCTCGGCACTGAGTTCATCCCGGCGGCTTTCCGAGGGTTTTTCGGCATAGTAGGCGATGTCCTTTGTTCGGGAAATGGTGGTGAGGATTTTGCGGCGTTCTTCGACTTTGTCTTCCTGCACGCGGATGGCTTGTCTGAGCGCCTCGGGATCCAGTTCCGATTCGTCTTGGGCCATGTAATTCACGATGGTGGCAGATTCGGAAACGGTGGCCATCTTCCGCTGACGGATGACCATGGGTGCGGAGAAGACGGTAATCAGAAAGATGGCGGCAATGCCGATGGCGGCGCGGAAGGACGCGCGGCGGATGCGAGCAGCTTTGGAGAATTCCAGTGGTGTTTTTTGACCGAGGATTTGATCGAGTTTGTTGCGTTTTTCCTGAGGGAGTTTCCATTCCTCGGTGGGTTTGTTTGCGGTGGTTTCGGCTTCGGCTAGGAGGGTGTGGAGGGTGCGGGTACGGTTGAGGAAGAGTTTGAGTTCGGGGGAATTTTCAATGAGAGATTCGAGTTCGGCGGCTTCGAAAGGGGATGCTTCACCGAGGACGTAGGCGGTGATGCGGGCTTCGAGGTGCTCGTCGGGGAGAGGTTGGAGGTTGTCGCTCATGGGGAAATTTGTTAGAAGTTATTTGTTATTGGTTATTTGTGTTGTTTTCGCGGGGGGTCGAAGTTGATTCGTATCACTTCTAACAAATAACGATTAACGGATAACGGGCTAGCCTTCGGAGGTTTCGATGCCTAGTTGTTTGAGTGAGGAGGCGAGGGATTTGAGGGTGTGGTGGAGTTTGTAGCCGACGTTGGAGACGGTGAGGTTGGTTTGGTGGGCGATTTCTTCGTATTTGAGGCCGGAGAGGTATTTGAGGGAGACGAGGGTGCGGTCGGGTTCGGGGAGTTCGGAGATGAGGAGTTGTAAGGTTCCGATGGTTTCTAATTTTCCTAAGGTGGCGTCGGGATCGGGGGAGGGAGTTTCCCATTCTTTTGAAGTCTGGGGGTTGGTTTCTAGGGAGGTGTTGCGTTTGTTGTTGCGGAGGTGGTTGAGGGCGAGGTTGCGGACGCATCGGAAGAGCCAGGGGCGGGGAGTTTCGACTTCGTGCCAGTGGGAGTGGAGGCGGAGAAAGGCTTCCTGGACGATGTCTTCGGCGGTTTCGCGTTGGGCGGTGAGGCCGTGGGCGTAGCGGAGGAGGGGTGACTCCTCGGTGTCGAATACTTGGCGGAGCGTGGGCTTTTCCTCCATGGTTGTGGGCTTCTTGGCGGAAGAGAGGAACGTGATGGGTCCGGCGCTTTTGCGGGCGGCTGCGCTGGAGGTGCGGGATTCCACGGTCATGCTTTCTAAGGTTATGACACGTGGGCGCGACTTTCCTTAGAGAAAGTTTTGAGAAAACTTGTTTCGAGTGATCAGTGCCGAGTGATCGGTGATCAGGGGAAGAGCTGGCAAGCTATAAGCTACGTGACTTTCTTCACGTACATCGCTTTTAGGGCGATGGAGAGGCCGTTCATCTTGCAGTCGATTTCGTGGTCGCCTTCGCGGAGGCGGATGGGTTTCGACTTGGTTCCGGTTTTGAGGACTTCGGAGGTTCCTTTGAGTTTGAGATCGGTGATCATGGCGACGATGTCGCCGTTCTGGAGAAGGTTTCCGTGGGCATCTTTGACGATGAGTTCGGTGGGGCCGTCGTCCTCGGGGGCGGGCTCGGGTTTCCACTCGTGTCCGCAGGTGACGCATTCATGGTGATCCTCGAAGGTGAGGATCTCATCCATGGTGCAAAGGGGGCATTCCATCGTCTTTTGGGTTTAGGATTTTAATGTCCTTGGTTGTCTTTCTTCGGTGGTTCCCATTCGCGGCGGGTGCGGGAGCGGGTGGAGAAGATGACGGGGATGCCGGGGGCCGGGTGTGCTTCGCGGAACTGGTTGGTTAGGTAGGCGACATACGAGTCCTTCATGAGGTGCTTGTCGTTGACGAAGAGCACGATGGTGGGGACGGGGATGACGGTGTATTTTTCGTTGAGCGCGGCGGTGGCGTAGTAGAGTTTCACGCGCTTGGCCTTGTTGTCGGTCGGCGGCGGGTTTTTCTGCATCGCTGCCTGGAGGATGCGGTTGAGTTTGCCGGTGCCGGGGACGTCCTGGGCACCTTTTTTGATAGCGATGGCCTTTTTTAGGACGTGGTCGGTGGAGTCTCCGGTTTTAGCGGAGCAGGCGACGAAGGGGGCGTAGGAGAGGAAAAATAATTCGCGGCGGACATGGTCTTCGGCCTCGGCGACGCGGTCCTTGTAGTCGGCTCCGGGGTGGTAGAGGTCGAACTTGTTGAGCACGATGAGGCAGGGTTTTTTCTCCTCAAGAATGAGCTGGGCGATCTTGCGGTCTTGGGCGGTGACTCCGGCGGCGAGATCGATGACGAGGACGCAGAGATCGGCGCGGCGGATGGCTTTTTCCGAACGGATCGCGGAGAAGACCTCGACGGAGTTGTCGCGCTTGCCACGGGGGCGCAGGCCGGCGGTATCGATGAGGGTGAAATTTTCCCCTGAAAAAGAGTAGGGAAGATCGACGGCGTCGCGGGTGGTGCCGGCGATGCTGGAGACGATGGTGCGTTCGTCTTTGAGGATGGCGTTGACGAGGGAGGATTTACCGGCGTTTGGGCGACCGATGATGGCAAGTTTGATGCCGACTTTTTCGACGACTTCCATGATTTCCTCGTCCTCGGTGGCGAGGGGTTCGAGGGTCTCGTCCATCTTGTCGATGAGTTCGGAGAAATTGCGTCCGTGTTCCGCGGAAACGAAGACGCTTTCCGGGATGCCGAGGCGGGAGAAATCGGAGAAGGAGGATTCGTGTTTGTCGTGATCGACTTTGTTGAGGACGAGGAGGACGGGCGGCTTGGCCTTGCGCAGGCTTTGGGCGAGGGCTTGGTCGATGGGGGTGAGGCCTTCCTGGGCATCGACGAGGAAAAGGATGAGATCGGCCGTTTGCATGGCGATGTCTGCTTCAAGGGCGACTTGTTCGCCGAAGCCATCATCGAGGGTGGCGCCGATCCCGCCGGTATCGATGAGGGTGCAGGGATGGCCGGTGAGGGTGCATGGCGCGGCGATGCGATCTCGGGTGACGCCGGGCTGGTCGTGCACGATGGAGATTTTCCGTCCGGCGAGGCGGTTGAAAAGGGCTGATTTCCCGACGTTCGGGCGGCCTACGATGGCTACGGTTGGCATAAAACTTCAAATTTTAAACTCTAAACTTCAAAAGAAGAGCTTCGCAAGACCTTACGGGTTGCGGAGTCTTTCGTGCTATAAAGAAAAACCCCGCCGGGACGGCTTTTGAGGGCCGTTGGCGGGGTCAACTCGAACGAGGGATGGCGGAGCGGACGGGGCTCGAACCCGCGACCTCCAACGTGACAGGCTGGCGCTCTAACCAACTGAGCTACCGCTCCATCCCGTTCGGGTGGGCGGGACGCTATGGAGAGGTCCGGTGGCGTGCAATCTCTTTTTTAGGTAAAATTGAATTTTTTTTTCGAGGAGGATTTTGACCCACGGAAACAAGGGGTTTTCGTGCCGGATTTCTGGGATTTACTACTGCGAATCGAAGCGGATTTACGCGGATCAGGGAGGAAGGTATGTGAATTTCGGTTAGTTGGTTGCGTGCGGGCGGGTGATTGGGGAGGATGTTTTGGTGATTTTCGAAGAGATAGAGCTATGGGTGGATTCGGTGAAGCGGAGAGGGCCGGAGGCGATGGCGGTGGATGAGTGGCTGTGCGAGGTGCGGGAGGTTCCCTTGCTTCGGATCTACGGTTGGGAGGGTGACTGGGGCAGTTTTGGATATTTCACGCCTTTTGCGGAGGCGGATGAGGCGTTGGGTGGGGTGGAATGGGTGCGTCGAAAGACGGGGGGAGGGATTGTAGATCACAGGGTGGATTGGACATACAGTTTGATTGTTCCGGCGGGATGTGAGGTGGCGCGGATGCGGGGTGGGGAGAGTTATCGGGTGGTGCATGAGGCTTTGATGCGGTTTTTGGGGGGTGGGGTTTGTTTGGCTGGACTGGGGGAGGGGGAGGGAGAGAGGGGGGGAGGGGGGGAGTGTTTTTCGAATCCTGTGCGGTATGATTTGATGGATGGTTTTGGGGGGAAGATTTCTGGGGCGGCGCAGCGGCGGACGCGAGGGGGGCTGTTGCATCAGGGGTCGGTGAAGGGGGGGCTGGACGAAGGGATGGGGATGGCTTTTGCGGGGGAGCTGGCGGGGCGGGTGGTAGAAGTGGAAATTTTTCCTGATATGGAGGTGGTGGGTGCGATGGTGGCTGCGACCTATGGGACGAAGGAATGGTTGCTGAGGCGCTGAGCGGGCTTGACCGGTCACGGGGGAGAATCTACGACAAGTGATGCAGCCGATTTATGAGGGGAAAGCGAAACGTCTTTGGGAAACAGATGATGCCTCTACTTTGAGGATGGAGTTTAAGAACGACGCGACGGCGTTTAACGGGGAGAAGAAGGCGAGCTTTGAGAGCAAGGGGCGTTTGAACAACGCGATCAGCACTTTGATTTACAAGTATCTCGAGAGCGTGGGAGTGCCGACGCATTTCGTACGTCAGATCGATGAGACGAACGTGGAAGTGAAGCGGGTGGATATTCTCATGGTGGAGGTGATCGTGAGGAACGTTTCCGCAGGGAGTTTCAGCAAGCGCACGGGGATGGAGGAGGGCGTGCCGTTCTCGCAGCCTATCATCGAGTTTTCCTATAAGAGTGATGAGCTGGGTGATCCGCTGATCAACGACGACTATATCCGTGAGATGAAACTGGCGACCCCGGAGGACCTGGCGCACTTGCGGAAATCTGCACTGAAAGTGAACGAAATTCTCTCTGGCCTGTTTGCGGAAACCGGCCTGAGGTTGGTGGATTTCAAACTGGAATTCGGACGTCTGAAGAGCGACCCCTCGACAATTGTTCTCGCGGATGAGATCAGTCCGGACGGTTGCCGTCTGTGGGATTTGAAGACCGGGGAGAAGATGGATAAGGATCGTTTCCGCCGGGATCTGGGAAATGTGATGGAGGCCTATGAGGAGGTGCTGGGTCGTTTGAAAGTGAAACTGGGGGAGGAGGCCTCGTGATAAGAATCGCGCTCTTGTTTTGCCTTGGACTGCTGGCGTCGTGCGGTACGTCCACAGATCCGCTGATCGTAAAACAGTTCACCCTGAGAGATCAGGAGCGGCCGAAGGGGGGGGACTCGATGGTCTCGCATGAGAAGCAGAGAAGGTTGTACAGGGCGGTGAGTCTTGAAGACCGGAAGGGGAAGCTGGGGCAGTATTATACTGCGATCTGGGCTTTGCCGGCGGAAGAGGCTGAGGATGGCAAGTTGGTTTTCCAATATCAGCAAGGAAAGAGCGGGAGTCGCGTGAAGCGGATGGAGCGAGAAATTTCCGGCACGGATGGGAAAGAGGAGTTCGCGGTGATCGGAGACGACTACTTTGAAAACGGTCGCGTGCTGACCTGGAAGATGAGTTTGATCTCGGGTGGTGAGACGGTGGCGACGGAGCAATCGTATTTGTGGGAGTGAAACTCTAAATCTTAAACTTTAAACTTCAAGGAAGAGGCTTGGCTTCGCTCCGGATAGTATCAAAAATACATATGCGAATTGAGGTTCTGAATACGGGGACGGAGTTGCTGTTAGGCAATACACTTAACACTCATGGTGGGTGGTTTGGGCGTGAGCTTTTTCTGATGGGGCTGCGGGTGGCGAGGCAGGCGACTGTGCCGGATGGCGATGCGATCCGGGAAGCGATCGAGGAGATGGTGGATCGGGCGGATGCGCTCATCATCACCGGTGGTCTGGGACCGACGAGTGATGATCTGACTCGGGAAATTGTGGCGGAAACGCTGGGGATTGATCTGGTGGAGGACGAGCATGCGTTGCGAATTTTGGAGAGCTTTTTTACCTCGCGTGGGAGGACGATGGCTCCGGGAAACCTCAAGCAGGCATTGGTGCCGTGCGGGGCGGATGTTCTGCCAAATCCCAATGGGACGGCTCCCGGTCTGTATCTTCCACCGCGGATCAACGGACGTTCGTCTTGTGCGCTTTTCCTGCTTCCCGGGCCACCGCGTGAGCTCTATCCGATGTTTCATGCGGAGGTGTCTCCGCGTCTCCGGGCTCTTGCAGGGGTCGAGCAGATCCCAGGAGTTTTGGAAATGAAATTCACCGGTATTGGAGAGAGTGATTTTCACCATGGGATCGATGAACAATTGGCCGCGACTGAAGGACTTGAATACGGCTATTGCGCGCGGATGGGAGAGGTCGATCTGAGGTTGATTGGGCAATCTGAGATCACAGAAGGTGCGCGTGCGATTGTGATGGAGAAATTTTCTCAATACCTGATCAGCGATGACGGTTCCTCGCTGGAGGCGACGGTGATTCGATTGCTGCGTGAGAAGGGAAAGGTGTTGGCGACCGCCGAGAGTTGCACGGGCGGGTTGATTGCGCATCGGTTGACGAATGTTCCGGGATCGTCAGAAGTGTTTGGTCATGGCTGGGTCACGTATGCGAACGAGGCGAAGTCTGGGCAGTTGCATGTCCCTGAGGAGACGATCGCTCGACACGGAGCGGTGTCTGAGGAAACAGCATGCGCGATGGGGGAAGGTGCACTGGCCGAGAGCGCTGCGGACTAT
Source organism: uncultured Verrucomicrobiae bacterium (assembly GCA_963799385.1). Lineage (GTDB taxonomy): Bacteria > Verrucomicrobiota > Verrucomicrobiia > Verrucomicrobiales > Akkermansiaceae > Luteolibacter. The sequence goes on from CAWCXB010000004.1 coordinate 122,422, forward strand.
GCGCTGGCGATCACCGGGATCGCCGGACCTACGGGCGGGACGGAAGAAAAGCCTGCGGGGACGGCGTGGCTTGCCTTGGCGATGAAAGGCGGGGCCACGAAGACGAAGAAGATTTTCCATCCCCGTCAACGGGAGGATTTTAAAGATGCGGCATCGCAATCCGCGCTTGAGATGGTGAGGCGGGCGCTGGTTGGGAGGTAGATCAAAGGTTTCTCAAACGCCTGCGAGTTTCTCCAGCATGGAGGAGGCGATGGAGAGGACGAGGAGGAAGCCGCACATGTCGGTGCATGTGGTGAGGATGGGTCCGGAGGCGAGGGCGGGATCGACTTTGAGACGTTTCAGGAAAAGAGGGACGAGACCGCCGAGTAGGACGGAGAGGATGGTGTTGAGGGAAAGGGCGGTGAAGACGGTAAGTCCGAGATAAATGTTTCCCTTCCAGAGAGTGGCGATAGCGCCGAGGAGGAGACCGAGCACGATGCCGTTGATGATTCCGACGGAGCCTTCCTTGATGATGACGCGCCAGAAATCTCCGGGGCGGAGGATGCCGAGGGTGAGTTCGCGGATGGAGACGGCGACCGCTTGATTTCCAGAGCAACCCGACATGTCAGAGACGATGGGGAGGAAGACGGCGAGCGCGATGACTTCCTGGAGGGTGGCTTCGTTTGCGGCGATGACGGAGGCGGCGGCGATGTTGAGAACGATGTTTGGCCCGAGCCAGGCGAGGCGTTTCACGCAGCGGTCTTTGAGCGGCATGGAGCGGATTTCCTCGCCGTTCACGATCCCGCTGGCACGGAGGAACATCTCCGCGTTGTCCTCGGAGGTCTTGTGCTCGACCGAGCTACGGGGGACAACTCCGAGTAGGTGTCCTTCTGCATCGACGACGGGAAGGCCGAAGTATTTTTTTCTTTCGAAAACTTCGGCTAGGTCCTCAAGGGGCATGGTGTCGATCACGGTGAGTGGTTCCGGAATCATGAGATCGCTGACGGTGATGTGGCGGAGGGAGAGCACCAGATCGCGGAGGCGTAGGACTCCTACCAACACGCTTTTCCGATCCACCACGTAAAGGTATTGGACATCGCGGTCCGAATAATCCTCCGCGTGCTCGCCGAGATTTCCTAGGACTTCGCCGACGCTTACGGTATCGCGGAAAGTCACCGGGTGTCCGCGCATGAGGGAGCCGGCGCATCCGTCCTCGTATTCGAGTCGTTTGCGAAGCTCCGCCTGGTCCTGCTGATCCGGGATACCGGAAATGATTTCTTCCGCGTCCTTTTTGTGCAGTTCACGGAGCAGATTTGTGGATTGCTCGGTGGGTAGTTCGTCGAGGATAGCGGCAGCTTCTTCCGCCGGGAGGCTCTCGATGATTTCGACGGCTTGGGCCTCCGAGAGGTGGGTGAGGAGCTTGGCGGCGTCCTCTGCTCCGAGGATGTGGATGAGTGTTTCCGCGTTTTCGTGGGAGAGTCGAGAAACGGCACGACGCTGATCCTCCCAGTCGAGGGTCTTGATGACTTCGAGGGCCGCGTTGCCTTCGCGTGCGCCGATGGCGGCGGAAAGGGCGTGTAGAGCCTGGGCGACGGTTTCCTTTGTTTCAAGTGGGGCATCGGTCATCGGGAGCTATCTTTCACGGATCCAGTGAATCGCAATGTAGAATCGGAAAAAAGATTCGGATCAATCGGGGAAAGGATGGTAACGGACCGGATGATTGTCCTCCTCATCATGCACGGCGGGGAGTGCGTCGTTGGATTGCTGGATGAGGGTTTCGGCGGAGCCGGCGTCGGCGAGAGAGGCGATGTGGAAGAGTGCGTCGCCTTCATCGGCGAGGCCCTCGTTGTTGCGGCCAATGACGATGCCATCGGTTGCGGAGAGGACGGGCGTGCCGTCGCCGCCACCTTGAGGGGGGACGATGAGGCCGAGGATGTCGCCGCTGGCCACGGCTTTTCCCAATGCGACATGGGGGATGAATAGTCCGCCGGAAGGAGCTCGTTCCCAGCGGGAGCTTTTCGATAGCAGGCCTGAGCGAGAGGGGCTGGTCTTTAATGCCGGGAGCATTTTTAGGAAACGCATGACGGCGGTGATTCCCTGGACTCCGAAACGGATTGATGTGGCATCGAGGCGAGATGCCTCACCTGCCTCGAAGAGTACAAACGGTTTTCCAAGATTGAATGCGGCTTCGCGGAATGTGCCGGGGCGAAGTGGCGAGAGCATGGTGACGGGTGCGGCGAAGGCTTTCCCCACTTCCAATGACGCGGGGTCTCCAGCGGCGATGCGTAGCTGAGGGAGATTCGGGCGATTGATGGCTCCGGTGTGCAGATCGATGACGGCGTCACAGAGAGGAAGAAATTTCGTTGTGATGGCGTGGGCGAGGCGGGCTCCTTGCGAACCCTTCTCGGAGCCAGGGAAAATGCGGTTCAAGTCGCGGCGGTCCGGTAGGTAGCGGGTGCGGGAGGTGAATGCAGGGAAATTCGCGATGGGGATGGTTAGCAAGGTGCCGCGCAGTTTTTTCAGCGAAGGTGAGGCGAGTAGGCGTCGGATGATTTCGGTGCCATTGATTTCGTCACCGTGGACGCATGCGGTGACAAGCAGGCAGGGGCCGGGCTTTTTCCCGTGCACGACATCTGCAGTGACTCCGAGCGCGTGGTTACTCATGGTGGTGCCGGCCGGGAGGGTTACGAGGCGGCGTGAGCCTGGGGGGAGGAGTTCGCCATTTAGGAAAAAGGGGGCGACCTTTGCGGTGGGTTCTTTTCGTGGCCTTGGCATCGGGGATGATTTTGGCAGGCGAACGCGACTAGGTCGAGAAGGGATGATGGGTCGAGTTGAATCCGCTTTTCTTCGATCCCTTCGCGGTCAAAAAGAGTGACTATGAAGCCTGTTGACTGGTGGCACGTGTCTGGATCGTAGGCTTCAGCCTACCGAGGGGATGGGATTTCAGTTTCAGGGGAAGCGGGTATTGAAATTTCCCAACACACTGGAGCTGCCCTCACATGTCGGCCCTTTTGTTTCATCCTTCATGGAGTTTGAGGATTTCACCCCGAAACTGCATCCGAGTAAGAATGGAAAATACACGCTTGTGCTCCGCACATCTTCTCCGTTTCCGGGTGAGAGCATCGAGCAGGGAGGGATGGTGCTTGATACGAAGACGATCGAACTCGGTCTGACCTTGCGGGTGAACTCGATGCTTACGACGATGGAGTGAAGCGTCCGATTAAAAGGTATTTCAGATCCCAGCCGGTTGGTGCGCGCGGATCAGGAGCATTCCAAATGCGGGGAGTTCTGCCGATTTTTTTCAGGCCAGTCACATTGTCGGGCCAAAAAAACAAAAGCGGCGATACTCTCCGCAGTCAAAAGCTTCGCTCGATTGGTAGGTTCTCAAAGGGTGTGGCCCATACGCAGCCGCTTTGTATCCAAATATTTCTGATTGTGGACGTTGGCGGGGAGAGAGAGTGGGAGTTGCTCGGTGATCTCGAGGCCGTAGCCTTCGAGGCCGACGACCTTTTTCGGGTTGTTGGTGAGTAGTCGAATGCGGCGGACGCCGAGATCGTAAAGGATCTGGGCACCCATGCCGTAGTCGCGGAGGTCGGAGGCGAAGCCAAGTTTTTCGTTGGCTTCGATGGTATCGAGGCCTTCTTCTTGGAGTTTGTATGCGTGAATTTTCGCGGGAAGTCCGATGCCTCGTCCTTCTTGGCGGAGGTAGAGGAGGACTCCTCCGTCCTCGGAAATGCGTTTCATGGCGGCGTCCAGTTGCGGGCCGCAATCGCAGCGCTGAGAGTGGAAGACGTCTCCGGTGAGGCATTCGGAATGGACGCGGACGAGGGTGGGTTTTTCGGGATCGATTTTTCCTCGTGTCATGGCGAGGTGGTGGGAATCGTCCAGCGAAACGGTGTAGAGGTGGCAGTCGAAATCGCCGAAATCCGTGGGCATGAGAACGGTATGCTCGTGCTTGACGAATTTCTCGAAGCGGCGGCGGTATTCGATCAGTTGGGCGATGGTGCAGGCTTTGAGGGCGTGCTTTTCCTGGTAATTGCCGAGGTCGCCGACGCGGGCCATTCCTCCATCGTCGTCCATGATTTCGCAGATGACTCCGGCGGTTGGGAGGCCTGCAAGGGTGACGAGGTCGATGGCGGCCTCGGTGTGGCCGGCGCGGCGCAAGACTCCGCCGGACATGGCCTGAAGTGGGAAGATGTGGCCGGGTTTTACGAACGATTCCACATGGGCATCCGGATCGGCCAAGAGCTGGATGGTGAGTGCGCGGTCGGCGGCGGATATGCCGGTGGTAATGCCTTTGGCGGCATCGACGGAAATGGTGAAGGCGGTTTTCATACCCTCCAGATTCCGGCGGGTCATCTGGGGGAGATCGAGTTCCTCGGCGCGCTCGAGGGTGATGGGTGCGCAGATGAGGCCGCGACCGTGAACAGCCATGAAGTTGACCATTTCCTTGGTGCAGAGAGAGGCGGCTCCTACGAGGTCCGCTTCGTTTTCACGAGATGGATCGTCCGCGACGATAACAAGTTTGCCGGCGGCGATGTCGGCGATGATTTCGTCGATGGGGTGGAAGGTAAGAGCTGGCATGGAGGTAGAAAATTCTGAAAGCTGAAAAACTGAAACGCTGAAATTTGATCTAGTTCAGAAGTGGGTTCTTTGGGGCTTGGGAGAGGAGATCGTGATAGGGAGAGATGGTTTTGAGAAGGGTTTTCCAGAGGGTGAGGTCGTGGGGCTCCGAGAGGAGGGTGATCGAAGGGCGGGCGGTGATCCATGCGTTGGCTTTAAGCTCGGATTCGAGCTGGCCGGGGGACCAGGCGGAGTGGCCCACGGTGGCGTGGACGATGTGGTCTGGCTTGCCGACCATGGCTCTGGCCGCTTGGGCGGAGATGCGCGGAAGGTAGGCGAGGCCGTTCTTTTCGCTCCATGCAAAGGAGGAGAAAGTCAACTCATCGGTGGAAAGCGGGCCGCCACGGTAGACGGGCACTTGGGCGAGCGAGGTATTGGCAAGATTGGGGACCAGGTCCTCGACGGTCGCTTGCGAGGGGTGGTTGATGATCATGCCGAAGGCACCCTCTGTCGCGGAATGGTCGGCGAGAATGATGACTGAGTGATCGAAGGTCCCATCGCTGAGTGCGGGCGCGGCGAGAAGTAGCTGGCCGCGGAGCGAGAAGGGGAGTTCGGAGTCTGGAGAGTCGGCTGGCACTTGAGGGAACTCTATGCACGAATGCGCGGACTTCAAGGTCCGGGGAGTGCGGGCATGTGTCAGCTCTGCAGGTAAGACACGGCCATGGACTTGGATGGATGGGAGGCGAGGTCTTCGCGGAGAGAGGTGATTCGTTCGAAAAGTTCTTGTCCGAGTTTCTCCCGGAGCATGGTCTCGTAGGCTTCCGCGTGGCTATCCTCTCGAATGGCTTTCTGCCACTGGGTGGTGAAAACGAGGTGTAGTTCGTGGTGGAGGTTTCCAGCGATGAGAGCTTCCCACTCGCCGGGATCGAGCCAGATGCCTCCTGTGACTGAGCGATCGATTCGGAAATTGAGGCCGTGGCCTACTTTGAAGCGGGTCATAATTGTCCCTGTCTCGGGACAGAATTTCACGACGTCTTCGAATTCACTAGTGGGATCTGCGTGGGTTTCTTGGTGGCCGTGGTCATCGGTGGCAGGAAGGGACCGCTGCCACTGCCAGTAGCTATTCGCGGGAATCCAATGGCCGCCGGTTTCCGGGCAGCGGTGGGCGTGGAGACCTTCTTCGAGGGTGACGGGGGTGAGTTCCTGGTGGGTTCCTACGGGGCTTTGCATGGAGGCAGGATGAACGTCGAACATTGAACGTTCAACGTTGAACATCGAAGGAAGAGAAATTCACGTTCCGAAGTGGCCTGGCATTTTGGGGGCGTGGCAGGATTGGAAGAAGAGTTGACGCTCTAGGATTTCGGAAATGAGGAGGATGGGGAGAGCTAGCCACGGGGAGACGAGGATGCTCAGGATTGCCACAGGGATAAGGGCGAAACGGAGCAGTGTAATGGCCTTCAGGGGACCTGTCTGCAGGCGGGCGGAGTGGCGGTCGGCGGAAAATTGTGGGTCGTTGCGCGAGGACAGGATGAAAAGCTCAGGAATGGCTTTTCCCACTAAGACTAGGATAAATAGGAGGATGTGGATGGAATCTGGCTGTGCGATCACCAAGCCAATGGAAACGAAGGATAAAAACGATCCGAAGAACCGAGTGGCGGTGAGCGGGAAGCGCCAGGATACTCGCTTAGTATCCACGTAGATCATGACGCTGGTGAAGATGGCCGTGAGCGCGGCTGGGAGTGCCGAGTAACTAGTGATCAGTGCCAAGTGACTTTTGAACGGGAAATCGGGGGTGAGCTGGAGAGCTGTTAGGACGAGGGGGAGGGGCGCGACTAGAGAGAAGGCGAGGATTTCTCTGGAGAGCCAAGAGGTTTTTAGTCCGAGGAAGAACCGCCAGGCTTTGAGGGGTTGGCCGAGGTGGAGAGTGGCGGCGATCATGCCGAGGTTGAATAGGACGGCTGCTGTGATGAAGAGGGGAAGGGTGGTTTGGCTTGGCGGATGCAATCCGCCGCCACAGCTGAGGCCGAGGCCCGCTTGAGTGAGGACGAGCATGAAGACGAGCGGCCAGTGGGCGTGCTCGGGGTGCAGGGATTCGCGGTCGGCGGCTTGGGCGGTATTGGGAAGTTTCCTGGCAATATAGCGGGTGGTAGGGAGGGTGATGGTGGAATCCGGGATTGCGGATTGCGGATTGTGGATTGTGGATTTGAAGAGTGAGATGTCGGCGCTGTCGCGATTGCCGATTGTTTTGTGTTTTACGATGCGGATGGCCTCGGTGGGGCAGGCTTGCACGCAGGCTGGGGCTTCACCTTCGGCGAGGCGTTGGTGACACATATCGCATTTCCGGACGATGCCTCGGGACTTGGAGTATTTCGGGACGTCGTAGGGGCATTTTAGAATGCAGTAGGAGCAGCCGATGCATTGATCGTCCAGATGGCGGACGATGCCGGTGTCAGCATCTTTTTCGTAGGCACCGACAGGGCAGCCATTCATGCAACCTGGGTCTTCACAGTGGTGGCAGGCGGTTGTGATGGTCTGCTGGTAGGTCGGTGCGAGGTCGCCGCCGAGGACGAGGCCGACGTCGCGCCAGGTTTCACCTTCGTCGAGGCCGTTGAGCGAGGAACAGGCGGAGACGCAGGCCTTGCAGCCGGTGCAGCGATCGAGAGAAACTTCGAAGGCGTATTGCTCGCCTGGTCCAGGCTTCGAGAGGGGGATGAGGGAGCGGTAGTGGGGCGCGAGGTCTGGTTCCGAATGATGCTTTTCTGAAAACTTCGCGACGGGGGTCTGGAGGGTGGATTGCTGTTCCAGAAGTTCGTCGATGAGGTTTCTCATGAAACTTTAAATTTTAAACTATAAACCTCAAGGAAGAGGGATGCTGCGGACGAAGGTCTGTGTTCCTACAGGGATGTGAGTGCCTCGATTGGTTGGCGGTTGGTGAAGCTGATGAAGGACTCGTTTTTCTCGCGTGCTGCCTGGTAGTGAGTGAGGAGTTTTTCGAGCAGAGCGGGGATTTCCGTGAAGGGGATGGCTTTCCAGACTTCGCGGGCGATGGCTTGGGTGTCATCGACTCCGCCACCGAGGACGATGTTGTAGCCATCTACTGTTTCGCCTGCTTCGTTTTTCACCGGGACGCCCATGAGGCCGATATCGCCAATGTAGTGTTGGGCGCAGGAGTGGTTGCAGCCGGTGAGGTGGATGTTGATGGGGTGGTCGAGTTCGAATTTCTCAGAGAGGAATTTTCCGAGCTCGATTGCGTTGCCTTTGGTATCGGCGGCGGCGTATTTGCAGCCACGTGAGCCGGTGCAGGCGATGAGGCCACCGGTGATGGCGGCGGGGCGGTAGTCGAGTCCGGTGGCAATGATGGCGGCGGTGGCGGCATCGAGATTTTCCGGTGAAACGCCGGGAATGAGGAGGTTTTGCCAGACGGTGAGGCGAATTTCACCGCGCCCGTATTTGTCGGCGATGGAGGCTAGATCGAGCATTTGGCGGCAGGTGAGGCGACCGACCGGTACTTGGACTCCGATGTAATTGAGTTCATCCGATTGATTGTGGATGCCGAGGTGGCCGTGCTTCACCTTCGGGGTGGGGACGTGGCAGGATTCGACGGGGGTGAAGGTGAGCGGGAAGGTGAGCTTTTTCTCGGTCTCCTGCAGTAGGCGAGGAATGCCCCAGTCATCGACAAGGTACCTGAGGCGAGATTTCTTGCGATTGGTGCGGTCGCCATTTTCGATGAAAACCCGAAGGATGGCCGCTGCGACGGGGATGGTTTCGGATGGTTTCAGGATGATTCCTGCATCGGTGGCGAACTGCTTGTGGCCCGTGATGCCGCAGAGCTGCATGCGGAACGCGATTTCTCCATTCTGAGTGCGGACGGCGTAGAAGGCGATGTCGTTGGTATCCGCGCAGGCGGAGATGCGACCGCCGGAATCGTAGGCGATGTTGAATTTGCGCGGGAGGCCGTAGAGATCCCGGTTTCTGAGGATGTAATGGTGCATCGCCTTGGCGTAGGGCAATACGTCGATGAGTTCGTCGGGATCAAATCCGGTAGTGGGGGAGGCGGTGATGTTGCGGACATTGTCAGCACCGGAGCCTTGGGAAGTGAGTCCGAGATCGGAGAGGGAATCGAGCACGGCGGGGCAGTCCTTTGGGGCAATTTCCCGGACTTGGACATTTGCACGTGTGGTTAAATCCGTGTGACCGGGGCCGTAAAGTTCGGCGATTCGGGAAAGTCCACGAAACTGGGAGGTGGAAAGTGCACCGCCAGCGATGCGGCAGCGCAGCATGAAGGAGTCCTGAGCGGGCGCGACGTAGAAGAGACCGTGGAACTTGTAGCGGAACACGTTGTCGCTGTCGGGAAATACGTTTTTCTCCGCGTTTTGGAGCATGGTGGGGTAGCAATCGAGGCCGTTCTGCTTGTGTTTGATCACTTCCTCGCGGCAAAGCTCATCGACAGGGGTGCCATAAACGGATTCTTCGGGCTTGTCGGTGAAGCGTCCCTCTCCGTCCTGTCCGAGAAACGGAATTTGGCGACCTTGCATGATTCCGGAGACGAAACCATCGAGATAGGATTTTTGTTCGTGAGTGAAGACTGCTGGATTAATATCTACCATTGCGGACAGGGTTGTTGTCTTAGGAAAAGCAATGGCGGTGCCAGAGGGGTTGCCGATGAGAAAAAGAGGGAGGAAAGCGGCTGATAAGGGGTATGAAGGGCGCTCATACATGCTTCATGGCTAAATTTTCTCAGGAAATATCTGTTAATTTCCGCGTAGCATTGCAGATTTGATGCAATGAACTTGGCTGCGACTTCGGAAGAACTGCTACATGAAGTGGAAGCACCCACCTCAAATGGATTGAGAGTGGAGATGGCGACGATTGACGATCTTCCGGCGCTGACCGAACTCGTCATGGACCTTTTTGCGATGTCATCGGGTGACTTCACGCCGGACCGGGAGGTGCAAGAGCGTGGACTCCGACTCATCCTCGAACAGCCGAGTCGGGGCAGGATCGCCGTGTTGCGAAACGACGATCAGATCTTCGGAATGGTGAATATGCTATTTACGATTTCCACGGCGAGGGGTGGATTCGTAATGCTAATGGAAGATGTGGTGATTCATCCCCACCATCGTGGGCAAGGCTACGGAAGTATGCTTCTGGATCATGTGTCGGATTTCGCCAAACAGAAGGAGTTCCTCCGCATTACTCTGCTGACGGATAAGATCAGCGCGGAGAGCCAGGAATTCTTCCGCAATCGGGGTTTCGAGTATTCGAATATGATCCCGATGCGGAAATTGATCGAATAGCAGGCTTTATCCGGGGAAATGTTTTTCCAAGGACGGGAGTGAGCGAATCCTCGATATCCGTACCCTTGGTCACGTAGAGAAGTGATTTTACGGCGACTGGGATATGCTGATTGTACCATTCATCTCCCTTGTTGTTGATGATGTTGGCGAAGGCTCCGAGCGCTTGCATCAGACGTTGGGCGGCGCATTTGTGGAAAAGAGATGTTTCTGGACGCTCGTCGGATATGTCTTCCCAAAGGTCTAAGAGCTGTTCGCGCTCATCTTCCGAGTGGTCCATGTATGGATCGAAAATGAGTGATGCGAGATCGTATTCCTGGCGTCCGCGACGGATCCCTTGGAAGTCGATCATGTAGATTTTTCCGTCCTTGATCAGTAGGTTCTGCGCTTGGAAATCACGGTGGACTAGGTGCTTGTGCGAGGCTCCGAGGCTGCGCGCCATGTCTTGGAAGGCTTCGTCTCTCTCCAGAGAAACGGGGTTTTCCTTTAGGAAATCCTCGATGAAGTGATCGAAAAAGTATGTCTGCTCCCAGCGGTAGAGGCTCGCATCAAAGGGGGGCATCAGTTCCAGATCCGAGTCCTTGGGAAGTCGCGTGTAAAATAGGCGGTCCACCTGCTCGAGAGCGGAGCGGTAGAATGGAAGCCGTTTCTTGAACGGCTCGTCTTTCATGGAGAGTAGGTCGTCGTTTCCGATGTCTTCGACAAGGGCGACATTGTGCTGGGAGCGGTCATATAGGATCGCCGGGACATTGAACTTCGCTTTCAGGAGGAATTCCGCGTTCGGCACGAAATACGCGTTGTCCTCGCGTTCGTCCGTCCAATGGATACCGATGAAATCTTTGTGAACGGGGGTTTTCACCCGGACGATGGTCCGTCCGGACGCGCCGCGCTTGACGGGGACCATAGTGATCGGGGTCGTGGGATCGACCTCGAGGTATTGCCGGGCGGTGGAGAGGATGGCTTCGGTGGACATGGGTGGCGGATACTTACGCGGCATTTCCAGCGAAGGGAAGTTGAAATCGGACGCGAATTCCGGACTGTGGTGCTTTTTTCCATTCGGATTGACGGCCAGTGGGATGGGAGGTTTCATTCGCGCCCCGCGCAGGCGGAAGCTTTTATGGATTATACAGGGAAAATAGCGCGTCACGTGGCATCGATTCCGAGATCGGGGATCCGGGATTTCTTCGATCTCGTGATCGGGAGAGATGATGTCATTTCACTCGGGGTGGGGGAGCCTGATTTCGTAACTCCATGGCACATTCGCGAGGCGGCCATCTATTCTTTGGAAAAGGGACAGACGACCTATACTGCAAACCTTGGGTTGTTGAGCTTGCGGAAAAGCATTTCCAAGTACGTCGGCGGATTTTTCGATATCGATTACGATCCAGCGAAAGAGGTTCTGGTGACTGTCGGTGTGTCCGAGGCCATTGATATCGCCCTGCGGGCCCTGCTGAATCCTGGGGATGAGGTGATTTATCACGAGCCGTGCTATGTTTCCTACTCACCGAGTATCGTGATGGCGCATGGAGTGGCCGTTCCTGTGGAGACGACAAAAGAAGACGGATTTTCCCTAAAGCCTGAAGCGCTTGAGAACGTGATCACGCAGCGTAGTCGTGTGCTGATGCTGAATTTCCCGACCAACCCGACCGGAGCCGTGGCTTCGAATGAAGACTTGGAGGGAATCGCAAAACTTGCGGTGAAGCATGATCTGATTGTGTTGGCGGATGAGATTTATTCGGAGCTACGCTACGATGGAATCAAGCACGTTTCCATCGCCTCCCTGCCGGGGATGAAGGAGCGCACGATTCTGATGCACGGTTTCTCGAAAGCGTTCGCGATGACCGGTTTCCGCCTTGGATACGCATGTGCACCGCAGCCCATTATCGAGGCGATGATGAAAATTCACCAGTATTCCATGCTCTGTGCTCCAATCATGAGCCAGAATGCGGCGATCGAGGCTTTGGAAAACGGGACTCCTGCGATGGAGAAGATGAAGGAAAGCTATCATCAACGGCGGGATTTCCTCGTGAAGCGATTGAACGAGATCGGCCTAGAGTGCCACACGCCGGGTGGTGCGTTCTACGTGTTTCCGGACATCCGGAGCACGGGTCTATCCTCCAAGGAATTTGCGATGGGCCTGCTCGAGGCGGAAAGTGTCGCCGCCGTGCCGGGCGGAGCATTCGGCCCGAGCGGCGAAGGTTTCCTCCGCTGTTGCTACGCGACGGGGATGGATGATCTCCGGACTGCGATGAACTGCATGGAGCGGTTTGTTTCGAAACTTTAAGTTTTACACTTTAAACCTCAAGGAAGACTCCCTTTGGAAGCCGATCTGAAAAACCCGGACAAGCTGACGAAGGCGCATGTGGTTCCTTTCGGGGTGTTCATGGTCTTTCTGATTCTGCTTCAACTGGCAGATAGTCTTTTCGGCTGGGATCACCCGGCGGCACCTTGGTGGAAGCAGGACGTGGCGCAGTGGGTATATCCCTTGCAGACCATCGCAACTCTGGTGCTACTGATCTACTATTGGAAATATTTCACTTTTAACTGGAACTTGAAATGGAGCTTGGTGGGAGTGGTTTTCGGCGCGGTTGGAATTGGTTTCTGGCTGCTTCCCACCTCGCTCTATGATGCTTGGGGACTGACGGGAGAGACCGAAGGCTGGATGAAGCATCTGGGAATCGCAGAGCGGAAAGATGGCTTTGATCCGGGTATGTTTGAAAATCCCGTGGCCTATTGGGCATCGCTTTCGATGAGGTTTCTCAGAGCGGCTGTGATTGTCGCGCTTGTGGAGGAGATCTTTTGGAGAGGGTTTGTCATGCGCTTCTGCATGGACTGGGAGGGAAATTACTGGAAACAACCTTTCGGACGAGCGCATTGGAAAAGTTTCCTCATCGTCACCGGGTTGTTCATGGCGGCGCACGCACCCGTGGATTGGGCAGGGGCTTTTGTCTACGGCTCGCTAACCTACCTGCTCTGTGTCTGGAGCAAGAATCTTGGAGCCTGTGTGGTGATGCACGCGGTGGCGAATCTCCTCATGGGCATCTACGCGATGGCTTATGGGAAATTTGGGCTTTGGTGAAATTAGCCGAACTGTTTGTCGAAGTCGTTGTGGGAACCGATCCAGAACCAGATAACCGTATCACCGTTTCGTTCGGCCAGGGCCCTGACCGATTGGTTAATTCGAACCGACCAGATTCGATCATGACCGGCGAGCTTTTTGAAGCGAAGAGAGGGATGGGCGGGGTTGGTTTCAAAAAGGCCGTATGAGTTTCTAGCGGCAGTTTGAATTTTTGGATCCAGATCGCGATAGTATCGCCAAAAGCTCGGACGGACGCGGGAAATCACAGCAGCTGGACATTCAGGGGCTTGTCAGAATCCTTGGCAGATTCTTCTAAAAAGCCTCGAAGCTTCGCGTTTGGAGATGGATTTTCTATGATCGCCTCCCACGCGTCGTCCTGTTGCTGTGCTAAAAGGAAGCGTGCGAAATCAGCAACCTCGGTTCTTTTTTCCGGAGGTAGCTTTTCGCAGAGGTCAGCAATTTCCATCGAACTCATACCAACAAATTACAGCAGGAATGCTGATGGAGCAAGGCTGGAAGAATATCACGCGTGTTTCGCGTGCCACTCCTTGTAGACCTTCGGAGAGATTTCCGAGGGTTTGATCTCGGAGCGACCGCCCCAGAAGACGTTGGTGTAGGAGACCGGGATGCCGACGGATTCGAGGTGTTTGTCGATGGCTGCTTTGTGGGCGAGCACCTTTGGCTTTTCCGTGCCGTGCATGACTCCCATGATATTCACGTTGCCAAATTGCGGTCCGCCCTCGCGCCAGTAGGCGTGGGTCATGCAGTAGTGGCGACCGACTTCTCCACCAGCTTCCATTTCACGACCTTTCGGCACGGCCCAATGGAAAAGCCCATTGAACTTGGTAACGCGTTCGCCGGTTTCGGAAGGTTTCACATGCTCCAAGAAGGTGGAAAAACGGCCGATGACCTTCTTTTTGTTTAGGTCCTCCGCGACTTCACAAAAGCGATCGAGTGTGACTCCCGCTTGCTCAGCACGTTTGTCCCACGGGTCCTCGCAGATTTCATCGAGGGTCAGCTCTTCTTTCAGAACGAGAAGGATGTCCCATTCTTCTTCCGTCAGATCGGCCGGAACGGTTGTCATCATGATGGCTGGCTCATCGGCCTTTTCACCGGGGTCCATGGTCTTGCGTCGCATGTGCCCGACTCCGAGCGCGAACACTCCATTGGCAGGCATGAGCAGATACTCGGTGGCTCCGGTGAGTTCGAGGAGTTTGGTTGCGTGAAAATCTAAGGACTCGCCGACGGGGACTTTCAGAGTGGTCCAGAGGCGGTAACCGGAGCCGGAGACTTCGGTATCGGTCGAGCGGATTACGACGTGGCCGGAGAAGGGATCATCCTTCGCCATGAAATCGAAGGCGGCGTTGAGTTTCTCTTCCGGGACTTTCCAAGCGACAAGCGCGCCGTGGGCAAGTTTCGTGGCAAGCATGGTCTGGCGGACGCGGCGGATGATCCCTGCCTCTTGCATCGCGCGGATGCGCTCAATCACGGTATCGAGAGGCACACCGGATTTCTCCGCGATGATGTGGAATGGCTTTCTTTGGAAACCGCTGACGAGATCTTCGGAAACGGAAAGGATTTTCGCGTTGATCGGATCGGAAACTGCGGTGGGGATTTCGGATGTCATGGGGGGAGAATTGAACATCCAACATCGAACGTCCAACATTGAACATCGAATGAGGGATTTTTCGTAGGATTTGCGGAGAAGTGGCTAGTGCCGAGTGATCAGTGATCAGTGGGGGAATTACTCAGCAATGTTTCGAGGTGATCTAAAGCCTCTTCTCTGGTTCCAAGGTGGTTTTCGAGCTGTTCTGTCTGGATTTCGTCGAGGATTTCCTTGAAGCGGGGGCCGGGCTTGAGTCCGCGTTCGATCAGGTCTTTTCCTGTGACTAGGGGAGGAGGGATGAGGGGTTCGTTGGCGAATTCCTCGGCCTTTTCGTTGAGGAAGATGTAGTTGTCGGTGAAACCGTTGGACGAGGCGCAATCGACGCGATGGAGTTCCATTTCCTGGGGGAAAGTCGGTTCCGACATGAAGCGCTTGAGCTTCGCCTTGCGCATTTGTTGGACGTTCATGAACTGCATGTGGCGGGAAACCATGTGGGCGGCGTCTCGGATGACGGAGTTCGGGTATTTCAAGCGGGAGAGGATCGTCTCTGCCATTTCAGCGCCCAGTGCGTCGTGGCCGTTGAAGCGGATTCGGTTCGATTCCTCATCGAATGTTTGGGTCGGTGGCTTTGCGATATCGTGAAGAAGTGTGGCAAGACAAAGCTCCAGTCGGGCATTGGGCCCCAGCATTTCCAGCATGATGCAGGTGTGCGTGTAGACATCGCCTTCGGGGTGCCATTCCGGGGGTTGCTCGCATCCGATCAATGGCAGGACTTCTGGGAGGAAATGATCGATGAGGCCGGCTTCGACGAGAAGTTCGAGGCCGCGGCGACGGTTGGGTGAGGTGATGATTTTTGAAAACTCGTCGCGGATTCGCTCGGGGGAAATCTTTTCTAACAGGTGGGCGTTGTCCTTGATCGCGGCAAGAGTCAGCGGCTCGATGGGGAAGCCGAGTGTGGTGGAGAAACGGATGGCGCGGAGGAGGCGAAGGGCGTCTTCTTGGAAGCGGTGAGAAGGGGTTCCGATTGCCCGGATGACCTGCGCTTTGAGGTCGGGGAGACCGTTCACGAGATCGATGACTTCGCCGGTCTCCGGATTCTCGAAAAGCCCGTTGATCGTGAAATCGCGGCGATGGGCATCTTCCTCCGGGGTGGAGAAGGTGACGGAATCGGGGCGGCGGCTATCGCCATAGGAACCATCGGTCCGGAAGGTAGCGATCTCGATGTGATGACCTTCGTGCTTCACGATGATCACCCCGAAATGTGCTCCGACTTGGTTGGAACCGGGGAAAAGTTTCAGGACTTCGGCGGGAGTCGCGGAGGTCGCGATATCGTAATCCTTCGGGGAAAGACCGAGCAGTTTGTCACGCACGCAGCCGCCCGCGAAGTAGGCGGTGTGGCCGGCTTCGGTTAGGTTTTTTGCTAGGGTGGTGGCGGATGTGAGCATGGGAGAAAGTGAGAAGTGAGAAGTGATCAGTGATCAGTGATCAGTGATCAGTGATCAGTGATCAGTGATCAGAAGTGGGTTGTTCGGGATTCTGTGTGGGACGCAACGTTTTCAGTATATCTGAAGCGCAGGCCCAGATCATGAGATGGAGGATTAGCGCGAGGAAGGGGTTGACCATTCCGAGTCCTGAGATTCCGGCTAATGGCAGCCAAAGTGCTACCGAGAAAGGGGGGGCGCACATTCCGAGCGCGAACAGGAGCAACCAAGTTCCGCTCCACCACTTGCAGGCTCTCCAGATTCTGTGGTCCCAGGGTTTCGAGATAGGAACGGCCAACCTATATACGCCGAAGGACCAGAAGGTGAGGCTGGGGTATAGGAACCATTTCCGGAATACGGCGAACTCGAGTCTCCAGCACATGAACGCGAGTGCTGTCCCGCCGCAGAGAACGATGAGTAAGATGGGGATCAAGTTTTCTTTACGATAACCGGGCATCGAACGGCGAAGTTGTTGGTAGGTGAACTTGAATGGCATGGTGGATGCAATACCCCTTGGGGCACGCCGTCCGCCGCCAACGGCGACCGAAGATCGCCGTTACAAAGTCGTATTAGGCAGTCTGAGTAGCTCAAGAATCCTTTCAAGATCATCGTTCCCGTAATACTCGATCTCGATTTTTCCCTTTTTCAGGGAGTGGTTGATGGCGACGTGGGTGGCGAGGTGCTCCTGGAGGCGTTTTGTGAGCTCGCGGACGTGGATGTCGATTTCCTTGGGTGCGGCTTTTTTGGATTCGCCTTCGCCGGAGGGGTTTGCGAGGAGGGACTGTGTGAGCTTCTCGGCGGCGCGGACGGTGAGCTTGCGGCGGATGATCTGGTCGGCGGCGAGCTTTTGGCTTTCCGCGTCTTTCAGGGCCAGGATCGCTTTTGCGTGGCCGACGGTGATTTGGCGTTGGGCGAGATTGACTTGGACGTCCTCGTGGAGATCGAGGAGGCGCATGGCGTTTGCGACCGAAGCGCGGGACTTTCCGACTCGGGTGGCGATCTCTTCCTGTTTCAGGGTGAATTCTTTTGCGAGGCGTACGTAACCAGCGGCTTCCTCGATGGGGTTGAGATCCTCGCGCTGGAGGTTCTCGATGAGAGCCATCTCTAGGACGTCGCGATCGGAAGCCGCGCGCTCGATGACGGGCACGGTGGCGAGGCCGAGTTTTTTCGAAGCTCTCCAACGGCGCTCTCCGGCGATGAGTTCGTATTTCCCATTTACCAAACGCGCGATCAGCGGCTGGATGATACCGTGCTGACGGATGGAATCGACGAGGTCGTCGAGGGGGGCTTCGATGAATTGGTTCCGTGGCTGAAGAGGGGACGGGACGACGTCTTCGATTGGGATGTCGCGAACGCGCGGTGAGTCGTCGGTCTGACCGGCAGGTGCCGCTCCGGGAAGAGCTTGGTTTTTCTTGATGAGGGCTCCGAGTCCTTTTCCGAGTGCTGGTTTTGCCATGGGGGAAGGAGTGTTGCGGAAAGGCCGCAGGAGGGGAAGATGATTCAGAATATGGAGCGATTTTTTTGAAATTCCAAGAGCTGATCAGTGCTTGGTGCTCAGTCTTCTGTGGAGAAATGGGTAAGATTCAGATTTTTCTGGTGATCTTTTTGGAAATTAGCAATTCGAAGTCCTGCCAGGTGCCGCCTTCGATGGTGGCGGAATTGGGGATCCAGTAGAAAATGTTTTTTTGCGGGTAGAGGAGGATGCCTGTTTTGCAGATGAGATAATCGACAAAAGAAGACCAGTCAGTTGTTCCGATAGACCCGGAAGTTGTCATGGTTATTCCTTTTTCGTCAGGTTCCAGCTCCAATGTCAGTTTGGAAGTCCTCCCGGCAAACAAGTTCTCCACCACTTGTCTTCGTCGGAAGATTGGCAAGAACAGATAAACGGCTCCAGCGCCAAGAAGCAGTCCCCCGATCAGCCATTCAGAACTGTCGTCCACTAGGAGAAACCAGGCAGAGGCGATAAGACATAAAATTCCGACCAACGGGATCGCAATCCGCCGGAAGGGGTGGCGATACGCGAAGGAGCGGGACAGGCCTGTGGACACCGATTCCTTTGTCAGGGTGTGGGAAATTTTCATATCGGAGGGCACCGAAAGATGGCTCGCGTTCTGGAGAACGCGGCTCCTAAAGTGTGATCTGGAGGAGGGTGGTTTGTTGGGTGGCGGCTTGGGGTGGTGAGCCGGCGGGAAGAAGGATGGTATGCCCGGTAGTGAATTTCTTTTCCAAAGTACCTTTGACTACAGTTATGAGTGAGAATCGGTCGGACTGCGGATTGGAGATCGTTTCGCCGGGGGTGAGGTGGTGAAGGGTAGTAGTAAAATAAGGGCAGGTGGCGAGGGTGTTGCCGGCGGGAGTATCCATTTCCGGTTGGGTGTCATCGAAGTCGATGCATGCTAGGGATTGGGCGACGTGGAGGTCGCGGGGCTTGCCTTCGGAGTCGGTGCGGTTCCAATCGAACACGCGATAGGTGGTGTCGGAATTCTGTTGGATTTCGTGAATGAGAAATCCGGCACCGATGGCGTGGAGGCGGCCGGATTCGATGAAGATGGACTGGCCTTTCTCTGGGGTGATGGAGTGGACCTGTTCGGCGACGGTGCCTTCGGCGATAGACTTTTCGAAGGTCTCTTTCGTCGCTCCATTTTTCAGGCCGACGTAGAGTTTTGCGCCCGGATTGCAGTTGGCGATATACCACATTTCAGACTTAGCTTCGCCGCTGAGCTTCTTCGCGATATCCGCTGGAGGGTGGACTTGGATGGAGAGGTCGGCTGAACAGTCGAGGATCTTGATGAGGAGCGGGAAACGGTTGGTGTTCGGAAGGCTTTTCCCGAAGATTTCCTCGCGGTGGTGGTTCCAGAGATGGTTCAGTGTTTTCCCAGAATAGTCACCCGAGGATACGACAGACTGGGCTTCCTCGCGATCAACGATTTCCCAGGCTTCGCCAAAGGGAGAGGTGGGATCGGGGAGGACTCTATGATAGGTTTCCTCAAGCTGTCGACCACCCCAGATGCGGGGCATGTAGATGGGCTCGAAAGTGATGGGCTGCATGTGTGCCAAGTAACCAGCGATCGTTGGGAAGTGGAAGAGCCATCTTGCGCTTTTTGGCTGGTGGGCCAGGTGGTTTCGCAGGGTATGGTGGGTTTACACCGCAAATCTTTCGATTCCTTGTGCATCTATGGCCATATGCGGCGACATGGTTTGACGAATGCCGGCTTTTGTCGGAATCTTGATCCATGAAATCCACGATCATTGCTGCTATTGATTTTTCTGCTGCTTCCACATTTGTGCTACGGCATGCGGTGCATGTGGCTTCACTTTCTGGGGCTCCGGTTGTGGCACTATACGTGTTGGATGCCGGGCGACTGGGAAAGCGGGGTTCCGGTGACTCGGGAGAGGGGGAAATGATTTCCGTCAGGGCGAAGGAGAAGCTGGAAGCTCTCGTCAACGCAAATACGCCCGGTGCCGGCGTAAGAATAGAGGTGCGCTCGGGGAAAGCGGCAGATGAGTTGCAGAAGTTGGTCGAGGAGCTTTCTGCTTCGCTGCTGGTGATTGCTGCGAACGATCTTAAGAAAGACAGATTGGGGCCGGTGGCTTCCCGCTGTGTGCGAAACGCTGGGTGCGACGTATTGGTGCTGCGGGACTGGCAGGAGGGGGATTTCTCGAAAATCACGGTCTGCACCGACTTCTCGGTGACCTCCCGTCGTGCCTTGGAGCGGGGGATTGAATTGTCCAAGATCAACGGGGCATGTCTGGAGATCGTGCACGTGATGTATCCACCGAGTCTCGATCCTTGGGGTGAGGCGCTGGATCATGCAATGGACGCCACGACCTCGTATTCAGAAGAATGCCACGCGGAGGTGAATCACTGGATGGAAGGGTTTCTCTCACCCTTCGCGTCCAAGCTCTCTGAAATTCGGCATGAGGTTGTGGTGCTTGAGTCGAACGATTCGGCCCTTGCTCTGACAGGTCATTTCCGGGAGGTGGGGACGGATCTGGTCATTCTTGGAACAAGGAAATTGTCGCGCATCGGAGGATTTTTTGTCGGGACCAACGCGGAGAACCTTTTGCACGATGCCACGGTGTCCGTGCTTGCAGTGAGAGATTGAGGCACTAGATTTTTTGAATGGGCTGGGTGCTATTTTTCGACGGAGACTGCGGGTTCTGTAGCGGATCCGTGAGGAAAGTCTATGCGCTGGATCGGAAGGGAGAGGTGAATTTTGCGCCGTTGCAGGGGGAGTTGGCAAAAGAAATGGGGCTGACGAAATTCGCAGACAAAGAAGGTGGAACAATGGTGATGCTACGCGAAGACGATGGGGAGAAATTTTACAAGGGGGATGCGTGGGTGGTTTTGGGGAAGGAGCTTGGTGGGGTGTGGGCGATGTTGGCGCGGGTCTTCGGGTTGTTTCCGAAAACGGCGAGAGACTGGGGGTATGATTTGGTGGCGAAGAATCGGTATCTGATCGCGGGGAAGAACGAATCCTGCGGGATGCCGGAGGAGGGATTGCGGGGGCGGATGCGGAGATAGCACAAACCCCGGGACGGGGTTTGCACGGCCTGCTGCGGGACGCAGCAGCTACGTGAAGAGTTTTGCGATGGGGGTGCCGCCGTCGGTGATGGGAACGGGGCGCGTGCCGTCCATGAGGTCCGCGTAGGGATTGATACCGAGGGCGGCGTGGATGGTGGCATGGAAGTCCGGGGTGGAGACTTTTTCGGAAACGACCTGCTCGGCGAATTCGTCGGTTTCTCCGTAGGCTCCCTGGTGGTTGAGTCCTCCGCCGGCGAGCATCATGGAGAAGGCATCGCAATGGTGGTCGCGCCCGCCGCCGCCATCGAAGTGGGCGGGGCGTCCGAACTCGGTTGCGAGGACGATGAGTGTTTTATCGAGGAGCTTTTTCGATTCGAGATCCTTGATAAGGGTGGAGAATGCGGTATCGAGATCCTGGATGAGGAGGTGTTGTTTCCGCTGGCCGGACTGGTGGGTGTCCCAGCCGGTGCCGTTGACGAAGCCGAGGTTGTGGGAGACCTCGATGAAACGGACACCGTCCTCGACGAGGCGGCGGGCGAGTAGGCAGCGTTGGCCGAACTCGGAACCGTATGCCTCTCGGAGGGCAGCGGGTTCGCGGTCGAGCTCGAAGTTTTTCATGAAGCCGGGGCCGGCGAGCCGGAGGGCTTCGTCCTGGGCGGTGCGGTAGTCGGCGAGGATGGAGCCTTCTTCGGCGAGGCCGCGCTGCGGGGCGAGAAGGGCTTTCCGGCGTTCCATGCGTTTCTCATCAATGAAGGAGGGGCGGGTGAAGCCGTTCGGGCCGGCCTTGGTATCGGAGAGGTAAATGTTCCCGTATTTCGAGCCGAGAAATCCGGGCCCGCGTGATACGTTCGGGATGCCGATGAGCATGTAGGGAGGGACCTGCGGATTGGCTGCGCCACGTTGATTGGCGACGATGGAGCCGATGGAAGGGTAAATGGTCGCGCCGCTGATCTGGCGTCCGGTGTGGACGTAGTTTGTGGCGATGCCGTGCTCATTGATGATGTTGTGGTAAACGGAGCGGACGGCGGTGACGCGATCCATGAGGGGTGCGGTTTTGGAAAGGTGCTCGCATACCTCGACGCCCGTGACGGCGGTTTTAATGGACTTGTAGGCGGAGCCTTTCTTGTAGGGCTTGTCCATGGAGCCGAGCTTCTTGGGATCGAAGGTGTCCATTTGCGCCATCCCACCACCGAGCCAGATGAAAATGCAGTGCTCGGCCTTGCCTTTCGGTACGTTTACGGCGGTGTTGGCGTGGAGATTGTTCGCGGCGAGGGTGGCGAGGGCGGAGGTGGTTAGGAAGTGGCGGCGGTTCATAGGAAAAAGTTTGTTAGGTTTCAGTGTTCAGTTTTCAGGGAAGACTTGGGTTGTGGATCTTCTTGAGAGTTGAATTTTGAAATTTGAATTTTAGCGCAGGTAGATCCATTCTGGTGAGTTTAGGATGGCCCAGAGGACGTCTTCGAAGCGATTGCGCCATTCGGGGGTGAGTTTGTTGGTGGGCGGGTCTCCTGCGCGGGCTGCTTGGATCTGGTCTTGGCGGATGATGTCCGCTTCGGGGTCGAGATGGTTGGTCCAGGTGACGTATTTTTCGGGGCCGCGTGGTCCGGGTTCGGGAGGGGCTGGGTTCGTGACGATGCGGGTGGAGTAGCCCTCGCTGAGGAAAGGGAGGTAGGTGTTCTTTTCTTCCTCCGTGGGTTTGCGGGTGAGGAGTCGGAGGTAGAGTTTTTCCAGCAGATCTTCGGCGGGCTGATCTTTGAGCGAGAGAGCGGTGAGCGGGTGGTCGTCGCTGAGTCGGGTGAGCCATACGCCGACGGTGCCGTTTGCGATAATCGCGGGCTGGAGAGCGCTTGGTTCGGTTTCGCGGACGGAGGTGGCGTCTTGGCGTGCACCCCGCCATCCGAAGGCTTCGAGGACATCGGAGATCGCCTGCACTCGAGGCAGGATGAGGGAGGTGCGGTCGCGCTCGTTCGAGGTGGAGGCGAGCATCCAGGAGCGGGTGGGGATACCGAGGGTGATGGAGTTTTTCATATCCCGTTTCCCATCAATATCGAGAGAGACTTCCTCCTCACCGAAGCTCTTGCCGGTGGCGTGGAAAAGCGAATCGACAATCTGCTCGGCAGTGAGGCGGCGGGGTGCCGGGGCGGTGTAGAGAGGGTTGGTTTTAAGTAGGGTCGGATCGCTCGCTCGCTGGTAGGCGTGGCTGTTGAAAATGAGGCGAGCGACAGCTTTCATGTCGTAGCCTGAGCGGGTGAACTCGCGGCCCAGCCACGCGATCAGATCGGGATGAGAGGGTTCAGATTTCTGCCAGTCTTCGACGTAATCGACGATGCCGTGCGACATGATATGCGCCCAGATACGGTTCGCCGTGACTTGTGCGAAGCGCTGGTTCTGCGGAGCGGTGATCAGGGCGGCGAGGAGGTCGCGCGAGTCGTTTGGATTTTCCGCAAGCTCGACTCCCGTTTCCTCCGGGACGAGGTCTTCGAAAGGCCATGAAGGTTTCACGACCGTGCCGGGCTTTAGTGTGACCTCGATCAGGGACTTTCGTCCGCCCTGATGGAGCTTGTCCATGGGCACGGAGGAGGTCTTAGGAACCTTGATCGGCGCGGTGTTGAGGAGAGCGGCGATCTCGAAAAGATCCTGCTGCAGGTAGGTGTGCGCAGGCGCATCATGGCAGCGAGCGCACTTCATTTCCACTCCCATGAAGGCTGAGGAAACGATGGTGCCTTTCGCAGCCATAGGCGCGTCGTTTCCAGTGGCGACACCGAATCCTGCGGGGCCTCCGAAGCGCTCGGAGCCGTCCATTTGGATCAGCTCGGTCACGAAAAGATCCATCGGCTTGTTATCGAGAAGGGACTCGTGCAGCCACCAGCGGAAGGGGCCGGTGTTGTTGAGGGTGGGGTTTAGGATGTTGGGGTTTTCCGCGAGCACGTCCTGCCAGTATCCCATCCACTTGTCCGCCCAGCGGTCGTCGGTGAGGAGTTGGTCGATGGTTTTTTCGCGTTTGTTTTCCGAGGTGTCGGCTTGGAAAGCGGCGATATCTTCCGGGGTGGGAGGCTCGCCCACTGTATCGAGGAAAATGCGGCGGAGGAAAATTAGGTCGTCGGAAAGGGGAGTCATATCCAGGGACGGGACGTCGAACTCCGGCCAGTGCGCGCCCTCGTTGATCCATGTCTCCAGTAGGGCGATTTCGTCTTTCGTCAGCTTGTCGCCCTTGGGAGGCATCACGTAGTCCTCGTCCTCATCGGTCACTCGGAGGAAAACGGCGGAGTCCAGTGCGTCTCCCGGTACGATGCCTGGGCCGTCCTCTTTGCCGCCTTCGAGGGCGTGGGTGAGGCTGTTCAGTTTCAGCCCGCCCTTTGTTTTCCCGCCCTGATGGCAGGAGAAACATTTGTTCTCGAAGATCGGCAGGATTTCGCGGTGGAAGTTCACGCCATCGCTCTTGGCTTCGGAGTATTGCTTCTCCACTTCTTTGATCTTCGCGTTGATGAAATGGTCGATGGGATTGAGCGCGGGCATGCCCTCGATGGCGGTCGGCACTGGAATTTCTTCGGTGGCTGCAAGGAACTTTTCAGCAGCCTTTCTTCGAGAAGTCCAGTAGTCATCATGTTTGGCCAGGGCGGCAGCTCGACGGTGGGCGTTTTCCTGAGCTAGCCATGCCGTCCTTTCCGCATCGTATTTTTTCCAGCCTTCATCCGTGTAAGGGATCACCGTGCTTCCCGGCGTGACGAGTTGCCAGTTCTCGGAATCCTCGTATGAAACGGCCAGCACCAGTTCACCGAGTTCAGGACGCATATTGTTTCCGCCGACGACTTTCTCAACCACCAGCAGATGCTCCTTTCCATCGGAAATATACTCTGTCCACGCCTCGTAGTCGCCAGGCTGGATGAAGCGAAAATTTTCCCCTCCGAGGTCGAGCCAACCGTCTTGGTCGGAAACCTTGCCGTGGCCGCCCAGGTCATTGCTGCTGAACTTGGTGATGAGAAGCTGCTTCCCGTCTATGGTCAGCCGCACCGCGCTGCGGCCCCTCAGTAGGAGTCGATGCTTACCCTTCGGGAAAGTCACTTTCGCTGCTGTACGGAGAAAATACGTGAACGGCCTGTCGCCGCGCACCCCGGTGGATACATATTTGTGTGGCACAGCGCTGAAGCCGAAGGCGGGAGCCTCGTAGGATTCCGTCGGCTGTGGATCGCCCGCTGGCCATGCGGCTTTTCCTCCAAGACCCTCCTCGCAGATTTGTACCAGCACTTTTCCAACAGGGATTTTTTCCGGGTCCAACGATGGTGGTGGCGGGATGAATACGTATCTTTGCATTAATGCGGAGTCCGGCAGTCTGTCGCGATAGATCGCGACGTTGTCGAGGGATCCTGACAGGGTGTTGTTCGATCCGCCTCCGTTGCCCGTGCCGATCATGATGTCATCCGCGTCAGTCACGGGCGGAAGCTTTGTCGGACCGGCCATGTCCCAAGCCCCGTCGGTGATCTTCTTTCCGTCCACGAATGCCACGATAGATTCCGGATTCCCGAAAGTGTAGGTTACGGCCACGTGGTGCCAGCCTCCGGTGGCGAAGCCCTCTGCGGCGATCCAGCGGTGGTATTCTTCCTTGTTGTTCTCAGGATTGCGAGAACGGAAAAGGAAGGATGGTTTGGCAACCCCACTTTCGCCTTTGAGGCGCAGCGCCCAGTTCTGGTTTTCCTTGGTAAAACCTTCGGCTTGGTTCCGTCCTTTGCCGATCAGGTAGGCGTATCTCTCGTTCTGCAACGCGCCGGTTTTCACCCAAGTCTCCAGCGTGATTGTATCGCCATTAGTGAAACGGAAGTCCGCTTCCGGGAAATCGGATTCCTTGATCCGGAGAGCGTCTCCTGCGTTACCGAGGGTGAGCGCCTTGTTTCCTTTTTTAAATACCGGATGCTCGGGTGCCTGCGGCCCTTTGTCGGAAATCTTTGCTCCGCCGACAAACGTGCCGACTTCTTTTTCGTCAAACGTCCAGTTCGCGATTGCCGAAGCGGAAAGGTCGTCGCCTGTGTCGTTCTGGGAAAAGGCGGCGGTGGTGGAGATCAGGGTGATGAGAAAAAGGCATTTCATGGGCTTGATCCCAACAAGATACCGAATATCCGCAGGCCGGTCAAAGAAGGGATAGGGGAGGTGCTGTATGGCACTTTTGGGGGATGCGTGGGGGCGATCTTCGGTCGCTCTCCCGTTCTCTCTCTCGGAAGGGGCGACCGAAGATCGCCCCCACGCTATGGCATCTCCAGCAATCCTCGCCGCAGCGCTTCGGTCACCGCCTGGGTGCGGTCGCGGGCTTCGAGCTTGGTGAGGAGGTTGCTGATGTGGTGCTTCACCGTTTCCTCGGAGAGACCCAGTTCGGAGGCGATCTCCTTATTGCTGTTTCCCTTGGAAATGAGAACCAGAACCTCCCGCTCGCGGGGGCTCGGATCCTGCCTGCCTATCCTGTCCGCCAGCCTCCCGGCGATCTCCGGCGGCAGGTATCTGTGCCCGGCGGCCACCGTTCTAACAGCTTCTAACAATTCCTCGCGGGGAGCTGTTTTCCGCAAGTAGCCCAGCGCCCCGGCAAGGATGGCCCGGTGGATGTCCTCGTCCCGCGCGAAGGAGGAAAACATCAGCACGCGCGCCTCTGTATCGGCCTTGCGGATTTGTTCGGTCGCTTCGATCCCGCTGCCCTCACCGAGCTGCAAGTCCATCAGCACCAGGTCCGGCTTCACCTTCCCATATGTCTCCAGCGCCTCCTCCGCCGTCGATGCCTCCGCCGCGATCTCCAGATCCTCCTCCAGCGAGAGGGATGCGGCGAGACCGGAGCGGACTACGAAATGATCGTCACAGAGAAGGAGGCGCATGATAGTTTGTCAGTGGGAAGTTTTCAGTGTTCAGGAAAGAGGTAGACGGAGCGTGACGGTCGTTCCTTTCCCTGGCGTGGAGGATGTATCGAGGGTTGCTCCGATTTTCTTTGCTCGCTCCCGCATTCCCTGGAGGCCGAAACGGGTGGCGTCTGCGGTTGCTGGGTCGAAGCCACTGCCGTGATCGATGATGGTGAGGACTTTCGCTATTAGGGAAATTTCGATAGCAGTCGCGGCGGAGTGCTTAATCGCATTGTTAATTGCCTCACGGGTGATACGGAGGATGTGGTGGCAGGTGTGGGGTGGGACGTCCGGTAGATTCTCCATCTTCAGATTCAACTGGATATCCGTCGTGGTCTGGAGGTGATTCACTAGGCTGCGCAGGGATTCGGAGAGGGGCGCGGGATGGGTCTCCCGGAGATCGAGGATAAAATCCCGCGTTTCCGTTTGCATCCGGATCAGCAAGGTGCGGAGTTGGGTGAGTAGGCCACTTGCCTTCTCGTCTGGCACACGCGGCAGTGCGGCATCCAGTCGAATGGAAAGCCCGGCGAGTTCCTGCTCCAGAGTATCGTGGAACTCCCTCGCGATCCTCTGCCTTTCCTCTGCCACCGCCTCGTATTGCGTCTTCGCCTCGATCAGACGCACCTGTTTCGAGACTTGGATCCGCAGCATTGCGGCCCATGCCAGTGCGAAAAGACCTGCTACAGAAATGACCGCCAGTAGTATGCCGAGGCGTTGAGGCGTCCACCAAGGTGGCGCGGAAACGACACGAATGTCCTCCGGGGAGCGGAGCCAAAGCTCGAAGGACGAGGGCTTGGAATTGTAGCCGCTCAGAGTTGTTCCAGTCACCTGCCAGATGCCCGTCAGACGCAGCTTGCTACCTGGAGGGGGGAATTTGGTCTTTCCATTGTGCGGGCGGAGCTGAATCTCGTGCCCGTTCGCCTTCACTACATAAGGGTTTGTGCTCACAAGAGTGGCTTCCAGAGTCACCAAATCAGAATCAAGCTTTCCGGAAGTAATGTTTTTTTCGGTAACTTCCACTGGCACGATCTCTTCCTTTTCTCCCAATGCCTTCACCGAAGCATCATCCAGCACGGGCGAGAATCCCTCCATCGTGGGGAAACCCGTCGCTAGCAGCCTTGTTCCGGGTTCAATCTTCCTCCGACCAACCTTTACGCGGATCGCCCCCGTTCCCCCCCGCATGAAAATCGACCTGCCCAACTCGGGAGAAAGTGCAACACCCTCCACCGCTACCCTGTGTGAAGGTCCCGCAGGCTGCGCAGTCAGACTCCCTATTCCCACGATTGGAGCATCCTCTGCCGCCTTTTTTAAAACTGTCACCGCCCCCGCCGAGGTCGCTTTCAGATAGGGGGAAACAAGCTGCCGCCTGTCGTTGATCCCGCCCGCCGCCAAGCCCTCCGCCCGCACTTTCGCATCGATGAAATCCTCTACTTCTGCAGGCGCCAGATCAAACCTCACCTCCACCTCACCACCCGGTACCGAGAGTTTCAAGATCGCAGCCGCCTCATCAATCCTCTCCACGCTCCGGCCAATTCCCTCAATCGCCACAAGCTGGTAGTGGTATTTTCCCGAAGAAAGATCACGCAACGTGACGCTGCGCGGCGGGGGAAGAGGAGTGTTGCCGACCACCTCCGTCTTCGAAGGGATGATCCCGCCGATGAACAGCCCCGGCAGTCGCGTTCCCTCCACCGAGAGCACCTGCCCTGGTTTGAAAAGAGACGGCTTCTTCACCCGCGAGAGGAACGTCGCCCCCGTCATGTCCGCAAGGAACACCGTCCCTGAAGTATCGATGTAAGTCACCGTCGCCTCCAAGGAAACCAGCGGCTGGTGCTCCGGATCATTTTCCGGATACCCCACGACCTCCGCCGCACTTCTCAGTATCTCCTGCGCCGCGAGAGGTAGGATGAGGGAAAGGAGGATACAAAGCGTGCGCGTCACGGGCGAGAGTATCCGTGAAGTTGTACCAAGAGTCGAGAAGGAGCCGCGTTCTCCAGAACGCGAGTGAAGGGCGGCTCGCGTTCTGGAGAACGCGGCTCCTACACGAGTAGTGGAGGTGGCTCGGGGATTGGCTCCTGTTTTTTTCTACGGCGGGTGAAGGTGGTTTTTACGCGGTTCGAGACGAGCATGTAGATGGTCAATACGACCAGACCAAAGATTTGACGGGCGGTGCCGCGCGTCCCCTCCGAGGTGACGTCTTCGCCGGAGGCAATCTCACTGAGATATAAGTAAAAGATATCGCTGAAAAACATGACGACACCGAGAGCAATGAAAACCAATGGGAAGGAGGTGCGGTGGGAATAGAGAAGTCTTAACTGGAGGAGAGAAACCATGAGTATGCATGCGGAGAAGAAGATGCCGCAGGCGAAGGCGACGCGCTGCGTGTTCTCGTTTTCAAATCCGCTGAAGAGAGTGAAGTTATCTGCATCGATGACGGTGTAGAACGTGGAGATCTCGTAAATGCAGATGAATGGCAGGGAGAGGCACTGGAGCATCGGTAGGATCATCCAGCCGCCGATGCCATGGAGGTTGCGGCTGCCGCTTTCTTTGGGGCGCGGTGCGGGATCCCAGAACCAGATGAAAACGCAAGCCGCGATGCCGGTGAGCAGGCCCAGTATGAGAAATCCTGTCACGAAGCCGTAGGATTTCCCTACCTCACCTCCGCCCTCGGTGACGATGATGGGGCTGGAGAGGTAGTAGTAGAGGTCGTCTTCGAAGAGCTTCATTGCCTCCCTGTAGGCGGCAAAATCCGCAGGCATCACGCGGTCCGAGCGCGTGATGTATTCGAAGCTCACTCTAGCTTTTCCGGCGACTGACGAGATGGTGTAGGTGTAGTCCAGCGCGGGCAGCTTGCGGCTATGCTCACCCTCGGGGAACTCCCAACCATCCGGCGGCGTGATCTTGAAGGTGTGCACGTATCGCTTCGGATGGGAAATGGAATAGGGCAGCTTGCGTTCCGTATCCGATGGCACATTCGCATTGGAGGAGATGAAGCGCGCGTAGAACCATGCGTAGAGCTGATCCGCTTCGCCCTTTCCGGTTTCCTTTTGCCAGAGGTCGGTGAGGGTGTAACTCTCGGTGATCACGATGCGATTCCGCTTCTCGTCATCGGTGAAAGTCATGGGAGCCGCGACCTTGATGCCGGGGTAATCGCCCTCGTAGTATTCGCAGTAGTCCTCCTCGATATCAGAGAGTGAGTCGCTGGCGAATGTGTGGCGTAGGGCATCCGCGTCCCGGCCGGTGGCAACGGTATGAACGTGCATCGTGGCATTTCCCGACATGTCCGGGATTACGAATGACTCGGTGATCGCTGTTCCGGTTTTCCCAAAGCCTGCTGGTTCAACAGGAGTGAGTTCCTTTGCACCAGGGCGGATGGCAAACGCAAAACCGTAGGCCGGGGAGTAGGAATTTGCCAGCGTGCCGCGCTGGAACGTACGCGTGGGATCCAGCCAATAATCGGCACCATCCAGCTTCAGGTGGACGATGAGATGATTGAAGTTCCTGAAGCCGGGGAAATTCTCCACGATGCCCTCCCGATCATTCGTATCAACCAGAGCCGGCGCGGCATCCAACCCGAGGTGGACCAACATCGCGGTGACGAGCATGCCCTTGTCCTTGCAATCGCCGAAGCGGCGCTCCGAGATCTGCTTGAGCGTGTAAGGGGCATGGGTGTGCTCACCCATAAAGCTGCCAAGATAACGCACGTTCTCCTGCACCCAGCGCAGCACGGCCAGAGCGGTTTCATCCGGAGTGAGTTTGCGCTCTCTGATCCCTTCGCAGACCGCTCGGATGCTTTCTGGAAGAGCCTCTCCGGTTAGGAAAATGGATTCCGTCCACTTGCCAAATTCCTCCCACGAGGTGTAGTCGGAATACTCGATGAACGGGTAGGTCGGCACGGAGGAGGGGACGCGCGTTTCCACATCGATCCCCTTTGAACCGCGTTTCTCGAAGAGCAGAACGTCGAGTGCTCCGACAGCCTTTTCCGAATGTGTTAGCTCGGTGGGAAAGGCTTTGTTGTGCCTCCAGCGCAGAGTCCGCAGGGAGGGGTCCCAAAGAATCCGGCAGCGCGAGTAGTCCAGCGGGTCGCTGAACTCCGTGCGTAGAAATGCGTGCGTCTTGCCATGGAAGATCGGATTCGCCCCGGCAATGGAGTAGGAATAGACGATGGTATCGCCCGGGCGGATGTCGTTGAGGATCGCGTGCGCGGTGGTTTCCCCATCGTAGAGTTGGCGATCGAGGCCTTTCTCCTGGCGCATCAGTTCGAAGGTGGCGCCCGGCAGACGGTCTTGGGTTTCGCCATCGCGCATCACCTCTAGGCTGTGCCAGGTGAGCGTCTGGTAGTCCGGCTGGAAATCGACACTAATCTGGGAGTAATCCTCGACTCCCGCCCGGGTATTGATCTGCGTCGCGAAGTGTTTGTAGTCCGTGGACGCTTCTAGGTTGCTCTGTAAGTCCGAGGCGAGATAGCGGACAGAGCCCAGCGAGGAATCCGTTTTGGTAGGGATCTCGTATTCAGGGAGAACAACCCAAGCGGGGGGTGGGGATTTCTCGACAGCAGTCTCCGCCTCCAATTGGGCGATCGAAAGGGTCAGTAAAACGAAAGGCAGAAGGCGCAGCACGCTGGGACAGTGGGCGGATGAACGCCCGAGGTCAATGCACGGCGGAGGGGCGAATTCCTTTCGCCCAGTGCATAGCCTCTGAAGGGGCGAAAGGAATTCGCCCCTCCAACGTTCCCGGAAGGAAACATTGCCACTCCATGCGCCCTATGTTTCATCATATGGAAATGACCCCGGACGAGATCAGCAAACGGCTCCAACACTTGAATATCGATGCGGCGATGGCCGGGAACCTCGGTGTTCTTGGCTCGATTCTCTACATCTGTCTCCTCGCGCTGGTGGCAAATTTCTTGGCCAAGCGGCTGATCGAGTGGGTGGTGCATCCCATCATCAAGAGGACGGCAATCAAGCTGGATGACTTGCTGATCGATCATCGCGTGATCGTCCATTTTTCACATCTAGTTCCTGCGGCGGTGATTCATTTCTACGCTCCTGTCCTCTTCAAAGGGGAGGAGGGGATTCTGGCGATCATCGGCCTAGCGGTGAACACCTACCTGATCATTATTACGCTTTTGGTGATCGATGGACTGATCAACTTCGCCCGGGCGATCTGGGAGAGCGGGCCGGTGGGTCGGCGTTATCCGGCAAAGAGCTACGCGCAGGCAGCGAAACTAGTGATCAATCTGATCGGACTGATTTTTATCCTTTCTGGGCTCCTAGGGAAATCGCCCCTCGTGTTGTTCTCAGGTCTCGGAGCGGTGACGGCCATCCTGTTGCTGATTTTCAAGGACGCCATTCTCGGCCTCGTCGCTGGTTTTCAACTCTCCGTCAACAACATGGTGGCGGTGGGAGATTGGATCGAGATGCCCGCGCGTGGGGCGGACGGTGATGTGATTGACGTTTCGCTAACGACGGTGAAGGTCCAGAACTTCGACAAGACGATTACGACGATCCCGACTTACTCCCTGATCTCGGACTCGTTCAAGAACTGGCGTGGGATGAGTGAATCGGGAGGACGCCGTATCAAGCGTTCGTTGCATATCGACATGCGGACGATCCGTTTCGCAGACGAGAAATTGCTGGAGCGTTTTAAACGCATTCGCCTTCTTCAATCCCACCTCGAATCCAAGCTGGATGAAATCCGCGAGTTCAATGAAGGGGTTGAAGAGAATCTCGCCGAACTGATCAACGGACGCCGACTGACGAATGTCGGCACGTTTCGCGCCTACTGCGTGGCCTATTTAAGAAATCATCCGAAGATCCATAAGGAAGGGATGACACTCCTAGTGAGACAATTGGCCCCGGGTCCTCAGGGGCTCCCGCTTGAGATTTACGTTTTCACCAACGACATCGCATGGGGAAATTACGAAGACATTCAGGGGGATATTTTTGATCACTTTCTCTCAGTCCTTCCGGAGTTTGATCTAAGTCCGTATCAATCACCTAGCGGTGCGGATCTGGAAAAGGTCGGTTCGCTGATTCTGGGTTCGGGATCAGATGCTACAGGTGGGCTCTCTACTTCTCTAGGATCTTGAAGTAGAGCTGGCGGTAGGCTTGGAAGTTGATCCAGTTGCGGAGAGCGTAGCCGCAGGATTTCAGATTCTCCGGGCTGTAGTCTTGTGATTTTCCTCCGGTGGGGTGGACACCATCGGCGGAAATGAGGGTTTTCTGCCAGGTGGTGCCGGGGCGGAGGTTCATGATGTGGGCGTGGTAGTCAACGAGCGGGAGGTTCTTCTCCGAGGCGACTTCACGGACGATGAGATTCAGTTCGTTGGTCTGTTCTTCGCGGCCTGCACGCGGTGGGATCGTGTTGAGGACGGGGATGCAATGGGCGCTTAGGCAGGCGGAGACGATGGACTCGAGATCGGCGCGATAGCTGTCAGGAACTTTGCCCTGCCGAATGTCGTTGGTGCCAATCATGATGATGGCGACTTCGGGTTTCTCCCGCTCGATGACCGGGCCGACGGCTTTCACAAGTTGGGCGGTGGTCCAGCCGGATTGGTTGGCGAAATTGGGTCCCTTGCCGCGGGCTCCTTTGATGATCTTTCTCCAAGGAGCTTTCTCAGGAACTTTGGGGAGGCCGTCGTCTTCGGTTAGAAATTTATCGGGATCCGCCCAGTCCATGACGGACCAGAAAGCCATGGAGTGGGTGATGGAGTCTCCGAACTGAGCAACGAAGCCGGGGTTCCCCTTGAAATCGGAGTGGACTTTCTCCATGGCGGCGAGGGTGGCTGGAGGAAAAGTCGGATCGATTTCTACTGCTGGCGCAGGTGTGTGGAGGGTGAGAGTGGTGGCTAGGGCGGTGAGTAGGGTTTTCATAAATTGAGGGTTCGAATTCGATAGAACTGGGGGAATGGTGAACGGAGTGGCGGTGTGAGAAAAGGGTGAAGTAGATATAGGTGGAGTCTGCTAGTGTTCTGGTTTCAGTATGGAGGAAGATATTTCTCGATGAATGCTAGGGTTCTGAGGCTATTTCGGGTGACTGGTATATTGGCGCGCATCAAGTTTTGTGCATCTTTACGCTTTCAGGCGAGCGCGTGTGTTTTCCCGATCCGCACTCCATAGTTTTCACAAATCCTAATGCGCTCGGGTATAATAAGGGGGGCTTCGACGGAATCGGGGTGTTGGAGGGCGGAGAAAGAAGTGTGATCAAAGACTTCAGGCTCGCGGATGAAATGAAGGTTGTGGCGATATCGGATATCGGAATTTTTCTTGGCCGGCAGGAACACTCGCACCTGTTGGTGGACGAGTCATTTCCCAGCGGATATGCAATCGAACTGCGCAACAGGTATGGATGCGGGAATACGTTCTTTCCGCAGTGATTCCCCCGGCTGCTTCCAGGATATCGGATGGAGGTCTTGGTCGAAACACTCCGTCACTCCAAACTGCTCGGAGCCGGTGGGTCCTCGCGTTCGCCCGAACGCCTGTTGATTCACAAACGATGATAATGATGAGACCTCGCGTTTCTGGCATTGAATGACCGGGTCAACGGCTTTGGCAAGTTGGGCTGCGGTCCAGCCGGATTGGTTGAAAAATTCGGTACCTTTGTTGCGGGTTCCTTTGATGATACTTTTTCTCGTTGTGGCCTTCCTCCTCGCGATTCCCTCAAAAATTTGCTCTTAGCCTTCGTCTCCGGATCGCGGATTCTCTACGGCAGGATCATGAACAGACGACCGGCGGAGACCCAGTTGGCGACTTCGAGAGGGACCCAGCGGAGTTCGAAACTTTTCCCCCAGGAGTCGGAAACGGCGATCTCGTTGGTGGATTCGTTGTAGCCGATGATCATGCAAACGTGGCGGTTGTCCTCGGGCTTGTCTTTTTCCGCGAGCTTGTGGGATTTTTCCGTGATGGTTTCGCGGAAAGCGGCATCTCCATCCTCGCGACCGGCTGTGTTTTCATCCGCTATCTCGTTGTAGGAGTCCATGGAGCACATACTCCACATCAGGGGCACTCCTTGGTCGATGTAGCGTTTCACATCGCGGATTTTTAGGGCGCGGATATCGTCTTCTTTTGTGCGGCGGCCTTTTCGGTAGACGGCGGATTTCACGTTTTCCAAAAGGACTTCCACGACGGTGCCGCCACCGGCTTGGCTCTGGCCGACCATGGCGAGCAAATACATGTCCGCATCAATGCCCATGGTGCGCATGGCTCGCTCGAAGGTGGCTGGGACGCAGTAGCCTTTGGGGCCTTGATCGACCATGGGGATCTCGGTGATGAAGACGTCGCCGTTGTCGGATTGACTGACATTTTCGATGAGCCTCTTCTTCAGGTCGGCATCGGACATGCGCGCGGATTTTCCACCACTGTCCGCCATTTCCGTGGAGACGATGGCGAGGGAGACGTATTCGTTTTCCTCGTTGGAAAGCAGAAAGGCATGGCCGTTCCAATCCCAGCGGGTGATGGTGCGGCGCGTGCCGCTTTCGCCGTAACGTTGTTCGGTGCCTTCTCCGAAGACTTCATCAAGCGCGGCGGAAATGGTTTTCACATCCATCTCCATGGCTTCCGCGAGGGTGCCGGGGGGCGTGGTGCCGCTCTTCTTGAAATGATCCTGGGCGAATCCGGCGGTGCTGCCGAAGTCTCCTTTGTTCGCATAGACAATGGAGATGTTTTCCACTTTCCCGCCGCCATCTGAGTAGAGAGCGACGGAGTAGGGCATGGCTCCGAAGAGGGTGTAGTCCTTGGCGAAGGCCGCATATAGGCGCCAGCTCTTGCCGTGCTTTGAGGTAGATTCGGGGCGAAGCTTGAGGGCGGAGGCGAGCTCTGCGGCATCGAGATCACCGAAGGCATTGCCGTTGGCGATGGCTTGTCCGGCTGCTTCGTTGAGTTTCTCCGCATCCTTCCCGGAGCCTGCGGCGGCCTCTTTGACGTAGGCTTGGTCGTCAGCGCTGAGGCGGGCGAGTGGGAGATCGAAGGGTTTTCCGTCGTCACGGCGGAGGGTGACGGTTTCGCCTTTTAGAGAAACGAAGGTCGCCCGCATCTCTTGGCCGGTGGAGCTTTTGAAAACCCGTTCGGACCCCGCTAGGAGCGATTGAGCTGCTAGACAGGCTAGGAGAAGAGGAATCAGGGTTTTTCCAGACATAGGGCTACCTTCGATCTCTATGGGGGAGCTGTCGAGGGAGAATGAGAAGCCCCGGAGAGCAACTGTCTAGGACGCACATGCGAGTCGCCCGCACTTGAATCTTTCCACTCTTTGACAATCGAGCGACGTGGTTGCTAGGACGTTTTTTTATCATGAAATGGATATCCGGAGGCCACTTGCGATCCCGGGGCACCGCCTCTCTCCAGCAGTAGGTAAAGTATTAGCAGGCGTGTGCTAGGCAGGGAGTCGCGGATGGTATCCGCGAGTGGAAAAGAAAGAGAGGCGGATACCATCCGCCTCTCCTTGACCACGGTCAGTAGTGGCTCGTGCCCGCTTGTCCGTCATTTTTGATTCTACGCGAGAGACTAGTTCCCTGGCATCGCGGCTGCGACCGTGCCATCAGGAAGGATCTTTACGACGCGGAAGGCAGAGGTGCCTCCATAAAGTTTGGTGCCATCGGCCGTGCCAGTGAATCCTTTGAAATACTCGGGCCAACCGGGGAGCTTGTCCACTTTGCCGGTGACGGATTCCAAGCTGTCCATCCCCGTGATGCTGAAGTTCGCGAGTCCGCCGGTCAGGATTTTGCTATCATTGCGATTGAAACCGATGCCGTAGTTGAAGCTGTTCGCGAGCTCGAAGAGGGTGAACTCACCAGCAGGTGTGATCTTCGCATTCACGTTGCCATATTCGACGAAGGCGATGGTTTCGCCGCTGTATGCGATGGAGCCGCTCGATTCGGTGAAGAAGGTTTTTGTCTCGGTCGCTATGCTTGATCCGGCGATGTCGAGGATGAGGAAGGTGGAAGTTTTTCCATCGTTCTTCTGCTGAAACTCCTTAGCCGCGATTCCTTTCAGGTCCTTCGGGATGTCACTGCGCTCCACCTTTGGCTCGGACTCATCCGTTTCTCCTTGGCAGAGAATCGCGATCTTTGTGCCTTCCGAGTTGATGCCAAGGGAGGCGACTTTCTTTCCCTCCGGGAGTGGGATGGAGGCCTTTTCTGAACCGTCAGTGAAACTGAAAACCTTGGCCTTCGGTTGCTTGTAGTCGCCGTCCTGGCCAGCGATGAGATCGGCATCAGGGGCGGCGGAGAAGTTCGCTACCTTCGGGATCTTCGCAATTTCCGACCAGTCGGAGGTTTTATAGAGAACCACGGCATCGGACGTATCGTGCACGGCGAGAACTGAGCCATCCTTGTTGAACGCGAGATTGAGAATGCTTGTTCCGATCCAGTGGCGTGCCTTCGTTTTGAGCGTTTCCGGATCGAGCACGAGCAGCGTCCTAGTATCCCCACCCGCTACGAGCTGTGAACCATCGGCCGAGACCGCAACGGTGAGACCGCCGAGTGGAGTCCCGGCCTGGAGGGAGGTGAGTGAAACGCAGGAGACAAGGGAAGGGAGGAGGTAGTGGTGGAATTTCATAATAGGACCTTGTATGACCATTGATTCTTGCGGAATGCATACTAAGGGACAAGGCGGGAATCTTCCTCCCTTCCTTCCCAATTGGTTCTCAGTGAGTTGGCGCAGGCATTTTGTGGGAGAATTCCAGCCCGTTAACTCGCGGCAATTCTATTGCAGGCGTGAGAATGCATCCTGCGAAATTAAGAAAGCAGGACCACTCCCAGAATAATCCCGGCAATGCACGCGGCCTTTGGATACACGTGCTTTTCCTTGAAAAGAAAAATCCCCAATAGGAAAGATACGATGACCGAGGTCCGGCGCACCGGGGAAATGAGTGCAATCAGCGCATCCGGTTGTGCGATCGCGGTGAAATAGAGAATGTCGGCAGCGAGCAGTGTGAGGCCGATGACAGGGATCGCCCAATGCCAGTGGAATGCGTGCCGATCTTTCGAACCCATCCAGAGAAGCATGGCGGGGATAATCACCACGAGGAGGTACACGCTGAACCAGGCTTGCACGGTGGAGGGATCCAGTTGGCGAGTTTGGAGAAGGAACTTGTCGTAAAGGGCGGAGGCCGCGCCGGTCAGGGTGGCTGCCATCATGAAATACACCGCCTTGCTCCGGTGGAAGCGTATCCCTTCTTTCCTGCCCACTAGGGTGAAGGCGAAAAACGAGCACAAGATCATTGCCACTCCCAACCATTGTTTTTGGGTGGGCATTTCATGAAAGATGACAACCGCAAACAGGATGGTCCAGAGGGGTGCGGTTGCGCGGATCGGTGTGGCGATGGAAAGCGGTAGCGACTTGATTCCGATGTATCCGCAGAGCCATGAGATCCCTACGAGAACTGCTTTGAGAAAAAGGAAAAAGTGGTCGCGGGGGGCCATCCTCGACACGTTGAAAAACGTGTGAGGAAGGCTTTCCGGAGAAAAGGTCGACCAAAGGATGAACGGAATCCAGACGATCGCGCCGGCACAGATACTTCCGAACAAGACGGGCACGACCGCATTGTCGCGCAGCGCGGTCTTCTTAAAATAATCGTAGAGACCGAGAAGAAGAGCCGAGAGGATGGAATATGCGAGCCAGGACACGTCCCTGGCCTATCGCTGTTTTTCGGAAAGGGAAGCCCTTTGAGGAAATGTTTAAAACCGGGCATCAAGTTTTGTGAATCTCTACGCTTTCAGGCGAGCGCTTGTATTCTTCCGAATCTACCAGTTTGGAGTGCGGATGGCTTGCCTCCGCTTTGGGGCTGGAGGGCTTGCCCTCTGTGGCGCGGATCCTCAAGACAGGAACGGGGCGCACCGGATATACTAGCCGTCATCACAAATTGTGAGACTGCCCCCGCCAAGCCTTCACCGGGAATCCCGGAGGGATGGCAAGAACGTAGCCCCGGGTGCAACGCAGTGAAACCCGGGGAACATGTCACCATGATAGATCGCGCCCCGGAGGGTCGCCGGAAAACCGGGTCGCAGGGAAAACGGACGGATAATGTTGGAACCACCTTTCCCGCGACCCTCCGGGACGCCGCGATCTGATCCACTTTTCAACCGGGGGTTACGCTGCGCTCCACTCCCCGGCTACGTTCAAGCCATCCCTCCGGGATTTTGGAGACTCGTGGTTTCACGATTTATAATGACGCTTGGTATAGCCATTCAGGCCCTTAGCATTGACATGCTCTTGAACTTTGAAGGAAATAGGAACTATGTGGCTCATTGACTTGATCGGAGGGATTGCTGAGTTGTGGTCATCATGGCGGCTCTACGTTTGCCTCGGCATTTCGATCGGAATCGCTACTTGTCTGCACTTCGCGTTTCCGGATCAGATGTGGGTTTGGTTCTTCTCAGTTCCGGTGATGATTGTTGGATCCACTTTGGGCTATCGATGGCAGATCCGGGCTGATATACTGGCACGCGTCATATTTTGTGAATCTCGCGCCTGGTTTTTACGGTCACACTCATTTGAATTTAGCCCAAAGGGCTTACGGATTTCAGCCCGGGGTTGGCGTAGCAACGCGTAGCCTACCCCGGGATATTCCGTCCAAAAGATCTCACAACGCCAAAGGTGTTGCGTCCATGCGCTGGGAAGGGAACGGCCTGGACACAACCCCGGTTGGGGTTGGCAGATCTCTACGTCCATCATCCCGGGGTAGGCTGCGTTACACTCCGCCAACCCCGGGCTAAGTTCCATGTCTCCGGCCTTTACATTCCAAAACCCCCTTGGGGTATCTGTCGGGAAGCACCTCGCAATTTTCACAAAACCCGATGCGTGCCGGTATAGACAATGATCTTGTGCAAATCGAAATCGACGATCAGGACCGTAAGCTGAGCATATACCGGCCCATCCTTATCCATCACAGCGGTGCCGTCCATACGACCACGGGGCCGGCGGGGCTCATGCCGCGGCTGTTTTTCGCGACCAGCCATAGATCGTAGGTCTCGCCGGGATCGAAGGTGATGGAGGTGGGGATGCCGACGGTCAGCTCATCGGTGCCGCCTTCTGCGAGGAGTTCCGGCGCGCCGCCCTCGCCCTGGCGGTAGGCCATGAGGTGGGTGGCATCCATTGGCATCTCCGTGGTGCTGAGTAGGCGGGTGGGTGCGTCCCATGCGGTATCGATGGGGGCGGGGGGGATTTCCTGGCCGGGGCCGCGCAGCAGGTTTACATCGAACAGCTCGTCTACGCGCTCCGGTGTCTCGCTGTAGATCTGCATTCCCAGGCCTATGGCGGAATACATGGCCGCCGTGGCCACCTGTCTCAAATCCTCCTGATCACCGCGCAGCTCTTCCACCCGCGCCTTCGCCAGCTCCTGGGTGTGGCGCAGTGCTTCGAGCGAGGCTCTGAAGTCTTCCACCGCCCCATTGCCCAGGGCGAGGAGGGTGGGCTGCCCGCCCTGCTGGGTGAGACGGAGGGCAAATGCCGTCAGTTCGCTCACGCGGTCGTCGATCTTCCCGCCGGTGAGGGTCTCGCGGCCGTGGGGTAGGAGCAATTTGTAGAGCGTCCCGCCCTTGGGGGCGACGGCTTGGATGGTGTTGTCCCAGGTATCGAGCGGGCTGGGGGTATCCACATCCGGCTTGTGGGACATGCTTTCCAGCTTCGCCTCCACCGCCAGCGTGCTGGATAGCTGGGTGGCCTCCGCATTGATGATGGAAGTATTCCCGTAGAGCCAGGAGGTGCGTTGGTTGGTGAGGGAGGTCAGCGCCGGCTGGAAAGCGCCATTGCCCTCCGCCGCCTGCTCGAACTGTGCCTCCATGTTCAGGAGCAAGGACTTTACCAGTGGGAAACGATTCCTCGTGCCTGTTTCAAAGGAATTGATGCTAAACTTCGATGGAGCGGTGGACATGGTTTTTTGTTGTTTGTGGTTTGGGTTCTGCCGCAATCAGGCGGCGAGAGGGTTGCCGGATCTCTCCGGGGAGCTATCGCAAATTTGAAATAGGGAGCCGGAGCACCCGGGGGAGCTATCGGAAATTCCAAACAGGGAGCCGGAGCGTCCGGGGGAGCTATTGGAAATTCCAAATAGGAAGCCGGAACGTCCGGGGGAGCTATTAGAAATTCCAAATAGGGAGCCGGAACGTTCGGGGGAGCTATTGGAAATTCCAAACAAGGAGCCGGAACGTTCCGGGAGGCAATAATAAATGGGAAGTAGCAGCGGGGTATGCTTCCGGACGGTCTTCCCAAATGGGTTTCTCCTGCCGGGATATGGGGTAGTTATCCGCACAATGCAGTAGGCGGAACCTATGCGAGGCGTGCTCATGAATCCATCTACCGACCTATTCACAATGTGCAACAGCTCAGGTTTTCTAATTTAGGTCGAGAGAAAACTGCATCCATCATAAAATTCCTTCATGATATGAAGTGCCTCCATCAACAGAATTCCACGCAGGGCAATGGACAAAGGGGATCTGGGCGATGTTTTAAAACTTCAGCGAGTTCGACGTTCTTCGCAATGGGATAGGGAATCCCATCTCCCTATCCATACCTCCACCATAGCCCATCCCCGCATCTCCCTCCGCCCGCAGCCGCAAGAGAGCTTGACATCCGCGTTCCAATCTTCTTTAAGAAAGGAAATCTTGAATTGCTTTCAACCCCTACCGGGGTGAAAGAATATCAATGTTCTGCAAAGAAATATGCGCATCCTATCAATCATCGTTTCGTGCTTGGCAGTGATTGGTGCATTCTTCTGCGTCGCGGTAGTATCCAAGTTCAGCGAATTATATGCAGAACTAGATGTAACTCTCCCGACTTTTACCGGTCTGATTGTGGATTCTTCTGGTTGGGTTCCAGGTGGTCTCTTTTTGCTTCTAGCGATCACACTCGTCGGACTCATCGTCTTTCGGAAGGATAAGATTGCCGGAATATTCGCGAGAATCACGATGGCGCTTCTCATCTTGACCGCCGTAATTTTGCCATTTCTTCTTTATCTGCCATTACCAGGGTTGATAACTTCGTTGGAGTCCCAAGAAGAAACGAAGAAGCAGAACAAGTTGGAGATGGCGACGCCGAGAGCGCCTCCTGATTAAATTCGAAGCTTGACCCCGGCGCGCCATTCCTATGACGTTGCATAAAAATTTCTGAGATAGCCCGGACAGTATTCACATAAATCCACGAACCTCATGAACTGTCCAAGCTGCAATCGCCTCCTTTATAGTCGCATCCAACCCAAATGTGGCCATTGTGGTGCAGATCTTCCGCCAGAGTGCCTTTTGCAAGAGACTGAGATCGAGAAGCTGAAACAGGAGCAAGACGATATTGCCAAACGACGGACGGCGGCGAAGGAAGAAGAGGCTGCTGAGCTAGAGAGGCGCAAAAGGAGATACAATGATTTCCGATAGGTCACCCGATATGAGAGCAGATAACAATCGCAGAACAAGTCGGCACATTCAACGGCGGGCAACGTCCTTCTTTGAAATCGGGCTTCTCTCGCCGCCGAGGATGGCCTAAACGTTCTGCAAGAAACCTATACGAACATGCACTTCTATATCGCACTTCTAATTCTTTCATCTTGTGCAAGATCCACAGCTCAGGCCGCGCCCTCAGCTCAGATAATCGAAGGCAATCGCCAGATAGAGACTATTCAAGAGGCTCGAGAGATTTCGGAAGCGGTACTCGCCTACATCTCGTCCTGCGAGTCTTCTACACCACTTTCCGCTGGAGCGGGTGCCGCACCCTCCCTGAATCTCTTGAATTTCCGTGATCTCGTAGCCACAAATCCAATTAGCGTGATTCGGATGAACCCAGTGCAAACCGTTGCTGATAAGAGTGGTATCAAAGGAGAACCTCCATTAAAGCTGATCGAGATCACAATAGTTCACCTTGATGAGAACAAGATGCGAGTCTATGCGCACACCGACATGGATGGGCACCTTATCGAGTTTACAAGGCCGAGCAAAGACATCGAGATGCAACTCGGAGCAATAATCAGAAAACACAAGAAGCAGAATCGGGTCCCGGAGAGTGATTAGCTCCCCGGTCCCACACCACCCTGCGTACGGCTCCGTACATGGCGGTTCCGATTAGACACGGGGCGAACCCCGTCTTGGGAATAGGCCGAAACCTGTCCCGAGCACCCACATGCTTCCCATCGTTACGGCTCTCCGCATCTCCCTCCGCCCGCAACCGCAAGTGATCTTGACACCTGCGTTCCAATCTTCTTTAAGAAAGGAAATCTTGAATTGCTTTCAACCCCTACCGGGGTGAAAGAATATCAATGTTCGGTAGAAAATGAAGAGGAAGACGAAGCGGGTATTACTCGGAATTCTAATCGCTCTCGCTGCGTTGGTTGGAGGCTATAATGTCCTCTGGTATTGGGCGGTCGGATATCCGTCTATTGATCCACCTCCGAAGGGAGAAGGCTCGTATGATGAGCTCGACACCTTGTTCTCACAGTTTCGAGCGTTTTATCGGACGGGCAACACCGGGGAACTTCCAAAGGGCTATGTTCGACTGACTGGCTTCGAATCCGAAGAAGAGAATGCAAAGGAGACATGGATGATTTACTATGCGACCGCCAGCCATTCATTTCGACGCGGCGGGACGATAGTCCTTTTGGGGAGTGACGGACGAATTGACGGATACTTTGGGCATCATTGCCGCAGGAATGAGGATGGAGGAACGGTTTTTCTCGCTCCAAAGCCTCCTTTGTATTGGACTGGGGGCACCTACTACAACGGCCTAGCGGAAGTTCGCCAAGCATTCGGACAATCCTTTAAGCATCAGAGAACCGAGCAAGCCGCGCCATGACAACTCCTACCAGCCGCCCTGTTTCGATGATTTTCCGTAACTACAACCCTAACCCCGCGTTCAACGCTCGCTCCCGCTGGCAGGGGTCCGGTGTCCTTTGACGTTAGCTAAGAAATGAGATCCAATATCGAGGATTGGCCGGTTGTTGAGCTCCTCTCTGCGAGTTCTCTGATTTGCTGTGCTGCATGGATCACCGGGGTGTTTCTCAATGTTTTTGGAGGGACGTTGGACGAGCTGGGGGCGATTTTCTGCATCTTTGCGATACAGCTTGGGACACCGCTCATTATTATCACCATCTTCGTTATTCCGACTGCGATGGCGCGGTATATGCGACCTTGGTACCGACGCCTGGTATTCTATCTGGGGTTTCTTACGTTGCTCGACATCGTCTTCCGAGGTAACTTGGGGCTCAGATATTGATTCAAGAGAAGCAAGCCGACGCCGCCATTGCTATGAGGTTAGCCGCTGCTTCTTTCTGCTAGATTTCGCGGGTGGGGTGGAAGTCTATGGCGCGGTTGATGGGTGCGGCCCAGGCGGAGTCTGTGGCGTTGTGCTGGACGAGGGAGGGGGTGCGGA
The DNA here is from genome assembly GCA_963799385.1 of uncultured Verrucomicrobiae bacterium. GTDB lineage: Bacteria > Verrucomicrobiota > Verrucomicrobiia > Verrucomicrobiales > Akkermansiaceae > Luteolibacter. The sequence continues at coordinate 166,158 of CAWCXB010000004.1, forward strand.
CGAGGATGGGGCCGGGGAGGAGCTTGGCGAGGCGGGTGGATTTGATGCCGGTTTCCGTATCCCATTTCTCCAGGACGGTGCGGGCGGCGTGGCGGCGGAGGAGCAGTGCCTGGCCTCCGAGAAAGGTGGCGGGATCTGCGGCGAAGGTGTTTCCCGGGAGGGTTTCCCGGAGGTGGGGGATTTCCTGGAGGCAGGGGTTGAAGATGGTGGCGAGCTGGCAGGTGGGGTGGGCGAGGGCTTGCCACTGGCTGAGCAGGATGGGGAGGCGGGGGTGGAAGACGATATCGTCCTCCAGGAGGAGGAGCCATGAATCGCGGCTGCCGGGGGTGGCGAGTGCCTGGCGGAGGAGGTGGAGGAATGCGGAATCGATGCGGTGCTGGCGGGCGGCGCTGCCCCAGGGGGCGGCGGGGGACTCCGGGGTGGGATCCGTATGGATGGTGGGGAGGCCGGGCCATGAGGTCTCCCGCCAAGAGGCGAGGGTGAGGGCGAGGGACTCGGCGCGTGGGGGGCAGGTGAGGAGGTGGGGGGCGGGGAGGGGATTTGGCATGGGGGGGAGTTTCTCTGATGTGGGGGGGAGTGGCTAGTGATCAGTGATCAGTGATCAGTGATCAGTGGGAAGACTTGGGTTGGGGGCTTGGGTTTTATGGGTGGGCTGGGGTTGCTGGGGTTGCTGGGGTTGCTGGGGTTGCTGGGGTTGCTGGGCGGCCATAGGGCGCGCCCCTCCTTGGGGGGAGACTCCCGTTGATCCGGGAGATTGACCTGGTGATTTCGCGGGGGTAGATAGCGGGTATGAAATCTCTCATCCTGCTGGTTTGCTGTGTGTGTTTTGTCTCTCCTGTAAAGGCTGGTGGGTCCGTGGATACGGCGACGATCCTGGAGGTGCTGGAAACCAACAAGCCTTTGAAGGAATACCTAGAAAGCACGCTGGAGTTTGAGAACGGTGGTTGGGCGGTGCGGCTTGGACGACATTTTGAAGAGATGGGCGGGGCGCGGATCGCTCCCTACCATGTGTTGGTGAAGCCGAAGGGGGCGAAGGAGTTTACGATGGAGCTGGTGGTGGAGTGCTCTCAGAAATTCACGGATAAGGACGGGAAGGAAGTGGATATCGGTGAGGGTGGGCCCTCGGACGCGACGGTGAGGGCGGTGGATGTGGAGGAGATCGTCACATCCGTGACTCTGCGCGATGCGAAGGATGCGGTGGAGTGATGTGGGGGCGAGGGTGGGTTGATCAGGGGTCGGTGTGCCCCATGGGTATTGGAACCCCTTGGTGTAGGACTGGGAGATGGATTCGCTCGGCTTGTGCAAAGGGCTTCCAAAGCCCTTCTCCATATTCATATGCGCTGTCCGAGGTGGGCGTGGTAGGCGGCGAGCATGAGCTGGTGGCGGAGGAAGGTGCGGACGAGTCCGCCATTCTGCCAGCGGCGGGAGGAGGTGATGGCCTCGGTGGGGACGGTGGTGACTTTTCCGAACTGTTTCAGGAGTCGGACCATGGCGAGGTCTTCCATGGAGGACAGGTGGGGGAAGCCGCGGAGCTTTTCGAAGAGGCTGCGGCGGAGGAAGAGGGATTGATCGCCGTAGGGTGTGTGGAAGAAGTGGCAGCGGAGGTGGACGAGGGTCTCGATGAGGGGGGCGGCGGGGAGTTCCTCATCGAGGCGGAAGCGGAAGGCTCCGGCGGCGGTGTCGGGGCGGTTGAGGGTGGCGCGGATGACTTTAGGGAAATTTTCCGGAGGGATGGTATCGGCGTGGAGGAAGAGGAGGAATTCTCCGGTGGCGATGGTGGCTCCGGCATTCATTTGTGCGGCACGGCCTCTGGGGGCTTCGATCACTTGTGCTCCGTGTTCTTTGGCTAGCAGCTTTGTGCCATCGCTGCTGCCGCCGTCTGAGACGATGATTTCGTGGGGGGCTGAGAGGGCGAGTCGATCTAACAGAGCGGCGATGCCGGAGGCTTCGTTGAGGGTGGGGATGATGATGGAAATGGTTTCCGCGCGGTCCAAGGAGGCGAGTCCGTCGGGCAGGTCCTCGGGGAGATCGATATCGGAAAGTGTGGTGAGTGAGGAGGTGGTGAGTCCGGCGCTTTTCGCGGCGGCGAGGGAGGCGGCTAAGACGCTTTCGCTCCCCCATGGGATTTCCTGGAAGATGGACTCCGCCGGTGTGGCCATGCCGACGAGGTAGTAGCCGCCATCGTGGGCGGGGCCGAAGACGAGATCGGTTTCTTCGAGGGCTTGGAAGGCGGTGGTGAAGGTGTCCGAGGTGATGTCCGGGCAGTCGGTGCCGATGACGAGGACTTTCTCTGCTCCTTCGGAAAAGGCCACTGCGCAGGCATGGCGCATGCGTTGACCGAGATCGCCGGGTGACTGCTCGCGGCAATCACATGGGCCAAGCCACTCGCGGCCATCGATGGGTGTGCCGCCTTCCAGGTGGATGGTGAGTCGGGCTCCGGTTTCTCGGGCGAAGGCGGAGGCGCGGCCGATGGTGTGGCGTGCGAGGCGGTGGTGGAGTTTGCTTGCGCCTTCGGGACCGAGGGCGGGGATGAGACGTGTCTTGTTTCTGCCGATGCGCGGCAGCCGCGTCATGACGATGATGTGGCGGCGCGCGGCTGGAGTCATGCGTCGTTGAGACTCCAGTCGTAGTCTGTGTAGGAGATTTTCATGCTGCGTCCGCCGATGGCGTCCCGTGTTTTTTTAGGGAGATAGGGGGTGACGAACTGCTGGACGGAGCCTGCGTGTTTGACGAAATCGCCTTCGAACCAATCGAAGATGGAGGAGAGCTGCATGGTGCCGTTTTTCGGGTCGATCTTGTTCTTCGAGCGATCGGCGAGGAAGGCGCGAGCTTGTTCGTCGAGCTGGCGGTCGATCTTGGCTGCGGTGAAGGCTTCCTTGCGAAGGGGAGGGCAGCCGACGGAGGCGCAGTTGACGCCGAAGTGGATGCGGGCGTCGGTGAAATCCTCTCGCAGCATTTCGTGCTCCACATGGTCGAGGGAGATGGCTTTTCCGAAGACTTTGACGGTCTTGAGTTTCCAAGGGTTTCCGATGTCCTTGATGCTTTTGACCGGGTAGTGATCGACGATGAGCTTGAGGGTGGCGGCGTTGTATAGGTTGATGAGGAATGCTTTCTTCTGGTTGTCGGACCATGAGGAGTATTCGGATTTGCTGACTTTCGAGAGGCTTACGAGGTAGGCTCCGAGGCGGTCGGGGGACTTTTTCAGGGCGGCGTAGTCGACGTTGTTGCCTTCGACGTATTTCCCTAGGACTTGGGTGAAGGCTTTGTGGGACTGGTCAAAGGCGGCTTGGAGAAAGGTGCCGGACAGGAGGAGGATGGATAGGATTGCCGTTTTCATAACAGTGTATGGAGTCACGAGGAGCGGATTTCATTCCATCGGAAGGATGGGAGAGAGGTTTTTTTTCGTTTCCTCCGGCCAGTGCTCGCGCGGGGTGAGGATGGCGGTGGCGAGGGCGGAGTGCTCGGGCCAGGTGGCTTCCGTAGGGACGATGGGGACGAGGGTGCGGATGATTTCTTTGGCGAGGGCGGAATTCGCGTGGAGGTTTGCGATGACGGAGGCGACATCGACGGCTGCTTCATCCGTTTTCCAGCAATCGTAGTCGGTGACGAGGCAGAGGGTGGCGAGGGCGATTTCCGCTTCGCGGCAGAGGCGGGCTTCGGGGGCGTTGGTCATGCCGATGAGATCGAAGCCGAGGGCGCGGTGCATGTTCGACTCAGCGCGGGTGGAGAAGGCGGGGCCGTTCATGGAAACGTAGGTGCCGCCGTTGTGGAGGCGATCGGTGTGCTGGACGGCGGCCTCTAGCAAAAGATCGCGCATTTCTCCGCTGTAGGGATCGGCGAAGGAGACGTGGGCGGCGATGCCGTTTCCGAAAAAGGTGTGCTCGTGGGCGCGGCCGGTGCGGTCGTTGATCTGGTCTGGTATAACGACATCGCGCGGGGCCATTTCCTCGCGCAGGGAACCGACGGCGGTGACGGAGACGGCGAAGCGCACGCCGAGTGAGCGCAGGGCCCAGATGTTGGCGCGGTGGTTGATCTCGTGGGCGAGGAGGCGGTGGCCCTTTCCGTGGCGGGGGAGGAAGAAGACGGTGCGGTCCTCTAGTTTCCCTTCGATGATTTCATCGGACGGGGGGCCGAAGGGGGTGTCGATGCTGTGGCGGGCGATGACTTCGAGAGATTCGATTTCGTAGAGGCCGGAGCCGCCGATGATGGCTAGGGAAGGGGGCATGGTGGTGGAGGTGAAGAGTGCCGAGTGATCAGTGATCAGTGATCAGTGGAAGACTTGGGTTGTGTAGGTGCTGGAGTTTGGGTTTGATTTTTGCCGATGGCAAACGAAGAGACGATGGATGTGAAGTGGGGGACTCGGGAGGGGTGGGTGGTTTCCTTTGATAAAAAGGAGATGAAGGTGCCTGAAGGGTGGGATTTGCTGAAGCCGGGGGATGCGGGGTTGACGCGGCGGGTGAAGAAGGAGGGGGAGCATTGGGTGGTGAAGGATTTCTATAAGAAGAGGTGGATCTCTCTGGGGGTGTTGGCGCCGGAGGAGAGGATTTCGCGGCTGCGGAGGGAGATCGAGGTGGAGCGGGAGGACCCGGCGTATGCGAAGAAGCTGGAGGCGGGTCGGAAGAGTCGGGCGAAAAAGGAGGAGGGGTATGCGGAGGATTTCAAGGGGGCGGTGCGGGATTTCCTTGGGTTTCATGATCGCTACTCGGAAATGGCGGAGAAGCTGGCGGAGTTGATTGCGGCGCATGCGACGCCGGTGGGGAGCGGGACGGTGGCGAGGACGAAGCGGATTCCGATCGAGAGGCGGGCGGAGGCGGCGACGATCGCCTGGCTGAGGCATCAGACGACGGCCTATGATCACATGCACATCGCGCGGGTGAAGGGGGAGCGTCGGGAGGTGCGACGGATGTTGGCGGAGGAGTCTAGGAAGAGGCTGGGGGTTTATCGGCGGGGTGGGGAGAGGGCGGTGGGGTGTCCGGTTTGGGCGGCTGTGAGGGGGTGAGGGGGGGCTGTGTACCAGGGGGGGCATGGCATCCTATCCCCGGCTACGATTTTGGCTCACCCCGAGACGGGGTGGCCACGGCCTGCCGCGAGACGCGGCAGCTACGGCGCTTTTGGTTGATGTGTTGGAGGATGGCGGCGGTGGCTGTGGCATCGCAGAGGGCGCGGTGGTGGCTTTCGAGGGGGATGCCGAAGTGTTTGCAGAGATTTGCGAGGCCGTAGGAGGGGAGTCCGGGGAAAAGTTTCCGGGATGCGACGACGGTGCAGAGGGTGGGTCGGCGGAATTTGCGGTCGAGTCGGGCGAATTCCTCGCGGATGAACGCGTAGTCGAACTTTGCGTTGTGAGCGACGAATACGGCGTTTCCGAGAAACTCACGGAAGGGGGCGGCGATTTCTCTGAAGGGTGGAGCGGTGGCAACCATCGCGTCGGTGATGCCTGTGATCCGGGTGATCTGTGCGGGGATGGGGCAGCCGGGATTTACGAGTGTGGAGTAGGTCTCCAATACTTGGTTTCCCCGGACCCGGACGGCGCCAATTTCGGTGATGCGGTGGTGGGTTGCGCTTCCTCCGGTGGTCTCGACGTCCACAACGACGTATTCTTGGAGGGGATCAACGTGCCACTGGACGCGGGTCACGCGCACATCGAATCCGGCGGCTTTGAGTGCGAGCATGCGAGCGAGTTGATTGCGGCGGATTTGGTCGCCCTCTGCTTTGATTTCCACGAATGCGAGGGAGTCGTTTTCGACGGTCATTAGATCGGGGTATCCGGTTGTGTGGTTGGCGGGATCGGAAATGATGTGGCGCAGGATGGTCTCGATGGCGGAGGGTTTTCCGTGGCGTAGGAGGGCGGTGATGGCGGGCAGGTCGCTGCGCCGCCAGCGAAAGATGCCGTTGGGTTGGCCGAACTTTGATTCGAAAATGCGGGTGATGAGTTCGAGGGCTTTTCCCGAATGGAGGAGTGAGAGTTTTTGGGAAATCTGCTCCTCCTGTTGCGTGCCAAATGAGCCGTCGAGCCATTGGCTGGGTCTTGTTTCGAACTGGTTGTGAGTGGTTTCGCCTTGGAGTTCGTCCCAGAACAGAATTCCGAAGAGGGCGTTCCAGATCTGGTTTTCCGTGCGGAAGGCGAGTGCGCCGGTGGAATGGAAGCGTGCGAGCGCTGCCTGCTCGGGGCTGTCGCGGAAGGCTTCGTCGATGAGGATGACCGATGCTTCGCGGAGCATGTTGGTGAGCGTGCTGGTTTTGCGCTCTCCGAATTTCCGGGCATGGAAATCCTCGGCGAAGAGGAGTTCCTCATCCGAGTGTGGGGATGCGGTAATTTCCTCTAACAGCGACTCGGTTTCCGCGATATGCCCGGCGGCGTAATGGATGCGGCAGAGTCGTTCTCGGGCGGGATGTGCGGAGCAGCGTTGATAGACAGTGATGGCGGTCTCGGTGAGTCCGGCGCGTTCGAGCGCGGTGCCGAGGCGGGTGGCTTCCCGGTTCGCAAGGCGGGCGGTGGGGTCCTCCGGCCATTGAGGCATATCATCGGCGAGGTGCTGGAGATCGGATGGGGTTGCCTCGGAGATTTTTTGAGAAAGGCAGGAGTAAAAGAAGGCGGATCTGGCAGAGGCGTGGTCGGGGAAACGGGATTGGAATTTTCGCTGCTCGGTCCGTGTCCGAACAATTCCGAGGTCCCGGAGGGTGAAGGCCTGCAAGCTGTCGCGGCGATGTCCGAAGTGGAGGAAGAGCAGGAAGTCGAGTGTGTCGGATCGATCCTGGATGATGAAGTCGGGGAGATCCGGGATGTGATCGAAGGGGCAAGTTTCAGAGCAGAGGGCGGCGAGTTCTGGCTTGGTGAGGGAGGAAATACCGCGGATGCGGTGGTTGTTTCGTTTGAGTGCTGCGATGAGTTCGGGGCGGGGCAGGGCGGTCCAGAGAGTAAGGGAATCCGAGGGTGTGGGGGAGCGAAAGAAGGATCTTTCTAACAGGTCTTTGGAGGCGGAATGTAGGTCGGGAAGCTCCGAGTAGCGTAGCGCGGAGAGCCGGAAGACGAGTCCTTGGCGGTTGGCGATCCGGACGAGAAGTCCCTGTGCTTGGCGGTCTAAGGAGCGAAAATCTTCAAGGTAACTTGTTTCCTCTGGGCCAAGAAGTGTGGCGCAGTGTTTCTCGAGAAATACGACCATTTCCAGGAAATGATCGAGGTAGTAGAAGGGCTGGAGGGTGGGGAAGGTGCGCGGCATGGGAGACAGGCCGGAGCATAAGACGAGATTTCGGACTGTTCAAGTGTTCAGCTGGTGGCGAAGGCCTTGGCGACTTCTTCCGCGATGATAGTCAGTCCATCGCCGACGATGGATTCCTCCATGGCGAAGGAGACTCGGATGCACTCGTGGCGGTGAGTCCAGTTTGGATCTTCGTCTCCGAAGAAGAAGTGATGCCCTGGGATGACGAGAACTTCCTGGGCTTTCAATCGATCGTACAACTCGGCGGACGTGATTGGCAGACCTGGGAACCAGAACCAGAGAAACAGGGCGCCCTCGCTGCGATGCATTTTCCACGGGAAAGTTTCGCCGAAAATGCGGTGCGCGGCTGCCTGAGCGATTTCCGATTTTTTCCGATAGAACGGACGGATGACATTTTCCGAAAGCGTAAGGATATCTCCACTGCTGATCAGTGGCAGGGTGATCTGTTGGCCGATGCTGGGATTGGCCAATCCGGTGATCGCCGTCATGGAGGACATGGCGGAGATGATCTCCGAAGGGCCGATGACGATGCCGGTCCGGGTGCCGGGTAGACCGAGTTTTGAGAGGCTGAGGGTGAGGATCACATGCTCGTCCCAGAACGGCTTTGCCTCGGTGAAAATGATTCCGGGAAATGGGGCCCCGTAGGCGTTGTCGATGATGAGAGGGATGCCACGTTGTTTCGCGATCTCGCTCAGGTGGATGATCTCGCTGTCTGTGAGGACGTTTCCGGTTGGGTTCGTGGGGCGGGAAACGCAAATCGCGGCTATCTCCGGGCCGACCTCGAGGTTTTCAAAATCGACGTGGTATTTGAATTCGTGGGGACCTGTCTCCTCAATTTCCGGACGCAGTGCGGTGAACATGGTCGGCTCCAGTCCCTGCGCCGCATAGCCGATGTATTCCGGCACGAGGGGGAAAAGGATTTTGCGACGCGTGCCATCCGGCATTTCTCCTGCCAGAAGGTTGAAGAGGTAGAAAAATGCCGTCTGGCCACCACTGGTGAGAGCGATGTTTTCCTCGGAAATTTTCCATCCGAATGAATCGTTCAGCAGATCACGGATCGCGGAAATGAACGTGGGATTCCCTTGGGGTGGATCGTAGGTGCTGAGCATCCGGTTGGACGAAGCGACGCAGCCGGAAATTTCTCCCAGTCTCCGTTGCCAGATTTCGTTTACTTCGGAGATTTGCGCCGGTTGGCCGCCTCCGAGCATTTTGAGATTCGGGCCTCCATTCGCGAGTGCCTGGCCTAGATCGTCCATCAGCTCGCCGATGCCACTGCCGCCCGCGAGAAGGTTTCCGATTTTTGAAAAACGTTTGTTCATGCCGGTTGCTCCAGTAGGCCCTTCGCCCGTGGCCAGGCGGCGGCTGCCTCGACGAGGATCCATGCTTCGAGGGCGAGCGTGACGATGCCGATGGTGGCGAGCAGGTAGTTCGGATTTTCCCCGGTGATCCAGGCCGCGTCTCCGATGAAAAGCTGGGAAATCATCGCGGCGGCGGGAAGGATCAGCATGACGATGGCCGGGGCAGCCACGAACCAGATGGGAAGATTTCTCCGCCACATCCAGAAGAGGATCACGAGAAAGGCGAGGCCTCCGAGGAGTTGATTGGTGGCTCCGAAGAGCGGCCACAGGATCAGTCCGCCTTTGCCGAGATTGTTCAGTTCGTAAGCACTGCCGGGAGCGGGCATCGCGGCGATGGCTCCGGCGATCACGATCGCGAAAATGGTGGCGCCATGCTTGTTGGTCAGTGCCTTGATTCCGATGGCCTGACCGATTTCCTGAGTCACGTAGCGCTGCAAGCGGCAGGCGGAATCGAGAGTCGTCGCGGCAAAGGATGCGACGAACACTCCCATGAGCGCGGTGGCGAAGGTGGCGTTGAGTCCGAGAGCGCGGATGAAGTTGGCGGATCCGGAAACGAAGGCACCTACCGTTGCTGCGAGTCCTCCGGATGCCTGCCAGCTATCGTAGCGGGAGTAATACGCCGCCTCGCCGACGAGTGTATTTCCGGTGGCTTTTCCATCGATCATTTCAGGGACACCGAGGCCGATGCCTGCGACGCATGCGAGGATGACGATGACTGCGAGAAAGCCCTCCGTGAGCATGGAGCCGTAGCCGACGAACTGCGCATCGGTCTCGGTCTTCAGTTGCTTCGAGGAAGTGCCGGAGGAGACCAAGCAATGGAATCCGGAGATCGCCCCGCAAGCGATGGTGATGAAGAGGAAAGGGAAAATCCAGGGGGCGCCCGCCGGAGCGTTTTCACCGAGGCGTGCCGCTGGGGCGACGATTTCAAGTGCTTGCTTTTCCGCTCCACTGCCAAACCCGAACAACCCAGCGACGATGAGACCCACCAGCACCAGCCCGAGAGCGGAAAGTAGCTGAAGCGAATTGATGTAGTCGCGAGGCTGAAGCAAGATCCAAACAGGTAGAACAGAAGCCGCGTAGGAATAGAGTAGTAGTAGGACGACCCATGTGATTACGGGCCAGCTCGCTAAAGTCGTGTTGAACGCATGCAGCGGTCCCCAGTCGCCAAACACCACACTAAGATACATGATGGCGAGCGCGGCGATGGATGGCACCAGCAGGTTGATTCCTTTACGATGCAGCCAAAGTCCGATGGCGACGGCGATTGGAATCTGGATGAGGCAGGGAAAGATCGCGGTGGGGAAAAGCTTGAACACCGCGGCGATCACTAGCCCGAAGATGGCGAGCACGATGGTGAGGGCTAGGAAGAGGACGGAGAGGAAAAGGATCCGAGTCCGCGGAGCTAGCACACGCCCTGAAATGTCGCCGACCGTCTGACCCTTGTTTCTCATGGAAATGACGAGTGAACCAAAATCGTGGACCGCACCGATAAAGATCGAACCGAACAGCACCCAGAGCAAGGCGGGCAACCATCCCCAGATCACCGCCAGTGCTGGGCCGACGATTGGTCCTGTGCCGGCGATCGAGGTAAAATGGTGGCCGAAGACCACGCTCTTCGCGGTGGGGACGAAATCATTCCCGTCTTCCAGTTCAATGGAAGGAGCTTTGTTAGAGGGATCGAGTTTGAAAATCTTCCGGGAAAGCCAGCGTCCGTAGGTGTGGTAGGCCACCATATATGCGACGAAGGCACCGAGTGCGATGAGAAGGGTTTGCATCCCGGTGATCCAAGCGTTTCCTCAGTCTCTAGCGAAGCAAATTTTCCGTCAACGGGGCTGCGCGAGAAAAAATGGGAAAACCGTCTTTTTTCACTTGTCAGGATGCCGGATGAGAAACAAGTATCCCGCCCCGCGAAAGCGCCTATGGGTAGGTGGCCGAGTGGTTAAAGGCGGCAGACTGTAAATCTGCTCACATTGTGTACGCTGGTTCGAATCCAGCCCTGCCCACCATCTTTTTAATATAAGCGTCCGCTGGAAACAGCGGGCGCTTTTTATTTGGCAAAAAGCTCGCGACAAAGGAGGCAGGATTTGCCGTCGCAGCCGCGGGCTGTGCAGTGTTCTCGACCGTAGAAGATGATCTGGAGGTGGAGCTTGTTCCAGGACTCGCGGGGAAAGAGTTTTTTTAGATCGCGCTCGGTTTGGACGACGTTTTTCCCAGGAGTGAGCTTCCAGCGTTTGGCGAGGCGGTGGATGTGTGTGTCCACGGGAAAGGCGGGCACTCCGAAGGACTGCGCCATCACGACGGAGGCTGTCTTGTGGCCGACTCCGGGGAGGGTTTCGAGATCCTCGAAGGTGGCGGGAACGGTTCCTCCGTATTTTTCGATTAGGATCTTGCTGAGGTTGGAGATGGCGGCGGCTTTGGTTGGAGAAAGGCCACAGGGGCGAATGATCGCCCGGATCTCATCGACGGGGACGAGCGCCATTTTCTGCGGAGTATCGGCGAGGGCGAAAAGGGCGGGGGTGACGAGGTTCACCCGCACATCGGTGCATTGCGCGGAAAGTAGGACCGCTACGAGTAGGGTGTAGGGGCTTGTGTGATCTAGGGGGATGGGTGTTTCGGGGTAGAGTTCCTCAAGGCGACGGAGGAGGTGCTGGGCGCGTTCTTTTTTTAGCACGGAAGTTCGATTGGATGGTTTCGCTAGGGGAGATTGGATTTTCTCAGTGAGGTTTCCAAGGTCGAATCGGGGTGGGACGTTTCGGGGGTTGATGAATGGGTGTGTGCAGGCGATGCTTGGCGGGTGAAGGTGGTGTTGAAAATCATGCTCGGGGTCGTGGTGCTCTCGATGATGGGTGGGATTGGGTGGTTGGCGTTTCGACCGGGTGGTGTGGGGGAGTTTTTGATTCTGCGCGAGAAGGCACCGGTCCCAGATAAGGTCAAATATGAGGTGTTGGCGGGTGAGCTGGAGCGGTGGAGGGTGGAGCTGGCGAGTAGGTATGCAGAGGCGCGGACTGCGGGGGAACGTGAGGAGGTCGAGCACGACGCGAGAGTTTTGCTGGAACTGGTGATGCCGGAAATGATGCGGTGCTGGCTGGGAACGGGCTATGATTTCAATGGGACAGCGGAGAAACCGGGGGAGGGCAAGGTGGCCTGTGGATACTTCGTCTCGACGGTGATTCGAGATGCGGGGTTCCGGGTGGACCGCTACAAGCTGGCGCAGCAACCCTCGGAGAATATTTTGCGGACGTTTTTACCTGAGAAGGCGTGCCTATTGCGGGTGGGCGAGGATTTCGAGAACTATGCGGACCGGATGCAAGGGATGCAGCCGGGGGTCTATATCATCGGCTTGGACACGCATGTGGGGTTCATTGTGAATGCGGGCGATGATGTGATTTTCTATCATTCCTCCGGCGCTGAAAAGCGCGGGGTGGTGGAGGAGAATGGGCAGAGCGCGTGGGCGATCAGAAAATCGAATTGGCGGATGATCGGTGGACTGACCGCAGATGCCGGGGTGATCCGCACTTGGCTCGGATGGGGTGAAGGTAAAGGTGCGGCGGTGAGAAATTGAATGCGCGGTTATCTAACTTCGTGGAAGTCAGTGGTTGAGCGGGATGTATTTGTTGCCAGATCCGTCCCAGATTTCGGCGAAGCCATTTCGTTCGGCTTCTTGGACGAGGAGGTCGCGGTGGATGGAGAGGATGGGGTTGATTTTTGCGCCGCAGGATTCTAGGGCTTGTCCCGTCCAGACGTTGCAGATGCGGGGGAAGTAATAGGACTGTGGGGACTCAAGGAGGACGCCTCCGCCCCAGCTCGAGGTGCCCGCCACTGTGGGGAATCCATCGGCGTCGGGGATGGTGCAGTGGTTGAGGAACGCGGCGATGTATGGGCCCTGCTCCCTAGGGATGGATTTCATCCAGATGTGCTGGTTTGGCGAAACCTCAGGGATGGCCCAGTTGATCGGTATGCACTCCATGACAGATGCAGAGGGCAGGAAGATCGCTTTAAAAATCTCCGGCGCGGAGAGCCAGCGCTCGTTGACGTAGGCGATACGATCTCCCCAGGAGAAGGTAAGGTATTTTGCTTTTGGGAAATTTTCCGGAGGGACGAAGCCGGATTCGATGAGCCAGTCGTAGGGGAACACCATGCCGGTGTGGAGCTTGTCCGCGATGAGCCAGACCTGGACTTCAGGAGGTCGCTCCGGGGTGTAGGTGGAAACGGTGTTTTTCTCCACTAGCTCTGGCGGAGGAGCGGGCGGAGGTGGAAGAGTTACAAAATTGCAGGACGACAGCCCGAGCGATGCCAGGAGAAAAAGGATTCTGGAGTGGCCGGACATCGCGCGCGGGGCTGAGCTATTGCTCAGAGGTAGTTGCAGACATACTGGCAGACACCGGAATGCACGGTGATCGAGAAACCACTGTTTTCTGCGACTTCGAATGATTCGTCCGTGGGGATGAAACGTGTGGTATCGGAGCCGTCGATGACTACCTCGCAGGAGCCATCGGTGATTTCCATCAACTCGGGAGCGGCTGTATCAAATCGGTAGGTGCCAGGGAAAATGATTCCGAGGGTTTTCTTGGAACCGTCCTCAAAGTGGATGGAGTGGGACACGACCTTGTTGTCGAAGTAAAGATTGGCGACAGAATCTGCGGTTACGTTTTTGAACTGGATCATGGATGCGGGGACGCTGTTAAAATGAAATGGCGGAAATGTCCACCCAGGATTCGGGCCGCCTAATGCGTGATTCTCGCCAACACGGGACGGGAAATCCTTTCGGAAGAAATCGCGATGACTACTCGGTAGCGATTTTCCAAGCTTCGTAGCCGCCTTGGAGGATGGACACGGAGTGACCTAGGGAGACGAGGCTGTTGCCGACACTCATCGCGTCGGGGCAGGCCATATCGGTGCAATAGATGACGACGGGGGTATTTCCTGCGTTGGCGGCTCGGATACGGGGCTCGTGCTTGGCGAGATCTTGTTCGAAATTTCCCTTCGGCCAGCTGATGGCACCGGGGACGTGACCGAGCTTGTAATTCAAAGTGGGGCGCACGTCGTAGATGACGGCGGCATCGCTCTGGACGAGCTGATACAGGTCGCCCAAAGGCATGCGGGTAAGTCGTCCCGGCGAAGAGGGAGCGAGCGGGGTTGTGGCAGGCGCTTCCTGTGCCAGCGCTTTCGTGGGATCAAGCGGCTGAACGGGCTTTTCCGAAGAGTCAGAAGCGCAGGAAGAAATGAAAGCGCCCGTGACGCAAAGTGCGGCAAGGCGGGGAACTCCGGAGATTCGGTTCATTTGCCGATTTTGATGAGTTCGATATCGAACACGAGGACTCCGGCAGGATAGCCTGCGGGTGGGTTTTCGCCGTAGGCCATTTTCGCAGGGATCCAGAAGCGGCGTTTTTCGCCCTCGGTCATGAGTTGTACGCCTTCGGTCCAGCCGGCGATGACACCGTTAAGGGGGAATGAGGTGGGTTTGCCGCGTTTTACGGAGGAGTCGAAGAGTTTTCCGTCCGTAGTCCATCCGGAGTAGTGGACGGTGACGGTGTCGGTGGCTTTCGGGTTGGCCTTTCCGGAGCCTTTTTCGATGATTTTCGAGGCGAGTCCAGAGGCGGTTGTTTCGGCATCTGCAGGTGCGGCGGCGACGTCTTTTGGTGTTTCAGGCATGACTGGTTCTGCTTGCGAACAGGCCAACGTGGCAAGGGAGAAGAGGCCTAGGATGATTGTTTTTTTCATAGTGGTGTATTGAAGTGCGGAAAATGGGGTAAGTCAAAGAGCGGTCGTGGGTTCTTCCTCCGGAGGGTCCTCGTGTTCCATATCGATGGCGGTGCGGCGCTGCACAGTAATGGTAGCCAGTAGGCTGGACTGACGCACGACGAATTGGTTGAGCTTCATAAGCTCAAGCACGGCGAGGAAGGTGACGATGACCTCGGACTTGGTGGTGGCGGTCTGGAAAAGGGCGTCGAACGACAGTTCCTGGCCGGGGAGAAAGTGATCCAGCAGGAACTCGATCTTGTCCGCTACGGTAAAGCGGTCATCGACGATGTCGCCAAGGTCGTGGGATTCCTCGAATCGCTTGAGAACGTTCTGGAACGCGCGGATGAGGTCGAAGATGGAGACCTCGGCTAGAGTAGGAGGGGCTTCGGGAGGTTTGTCTCCGGGATCTGGCTGATGGGCGTAGCGGCCTTGCTGTTCCAGCTCGCGGATGGAGAGAAATCCGGCAGCATCCTTGAATTTCTTGTATTCGATGAGCTGGCGAATGAGCTCCCAGCGGGGATCATCATCCTCTGCGTCTTCTTCGGGTGGTTGCTCGGTGCGTGGGAGAAGAGTTCGGGACTTGAGATACATCAGGTTCGCAGCCATGACGATGAACTCGGAGGCGAGGTCAATGTTGAGCAGCTTGAAGGTATTGATGTAGTCGAGATATTGCTTCGTGATACGCTCAATGGAAATCGTGTGGATATCCAGCTCGTCCTTCTTGATGAGGTAAAGGAGGAGATCGAGCGGCCCCTCGAAGATCTCGAGCTGGACTTTGTAGTCGTTGGTTTCCAAGAGGTAAGGTCGTGGTGGCTGGTTTGGTAGATTCTTCTCGTAAGACCCCGGTTGGGCGGGTTTGATGTGCCCGAAGCATGAACGTAGAGGTCGAGAATGAGCAATCGCAAAACTTCCAAGAACGGTTGGGGCAATGGGTGTCTAGCCAAGGATTCTGGTTTCAGCTGCGTTATTCGTTTTCGGGCGGTGGTGCGAAAGGGGCGTTCCTGTTTCATTTCCTCAAGCTGGTGGCCCGCGTGTCGGTTTTCCTCGTCATCGTGGCGATAGGTGTCTGGATCTTTCTTGTGCGCCAGACGGATACCGATGGTTACGTGGAATCTCTCCAAGAGGCTTTGAAGGAGAAACTCAGTGCGACAGAGGTGGACCTCAAGCATTTCGACATCGAGCAAGGCGAGTTTTACATCGGTCTACTCGGCGCCACGGGTGATGAGGATACGTTTTTCACGGGACTCGACATACGGAGTCTCAAATGCCGGCAGGGAATGCTGGACCGTTTTCGTGAACAATGGGATCCGGGCCTGATCGAGATTTCTAGGTTAGATCTTGGCTTGCGGGCAGGGGCCGATTCGGACGAGGCGGCGCAGGGCATGGCGGATGTGCTCTTTCAGGATAGCGAAAAGATTCGGATCGATGCGATCCAAGTGGCCGATGCAAACATCCGGTGGGGCTATTCGGAGCGGACTAGGGGAGCAGTCCTTGGAAGCAAGATGCGGGCGCAACGAGTTCCGGAAGGGTGGAGGCTTAGATTTCGCGGCGGAACATTTACGCAAAATTGGCTCAAAAAATTGGAAATCAAGGAACTCGACGTTCTCTGCGACCGCAATGGTGTGACGATCGAAAAAGGAACGTTCATCAAAGGGGAGGGCTTTGTCTTCTTCAAGGGGATCAAGATCAGGGCGGGGCAAAGGCCTGCCGTTTCCGGTGCGGTAGCTCTAAGGAAAGTGAATGTGTCTTCTATCGTGCCGGTGGTGACGAGAAATTTCGTAGAAGGGACCATTTCCGGAGAGTTCGAAGTTTCGGGATCCACCAACTCTACTGAGGGGCTCGGATTCGAGGGAGATGTCAACCTTGAGGGGGAGGATGTTCTAATTCTACGGGATAGGGTCCACCTGCTCCGAGCGTTGAGCGTGGTTGACGCATTTAACAACTACCGCCGTCTCGATTTTCGTAATGGATCCTTCCATTTGAAGAGTCTAGGTGGCCGTCTCGAGGTGACGGACGTAAATTTGCGTGCGGGCGATATTTTTACTATGGAAGGCAATATGACCGTCCGGCAGCCGACGGACGATGAGTCGCGCCTTTTCAACGATGCTGGCGGTGCCAATGCGTTCGGAGATGCGATTCTCAATGACGACGAGCTTGGAGATGCGATCAACCTTACGCTGGAGGGCGCGGCGGGGGATTCCGAATCCAACCGTATCGGCTTTGCCAAGCAAGGGGAGGATACTCTTTTCGAGCGTCTTGGGCTGACGATCGAGAACCGTAGGCAACAGGAGAAAGCCGCGGAACGACTTTTCCAATCGAACCAATATGGCGGGAAATTTACCGTGACGTTGCCGAAGGATGCATTTGATCGCGCGCCAAAGCTCGCGGAGCGGTATCCTCACGATCCGCAGACGGGAAGAATCGTTGTGGATGTGCCATTGGAGGGTGTGCTCTACGAAGTCACGCTGCCACAGGCAGAAGAGATCTATAAACTCGGCACCCGCTAGGGGCAGACTTGCCATCTACCAGCCGAAGACGAGCGGCGGGACGACGATGCGCACCGTGCCGCCCGAGTTGTCTTCGCTTTCTTGGACCGCGGTGACCACGCCTTCCTCGAACTCGACCACCGTCTTCCCGCGCTCCTCTTGCGTGATGTGAGAAAGCTGGCGGAATGCCTGTCCGGATACTGGATCCACCCGAGTGATGTAGTGGCGGATTTCTTCGTAATCGATAAATTCCCAGGCACCGGATTCTCCCTTGGCAGTGCGGCGGACTGAGGTTTTCGTGGGAGTGCCTCGGGATTCCGAGACCTCGTCCATTGTCATGCCCACGGCGATGCCACCCGAATCGATAATCTCATTCACAGTGATTTGGCGCTCGTAGAGTTCCTTGAGTTTCGGCACGAATTCCTTGTCCGGGTGGGAAAATGCCCAGGTGCCGACCCATCCGGCGATGCCATTGCGAGTTCCTTGTCCGCGCACACGATATACTTTGTCGGTCATGCCCTCCAGTTCCACGGTCTGATCTGCCTTGAGAAATCCGAGCCGACGGTTTCCTTCTTTGTCCGAATAAACGGGTGCTTCTTTGATCACGCGCAGTTTGACGGGCTTCTCCACAACGTGGTTCAGGTAAATGACATCTGGATCGGAATCGAGGCCCGTGTTCCGCTCGCGAGTGATCTCCGCACTCGCCAAGGAAAGGGTCAGGAAAGGAAGAATCAGGGAAATTACCTTTTTCATGGTTCGGAAAAATAGCTCCGTGGATGCTTTTGGTCAATCAGGACCGGTGGAGGCACGGACGTTTGCGCGATAAGACGGAGTGGCGTGAGAGTTATTCAGGAAATTTTCCCGTTCCCAACCCGAAGTATAGGCAGTTGGGGATCGTCCGCCGAGGTGTCCAGCCAATCGAGATGAGTGGTGGTGATCCATTTCTGAGCGTGGGGCGGGAGGTGGCGTAGGAGCGCGTTGCGGCGTGCCGGGTCGAGTTCGCCAAAAATATCGTCCAGGAGATAAATCGGCGTGCGGGATGTCTGCTGGCGGAGCAAATCGCCTTGGGCGAGTTTCAGAGCAAGGGCGATGGTACGCTGCTGGCCCTCGCTAGCATATTCGCTAGCGGGCATTCCGTGAAGCCGAATGGAGACATCATCCCGGTGGGGGCCGATCACTGCCTGGCGGGTAGCGATTTCGCGCTTCCTCGCTTGGAGGACGGAGTCTTTCATCGATGGGCCGGAAGCGGGGATGTAGGTGAGGGTCAGTGCTTCGTTTTTCCCAGAAATATCCGATTGAGCGGTGGCAGCGAGAGGGGAAAGTTCTGCCAGGATGCGGGCGCGGCTTTCCGTGAGGAAACTGCCATGCTCGATGAGAATGTCCTCCCAGGCGATCAACTCAGGAAGGCGCAAGCGGGGTTCTTTTAGGAGCAGGTTCTTGGCTTTGAGTGCGCGGCGGTAGCGGGTGTAGGCGGTGCGGTATTTCGGATCGAGTTGGGCACCGAGGAAATCGAGAAAGTGCCTCCGCGCCTCGCCGGGGCCGCGGATCAGTCCGAGATCCTCGTTGCCCATCCAGACGATGAGCCCGCCATCTGCGAGATACTCTGTGCGGGAGGAGCGCAGCTCGCCATCGCATTTCAGCATGAGGCCTGTCGTCTTCTGCTGCACCTTGCGCTCGCAGTCCCATGGATCACCCGCGATGCCGAAACCAGATGTGGAAATTTTCGCAAGTGTATTGAAGCGGTTCGTGCGTGGCGAGTGGAGTCGGACAAGAGTGCAGACGGCCTCCAGGACTGAGGTCTTTCCCTGCGCGTTTTCCCCAATAAAAATCGCGCCCTCGGCAGGCACGTCGACAGCGAGCGACTCGAAGCAACGGAAATTCTGGAGGCGCAGGCTGGTGAGCACGGGAAGCGATATCTAGGGGCGGACTCTCAATTTGAGGGTGATGTCATGCGGTCACTTGTCGAGCGCCGGGTAGGGGAAGAGCGTCGAGGGGACGCGGGCCGCCTCGATGAGGGTGAGCAACTCCGCGAGCTTCTCCGGATTCTTTTTTGAAAGGTCATTATCTTCGCCCAAATCTTCGGAGAGAAGGAACAGCTCAGTGGTGAGTTTGTCGGGTTTCGTGAGGTTGTATTGCACGAGCTTCCAATCGCCTTGGCGGAGAGCGCGGCGTCCGTCCTTTTCGTGAAATTCCCAGTAGAGAGTCTCGTGTTTTTTCTGCTCGCCGTCTCCGAGCAGAGTGGGTGCGTAGGAGATACCCTGGATGTTTTTCGGCACAGGACTGTCGGTGATTTCGCAGACCGTCGGGAGGAAGTCCCAGAAGGCGGAGGGGTGATCGCTGGTCTGGCCGGGCTTGATCGCAGCGGGCCACGAAATGATGTACGGAATGCGAATGCCGCCCTCATATAGGTCTCGCTTGCCACCGCGCAGCGGGCCGTTGGAGTCGAGCAGATCCGGATGATATCCACCCTCGAAGTGCGGGCCGTTGTCACTGCTGAAAACGATGAGCGTGTCTTCCAATAATCCCTGTTTTCCGAGTTGGGCGGAGATGGAACCCACCGCATCGTCCAGCACCTCGATCATGCCGATGTAGTTCGCCTTCACCTCGGGGGTGTTCGTGTAGTGCTTGGAACCCTTGTGGACGACCTCGTTCTTCACCAGCGGTCGGGCACCATTTCGCTCCTCCTCTGGCGCGATGACTGAGGCATGGGGGATGGGATAAGAAAGGAGGAGGAAAAAGGGTTTCTCCGGGCTCTGCTTCTCGATATAGCCGAGTGCCTCATTCGTGTAGAGCGTCGCATCGTAGTCGGTCCCAGTGTGGAGTTTGTTGCCGGGGAATTCCACTTTCTCCGTGTCCTGATAAACAAACTTCGGGAAGCGAAAATGGCCTGTTTTGTGGTCGAGAGTGCCGTAAAAATAGTCGAAGCCATGGTCCAGGACTGTTTTGGGATTGAAATTTTCGCCAGATCCAGTGACACAGGATTTACCGATCATCGCCGTGTGGTAGCCGGCCTGTTTCAGGATCTCGGCGACGTTCGTCTGGCTCTCCGGGAGGGCCAGCGGTCCGTTACCGCGGATGGCAGCGTGGCCACCGTCCTTTCCCGTCATCAATGAGCAGCGCGAGGGCGCACAGACCGTCGCACCCGAGTAATGACTGGTGAAACGAATGCCGGATGCCGCAAGCTTGTCGAGGTGTGGAGTGGTGAAATTTTTCTGCCCGTAGCAGGAAAGGTCGTTGTAGCCGAGATCATCCGCGAAGATGAATACGATGTTCGGCTTCGCCGCGAGTGGGGTGGCGAGTAGCAGGGAGAGGAAAAGGGCTTTCATGGGTTCTGTTGAAGGTGTCCGAGGGCTTTCTGGTAGGATGAGTTCGTTAGATAGTGGCGCAGCCTCCCGTCGAATTCCGCAAGATGCGCCTCCGTGTATGTTCCGATCTTTTCGGAAACGTCTTTGAGTGCATCGAGATGGGCGGCGGGGTCGCGGTCGCGAAATTCGTGGTTCGCAATAACTTCGACGCGTTGCTGGAGGAGGCTTTGGAGGTCCGGATGCATGGTTGGGCAGGACTCTACGAGCTTTCCCCGAAACGCCAAGGAAATGAACCCGACTCAGGCGAGGTTCGCGTGGCACCAAGCGATGGATTTCTCTAGATCCTCTTTCTGGAATGCCTGCTCCGCCTCCGTTGGATTCTCCGCTGGCTTGACGAAGGCAGGGATCGCTTCTCCTTCTTTTGCAAGCGCGAGGAAACCGGCGAAGTTTTTTGCGGGGATTTCTTCATACCCTTGCCAGAACTCCGGCAGTAGGTAAGGAAAAGGTTTCGAGAAGCCCGAGATGGATTCAATGATGAAAGGAGCCTCCGGAGCCAGTTCCCGATAGCGTTTTGCGTAGGCATTCATATCCACGAGTCCGTCACCGAGGGCGGTCCAAGCGACTGCCGCGCCGTCCTCCGTCTCCCAGACCATAGAGTTGCGAATGCCGGAGCAAAGGATGTGCGGGCCGAGCGCTTCGAGATTGTCCATCGGCGTCTCCAAAGTCCAAGTGGCGTTGCCGGGATCGATTGTTGCACCGACGAATTCCGGACCCGCCCGCTCGATCAACCGCGCTAGCTCCCAGCCCTGCATGTCCCCGGCGTGGTTCTCGATGGCGATTTTTACCCCCAGATCCAGCGCCTCCGCCTTCACCGCCGCGAGTACTTTGAGCGTGTCTTCATTGCGCGCTTGGATCCCACCGGGAGAGCGTCGATCATTAGAAAACCCCTGATAGCACCGGGCCACGGGAGAGCCGAGTTTCGACGCGATTTTTAGCGTCAGCGAAAGCATTTCCTCCGCCGTGCCCCATTTGTCGGAGAAGCGGTGCGCCGTCGGGCACATGCCGCCCGTGCCCGCGTAGATCTTCACGCCTAGGCCCTGTGCCTTGGCTGAAAGGTCTTTGAGATACGTGTCCTCATGGGATTCATATACATCCAGATCCGAGAACAGCACCGCGCTCACCTTCTGCTCCGCCGCGTAGTCCAGTAGCCGGTCTGCCTTCCATCCGAAGGCGCGGATCGAGAAGTTGTCGAAGCCGAAGAGGGGCTTGCTTCCGTTTTCTCTGGCGGAAAGAACTCCGGTCGTTGCGAGAGCGGCGGCGGTGGTTTTTATGAAATGGCGGCGGTCCATGGCCGAAATGATGAGTGGAGAATAAGCAATGGGGAATACTGAAAAACGATCTCCTGCTATTTAAAGAGTGTCTCGATCCCCATCGCGGATTTCCGCAGAAATTTCGGCATGCGCTTCGGATCGCGTGGGGTGAAGAGCCGGTACATGAACCCGATCAGATGCAGGGTGAAAAGGTGATCAGTAATCCGGTAGCCGCGTTTTTTCCGCAGGAGAAATCCAGATACCCATGAGATGGTGCGACGCTTCACCTTGAACGGCTCAAAGGAGAGCTTGATCCGGTATCTCTCCCGCACATCCTTCGGATAGCGCTGCTTGTAGGTCCGCTTCGCGTCGCGGATCTGCTCGCACAGCTGCTCGTCGAAGGGAAGGAAATAGTAGCGCCGTGCAAGTGCCAGTAGCGCGAAGAAATCCCGCATGTGCTCGATGTCCTCCACCGGCAGCTCCGCTTCCCTTGCGAGGTGTATCATCGTTGGGAACAGCGAAAGCGCGCCCTCGCCCGCGCGTATCGTTTGCTCCGCATCTGGCACGAAGTGGCGCAGGATCTTCGAGACCGCATGATTGATGAACAGGCAGTCCCATATCACGTTCATCAACGGAGGAATCCTGACTCGGCGGAAAAATAGTTTCTGCCGCGCGAATTCCTCCATGTAGAGCAGCTCGTGGATCAGTGTGTCGGCATGCCCTAGTAGCTCCAAGGTCGCCGGGGCACGCTCTCTACCAACCAATCCCTCGATAGCTTGCTCCACGCTTTTCCCTTCTTGGAAAACCCGCAACGCCACCACCACATTCAGGCGGATCCAGATGTCCGAGTGCTTGTTTCCCTCCAGAAACGCCAGCCTGCGGAAACGGTGCCAGCCCCCCGTTTGGCACCACATCGACATGCCCACGACATTGTCCGCACCCTCCAGCTCCCGCGCGAATTTCTCACAAGCGCGCCCGATAAATGATGGATACTCGCCCGCACCCTCGTACTCACGCCGCCCTTGTAGCTCGATGATCTTCGCCTGCTTCACCCGGAAAAACGCGCGATTGAGTGGGATGTAGCGGAAGAAATCACTTTCCCCGTGCTTCATGGAGACGATGAAGTTCGGCGAGTCCAGCCCCTCCAGCGTTTCCTCCAACGTGCCCCGGTGCCAGATCAGATCGCCGATCCGGTGCGCGCCCACCGTCCACGTCCGCAGGATCAGCTTTTTCTCCCGCGAGTCGAAGTGCGGCATCAGCTTTTTCAGCAGCCCGTTCGTTTCCCGTGGATTGCGCAGGTGCAGGCGCGTGCGGATCAGGTCTTTGACATCGTTCCCATCGCTTTCCCCGATGCGCAGGATCAGGCCGGAGATCTGCGGGAAATCATCCAGAATCTGATCCACCAGAGAAATGTAGTAGTCTTCCAGACCATCCAAGTTCTTCTCATACTCCGCTTCGATCGCCGGAGTGAGCGGGATGATGTCACTGGTCAAGAATATCTGTAGGCCATACTCCACCGTCAGTATCTCGAAAATCTCCCGGAACTTCTCCCGGAAAAACTCGATTTCCCGAGCAATCTCCGGCTCATGGAGCGCATACCTCGCCAAGTGGGCCAGATCGTCCAGCGTCACTGCATTGTAGCCGATCGCCTTCACCTCCCTCGCGAAGTCTCGCATGTCGGTAAGGATTCCCGCCCACTGCTGCTCCGCCTCCGGGCCTTCCGTCTTCAGGTGGGTGAACGGAATCTTCGACCAGTTGATCCGGCTCTTCCCGTAGTTCCGGAAAAACGGGCCGATGGCATCGATAAGAAAAAGGTTCATAGAAAGGGCGACCGAATGTGACGGGCCGGACAGAAGACAGCAGGGCAAGAGTGTGACGGGGTCGTCACGCTTCGAATCTCTTGGCGGAAATTGTGAGCATGGAATCGGACAAACCCGCGCATAGAGTGGGCCACCTTCCTAGCACAGCGGGCAAGGGATAGGACTCCAGATGGCCCCTTCGAATCATTTTTCGTTTCCGAACGATTTTTGGGTTGTCAAACTCGCCGCGTCGAGACTTACTCGCCGCCCGCTCGCGAAGCCCTCTGGCAACGCAGCGCTGTGTGGCCCAATAGCTCAGTTGGTAGAGCAGCGGATTGAAAATCCGCGTGTCCCTGGTTCGAATCCGGGTTGGGCCACCACTTTTTCCCTTTATCCCTTATATGTGCTTTCACTGACGTTGCGGTGATGATAGCCAATGAACGTTGAAATTGGAAAAAGCCGTTAATCTGATTCGCGTTGTCTCCGTTGTGCTGGTGGCATGGTCAATTGAGGCCGGGTATGCACAGAGGGAAGACGCGGAAGATCATTTCTCGAAGGGCGAATACGCCAAATGTTTGGAAGTAATTAAGAACGGGCGCGCAGATGGGGTGTCTCCAGAGTTCGTCGCACTGGAACTTCGCTCGCTTCTTGCCTTGGGAAAATACACCGAGGCGAATGCGAGAGCGGTAAACTACTGGCGCAGGAATCGATACGATCCTGTCCAAGTGGTGGAGGTTGCGAAAGTATTTCGGGCGACAGGTGGGATCGAGAACGCGAAGGGTGTCGTTGATATGCTATTGAACGGTGTGCCCGAGCCTCCTTGGAACGACGGGACTGCTGCCGTTGTCGCTTATGCGGAACTGGCGATGCTCGCGGGGGCGGATGGACGAAGGGTCCTCACAGAACTCTTGGAACCTGCCAAAGAAGCAGATCTGAAGAGTCGGAGCACGTATCTGGTGATCGCTCGGCTTGGATTGAAACACCATGATATGGAGTTGGCGGCTGAAAATTTCCGCGCGGGTCTCAAGTTGTTTCCCGGTGATGCGGAATTCCTCTTTGGTATGGAGTTGGCGGGAGTTCCTTTGCCCGATGCTGAGGTGAACGAGGAGGAGGGGATCCTCGGATTTGTGGATCTGGCGCTTGGGGTGAATCCAAATTTTTCTGACGCTCTATTGTATAAAGCGAAGCGGCAAACGGGTGCGAAAGATTTCAAGAGTGCGCAGGAGACACTGGAGCGGATTTTCAAAACAAATCCGTCCCATCCCGAGGCCCACGGACTTGCAGCTGCGATCTCTCTGATCAATGAGGATGTGGAGGCGGCGGAAAAATCCTTGAAGCAGGCGCGCAAATTTTGGCCGGAGAATCCGGCTGTCTGGAGCATCGTCGGTGAGACCTTGGCCGGTAAATATCGATTCTCGGAGGCTTTGGTGTATCTAAAAAAGGCGGCATTCGCTTCCCCGGATGAGCCGGAAATTCTCTTTGAGCTGGGATCCAACCAACTCCGTTTCGGAGAACTCGAGGATGGCTGGAGAAACGTCGCGCGCTCCCATGAACTGGATCCGTATCATGTGGGTGCCTTCAATCTCATGGCTCTGCGCGACAAGATCGCTGCGTATCCTGTTTTGGAGAAAAGCGAGGTGATGCTCCGGATGTCTCCGGAAGATATGGCGGTCTTCGGGCAGCGGGCCATGGATCTCGCTGTGTTGGCGAAGGAGACTCTCTCGGAAAAATACGGGATGAAACTCACCCGGCCCGTGATGGTGGAGATGCTCCCGGAGCAGGAGGATTTCGCAATTCGGACGTTTGGCTTACCAGGTGGAGAATCGTTTCTAGGTGTCTGCTTCGGACCTCTGATCACGATGACCAGTCCACGCGGAAGGCTGGGTCGAGCGAACTGGGAGGCGGTGCTCTGGCATGAAATGGCACATACCATTACGCTTGATATGAGCCGCCATCGGATTCCGCGTTGGCTTTCGGAGGGCATCAGTGTCTACGAGGAGCGGCAGGCGCGCGAAGGTTGGGGGCAGGGGATGACTTCCGAATTCCGGGCACGACTCCTTGAGGATGAACTCTCTCCGATTGAATCTCTCGACAAGCTCTTCGCTGGGCGCGACATCATGCTCGGATACTTCCAGTCTTCGCTCGTTGTGGAGTTCATGATCGAGCGTTTCGGGATCGAGGCTATGCAGGAGATTCTCAATGACCTCGCCTCGGCAGTCCCCATCGAGAAGGCGTTTGAAGCGCACTCGCTTCCGCTTTCCGAGCTGAATGATGAGTTCAAGAAATTTGCTCGTGCGCAATCCCAAGCCTACGGCCCCGACCTCATCTGGAGACCTCTTACCGATACAGAGTATAAGGAATACCGCGATGATCCCGAGAAATGGGTTTCTGCCAATCCAAAGCACTACGCTTCTACAATGATGCTCGCTTCTCAATATCTGAGAGAGGGTAAGTGGGAGGATGCCAAAACTCTTGCCGAACGGGTAATCCGTGCCGTTCCAGAAATCCGGGAGGATTATAATCCGTATCAAGTTGTTGCTGACTCCTGCAAAGGACTCGGCGATCAGGCAAGCGAGCGGGTTGCCCTCCTGAAACTTTATTCCCTGGATGCCAACCGTTCGGAGGTGGCCGCCCGCCTCCTGAAAATGAAGGATGCAGCTAAAGTGGATGCCGATCGCATGCTCGAAACAAACCCCTTTCAAGATCAAGCATACCGCATCCTCGCAAAGGAAGGCTCCTCTCGGAATCACTACGAATCACTGCTCGCCCTTGAACCCCGTGATGCCACTCGGCTCCACTACGAATTAGCGGTGCTCTTAGAAGAATCCGATCCTAGGGCCGCACGCCGACATGTCCTCAAAGCACTGGAAGACAACCCTCGTTTCCAACTCGCACTCGATTTGCTTGTCTCGCTGAAAGAATCAAAATGAAACTTTTCCCCCTTATACTAGCGGCGTTTTCCTGTGGCATCGAATCCGCCTCCGCTCAGATACCCACGGATCGCAGAGGTGTCGCCGAATGGACGAATGATGCCCGCTTCCCCGACGATACTTTCCGGTTCGTGCGACTCAGGCCCCAGTTCCATCCCAAATGGCATACCGATTACCCTGACAGCGACTTGAATTTCTCCTTCAGGCTCCAACAGATGACCTCGATCAAGGTCAATCCCGATCCCATCATCCTCGCGATCACCGATCCTGAGTTGAAAAAATATCCCTTCCTATACACCTTGGAGACCGGGTCACTTCATCTGAACGAGAGAGAAAAAACCATCCTCCGTGCTCATCTCGAGAACGGCGGTTTCCTCATGATCGACGACTTCTGGGGTGAAGAGGAATGGCAGGTTACAAAGTGGCAAATGGAGCAGCTTTTTCCCGATCGACCCATCAAGGAACTCGAGATCGACCACCCTATTTTCAGCACTGTTTTCCAGCTCAAGGAAAAGCCCCAAGTGCCCTCAATTGAGTTCGCACTCAGCGGGCGCACCACCGGCATCTTCTACGAGAAGGGGGGGAAGGACGTCCACTATTACGGGATCTTCGATGAGAAGGGTCGAATGATGGTCATCATCTGTCGAAATACCGACCTTGGGGATGGCTGGGAGCGCGAGGGAGAGGATCCCTACTTTTTCACCGAATTCAGCGAGAAACGTGCCTACCCGATGGGCATCAATATCATCGTCTATTCCATGACCCACTAGCCCCGGAAACTTTAAATTTTAAACTCTAAACCTCAATAATACACAACCCCGGATCCGCGTTCCCACCGCGACCTCCGCGCCTCCGCGGTGAAAAAATCTTCCCCACAACCATGTCCGAACTCCAATACTCCGAAGAGGAATCCGTCCGCCGTATCGCCGAAGGGAAAGTCCGTATCAAACGCGAACTTTCCAAAGTCATCAAAGGCCAAGATGAAGTCATCGAGCAACTCCTCATCGCCCTGCTCGCCGGTGGCCACGCACTCATCACCGGCGCGCCGGGTCTTGCGAAGACTCTTCTCATCCAGTCCACGGCCAGCCTCTTCCATCTCTCCTTCAATCGTATCCAGTTCACCCCGGATCTCATGCCCGCCGACATTACTGGCACGGAAATCCTCGGCGAAAGTCCGGAAGGCGGTCGCCGTTTGGAGTTCGTGAAAGGCCCACTATTTGCGAACCTCATTTTAGCTGATGAAATTAACCGAACCCCTCCGAAAACTCAGTCCGCCCTGCTCGAAGCCATGCAGGAGCACCAAGTCACAGCCGCTGGCACCCGCTATGTTCTGGCGGAGCCCTTTTTCGTGCTCGCCACGAAAAACCCCGTTGAAATGGAAG
Organism: uncultured Verrucomicrobiae bacterium; assembly: GCA_963799385.1. GTDB lineage: Bacteria > Verrucomicrobiota > Verrucomicrobiia > Verrucomicrobiales > Akkermansiaceae > Luteolibacter. The sequence continues at coordinate 193,687 of CAWCXB010000004.1, forward strand.
GCACCTACCCGCTCCCCGAAGCCCAGCTCGACCGCTTCATGTTCGACATCCGCATTGACTACCTCAGCGAGGACGATGAGGTCGCAGTCGTCACCAAAACCACCTCGAAGCGCAACGAGCCCATCGAAGCTCTCTTCACCGGGGAGGACCTGCTCGCTTTTCAAGAAGTTGTTAGAAAAACTCCTATCGCAGAAGAAACCGCCCGCTATGCCGTCCGCCTCGCTAGTGCCTCTCGCCCGAACCGCCCCGGCGCACCAGATTTTGTCAACGAATGGGTCAACTGGGGCGCTGGCCTCCGCGCCGCCCAATGCCTCGTCATCGGAGCAAAAGCCCGCGTCCTTCTCAACGGTGGCACCCACGTGACACCGTCCGATATTCAAGCACTCGCCCATGCTGTGCTGCGACACCGAGTTCTCACGAACTTTCGCGCCGAGGCCGAAGGCATCACTCCAGATGTCATCGTGGATAAGCTCATCAAACACGTCCCGCTTCCATAGAAAAAGTGTCCGCCGACTCCACCACAAAACGTAAATCCGTCTTCGCCGATCCAGCGGCGCTGATGCGGATTCGCAGCCTCGAGCTGCGCGCGCTTTCCGTGGTCGAGGGTTATTGGAAAGGTCTTCACCGCAGCCACCGCCACGGATTTTCTGCTGAATTCGCTGAGTATCGTGCCTATGTTCCCGGCGATGACATCCGTTACCTCGATTGGAAAGTCCTTGCCCGTCGCGACAAGACCTTCATCCGGAAATTCCGCGAGGAAACAAACCTCCGCTCTCACCTCCTGCTAGATCTAAGTCGCTCCATGGAATACGGCTCCACCGGCTATTCCAAACTCGAATACGCCCGCACCCTCGCCGCCACCCTCGCGGTCTTTCTCCACGGCCAGGGCGATGAAATCGGTCTGCTCACTTTCGACGAAGTCGCCCGTGATTACCTCCCGCCTCGCCACCGCTCCGGCCATCTCCACGCGATTCTCGCCGCGCTTAGTCGCCCGGCCGAAGGAAAATCTGCCGGGCTTCATTCTCCTGTCGAAACGATCCTTGGGCGTGGACGAATGAAGGGCATAGTCTTCGTTATTTCCGATTTCCTAACACCTATGGAGGAACTCAAAGCGCCTCTCTCCTCCCTTGCTGCCTGCGGCCGCGATATCACCCTCCTACAAGTTCTCGATCCTACCGAGATCAATTTTACCTTCGATGAATCCGCCAATTTCGAGGACATGGAATCAGGCGCTGTCCTCCCGACGGATCCCGATTCCGTCCGCGCGGGATACCTAGAAAAATTCAACGCCCATCAGGCCGCTCTGAAAAGTAACTGCGATTCTCTCGGCATCATTCACCACCTTCTCTCCACCGACCAACCCCTCGAAGCTGCCCTCCATGCATACCTCGCCGACCGACAGGGCAGGGGAGCGCGAGTGGCCCGCACCCGTAGCAACTGATGGCCTTCCTCGCTCCATTGTTCCTCGCCGGACTGGCCGCTATCGCGCTGCCAATCCTCCTGCATTTGAGGAAGAATCGACCCAAGCAAACCGTCGCGTTCTCCTCCCTCATGTTCCTTGAAGCCAGTCCGATCGTCACAAAACGCCGCGCCCGAATTCAGGACATCCTCCTACTCATCCTCCGCTGTCTGGCCCTCGCGCTACTCGCCTTCGCCTTTGCCCGTCCATTTTTCCCAGCACCGGATGAACCCACCGAAATGACCGACGGGGCCACCTTGAATTTCCTGCTCATCGACACCAGTGCCAGCATGCGCGGAACGCCAAGCGAAATGGCCATCGCCCAAGCCGAGAAAATCGTTGATCGCCTCCCGGAAGGCGACTGGATTGCCGTCGGAACCTTTTCCGGAAAATTTCGACCTGTCCTCAGCGCAGCGCGCGCTCGCGAACTCGCACCCTCCGAGCGCAAACAGGCGGCAAAAGTGGCCCTCAGTTCGATCATCGCCACATGGGAATCCACCGTCTTAGATTCCTCCCTCCTGGCCACCATCGCTTCAGTCGATGAAGGCATCCCCTTGAAAATTCACCTCATCGGAGATTTTCAAAAAGATCAGACTGTCGAGCGCCTTACTGCCGAAGTCTGGCCCACCACCGTCCAAGTGATCCCATATCCCGTTTCCCCGGAGGGTGAGTGGACAAATGCCGGAGTCAGCACGCTCCCGCGCGATGATGAAACACTTCGCGTCCGCATTATCAATTCGGAAGGCTCCGTAAATTCGGATTTCTCACTCAAATGGAGCGGCTTCGATGCTACCCAGTTCGTCACAGTTCCGCCTGGGGAGAGCGCGATTTTTGAAGCTCCAGAAGGTATCGCCACCGAAGGGGAAGTCACCCTCACCGGTGATACCTATCCCTTCGACAACCAAGCCCAATGGACAGCCAAAGTCCGCCCGCTTGCGAAGATCTGGTATCCCGACGAAACTCCCGCTAGCGATGCGAACGAGAGCCTCTATTTCCTCACCCGCGCCATGACATCTACCCCGGATTACGAAGTGGAAATCGCAACCACATTTCCCGATCCTCCTCCGGCTCTAGCAATCTCTGGTGGAAAGCCCGGTGAAACAGCCATCGCAGAACTTCGCGAGTTCATCACCAAAGGCGGCACCGGCGTCTTTGCCCTTGATGGTCCCGCGTCCTCTCTTGCTCTCGCGAAAATACTCGACCAACCAGAAGTCCCCGCCAATGAAGCTAGCCCTGCCAGCCACGCCCGTTTCGGAGAAATCAACTTTGAGTCCCCGGTCTTCGCTCCTTTCGCCGATGCGCGTTACTCCGATTTCTCCTCCATCCGGATCTGGAAATACCGCATCCTGCCACCCGTCCTCGCCGAACAAGGCACCATCATCGCCAGCTTCGATTCCGGCGATCCCGCATGGCTCGTTTTTCCACTCGGAAAGGGAACCCTCCACGTCCTCACCACTACCTGGCGTCCCGTTGATAGCCAGCTCGCCCTCACGACAAAATTTCCTCCGCTGCTCCACTCACTCCTGACCCGTGCCGCTGATTCCCTAGGAAACGCTAAGAACTTTTACGTCGGCGACAAGATCCCCACGGTTCCGCCTTCGATCGCGGAAGCTCCTGGAATCGTGCAAGCCGGAGACATCTCTCTTTCCATCCAGCTCGACCCTACGGAATCCGAACTCACTCCCTTCGCTGGCCTCACATCTATAAATCTCCCACTCGACGAACCCGGTGATGCTACGGCACTTGCTGAGATCACCAACCGACTCTCGAGTATTGAGCAAGAGCGCCGCCAGAACTGGGGATGGTGGCTTGTCATCGCCGCCGCTGTATTTTTCCTCGTAGAGACCGTCTATGCGGCCCTCTCCGGTAAACATCTAACTCCCGCAAGAACATGATACCGAAACTTCAGATCCTTCTCGCGGAAATTGCCAACCGCCGTCGTCGCCAACGCTTCCACACCACCCTCGCAATCACATGGCTCCTGATCATTACGGTCTCGTTTTACCTCTGGCAGTCCGGTCACTCCGGCGGGAAATTTGCCCTCAGTGTGGTGGCTGCTCTGGTGATTTTACCCATAATCATACATTTCTGGAGCCACCGCGGACTACGCGATCCTCACCGCATCGCGAAGTCTATCGAGAAGGAGCACCCTGAACTCCAGACCGCCCTGCTCGCTGCGATCGAGCAGAACCCCGATCCGGAATCTGGCGATTATTCCTACCTTCAGACCCGCCTTCTCGTGTCCTCACTCACAGCCTCGGAGCGCGACCACTGGGTGGATCGTATTTCGAAACCACGCCTTGCCATCCTAACAGGTTTCAATTTCTTAGCTCTCTTCTTTTTCCTCATCTTCGCCTGTATTTTTGCATTTCCTAGGCACGACAAAGCTGTCCACAACAACCTAGGCGAAACGGAAATCGATCGGGCTTTTCTCGATATCAAAGTCGAACCCGGCGACACGGAAATTGAGCGCGGAAGCGCCCTCACCATTCAGGCAACATTCGGTGGAGTGATTCCCTCCAAGGCTTTTGTGGAAACCCAGGGCACCGATGGGAAAACGGAATCCATCGAACTCGTCCGTCCCTTCACCGGCCCGGTCTATCAGGCGCGTATCGAGAGCGTGCCGGGATCACTTGAATACAAGGTCGTCGTCCCAGAAGGCGAGAGTCCTACCTACAAAATTACCGTCTTCGATCGCCCCGCTCTTACCTCATCGGAGGCTGTCCTCCACTTCCCAGAATTCCTGAATAAGAAACCTGAAACCCTCAAGGATCCGCGCTCCATCCGCACCGGCGAGCAGACCCGCATAGAACTCACCCTCGTTGCAAACGTCCCCGGACTCACCGCCAGTCTCGTGGCGAAAAAGAAGGACCCCATCCCGCTCACCCCTGATCCCTCGGATGGAAAACGCTTCCTCCTTTCCAAAGTCCTGACCGAAAGCGCTCTCTACCGCATCGTGCTCACGGATGAAAAAGGTCGCACAAACTCAGCTCGCGACGTCCTCGAGATCAAACTGATCCCCAACAAAGCACCCGTTGTAAGAATTGTCCTCCCGTTGAAAAACGACAAAGTCACTCCTATCCAGGAGGTCCTTCTTGAAGCCAACGTCACCGACGATGCGGAACTCCTCGCCAGTGGTATGAAATACACTCTCGATGGAAGGGAATGGATCGATGTCGAACCTCGCTCCGCTAATGAAAAGGGGGGAGCAAAGATTTCTCACCAAGTCGATCTCGAAGCTGCCGGAGCCAAGCCCAACGATCTCATTATGTGGAACGCCTGGGCGGAAGACCTCGCCCCCGATGGCAAAGTTCGCCGCGTCAATGGCGACATTCATCTCGTCAGCGTTCGCAACTTTGACGAGGAATTCTACCAGCAGAAAATGCCCCCCGGCGCAGGTCCACCACCTCCGCCGAAAATCATCAAGCTCCAGACCGATATCCTGAATTCCACTTGGTCCACCCGGCGCGACCACGCTGAAATTTCCACCAATCCGCCCCCCGCCAAAGACCTTGAAACTTTGGTCAGTTCTCAGGAAATTGCCGTCGAGATGGCCACGGCCATGGAAGCCGAGCAGACCGACCCCGCCGTCCGGCAGATCATTACCGACGCGCGTCTCGAAATGCAGGACTCCCTCAGTCAGCTCATCAAGGCTAAGGACAATTTCGCCCCTTTACCCCTCGATATCGCCATCGGTCACCAGCAAGCCGCCCTGCGCTTCCTATACCAAATGATGAGCAACAAAACGGTCATCATCCAGTCCGAGGGCGGCCAGCCATCCGAAAGCGAGGAGAAGCCCAAGGACGATCTTGAACTGAAAGACATGAAATCGCCCTACAAGGACGAGAAACAAGCAAAGCCCGAAGCCTCCGAAGAAGCAGCCGAAGCCATGGCGATTCTTAATCGGCTCGCCGAACTCGCCAAACGCCAGCGTGACCTCAACGAGGAGATGAAAGCCCTCCAGGTGGCCCTCAATAAGGCCGAGACCCCCGCCGAAAAAGCCGAGATCGAGCGTCGCCTGAAACAGCTCCGTGACCAGCAGAAGGAAATGCTCGCAGATATCGATGAACTCCGTGAAAAGACCACCGATCCCGATCAGAAAGCTACCCGCCCAGATCAGAACAAGGCCCTTGATGAAGCCCGTGAAAAGGCTCGTCAGGCAAAAGAAGATCTTGAGAAAAACAAGCTAGGTGAAGCCCTAGCTTCCGGTCGCCGCACCGAGGAGGATTTGGAGAAACTCCACGAAGACTTTCGTGAAACAAGTGCCGCGAAACTCGCCAATCAGCTTCGCTCCCTCCGCGACCAAGCGCGCGAACTCGAAGCGAATCAGCAGGAAATTACGGAAGGCAAACCAACCGGTCTCACCGAAAGCAAGGAATCGAGACCCGATGCCAGAAGCCAGCAACGTCATTTTGAAAGACTCGTCGAAGATCTGAAACAAACTGCCGAAACCGCCGAGCGATCCGAACCCTTGGTCGCCCAAGATCTCGCCGAAGCCCTCCGCCAAGCCGACCACGATGGCCTTGCAAAAGCCCTCGAAAACATGGCCGACGCCAAACCCTACGACCGCGATCCTGCCGCCCCCGGCAAAGCTACCGAAGGCCTTAAAAATCTGGCGAGGGAAATCGAATCTGCCGCTGAACGAATCCTAGGCAACGAGAAGCAAGCCCTCACCTACGCCCGCGACGAACTCCGCCGCCTCGCCGAAGAAGCCGGCGCGCTCCCCGTGGGGGAAGAGGGAGCGAGGGAGGGAGAGAAGGGGGGAGCGGGAGAAAAACAGGACGAGGCTGAAGGAAAAGGCCCGGGTGAAGGCGAAAAGCCCGGTGAAAACGAGGGCGAAGGCCAAGGGAAGGAAGAAGAACCTGGTGAAGGCGAAGGTAAGGGGCAGGGCAAAGGCACAAACCCAGGCGAGGGAGAAGGCGAAGGCCAGGGTGAAAAACCAGGCAAAGGAAAAGGTCAGGGCCAAGGTGAGGGAGAAAAATCTGGTAAAGGCGAAGGCAAGGGGCAGGGCAAAGGAGAAGGCAAAGGAGAAGGCAAAGGAGAAGGCAAAGGAGAAGGCAAAGGAGAAGGCAAAGGAGAAGGCAAAGGAGAAGGCAAAGGAGAAGGCAAAGGAGAAGGCAAAGGAGAAGGCAAAGGAGAAGGCAAAGGAGAAGGCAAAGGAGAAGGCAAAGGAGAAGGCAAAGGAGAAGGCAAAGGAGAAGGCAAAGGAGAAGGCAAAGGAGAAGGCAAAGGGGAAGGCAAAGGGGAAGGCAAAGGGGAAGGCAATTCTCCTTCGGGATCCGAGGGTATCTCCTCCCGCGGCGGCGGTGGCAATGCCATTACGGGTGGCGAATACCAAGAATGGAGCGATCGACTCTATGACATTGAAGCAGTCATCCAGGATGCCGACGCCCAGACATCCGTCGCCCGTGCCCGAAAGGCCAGCCGTGAACTCCGCAAGGAATTCAAACGCCAGTCCAAAGCTCCCGACCACGAAACCATTGAGCAAGAGATCCTCCGTCCTCTTCTGGAGGCGGCCGAGAAACTCGATGCCCGTCTCTACGAGCTAAATCGGGAAGATGCCCTTGCGCCCGTTGGTCGCGATCCCGTCCCTGACCGCTACGAGGAAATCGTCCGCCGTTACTTCGAGGAACTCGGAAAATGAAGGTCAACCGGGAACATGGAGAATGGGTTTTCAACCCGCTCGCGAAAGGTCGGAAGTCCGCCTCGCCAAGCAAATGCGAACGGGTTGAAAACCCATGCTCCATCATGTCCCCCTCCGGATCCATCGATAAAAACAGCACTCAATGAACATCGTCTGGACTGAAATCCGCTGGCTCATCCCAGGCCTCATTGTGCTTGCTGTGATTGCCGTCGGCCTATTCCTCAGCTACCGCCGCCAAACCGGTATGCCCGTTCGGCTTCGTTGGCTAGCGGGTGGCTTGAAATGGTTGGGCTTCGCCCTCCTCCTCCTCTTTATCCTTCGTCCGGAAATCGTTCGCACCTTCAACCGCCCCGGCACGAATCACTGGGCTGTCCTGCTCGACAATAGCGCTTCGATGACCCTTCAAGATGGAAATGAAGAAGCTTCACGAGCTGACACCCTCACGGAACTTACGACCCCAAGACCCGGCGACTGGCAGGAGAGGCTTGGAGAAGATTTCATCCTCGATACCTTTGCGTTCGATTCACGCCTTGCCCGCCAATCCCCAAGCGTCCCTCTAAAATTCGATGGGCAGGCATCCTCGTTGGGAAAAGCACTTAGTGATCTTCGTGATCGCTACCATGGCAGACCCTTGGCCGGTATTTTGGTCATCACAGATGGCAGCCCGACGGATAGCCCAGTTATACAGAGCGGAATCGAAGGGATTCCTCCCATTTTTCCATTAGTAATCGCCCCGAAAACCAAACTCACGGATGTCTCCCTAGCGAACCTCACCGCTCAGGCAACGCTTTTCGAAGACGCTCCGGTGATGATCGATGCCACCGTGAGCGCTCGCGGACTTTCCGGAAAAACTGTGGTCGCCACCATCCGAGAGCACGGCGGAAAGCCTGTTGAGGAAAAACGCCATCGTGTCGTCCGCGATGAGGAAACATGGGTCGCCAGCTTCCAGATCCGTCCGCAAGCACCCGGAACCGCGTTTTTTCAAGTGAGTGTGGCGATTGAAGACGGATCGGAAATCAAAGAAGCCACCCTCGAAAACAATATCCGTACGGTCGCCGCCAATCGCAATACCGGCCCATATCGAGTGTTCTATCTTGGTGGACGTCCGAACTACGAACACAAGTTTCTCCAGCGTGCTCTCGCCGAGGATACCGAAATCAGCCTCACCTCGCTCATCCGTATTGCCCGCCGCGAGCCAAAATTTGACTATCGCAGCCGGGCAGGGGAGAAGAGTAATCCGCTTTACCGTGGCTTCGAAGAACAGGAGGAGGCCGAGCGATTCGACGAACCCGTCTTTATCCGCCTCAACGCGAAGGACTCGAACGAACTCGCTACCGGTTTTCCGAAAACGGCCGCCGAGCTTTTCCCCTTCGACGCGGTGATCCTGGATGATGTTGAAGCTGAATTTTTCGATCGCGACCAGCAGCGCTTGCTCCAGCGCTTCGTCAGCGAACGCGGTGGCAGCGTCGCCATGCTCGGCGGCATGGAGTCGCTGGATTCCGGTGGCTACGCGGACACTGCGATCGGGGATATGCTTCCCGTATATCTTGCTCCCGGTACCCCCGCCGGTGCCCCGGAAAAAGGCCGATTCTTCCTCACTCGCGAAGGGCTGTTAGAACCGTGGGCTCGCCTTCGTCTAACAGAAGATGAGGAGCGCAACCGCCTTTCCCGCATGCCGGTCTTCGACAATGTTCACCGCCTGGGAGCCATCCGCCCCGGTGCGACGGAAGTCGGCGAACTCCGTTTTTCCGATGGCACGGCACCTGCCATCGCCACTCGCCGATACGGAAAAGGACGCACCGCCGTATTTGCGATGACTGATCTCTGGCGCTGGGGCCTGCGCGACCCTCAATCCCACGCCGATCTCGATAAAACTTGGCGTCAGACCCTGCGTTGGTTGCTCGCCGACGTGCCGCGGCCGCTCTCCCTGAAATCAGAAACCGCAACCGACACGTCCAATTTGCTCACTGCAGAACTCCTTGGAGAAAACTTCCATCCAGACGATTCTGGGAACGTTCGTCTACGCGTCCGCCGTCCCGATGATACTTGGTCTTCCGTTTCCCTCCGCCGGGATGTTTCTGAACCCGGTGCTTTTAACGCCAAACACTCATCCACTACCCCTGGTCCATACCTCGCCGAGGCAACCACCCGCGCCACCGATACGAAGCCTGCTCTCTCCGCCGCGACCGGTTGGGTCGTGAATTCCATCCAGGACGAATTCCAAGCGTTAGAGCCCGACATGGCTACCATGAACCTCCTAGCCACCACCACAGGAGGGAAGATCCTCAATCCGAGTGACCTCGACGACTTTGTTGCCAGCTTGGAAAATTTCCCACGTCCCATTCAAGAAACCCGCTCCGAACCACTCTGGCACTCTGCTTGGTGGATGCTCGTTGCCTTCCTCTGCTTCATCGGCGAATGGTCTCTCCGTCGATGGAATAAACTACCATGAATCCATTTCTCGTAATTCTAGTTCTCCTGCTATCCATCCCATTTGCCATGGCGGCTGAAGCTAGGGAAATGCTCATCGTCGTCAGTGAACCCGGAGAGTCTGCCTACGCTACAGAGTTCCGCCGCCAAGCGAAGGCATGGCAGGACATTGCAGAAAAGGGGAACATCGAATCCACCACTATCGGCGTCGATACTCAACCTGCGGAAGGAGATCGTCCCGCCTTGGAAAAGTCGATCGAGTCTTTCCCAAAAACTGGCGAAGATCTCTGGCTCGTCTGGATAGGGCACGGCAGCTACGACGGACGCACCGCGAAATTCAATCTACGTGGCGGCGATATCGAATCCAAAGAGGTAGCTACGCTCCTTCAGCCCTTCGAGCGACGCCTCATCATCCTCAACCTTTTCTCCGCAAGCGCGGTTTTCCTCGATGATCTCGCTGGCGAAAATCGCGCCATCATCTCCTCCACCCGCAGTCCCGGTCAAAAGAACTATTCTCGCTTCGGCGAAAAACTAGCGGATGCATTGAACTCAGAAGACGCGGATCTTGATCTCGATGGGGAAGTTTCCCTACTCGAAGCCACCCTCGAAGCCTCCGCAAGAACCGAAGCCTTCTACACCGATGCCCAACGTGTCGTTCAGGAGCACTCCGTCATCGAAGACAACAACGACAAAGTCTCCACACCCACGGCGGCCTTTCTAGGGTTCCGAGCCGAGGTTCAAAGCTCCGATCATCTCCCCGACGGTGCCCTCACGCGGGGGATCCACTTCCTGAAATCCAATCCTGATCTCCTCTCACAGGAAGCCCGGGAGAAACGAACTCAACTCGAACTTGAGATCCATCAACTCTTCCTCCGCAAGAAGGATCTCCCCGCGGATGAATATTACGAAATCCTGGAACCACTGATGCTGGCAATGGCCGATCTCTACGGGAAAAAATAAAAATTTAACCGCGAATGGACGCCAATGATCGCGAATTTCAGAAAAGAAAATTCCTTAGGTAGCACCGGGAAAACATCTCATTCCTGGCGCATGAAATTCTTCTCTTCGTTCGCGGAAATTTGCGTCCATTCGCGGTAAAGATCTTCCCCTTCATCCTCATTGACCCCACCCCCCATCCCTGTAATTTTCAGCCATGTATCTTTGGTCGAAGCTCTCAGGAGCACAGTGGATTGACGCATGGGAAGAGCGTTTTGCGGGGAATCCGAACTTTGTTTTGGAATACATCAAGGGCGGAAAATCCGTGCGCCTTCAGGTCTATTGTTCCTCGAAAAAGGAGGCGGACGCGATTTTCAGTCAGTTCGGTGGATCGATTCGGAAGGTCAAGGATGCCGATTGGAAAAAGGCCCCCGAAGCCCCGAAGCCTCTGAAAGTCCGGGACAAATTCCTCGTCACTGCCGAGACAGGAAAGAAGGAACTCGCCGCTCTCCGCAAAGAATTTTCATCCCGCGAACTGATCGTCATTCCTCCTGAAATGGCTTTCGGCACGGGAGACCATGCGACGACTTCCACCTGTATGAGGTTTCTGGTCGATATCGCGAAGGAAAGGGTCGGCACCAAATGGACGGTCGCCGATCTTGGAGCCGGCACGGGATTGCTCGCCATTGGTGCGGCCAAACTTGGTGCATCCGAAGTTTGGGGCTGCGATTTCGATCCGTTTGCAGTCGGTGTCGCCAAACGCAATGCCGAGCGCAACGCCACCCCGGATATCGTATTCAAGGAGCAGGATGTCCTGAAATGGAAGCCTCGAAAAATGGGCTACGATGTTGTCCTCGCCAACATTTTCTCCACCGTCCTCATCCAAGCATGGCCGACCATTGGGAAGTCGCTTGCGAAGGGAGGCGATCTCGTCGTTTCCGGAATCCTCGCCAGCCAGGCATGGGATGTGTTCGAAGCCGCGGCGAAGGAGGGCCTTGGTTTCTCGAAAGTCGTGAAAAAAGGGAAGTGGGTGACGGCGCGGGGCGGCTGGTTTGAAGACTTGAAAGAGCGATAGATCGCTCCATCGCTTAATTTTCATTTCTAGCGAGGCAACCGGGGCAATTCTGGGCAAAGTGACCGGCAGTGATTTCCGTGATCTCGGGTGGATGATCGGTGACGCAGAGTTCGGGATTTCCTAGCAGATTGCGTGGCTGGAAGGCGCAACCTTTTGGGGGGTGGGTGAGATCCGGTGGGAGACCGGGAATCGTGATGAGTGGCTGCCCTTTCGGTTGGGCTGCGGGGATGGATCGCAGCAGCGAACGAGTGTAGGCGTGCAGAGGATTTCCGAAGAGTTCTGCGCGACTGGCGCTTTCCACGAAGCGACCGGCATACATCACGTTGATGGAATCGCAGACCTCAGAAACAACGGCCAGATCGTGAGTGATGAAGATGACGGCAGTGCCGAGATCCCGTTGACGCTCACGGATGAGATCGAGCACCTGTTTCTGGACTGTGACATCGAGCGCGGTGGTCGGTTCGTCACAGATGAGAAGTTCTGGTTTGGTGATTAGGGCCATGGCAATCATGACGCGCTGGCGCATTCCTCCGGAAAACTCGTGTGGGTAGGAGGCGATGCGTTTCTCTGGCTCCGGGATGCCGACCTCGGCGAGCGCGTCGATGGCACGGGTGAGCGCTGCTTTTCCTTTCAGGTTCTCATGAAGTTCCAGCGGTTCGGTGAGCTGATCCCGGATCCGCATATAGGGATTCAGGGAGGTCATCGGATCTTGGAAAATCATCGAGATGCGCTTTCCGCGGATCGTGCGGAGTTGTTTTTCGGAAGCTTTCAGAAGATCGACTCCGTCGAATACCGCGCTCCCAGCTTCGATGCGTCCCGGCGGGATGGGGATCAGGCCAAGCAGCGAGTAGCAAGTGACCGATTTCCCGGAACCCGATTCACCGACGATGCCAAGGGTCTGCCCGCGGTCCACGGAGAATGAAACATCCTCGACCGCATGGACGATGCCGTTGCGGGTGTGGAAGCGGGTGGTGAGGTTTTTGACGTCTAGGAGCACTTCGGGAAACTTTAAACTTTAAATTTCAAACCTCAAGGAAGAGGAAGACTCCACATGTGCTCCTAGGTTGTCGGGTGGCAGGACGTCGTTCCTCCTTGGATCAAGCTTTATCGAGAATGGAGTTCCAGTGCTCGAGGTTGTCCTTCTGACTTTCGAAAAGCTCGGTGGTGGCGTCGTGGATGGTGATGGAAGTGATTTTGTCGCCTTGTTTGATGGCATCGACGACGCTCTGTCCTTTGGTCACTTCACCGAAAACCGTGTGTTTGCCATCGAGGTGGGGAGTGGCGTTGTGAGTGACGAAGAACTGGGAGCCGTTTGTTCCGGGGCCAGCGTTTGCCATCGAGAAAATCCCAGCTTTGTCATGCCTGAGTTCGCGCACGAATTCATCGGCGAACTTGTATCCCGGGCCACCTCTGCCGGTGCCTGTGGGATCGCCTCCCTGAATCATGAAGTTCGGGATCACGCGGTGGAATTTTACGTCGTCGTAATAGCCGCGCTTGGCGAGATTGAGAAAATTCGCGCAGGTCGTGGGGGTTCTGGAGGCATAGAAGGTGGCTTCGATATCTCCTTGGGAGGTGTGTAGTGTAATGTTGATGTCTGACATAAGATTTCTAGTTGGATGGTTTCAGTGTTGAGGAGGTGCTATTTTGCGGAGTGTTTGAGTTGATCCAAGACCCAGCGGTATTCGGAGGCGATTTGCTCTTCCACGGGGCGTTGGAGATTTTCTGGGAGGACTCCCCAAGTGTAGGTTTCGATCTCGAAGTGTTGGCAGGCGTTGGGGTGTTTCTGGCACCAAGCCAATGTTTCGCGGACATGGAAATCGGTGGATCTCATTGGAGCGGCGGGTTCGGCATCGAGCGGGATGTGGAAATGAACTCGTGCTTCGTGGAAATCCTGTGCGTTGATCTTGCCCGAGTCGAGGGCGGAAAGAAAGAGGGGAAGGTCTGCGAAGCGCTGCAAAGTACCGTCCGGGCGACGAGTGATGACTTGGTGAAAGTAGGTTGGCTCGTCGAATTTTCGGATGGAAGCGATCGCTTCAGGGTCGCGGGGATCGAGCGAGAGTGCGTTGGAAAGGTGGATTTTGGAGAGGCGGATATCCGCGAAGTTTGAAATCGCGTCTAGGGAGGCGGCAGCTTCGTCGAACTCGATGGCGAAGTGGCAGGAATCGAAGTTCAGGCCAATGCGATTCCGGATGATTTCCGGAGAATTTGCCGTGTGGTGAAGTCGTTCAAAAAACGCGAGAGTCTCGGCGGTGTTCTCGAAATGACCAAGTGGTTCAGGCTCGAGGCCGAGGTGAAGATCGACTTGGTGCTTCTGAGAAAGGTCTTCGATGAACCAAGCAAGGTCGGAGAGATTGGAGCGGATGATTGATTCGTCCGCATGAAATGTCTTATGGGAGCCAGGAAGTGTGGAAACCGAGCCACCAGAACTTTTCGGTGCGATTTGAGCTAGAATTTCAAACAGTTGTTTGGTGTAGGTGATTCGTGCTGGGTCGGTCCAATCTGGGAGGAACACTTTCTCCTTCACTCGCGTGCCGTGAAACGCACCATACGGGAAGCCGTTGATGGTGAAAACAAAGGAGTTGTTTGCTGCGAGCCAATCCTGGAAACGAGGGAGTTGATCGCCTTCAAGTAACTGGCTTGCAGCGAGCGCGGACAGGCGGAGGCCGATAGGAAACGGCTTGTTCGCAGGTTGATCTTTGGTAGATAGTAATTTGTCTCGAACGTTTAGAACGTGTGTTTGGAGTGCGGTGAGAGTTTCTGCCCAGCTTTCTGCGGGGTGGATGTTCGTGCAGTAGGAGAGGATCACTGGGTAAAAGCTGAAATGCTGAAAACTGAAACGCTGAAATTAGATGTTGGCTTCGGCGGCCTTTGCGACGCGAAGTAGGGTTTGCTCGCCTAGATGGGGGGCTAGGATTTGGATGCCCACGGGGAGATTGTCAGCTCCGTCAAAAGAGGTGGTTCCACAGGGAACTGAGATCGCTGGGATGCCGGCGAGGTTGGCGGCGATTGTGAAGATGTCCGAAAGGTAGTCTTGGAGGGGATCGTCCGAGCAGGCACCGATTCGGCGAGCGGGTGTTGGGGCTACGGGTGAAATGATCGCATCGACCTTTTGAAACGCTTGTTCGAAATCGCGGGTGATTAGCTGCCGGACCTTTTGGGCGCGGGTGTAATAGGCGTCGTAGTAGCCTGAGGAAAGGACGTAGGTGCCGAGGATGATGCGGCGTTTTACCTCGGGGCCGAAGCCTTGTTCGCGGGATAGGTGGTAGAGGTTTACGATGTCCGAGGGGTTTTCGGCTCGGTTTCCGTAGCGAATGCCATCGAAGCGGGAGAGATTGGAGGATGCCTCCGCAGGGGCGATCACGTAATAGGTGGCAACTGCGTGAGATGTGTGTGGTAAGGAAATTGGAACAATCGTAGCGCCCTGAATTTCAAGGTATTGGATACGTTTTTCAACATTTTCTCGAACGCCAGGATGGATGCCTTCACCGAAGTATTCCTCGGGAATTCCGAGTCGAAGGCCTTTGACTCCGTCATTGATCGTGGAGAGGTAGTCGGGAACCGGAGCATCCAAAGAAGTGGTATCCATTGGGTCGTGCCCGGCGATGACTTGGAGGATGAGAGCTGCGTCGTCCACGGAGCGGGTGATGGGGCCGATCTGGTCGAGCGAGGAAGCAAACGCCACGAGGCCGTATCGTGAAACGCGGCCGTAGGTAGGTTTCAGGCCGACCACTCCGCAATGGGAGGCGGGTTGGCGGATCGAGCCTCCCGTGTCTGATCCAAGAGTGGCGAAAGCGGTGCCTGCAGCAACGGCGGCAGCGGAGCCTCCTGATGAGCCTCCGGATATGCGGTCCGGGTCGTGGGGGTTGCGCGTGAGTTGGATCGCGGAGTTCTCAGTGGCGGAACCCATTGCAAACTCATCCATGTTCATTCGTCCGAAGGGGATGGCTCCGGCCTCTTTCAGTTTTATAATAACCGTTGCATCATAGTTGGATCTGTAGTTTTTTACTAAAAATTTTGAACCGCAGGTGCAAGGTTGACCGGTGGTATTTAGATTGTCTTTGATGCCAATTGGAATGCCGCTAAGGGGCTTTTGAGGATCTGAGATGGCAGCTGTCTGTTTCGCAGATTCGAGATCGTATGAAACGTATGCTTTCGTGATCGAGTCTTCGGATTCGATCTTGGCTGCCAGATTTTCGAGAGTCTCAATCGGGGTGGTTGAGAGATCGAGAAATTGTTGACGTAGGGAAGTGATGGTCATGAAACGTTCGTTTGAATCAGGGTTTATCGATCAGGCATCGGCGACGACCTTGGGGACGCGGATTTGGTTCTGTGCTTGGTCGGGTGCGTTGAGGAGGACGGCTTCTGGCGGGAGGCTGGTGCCGGGAGTATCATCGCGCATCATGGCGAGGCGCGAGTTCGAAGAGGTTTCGAGATCGTCCGGCAGGGCGACGGAGGAAAGCGACTCCACGTGGGAGATAATGGATTCAAGCTGGCCTTGGAAGGTGGCAATCTCTTCCTCGGTGAGATCGAGGCGGGCGAGCTTCGCTACGTAGCGGACATCGATGTGGTCGTCTGGCATCGGGGGTAGGTTTGGGGAGGAAGGCCGGGGAATCAACCTTGAACGCTCAGGTAGAGGGAGAAATTGCGCGTTTTCGACTTCGGAGAAAATGATGGACTGTGGGGATGGAAAGGCAGGGGCGGAGATTTTTTTCAGAAAGTTTGAACATCGAGAGGAGTTGAAGGTCTATCCCCCCTGAATACCGACAATGTCGGTTTCATGTAAGGGTGTAACAGCAGTTGTCCATCGAATCTCATGGGTGTGGGAAACGGTCGGATAACTTTTTAAAGACCGCCGGGGAAGGGACTCCCCGGCGGTTTTCCTTTTTCAAAACGAATGCTCTTGGAGAGTTTCGAGATCGGCAAACTCAAGCACGGAAAGGTGGCAGGAGGCGAGGCGGACGGGGGGAGCTAGATTGGCGGCGAGGGCTTCTGTCCAGCGGGTTACGCAGAGGCACCAGAGGTCGCCGGGCTTTAGGCCTGGGAATTCATACTCGGGTCGGGGCGTGGAGAGGTCGTTGCCATGTGCCTTTGAAAACTCTAGGAACTCGGCGGTCATGCGTGTGCAGACGGTATGCAGGCCGGTGTCTCCGGGACCGGTGCGGCAATATCCGTCGCGGTAGAATCCGGTCATGGGGGCTGTGCAGCAGGGTTCGAGAGGTGTTCCGAGGACGTTGGTAATCATCGTGCGTTGGGGATCGAGAGAGGAGTTTCGTTTGCTTGCACAGGGATGCCTTCGGTTTCTAGATGCAGGCGGAGAATCCGTTTGATCTCGTCGGCAGCTTCGGGGTTGCTCGGCACGCTGTGGTTCGAATCGACAATGAGTTCGGAAGCGACTGGCTCGACGTGAGACGACCAGTAGGGGACCACTCCATCGCTACTGTTTGTAGTGTCTCCGTGGCCTTTGTCGCCGACGATGGTATGGAATGTGATGTTGGATGGAAGGGGCATGGCGGCGAGTCCCTTGAAACCGCGGCTGCTGGGAGAAAGGCTGCTGATGGAGGTGGGCGGGCGGACTTTCGCGACTTCGGCATCGCCGGTGAGTCCTTCTGTTGCGACCTTGAGAGTAGCGTCGAGAATGCCGACCGTCAGTGTTTTCGGAAGGCGTATGAGGTTTGAGATGAATGCGGTCCCTCGGAAATTTGCCATTGGGCTGCCTCGGTGTGGGACAGCCATGAAGACCACGCGCTTCGGATCTGTCAGGGGATCGTAGAGAAGTCCCTCGCGGATCTGAGTGCGGGATTCTGGTTTGATATCAAGTTGGGCGAAGGGGAGTTTGAAATGAGTGTTGTAAAGGGCAGTCCCGGGGTCACTGACGGCGGTGCGGGTGAGAAGTCCGCCCATGGAATGGGAGAGGATCACCATTTTCTTCAGGTTCGTGTCACTGCCCTTGGTGCGGGCGTAGTTTGATGCCTCGCCCATGATTTGGCGGAAGCGCATCGCGTTGTAGAGCCAAGGCGTGCCAGTTGGATAATTGTAGAGCCAGACTTGGTATTTCTCGCGAAACCAAGGTTCGGGCGACAGGTCGTTGAGGATATCGCGGTAGGCATCGGGACTGGATACGAGTCCGTGAACCATCACCACAGGGATTTTCTCCGGATTGTAGGGTTCGAGGAAATAGAGTCCGGTTTCCTGCGTGAAACGTTCGGGGAGGAGGACGTTTTGGATTCGGAGATCGTCCAGATCACACATGTACCAGAAGAAATCGATGGGTGCGGTCCAATCGGCTGCGAGGTGATGTGATGTTCCTCCTATTTTGATGCTGTTGGTGATCCAGCGCTTCGGGAACCTCCATGTGGGCGGGTTTTTCGAGAAATCTAGAACGGCGGTAAGATTTCTAGGCTGGCCGTTCGGTGGGTAGAAGTCGGGGCGTGGGACGCCTACGGGAGAGGTCGCTTTCCATGTTACAGTCGGAATGCCGATTCCGGGCTCTAGCTGGTGGCGCTCTTTGGACCTGATTTTTACTGAGGTCGATGGGAATACCGCATCAGCTGCGGTGACATTTTCATTGCTGCCTGACGGAGGCGCGATGGCGGTCCCAATGCGTTGGGCACCCGAGGCAAGGTCGTTGGTCCCGCAACGCATCTGGTCGAAGAGAATGCGAATGGAGTTGTTGTAGGCGGCGAGAGCTGTGGGCCAATCGCCCTTCCGACGAGTGTCGGAGAGGATGTTCCAGTTTGACTTCGCCGTTGCCATCGCATCGGTGGTCGGTATGCGGGACGAGGCAGGAATGATACGGCAGACGGGGGGCTGGGGAGCGCCGCACTGAGTAAGGAGAAGAACTGCCAGAAAGAGGGAGAGAATTCGCATGGTGACTTCAAATGTGGATCTTATTCCGACCTACGCGGGCTGTTGCTGGGAAATACAGTGCAGAGTGCCGCCTTCCTGCACGAGATCGAGGCAATCAATCGGGACGATCTCGCGGTCCGGGAACTGCTCGCGAATGATTCCTAGGGCGCGGTCGTCGTTCTTCGCTTGGCGGAAGGTAGGGACGAGAACTGCGTGGTTCAAGATTAGGAAATTCACGTAGGAGGCAGGAAGCACCGGAAGCCGCCATCCAGGGATTTCGCAGGCTTGTGGCAGGTGAATGGGGACGATCTCGTAAGGTCGTCCGGAAGGAGTGAGAAAATTTCGAAGCCGGTCCATGTTCCCGTCCAATGCCGGATGGTTGGGAGAGGAGGAGTCAGGTTCTTCGCAGGCAAGAATCGTATTCTCGTGGGTGAAACGAGCGAGATCGTCAATGTGGCCGTCGGTGTCGTCGCCTTCGATTCCCTTTTCCAGCCATAGAATTTCGCTGACACCTAGACCTTCCCTGAGTTTTTCCTCCACCTCTTCGCGGGAGAGATGGGGGTTGCGGTTTGGGTTGAGGAGCACTGCCTCGGTAGTGAGAAGCTGGCCGCGTCCGTTGATTTCGATGGCTCCGCCCTCTAGGATCATACCGCCCTTGAAAGCGGGGAGGTGGAGCGTGGCCGCGATTTTCTGTGGAATGGCATCATCGAGATCCCATGGTGCGAATTTGCCACCCCAGGCATTGAATTCCCAGTCGGTGAGAGCGGTTTCATCGGTGACTGAGTTTTTAACAAAGATGGGACCATGATCGCGGCACCAGACGTCGTTGTTGGGGTGGTTGTAGAGTTCGAGGTTCTCCGGGTTGGTGCGTGAGCGGTTGCAAGCGTTGGCAATCGCACCGTGGCTTGAATCGGGGGCGTTGATCCTTACTTTCTGGTAGCGAGAAATGGCGGCAGCGATCTCAGAGAACTTGCTCCAGATGATCTCCTTTTTTCCTCCACCCCAATGGCGAGGGTCATCGACGGGCCATGAAAGCCATGTAGCTGATTGCGGGGTCCACTCGGCGGGCATGGAGAAGCCTTTTTGTGAAGGGGTCATCGCGGGGGAGCGTCCCCCCCCTTGGCGCGGAATTCAATCCAAACTTCCGGCAAGCGTGAAGGTCTGTATGCCTGATAATTCCATTGCATTTCCATGATAGAGCGGGTGATAGTCTGCCCCGCGTCATGCCAATGTCACCCTTTCTAAAAAAACACCTGCGTTTCCTGATGTTGCTATCAGTCCTCGCGTTCTCAAGTGCTTCGATGGCGGAGGAGGCTCCGAAAAAGGAGCCCGTGCCCGACGAGAAGGCAAAAACCGAGGAGAAATCCGAGTCCACCAAGAAGGAGGAGGACATGCCAAAGGAAGGGGATGCGAAAGCGGAGGCCGAAGCGGCTGATCCTGACGACGAGGCGGCAGCGGAAAAGGCGGATGCGGAAGCTCCGGCTGTGGCGCGCCCGGTTGCTCCCGATCCGGTTCAGGTGTATGGCTGGCGTGAAGAAATTTACTTGGACGGAGTCGAGTCGGGTATCGATGCCAAGCTCGATACAGGTGCCTACACCAGTTCGATTCATGCAGAGGAAAAGGAGCTCTTCGAACGGGACGGAAAAAAGTGGCTGAAATTTATCGTCACCGAACCACGGAAAAAGGATTCACCACGGGTCAGAATTGAGGCACCGCTGGTGCGGATCGCACGTATCAAGGAGCCAGGTGGCGAGTCCGAGACAAGGGAAGTCGTGCGGTTGGCTTTCAAAATCGGAGACCGCAAGCTGCGCGGTGATTTTACTCTCAACGACCGATCGAACATGCTTTCCGCAATACTGATTGGACGGACGACGATTAGGGAGTTGGGTTGGATCGACCCGTCGCGGACGAATCTCGCGACCAAGAAGATCATGCGCTGACCACGTTCTCGCAGTTCCGCAAATTTCATGAGTGCACAGGCAAAATTGTTCACGGCGGTGGCCGGGCTAGTCATCGTTGGAGGCGGTCTTGCCGCTTACAAATCATCGGTGCTCGGAGTACCATTTTTCGAGGGCGAACGTGTGGATGAGTGGCTGGTAGAGGCCAAGGTGTCTTTCATCGCCACGGGTAAAGAGGTGAAAGCAAAACTATCATTGCCGGCGATCGCGGTTGAGCGGGGTGGCGGACAGGAATCGGGATCACTCGGCTACCACTACAATGTCGAAGATGACAAAGGGGAGTATGCGGCCGTGTGGTCGTCCCGGGAGCGTGAGGACAGCCAAGCTCTGTATTTCCGCGTCCGCTTCAAACAGGGTCTCGCGAGCGGAGGAGAGCCAGAGCCAGCGATCGGCAAGCCGGAGATCCCAGATGTGCCAAATCTTCCCGGATCACTCGGTGCGGCGGCTGATAGTATCGTAAGCCGTGCAAAAGAGGTCTCTGCGGATCCAGATTCTCTGTTCGTTGCTCTTTTCGAACAAGTGAATGGGGGCACGTCTTCTCAGGAATATGTTCTGGTGAAACGTCACTATGAGAAGGAGGCAGTGGGAGATCCTAGCATCTCCATGGGCATCGATCTTCTCGGAAAAGCGGGTGTGCCTGCACGGCTCGCCTACGGAGTGCGGTTGAATGATGAGAACAGCGGTCAACCGCCGACACCGTTGATCGAATATTACGACGGAGCGTCCTGGAAGGTGCGCGAACCGGCCCGGCCTGCAAAAGTCTTGGATGGGAGGGAAATGTTTGTTTGGCACCGAGGTGGCGGATCGCTTCTGGATGTCAACGGCGGAGAAAACTCGCGAGTGAGTTTCACCGTCGTGAAGGACCGTATCCCGCTGGCGACACTGACCGACCTCCGGAACTCGCCGTTCCTCATATCCACGATCCTTGCACTTCCTGCCTCGGAGCGCGCGGTGTTTCGATATATCGTTCTTATTCCTCTCGGTGCCTTCGTGGTCGTGCTGATGAGGAATATCATCGGAATTCCGACATTGGGCACGTTCATGCCCGTCCTGCTTGCGCTTGCACTTCTGGAGATCAAGCCGGTGCAGGGAATCATCATGTTCTCGCTGCTGGTCGGCGCTGGACTGTGGTTCCGCTTCCTGCTTTCTAGAATGAACCTGCTAGTCGTTCCGCGCGTGGCCGCATGTGTGGTGATCGTCACACTGCTGATGATGATGATGGGAGTGATCAGTTACCAACTCGGCATGAGTGTGGGGATCAAGATCACGCTTTTCCCGATGATCATCATCGCTTGGACTCTCGAGCGCATGTCGCTGATCTGGGAAGAGGAGGGGAAACGCAGTGCCATCGTCCAAGTGGCTGGATCGGTCTTTGTGGCTGTTGCTGCCTACTACTTTATGAGGGTTTCCCAAATTCAGTATTGGGCGTTCTATTTTCCTGAACTGCTACTTATTCTGCTTGCCAGTATTTTGCTGATCGGGCGCTACACCGGATACCGCCTCTCCGAACTGATTCGTTTCAAGTCCTTCCAAAATGCCTGAGGAAACTGTCGCCGCGCCCGAGTATGGCAAGAAATGGTGGCACCGTTGGTTCCGCACCCCAGGGGAGTTACGTGATCTCGGCGTGGTCGGGATCAATATGCGCAACGCTCGTTTCCTACTGCCGAATAATCCGCGCAGGCTCTACGATTTAGTGGACAACAAGCTCCGGACCAAGGCTCTTGCCGAGGCGGAAGGTATGACGGTTGCAGAGACTTATGGGGTTCTGAGGACTCCGCTGGACGCACAGCGAGTAGAGAAAATTTTGGGGGGCAAAGAGTCTTTTGTCATCAAGCCGACTCGTGGCTCGGGAGGGAAAGGCATCATGGTGATCGACGGGAAACTCGGGAAGAACTATGTGAAGCCAAGTGGCAGCGAGGTGACCCCGGCGGATCTAAAAAATCACGTCTCGAACATTCTTGCGGGTCTTTTCAGTCTCGGTGGGAAACGAGATTACGCTCTGATCGAATACCGCGTGCAACCAGCGAAGCTTCTTACTGCCATGAGCTTTCAAGGAGCGCCAGACATCCGTGTGGTGATGCTTCACGGCTATCCCGTGATGGCGATGTTGCGGGCCTCCACGAAAGAGTCCGACGGCAGGTCGAACTTGCACCAAGGAGCGCTGGGTATCGGAATCGATATCGCGACGGGAGTCACTGTGCGTGCCATTCATCACGGCCGTCCGGTTACCGAGCACCCGGATCTTGGAATCCGGCTCATCGGAGTGCAGATGCCTGAGTGGGATAGGATTTTGGAAATGGCCGTGACCTGCCAGGAAATGACCGGGCTCGGATATCTCGGTGTGGATATCATGATCGACGAAGTCACCGGCCCCTTAATGATCGAAGTGAACGCACGCCCCGGTTTGGCGATCCAAATGGCCAATGGCATCGGTCTACTGAAACGACTCGTGCCCGTGGTAAACGAGCACGAGCGCAATCCCGCTGCCGATCTGCGTGAAAAAATTAATTTTGCTGTGACTCATTTCCGAGCGGTCCTCCCGGATCTGGGCTGAAAACTGAATCCTCAAAAGCCAACTTCGCGCTTGTTTGAGATGGTGGGGGATTTCAGTCTCTCCGCACATGAGTGGGTTGGCGAAAAATTATCAGGTATGCATTGCGGGGACGGGTAGCTACGTGCCGGAAACGGTGCTTACAAACGAGGATCTGGCGAAGCGCGTGGATACGAGCGACGAGTGGATTTTTTCCAGAACCGGAATTCGCGAGCGGCGGATTGCTGCTGAAGGCGAGCATACCTCGCACATGGCGAGTGCGGCAGCTCGCAAAGCTCTCGAACAGGCCGGTCTCGCTGCGGAAGATGTGCAGCTCATTATCGTGGCAACCATTACTCCGGACACACTGACTCCAGCGACCGCGTGCTACGTGCAGCAGCAACTCGGTGCCAAAAATGCAGTCGCGTTCGATATCTCAGCTGCTTGCTCGGGATTTCTTTACGCGATGAAAATCACCAAGCGTATGATTGCGGACGGAGCTTTTGAGAACGCGCTGATCATCGGTGCGGAGAAGCTTTCCGCGTTCGTGAACTGGGAGGATAGGACCACCTGTGTTCTCTTCGGAGATGGAGCAGGGGCCGCCGTCCTGCGCCGGGCCGCACCGGAGGAGGGAGAGATTCTCGCAACAGAGATGGGAACGGATGGCAATCTAACGCATCTCCTTAATATTCCAGGTGGTGGTTCCGCCTGCCCGATCACGGAATCGAATGTGACCCACCATTTAGCCTCTCTGGCGATGATGGGGAAAGAGGTTTTCAAGCACGCGGTCAATCGAATGAAGGAAGCTGCGGAGACCGTGATCAAGCGGGCCGAGCTGAGTTCCGAGGATATTGTGTGCGTGATTCCGCATCAAGCGAACCTCCGTATCATCGATGCCATCGCAGATAGGCTTTCAGTGCCAGAGGGTCGTGTTTTCGTGAACCTTGATAAATACGGAAATACCTCGGCGGCGGCCGTGGCCATCGCATTGGACGAAGCGAATCGTTCGGGTGCGTTCAAACGGGGAGATCATATCGTTATGGTCGTTTTCGGGGCCGGACTTACCTGGGCGGCCGCGGCGGTGCGATGGTGATGGCTTGATATCGCGTCGTTGCAGTCCATTTTGGCTCCCATTTATCGTTCTGTTTCCATTGAAAACAGAGGACTGGAGAGTTTTTTCTGAAAAAGTGAAGAAATCTGATTGACGCGAGAGCTAGATTGTGGTTTTTTCTCCCCGTCGCAAGACAAGGCGGCTCGACTGAACGTCCCTTTGGGTTTTTGGGTTTTTCCCGGGGATAATCGGTCGAGCCGCTCTTTTTTTTGTCTGAGATGTGACCTCGGGATTTTCCTGAGGCCGGTTCGTCCATATTTGCTGCTTTTCCCATTTCGGAAGACTGCGGGGCTCGAATCACCCGATGATCCGGAATAAATCTGATTCGATCTGAAATTTTTCTCAGAAAAGTTGAAATAAAATCCTCTGGCGTTCGTCTTGTTATGGAATAGGATAAAAAGCGTCTGCGATTGCCTGACGTCATCAAGACTAACCGACCAACCAAACAAACTACTATGAAACTACTGCTTACCGCGTTCTGCGCCGCCATGTTCACCTCTCCACTTGTTTTTGCCGAAGAAGGCAAATGCGACAAGTGCCCGGGAGACAAGAAAGAGGATACCACGATGATCGCTCCTTGCGATAAGTGCGACAAACACAAGAAGGCCGAGAAGAAGGAAGACACCGTTCTGAATTCCGCTACGTCCGACGAACTCGCTCATTGCGGTAAGTGCGCCAAGGAATGTTCCGGCGACGAAAAGTGCGATAAATGCCAAAAGCGCGCCGACGAGAAGAAAGAAGGAACCCTCGCTGGTAAAGATTGTGAAAAGGGCAAGTGTGACAAAGACAAGAGTGAGTCCACTCTTCTCGCTGGCAAAGAGTGCGATAAAGGCAAATGCGACAAGGACAAGAGTGAGTCCACTCTTCTCGCTGGTAAAGAGTGCGACAAAGGCAAATGCGACAAGGACAAAAGTGAGTCCACTCTCCTTGCTGCTTAATTCCTGATCGACTGATCATTTCAAGGAAGACCGCTGGTGTAATCCGGCGGTCTTTTTTTGTGC
>CAWCXB010000005.1:0-50158 GCA_963799385.1 uncultured Verrucomicrobiae bacterium
GTGGCAGTGGGGAGCCTGGACACCCGGGGTCGATTTGACGATTGGCTTGAAGTTGCTTTAAAGGTCAATTGGAACCGCGTGACCCGCCGTTTGATTCGTCGGTCGGAGACGACGTCTTGACTGTTCGACCAGTTTTCGGAAATGTGGTCGACCAGCTGTTTGATGATATTGGCTGCATGAAAACCGAAAGATCTAGACGAATCGTCTAACAAGTCGCTTCCGGCTCGGTACTGAATTTATACCATCAGGCCCTTGATTTACGTCCAGGACCACATGAGAAGTCGGACTTCATGGCAAGCAGGGTTCTTTCGGTACAGTCGCCGCGTTATTCGTCCACTCCATGGGTTCTCGGTCCGAAAAGAATCGAACAGATCCTGAAGCGCACGAAAAACAGCAACATGAAGTTGATCGAGCTCATGACACCCGCTGACCGGGAGGCGGTCTTGGCAGATCCTTCGTGGTGGTCGCCCGAGGCCTATCAGAACTGCAGCAGGGTAGATCCGGATGTCGCCCCCAGAGCTGCCCCCGGTGACATGACGGCTCTTTCGGTGGATCTCTTCCGGGGACTCAATGCCTCCGTGAAAGTCATAGCCAGAACGCGGACTTCTCCCGAGCTGGATTTGGCATTGAGAGACGTATTTCCATATGAAGAGACTAAAAAACGGGCGAAACGAACTTAGCTCGACGCTGGACAACCTACGGCTGATTTCCTATTGACTCAGGCTAGACGCGCGGATTTGTCTCTCTCGTCTCAACTCCGTGGACCTCTTCTCACAGGAGATCCAACATCCGCATGCACGATCAATCAGCAATCATCCACATGGGTGGCCCGAAAACCGGGACATCCGCCATTCAGGCATTCCTCGCAAAAAATAGAAAAAAGCTATGTCAGGATGGTGTGGATTATCCCTCGCTGGAAGATCTAGGATCTGCTGAGAGCGGTGGAGTAACTTCTGGCAACGGCGTGTCGATAGCGCTCGCGTTTCAGCAGGACAAAAGCGGCGAGAGTTCTCAGTACTGCTCATACCTCCAAGTGTTGAAATCATCCCAGGCTACTGCGGTCCTTATTTCGTCGGAACACTTCGCCTATTCCAAAAGAGAACAGCTGGAAATCATCAAGGCTGACGTGGAAGCGACGGGCCGCACCCTGAAGCTTGTCCTCTATATTCGTCCCCAGATCGAATCCGTCATCTCGTTTTACGCGCAACGGATCAAACGCCATGGTGAGTCGGGACCACTGGAACGCTTCTGGAGAGCGAACGAGAGAGCATTCGACTATCTCCCAAGGATCACACAATACGCCGCCGTCGTCGGTAGGGAAAATCTCGATGTGAGGGTTTATCTCCGGGGGGCGATGGTCGGCAATGACGTCACCAGTGATTTCGGTAGCTACCTCGGAATCGACTTCGCGTCGTACGAACGGTTCTCTCACGAAATCAATCCAACTCCGGGAGCTCATGATTTGGCCCTGCTCCGTTATCTCAATCGTTTCGAGTCCGGGAATGGCGAATTCGATATCTCAGATGCCTTGCTCGATATGATGGCAAAAGAAAAAGGTCCAATACGCCCGGAAACGAAGTTGTGGGTGTCTGAAAAACTCTCAGCACAGATCTGCGCGCACTATGCGGAGGCGAACAGTAAGATCTCCGAAACCTATCTCAACAATGTGACAATTGCCGCGGACTCCGGCAAGCCGGATCAGTTTCACGAAGCGGACCGCCTACCTGAACCAGGCCCCGTGGTTAAAGGTCTCGCAAAGCTATACCTCTCGATGTTCACCACTGTTAGGAAACAGCAGCAATCGATCATTGAAATTCAAAAGAGGCTGAATATATCAAATTCATAGTATCGCGCTCATAACCATGTGTCTTCTAGGAAGGCCGTTGCCTTGTTGCATCACGTAGCGATCCGAAGCGACTTATAGTTTTCTCGAGCTTCTTTAGGTCTTTGGCGGAGTGGTCCGATGTCTTGAATATTTGCTCTTTATAACCATTACGTGTGGGGAAGAATTCGTCGAAACTACAATCTGGTCTGTATGTTTGTAAAAGTTCTTCATACGCTAAACGAGTCGATTCTCTGAGACGTTTTGCGAGCTCTTCTGAGAGTCCACGGTAGAGCGAGCTGTGTGGAAGTTCGGATAGGAGTTCCCTTGCTTGCTTCCGAGCATTGACGATTCCGTCTCCCGGTTTTAGTTCGTGGTAAACAGCGGCCCGAGCAAGGAACTCCATGTCCAACGTCGAAGGTCGTGAGTTTGTACGAAGGCTATTGATGTCACCGTTCGGATCGAAGTCATGCAAGCCAACCTGAGCGAAAAAATCGGAGATCAGTCGGGGAACTGCCTGATCGTAAGATCTCAATATAACGGTATCCCCAGTCTTACGGAGAGGGTCGAGGACCGTTGACGGAGATCTTCCGAACTTGAAAATTCCCCCCAGTTCATCAATGCAATCATCGATAGGTCGAGTGACCTTCAGTTCCTTGGCAAGTTGCGTATAAGCACTCTCTGCCCATTCGGGATAGGAGCGGAGATAAAAGATCCAGATCGGTTTAACACCAGCCTCTATCAGTTTGCTACGCAATCTTCCAAGCGACTTCGGGCGGATGGCAGTGGATGCGAGTGCTTCTGATGAAATGATCGCAGTTTCTTCGGATGCGCTCGTCAATTCGGCAACGAGTTCGTCCAATCCACCACGGTTGGGTCTGAAACGCGGATCGCGGTTCAGGTCAAACGCGAGTTGATGGTGAACGCCGATATTTGGCACATTCCGAACGGACGTGGGAACCAAAATGCCCAAGGACGCCAGCTGTTTGTCATACTGTCCGAGGATCTGCTGGATCGAGGTGGTGCCAGTCTTGTGGTTTCCGATGTGAATGAAGCAACGTTTCATGTTATGGGCGTTGTTTGTTTTGCAGAGTTGGATTTAGAGGTATGCGATCCGAGTCGGGACATCGCTCGCGGTTGGTGGAAGCTTAACAAACATAAAGGGTTGAAAGGCTAGCTTTTCAAGGTCTATGGTCAACCTCCTTTTCGAAGCTGACACCGTCAGGCTGCGTGAAATTCGACTGATTCATTCTTGGTAGGAGCATCCATATGGCACCATGAATACTGCGCACCGAAATTATTCAGTTGGGTATAGACCGATAGGGGGCAGGGATTTTTTGCACTTGGTCGATGATGCATTGGCCGCGTAAAGTTTCTGACGGTGCGCAACCCCATCGGTTGCGACCAATACGTGAATCTTCCCGATGTTCAAATTTTTTCGTAAGAGCAGCCCGACATCCATGCTATACGGCCTTGATGGGATGTTTCCACGTAGGTTCGGTCGACCGCGGATGGGTGAACTGTTTCAAGTGGGGGAGTCAATAGTTGCGGTTCGTTGCGCTCAAATCGTTCGAAACGGAAGGCCATATCATCTATTGATCGATGATGACATTCCGTCTGCGATTGCTGACGAAACTCTGCCCTTAACCTATCGCAAGCGCCTGAAGAATGCATGGCGGAATTCAGCTGCCAATACCGGACTGGATGAGATTGATTCCGTAGTGGTGCCTTCAGATGCTCTCGAAGAAATCTACAGATCTAAGGGAAAGAATGTCATTCGTCTCGATCCGTACTGGCCGGTGCCTAGCGAGTTTCCCGAACGCTCCGTTTCTACCCAACGGGCGGTTGATGTCGCGTTTTTAGGTACAGGTTCACATGTTGGAGACCTGAGCTTTCTGCGCGAGGCGCTGGAGAGCACGGATAGGATCTGGAATTTTCATCATTTCCTCGGTCCCCACGCACCAGATTGGTTGCGCACTCTCCCCAGAGTGATTGCGAGGACTCCGTCGAGTTGGAGATCATATCGATTGTCGCTAGGAAAGTTACGCTTCGATATCTGCGTGTATCCATCAAAGAAGTCGGCAGTGAATCGAGCACGTTCCTGTAACAAAATTATGGAACACGCTATGACCGGATCGCTCTCATTATACGGCGAAAATGTTCCGTTCGCAGATAAGGTGGAGGCGATTGATCGCTCGCTCCTGGTCGGCGATCGCGAATGGGAGGAGGCTATCGGAAAATATGCGACCGATCCCATAGAACGGAATGTTCTGGCTAGAGAAATTCACGCGACTGCCTATGGACTAGCGGTAAAATCTAAGGCGAGGCAAGCGAGAGTCTGGCGGGACTTGTCGCTTGGGCACTCAACGGGGTAAATCAGGAAAATTGCACGGCATTGTTCCGGTATCATGTCGTCCTTCTCGAGATTAGCCGCTTGAATTTGTCCTTCCATAACTTCCGACCGTATTGAACTCAGCAAAGTAAACGGTCAAACGTAAGCGAAGGAATCGCTGCCCCCTTGACGCGATCTAGGCGGCGGCGGATTTTCCGCTGCGTGCGGCGGCCATGCTAGCCGGGGTGAGGCCGGCGATGATTTCCGAGTCGGTCTCGCCGGGGAGGCGGGTGAGAAGTTCGCACAGGTATTCTTCCACCGGGATGCCATGCCTCCGGCAGTTTTCAACGAGCGTGTAGATCACCGCTGCGTTGTGTCCGGCGTGTTCCGAACCGAAGAAGAGCCAGTTTTTCGCTCCGAGCTTGAGTGGTCTCACGGCGTTCTCGGCGATCGTTCCACGAGGGGGATTGTTATCGATCTCGAAGCGTCCGTCCTCAAGATACCTTGCCAGGCTTGCCCAATGCCCGAGTCCATAGAAGAGGGCTTTTCCCATGAGACTCGCGGGGCGGTGCCTGGCCTGGGTTGCTTCCATCACTTCGCGGATGCGCCCGACGATGGCAGCACTGCGTTGGGCGCGTTGCGAGTGGCGGAGTGCCGGTGTCGCGCCCGCCGTGCGCAGGTCGGCTTCGATGCCGTAGAGTTCCCCGATGAGGCTGAGGATCAGTGCGGCGTCCGGATCGGAGCCGGCGTCGAGGACTTCGACGAAGTTCCTGCGTATGTGCGCGAGGCAGGCGAGGAGTTTCACGGGCGCATTGGTTTTGGCGTAGGTTTTGTAAACCACGTCCAATCATCGCCATTGGAAACGACCATCTGAGGGCAAGGCGCGGCGAGGGCAGCGATCTCGGCGTTGTTGGTCTTGTGCTCCACACTCTGGTGGATGGGCATGCCGTTTTCGCAATCGCACCCACCAAAAAAATGGGCGGAAACCATGCAAACCGGCACACTGACAGCGATCCGGTCGTCAATCGCCGTCAAAAGGAAAGACTGTGTCCCACCTCCCGAGCATCCAGTGATTCCAATACGTTTGGGATCGACTCCCGGCAGTGACTGTATGAAATCCACCGCCCGGATGCTGTTCCAGGTTTGGGGTCTTAGTCCTCCGGAGTCTTCTTGGGCAGCACAGCCAGACCCGCACCACGGAGAATTGCCTTACGAACCTTTTCACTACGCTTTTCCCAATCTGCTAGATTTGGATAGGAGTCCGTGAGTTCCCGAAGCTCGGCCTGGGCTGCCCTGGGGTCTGGGAATGTCTTTTTCACAAAAGGATTGTTTCCGCCCTTGCCATTCCGGACAGCGCTAGCATGGCAATCATGGTCATTCGTAGGTGTTTCATTGTCTTGGAAGCATAGGAACATTGCCCCAGCCTGCCAAGCTGTGATGGCCGCGTGACAAGAGCTCACGTTTCCTATATGAATTTTGGAAATGGGATTTGATCCAAGAGTGGCGGAAGCGGTAGGGTTAGCTGCGGCAGTCTGGGCTTTGGTCTGGATTGGGTTGCGCTACGTTTGGAAAAAATCTGCACATGCACCGGGGATTTCCCTCCAGTTGTTCGCGATTTCGCTGGGAATTTGGATCGCTGGAAATGTTTTTTACCCAGGTCGGGAATGGACCGGACATGTGGGTGCCGTGCTCATCGTTTTAGGGACGATGTTCGGTTGGGTGGTCTTCGAGAATCTTACAAGGAAGCAGCATGCCGATGTTCCCGCGATCCTACGGCAGCTCTGCGGGGCCGTCGTTGTTCTTGTCGCGGTCGCTTCCGTTTTGAAGTGGGGATACCACCTTGAGCTGACGGGATTGCTAGCTACCTCAGGTGTCGCTGCGGTGATTATTGGCTTCGCGATGCAAGATCTTCTGGCGAACGTGATCGCCGGATTCAGCATTCACATCACCGGGGCTTACAAAGTGGGCGACTGGCTGAAGATAGGGGAAAGCGGGCATCGGGCCGAGGTCACTGAGATCAATTGGCGTTCTACCCGACTGATCGACAACGACCGTGTCTCGTTTGAGTTGCCCAATAGCGAGGTGGTCAAAAACCGTATCGTGAATCTGAATCGTCCCGGGCAGGAGCACGGCGTGAGGCTCCGGTTCGGGCTGGATTATGACACACCCCCCGCGCTGGCGAAAGAGGTTCTGATTGGAGTTGCGAAAAACGCTCAGGGCGTGCTGGAGAATCCGGCGCCGGTTGTGTTTACCCTAGATTTTTCAGACTCTGCGGTGATCTATGAACTCCGATATTGGATGCGGTACGCACGGCTTCACAATGCCACGGCGGACGAAATCCGAACCGCGCTCTGGTATGAAATGCGGCGCAGAGGCATGAAGGTTCCATTCCCGACCCGCAGCTTGGAAGTCAGGGAAGGAAATATCCCGCCATCGCTCAATCCTTCACGGGAAAAGGCAGGGAGAATCCTCGCCGGCAGCTCAGCGCTTTCCTGTCTCACCGATGAGGAGGTTTCCGATCTCGTCGAGAAAGGCAGGCTCCTGCTTTTCGGTCCTCAAGAAGCGCTCGTGACGCGCGGCGAGAAGGGGGAGTCCATGTTTGTGATCATCGAAGGCCAAGTGGAAGTTATCGGAAAAACGGCCGACGGGCCGCGGGTGGTGCTGGCTGGTCTCGGGGCGGGCGAGTGTTTTGGTGAAATGTCGCTGTTAACTGGGGAACCTCGGAACGCTACTGTAAGGGCTGTGGGAGATACAGTTGTTCTGGAAATTTCCAAGCAGCATCTCTCGCCGTTGATGGAGGCGGAGACCAGTCTCGCAGAGCGCCTCGGAAAGTTGCTGGAAACGCGTCAAAAGAACTGGGAGGAAGGAATTGAAAGGGCGGGGACCGGAACCTCAAGGAATACCGGACAGAGCGCTGCGGCCCGATCGCTGGTCAGCCGCATCCGCGTTTTCTTCGGACAGGAATCGTAGGGAGATTGCTTGAATCCGGAAATCTTTGCTCTTTTCCCCCAGCGTAGCGGGTGACTAACATCCGAACGTGTTTCAGATCGTTTTTAATGAAATCAGTGCCGCCGAGATCTCCGCATTGGGTACTTTGGAGCAGCTTGAGCTGTTAGAGGAATTCCGCGTCACCGAGCAGGACCTGAGCGATCTCAGTAGCGACAACTTCGGTAAGTTGGATAGGGACGGGCATGTACTTTACCGTTTCCGCGCCAAGGAATACCGCTTCTATTTTGAAGTGAAGGACGGCTCGGTCATCGTTCACCGTGTGCTTCATAAAGGCACATTCTCCGATTTCCTGTTCCGCTCGAAAATGCCTTTGGGAGAAGACGAAGCTCTGGCCAGCTCCAAGCATTTCTGGAAGCTCATTGACGAGGGACGCAACGCCAGGCAGGTGTGAAACTGCTACCGGGTAGTCCAGTGCCATGCACGGACTTGATGGGTGCTGATGTTGGTTCGGTCACCGCTCCATGATCGCCTCATATACGGGTGTTCCGTTCACATCGTGATGCGTGAATACAGCCTTCTCACCATCGACTTTGATGGAAGCGAAGCCTCCTTTTACCCTGAGGAATTTGTGCTCGGGCCGTTTGTCTTTCGGGTTCCAGCCTTGCGCGTGGGAATCTGAGGCGGGGCCGCAGGCGAATTCGTTGAGGCCGGTTTCTGGATCGATCGAATGGTATTGCCAGTGTCGGTCGCCGTTGATGACGAAGCAGCCGGGGATGGAGGTGAGAAATTCCCTCAGCCTTTCTCCTTCGTTGTGAAACCCCTGATTCGCGTGGTTGTCATTTTTCTTGTCTCTGTCCGGGCCGACGACAGGTGTGGCGGAGATGTAGAGTTTGAAGGTGGCGTCCGAGGCTTTCATGGTTTCCTCAAGCCAGGCCCATTGCTCTTTGCCTAAAATCGACTTCTCCGGGCTGTCCTTCATCTTGTTTGGCGAGCGGAATTCACGCCCTTCCGGGAGCCAGATTTGGAGGTCTTTCCCCCAGCGGAAGGTGCGGTAGGGTTTGTCGGATTGCGGGATCTGTTCACGCCAGATTTGCACCCCCTGTTCCCAGGTGAGATCGCCGTAGGTTTGGCCGGGATACGCATCGTCCTTAAGTAGGTCGTGGTCGTCGTGCATCCAATAGGAGGGGATGCTGCGGTGAAATTCTCTCTGAAAGGGCAGGGCATACATTCGGCCCCAGCGATAGCGGGCGAGGTCCATGTTTTTCGCGAGCGGCTCGACACGGTCGTAATAAACGGTGTCTCCGCTCTGGATGAAAAAGTCGGGTTTCAGGGAAACCATGGACTTGTAGATTTTGTGGCCGTTGGAGGGATCGTCGCGGCGCTCGAACTCCTGGCAAGTGGAGACGGTGAAGAGGATGGGTTTCGCTGTTTCAGAGGCAGGGGCGGTGGTGAAACTTCCCTGATGATTCGCTTCCCCGGAGTCAGTCGATGCCTGTGCTGAGAAACGGTAACTAGTTCCCGCGGCCAAGTTATCGAGTTTCACCTGATGGCAGAAGTCCGAATCTTCTCTGACCTCAACCCACGCGGTTTCCACAGCCTGGTTTTTGATTCCTTCCAGCCAGTAACTGAAACAAACTTTTCCTTTCTCACCCGGAACGGTCCAGTTGGGTTGGCCCTCTTTCCATTTTTCGACCCGGTTCCCTGGTTCCTCATCCTTCGTGAGGCGGGTCCACAGAACTGCAGACGAATCGGTCACCTCGCCGATTTTTACACCGTTGGCAAAGCCTACTGCGTGGCAGGGGACGGGCATCATGAGGAGGAGGAAAGCGGCGCGAATATGCATAGGGATGATCATTGGGGGAAGTTTCCTGCCAGCAAGCGGAGAGCTGGCGGGGAGTTATCGTTGGTGGGTAGTTCGCGAATGGATAGCTCAAGGGGGCTGTGCCTCACCCTTGGGGGCCAGCCTGAAAGGGGATTTCTTCGTAGGGTTGGATGACAACGAAGCCTTCGCCTTGGAAGAGCATCTGGAACGATTCACCGGAGGCCCTACCGATCAAGGTGCGGAGGCTGATGTCCTTCTTGAGTTCGGGCATGAGGTTTCCACTCCATGCGACGGTCGCGTTCGGGTCAGTCATCACCGGTTGGCCCGGAGTTACTTTCAGGGTCACAGGTTCGTAGTGAGTCGTCATCGCAACCATTCCGCTGCCACTCAGATGCACATTGAAAAGTCCTCCACTGACCATCGCGGCGACTCGTTTCATCATTTGGATTTTGTGCTGCAAGGTCGGCTCGAAGGCGAGCACGTCGTTGCCGTTGATGAAAATGCTCTCGTTCTGGAGATTGATGATGCTGACTTTTTTGCCGGCATCCGCGAGATAGAGTTTTCCTTGCCCATCGGCGTAGGTAATGCGCATGCCTTCACCGGAAACTGCCTTCTTCAGGAGTCCCCCGATGCCTTGATCGAGCATCTTCTCGCGGGTGAATTTGATGTTTCCGTGATAGGCTACCATGGATCCCATCTTGGTATTGATGCGTCCGTTTAGATTCACTTCAAGCAGGCGCTCAGTTTCTTTCTCGAAAAGTCCGTGACCCCGGTCGCGCTGGGAGGTGGCTTCGATGAACTCGGAGAGAGTGTGACTTGGGGCGGTAGATGGCATGGGTGGTGGATTCATATGAAAATGGTTCTAGCACAACTGCTCGGCATAGCAAGACATCGGGAATTTCTTATCAACCTTCCGCTCGTTCGACTGACTTTCCATCCTCGTGAAGCTCCCATGCCCATTGTTTTTCGGTTTCAATTCCGAAGGCTTTGAGGGCCGGGCCTTCGGTTCCGCTGGCACGCATCACACCGAGAACTTGCCTTCCTGCGCCTAGATCGATATTTACCGCATAGCCGCCTTCGATCTCCAGGATCTCGGCAGGCTTCGCCGGACTTTCTTCAAAGGTGTTGCCTGACTCGATAAGAAATGGCTGGGAATCCTCGGTGGTGAGTCGGGCAGCACCGGGAAATGCGTTTCCGAATACTCCGGTCGGACCGAGAGGGATGGTAAGGACGGACATGCTCCGCTTCGGATTGAAGCTCAGGCTGTTTCCAGCAATCAGCACACCGTGGACTTCTCCAAAACGTAGACCAGGAGCGGGACTGCCGCCGATGCGAGCTTCGTTTCCGACAAAAAAGAAGGGACCGCGTTTCACTCCTTCGGATTTTGTGCGGTGCATGACGAGAGGAGTTCCGTTCGGACCGGTGAAAATATTGTTCGCCACGAGCACGGTCCCTGTCGATCCGCTGCCGCCCATCGGTAGTGCGAGTAGTCGGGAGTCGCCAAACCGGTTTCCGATCACGCGAATATCACCGCAGGCCCAGTCGGCTCCGTAGGGTTCGATATCGAGCAGGCCCCGGCGGGAATTGAGGATGTCGTTGTCCTCGATCAGAATTCCGAAGGCGTTGCCTACCGCCATGCCTTGGCGCCCAGTTTGTTCGATTCTGGATTTGCGGACGATGATGTCGCGGCTTCCCTTCGAAATATACACCCCGTCGCCCCAGACATCGCTGGCGTGGATTGCTTCGATGATGAGTCCTTTTACTCCTAGAATATCGAAGGCGTGCTGGGCCTCGCGATTGTAATCATATTCTCCCTCACGCCCACCATCTATGTAGGCTCCGATCACCCGCATTCCGCGGACGGTGATGTTCTCGCAATCCTTGATCAACCACTGGGATCTGGTCCGCACCATTTTCCAGCCGGAGTAGTTGTCCTTCTTTCCGTAATCCGGCAGGGGATCGGTCGCTCGGAAAGTTGCGCCGTTGCCTTCCAGAACGATTCCCTTTTTCCCCTCTAGCAAAAGCGTGCCTTCGATCCGGTATTCTGCCTTTTCGGGGAAATTCAGGGTCGTGCCATCGGGAAGGTCTTTCAGGAAAGCATTGAACTCAACTGTGACATCCTTCCCAGATGCCGCAGTGATTGCATCCGGAACGCTGAGGATCGCACCAGAAAGAGGTATGATAAGGAAAGCGGCCAGGAGCGGGGCGAGGGTTTTGCGCATCCCGTTCGATACGGGATCACTCGCTAGGGTTTTTCAAGAGATCAGACCGTGCAGATCTCCACGCCCTGTTTCAGGCTGGCGAGTTTGTCCTCGCGCTTGGGGATGAATTCCTGCGCGACGTAACCTGTGAATCCGGTATCGACGATGGCCTTCATGATGGCCGGATAGTAGAGTTCCTGAGTCTCGTCGATTTCGTTGCGACCGGGCACTCCGCCAGTGTGGTAGTGGGAGAAATACTCGTTCTTCGCCTTAATCGTGGCAATGATGTCGCCCTCCATGATCTGCATATGGTAGATATCGTAGAGAAGCTTGAAATTCTCGCTGCCGACCATGTCCACGAGACCGGTGCCCCATTTGCTGAGATCGCACATGTAGTCGGCGTGGTTCACGCGGGAGTTGAGAAGTTCCATGGTGACGACGATACCAAGTTTTTCTGCAAGCGGCATGATGCGCTTGAGTCCGGCGGCGCAGTTCTCCATGCCCTGCTGGTCATCCATGCCATCGCGATTTCCGGAAAAGCAGATAAGCTGTTTCGCACCGACATCCGCGCATTGCTTGAGCTTTGCTTCGTAGGTTTCTTGGAGGGTGTCGTGATACTCGTTGCGGTTGAACGCCTTTTCGATTCCGCCGACCTTGACGCCGTCCTTGGTGGTGCCGGTCGGAGAGGTGACAAGAGCGCAGGTGAGGCCGTGTTTCTCTAAAGTCGGGAAGTCCGATGTGTCTAGTAGTTCGACCGATTTGAGACCGATTTCCTTGGATGCGACGCAGAAGTCTTCGAGCGGAATATCGTTGTAGCACCATTTGCAAACTGAGTGGTTGATCGCGCCATCGGCACCGGCTTTCGCGGCGGATTCCTCGGCGGCGGAGATGCGTGCGCCGAGCGAGGCGGCGGTCGCGGTGATGGCGGCGAACTTCGCGGAGCTTCCGAGGAAGCCGCGGCGGGTGAAGTGGTTTTGAGGGATTTGATTCATCCCTCACAGCTTGGCTGCTCATCGAAATTCGGCAAGAAACAAGAAATTCGCGGACGTGAAATTTATTTCATATTACTTAACTATTTACTTGGGAATTGGCCCAGCCTTTGCTAAACGGGTAGTCATGTTGGAAGAAAGAATGGCAGTTAGCAGTGATCGGTTCACGTGCTCAGATTTCAATTTTCTCAATGAAGTGCTCGCCGGCGGACAGAAGCGGGGATGCATGGCGAAGCTTTGGGAGGACCCCGATGCTCTCCGGGAAATGCTCGACTTAAAGGAAGTATTGCGCGGCGTGATCAATTCTCCGTCAGCGCTTTGTGTTTCTCCCGACTTCTATTTCTACGTGTTGGTGCGACATGCGTTCGTACAGGCGGGGATGACCCGACCAGACCTAGCGGATTACGTTTCACGTGTCCTCGCCAAACGAGTGGGAAGTGTGGGGGACGATCCTACACAGGACATCACCCGCGGATACACTCACGCCTCAGACTTTCTGGCTGTGATTTCGAACTCTCACGGTAGGATGAAATTCCATCTGCAGGTCGCGGCGGGAAACCAGTTTCTGGTTCTAACCGGTTTGTTCCCTGGCTTTATAACAAAGCGCAGCGAACGTTGTGGGGCTCCAGATCTGGGCTTTTACGAATCCTTTGCCCAACGTTCCTTTCAGTCCGCCGCCGACAACCGCAGATCCTCCTCGGCGGTTTCGAGGGAGCTGCTCGGCGCGCTTTCCGAAGTGATCTCGGACGCTCGCCGTTCTCTCAACCGTGTTGCTGAGGAATTTGTGTTTCTCGGTGATTGAGGAAGGATTACTCTGTTTTCCAAGTGACCTTTTCAAAACGCCATCCGTCGCCGCCTTTCACCCATTCGATGGTCACCAGATACGTGCCATTGGCAGGGCTGTAGGCGGGTAGCTTCATGACCGCGTCCGCGACGATATCTACCGTTGCCTTGTCTCCCTCAATTTCGATCTTGGAGAAGGCAGTGATCCGGAAATCCGAACTTCTCGCATTTTGGCAGATCCATGAAAAGCCGGATTCCAGCTCCGCTTTGTCGAAGGTTCCGTTTGCATCGCTGATTTCTGGGGCAGTGATGGTCACTTGAGGAGCGAGCATCGCGTTCATGGAGAACACCTTTGCCTGCCGAATCGCAGCGCCCGTCCCTTCGCTGATCGACATCACTTCCATCAGGTGCTTCGTGCGTCGCATGATTACCTGTTTTGGGGAAAGCAGCCACGCGGCGATGGGGATGAAGATCAGAAAGATGGCGAGGAAGAACCAGAGGCGTTTCATGAGTGATGGTGGTTTTCGGGATGAGATGCGTGCGTCGCGATCAGGCGAATGTCTTTTCTCGTCTTACTTCGGCTTATTCGGATCGTAGAAGATCCGGATGTCGGCTTCTTTTGTCCCAAGCAGTTGCTGGGCGCGGCGGAGGGCATCTCGGGTGGAGATGTTGGGATTGGAGGGCATGGTTAGGAAAATGTTGCTCTCGCCCTGTCTTCTGTCAGCTCCTTCCTGGAGGGTTTCGAGGATTCCGGATCGTTTCAGAACTTTATACACGTCTTTGGTGGCGCCCGAGATGAGGAGGTGGAGTTCCTGGCGCCGCATGAAACGAACAAGATCTTCCAAGGCCATCACGCTGGTAGCATCGAGATGTCGGGCGTTTTTCAGGCGCAGGATGATGACTTTGATCGCGGGGTCGGCGACGGTGCGCTGGATTTGTGTGCGGAAAAGCTCGGAAGCACCGAAAAATAGATCGCCCTCCACGTGGACGATAGAAATGGCAGGCATTGGACGGGCTTTCGCGCCTTCCTTTTCACGAAGTTCTCCTGTCTCGTTAAATTCGTATTCGGTGAGGTATGGCTTGCTGGCTTTTCTGAGAAACAGAGTGATGGAGATGGCTACGCCGATGAAAATCGCGACATGCAGCGGGGCGAGCAGGGTGGAGAGGAAAGTGAAAGCAATGACCACGGCATCATCCGTGGTGGAGCGCAGGCAAATGCGGATCTGATGCACATTGAAAAGGGAGAACGAGATCGCGATCACCAGTGCGGCGAGCGCGGCTTTTGGAATGTAGTCGAGAATGTTCAGTCCGGTGGATTTTGACCAAGCGATCATCACTACGAGGATCAGGCTGAAAATGCCGGTATACACCGGGGCAGCACGGGTCATCGCCCCGGAGCGGAAATTCAGGATGGAGCGAGTGAGCGATCCGGAAGCCGGCATGCCTCCGGCGAGCGCGGAGCCGACATTGGCCATCCCGACGGAGAACATGTCCTGATTCACGTCGACGCGGTCGCCGGTCTGGGAGGAAATGGATTTTGCCATCAGGGTGTTTTCCAAGGTGGCCAAGAACGAGATCGCCATCGCGACTCCGAGAAGCGCGGAAATATCGTTAAAGATGGTGCGGTGGAAGATGTCAGGAGCGGATGGAATTAGCTCCTGAAAGCCGAAGGTGGAGAAGACGGCCTGCCCGCCGAAGGACCCAATATCAAAGTGAATCAGCGGGCCGAATATTCCGGATCCTAGGACTAGCGCGATCGAAAATGCCGGCCAGTTTTTCTTCCATTTCCTAAACGCAAGGTAGATCGCAAGCGTGCCGACACCGATTGCCATGGGGACCCAGTCAGTAAATTTCACTGATCGGATCAGTTCCCCGACTAGGCCGAAGAAAGTGGCTGTCTTTTTCGGATCCACGTATGCGGAGAGGCCGAGCAGTGGTTTAAGTTGGTTTCCAATGATAAGTACAGCAGCTCCCGCCATGTAGCCTACCAAGACGCTCCGGGAAATGTATTGGATCAAATCTGCTACTTTGAGCAACGCGCCTACGATGGAGACGATGCCGATCATCACTACCAGCAATGGAAGCAAGTCCGGCAGGCGCTCCTTCAGCTCCGGATTGAGCGCGAAAAAGCTGAACAGCATGAACGCAGTTGCATTGGTGGGTCCAAGCACGTTGAAGCGGGAGCTGGCGAAGAACGGAGCGACCAGTGCCGCCACCGCGCTGCTCACCACACCATAAATGATATCGAGCCCGGCTATGGCCGCGTAAGCGATGGCCTGGGGCAGGGCGAGCATGGTCACATTCAGTGCCGCGCGCAGATCCGCATTGAGCTTTCCCTTGGAATACTCGGACGGGGGGCCAACGGATGGGAGAAAACGTAAACGCTCGCTCGCGAAAAACTCACGGCTTTGGCGGAAGCCTTTCTTGATAATGTTGCCGACCGTCATGCCCGATTTTTCACGCTATCGGAACCTCGCCCTTCTGAAAAGGTATAAGCCGAGGACAAGACAGAAAACATTCGGTGCCCATAAGGCGAAGGTGGCCCCCGCATCAGAATCGAACTCGTCCGCGAGCACGGTGAAGAGGAAATATCCCATTCCAATCAATAAGCTCAAGACGAGTCCGGAGGAGGTGTCTTTTCTCCTGCTCTTTAGTCCTAGAGGCACGGCTACGAAGGCGAAAGAGAGGCAGGCCAAGGAAAAGGAGTATCGCTTTGTGATCTCCGCGCGGAAGCTGACCTTTTTTTCCTCGGAGAGGTCAGGGTTCTCCCGCAGGTAGCTGGTGATTTCTCCATTGGTCATCGCGCTGGATTTGATTTTCTTGCTACGGGTGGAGCCGAAATCGAAGAGCCATGGTTCCGCTTCCCCGGCGAAAGCCAAATCCAAGGTGCCGTCAGCTCGCTTGGTCTCGATAAAGGTATCGATGAGCTTGAGCCGGAGCTGTTTCTTTTCCTCATCGACCACCAATGAGACGCTGCCAGCATGAATATAGGCATCTGCCTTGCCGGGGCTGCCATCTTCGTTCGGGGAAACTTGGTAAAGGTGGAAGCCCATCAACGAGTCGCCCTCGCGTTTTTCTACAAACACCTTTTGATTGTCGAAACGCGACTGCACGATCCCAGGATCCAACAACGATCTAGGATCGCGTTTCACCTGCTCGTAGATCATTTCTGTGATGGAGGCCTTCGCCAGCGGGACCACGTTCACATTGATCCAGAGGCAGATTCCGGAAAGTATGGCTCCGATCGCGAAGACCGGCAATGCCAGCCGGACCAGGCTGAGGCCAGCCACCCGGAAGCTCGTGATTTCATGATCTCCGGACATGCGGCCAAAGACCAGTAGCACTGCCGTGAGAAAGCCCCACGGGATCGTGAACATGAGGGAAAACGGAAGGACGTTGATCACGAAACGTAGTACCAGTCCGATCGGAGCGTGCTGCTCCACCAGGAGAGGCCGTGCTTGCTTAAACAGATTCCCCATCACGAGGACCAGACTCAGTATGACAATCGCATACAGCGTCCCTAAGAGGATCTGTTTGCCGATGTACCGGTCGGAAAGTCGCATGGCATAGCCTCCGCAACGGTTTGGAAAATTCAAATCTCAAAATTCAACTTTCAAGCGAAGAACTGGGATCATCCTTTGGGAATAAGGCAGTGACAGAAACGAAGAGGGGTCCTATGATCCTTGGCAGCGTATGTGGGATTTTGTTGTGCAGCATTGGAGGGACGGGATCGAGATCCTCGTGCTGGCGTTTTGTATCTACCAGCTCTACCACGCGTTCCGAGCGACGCGGGGGGCGCAAATCCTTATTGGGCTTGGGTTGATTCTTGTTGCCCTAGCACTGGTGACTCAGATTTTCCAATTCGAGGTGATCGGGTGGTTGATCACCCGCTCGGCCGCAGTGATCGCTTTCGCGTTGTTGGTGATTTTCCAGCCAGAGCTTCGCAATGGTCTCGCGCGCCTGGGTAGCAGCCGATTTTTCTCGTTTTCCAGCAAGCGGCGGCTGGCCTTTGTCGAGAGGCTCGCGGATGCCGTGGTGCTGCTCTCGAAAAAGCGGATCGGGGCACTGTTCGCGATCCAGCGGGACATCACTCTGAAGGAGCAGCTCGAAACCGGCGTGATCCTCGACGCGAATTTCACCCCGGAGCTGGCGATGAGTGTATTTTTCCCAAAATCCCCCCTTCATGATGGTGGTATGGTCATTGCAGATGATCGCGTTGCCGGAGCTGCCTGCGTTTTTCCTGTCACAGAAAAAGAAATGAAGGACCGCTCAACCGGGCTGCGGCACCGTGCGGCGATCGGACTCACCGAACGGACGGACGCGATCGCCGTGGTTGTCAGCGAGGAAACAGGAAGTATCTCGATTTGCGAGAACGGGAACCTCCAGCGGAATCTCACCGAGGTGCAGTTTCGCGAAAAAATCTCCGAGATCTTCATTTCCGGTACATCTTCCAATGAAACTGAACCTAAAGAAAAATTGGCTTCCGAAACTCCTGTGTCTGCTTCTGGCGATCGGGATCTGGTTTCTGATTAAGACGCATCTTGCCGCGCCGTTTAGCGACAGGGACGGGATTTTTACCGGCCCGCCTCCGCCGCGGGCAATACCGGTGGATGAAGGGAGAGAATGACTCGAGAGTCCGCGATTCCTTGTTCTAAGCCGAGGTTTTCACCGGATCGGGCAATTGCGCCATGGCTTCCTCGATGCGTGGGTTGATCTTGTGATCGACCGTTTCCACAGCCACGCGGATCGCGTTGCGGACGGCCAGTCCTGAGGACGAACCATGGGCGATGATCACCACGCCGTTCACGCCGAGAAGGGGGCTTCCGCCGTAGGTCTCATAGCTGCTTTTCGCTTTCAGCGCTTTGAATGCGCCTTGGGCAAGCACCGCCCCGGCCATGCGGAGGGGAGTTTCTTTGATTTCGGTTTTCAGCCATTTGGAAACGGCCTTTGCAGTGGCCTCCACGCTCTTTAGGACGATGTTTCCGACGAAGCCGTCGCACAGGACGATATCGAGTTGTGTCTCGAAAAGATCGTGGCCCTCGACGTTCCCGACGAAGTGGATGCCGGGGGTGGCTTTGAGGAGTTTGAAGGCTTCTTTGGTAAACGTGGTGCCTTTCTCATCCTCTTCACCGTTCGACATGAGTCCGACTCTAGGCTCCTTTACTCCGAGCACGTATTTTGCGTAAGCCGTGCCCATGACCGCGTAGGCGACTAGGTGTTCCGGCTTCGATTCTGGATTGGCTCCGGCATCGAGTATGTTGCAGATTCCATGCTCGTTCGGCAGGGGAGAGGCGATTCCAGCGCGGTCCACGCCTTTGAGGCAGCGCAGTTTCAGGGTCGCAGCAGCGACGGCTGCGCCTGTATTCCCCGCAGATACGAACGCGTCCGCTTTGCCTTCCTTCACCAAATCCATGCCGACGCTGATCGAGGAAAGCTTCTTCCGGCGGACGGATTTCGCGCCGGGCTCCGCCATCCCGATCACTTCGGGTGCGTGAACGATACTGACTCGCGGATCGCGAAGATTCAGGCCGAGAGTTGCGGCTTCCTTTTTCAGAATATTCTCATCTCCAACGAGAAACAGATGCCCGAGCTTCGGGTAGTTCTTCAAAGCCTCGATAGCTCCGACGATATTGATGGTGGGGGCGTTGTCGCCGCCCATGGCATCGAGTGCGACCTTCATGAATTTCGTGTTTCGGGCAAGGGTTTTGGTGGGGATTTCCGTACGAAGAAAAAACCCACGCCAGAGGTCCGGCGGGGGTTAAAGAGATTGATCACGGTAAGGTGATCAGAATGCCTCGACTTCGAGAACCTTACGTCCGTTATAGGTGCCGCAAGAAGGGCAGGCTACATGGGATGGCTTGGTCGCACCGCAATCGGAGCAGTTGGCGAAGTTCGGTGCCTTCCAGCGGTTTGCGCCACGGCGCATTTTCTGGCGGCTTTTGGATTGACGGCGTTTTGGTACGGCCATGGTTCTAAGGTAGTTAAGGTTGATCGTTCAGACCCGTGAGGTCGTTGAGAGCGGACCAT
This sequence comes from uncultured Verrucomicrobiae bacterium, assembly GCA_963799385.1. Classification (GTDB taxonomy): domain Bacteria; phylum Verrucomicrobiota; class Verrucomicrobiia; order Verrucomicrobiales; family Akkermansiaceae; genus Luteolibacter. Next base: position 18,926 of record CAWCXB010000005.1, read on the forward strand.
CGGTCGTCGCCCTCGCTGCGGGGCGCAGGTGATAGATCATTTTCAGAGGTCTTGTCCACTGCTAAATAACGTGAATCGATTTCACAGGGTTCTGGTTCGTCGCCTTCGTCGCAGCGGGGGGTCGTAGGAAACTCCAAAATGACTTCTTCGCGGAGTGCTTCAGTGACATCCATTTGTCCGGAATTGCCAATCTCCACCGAGATGGCGGCGGAATCGATATGTATCGTCTGTTTGAACGCTTTGAGCGTCACCACACAGGTAAACTCAAAGGGCGCGCTTAAACTTCCGGTGAGAAGCAACTCGGAATCGAAGCGCTGGGCGTGGATTTCGTAATCCAAGGGGCCAATGGCGCGACCGTCTTTCTCAGGGAGGTCGAAAATTTCTCCGGAAAGTTGCCCGGAAAAGGATTTTCCTTCCTCGGGCAGGGTCGCGAGGTCGATGATGAGAGCTTGGTTCATGGGTAAAACTTTAAATTCTAAACTTTAAACTTCAAGGAAGAGGTCATTCCCACTCGGTCGGTTCGACAAGGCTGCTTTTGGTAGCTCCGGCAGAAAATGGCGAACGATACCAGACGGAAACCACGGCGTGGTGATCGGTCATGATTGTCTCTATGGTGAAGATTTCGATTCCGTGGTTCGAGTTGATCCATTTTAGAGCCAGAGCGCGAGCATCCTCCATGCTTCGCTGCTCCCAGCCGGGAATCCGCATGGTGACCGCTTTTCCATTGAACGCAGTGCAGCGCATCTGCGGCTTGCTAGGAGGCGCTGCGATGAATGGGGATTTCTGCGATTCCATGAGGGGTTTTCCCGTTCACTCCGCCCTCGAAAGCCGGTTGAGGCCGCGCTGGAGAAGGACGGAATCGACGTTGGTGGAGATGGCTTCGTCGAGATAGACGGTGAAGTTTTCCTCAAGGAATTCGATCGAGTGGAGACCGTCGTCGTTTGGTTTGTCGAACGCTTCGATCAGGGTCTTCATGCTGTCGACCTCGATGCCGTTGACCTTTTTCACAATCAGGTTCCGAAGTGACTCGTAGCCGACGGTGGCGGGGGTGGGGATGGATCCGCTGAGGAAGATTACGCGCTTTGCGTTGTCCTCGTATTTTTCGGGATTCTCGTAGGCATCAAGCAAGTTGAGAGGGGCGCGTGAGGTCCATTCTTTCCCGAAGGCTTCGAGAACGGGCCGGGTGAGTTCCTGAAAAATGAAGCCACCTTTCACGAGGAAATTCGGAGCGCGGTCGAACTGGTAGTCGGGGACGAGGTGATCTTCCGGCTCTTCACGGGTGAGGGTGGCAGTGATTTCGAGAGGCTCGCCATCGCGGAGCAAGGAGAGGGCGATCTCGTCGCCAGTGGATTTCTCGCCACGGACCAAGTGCCCCCAAAAGACGGAGCCGTAGTGAGGGTGCTCGTAGTAACCGCGACGGTCGATTGGGTTGTTGTCGGCGGCAAGAAGGACGTCGCCCTGTTTTACTCCGGCAAGATCGGCGGCACCACCCGGACGCACTTTGCTGATGTAGAGGCCACCCTGCTGGGGTTCTAGTTTTAAGAACTCTCTGAAGGACGGATCCTCGGTTCCCGCTATCGCGACTCCGAGCGATGGGAAGCCCGCGTAGCCACTATCGGTGACGTTCTTTAGGAAGTGGGAGATGACGTCGATGGACAGAACGTTGGAGATCTGGTCGTCAGAATCGTAGCTAAGAAGGATGCCGGTCAGTTCGCGATCCCGGATCACTGGGAGGGAAAAGCTGCTGGCCGCGCTCTGCATCGATGCTTTCACCATGTAGGTGAGAAAGCTCTGGCCCGGGAGAAAACTCGTGCCAATATCCACCGCCTGCAATGTGCCGAAGGTCACGAGGGTGGTGCCGTTTTCCTCAATCTGGACGATCTGCATGGGGTCTCCGATTGACGGCGGGGCGGCGAGATCGAGTGGGGTGGTTCCTTCGAAAAAGTTGTTGCGCTCCTCGTCGTTCTTAACGGTCAGCAGGGCGAGGTTTGCTTCGTAGTCCACGGCAACGATCTCGGCTTGCGCGGTTTTCGAGCCATCTGGAAGCTCCAGCTCAAGGTAGGTGGCATCCGCGACCATTTCGCCAGTAGTAAGTACTTGGCCAGGGCCGACGATGGCTCCGAGTGAGCGGAGGTTCGATGGAGGGCTTTTCTCCCAAGGTTGTGCCGGACTCCATGACTGGCTGGTGGAGTTAATTCGCACGACAGATTCGATCACTGGTGCTTCTTCGACCACCGCGACTTCAAGTTCAGGGGCCGTCTCGGTTGGGGCTTGCACGGTTTCCGGAGCCTGACGGCAGGAAGCGAAAAGTGCAGTCAGGGCGATGGGGAGTAGATATTTCATATTCGGAAAAAGGGGAGTTACTTGAGGTCGAGCACGTCTTGCATGTCGTACAGGCCCGGCGGTTTTCCTTCCAGCCATAGTGCCGCACGAACCGCTCCGGAGGCGAATGTCATGCGTGAGGAAGCCTTGTGAGTGAGCTCCACGCGCTCGCCATCTGCTGCAAACATCACTGTGTGATCTCCGACGACATCCCCGCCACGAAGGGTGTGCATCCCAATCTCACGGGCTTTGCGCGGACCAATGTTTCCAACACGACCGTGGGCGATATCGTCTTTGTAGGAGGTTTCTGTTTCCTCGTTGAGGATGTCCAGAAGACGGCGTGCAGTACCAGAAGGAGCGTCGATTTTGTGGCGGTGGTGCATTTCCGTGACTTCGATATCGAACGTGTCCTGTTTTAGGATGCGTGCGGCGATACGGGTCAGATAAAATAGAGTATTCACTCCCACGGAAAAGTTCGGCGCATGCACGATCGGGATCTCTTTGGCGGCTGCATGGATTGTCTCTAGTTCCGAATCCGTGTGGCCGGTGGTGCCCATTACCACGGGGATTTTGTGTCGTAGCGCAGCCTCGATGAGGCTGGTAGAAAAGGAGTGAACGGTGAAATCAATAATGCAGCCGGCGTTTTTCACGGCTTCGTCGAGGTTTTCGCCTGCGTCATGGGTGGATCCGATGGAGGTGCCTGGACTTGCGTCTGTGGCGTCCGCGACAGCCTGGCCCATACGACCGGAACGTCCTGTGATAAGAATGGAAAGCATTGCGGGCGGATGATGGGGTGGGGCGGGGGTTTTGGAAACGGGAATTTTCAGTGGTTCCGCATTGTAAGATGGCTGGTGGGAATCTCGTAACTTCCAGATGCGCCTCGTTTCCGCCGCCCTACTAGCACTTACCGGCTCGGTCGTTGCTTATGAAGAGACCTCCGCTTTTGAAAGAGCGCGGACTGTGCTCGAAATCAACTGCGTCGAATGCCATACACCGGAGGAGGCAAAGGGCGGGCTGATCATGAGCACCGCCGAGGAATTCAGAACAACTGGGGATTCCGGAAAATCTCTCGTTGCTGGCGATTTGAAAGCTTCGGGTATCTTCACCCGAGTCACCCTCGACGCCGATGACGATGACCGCATGCCTCCGAAAAAACACGGTGCCCCCCTCTCTCCAGAAGACATCGCCTCCCTGAAGTCCTGGATCGAATCCGGCGCGGAATGGCCCGAGGGCGAAACTTTGCACCCTCGCTCCAAGACCGCACTTCCCAAGTGGGATGCTCCAGCCGATCCGGCCATCGTTTCCATCGAGGCATTTCCGAAAGAAATCAGCTTGGAAACCTCCGCTGATTTCCACCGGGTCGTGGTCATCGCGCGAATGAAGGATGCCTCCACGCACGATATTACCCGCCAGTCCAAGCTCACTCTTTCCGATTACAAAACCGTCAACTTGAAGGAAAATCTTCTCACGCCGAAGGAAGACGGTGAGTCAAAAATCAAAATCGACTATCGCGGCTTGTCCACCGAGGTCGCCGTGAAAGTGAAGGACGCGAAAAAAGATCGCCCGATTTCCTTCCAGCTCGATGTCATGCCCGTACTCACTGCCGCAGGTTGCAATACTGGGTCCTGCCACGGCTCCGCGCGCGGCCAAGACGGCTTCCACCTTTCCCTCTATGGTTTCGATCCGAAGGGCGACCACTTCCGCCTCACCACGGAAATGGCTGGTCGCCGCCTCAACCTCGCCGTGCCCGAGGAGTCCCTAATGATCACAAAATCCACGGGTGCGGTCCCCCATACGGGCGGAAAACTATTCGACACAGGAAGCCCGTTTTACGAAACCCTCGTGCAGTGGATCCGAGACGGTGCCAAGTTCGATGAAGGCGAAATTCCACAACCCACCGGTATCGAGATCCGCCCGGCTCAAGTCGTCATGACTGGAAAAGACGTACTCATTCCCTTCACGGTCCGTGCGAGTTATTCCGATGGTTCCGACCGCGATGTGACCACCCTCACGACCTTTTCTAGCTCGAATGACAACTCCGTAAACATGGACCCACGAACCGGCATGGCTACTTCCGCCGAGCGCGGCGAAGCCTTCCTTCTCGGTCGTTTCCACACGTTCACCGAAGGCTCCCAAGCCATCGTCGTCCCCGCCGGACTCAAATACGAGCGCCCTGAATACAAACCCTTCAATTACATTGACGACCTCGTCGCAGAAAAGCTTAACAAACTCCGCATCGTTCCCTCCGGCCTCGCCTCGGACGAAGCCTTCCTGCGCCGTGCATACCTTGATATCGTCGGCCTTCCGCCCACCCTTGAAGAAAGGGAAAAATTCATCGCGGACACCCGCCCCGAGAAGCGCGATGCGTTGATCGACGATCTCCTAAGCCGAAAAGAATTCACAGAGATGTGGGTGATGAAATGGGCAGAGCTCATGCAGATCCGCACCACCAACGTCAACGGCGCCAACGTCTCCTACAAAGCTGCGCTCAACTACTACCAATGGCTGCGCGAACGCATCGCCACGAACATGCCTTTCAACCAGCTCGTCCGCGAACTGCTTGAGGCGAAGGGTGGCACCTTCGATAATCCTGCCACCAACTTTTTCCAAATGGAGTCCGATGTTCTCAAGCTCACCGAGAACGTCGCCCAAGTCTTCATGGGCACCCGCATCCAGTGCGCTCAGTGCCACAACCACCCCTTCGACCGCTGGACCATGGACGACTATTACCGGTTTGCTGCCTTCTTCGCCCAGGTGAAACGCAAGCCTGCTGAAGACCCGCGCGAGCGCATCGTTTATGATGGTGGAGGAGAAATTCAGAACCCAGTCACCAAGCAGAACATGGAGCCGAAATTCCTCGGCGGCCCGAAGCCGGAAATCGCGAAGGGCCAGACCCGCCGCGAATCCGTCGCCAACTGGCTCGCCTCCCCGGAAAATCCGTGGTTCGCGAGAAACGTCGTCAACATCATCTGGGATCACTACATGGGTGTTGGTATCGTCGAGCCTGTCGATGACGTCCGCGTCTCCAATCCTCCCTCCAACCCTGAGTTGCTCGACGCTCTTGCGGAGAAATTTGTCTCGTATGACTACGATTTCAAAAAAATCGTCCGCGATATTTGCACCTCCCGCACTTATCAGCTCTCCACTGCAACAAACGAAACCAACGAGTCGGACACCCGGAATTTCTCCAAAGCGATGATCCGCCGCGTTCGTGCCGAAGTGTTGCTCGATACCATTTCCCAAGTCACGAAGACCTCGGAGAAATACAAGGGCCTGCCGAAAGGAGCGCGGGCCGTTCAGATCGCGGATGGCAATACCACCAACTATTTCCTCACCACTTTCGGCCGTGCGACCCGCGCCACCGTTTGTTCCTGTGAGGTGAAAATGGAGCCAAATCTTTCTCAAGCCCTCCATCTCATCAACGGCGATACCGTCCACCAGCGCATCCAGCAAGGCAGCGTCGTCCGCGACATGATCGCAGAGAAGATGCCCCACGAGCAGGTCATCGACGCCCTTTATCTAAAGGCCCTCACCCGCACTCCCACCGACGTGGAAAAAGAAAAACTCCTCGCCGCCATCAAAGAAGGGAAGGACCCCAACGCCCAACGCGACATCCTCGAAGACATCTTCTGGGCACTCCTGAACTCGAAAGAGTTTATCTTCAATCATTAGGCGGAACTTCGGATCTCGCCTCCTCGTGCCAGGCACCTGAACTGGATGGAGACCGCAGCCCCCTCCCAGACTCATTGGGACAAACGTATGCCGTCCGGTGAAATGGATCGTCGAATTCGGACTATGGGTGATCCACAAACATCGTGACTTCCTCCGTCTTGCGAATCGACACGCTATCGCCGACATTCAACTTACTGAAGTCGATCTGATCGCCAACCTTAATGGTTTCCAGCGCACCATCTATGGTTTGTAGGGTCAGTTTGCGTGCTCCGGTATCCATCGCGGAAATCCTCACTGTCGCCCCGATGACAGCAGAAGTAGCGACTCCAGGTTTTGCGCCCATTGCGGAGTAAGTCACGTGCGAGGCTTCAGTAGCTGCTGCCAGAGGTTTTCCTTTGTCGAGATACACGGCGGTTTGCTCACGGATACGGACCTTGATGCGGTCGTTGACTAGGATCTGATGAAAGTTCACGACCTCAGGCCCACAAGTAAGCGTCGAGCGCTTGCCATTTTCGTAAGTCACGCTGAGTTTGCGAGCCGAAGAATCAATTGCGGTTACCGTGGCGGTACTATTGAAGGTATCCTCTATGACAGTGCTGGTAGGCGACTGCTTGATAATTGTGTTTAGTTCACCTGGAACCGTGGGTGAGCAGGAGGCTAAGATCAGCGTGATAGCTGAAACGGACAGGAATAGATTCGTTCTCATATGGATTGTTCGGGTAGGGGGACGTGAAATACTCAATTTGGACATTTTGTGAATCGTAAACCTGACGCCGTCTTCGGAATTTCCCTCAGCTTCCGCCAGATGTCATCGAGGACAGCTTTTCATTCGCTTACAAAATTCAAAATTGGCTTCCGACTACTCGCCTCTCCCCATGCGGTAAAAGAAATTGTCCTCGGCCACACCGGCGGTGGAGGTTTTGTCTGGTATGCGGGATCTGCGGGTGAATGTATGTTGATACGAAAGCGAATGTCCCACCTTACCCTCGCAGCTCGAGTCGGAAATCTATTCGATCTCGTGTTCCAAGGAAAGATTGTCGATGAAGAATGAGGTGTCCGATTTCCCGATCGATGACCACAGAAGGTATCCGGACTCGTTCCAGGAGGCTTTGCAGGGGAGGTTCTTAAATTCGGTTTTCGTGCCGTCTTGGCGGGTGATGGTCACCGACCATTTCGCGCTGCCGGTTGTGGCGGTGAGGTTGGCGCGGAACCACTCACCGTCGGGGATGTCGGCGAGTTTGTTTTCATCTCCAACGCCTGCATAGACCGCGCCTCCCCTCCAGAACAGCATAGGGCCCGCTGCATATTCGCCTCCTTGATTTGTGCGGCTTTCGAAGAACCAGTCGGCACCTCCCTGCGACATCGCATCGAAGGAAACGCGGATTTTCCCGGCTCCCCAGTTCGGAGTGATGTTGAGAACGGGAAGGAAACTCTTACTCAGGCCGGGCGCATCCTTGATCCGGAGGCTTTGGGAGGATTTTTCCGAACCGGCTACCGGGATGGGTGAGGCGGCGTCTGCGGACACGCCTACCGATTCGCCCTTGCCCTCTCCGGAAACGTAAGCTTCCGGGATGGGCAGTGTTTCTAGTTTCGCGGTTTCGAAATCCTGGAAGCCGATTTTGAAGATAGGCTGTGGCCATGGTTTTGCGTCGGTTTCCCAATTCGGAAACTTGCTGCTTTCTAAGGCGAGAGCACTCCATATTTCATCGCCTTTTCGAACTCCGGCGAGAGTCAGATCCCATGCCTTGAACCCGATTTTTGAAGCGGGACCTCCTTCCTTGAGCCTGAAGTCGCGGCCGGCGGCATCTTGAAAAAGGGGATCTGCGAAGAGGCTTCCGGTATCGCGCCCCATTTTCCTCCACTCGTCCCACGTCCATTTTCCCGCGAGTTTTTCAGGCATTTTTCCGTCGGTGCGCCAGTAGAGGTTGCGGCGCATGGCAAGATTGTCCCTCGGGTAGCCGCTGGGACTGTTTTCGTGGAATTTCCAGTTTGCCTCTGTGCCGTGGAGCAGGGGCGAGTCCGGATTCCACAAGACGATGTTGTTTTCGTAAACGAAGGCGAGTTGAGGTTCGTTGCGGGAACGTTGGATTTGAGCTTTTTCCCCGAATGCGAAGATGTTGTTCCGGACAATGTTGTGGAAGCCGTAATGCTGGTGGAAGCCGCTGTCCGATGTGTCGTGGACGAGGTTGTTTTCCATTAAAACGTTCGAGCTGCCTTCGTCCGTGTAGAGCCCCCAACCGCCGTAGTGATTGCTCGCGATGTGGTGGATATGGTTTCCACGGATGACGGTTCCGGGAGCGGAGCCAAGGTTGTAGAAGCCACCCATGTCGCTGAGATAGGCCCAGCCTAGGTGGTGAATGTGGCAGTTTTCTAGGATGTTATCTCGGCAGACGCTTTCACCGTATCCCCAGTTCCAGCCGAAGCTGACGCCAGTGTAGAAGAAATCCGCGATCTCGCAGTGGCTGATGCGGCACTCTTTTGCGTGAGCTAGAAAAACACCGCAGGCACTCGGATGCATACGCCCACCATGGCGGATGATGCAGTTGTCCACGGTGATGTTGCGGGTGACGCTTTCTTCAGGCGGGCGCTGGGTATCTCCGATCCTCACACCTCCAGCACCGAGGTCGTGAATATGACAGCGGAGGATGGAAGAATCCGAACTGCCGTTTTTGAAATACACGGCGTAATTTCCGATATGACCGATGTCGCAATTTTTGAAGTGTATCCCCGATGAATCGGAAACTTCGATTGCGCCCCCTACGGAGGCGGCAGCCTGCCGATCGAACAGCCCTTCCTTCGGATACGGATTGGCTGCATGGAGAAAGCGGATTCCATCGAATTTAATGTCGCGGGCACCGGTGACTGTCAGAAATTTTCCCGTAACAGGGGCAATGAATTCCGCCGTTGCGATCTCTTCGCCGGGCAGTGGCTTGTAGAGAATGATCCCGGTTTTTTCATCGAGAAACCACTCGCCGGGCGCGTCGAGGGCGGCGCGGAAATTTTCGACATAGTAGCGCGGCTTTCCTTGTTCGGTCGTGAACGGGTAGTTCGCTTTTGCTTTGATCCGTAGGGATTGTGTTGCCTCGTCGAGGGCGGCGATCCGGCAATGGCTGACTGTCCACTTCGCGGTTACGGTGACGAGCACGCCATCCCTTTCTGATTCTGGGATGTTCTTGAAGAGCGGATACTCTTCAGGAAACACTTGGAAGGCCTGGCGCTCATGGTCCTCCACATCGGGGAAAATTCCTTTTTGCGCTGGGCCGACGAGGTGGTAGAAGCCCTTGTTTGGTGTGCGGGCGCGGGTGGCGCGGCGACCGTTGACCCAAAGTTGGTCAAAGCGCCATGTTCCTTCACGAACTTCGGCCAGTTCTGCTTTCCAGAAACCCGCCGCCGTTTTCTCCCAGCCACCTATCTGCTTCCCTCCGCTGAACACTGGCTTTGCGCCAGGAGCTGCCTCCCAAGTGGTCTGGGAGTCTCCGGCCTCCAGTGAAAGGGGTGTCTCGAGCAAATAAGTCCCATCCTGCACGACGATTTTTACCGGCTTCTCCGCACCACGGGCTGCGGTGAGGGCTGCCTGTGGGGTGGAGATTTCTCCATCTGGTGCAAGCTGGATTTTCCCGGCTGAAACGGCGGTGACGGTGAAAAGAAACAGAAGAAGTGCGTGAAACATGAGTCGGGAGGTTACGGAAGAAGCGCCGGAATGTTTCAGATGCTGGGACGTCGCAATGAAAAGCGGTTGCAGCGCTGTGGGGACGGCACGTAGGGTTCCCGACGTGAAGCCATTCCTTTTCCGAACCGTCGCACTGGCCACCGCGATCCACTCTCTGGCGCGCGCCGACGATGGTGCGATGGACCGTGGGAAGAAAATCTACGAGACGAATTGTCTGATGTGCCACCAAGTCGAGGGCGGCGGTGTGCCGCCTGCCTTCCCTCCGTTGGCGAAAAGTGATTGGCTCATGGAGGACCGGGAGCGCGCCGTGATTGTCCTGGCGGAAGGCCTTTCCGGGAAAATCACCGTCAATAGACTGGAATATGACGGCTCTATGCCCGCTCAGATGCTGGATGATGAGCAAGTGTCCGATGTCCTGACTTTTATCACAAATTCGTGGGGCAACCGGGCCGAACCATTCACTCCGGAAGAGGTCGCCACCGCGCGGCTAAAATCTCGTTTCCCAACTTATGAAAAGCTAGTCGGTGCGACCACATATCGTCCACTCCCTCCTGCCCCAGAGGGTTGGGAAATTGAGGAAATGGCTCGGCTTAATGAGTATCCCACCCGTTTCGCAGGCCACACGGAGGACGGCAATACCTATGTCCTAATGCAGAAAGGGGCGGTCTTGCGCCTAAAAGGGAAATCTCTCTCCCCCTGGTTGAATGCGAAGTTCTACCTCCCGGATGATCCCGATATCATCAGCACCATGGGTGCTACAATCGGCCCCTCCAGGCACCTTTGGATCACCTCGAACCTCCGAATTACGGGGCAGGATGGAATGCTGCGTAACCGTGCTGATATCTGGCGCAGCGCGTCTCCGATTGATCCGAATCATGCTCCGGAAATGGTTTCGTGGTTCCGGGTGGAAATGCCCTACGGAGTTGGCCCCTTCAACCACGGCGTGAGCCACCTGGCATTCGGGCCAGACGGGAAGCTCTACGTTTCCAGTGGCTCTCGCACGGATTCCGGAGAGATGGGAGAAATTGATAACATCGCAAAGGTCGGAGAGACCCCGATCACCGCGTGTATGTGGCGATTCGATGGGGATTTCGATACAGTGAAAACATCCTCCCAACCGCACATTCTCGCGCGAGGCTTGCGGAATCCATACGGCTTCGCGTGGGACTCCAAGGGGAACTTGTTCACTGCTGCCAATGGTCCAGACGCCGATCTGGCGGAGGAACTCGATGTCGTCACGGAGGGCACTCACTACGGATTTCCCTACCAGTATGCGGATCATCCTGCTTCTGAAACATTCTATGAGCACACCCCTCCGGCACCTGCCGGGCTGGAATTTACCCACCCTGTAAAGAATCTCGGCCCAGACGGCGGAAAGGGCTTTTCCACCTTCACCCCGCATTCCTGCCCTGGAGGCATCATCTGGTGTGATGAGAGCTTCCCGGAACCCCTGAAAAATCGCCTGCTGGCCACCCGTTTCGGCAACTACATTGACTGCCCAGAAGATACAGGTTTCGACGTGCTCACACTGAACCCAAGAAAATCCGAAGATGGAGGTTGGGAATCGGAAACCCGAGCCATACTCGAAGGTCTCGGCAGGCCGCTGGATGTCATCGCCCTTCCGGACCACTCGATCCTCATTCTTGAATACTCACGAGTGACGGATCAGAAGTCCAAGCTCGGGGCCCTGCCCGGCAGGATCACGAGGTTGGCTTCAGCGGAGCGAAGGTAAATAATTTGTCTGACGTCGAGCGATCAATTGGTTCCGGTGATCTTGACGTCATCCACGGCGGCGTTTCGTGGGACAGAAAGGCGAAGAAGGCGTTTTATCGGGTGCGCGAAGCCCTTGGAGGTGAAAAGAACAGGAGCCTTCTCATCTAGGGAAACCGACACAACCTCTCCTTTGATTTTCACAGAAACGGAGTGCCATTGGCTTGTCTCGAGATCGATAGGGAAGTTTGTCTTTGATCCGGAGATCATCTTTCGGTCGGCGGCAGTGAGTGCTTTCGCTTTTTTCTTCTCCGCAAAAGCGAGATTCGCCCCCCCTGTCTTGAGATCCTCGAGAGTGACCTGATGCTTCTTTATCGTGACCCGCAGAATGTGCCCGGCGTGCACCTGTTTGTATGAGGGATCTGCGAAGTCCAGCGCTATGCTGTCATTCTCATCCTCAAGCATGAAGCGTAGAGAAACCGTGCCATCGCGGATGCCGAGATCATGAACCACTGAGACTGAATGGTCGGCTTCTGGATGAATCGCGATGAACATGGCCCCGTCCTTGAGATCGACCTGCTTGTTTCCCTTCGCACGATTTTTGCTGTTGCTGGACCATCCGTTGCCGATTTCCTCGGTTTTTTCCTGAGATTCGGAACGCTCGAACTTGTCTTCGAAAACGAGTTCCGCGAGCACAGAAGAAGCGAACCCGAGGGTAAAAATATGAATGAAATAGAAACGCATGGCGGTTAGTCGGAAACTCCGGACGGTGGCGGATGTTCCGCGGAAATTGCTGGGATGGCGAGTTTTTCAATGAGTCTGGCGCGAATCGCTCCGATCGCTATCTCCATCGTGATTGGTCGGACCGTCTCCACCTCTAGGCAGGTCATGCTCACGCCATCGAGCCCACAGGGGGTGATGGAAAGGAAGGCGGGGAGGCACTCGCGGGTAACGTTGATGGCAAAGCCGTGCATGGATACCCATTTCCTGACACCCACCCCGATGGAGGCCAGTTTGCGATTCTCCACCCACACTCCTGTCAGGCCTTCACTGCGATGCGCGGGAACGTCGAGATCGTGGCAGGCTGCAATGAGTGCGTCCTCGATCAGGCGCAAGTGCAGATGCAAATCTCGGCCCCTCACATTGAGATTGAGCACTGGATATCCGATGAGTTGGCCAGGACCGTGATACGTTGCTTGTCCGCCGCGATTCGTCTCGAATACCGGGTGGGGAAGAGTCTCCACCGCGCGTAAGGAAGAGCGATCCCTAAGCCTTCCGATGGTATAAACCGGCTCATGCTGAAGCAGGAAAAGCGTATCGCCTTTGTCACCTGTGAGAATACCTGAAACGGTTTTTTCCTGGAGCGCCAGGCCCTCGGTATAGGAAATGGGAGAGGGTAGGGATTGGACTAGCATGAGACGTAAGATTCGAAACCTCAGGGAAGAGGGATATCTGGCGATTTTCTCCGGAAAATGGCGAGCCATTCCTGTCCTTCGCGACCGGGGTAGCAAGTTTTAGGCACCCAAGCATCCACACGGTCGAACCAAGGTGCGAATCGAGAGTCCAGTTCGGTGATCGAGGAATTGAATGGAGGCCCTTGGTCTTCTTCTCCCGGACCTTGCGGAGTTAGGAAAAATACTCCGACAAGATGCCCTCCCGGTGAAATTAGGTGAGCACAGGCTTTCGCGTAATCTGAGCGGCGGGAGGGATCGATGGCGCAATAACACGTGTGTTCCCAAATCGAGGAGAAACTTTTTCCTACCCACCAATCCGGTTCTAGAAAATCCCCCAAATCAAACTCCTCGTGACCAACGGAGGGAGTCAAGCGCGCTTTGGCAATCGCTTCCTTGGCGAGGTCAAGACCTAGGACGCTCAAACCGGTTGAGGCGAGGGCTCGAACGTCATGGCCTGTCCCACAGCCTGGAACGAGCACGGTTCCCTCACCCCAGATCTCGTCATCGGTTTTCTCTAAAAGCTCGAGCAACGGCGGCGCAGGTGATCCCTTTTCCCACGGGGTATCGCCTGTGAGGTAGCGCTTGTTCCAATCGGTCATGGAAAGAGCCTATCCGAATCTACTGGAAGTTCAAACCAAGCGCCGCTCCAGTAGCTTCGCCCTCAGGGGATCGGAGGCCTGTAGGTGTGCCATCCCAATGGCCAATGCGTCCGCGGCATCCGACGGCGGTGCCTCGGCGAGTCCGAGTATAGCGCGAACCATGAAAGCAACTTGCGCCTTGTCCGCTGTGCCTTTCCCGACGACGGCCATCTTTACTTTTTTTGGTGAGTATTCGTAGACCGGAAGGCCGTGGTCGGCTCCGGCAATGAGGGCGGCAGCGCGTGCTGCACCCATGGAGATCGCGGTGCGGTGAGACTGGACGAAAATGATTCCTTCCACCGCGATTTCATCAGGTTGGTATTGCGTGATGAGATTCACGAGGTGGGACCGGATCGCGGAAAGTGCCCCGGATTGGATGATTTTTTTCGGAACGGAAATCACATCGTAGGTGATGACCTTCGGCTTCCTCGCATCACCCTCGAGAATGGCGTAGCCTGTGTTCCGTACGGCCGGATCGATGGCGAGAACTCGCATGACCAGAGTTAGGGCGCGGGCGGGATGCGTTGGAAGCGGGAAATTTTCCGGATTGTCATAAGTCCGAGGATTTGGACAATCGCATGTGGTGACCCGCTTCTTGTCCTTGCTCCTCTACTGCCTGTTTTTCACAGGGTCGATCTTCGCGCAGCGGATCGCGGAATCCGAACTTCCCTTGTCCCCGCCCACGGGTCTTCTCGACGACGACGGGGTCTTAAAAAGCAACAATGGGGCGCAGCGGAGGTTGATCAAGTTGATCCAAACATTGGAGCGCGACCACGGATTCAGAATTTTCGTGGTTCTAAGTCGGTCGCTCATCGGCTCAACTCCTTCGGATCTTTCCTCAAAGCTCCAAACAGCTTGGGTCCCGGAGGGAGACGGTCTAGTGATTGTCTTCGAGTCCGATACGAGGAAGTTGGGCTTCGGCCGGGACTTGGAAGGCAGCGAGGGACTCTCGTCTCAACGGACTTCGGTGCCTGCATACGGCCTCGTGGAAATTATTTCAAAAGCACTCAAGGAAAGCGACGGGGAGACGCAATCGGAGATCTACATCGAGACGCTCGTCTCCCACATCGCGATGAACTTGGATAGCTATTTCAAACGGAAAACAGCTCCAGCGGACGGCGGGCGTTCGCTTCGCCTCGCGCTCGTGGCTATCGGAGCACTCTCCTTGCTCGCGCTCGCAGGCATGGGCCTAGGCTGGTTGATGGGGAAATCCGACCAGAAACAGATGGAGGTCCGTTTTTTCCCTCCCGTAAACCAACCTGAGAGGCTCGGCGCTCCATATGGAGGCGGGGGGGGAACTCTATGTTTTTTGGAATTGGAGAAAGAAACTGATTCGCATCTATCGAGTTGACCTCACGAATCTTCAGAAGGGTGCTCTCGGTCGGACTAAAACCATCTGTTTTCATATGATTAGGCAATCTAGAAGAAGGTCTGGCGGAGCAATGAAACCCATTGACCACGCCTCGTGGCAGTGCCAGCGTTGTGGTGTTATGAATTTCCTCCGATACGGCATCATTCCGGTGATTCTCGCGCTTCCCGCATGCGAGACCATGAACTCTCCGGTGACCAGCTCTAGCTTTGATCCGCTGACACCGCCGGGAAGTTCGATCCGAAGCACAGTGGATGCATACGATGACGCGCTAAAACCAGGACAGTTCGTGACGGCGACGATTCCGAATACCGCGTTCTATAAAGCCAAGCCGGGTCCAAATCAGGATGCTGACAAGCTGCTGGACAGAGGCACCGCGATGAAAATCGTGGCGGTTGAATCAAGTGTCGTGAAAGTGGAGTTGGACAGCGGTGAAGTCGGCTATGTGCCAGCCGTGATGATTACCAATCCGCAGAACACTCCCGTTGCCGATGTCCTCCCTTACTATGAGGACGGCACCTTCCAAGTTTATCCTCCGCTACCGGGCGGAACTCCGACAGAACCACTTCCAATCATTGATCCCAGTGGCCTGCCGCCGGACGGAGCGATTCCCGCGATCATCGACCCAGACGCCCCCGCGATCTCGCCAGGTGTCCCTCCTACTCTGGATGGAGTCCCGGAAATGCAAGATGTTCCAACAACGCCTCCGACCGAGGCGGAACTTGATCCTGTGGCCGAAGAAGTCAGGAAGAAAGTTGAGGCGGCCATGAAGGAAGAAGCGGAGAAAAATGCCGCAGAGGGAGCATTGAATGAACCTCCTCCTGCAACTGAGTAATCTGCGGCTTCCTATATCGTAGATTTCCTATGAACGTTGAGAAACTGATCGGATGGGCAGAGGAGGAAATCACGATGATTGTGAAAGTCCTGCCCGACGAAGTGCGGGAAAAAGCAAGCAATTGCGCGGTTTCCTACGAGGAGCGACCGGATGAAACTTTCGAAGAAACCGATCTTCTCGGCGTATTTGAGGGCGCCTCTCTGATCGAAGAGCCTGGTCCCGAGGCGCTTCCCCGAATCCGGATATTCGTTGGAAACCTGTGGGACTACACGGAGCGCGACGAGCAGGATTTCAGGGACGAGGTGGGCACCACCTATTTACACGAGCTAGGTCATTACCTTGGCTGGGACGAAGAGGAAATCGCGGACCGGGGACTCGAATGAACCTATGATCCAGCCGCCCCCCATGCCCCCCGCGCAAATCAACGCGCAGGATGAAGCCCACCTGAGACTCATCTCTGTTTTTCACTACGTGCTGGCCGGACTCCACTTTCTTGGGATCGGGTTTATCGTGATCCATTTCATGATCATGAAATTCGCCATGGAGATGGCGGAAAAGGCCCCGCCACCACCTCCTGCTCCGACAGTTGCCGTTGTTGGCGAAACTTTAGCACCCGTTGCTCCCGCTCCAGCGATTTCCGCGTCCCCTCAGGAAATCCCGGATGAGATCTGGTGGATCATGGGCGCAGTCTATCTTGTGATCGGATTTCTGCTCGTAGCCCAGTCCGTTGCAAATGTTCTCTCCGGCATCTGGATTTCGAAACGGAAGAATCGGACGTTTTCCTACGTCATCGCCGGTCTCAACTGCATGTTCTTTCCCTTTGGCACAGCACTTGGGGTTTTCACTTTCATCGTCCTATCCCGGCTGAGTATTGCCTCTGTGTACGAGGCGCGGAAGGGGGCTTGATTCCCTCAGGGAACCTCCGTTCCTGAGAGCGCGGCGGCAATCAGTTCTACCGGGTCCAGCCCCTGCTCGCTGAGAATACGGTGGCGCATCACGGCCTCGAATATTGCTTGGACGTGATCTGGATAGACAGCGGGGGCATTTTCCAAAAAAGCGTTGGCTCGCGCCGCGCGGAGAAGTGCTAGGGACGCGCGGATGGAGACGCTTTCTGGAGATCCCGCGAGGTCCCGGAGCGATTCACAGAGTGCTGTAATATAGCCGGCGACAGTCGCCGAAACGGGCACTGCAGTCGCCTGTCTTTGCAAATCGAGAATTGTTTCGCGCTCGATTCGAAAAGGCTCCGCGGAGGCGTTTTTTTCTCGTCCCCGGGCGTGTGCGAGTACCGATTTTAGTCTGAGTTGCTGCATCGGGCAGTGACATTTCCATCGAGACTAGGAAGCGGTCGAGCTGCGGCTCCGGCAGCGGAAAGGTTCCCGTCGTGTGGGTAGCATTTTGCGTGGCAATGACGATAAAAGGCTTCGGGAGAGGATGAGTGGTGCCGTCGATGGTAACTTGGCCCTCGTTCATGCTTTCCAAAAGGGCGGACTGGACGCGGGGGGAGGTGCGGTTGATTTCATCCGCCAAAAGGCAGTTCGCGAACACTGGCCCGCGGATAAATTCAAAGCCGCCATTGGCAGGGCGATAGAGATTGTAGCCCAGCAGATCTGCAGGGAGTAGATCTGGTGTGAACTGGATGCGTTTGAATTCACCACCAATCGAACTCGCCAGAGTGTGGGCGAGTGTGGTTTTCCCAATACCCGGAGAACCCTCGATCAGGACGTGACCGTCCGCGAGAAGCGCAGTTAGCAGGATTTCAGTCGGCTTCTCCGCGCCGATCACGGTTTCCACAAGGTGGCGGAAGAGCGGCTCAAGTTCAGGAGATCTCATAAGTCGAGGGAGGCTGCGTATTCCGCGATCGCT
The DNA here is from genome assembly GCA_963799385.1 of uncultured Verrucomicrobiae bacterium. Lineage (GTDB taxonomy): Bacteria > Verrucomicrobiota > Verrucomicrobiia > Verrucomicrobiales > Akkermansiaceae > Luteolibacter. Next base: position 36,459 of record CAWCXB010000005.1, read on the forward strand.
TCCGGGTAAAGTTGGTGCTCAACGACTTGGATGCGGGAGTGCAGTGTTTCCGGGGTATCGTAGGCGACAATGGGGACGACTTCCTGTTTCAGGATGGGCCCTGTATCCATCCCCGAGTCCACCACATGCACGGTGACTCCTGTCTCTGGAACTCTTGCGTGGAGCGCTTGTTTCCATGCCTCTACACCGGGGAACGAAGGAAGCAGGGAGGGATGAATGTTCAGGATCAGAGCGGGAAATTCTTCGAGAAGTGGTTGCTTTACGAGTCTCATGAAGCCGGCCAAGCAGACGAGATCCACCCCGGCATTCTTGAGGCGGCGGGCAGTTTCTTTCTGCGCTTCCTCGGGGAACTTGTTTCGGTATTTCCCGCAATCGATCACTCCGGTAGCGATACCTTGGGATTCGGCGCGCCTTAGAATGAAAGCATCCGGATTGTCGGAAAGTACCAGTCCGATACGGGCACGGAGTTTCTCTAGAGCGATCGCATCAAGGATCGCCTGCATATTCGAGCCGGAGCCGGAGCCTAGGATACCGAGAGTGAGCACACACCTGATGTAAACCACTCTCGCGCCCTGCCAAGGTTCATTTTCGATAAGACTCGTTAGATCCGGTATGCTCCGAGGTTTTTTAGAATCCCGTCCGCCACAGGTGGTTGGCTGGAGAGTAGATTTACCAGCCCATCCCAAGCCTCCTGCCCCGAAAGAATCCGGACCTCGATCCGGAGGAAATACACCGGCACGTTGATCTCGGTGGGCCTGGGAAAGCGCACCGCATCTTTCTCTGTCGTCACGATGATTTCCATATCCCGTTCCACGCAGCGCTGCATGAACTGGTCGATGTCCCGCCTGTCGAAGCGGTGGTGATCGGAGAACCGTCGCCGGATCTCAACCTTCGCGCCGAGCGAAGTCAGTAGGTTCTCAAAATTCTGCGGCACGGCGATCGCACTGATGGCTCCCACCCATTTTTCTTTCAGGAAATCCAATGGCTCACGCTTCCTTGTATAGAGATTTTCGAGGTGGACCGGGCCGTGGGCGCACTCGATAATCTCGGCCGTCGCATTGTATTTCCGGATCCGGGTGATGAGTTCCCCGTTCGGGCTTCCATCGCATTTCGTGAGCAGGATGTAGCCGGCACGACGGAGATTTGCAGGTGGCTCGCGGAGCGTTCCGCGAGGAAGTAGCGAACCGGTGCCGAATGGTGATTTCGCGTCCACCAAAACGATATCCATGGAGTGGGCCAGCTTCAGATACTGCATCCCGTCATCTAAGAGCAGGGTATTTGCGCCGAGTTCACGGATCGCGAATCGGGCTCCTTTTACCCTGTCCTTATCGACAATCACGGCGACTCCCTCTAGGTTCTTGGCCAGCATGAATGGCTCATCTCCAGCGAACTTCGAATCGAGCAACAAGGCGGACCCAGTGGAGACGACTTTAGGCATTTGCGCTCCCGGCACCTGCTTCCCGTTCACTCCCTCCCACACCTGGGTCCGTCCGAGTTTCTTGCTCTTGTAGCCTCGGGACAGGATTGCGACATTGCGACCTTTGTCGCGGAGGGACTTGGCTAGCAACTCTACGACCGGTGTTTTGCCTGTTCCGCCTACTGTCAGGTTTCCGATGGAAACGACCCTGACACCGAGATAGCTCTGTGGCTTCCACCCTGTCCGGAAAAGCGCGATACGGCTTTGAACAAGCAGATGGAAAATTCCGGAAAGACCGGACATGAGACCGCGGGTGACGGACGCTCGGAATCCGCGGGCGCGACCGAAAATCACGTCCGCGCCCCATTGCTCCAGTTCGTCGATCCTTTCCTTCATGGGTTTCGCCGAGAGCGTGGTGCTTCGAGGGCCACGGGACAAGCCCCTCCTGCGGAGAGTTTCACCAGAATAGGAAACCGCTCTTTGCTTTGCGCTTGTATCGTCCGTCTCCTACGGAAAGCACCTCGATTTGTGTGCGTGTGAGTCCTTGGCTATGAAAGCCGAGCTTTTTCGCTGCGCGTGGGGTCACGTCCAAATGCCTGCCGGAAATGAACGGCCCTCGGTCATTGATTCGCACCTTCAAGGACTTTCCATTCTCAAGATTTGTAACTTTCACTAGCGCTGGAAGCGGTAAGGTCTTGTGGGCACCGGTCAGGTGCCACGGTTTGACCTTTTCTCCGAGTGAGGTGGTTCCGCGCTTAAGGCCGAACCAGCTCGACTCATCATACCAAGAGCAGCCGCCGGTTTCCGTATGTCCCAGTGCTTGTTCCACCGACATCGGGTGATAGGTCTGTCCACGCACCGTGTATGACCTCGTCATGTAGCCTTTGTAGCCTCCCGGACGAGAGGAGCACGAAGGCCCCGTTACCCCCACAGAGAGGACAAGGATCAAGAGGAGAGCGAGGCGGCGGTGCAGTTTCATCATTTGGGTATCAGATCAGACAGCACGCTCTCGAATCACTTGGAGAGACGTGGCGACTTTGTCCTTCATTTCCTTCCCAGGTTTGAATTTCACACCTGCGTATGCGGGGATCATTACGTCTTTTGTCGGGTCCATCGGATTTCGACCGATTTTTGCCTTCATTTCCTTCACCTCAAACGCACCGAAATTCCGCATGATCACGTTGTCGCCTTGGGCGAGTGAATCCGTAATTTGGTCGATCAGTGTCTGGACGACCTCGTGGACATTCTGCTGGGTGATTTGAATGCCTTTGAGACCCAGTTGGTCGGTGATTTTGATGACAAGCTCGCGTTTTGTGACATTGGCCATGTTAGTGTCTAAAGGGATAGGGTGACTGCTGAGGAGTTTTAGGCAGAGCTCTATTCATTTGTCCCGCAAAAAGAAAGATTTATAATGCTTATCCCATGCCATTTGTCATTCATTAGGCAAAATTTTTCATAAACTTGCAACGAATCGAATCCTAGAGTTATGCAACGAAGCATATATTCGTCCCATCGATCATACAGGAGATGTGTCTTCATGCGAGCTAGGGGAAAGGACGCTTTAGGCCAGTTCGATTATGCGACAAATCCGCTCGATTGTAGAGGTTGCAGAACGCACGTTTGCTCGCATTAATTAAGGTTTCTTAAGGATTGACTCGTGCTAGGAAAACGGGTATTTTCTCAGGCGAGTTGAGTTCACCTGATTCCATTTCGTTCCTTTGTCCGGCATGCACTACGCGTCTGACTGTCCCGGTGCAGCTTGCTGGTGTCACCGGCCCATGCCCCTTTTGCCAAGTTCTGATCCAGGCCCCGTATCCTGCGATTCCACCTACTCCGACGCTCTCTGAGTATGTGCCTCCGGCACCCGCTCCCCAGCCGCAGTATGAATCTCCAGCGCAGACCCAAACTGCTCCACCGCTAGCTGCTGATGTTTCCGCACCGCAAGAGCCACAGCAACCAGCGATCCTCCGCCCTGAACCCCGGCAACTGCCGAATCGCTCGGATCCTCTCGAAAATCCCACAAGGGTAAGAAGTGAGCCAAGTGGAGAGATTCGTCCTCAGATGGTAGGTGCAGGCCAAGTCCAGAAGCGCAATCGTCCTAGGCGGTTTCTCCGTTTGCTTGTGCCGATGTTGTTCGTGGGCCTAGTTTTCGGTGTGATTCTCGGAGTGAAAACCTTTCTCCAGATGGATCACTCAAATAGCACAGAAACCGCTGAAATGGGAGAAGTCATTCGTCCCATTATCGCTAACGACTCTGGAGATACTTTCGAAGACTTGACCGGAGAAGAAACCGCCGGGGGTATCCCAGTCGGCGAACCTCCCATGCCGAGTATTTCTGATCCGGATCCGGTCGGAGACCCAGGAGTTGATCCAGGGATCGCCGCGCGGGAAATGCTCGAGGAATTCCTCGAAATGAAGTCCCTTGATGAGCGCATGCCGTTCATCGAAACGCAACAGGATGAAGCGGAGTTGGTAAGTTCAGTGCTAAACGGTCCGCTCCCGGAAGTTCAGAAAATCACCGTTGATGTGCGCACGACAGACCCGATCGAACAGCTCATCGACTACTACTATTACGTGGACTTTGCTGACGATGACGGCGGATCAACTCCTCAGACAATGCTTGTCAGGACCCGCGGCACCCAGCCTCCGAAAGTGGTGGTGGATCCCTTTCTCGATCTGTTCGGGGGACGCTTCGCTAGATATGCAAAAACCCCGGTTAAAGAAGCTGGGACGTTTCAAGTGATTATTTCCGCCGGAGCATTTTGCTATGACGAAGTGCCAGCACCTGAGAAGAAATACACTCTAAAAATCCTCGCTAGGGATGATGCCAAGGAGATTGCCAAGGCATACTTTGGCAAGGCATCCAAGATCGGTGAAATGCTCGAAGATGAGAGCTCCGGCCTCGCCTACGGCCAAGCTACGCCCTGCACTGTATTTCTGCGGTGGAATATCGAGGATGATCCCGAGAATCCATTTCTAGAAGCTCTCGATATCATTTCTCTGAACTGGAATCCCTGATCGCGTCCCACCCACCGAAAAGGATTTTTACGGGTGGACCGAGATCGAGATCTTGGACTTTGCTAGCGATCTGACGGCTCGTCCCGCAGGCTTCGCTCCCGCAATAGACCACCACGATTGGTGCCTGCACGATACGCATTGCGGCTTCCGCCTCAAACTGGGTGGCATCTTCCTTGCCATCTAGATTCCACAAAATTGAGCCGTCGAGGCCATTTTCGCTCCATTCCGAGCGGCTCCGAGCATCGATCCAAAGTGCGTCCTTCGGGACATCGGAAAGACAGATTTCATCCGACTTGAGGCGGGCAGGGTCGCATACAAAGGCCTTCGTCTCGCTGGGCGGCTCGATCAGCCAAGTCGCTGCGGCTCCAGCTAAAGTGAGTCCGGCGACAACTGAGAACTGCAGCAGAGAGTTCATGGCTTTTTCATGGGAGCGCGCATGACTCCAAACGCTTGCTGGATTCGATGTTTCTCGACGTCCGCATCGGTCTCGATGCGAATGATCGTGAGGCCCGGAGTAGTGATATCGACCGGGGTTACCTCGATCCTGTAATGTTTTCCCTCCTCAACGGTGACCAGCTTCGAGGTGAAGGAGGGATTGCTGCTCTCTACTTTCTTGATCGTGATCGGCTTGTCGTAGTCCATTTTTACATCGATGGGCTGCATACCGCCTTTTCCTAGATCCCATTTTAAGGATTTTGGCTCCACGGAAATGATGACCGGGACGTGGACCTTCAGGTGTATCGTGTGTGATGGCTTTTCCTCTGGATCCCCTTCGAGCCAGATATGGATGGCCTTATTGACCATTCCCTGAAATGAACCGACCTCAAAGGTCGTGCGGAGCATACCCGATTCCCCTGGAGCATACGTCATTTTTTTTCCTGCGACCTCAACGGCAAGGCATGAGCAGCCGGCGTCTGCCGCTTTGATCGTGACCGCTTGTTTTCCGGTATTCGTAAACTTGAAGTCGCTGGTAACGGTCTTTGCGTTCAAGTCAGCATTGATATCACGGGTTTCATTTTCGAAATCCAGACCTGCCGCTTGCAGTGTCATGTATCCGGTGAGGAAAAATAGGAAGAGAATTTTCACAAGCTCAATATGAGACCGGAAATCAGTCTGGCGCAAGCGATACCGCGACGATCAGTCGTCCGCCGCGCCATTCTGGGCCGAGAACAAAAAGTGGTCTGCCCGGTTGGAACGAAACGTCGGTTTTGAGAATCTTCTTCCGGGCGAGCCATAGCTCAAGATCTACAGAGAACGAGCCGTCGCTGGGTTGGCTGCTGGTATCGAATCGGACAAGGATCTCATCCGATGGCTTGAGGGGTTGCGCCCAGTTTTCGTAGCTCCGGAAAACCGGCTGAGTGTCGGCGCCCATCGCGCGATAGTGATCAAACTTTAACCTCTCCTCTCCTTGCAGGCGTTGTTTCGTCGCCTCGGAGACTTCTTGAGCCTTTTCCCCCGCCGCTTCGGGATCTTCGTTGGTGGCGAAGTAAACGGTGACCACCATCTCACCAATGCGTCCACGACCCGGATCTTCCTGAGCGCTGGCAACGCGTACCATCGGCGCGAGGAATAGCGCGACGCATAGGAGCGGAAACAGTTGGAGGCGGAAGCTCATTGGTTTGCGGAGTTCGTCGGGGCGGAGGAGCCTCGGGTGGCGGTGCGATCGGACTCGCGTGCGGTCGGAACATAAACAGTTTCTGAAAAATCCGTTGAATCGGGGATCGCGTCCACGCCCTGAAGCAGGATGACATTTGCATCCGCCGCACTGCTAGCGAACCATTCCGCGTCCACGCCTTCCTCTGGGGTGTAGACCACTGGCGACAACTGCGGAACAATGGCGAGCGGTTGGCTCGGATCACGGCTCTGTTTTCCGACCGTGAAGGCAAAGATCATGCCGGCACAGGCTGCGGCCGGCATGAACCAAGAATTCCAGAAAGAAGAAACCATAGGTGCTGCAGCGGGGCGTTGCGCAGCTTCCATTTCGCGGATGCCCTGACGCACTTTGCTTACGAAAAAATCGGGAAACGGAGGCTCTTGGTCGGCTGGAAGCTGGCTGGCGATGGTTTTTCGATAGGCGCGAATCTCCTCACGAGCGGCGAGTTGGTCGGGATTCCCCACGGCCCATTTTTCCATCTCGGCAAGCTCGGCACCTTCAAGCTCGTCATCGAGCCAGAGTGCCAATTTGATTTCATCTGGATTCGTATTCATCTTTCAGCAGTGTTTGAAGTTTTTGGCGGGCGTAAAAGAGGCGGCTCATGACCGTGCCGAGAGTGCAGTCCATGACTTCGGCGATTTCCTTGTAGGAAAGGCCCTGCACGTCTTTGAGTACAACGGCTTCGCGGTGCTCCGCGCTCAGTTTTCCGAGCGCTTCTTCGATTTTTGCGCGCAGCTCCGTATGCTCCATTGCATCGTCTGGGGACTCGATAAACGAGGGTGCGGTCCTTGCCGAAGTATCAATGCGATCACGGTCGAAAATTTCATCATTCAGCTCACCTGCGCTCTCGATTTTGCGCTTCCGAACCCAGTCGTAAACGACATTGTGGGCGATTCGGAACAACCATGTGGAAAAACGTGCGCGGGCTTCGAAGCGGGGAAGCGCCTTCCAAGCCTTGATGAACGTGTCTTGGGAGAGATCCCAAGCGTCCGCATCGTTTTTGACCATGTTTCTTATCATTGCGTAAATTTTTCCCCGGTGGCGGGTCACTAGCTCATCATACGCCTCCATGTCGCCTTTCTGGGCTAACGCGACTAGGCGGAAGTCTTCCTCCGCATCATCTGTCGTCGCGTCATTACTAGAGTCCGGCACGGGGCTGTTCTCTGGTTCTGACGGATGGCCGGACGGTTTATTCATGAATGTGGAAAGGAAATTTACGTCCCCCGCCACTCTGGGGGCGACAGGCGAGGGGCGCAATCGCAGAAATCATCTCCGCGATCGCCACAATTGTTAGCAACCATCCCTAGCGCGGTCCGCGAAAGGTGTTATGATCCGTCATGTCGTTCAAAATTTTCCTACAGGCGGTGCCTTGGCTGCTTCTCGTATTGCTTGTTACTGTCATCGTCATCCCTGCCTGCGCGCCACGCCCGGACACCGCGGGACGAGTGAAGGAATACAAGACCGCGCTTTCTGCAACATCAGGAAACGCGATTTCCGCAGGGGATCCGCAGCTTGCGAAAGCACTGGAGTCTTTTGAGAAATTTCTGCAAAACTTGGGAGACAGCGAATACGTCACAAGAAACACCTCCGAGGTTTACGCCGATGACGCCTATTTGAACGATACGCTCGTTACCCATCACGGTCCTGAGGAAATCCGCGAGTACTTCCTGACCACCGCCGATACGATGGAGAGCTACGAGGTCACGATCGACGGAATCGCCAGCTCGGGGATTGATCATTACGTCCGCTGGACGATGGTCTTCCAAGCGCCGAAGCTTAACAAAGGGTATCCTGTCGAATCCGTGGGTATGTCCCATGTGCGTTTTAACCGCGATCACAAGGTCACGATGCACCAAGATTACTGGGACTCGGGAATGAACATCTACGGACAGCTCCCTGTTCTGGGCGGAGCGATCGAGTCGATTCGCCGCCGATTCTAATGCTAGAAAATCCAACCCCCGCACCTCATGACTCCAAGAATCAAGGCATTTACCACTCTCATAGGCAACTGGTGGGACTCCGACTACCGCGCCCCCGGATCACCCGACCCTTCGACTCTCCCCGACAATGTGGACTGGCAGAGGACGATCCCATTTATCTTCCTCCATCTCGGTTGCCTCGCGGTGATCTGGGTCGGCGTCAGTCCGGTAGCTGTGATCGCCGCTATCGTCCTCTACGTTATACGAATGTTCGCGATCACCGGTTTCTACCACCGATACTTTTCTCATCGCACCTATAAGACTTCTCGTGCGTTCCAGTTCATTCTTTCCCTTGTTGGAAACTCGTCGATGCAGCGTGGTTCACTCTGGTGGGCGGCCACTCATCGGCACCATCACAAGCATTCGGACGAAGCCGAGGATATCCATTCACCACGCGTTTCAGGTTTCTGGTGGTCTCACATCGGTTGGCTCACATCGAGGAGAAATTTCCCCACAAACTACAAGGCGATCCCGGATTTGGTGAAGTTCCCGGAACTCGTATTTCTCAACCGCTATGACCAGATCGTCCCCCTAGTATACGGAGTCGTGATGCTCGCGATCGGTTGGGGACTCGAAAATTTCGCTCCAGCCCTCGGAACGACCATGTGGCAGTTCTTTATCTGGACGTTCTTTATCTCCACGACAGTTCTTCTACATGGGACCCTGTTTATCAACTCGCTTGCCCACGTATGGGGGAAAAAAACCTTCAATACCGATGACGACTCACGGAACAACTTCTTCCTCGCGATCATTACCCTCGGTGAAGGCTGGCACAACAATCATCACCGCTACCCCAACGCCACCCGCCAAGGATTTCTCCCTCATGAAATCGACCCAACTTACTACATCCTTAAAGTTCTCTCGAAGATGAGGCTCGTTTGGGATCTGCGCCCCGTCCCCCGCACCGTAATCGATGAGGCGAAAGCCATGCGCGAGAAACGCTGAACCGATCCCTCAATCGCACCCAGTCGAATTTTGAAACAGAAACCGAAACTCGCCATCATTGGCTCCGGCATCTCAGGGCTCGCCTGTGCCCATTTCCTTCAGCACGACTACGAACTCACCCTTTTCGAAAAAGACGACCGCATCGGAGGGCATTCGCATACTGTCACCGTCCCGGAGAATGGCGAGCAGCTTCCAGTCGATACCGGATTCATGGTGTACAACGAGGTCACCTATCCACTCCTGACCCGCCTATTTAAAGACCTTGGGGTCGTAACGAAGCCGACCAGCATGTCGTTCAGCGTCCAACATCTGCCTGATGATGTGGAATTCAATGGTGGGGGATACAACCAACTCTTTGGGCAGCGAAAGAACCTACTGCGCTCACGTTTCTGGAAAATGCTCCTTCAGATCAATCGTTTCAACAAAGAGACCATTGAGGAACTTCGAAACCCGCGCTTTGGAGATCTGCCACTCTCAGAATACGTCGAAGTCCGCGAATACGGTTCCGACTTTCTTCGCTGGTATCTCTCGCCGATGGCCGCTGCGGTCTGGTCTTCTCCACCCGAGCGTATTGATTGCTTCCCCGCCCGCACCTTGATGCGCTTCTGGCACAACCACGGATTTCTCGGTCTCGATACACAGCATCCCTGGCGCACCGTCGTTGGAGGCTCCCGCGAGTATGTGAAAAAAGTCACCGCTCCCTTCGCCGATCGGCTTCGAATTTCAAGCGCGGTTTCTTCCGTCAGAGGCCGCGAAGTATTTCTAACGAACGGCTCTTCGCAATCCTTCGACAAGATCATCTTTGCGGCTCACGGAGATCAGTCACGCTCAATGCTCGAGGATCCGACGGACCTAGAGGACGATATCCTCGCACCGGTCCGCTACCAGTCGAACCGTGCCGTTGTCCATCACGACGAAAGCTTTATGCCGCGCAACAAGCGCTGCTGGGCCTCATGGAACTACCGAATCGAAAAAGCATCTCAAGCGGGTGAAAATCACTCCACTCATTATTGGATGAACAATCTTCAAGGAGTTTCCGAACAGAAGAACTACTTCGTCTCCGTAAATCCTCCTGCCTCGCTCGATTCTGAGAAAATCATCCGCACCCTAGATTACGAACACCCGTTATTTACCACTGCGGCCGTCCAAGCCCAAGCACGTGTCCCGGAACTACACCGCTCCGGGCAGTCCACCGGACGCTACTACTGCGGCGCCTGGCAGCGTTACGGTTTTCACGAAGACGGCATCTGGTCCGCTTATGAACTTTGTCGGGAAATCCTCCATCGCGACCCATGGAGCGTGGGTTTGCAACCCGGGACCTGAATCCCCGAAATCATGTCAGCGTCCGCCCCCATCACAACCTCCCTCTACGAGTGCCGCGTCAATCACACCCGCGTCTCTCCGAAAAAGCACTCTTTCACCTACCGGGTCTTCATGCTTGCCATCGACCTCGATGACTTTCCCCGAACTCCTCTTCTTTCTCGCAACCGGTTCAATCTCTTCTCCATCGAAAACCGCGACCACATCAACACCGATCCAACCGCGACCACACGCGAGAATCTAGTAGCTTGGCTCGCCGAGAACGGAACTGAGATTCCCTGTGACTCAAAGATCACACTCGTGACCTTTCCCCGTGTTCTCGGATATTCGTTCAATCCAGTCTCTTTCTACTATGTATCTAGTAAAAAGGGTGCGCCACTCGCCGCCGTCGCGGAGGTGACCAACACCTACCGCGAGATGAAGCTTTATCCGATTTCCAAGTCTGCGCCAAACGGTGCCTTCGATCGCACAATCGCCAAGGCCTTCTATGTTTCCCCGTTTTCCGATCCGAATGATACCTTCCACTTCCGACTCGGACAACCGGGGAAGAATTGGGACATCACAATTGATAATCTCACTAACGGAAAGCCCTCTCTGCATTCTTCCATCATCGGACTGCGCTGTCCTCTCACGACTGCCCGTCTTGCATGGTTTGCACTGAAATATCCATTCCTTTCCCTCGGCATCATCTTCGGGATCCACTTTCAAGCACTCCTGCTCTTCCTGAAAAAAGTGCCCCATTTTCCAAAGGCCACCCCCGTATCCGACATATCTCGCGGCACGCCGTGAAAGCGAACTTATTACAATTCTCTATCCAAAGCATCGAATCAGCATGACTACCCCATCCACAAAATCTTCCCTTGGCGCACTTGGTGACATGGACATTCAGACACCAGCAGAGCCTCGCACGCTCCCGGAAAGGATTGTTCTCTCCCTCTTTAGAAAATTCTCCCAAGGCGGCTTGGCTCTCACTTATCCCGACGGGCGTACGACCCAGTTCGGAGAAAAGGGTGCTCCCGTCACCGCCCGCATCACGCTCAACAACCCTGATGAGTTTTTCAAACGCGCCACCTTTTACGGGAACATCGGTATGGGCGAAGCCTATACCGATGGCATTTGGGATACTCCGGACATTGCAGAAGTCATTTCTTGGTTCGCCCTAAATATGACGGCCCTTCAGGGGGATCGTTCTGATTCCTCGACACTTCCCGGAGTCAATCTGCTGAAAGCGGTCAACTGGTTCCGCCACCTCAAGCGCTCGAATACTGTCGAGACTTCCCGCCGGAATATCGCAGAGCACTATGATCTTGGAAACGAGTTCTATGCACTCTGGCTCGATGAGACCATGACCTATTCCTCGGCGAAATTTACGGAGGAAACGGAAACACTCGCTCAGGCTCAGGCTGAAAAATATGACGCCCTCTGCCGAAAACTCCAACTGACCTCCAAGGACCACGTTCTGGAGATTGGCTGCGGTTGGGGTGGCTTTTCCCACCACGCTGCTGAAAATTACGGATGCAAAGTCACCGCCGTCACCATCTCCGAAGCACAAGCCGCCTACGCCCGCAAGCGGATTGAAAATGCCGGACTTTCCCACCTCGTTGAGATTCGCATCCAAGACTACCGCCACATCGAAGGCACCTTCGACAAAGTAGCCTCCATCGAAATGCTCGAAGCCGTAGGCCACAAGTTCCACGAATCCTTCTTCGCAAAATGCCAGGAAGTCCTCACTCCCAACGGCCTACTAGGAGTTCAGTATATCACCGTCCCCGACAACCGCTACAATTCCCTCACCAAAGGCGTCGATTGGATACAAAAAGTTATCTTCCCCGGCTCCCTCCTCCTATCCGTAGGCCGCGTCAATGAAGTCATCAACAAAACCGGCAACATGTTCCTCCACCACCTGGAAGACCTCGGTCTCGACTACGCAAAGACCCTCTCCACTTGGCACGACACTTTTAACTCGAAGCTCGACCAAATCCGCCCCCTCGGCTTCGACGAACCCTTCATCCGCACTTGGAACTACTACTTGAAATACTGCGAAGCAGGCTTCATCACCCGCAATATCTCCGTAGTCCAAGCCATCTACACGCGCCCGAACAATCTGAAACTTTAAACCTCAATGAAGATGGAACACAGACTTTCATCCGCACCGCACAACCTCGGCCTCTCCCTTGAGGTTTAAAATTTAAAGTTTAAAGTTTTTTGACTGACAAGCCGTCTCGCCTCCACAAATGGGTTGTCCAACCCATCCTGAAACAGCTTAGAAAAGGAATCACACCCGCAAAGCTCGCTTGGGCCGTGACCTTGGGAATCACCCTCGGGATCTTTCCTATCATGGGCTCCACCTCGATTGTTTGTTTTGCCGCTGGTTGGCTTTTCAAGCTGAATCAGCCCATCCTGCATCTCTTCAAATCTCTTACCTATCCGCTTCAGCTCGCCCTGATTCTCGTTTATATCCGACTCGGTCAAAGTCTCAACGGAGCACCTCTACTCACCCTCTCCATCCCGGAAATGCTCGGTCAGTTCAAAGACGATCCCGCCCAGTTCGCCCGCGATTTCGGACTCGCCGCTTGGTATGGAATCGAAGCCTGGGCGCTTTCCTGTGTCTTCCTTATCCCGATCATTTTTTTCATCGCTCTCCCCATCATGAAAAAGCTCTCGCGTCGGAAGGACTCTGTTCCCGCTTGAGCCTTACTTCGAGCGAATGATCAAGGTCCGGATCTCGGTCATATCTTCGATGGCGTAGCGCAGCCCTTCTCGTCCGAGACCACTGTCTTTTACTCCACCGTAAGGAATATTGTCGACCCTCCAAGATGGCATCTCGTTGATGAGAACCCCGCCGACTTCCAGCTCGTCCCAGGCCATCAATGCATGATCCAACGAAGGTGTGAAAACCCCAGCGTGAATGCCGAAACGGCTGTCATTGACCATCGCCAAAGCTTCCGGAAAATTTGAAAATGTACTCAGGATCGCGACCGGTCCGAACGCCTCTTCCGTGCACAATGGTTGGTCGCGCGGCACGTCTTTCACCAATGTGGCTTCGACGATACTTCCGTTGCGCGTGCCACCACACAGAATGGTTGCCCCGGCATCGGTCGCCTTCGTAATCCAGCTTTCAACTCGTTTCGCCTCACCTTCCGAAATCATCGGTCCGATGAAAACGCTCTCGTCTGAGGGATCTCCAGATTTCAGCTCTCGTGTTGCCGCGACCAGCTTTGCCTCGAATTCTTCGGCCACCGATTCATGCACGATGATGCGTTGCACGGAAATGCAGCTCTGCCCGGACTGGTAGAACGCACCGATGAGAATGCGCGCGACAGCGTCATCAATATCCGCACCCTCATCGACGATCACCGCAGCATTT
>CAWCXB010000006.1:0-145427 GCA_963799385.1 uncultured Verrucomicrobiae bacterium
GAATGGGGGGAGCTTTTGATGATCCGTTTTTCGACGATATTTTTGATCGGATGCGCACGCCGATGATACAGAAGGATGTCACCTTGGTATCGCGTGACGAGGAGATCGATGTCCGTTTGCTTCCGGAGGAAGGGAAGCCTGAGGGGTTTGCTGGAGCCGTTGGGAATTTCGAGTTGGACGAAGCGCGAATCCCTACGGAATGGAAAACAGGTGAGCCGCAATCGATTCAGGCATCTGTGGAGGGGAGTGGAAACTTTGCGTTATTGCAGGATCCGAAGCTGGTGCCATCTGAAGATTGGAAGGTATATCCTGGGAAGAGTGACTTTACTCCTGGGGATGTCGCCTCCTTTTCGGGAACCAAGGACTTCCGTTTCAGTGCCGTTCCCAGTAAGCATGGCTCGCAAGAATTGGCATTGGAGTTGAGCTATTTTGATCCAGATGCGGGCGAGTATAAGACGGTGCAAAGCGGGACCCAAGGGGTGGAGATCGTGGGTGAGAACATTGTTTTTAAAGAGGAATCCGCAGTCACAAAAAATCCTCCACCGGCAGAAGATGTAGATCAGCTCATCGGGCAGCGTATGAGTATTTCCGGGTCGAGGGCGACACTTGTTCCTCTGGTTTCTCGGCCTCTTTTCGTGGGCTTGCTCGGCGGCGCGGGACTCCTGAGTTGCGCGGGAATTGGACTGATGGTTGCGCGCTCGCTTCGGGAAGACCCTGTTAGGATCGCAAATGCAAAACTTCACGAGCGCACCCGAGAAGCGATGGCGCGTGTGGACCAAGCCAGCGATGTTGGAGAATTTTTTGAAGCAGGGCGGCATGTTCTGCAATTAAAACTCGGAACGCTGTGGGATCGGCCGGCCGAGGCGATCACTACGGCAGATGTGAGAGCGCGTTTTGATGAGGGATCTTCTGTGGTGCGGTTTTTCGACGAGTCGGATCAGCAATCATACAATCGGTCGGCCTCCGCTGGAGACCTCCGGAACGGGAAGGCTTTGCTCGCTGAGGCTCTTCAAGATGGAACCATAAATTTTCAGACGAAATGAGGATGAGAAATTTTCTATACGTGATGATTCTTTGGGGCGCTGCACAGGTGACGTGGGCAGCAGCTTTCGATGATGCAAATGCGGCGTTTAAAAATGGAGAGTTCGAGAAAGCGGCGGAGCAATACGAATCAGTTTTGAAGTCGGACGGGCCAAGTGCCGCCGTTTACTACAACTTGGGAAACACCTATCAGCGCCTTGGGCAGTTCGGGCCAGCCATCCTCGCCTACGAGCGGGCGAAGCAGATCACGCCGCGTGATCCTGATCTACGAGCGAATCTTGATCTGGCTCGGAAAGCGGCTTCTGCTTTCGATGGCTCGGAAGGGAATGAGAATACAGAAGCGTTTCTGGGATATTTCAGTCGGAACGAATGGTCGTGGATTCTGGTAGGCGCAGCATTTCTAGGAGCAGGCATCATTTTCCTCGCCGGTTGCAAACGATTGGAAGGTCGATGGTTGAGAAGGGTGTCGGTGGCGGGAGTATGCGCTTCGGTTTTGGTCATTGGGATCGCATCCACCGTCTTGATATTGCGGAAAGGCGAATCTGATTTGGCCGTGGTCGTGTCCGAGGACGCGGTGGTTCGGCTTTCTCCGTTCGAAACGGCTGGAGCCGTGGGAACACCCGGAGCCGGAAAAATGGTGAAGCTGGGAAAAAGGGAGGGAGACTTCCGGTATGTGACGGTCCCCGGCCAAGGCCTGAACGGATGGATGGCCGAGGAGGATGTGGGAGCGATCTCCGGTCGCCCTCCCATCCTGTGAAGCAAGCTGGGGATTGAAGTCCGCGTATCGTTAGCGGGCGGCGACCGAAGATCGCCCCCACGAATCGCGCAGCGCAACGGTGCGGTTGAAAACGACTTTCTCACCGGGGATGTGTTCCTTGGAATCGGTGATGAAATATCCGTTTCGTTCAAATTGGAATGAGGTGCCGGGAGATTCGTTAGCGAGGGATGCTTCGGCTTTGGCGGTGATGATTTGAATGGATTCGGGATTGATTGTGCTGAGGAAACCACCTTCAGCGGCATCGGGATCTTCAACCGTGAAGAGGCGATCGTAGAGGCGGACTTCCGCATCGACGGCGGTGGCGGCATCCACCCAATGAATGGCGGCTTTGCATTTCACTCCTTCAGGGGCGTCTTGGCCGGTGGTGTTTGGCAGGAGTTTTACGCGGACGAGGGTGATTTCACCCGTGTCGTTCTTCTCGAACCCAGTGCATTGGATAATGGGACCACCACGGAGGCGGACGTATTTGTCTGGGGCGAGGCGGAAATACTTTTTCTCGGGGACTTCCTGGAAGTCCTCACGCTCGATGAAAATTTCAGAGGATAGGGAAACTTCACGTTCGCCGAAGGATTCGTCCTGAGGGTGGTTTTGAATTACTGCGGTTGTAGTAGGCTCTTCGGAGAAGTTCTCGATGATGACTTTCAACGGATCGAGCACGGCCATGCGGCGCGGTGCGGTGGAGTTTAGGTGGTCGCGGATATCGTGCTCCAGCAGGGCGACATCGGTGGTGCCGTTGTATTTGGTGATGCCGATTCGCTTGCAGAAATGGCGGATGGCTTCGGGCGGGTAGCCGCGGCGGCGGATGCCGGAGATGGTTGGCAGGCGCGGATCGTCCCAGCCGGAGACGTGGTTTTCCTGCACGAGCTGTAGAAGCTTGCGCTTGCTCATGATCGTGTAGGTGAGGCTGAGGCGCGCGAACTCGATCTGGCGCGGGGTGGAAGGGACGGGGCAGTTTTCGATAAACCAGTTGTAAAGTGGTCTGTGGTTCTCGAACTCCAGGGTGCAGAGTGAGTGGGTGATGTGCTCTAGGGCATCCTCCAATGGATGGGCAAAGTCATACATCGGGTAGATGCACCAATCGTTGCCGGTGTTATGGTGCTTCGCGTGCATGATGCGATACATGACAGGATCACGCATGTTCATGTTTGAGGAGGTGAGGCCGATTTTTGCGCGGAGAACGGCTTCTCCTTCCTTGAATTTCCCGTCGCGCATTTCTGCGAACTTTTCGAGGTTTTCCTCTACGGAACGGTCGCGAAATTTTGAGGCGGTGCCGGGTGTCTGGACGTTGCCGCGGTGTAGTTTGATTTCCTCAGGGGATTCTTGGTCTACGTAGGCTAGGCCGTTTTTGATGAGGTGGACGGCGCAGTCGTGGAAGTATTCGAAGTAGTCCGAGGCGAAATACAGGTCGTCGCCCCAGTCAAAACCTAGCCATTTCACATCGGCTTTGATGGATTCGACGTATTCGGTTTCTTCTTTTTCAGGGTTGGTATCGTCAAAACGGAGGTGGCACTTCGCGTTTGGATGTTCGCCTGCGATGCCAAAATTGAGGCAGATGGATTTCGCGTGCCCGATGTGCAGGTAGCCGTTCGGCTCCGGCGGGAAACGAGTGATGGTGGTTTCGTGTTTTCCTGAGGAGAGATCGGCGGTGATGATTTCTCGGATGAAGTCGAGTTTTGGTGTGTCGGACATGGGAAGAAGTGGCTAGTGCCGAGTAATCAGTGATCAGTGGAATATGGAGAAGGGGTTTGCAACCCCTTTGCGGTGGATGGGCGTTGAAACTAGGCTATCGAGTGGATTCGTGCCAAGCGAGGCGGGGATCAAGTGCATCCGGCGGCGCGTAATCGAAATGGAGGATGCGGCGGCGGTTGGGACGGGTGCTGCGTTTTGATGAATGGAGGATGAGAGGGGACATGAGGAGGACGTCACCGGGATGGCATTCGCAGAGGATGGAGGATTCCGTGGCGAGTTCAGGGATCTTTTCGGAAGCCAGTTTTCCGCGAAGGTGGGAGCCGGGGACGATGCTTAGGGCGCCGTTATCCGCTCCTGTTGGATCGAGGTGGATTCTGGCGGTTACCATGCGGTTCAGTAGAGCGACGGGTGGCTGGACGTGAGGAATGCCGTCCTTGACGCTCCATGGGCCGTAGTTTTCGCAGTCGATTTTCTCGGTGACGCAAATGGTCAGATCCTGATGCCAGGCGACCGGCCAGTTTTCGTCGGGTGTTTTGTCGAAAAGGATGGATCGGACGGGAGTGAAGGCCGGATTTGGAAACAGGGAAAGGAGTTGTGGGGATTGGGAAAGCCGATTGAAAATGTCGGAGCGATTGCCGAGGTGGCGGACGCATGCGGATCCGGCCTTGGCGGCGATTTCATCGGCTTCCGCCCTGAAAGTTTCGATTTCGGAAAGGGAGAAGACGGCACGGTGGATCTCGAATCCGTAAGTGTCGAGGGAGGTCATGGGATGACGAAGGCTCCCGGGATGCCGGTGCCGAGGGTGGCGAGTTTGAGGCCGTGTTTCTCGGCGAGGGCGAGGAGATGGGCGTCGGTGGTTCGTCTGTGATTTCCGCACCAGGCGGGAAAGTCCCTGCGTGAGGAGAGGTCGTCGGGGAGGAAGCGGTGGCGGTTGTGCAGCTTGGAGAGAAGGTGATCCAGACGATCGGCTGCCTCCTGGATCGTGACGGTATCCGCGGATTTCTGGACAGATACGCGAACGAAGCCGAGTTCCACCATGGAAGCGGTAGAAAGGAGGGCTTTTGAATTCGAGAGTTTTCCCTGAATCCAACGATCGACTCTTTCATGATGAGGGTGATCGCTCCAGCCCCATGCAACCAACACATTGACATCCAGGAGATAGTTCATGGAAAGTCGGCTAGCATTTCCCTGACAGACTCGTTGGTCAGCGGGATATCATCCGGGTGTCCTTTGAAAACCATGGCACCGGTGTATTTGGCCTTTACCAACTCACGGGGTTTGATCGGCTCAGCGGGCAGGGCTCTGCGGCGGAGAAATTCGGACACGGTTAGACCGGATGCTTTTGCCTGGCGGCGAATCAAATCGGCTTCCTCGTCGCGGACTTTGAAGGTGAGCGTTGTCATGGGTATTACGGTAATACCTTGCCGTGGTGGAGTCAAGATGGGACACGCCGCCTGAAGGCAGCGCTCCTCTACTTCGCGAGTTCCTCGAGGAGGGCTTGGTTGAGTTTGATTCCGGCGTCGAAGTTGGCGATGGGGAAGTTTTCGTTGGGGGAGTGGATCTGGGCGTCGGAGAGGGCGAGGCCGAGGAGGAGGGTGTCGACTCCGAGGATGTCGCGGAAGGCCTGGACGATGGGGATGGAGCCGCCTTCGCGGATGAGCATGGGTTCGCCGGGGAAGGTGGCTTTGAGGGCGCGCTGGGCGGCTTTTCCGAAATCGGAATGAGGGTCGCAGGCGTAAGGTTTGCCGTCGTGGCCGAGCTCGATTTCCATTCTCACGCCGGGAGGGCAGTGTTTTTCGAGGTGGGTTTTGAGTTGGGCGAGGATGGTTTGTGGATCTTGGTCGGGGACGAGGCGGAGGGAAAATTTCACGAAGGCCTCGGCGGGAAGGACGGTTTTGGAGCCTTCGCCCTGGTAGCCGCCACCGATGCCGTTGACTTCGGCGGTGGGGCGGGCCCAGGTGCGTTCGGCGGAGGTGTAGCCAGGCTCGCCGAAGAGGGCGGGGGAGCCGGTGACTTTGAGGAAATCGTTGTCTTTCACGCCGGGGACTTTCGCCCACATTTCGCGTTCCCATGCTTCGAGGGGGCGGACGGCGTCATAGAAGCCGTCGATGGCGACGGTGCCGTCCGGGAGGTGGAGGGAGGCGACCAGGCGGGCGGCGGCGGTGGCGGGGTTGGCGACGGCTCCGCCGAAGAGGCCGGAGTGGAGGTCTCGTTCGGGGCCGGTGATTTTCACTTCGGCGCAGGCGATGCCGCGCAGGCCGTAGCCGAGGGTGCCGGTGTTCGGGGCGACCATGCCGGTATCGGAAATGGCGATGATGTCGCAGGCGAGATCGGCTTTATGTTTTTCTAGAAAGGGGGCGAGGTTAGGAGAGCCGATTTCTTCCTCCCCTTCGAAGAGAAGGATGAGGTTGACTGGGAGTTCTTCTTTTTCAGCGAGGGTCTTCTGTATGCCTAGAACGTGGGCGAGCATCTGGCCTTTGTTGTCGGTGGCACCACGTGCCCAGATTTTTCCGTCACGGATTTCGGGAGCAAAAGGTGGTGAATCCCAGAGGTTCAGGGGATCAGCGGGCTGGACGTCGTAGTGACCGTAGATGAGGACGGTTTTCTTGTCCGAAGTATGCTCGTTCTTCGCGACGACGATGGGATGGCCGGGGGTTTCGTGGAGGGTTGTTTTCAAGCCCATGCCGGAGAGTTTTCCTATGAGCCAGTTGGCGCAGGCGAGGACATCGCCCTTGTGCTTTGAGTCGGTGGAAACGCTGGGAAAGGAGAGGAAGGTGAAAAGTTCCTGAAGCTCTGGAGTCATGGGCGCAGGCTAGTGCGGGGATGCGCAAGGGCAAAGGAAAACGAGAGGGCTGATTAGAAGTCCTCGTCGTATGGCGTTTCTCCGAGGACCCAGTCTTCTGCGAGGACGGAGATAATTTCGAATTGCCGGGTCTCTTCGGTGCCTTTGTGTTCGAGTTTCAAAGTGACGCGGTGAAGCGGGTCTTCATTCGCAAGGATCCGTTCGATGGCTCGGTGCTGTGGTGAACCGAGACGCGCGTAGCCGAGTATGATGGTTTTGATGTCCGGTGAAACCATCGCATAGGACTGCCAGACAGAATCATCGGCAAATCGATGATTGTAGTAGTTGTCACTCACGATGAACACTCTGACGGTCGCTTGCCCGGCTTCTCCAGAAAGGATCGTTTCCCAATCGGGATCACATGCACGCATGTAGGAATCAAAGTCGATTTTCCAAGAGCCGTCATCTGTAGGGACGAGCTGGGCGAGTCGATTGAGTGGTTTGCCATTGCCGCTGAGGTGAACGATCACCCGTTCCATGGGTGTACCATTGGCGTAAATAGGTGGTGCGACCTCATAGCGGAGGATCTCGCCTTCCTTCTCCTTGATCGTTTCCAAGGCTTCGATCACTGCGTTGGGATCGGGGGCTGAACCGAGGGTAAAATACCCTTCAATCTTAGAAGGATCTCGGTTTGTCATCGCGGAGACGACGAGATCCCTTACTTCAAGACGTTTGAGTGAAGGGGCGATGGATTTTTCTGATGTGTCTTCCGGGGTGCTCGGGGTGATTGCAGGGGAAATCGGAGCTTCCGCCGTTTCTCCGTTCCCGGAGCGTTTCGTCGAGAAAAATAAGAAAGTGAATGTGATCAGCACACCTGCGGCGAGGAAGGCGAGGAGGAGAGACCAAGCGAGAATTTTTCGCTTTGCGTTTCTTGATCGGCGTGAGGACTGCCGACGAGAGGAGCCACGGCGGACAGCGGACTGGGGAGACCGAGAGACCTTTCCAAGGACTGGAGCCTCACCGAACGAACGGGAGGATTTTCTCCCAGGGTTGCGATCGAGGTCTTTCCCAGGCATAGCAAACTGGAGTCTTAGCGTGGAGCGAGGGTCACTCGATAAGGATCGTAATGATCCTGAGGGCTGAAGAGCCAGCCGGGATTGCGGTTCACAAGTTGGTAGCTGGTGAGACGGAAAACGGGAAGGAACTGATTGCTGTTCGGGTCATAGGCTTCCTGGCCAGTGTAGTTGCCGCTAATCCGGTATTCGTAGTTGTTATCGAAGCCGTAGCGGGCACCGGGAGGTCCGTTCTCCGGCAGGCGGTCTGGGCTGCGTTTTGAACTCTCGTCGAAAAGTACGAGCTTGGCGCTGCTGGCAGACTGACCGGGTTTACGTAGGTAGCCCCAGAAACGAGTTTTTTGAATGTAGTAGCGGCGCCCATAGTAGAAATTCCCTTTTGGCTCGCTGGCGATGGCTGCCGCACGATCTGCGGTGGAAGGCCCGCCCATGTTCGGTGGTCCGGTCCGGATGCCCGAAGACGAGGAACCCGCGCATTGGCAGAGAACCAGACATACGAGGGCGAGGATGGGCCGGAGCGCGTGCGACATGGGAGGATTTACACTTTCCGTTAGGGGTGCTGCAAGTCCGGAGATATTTCCGGATGGTGATTCAGCTTCAGGAGATGAGAGTTTTCAGCCTCTCGCAGACTTCCACGACGTTCTCGCGGGAATTGAAAGCGGAGATGCGGAAATATCCTTCACCGGCGGATCCGAAGCCGGAGCCGGGTGTGATGACGACCTGAGCTTCATGGAGCATTTTGTCGAACATTTCCCAAGAACTGACGCCTTTCGGGCAACTTACCCAGACGTATGGCGCGTTCTCTCCGCCAAAAACTTGCAGTCCGAGCGACTGGCAGGCTTCGCGGAGTAGTTTCGCGTTGGCCATGTAGTGGTTGATGAGTGCGGTGACCTGCTGTTTTCCTTCGTCGGAAAATACAGCGGCTGCGCCTTTTTGGACGGGATAGGATGCGCCGTTGAACTTGGTGGAGTGGCGGCGTGACCAGAGCTGGTGAATGGGGACGGGAGTGCCGTCCTCCGTGCGACCGGAAAGGGATTTCGGGATGATCGTGTAGGCGCAGCGCACACCGGTGAAGCCACCGTTTTTCGAGAACGAGCGGAACTCGATTGCGCATTCCTTCGCTCCCTCGATCTCATAGATGGAGTGGGGGATGTTCGCGTCTTGGATGAAGGCCTCGTAGGCGGCGTCGAAGAGGATGATGGCGTCGTTCGCGCGAGCGTATTCGACCCATTTGGTGAGCTGCTCGCGAGTGGCGACAGCACCGGTGGGGTTGTTAGGAAAGCAGAGGTAGATGAGATCCGCCTTTTCAGATGGGACATCCGCCACGAAGCCATTTTCTGCGGTGCATGGCATGTAGAGGATGCCGTCATACGCGCCATTTTTGTCTGACGGGCCGGTATTGCCCGCCATTACGTTGGTATCGACATAGACAGGATAGACAGGATCGGTGATGGCGATGACGTTTCCTTCTCCGAAAATATCGAGGATGTTTCCGGTATCGCACTTGGAGCCATCCGAGATGAAGACCTCGTCCGCCGAGATGTCGAGTCCTTGGAACTGGTTGTCGACGATGGCTTGGCGGAGGAATTCGTAGCCTTGTTCTGGGCCGTAGCCCTTGAAAGTGGTGCGGTCTCCTTGCTCATCGACGGCGGAGTGCATCGCCTCGCGGACGGCGGAGGGGAGGGGTTCGGTCACGTCGCCGATGCCGCAACGGATGATGCGAGCGGCCTTGTCCGGAGCGGATTCGGTGTATGCTTTTACGCGTCTGCCGATTTCAGGGAAAAGGTAACCTGCCTGCAGTTTGAGGAAATTGGAATTGATCGTAGCCATGGCGGGATGGTTTAGGCCGGGCAGCGGAGAGGGGCAAGCGTGGGATTGCGGAAAAGTGGTAGGAGGCTTCTACCGATACCACACCACGGTGATCCCGTGGGTGCTGCTGTGAAATGTCTGAATTTGGACAATTTCCGCATCCGGATTCGCGTTGATCCACTCTTCTGCTTGATCGTGTGTTTTTTCAATCAGGCGGTAATCAAAAGTAGCGACGGAGAAGCTAACGTTCTCTTTGAAGGCGATGCGCTGGATGGGGCGGATGCCAGGTTTCGCAGGTTTGCGAGAGGGAAGTGGAGGTGGACCGGATGAGGGTGCACTTGGCTGATCGTCTGATTGTTCGCTCATTTTCTGAAGAACTATAACGTTTCCCAATTCACTTGCGAGGACAGAGATGAACCGTGTTCGTCGGTGATTTTGATTTCGCCGGGCGTAGTCGGAGTAATGGAAACAACTTCTCCGAAGCCCTCGAGCACGGCGGCGACGGCTTGGATGTTCCGGAGTCTGACCGTTTCACTTTCCGAGAAACGCCGAGTGGTGGGAATGGCGAGATTGCGCAGCAGATCTTTCCGGGAGATGTCCACTCCATCGCAGAAATGGGAGCACACATCCTCGATGCCGAGGCGGGCGGTATGGCGGGAGTTCCACGGAGAGGCGGAGCGTCCTCCGTTGGAGAGCCAGAACATGGTGGCGGGGAAATCAGCAGGATTTTTCAGGGAAAACCACACATAGCCATCAAACACGCAGGCGGACCAAGCGAAGGGTTGTGTTTCGGTCGCCGTTTCAGAAACCATCATCACCAGATCATCGGTGCCGGGGCGGGCGGGGTAGCGGGTAAGATCCTTGGTATCGCCTGCGATGAGCGGGACCTCGTGGAGATCATTGAAGAGCGCCCCGATCTTGAGAGCCTGAGTGGCTCCATCGTCAGGATTCGAGAACCACTCGGGATACACGGATGCCCAGCGGAAAGGGGAGACGGAAAGACGCGCGGAACCTTCCGGAATACCGGAGAGATCGAGGATGGGATGGGTGCCGTAAGACCAGTTGCCCGCAAGTCCGGTGATGCGATGCTCGATGTAGAGAGCGGTCTGGCCGGGGCGCAAGGTGATGGTTTTCTCCACCCGTGCTGCGATGTCGGTAGCATTGATGGCAAGCGTTAGAGAATGATCGGTCGATGCGACTTTCTCCCAAGCGAAATTCGCTGTTTCACCGTGAGGTTGACCGTTTTCCTGAGGACCGAAGGGCAGACAGAAAAAGTCTCCTCGCAGGTTCTTCAAGAGAACCGGCAGTGTTGGATCGATCTCTTCAGGTTGCCACGGTGCCAAGGCGTAGGGGGAAACTTTTCGACGTCCCAAATCGAATTCCACCGGGGCGAGGTGCCCACCGTCTTGTGTGATGTGGAGGGTAACCAGGTCGGACGAGAGAGGGAAGGAGGGGGCACCGTGGATGCTTTCCATAAACTTTAAATTTTAAACTTTAAACCTCAAGGAAGAGGGTGGCGGACTTCGTCCTTTCGCTCCGGTCAGACTCGGTTCTTTTTCATGAAGCTGATGGTGCCTAGGACGAAGAGGATGGCGAGGGCGATGAGGGCGGAGGAGGACATGTTGCCTTTGAGGCCGGGGGTGCCTACTCCCTGCCAGGTCACCCAGACGACCGCGCATGTGACCAAGCCGGTGGCGAGCAGCATGAGGCCGTTCCAGCGGAGGCGGCGGGCACCAGTGGGCAGCTCCGTGCCGAGGGCGGTTTTGGAATTCATGAGCAGGTAGAAGGTGTAGTAGGCGATGGGGATGAGCGCACCGGCGATGGTGGAAGCGGGGATGGCGAGGGCAGCTTTCGAGGCCCCGGTCCAGATGGCAGGGTTGAAGAAGCCGATGATGCCGGGAAGCATCGCACCGATGAAATGTACGGTCTTGTTGTCGGGCTGGCCGATGGCCTCGGTGGCGCAGAAGCCGTTGATGAGCATCAGCATGATGATGGTGGAGACGGCCATGCCGAGCACGCCGAAGCCGAAGATTTTCTGGGCGAGAAATTTCCCGGTGAATGGCTCGAGGGCGGCGGCAAGCTGGCCGACATCGCGCTTGGCGAGCATGGCGGCGACCTGTTTGTCCTCGGGGGTGAGAAGGGCGGCGGCTTGCTCCGGGGTTTTGGCGCGGCCTTCGGCGACGATTTTCCCGAGCAGGGGGGCGAGGGCGGCGTTGTAGGAGCCGGCCATGGCGGGGCGTGGCTCGCCGTTTGCATCGAGCACGTCGCCGGTTTTCCCGTGGAACTGGGAGGCGGAGGAAATGACGAGGCAGCCGGTGGCGATGACAAAGGGGATGATGAGGCCGAGCGAGAGATCGAAGATGGCGAGGCCGCGGTGGCGCTTGCCCCAGTTCCTTTTCAGGATGGAGTAGGGCAGGAGGAAGGTCATGTTGATGCCGACAGCGGTGCCGAAGGCGGCGATCATGATCCCGGCGTGGTCACCGGTGACGATATTCGTCCAGGCGGAGGAGTTTTCACCGGTTTTTGCGATGGCATCGGCGAAGGCAGGGGTGGGGTTGGAGAAGTAGGAGAAATTCGGGATATGGCCTTTGATGATGGATCCGAAATCGACGGCGCCTTGGGCGATCAGGGTGACGGTGACGCCGACGAAGGATAGGACGATGAGGCCCACCATGACTTTCAAAATGCGCTCGAACCAGAGGATGCCCGCCCCGCCTTTGTTGTAGAGGGCGACGATGACCGCGGCGATGACGAAGATGATGCCGCCGATGATGTAGGGGCTCATGCTTGCGGTGCTGGGGGCGATGTTTTGCTGGATGGCGGCGGTGGCCAGGGAGAATTGCGGGAGGCAGAAGACGAGGTTCGCGATGGCGGCACCGATGATCCATGCCCATGCCAGGAAGGGGGAGACGCGGCGGATGACGAGGCCGAAGGGTCTTTCCCCTGTGGAAAGGGTGACGTAGGTGATGGCGGAAAGCATGATGACCCCGCAGATCATTGCGAGCGGCTGGAGCCAGAGCATGTGCGGGCCGAAGAGGACGCCGAGGTAAAGCGCTCCGGCAAGCGAGCCGCCGCCGAGGGTGATCGCGCCCTGCAGCCAGCCGGGGCCGGAGAGCTTGGCATAGATGGCGGCTTTCCCGAGGGGGCCTTTGGTTTCAGCTAATTCGAGGAGCTCGGCTTCGGATTTTGTGATATGGGTTTTCATGTGGCTGCGGGAAAGAGGATGGAGGTAGGTTGCGATTAGGAAAGGATTTTAATGGAAGGCGGAGCGTAGGTTTTCCATGCTCTCGGAGGCGAGGGTATCGGGGCTGATATTGGTGTCGAATACTTCTACTGAAACCCATTTATCGTAGCCACCCTTGATCAGTTCAGCAGCGATGGGTGGGAAGTCGATGGCACCCATTCCTGGGCCCTGAAGGTTTGGGTCGTTTGCGTGGAAGTGGGCGGTCCAAGGGAGAGAATCACGGACGATTTCCGGGATGGGTTTGGTGTCTGAGGACATGGCCTTCACGTCAAGATGGAGTCGGATGTTGGGGGAATCGATTTTTTCCAGAAATGTGATCGTCTCGGCAGCCGTGTTGATGAAGTTCGTTTCCGAAGGGCCGAGGAATTCGAATGCGATGGTAACTCCGGCGGCGGCGAGGTGGGGAGAGAGGCGTTGGAAAAAATCGATGAAGCGTGCTTCGGCATCAGGCCGCGACCATTCGGGGGCGAGGGTGCGTTGCTGCGGACTGCCCCAGACCATGACGTTACCACCCATAGATGAGCATGTTTCCGCGAGATGGCGTGCGTAATCGAAGGTGCGTTGCTGGATCGCGGGATCGGGGTCGGTCAGGTGGAAACCTTCAGTTTTTGCGAGCAGCCAGTGCAGGCCGACCATTTCCAGGCCATGATCTCGGATGATGGATCCGTATTTTTCTGCTTCCGGAGCGGTGAGTTTCTCCGGATTTCCGAGGGTAAAAGGGGCGACCTCGAGGCCGGTGTATCCGTGGCGGGCGGCTTCGGCACAGGTGCCTGCGAAGTCGTGATCACGGAAAGTCTCATTGCAGATGGCAAATTTCATACCGGGAGTGAAACGGTCATCGTGGGTGCTTGGAAGGTTTTTGTGTGTCAATCCTCGGTCATACGTTCCGACTCGGGGATTTCGATTGCCGTCATGGCAACGCTCTGGAAGGGGACGCGTTTTGATTTCTTTGGAACCTTGTGTGCACCATTCCAAGTTACGAAAAGCGTGCCACCGTCCGCAGAGAGCGCAGAGCTAAAGGATCCGATGGGGATGTAGCCGGTGGACTTTTCCAAAGCAGGATGGAGGAAGCAGATGACCTTTTTCGAATTATTTCGGAGGTCAAATTGGATGATAGGAGTGCCGTCATTTTCCGAACCTCCGTGGGCGCCGGGGATGTAGTAGAGATAGCGACCGGTAGGATCGGTATCGAGACTAGTGATGTAGTCCTTGGTGGCGACGACGGTGCCGCCCAGAGATTTGGCTTTCTCCGCTTTCACATCGAAGGCCCAGAGTTCATCGCCATCCACGGTATAAATGATTCCTTGGGGAGTCTCTTGGCTGGCGGCGCGGAGGCCGATTTTCGTGCCGATTTTTTTCGGTTTGCCCGGATTGCGTGGGTCGAATCGGTAGAGTTCAAGTTCCGCTGATCGGCCTTTGCCTTCCGGTTCCGGTCCGCCATGGAAATACATCATGCCGGTCGAGGGCGACTGGATCATGGCTCGGTAGGGACCTTCCGCATCTGAGTAGATGGTTTCTCCTTTTTCCAAATCGTAGGCGAGGAACTGCGGAGCGCTCTTATTGAGGCCGTCAGCGCTGCCGGCATACCAGACCATGTGTTCCTGATCGAGGATGCCAGTCGGCAGGCATTGCATGGCGAGCGGTTGGGCAACGACGACCTCCGCTTTTCCATCGGTCGGATTCACCTTCATGATCCAGTCGCCTTCGAAATGGTTTTTCGGATTGAGTCCGACTTTGGTGGAGCCACGGTGTGTGGAAAAGTAGATCCAGCCGTCTTTCCCTAGGCCGAGAGCACTGTGAATTTTGCCGGGTGTGTAGTGGCCGTCGGGGCGGTCAAGCACGGAGCGGAGGTCGGTGAGTTTACGGAGTTTGTTTGTTTCGGGATCGAACTCATAGACGTAGGCATTGCCCTCGGGGCTGAGGTGGTCCCCGACTGCTGAGTAGTATTTCCCGTTCGCTACAAACCCGTCGCTCCAGACGCTCCATGGCTTTCCGGCGTATGTCTGACAGTCGTAGTAATAGAACTCCACGCGTGGCGGGGTCTTGGCGATGGTGGCGCCTTCTTTCAGTTCGACTTTCGGTTTCAGTAATTCCTTTCCTTCGATGACAATGCTGGTCTTTCCGCCGGGAAGTTCAGGGGGCCATGGAATTTCTTCGGCTGCTCTCGCTGATAGGAGAATCGCGGCAAAAAGCGGTATGGTTGAGTGGTTCATTCTTGGATTGTCAGCAGTTTGTTCAGGTCGCTCACGGATTCGATGCGGCGGGTTTCTCCATTCGGAAACACCAATTCGATATCGATCTCCGTGGCATCGCCTAGTCCGAAGTGGCAACGCACGAGTTGGCCACTTGCATAGCCAAAGCCGGTGGTCATTTCTTGGTAACCGAGGATCTTGTCCCCGGTCTTGATCTTGATTTTCGTGCCGATGCCTTGGCGGTTGAACGTTTTTCCCTCCACCTCGATATCCAGCCAATTTCCTGTGTCACTGACGTTGTGCATCAGGCGGGAGTGGTTGCCTCGGAACCAATTGATAAGAAAAATATCGGTTTTCCCGTCACCGTCCACATCGCAGGTCGGGCCGGCCGGATAGTAAACGAGTTTGTCTCCCTTTTTTAGCTTACGAGTTGCTTCGAAACTTGGTGTGCCGTCCTTTTCGCCGGTGTTTCGGTAGATCAGAGGCTCAACCGCTCCTGCATCGTCCATCCACGCGGTGGAGAAATAGAGATCGGGCCAGCCGTCGTTGTCAAAATTCTGGATTTCCACATGGGGGGATTTTTCCGGAACTGAATCCGGAAGCCCCGCTTGTTCCGTCACATCTCGGAAACGCGGCACGCCGTTCTTGGCTCCTTCGTTGAGAAAGATTCGGTTGCGCGCCTCGACGTGGTGGATGGAGAGGACGAGATCGAGAAGGCCGTCGCGATTGAGGTCTCCAAACACTGCACCGCAGGGCCAGTCCTCGTTATGCATTGGTTCGAGCGCGAAGACTTTGTTCAGATTTGCAGATTCTTCGTATTTGTTTTTCCCCGTAGAGAAAAACATCCGGTTGGAGTGGCCCACGAAGAAGTCGGGACGACCATCCCCGTTCACATCACCTACTGCCAAACCTAGCCCGAATATGTCATCCGGCAGGCCCGCCTTGGCATTGACTTCTTCGAATTTCATCTCGCCGAGATTCTGGAAAAGCATGCTCTTTGGATTCTTTGTGAAATAGTCTTCCAGCACTAGGAGATCGAGCAGTCCGTCTCCATCGTAATCGAAGACTCCGATATTGCGGGCGGTCAGCAGATCGTCGGGGCAGGCACCGGATGTTTTCGATACATCGACGAGTGTGCCGTTGTCGTTGCGGAAGATTTTGGAGCCGGTAAGTTGGGCGGTGCGCTGAGGCTCCACAGCCTGGCTGGATTTTCCCTTGGTGTTGTTTGCGACGTAGAGATCGACATCACCGTCATTGTCGAAATCCGCGAAGACCGCTCCACTTGTGCGGGAGTGAAATTCTACAGTATTTTGGTTCCAGATCTCAAACTTCAGTCCGCCCAGATTTCGAAGCAGCACATTCGGCATCGGGCCGTTGGCCGGTTCATACTCACCGTCGGGCCGGTCCGCGAAACCACCGACGTAGAGATCGGGCAAGCCATCTCCATCGATATCTCCGAAGGCTCCGCCGTGGCCCATGATTCCTTTCAGGGGTTCAATCAGTCCGGCCGTTTCAGTAACGTCCGCAAATCGAATCTGCGCCA
The DNA here is from genome assembly GCA_963799385.1 of uncultured Verrucomicrobiae bacterium. Classification (GTDB taxonomy): domain Bacteria; phylum Verrucomicrobiota; class Verrucomicrobiia; order Verrucomicrobiales; family Akkermansiaceae; genus Luteolibacter. The sequence continues at coordinate 16,152 of CAWCXB010000006.1, forward strand.
TCGAGGGGGAGCAAAACAGGAGGGAGAGAAATCCTGAGATTTTAAGCATCCGGACGGATACTTGCCTCGGACGATGCATTTTTCACAACGCGAAATTAATTGCCCCGGTGCTTTTTGAAAATCGAGAGCGTGCGTTCGCGCTCCGTCTTATGGTCGACGCAGGGGAGGGGATAATCCTCCGCGAGCTGTTCGTCATTGTTAGGAGGGGAATGGAATTTCTTCGGATCGACTTTCCCTAGTTCGGGGACCCATCGTTTGATATAGATCCCCTTCGGATCGTAGCGCTCTGTTTGCGTCCAGGGATTCTGGATACGGAAATAGGGGGCAGCATCCGCACCGGTGCCAGCGGACCATTGCCAGCCACCGTTGTTGGAAGCGATTTCTCCATCCGTGAGGTGCTGCATGAAATGGGACTCACCGAGCTTCCAGTCGATATGAAGATCTTTGGTGAGAAACATGGCGGTAATCATGCGGACCCGGTTGTGCATGAAACCGGTCTTCAGGAGCTGGCGCATTCCGGCATCCACGATGGGGAAGCCGGTCCGTCCCTCCTTCCATTTCTCGAAATTTTCACCCGGTTCCTCCCAAGGCAACCCTTTCCAGTCGTCGTTGAACTCGTAGTCGAGCACATGGGGGAAGTGGTGGAGGATGGCGAAGTAGAATTCCCGCCACGCGAGTTCCTTGATATAGATTTCGATGGATTTCCTCGGACCTCCGCGAGACTCGGCATGTGCTTCCACGACCTTCTGGTAGAGGGTCCGGATGGAAAGGGTGCCGTAGCGGAGGTCTTGGGAGATTCGCGAGGTGGCCTGCTCGCCTGGCAGATCTCGGAGATCTGCATATTCACGAATGACGTTTGAGATCGCGTTTTTCATCCGCTCGCGCGCCGCGCGCTCGCCTGGCTCCGGGAGATCCGAATCGGGAGAATCCAACTCCCAGTGTTTCAAACTTGGAAGGGCGACTGAGGAGATTTCCTTCGGTGTATCGAGGGATTTTGGCTTTGGGAGCGGCGTTGGCTTCTCGAGGGAAAGCCAGTTTTTCGAGTAAGGGGTGAAGACCTTGTATGGATTGTCCGATTGAGTGCGGATTTCCTCCGGATTGTGGAGAGCGATGTCATGATGCCCGAAGCACTCGACTCCTAGAGAAGCGCAGAGTTCGGCGAGCTTTTGTTCGGTTCTTTTTCCAAAAGGATCCGGATCGCGGTTGTAATACACGGCGGTGGCTCCGGTTTCAGTGATCAGCTTTTCCAAAGCGGAAATTTGATCTCCGTCCCTAAGGATGAGCGTGCCATTAAGCGTTTCGAGATTTCTGGAAAGCGAATCAAGACAGCCGCAGAGGAAATGCTGGCGATGTGGTCCGGTCCAGTTGTGGTTCCCTTTCCAATTACTCAGAATGTAAACCGGGACGACAGGCAGGCCGCGAAGCGAGGCGTGATGGAGGGCGGTATTGTCTGCGATGCGGAGATCGCGACGGAACCAGTGGATGACTGAAGACATGGCGGACTCAAACACCGTTCAGTCGGTCGGGCATCCGAAAGTTTCCGACTTAAGACTTCGAAAGTAACGTTTCGACTTTCCGGATCGTCGTCGGGGAGAGTTTTCCATTAACGCGCTTTGCGGCATCGAGAATCTCTTTGATTTGCTCCAAGGCAGATTCAGCAGCGACTAGTGATTTTTTCCCCCCACCGAATTTCTTATCTGGAAAATATTTTGTGAAAGTGGTTCCTCCACGGCTGATGCATAACCGCCAACCTTCGAAGGCCGCGTTCTGATACGTGAAGCGGGTTAGATTTTTTCTTGATTTCATCTCGTACTGTGGGGGAGTCCTACGCAATTGAAGTGAACACCTACTAAAAAGGCTGTTGGGAGAGGATAATCCAAGCATTTTCGGAGCCGGATTGGCAAAAAAGGGCAAAGATTCGCAATAAAATTCGAAATTCGAGCAATTTTTCTCGAATAAACATTGCAAGAAAGGCTGCGAAGCACTTTCTTCGCCCCCCGCGAGCGATCAGAATGAAACCGCCGTCGGTCCTCTGGGTGCGCAAGCATCTGCTCGCGAGAGGGAAACCCGGCAACCAAGATACCTATGTCAGCTACTACACTTGCTCGCTTCGAGCTCCCAAACCGTCTCGTCAGGAACGAGGAAACCGCATCAGACACCTACGCGCAATTCATCGCGGAACCCTTCGAGCGTGGCTATGGCCATACGATCGGGAACTCCCTGCGTCGCGTTCTGCTCTCCTCCCTTGAGGGCGCTTCCATTACCTCGGTGAAAATCGCCGGCGTGCAGCACGAATTCTCCAGCCTCCCTGGTGTAGTCGAGGATGTCACCGACATTGTTCTGAACCTAAAGAAGGTCAAATTCGCTCACAACGACAAGGAGCCGCGCATCCTTTCCATCAAGGTGGAAAAAGACGGTGTGGTGAAAGCCGGCGACATTCAGGACGACAACATCTACTCCGTGGTCAACAAGGACCAGGTCATCTGCACGCTCGACAAGAAAGTGAAGTTCGATTGCGAGTTCGAGGTCCGCGTCGGTCGCGGCTTCTTCACTGGAGACGAGAACAAGCGCAAGGATCAACCGATTGGCGTGATCGCCATCGACTCGATTTTCTCCCCCGTCACCCGCGTGAAATACAGCGTCGATACCACTCGGGTCGGCCAGATGACGGATTACGACAAACTTACCCTCGACGTCTGGACGGACGGTCGTATCTCTCCGCAAGACGCCGTTCTGCAGGCCTCTGCGATCCTTCGCCATCACCTTGACGTCTTCGTCAACTACGACGAAAACGCAGTGGACTTCGAAGAAGCACCTGCCGAATCCAGCGAGGAGAACGCAGCACTCAAGAAGCTTCTCAACATGTCTGTCAACGAGATCGAGCTTTCTGTCCGTGCGGCGAACTGCTTGAACAACGCGAACATCACTTCTGTCGGCCAGCTCGCTATGAAGTCGGAAGCGGAGATGCTGAAGTATCGCAACTTCGGCAAGAAATCTCTCAACGAGATCAAGGACAAACTCGTCGAGCTCGGCCTCGGCCTCGGAATGTCCTTCGAGCCCGCGCTTCTCGCCGGCAGCTCGATCGCTTCCCGCGGACCGCGCCTCGGTGCGGAAGACGAAGCTCCGGTCGGCCTTGCCGATCTGATCGCACAGAACCTCGACGACTGAAATTCACCCATTTTACGAAACAACTAACGGAAGCCACCGATGAGACATCGCCGCAACACCACCAAGCTCAAACGCAACACCGCCCACCGCAAATCTCTGCTCGCGAACCTCGCCTGCAGCCTGATTGAGCACGGGAGAATCAGAACCACGTTCGGAAAAGCGAAGGCCCTGCGCCCCGTAGCCGAAAAGCTGGTCACACAAGCCAAACGCAACGACCTGCACTCCCGTCGTCTCGCGATCGCATTTCTTCGTCAGAAGGATGCCGTCTCGAAACTCTTCTCGGAAGTTGCACCCGCTGCTGCGGATCGCCCAGGCGGCTACTGCCGCATCACCAAACTCGGCCAACGCATGACCGACGCCGCTCCGATGGCCATCATCGAGTGGGTCGATCTTCCGGCTCTCGATGCGGAAGACGCCGTCGAAGTCGCTGCGGAGGAAACTCCTGAGCCGGAGGCGAAGAAGCCTGCGAAAAAGGCTGCTAAGAAGAAGGCCGAGAAAAAAGAAGAAGAGCCTGCCGCAGCGGAAGCTGAGTAAGTTCCACCTTCTCAAAAAGTTCAGAAGCCCTCCCGTGGAAACGCGGGAGGGCTTTTCTGTTTTTAGATTCGGCATTGAAGCGTCTGGCCGCATTCTCGCCAGTATATCGGTGGTGGCTCCCTACTTGACTCTAGCGGCACTCGGCTCACGATGAGTTCATGATCAAACTCACATGTGGTCGTGCCCTTTCGTTCGTTTTGGTGAGTGTGTTGGTGTCTTCACTCTGGTGTGTGGAGGCGCAGGCGGATGGATTCCGGACATGGACGAATCGTGACGGTCGGACGGTGCGAGCGGCGTTTGTTGGCTTGGAAGATGGGGTAGTGAATATGACCTTACTCAACGGCAAGAGTGCTGCAGTTCCTCTCGAAAAACTGAGCGAAGCGGATCAACAATGGGTAAATGCGCAGATCGACATGGCGGCCAAGCCGGAGGTCCCAAAAACGGACGAAGTACCTCCCATTCCGCCTATGCCCAAACCGAAGGAGAAGGTCATCGATTGGGAGGGCCTTATCGACCTTGGTGACCGCGTGCCAGAGCTGCCGGTAATTCCTGAACCGGATCCGAATGCATTGATCCCCGTGGCGGATTGGATTGGGGGGCGTTACTTCTATATGCGGCCGGATGGCAGTGATGCCTTTCCGCATCTAATGATCACCAATCGAGTCGAAGCGTTCTCCGAGGGGCTCGCATGGATCAGAACGAAAGATCACTCAGGCTATATTGACCGAGAGGGCCATTGGGTGATCGGCGGTGATAGCGGTGTGCCCTTGCCGGAGGGCGCTAGCGACTTCCAATCATTTTCAGAAGGATTGGCACAATTCGGGAAGGGGAAGTTTCGCGGTTTTATCGACACCGAAGGGAAGGTGGTCGTTCCCGCTGACCGCTACTATATGGTCGAGGATTTCAGCGATGGACTTGCAGCAGTGAATGACAGCACGGAGCATGGGAAACAGAACTGGTGTTTCATCCATCGCAGCGGGGAAGTTGCGATACCTGGGCCGTGGCCTAAGGTCCTCTCGTTTTCGAGTGGAGTGGCCTGGGTGTGCCTAGATCCAGATTATTCGGTAAACACGAACGGGCGCTACCAGTTGATCGATCGATCGGGAAAAAGGATCTTTGGCGATGGAGTGTTCATGGGAAATACGATTACTAGGCGATCCGTCGGCGGCTACTGCATCGCTGGAAGTCGCGTTTACCGCACGGATGGATCCGTGGCTTTTGAGGAGGCGAACGATTACTACATCTCTGACATCTCAAAGGACGGTCTTCTTGGGTTGGCCAACATCCGGGGCGGGCGAGGGTTTCGAATTGTGCATTTGCCAAGCAAGAGCGTATGTGGGCCGGTGATCACTGGTTATAGCAGGGGGAGCTTTGAGGAAGGGCTGGTTTCTGCCTCTGTGGATGGTCAGGGGAAAAATCGCTACGTCAGCTACGATCGCAGCGGGCGGCAGGTATATGGCGATGCTTTCTTCGATCCCCCAAAATTTGAGAACGGTTACGCCGTTGTCCGCAAATCTTTTGGTCCGGAACCAAGTGACACCCGTGTGGTGGTGATTGACCGTAAGGGCAAGATCATCTGGAAGGGTGAGGCACGGAAGTGAGTCGAGTCGGCTCCTACTCGCCGCGTGGAAAGTAGTTTTACAAACCGTTGAAATAGATCGTCAGATAGATCACAGAACAAATTACGGCAAAGAGAAACCATCGGTCCGTGACGCGGAAGTTTCTCCAGCCGAGGTAGGTGTAACGGGAAGCGAGTAGGAGGGCGGCGCAGGCGGCTTTCGAGCACCACAACCAGCCAGACATTTCACCTTGGGTGTCTGCTTCCAACAGATCTGTGATCCCGAAGAGGACAAATCCGATCATAGCTCCGATGACGGCCCCGCTCTGTTTCCGGGAATCGGATTTGATCAGAAAGGGAAGGGCGACTGCGGCGGCGAACCAAATGAATGCCTCGAGCCGATTGAAAATTTCAAAGACGGCGTAAGAGCCGTTCATTTCACCTTTTTGACGATCTGCTTTTTGAAAAGCGGAAGAAACTCGGACTCGATATGGGCGTGGGCGGCAGCTAGGCCATCGGCGCGGTAGATGTTTCCAATGATCGCCTCCACGCTGGTGGGATTTCCAAAGCAACTGAGGAATTCGTTGGAGGTGAGGTGGGTAAACCAAACACCGTCCATGCATCCGCGCTCGCGCAGGACAAATTCTCTGGCGAAAAGGGCTAGCACGGCATCACCGATCCATGCGGCTTCGCGTTCAATTTTTAATGCTTCGTTCCGGGTCACAGGAGGATTGTGAAACTAGGGCAAGGGGCTGGCCAGTCTTTCCATGCGCTGCTTGCGGATTCTATCGCGCAAGCGGTCTTCGGATTCCGCGTCCCAGTAACCGGGCTGAAGTTCGAGAAACACGGAAGTGTAGGGCAGCGCAGTCGGTGTGCGGATGACGAGGACGTCAAAGCGTTCGTTTGCGGACTCTATCAGGGTGAGGAGAGATCCTTGGTCGAGCTCGGTAGATTCGTGCCCGTGCAGTGCTCCGGTGATACGGTCCCGCATCTGGTCGATGCCTGGGGCGAAGTCATTTTCCACTGAGCGCATCTCACGAGTCAGGAAGATTTTTGGGCGGACGTTCTGAGTTTCCTCAAGTGCGTTTAGCACGTAATCTAACACCTCTGGGATCTCCTCGTCGGCGCTTACCTGGCGGAAACCGGGACGATTGTGAGCAGGGAACGAAGCTTCACAGATCACGATCCAGTTCCGGTTCCCAAGCAGATTGACCTGCCGATTGACGTTTCCTCTCCAATCCGCGGTGTTTTCGGTCGGGACACATCCGGGAATGCAGACGGCGAAGGCGAGAGCGATCAGCGCACCGGAGGGTTTCATGAGGTTCAGGATCGGAAGCCGGGCAGCGGAATTACGTGCTGCGGATGGAAGGGCGGATAAAAAATTTAGAGGTCGCGGTGCGATCCATCACAATACGGAGGATTTTTGCTGGCCTTGCACTGGCATAGGCTAACGGTGGTTCTTTCCGTAATTTCGAGCTTCTTTGGCTGCAGGCCTGTGCCTTTGTGCGAGCCGTCGCAGAAAGGTGAGTGGCTTGTTCGGCCACAGGAGCACCACCAGTAAGTACCCGGCTCGAGTTCGAGGCGGGACGGTCGGGTATCTGTTGGAATGGGATCGTCCGCCATCGTCTTAGCGTGGTGAAGGATCGAGTTTAGCGATCATATCTCCCGCAGTATCGGTTTCAGTAGACGAAATGGCGGCTGCTGGGCGGGTTTGGGTCGGATACCGGTCGGCGGGAACTTGGTGGAAAAAGGTGGCTCCAAGCCACGCGAGAAGGATTGCGGAGGATGCTCCAATGAATTTGCGGATGCTCATCAGGTCTGTGTTGTGGAAAGAGAGGGCGCAGGGGATATGCCAAGTTTGTGAGGTTTTGCCAATAAAAATCGGCAAAGTTGATATTTCTGACTTCTTTAGTATTTGCGACTTGCTCCAAAGTGGTCGCTGGCGCATCCCATAGGGCATGCTTCCCGACGCTGTTTTGTTCGATTTCGATGGAATCCTGGTGGATACTGAGTGGGCGATTTACCAAGCGTGGCTGGAAACTTTCCGCCGCCACGGAGAGGACTTGCCGCTCTCTCTCTACACCGGGTGCATCGGGTCCGACTTCGATGCATGGTCTCCCAAGGCCCATCTGGAGGATCTGACGAAACTTCAATTCGATTGGGTAAAGATGGACGATGATCGCCAGGTGGTGATCCGTGCCGCACTGGAAGAAGAGGGCTCGATCCCTGGTGTGATCGACCTATTGGAGGAATTGCAGGCGAGAAACGTGCCACTTGCAGTCGTTTCCAGCTCCTCGCACCATTGGGTGGACGGTTGGTTGGAAAAGCTTAACTTGGCCCCGTTTTTCGATGAAGTGGTCTGCAAGGGTGATGCGCCTAGGATCAAGCCTGCGCCCGATTTGTTTCTCACGGCAGCAGAGAAGCTCGGTGTGGAGCCTTCGCGCTGCTTGGTGATCGAGGATTCCCTAAACGGTTTGATTTCAGGGAACGCGGCAGGTATGCCAGTATGGATCGTGCCAAACCGAGTGACTGCAAGCCTGGATTTTTCCCTAGCAGCAAAGGTCTGCGGGAATTTCGAGCAAGCCAAAGACGAGCTTTTTAAGTCCTAGAGCCCTGAAGGGTGGCGCATCACGTGGCCACGGCCTTGGCGGGTTGCTGTCTTCCAGCGTGGGCCTGAGCGACCGCCAGTGCCGCCAGTATCGAGTCGAAGGCCGGCGACGGTCATGAACACATGTCCGTTTCGCACATAAACGGTGATCCATTTGCCCTCGCCCTTTTTTCCGTATTCAAAAAACCCTTTCGAGGTGAGGGATCCCTTCATCAAGCCGGCCTCGCGCAGAACGTAGGAAGTGGTTCCAGAGCAGTCGTAGCCCGAATCATTGTGGCGTGCGTGGCCGCCTCCCCATTTGTAGGGTTTTCCTTGGAGACGGTTGCCTGCGGCGATGGCACGTTTGACGGCGGCTGGGGCACGACGAGGTGCGTAGGCGATCCCATTTTTGATCATCGCGGTCCGTCCTGAATCGAAACGATAGGAGACCGGTTGCTTCGCCTTCACTTGCCTGGAGCACGAGAAGTTGGTCACGGCTAGGGGGAGAATGACGATTAAAAGCGTGAATAATTGCTTTTTCATGGGGTCGAGATTACCAAAAATTGTAAACCTTTCCAGATATTTTTTAAAAATTAATCAAATGGCCGGTTTCGACTGCATCTACGAACTCGCGGAGTGCGTTCGCTCGATGGCTGAGGGAGTTTTTAATTTCGGGTCCCAATTCCGCCAGAGTGATGTCGTGACCCTCTGGGATGAAGAGCGGATCGTATCCGAAGCCACCGTTTCCAGAGGGGCTTTCTGCTATCCTTCCCTCCACCGATCCTAGGAAGATGCCCTTTTCTTCGCCGTTCTTTGCGAGAACCATGGTGCAGCGGAAGCGGGCACTTCGGTTTTGCTGGTCTCTCATGTCTCGCAAGAGGCGTTCGTTGTTCAGGCCGTGATTGCCTTCTTCTCCGCCAAAGCTCGATGACCAGACGCCCGGCCTACCGTCAAGTGCATCGACTTCCAGCCCGGAATCATCCGCGAGGACCCATTCACTTTCGCATCTGCTGATACCGAGGGCCTTGAGGCGGGCGTTTTCAAGAAATGTGTTTCCTGTCTCCTCGATCTCAGGCAATTCAGGAAAACATGTCACATCAAGGATTTCAAAATGGTGGCCGAGAACTGCCCGTATCTCCTCGGTCTTGTGCCGATTGCGCGTAGCGATGATGAGGCGGATCTTCTGGGGCATGGCCATGAGTCTGAGATTTTTCGTGGAAATGCCAGAAATTTAGAATAAAATGCCCGTTCAGTCCGCCTATTAGACAATGAAAGCAATTACCCATCTCGCCGCCGTAACTTTTGGAGTCGCCGCTCTGTCCGCTTCCGCATTTGCCAAGGCACCCAAAGGTTGGGAAACCGATGTGGAGGCTGCCATTGAGCTTGCGAAGAAAGAAAACAAATCCGTGATGCTCGAGTTCACCGGCTCTGACTGGTGCCCACCCTGCATCATGATGAAAAAGAACGTCTTTTCGAAAAAGGAATTCGTCGATGCTGCTTCGGAAGACTTCGTTCTAGTGCATTTGGATTTCCCGAAAGGTGATCCTGATCTCGCGAAGAAAAACGAGCCCTATGCAGAGAAATACAAGATCGAAGGCTTCCCCACCGTGATTCTTCTCAAGTCGGACGGAAAGGAATACAATCGGTTCTTCGCCTCCGAATATCCTGAAGTGGATGCCTTTTTGGCGCATCTCGACGAAGCTCAGGAAAATAAGGACCTAGACTAATCCGATACGATCATGAGAACGATTCTATTGACTCTGACATCCATGATCATGGGCTCCATGATGGCCCTTGGTGGTGATGCTGTTTGGCACCACGACTACGAGGCCGCCAAGAAACTCGCGAAAGCTGAGGGAAAGCCAATTTTCATCAATTTCACGGGTTCCGACTGGTGTGGTTGGTGCATTCGACTTGAGAAAGAGGTCTTTTCCAAAGAGGAGTTCCAAGACTATGCGAAGGACAACCTAGTGCTAGTCGAGATCGACTTTCCGGAGAAAAAGAAACAATCCGAAGAGGTGAAGGAGCAAAACAAGGCACTCGATAAAAAATTTGAGATCGAGGGTTACCCGACGCTGTTTCTTCTAGATTCGGATGGAAAGAAACTATCGGAAGACGTCGGTTATCGCGAGGGCGGTCCTGTCGCCTATGTGGACCATCTGAAAGGTCTTCTGAAATAGGAACGCCAGAATCCATTTTACGCCCTGCCCGGACGAAATTTCCGGAGCAGGGTTTTTCTTTTCATCCCGGCGGGGATCACTCAGGTTTCCCGCCCATTCAACGCCATGTCCGACTCCCGCAAACCGTTTCCTTTCGCCGATTTCGAACCCAAGTGGCAGGCCCGCTGGGATGAGGAAAAGACTTTCCGCACGCCGAATCCTGGAGAGGAGGGATTTGATGCCTCAAAGCCAAAGTATTACGTGCTCGATATGTTCCCGTATCCGAGTGGTGCCGGGCTGCATGTGGGGCATCCAGAAGGCTATACCGCCACGGATATCATCGGCCGCTACAAGCGAATGAATGGATTTAACGTATTGCACCCGATGGGCTACGATTCCTTCGGCCTGCCTGCGGAGCAATATGCGATCAAGACCGGCCAGCATCCGGCAATCACGACCGCTGCGAACATCGAGACTTTCCGGCGTCAGCTGAAATCGCTCGGGTTCGCCTATGACTGGGATCGGGAAATCGCAACCACGGATCCCGGCTATGTTCGCTGGACCCAATGGATTTTCCTCCAGATCTACAATTCGTATTTCTGTGAGGAAACGAACAAGGCGAAGCCCGTTTCCGAACTGGAGGCAAAGGGTTGGAGCCGCGAGCAGATCGATGCCGTCCGCCTTGCTTATGTGGCGGACACTCCTGTCTGGTGGTCGCCGGACCTGGGCACCGTTCTCGCCAATGAAGAGGTCGAGGAATGGAAAGGAAAAGGCCACACCGTCGAGCGCCGACCGCTGCGCCAGTGGATGTTGCGGATCACAAAATACGCTCAGCGCCTCATCGACGAGTTGGACACGCTCGATTGGCCGGAGGGGATCAAGCTGCTTCAGAAAAACTGGATCGGCCGCAGCGAGGGAGCTTCGGTGAAATTTGATATTTCGGATTTTGACGCCCAGGTGGAAGTTTTTACGACCCGGCCTGACACGCTCTTCGGGGCAACCTATATGGTTCTCGCACCCGAGCATCCGTTTGTCCCGGATATCACGACTGCCGAAAACAAGGATGCAGTTGAAGCCTACCAGAAAGCTTGCTCTTCGAAATCCGATCTGGATCGTGGCGATCTGAACAAGGACAAGTCCGGAGTTTTCACTGGAGCCTATGCGGTCAATCCGGTGAACGATGAGAAGATTCCCGTCTGGATCGCAGACTATGTGATGATGGGATACGGTACAGGTGCGATTATGGCAGTGCCCGCGCATGACGAGCGGGATTTTGAATTCGCTCAAAAATACGATCTGCCTGTCAGGCAAGTGGTAGAGCCGAAGGACGATTCCGCTTGGCAGGGTTACACGAAACCGGGAACGGCGGTGAACTCCGGTTTCCTCGACGGCCTCGCTACGAAGGATGCCAAGAAACAGATCATCGCTTGGCTCGTTGAGAACGAAAAAGGCGATCGCAAGATTCAGTTCAAACTTCGCGACTGGCTGTTTTCTCGCCAACGCTATTGGGGTGAGCCTTTCCCAATTGCCTGGAAGGATGGCGACCACTTTGGCTTGCCTGACTCCGAGCTCCCGCTGCTTGCTCCACCTCTCGAGGATTACAAGCCTTCGGGTTCTCCAGAGCCGATCCTGACAAAAGCCAAGGAATGGGTGGAACTGCCAGACGGTGTGATCCGTGAGACCAACACGATGCCGCAATGGGCTGGCTCTTGCTGGTATTACCTGCGCTACTGCGATCCTAGTAATTCAGAGCGTTTCATCTCCAAGGAAGTCGAGGACTACTGGTCCAGCGATAAGCCCGGAATGGTCGATCTCTACGTGGGAGGTACGGAGCACGCCGTGCTTCACCTCCTCTACGCCCGCTTTTGGCACAAGGTGCTTTTTGATCTCGGCCATGTAGGCACACCGGAACCATTCCAGCGCCTTGTGAACCAAGGTCTGATTATGGGTGAGGATGGGCAGAAAATGTCCAAATCACGTGGCAACGTGGTGAATCCGGATGACGTCGTTTCCGGATACGGAGCTGATTCCCTGCGTCTCTATGAAATGTTCATGGGACCGCTGGAGCAGGTGAAGCCATGGCAGATGAAAGGGGTGGAGGGTGTATCCCGCTTCCTCGCGCGCGTCTGGCGTCTGGCGGTCACCGACGAGGGTGAGATTTCCCCGAAGATCAAAGATGAGGATTGCACCGACAAGGAACTGATCCGAGTCGTGCATGAAACCATCAAAAAAGTCGGGGAGGACATCGAGAAGCTCAGCTTCAATACCGCGATCTCCCAGATGATGATCTGCACGAATGCGTTCACCCAAGCAGAGGTGGTTCCGTTGAAGGAGTTTACCGATTTTCTGACGGTACTGAATCCCTTCGCCCCGCATCTCACCGAGGAACTTCACGAGCGCGTGGCAGCGGCTTTCAGTCGCCCTGCCTCTTCGCTTTCAGAGACCAATTGGCCTGCGTATGATGAGCAAGCACTCATCAGAACCGAGTGTGAACTGGTGGTGCAGGTGAACGGAAAGCTGCGCGACCGCATTTGGATGGCGATGGACGCACCTGAGGAAGTTGCGAAGGAGAAAGCCTTCGCTTCCGAGAAGGTGAAGGAGCACATCGAAGGAAAGTCCTTGCGGAAGGTGATCTACGTTCCGGGGAAGATCATGAATCTCGTCGCAAACTAGCGCAGAGACCGGGGCTGCATCTACCGCTGATCGGGGCGGTGGAATGCCTTCTCATTGAGCAACACATGCCTTTAGGGCATGTTTCCTTTGAAAAAGGATTTCGTTGCTACCAGAGTGATCGGAAGTTTCACGACGGTGGTATTGCCACCCTTGCGACTGGTCGTGTTGATGGTGCCTTTGAGTTCTAGGGATTCGTCGAGCATGGTTTCGAGATTCACTACGACCTGACCGGTCAGATTCACAGCTCCATCGAGCAGAGAGCCATCGGCTTGGAAGGCCTCGCCCGTGCTGAGGATCGTGATATCGATCAGTGCTGAGTTACGGTTCGCGCTGCGGCGGACCTGACGCAAGCGCATGGTGCCGATCGTTTGCGCCTTCGAAAGATCCCGCTCAATGATCATTTTGATCCAAGCCGGATCGAACTCCCAAGAATCGCCCAGGTTGACCTCATGGTCGGGATACCAGTCGCGTTTCAGATAGACTTCCAGTTCATCGATTTCCGCGCGCACGCGGGTGAGGGGGAATGAGCCGTCGAGTTCGAAGCTCCACTTTCCAGCGGGGCTTTTGGCCATGGAAAAGATTTTCCCTGTAAGTGGGCTGACATCGTTCACCACTTCCTCTTCCTCGCCGATCTTTGCGGTGGAAATGCTACTCATTTTTACAACGCGGACTACGCCTCTGCGGCTGCCGTCTGCGGCAGGTGCGCGGAACGTCCAGCGGAGATCCCTCTCGCGTTTGGTGGCGACAGTGCCGGATTCCGGGCGACCTTCGATTCGGCGCTCGATGGTTCCTCCTTCGCTTTCCGAGTGTGTTACAAGGCGGATACTTTCGCCAGGTTTCCCCTTCACTGGGCCGAAGGTGATAGGCTGCGCAGAGAGGTGGCTGGCTGCTGGGAGAGCGGCCAAAGCGAGTAGTATGGGGAAGTATTTCATAGAGATAGCCTGAATTGTAGAAATCAGGCGTGGTGTAGCAAGATCGAGTTCGCGGCGAAATGGTCGGAGAGAATGTCAGAAACGATGACGATGGGTGTACCGGGGCGAACGAGGTCCAGTTTGCGGAGTTGCTCGGTGGCTTTTTCAATCGTTTCCTCAATGTTTGAGGAGAAAGACATACGGAATGCGCGGACTCCGCGGGTAAGTGAAAGTTGACGGCAGACGGTTTCCTTGGGGGTGAATGCATACAGTTCGTTGGTCCGCGGGCGCATTAGGGCGACGTGGTTAGCAAGGACACCACGGCGGGTGAGGATCACCAACCGGCAATTGGGCAGGGAGTCCGCGAGCACGACAGCGGCGCGTGCGGTCTTCTGCCTCTCGTCACGGAGTATCACATTTTGGCCGAATCCGTGACCACCAGAGCGTTCGATGCGCGCTGAGATGCGGACCAGTGCCTCAACACAGCGCTCTGGATAGCGTCCCACGGAGGTTTCTCCCGAAAGCATCAGGCAGTCCGCTTCCTCGTAGGCTGCGTTCATCACATCGGTCACCTCCGCGCGGGTCGGTGTCGGGTTGGTGATCATGGACTCAAGCAACTGGGTCGCTACGATGACTCGTGTGCCGAGTTCGTGGCAGCGTTTCACGATGCGGCGCTGGAGGATGGGCAGGTCTTCGAAATCGACCTCGATGCCTAGGTCACCTCGTGCGACCATAATCACATCGGCGATCTGGATGATGGCGTCGATGTTGCGGACGGCCTCTTGGTCCTCGACCTTGGCGACGATCTGGGCCTCGCCCTCAAGCGACTCCATGGCTTCGCGAAGTTCGCGGACATGCGCGGCATCCCGGACAAAGGAGCCGGCGATATAATCCGCGCCACACTCGACGGCTAGGGCGAGGTCCTTGTGGTCCTTTTTTGTCAGCGCTGGAAGGTTCAGGCGCACGCCGGGAAGATTGATGTGGCGGCGGGAACCCATGGATCCTGGCGTGCGAACATCGCAGATGATGCGGTCGTCGGCGACTCGCTCGATGAGCATGAGAAGCGCGCCGTTATCCACGACGAGGGTGTTTCCCGCGGTGACATCGCCCATCAGTCCCGGATAATTGACGGTCGTGGAGATGGGGATGGATGGCTCAGTGCCAGCGCAACGGAATTCCACTTTGTCGCCTTCCTTCAGCTCGTAAGCTTTGTCGAGATCTCCCGTGCGGATGGATGGACCGGTAAGATCGAAAAGAACGGCGGCGTGAGCGTCGCGTGCGTCAGATTCGCGACGCACGATTTTGGTCATTTCTGCGGCCCATTCGTGTTTCGCATGACTCATGTTGAGTCGGAAGACATTGACGCCACCATCGATGAGTTTCCCGATCATCTCGGGTGTTTCGGTGGCGGGGCCTAGGGTGACTATCAGTTTGGTTTTGCGTGACATGTGGAAATTCTTCGATGGTTGGCGTATGCGTTCGAGTGTGCGGAAGCAGGGGACATGCCGAGGCGGGAAAATGCAAGACGCGGATTTGGGCGGGTCCGTCAGAATGTGTGGAGCTTGAGGCCATGGGGTTCGAATCGCTCGAAATCCTGAAGATTCCAAGTGGCTAGCGGCACTCCGGAAATGATCGCGCAGGCTGCGATCATGCAATCGGAGTGGGATCCCCGACGGCGCCCCGTGGCGTGATAAAGAAGCGACGCTTTGTCAGCCATATAACGTTCGAAGCCGATTACATTTCCTTCGAGCGCAATCAGGACTCTTGAAGCGTTTTCATCCGAAACCGATCCATTTCGGAACTCGGACCAAGCCACCGCCGAAGTGCCGAGACTGTTTTCCTGGCGGACCCAGTTGGCGAGTTTGCTCGGTAGATCCGTAACACCAGAGATGTATTCGACGAGCAGGTTGGTATCAAGTTGGACCGTCACTCCCATCAGAAACCTTTCGATTGCCTCCCAAGGCGGATTTCCTCTCGCATCCTATCGGCTGCTTCCTTGCCGATCCCGTTATTCTGAAACCATTCGAGAGCCTCAATCGCTCTCGCACGGCTGGTTCCCTCCTCTTCCTGTTGCTTCGCCTTTCGTACGGTGCGCCGGACCACTTCGGATTTCGAGGTGTTCCATATATTCGCCAGTTTCTCCAGATTTTCCAATGTCTCCGCGTCGAGGGACATGCTGGTACGCTTGAGAGTGGAGGTTTTGCTCATGTGGTAACTGAATACCACATTCGGCTATAGGTCAAGTTCCGGAGGTGCTCGTTAAAAGTCTTTCGTTTCGTGGATCCAGCGTGCCGCTTCGAGTGCGACATCCGGGGGAGCTATTTCGTGACCTCCGGGAAAATGAAAAACTTTCACGTCTGCTTTCTTGCGTTTCAGTGCAGCAGAATCACGTTCCTCCCACGAGGTGGCACCTTTATCACTACTGCCGTTGACCATGGCGATAGCGAGATCCTTCGGGTAGGGCATGTCATGCTCGTTGTAGAGCCAACCGCCAAAAGCTATGACACCTTTTGCCTGCGGATATACGGCGTGGGTGGAGTGATAAGACCACCAAGCGCCGCCTGACATTCCTGAGAACACCACGCGGTCGGGATCCAGGTGAAACTTCTTGAGGGCGGCTTCAACGATTTTTTTTGAATCGTCGATCATGCGTTGTTTTCCGTCACCTTTTTCAGCCATGTGGTTCTTGTAAGTGTCGATACCAATGAGCACCCAACCTAGTTCGTCTGAAACGGTTTGGATTTTGTCCATCACGCTCTTTGAGTTTCCACCTGAGGAATATACGAAGCAGACAGGACTCCGTATACCCGCCTGGCTGTAGGTGGCCGGGAGGTAGGAGTGCCATGTCTTCACCACTGCATCGGGATGCGAGTGGCTTTCTGAAACGGGTTTGCCGATCGGTTGCTCAAGCTTCTTGAGTTCCACTTCTGCGAGTGCCTGTTGCTCAAGGTATTCGGTGTCAGCCCCTGAAAACGTATCCGCGGGCAGGGTGAATTCCTTGCCGTTCGTGGATATGGTGACGGTTTTGGCATCAATGTCTTGCGAGACGTATTTTGCCTCGAGACTTTTCCCGTCTGAGACGCGGGTCCAAGTTCGAGACTCGGCTTGGCAGATTCCGAGAGTGAGGAGCGGTATGAGGAACAGGGACTTTCCGTGCATTTTCGATAGAGGATCGTTCGGGTGAAATTCGTTTGCAGCGGGTTGGAAAAAGGGGGGCGACCGAAGATCGCCCCCACTTTTTTACCCTTGCTCGATGGTTTTTTCAGTGGCGGCGTCGAGCACGGCGAAGCGTTCGCGGTTGAGAGTCGGGTCAGACCGGAAGATTAGGCGACCGGAGTGGGAGCGCTCGAGTTCCACGAGGACTTTTGCGTCTTCTTGTTTGAATCGGTTGAGCACGTCGGAGTTGACGATGACGATGAGGTCTCCGACTTGGTCGCGGCGTGACTGGATCACTGTATTTAAGCGGCGCTGGATCTCGATGGACATGGTCATCGGGGTTTTCACGCGGCCACGGCCTTGGCAGTAGGGGCATGGCTCGTACATGGAGTCCCGGAGCGACTCGTTGAGGCGCTGGCGGGTCATTTCCATGAGGCCGATGGCGGAAATCTGGAGGATCTGAGTCTTGGCTTTGTCCTTTTTGACGCGTTCCTTCATCGCCTTGTAAACGGCCATTTGGTCCTTGCGGTGGCGCATGTCGATGAAGTCCACGACGACGAGACCGCCGATGTTGCGGAGGCGGAGTTGGCGGGCAACTTCCTCGGCGGACTCGATGTTGGTCTGGAGGATCATTTTATCGACGTCCTTGGAGCCACGATTGCGGCCCGTGTTCACATCGACGGAGATGAGGGCTTCGGTTTCGTCGATGACGATATATCCACCGCATTTGAGCCAAACCTGGCGGGAAAACGCCTCGTCGATTTGCTTCTGGATATTGACGCGCTCGAAGATGTGTTGGGAGGAGGTGGGGAGGTGATGGATGCGGCGTTTCGCCCGGCGGGAGATCTTGCCTGCGATCTCACGGATCATCTCAGTGGTTTCCGCGTCATCGCAGAGCACTTGGTCGACTTCCTCGGTGAGAAAATCCCGGGCGGTGCGCTCGATGAGATTCGGCTCCTGAAAGACGCAGCACGGAGCAGGATTGTTCGCGCGTCGTTGGTCGATGTTGTCCCATTGCTCAAGCAGCATCGCAAGGTCCCGGACGAAGTGGCGGGCGCGGGTTCCTTGGGCGACGGTGCGCATGATGATTCCCATCCCTTCGGGGACGGAAAGTTTTTGGACGATGCGGCGGAGGCGTTGGCGCTCTTTGGGGTCCTCGATCTTACGGGAAATCCCGAATTGCTCGGTGAAGGGCATGAGGACGAGGTAACGACCGGCCAAGGAAATGTTTGTCGTGACGCGTGGGCCTTTCGTGCCGATGGGGCCTTTGGAAACCTGGATCATGATTTCCGATCCGATGGGGTAGATGCTGGGAATGTCCTTGGAGCTGATTTTCTTCTGAGGCTTGCGGGTGCCCTCACGTTGAATTTCCTCCAGACCGCCATCGAGTGCGGCGGGGATTGCGTCCCAGAAATGAAGGAAGGCGTTTTTATCGAGGCCGATATCTACGAACATGGCCTTGAGTCCTTGCTCGATGTTTTTCACGCGGCCTTTGAAAATGCCCCCGACGATGTTCTGATCGCCTTCGCGCTCGACGGTATATTCTTCAAGCACGCCGTCCTCCAGGAGGGCGACGCGGCGTTCGAGTTTTTCTACGTTTACGATGATGGAATTGCCTTGGGAGGGGTCGGTGTTGCCAATGCCTAGGAGTTTTTTGATACGTTTGATCACAGTTTGTGTTGGTTTGTAAGTAGTTTGGTAGGAAACCGGATTCAGTCCCGGACGGGAGTGGCGCGGGGAATGACTTGTCCCTCGCGATCGGTTTCCTGGGTAATGGTTGGTATGGGAGAGGTGGTGGTGGGTTTGGTCTCGATGGGAGCGTCTGGCAGAATGTTCGCAACTTCGTCACCAGTTTCTCCAATGTCGTCGGGGGAAGCGGCGACCGTATCGGCGGGAGCGGCGGGAGGGATTTCAGAAGCTTCGATGGCGGCGAGCACGTCTTCGAGAGGCTCGATAGCTTCGATGCGGTCCAAGTGGCCTTTGTATTCGGTTTGGGGCTTGAGAGGCAGGCGCATGCCATTTTCCTGAGCGAAAATGCCGGTATAGACTTGGTTGACAAGCGGGCCGCAAACCCCACCGCCGGAGCCACCGGCCTGGACGAGAATCACGACCGCGTAGCGTGGTTCGTCATAAGGGGCGAAGGAGACGATCCATGAGTTGTTGGACTTTTGGCCGTTGTCCACGGTTTGAGCGGTTCCGGATTTGCCGCAGATCTCGTAGTCGTCCATGCGGACTTTTCCGGCGGTTCCGCCACCTTCGTTCACGGCCATATACATGCCCTTGCGGATGAGGGCGAGGTCTTCTTCCTTCACTCCGGATTTGATCAGATCGACCTCAAGTTTCGGGAAATCCGCGAGCAGGACCTCACCGTCCTCGGCAACGACCTTTTTCACCAAGCGAGGCTGATAGTATTTTCCACCATTGGCGACGGAGGAGACCATGGCGGCGAGTTGGAGCGGGGTGGCGAGCATATCGCCTTGGCCGATGGACATCATGGCGGTGAGAGCGGGTGTCATGACAGCGCCGGGACGGGCGGATCGCCAGGCGCGGGAACCGGGGAGGATGCCGGGATCCTCGTTGGGAAGTTCGACTCCGGTTTTTTTCCCGAAACCAACCAAGGAGCAGCCCTCGACCATGCCTTCGGAGCGGATGGTGTTGGCGAGTTTGTTGAAGTAGGGATTGCAGGATTTCTGGAGAGCCTCGGGGAGCGGGAGGGAGCCGTGACGACCTTTTTTCATGTTCCAGAGCCAGCAGCCAATGGGATGGTTCCCATACATGACGTAGCCATCGCAAGAGAAGCGTTGATTGGCGAGACCGCGCAGCGCGCCGGAAATGGCGGTGGGAATTTTCATCGTGGAACCCGGCTCGAAGGAAGAGATCGCACGATTGTTGAAAGGGGAGAGCTGCGGGTTGGAGTTGTACTCGATGAATTTTTCCTTGGAAATGGATGGGATGAAGGCGTTGGGATCGTAGTCCGGGACCGATGCCATGGCGAGAACCTCACCGGTGCGGACATCCATGACGACTCCGGCGGCGCGACCGGCCCGGCGGAGTGTATTCTCCATGAGGTATTGGATACGGGCGTCAATGGCTAGTTCAACATGGGCACCGATGCCGGGCTTGGTATAATCAAGCATGCCGATGGTGCGGCCCTTCTCATCCTTGAGCACCGTTTTACGTCCCTCGGGGCCGCGTAGGTATTCGTCCATGGTGGCCTCAATCCCGGCGATGCCTTTTTCCTCGCCAATGTAGTGGTCGAAGGCGCGCTTATCGGCCGCAGAGATGTCTCCCTTTTCCCATTGTTTCAGGTAGCCAAGGACGTGGGATGCGAGGGTTCCATAGGTATATTGGCGTTGTGGGCGGATGCCGAGAGTGACACCGGGGAACTCAAGATTGCGCTCCGCGAGGCGGGCGAAATCCTCATACGTAAGGTCTGCGCGATAGGTGAAAGGCACAAGACCGCGGTGGGTAAGGTAGTGGGTGCGGAGCGCGGATGCGTTGTAGTTTTTGGCGAGGCCTAGATCCTGGAGTGGTTTGATGGTCCACTCATTCACAATCGATACGATATCCTTTTCCTTTTTCGGACGGGGAAGCCCGCCTTGGTTGGTGAGTCGCTCGAGTGTGGGAGTGGTATCATGCTGCAGGTTGTAGGCGGCGGCGATCTCGTCGAGGTTGAAGGAAACGACATAGTTACGGAGATTTCGTGCGAGAAGAATTCCGTTTCGGTCGGTGATTTCCCCGCGGATGCCGGGCTCACGCACGGTCACAGTGCGGTTCCCAGGAACGAGAGCCTGGAATTCGTCGCGGCGTTCGATTTGGAACTCGTGGAGGCGGGAAAGCAAGGTGCCAAAGCCCACTAGGACGAGGGCGGTAAGTAGGTAAAGGCGGAGTCTGAAGCGTGGTTCCATGGTATGTTATCTACTACGTTTTGGCTTGTTTGCTTCTGGATAAAGGGAGTGATCGAAGAATCCAGCGATCTGATAGAGCAGCCAGAAGACGAGAGGCGAGAATAGCATCGTCAGCAGCGACGTATAGGACATAAGCCGGATGATGGAGCGGCTGATGGTGAATTCACCCCGGACAAAGGAAATGAGGATCAGCTCTGCGGAGAGGTAGAGGAAGATGGCGACGCCGGTAAGCAAGGCGGAGAACTGCCATTTTCCTTGGCGGAACAAGGGGATGAGGCCCTGCATGAGAAAGCCCATGGCGGCAAACAGCAGGATTGAATAGCCGAAGCGAAGCGAATCAACCGGCTGCCGGTAAACCTCGGGATCGGCAATGATGGGTGCGAGCGAGCAGTGGGCGTCCCACAGGATGCCGCCGATGAAGGCGAGCAGGAGCATGGTGGGGGTGGCGACGGTGACCGCCGAGCAAAGGAAGACGAGATGGACGAAAAGGATACGCGAATGACTAAGTCCGGTAAACGCGGGCACGAATTGCTGGACCAGGAATGCGGCTAGCAGAAGAAAAACGGTGCTGAGGTTGTAGCGGAACAAGCGGTTGAGGTATCAGTGGTTTTCTGAAAGGACGACGAAGACGGTGCCTAGATCGCTGAGGTCAACAGCGGGTCTGACTAGGGCTTCCGAATCGAGCGGACCTTTTTCAACCGAGAGTATGGTTCCAACGAGGATGTTGGGTTGAAAAATTCCGCCGCGTCCGGTGGTGAAGACGCGCTGGCCCGGCTTGAGCGCGGCGTCTTTCGAGAGGAAACGGAGACGGAGAGTGGGGTTGTTGTCGAATTCGCCGCGCTGACCGCTGAGGATTCCGACTTCCGGCGAGCCTTCGACACGAACGGAGACTTGGCATTTCTCATCCGTGATCAGGAGCACGGATGAGCGATTCTTGAACGGGCGATCGATGATTCCGACAAGACCGTCGTTAGAAAGAACGGATAGCTGGATGCCGATTCCGCGTTCCTCACCGGCATCAATCTCCATCGTTTGCCACCAGGTCGTCGGGTGGCGGCGGATGATTTGTGCGGCGACGACATCGAAGTTTGTGGCCTTTTTGAAATCCAAGGCGTGGCGCAGCTCGGAGTTTTCCCGCTCTAACTCGTGGAAGCGCGACTCGATAATGCGGAGGCGGCCGATTTCACTGCGGATCGCGGAGCTTTCGGCCTCAAGTGCTTTGGAGTGCTTTGTTTCCTTCAGGAGTTCTCGCGCTTTTGTTTCGAGCGCGGAGCCGGCTTTGAGAGTGGGTGAGATGGCTTTGAAATAGGCGACTTGGATCTCGCGGACGATGGGTTCGCTGCGGGTAAGCGCCCACGTCGCTCCCGCGAGGAAGAGGAGTAGGGCGACAAGGTTGAGCGGTTTCATGGCCGGGTGGCTGGATGATGGCGCCTGCTGGATTCTCCGGCAGGCGGAGAGCGGGGACTCAGCGGTCTGTATTGGTGACCCGCTTGAGGAGTGCTAGCTCCTGGAGCGCCTTTCCTGTGCCTTCGGCAACGGCGCTGAGAGGGTCCTCGGCGACATGGACGGGAAGTCCGGTTTCCTCGCGGAGCAAGCGGTCGAGGCCTTTGAGAAGGGCACCTCCACCTGCTAGCACGATGCCTCGGTCCACGAGATCGGCCGCCAGCTCGGGAGGGCAGCGTTCGAGAGTGGTGCGGACGGCATCGACGATGGTGTTGAGAGGATCAGCCATCGCTTCGCGGATTTCCTGGGAGGTGATGGTGATGGTTTTCGGGAGGCCGGCGACGAGATCGCGACCCTTGACTTCCATGGTGATTTCTTTGGGAAGAGGTGCGGCGGATCCGAGGCGGATCTTGATTTCCTCCGAGGTGCGCTCCCCGATCATGAGATTGTAGGCGCGCTTCATGTATTGGATGATGGCCTCGTCGAGCTCGTCACCGGCGGTGCGGACGGAGCGGGCGTAAACGATACCGGAAAGGGAGATGAGGGCGACCTCGGTGGTGCCTCCGCCAATATCGACGATCATGTTTCCGGAGGCTTCCTGAACGGGAAGGCCCACTCCGATTGCCGCAGCCATGGGTTCCTCAATGAGGTAAACCTCACGCGCACCGGCTTGCTCGGCGGACTCGCGAACGGCGCGACGCTCCACTTCGGTGATACCGGAGGGGATTGCGATGAGAACGCGCGGATTGTTGCGGCGGCCCTTGTTTACCTTTTTGATGAAATGCCGGAGCATGGCCTCGGTGACCTCGAAATCCGCGATCACTCCGTCCTTGAGAGGGCGGATGGCGACGATGTTGCCAGGGGTGCGTCCGAGCATGCGTTTTGCATCGTCCCCGACGGCGAGGACTTCATTGGTGCCAGCCCTGACGGCCACTACGGAAGGCTCGCGTAGGACAATTCCGTGGTCTTTTACGTTGATGAGGGTGTTTGCGGTGCCGAGATCGATTCCGATATCGTTGGAAAACATGTTTCCGAAATATTTTTTAAACATGGAAGGTGTTGATGAAAAGTATTGAGAGTAAAGGGATTACGCCAATTGACGGCGGTATTCCTCAGGCCGACCGAAGGCCTTTCTTGATTCGTGTGAAGACGAGGGTGGAACGGACCTGTGGCGTGGTGCCCGGAGGTGTGGGGAAGAATTGGGACGCGCTGACGGAGCGTCAAGCGGGAAAGAAGGTTCCACGCAATTGGTTTGGATGTTCCACGGCGCAAGGTTGTGGAACAAGTCGGGCGGCTTCAGCGTCCCTCGGCAATCCGTTCCGCGAGCATTTCTGGGAGACCGGCGGCGAGAATCTTTTTCTGCGTTTTGGGAATGTCGTAATCGACCCGCCGGAAGACGATGAGCTTGGTACTGTGATCGTAGATCGCGTAGCAGGCGCGGGGATCGCCATCTCGCGGCTGGCCTACAGACCCGACGTTGATGAAGTATTTCGCGTTTGTTTCGAGTTCGACGGATTCAGCGGCGACCTCGCGGACTTTGTCGGATTTCACATAGACCCTCGGCACGTGGGTGTGGCCGTGGAAACAGACCTGAGTGAACTGGTAGGAAAAGTTCGACATGGCGTCGAAGCGGTTCGTCACATAATTCCAATGTATTGGTTGATCGAGGGTGCTATGCACGATGGTGTAGTCGGAAACTTGGCGGACCATACGCAGGCGCTTGAGCCAGAGGCGCTGATCGTCATCGAGTTGATTCCGCGTCCACTGCAGGGCGGTGGCTGCGACAGGATTCATGGTGTCGAGCGAGTGGTCCTCCGAGGCGTCCTGATCGTGGTTTCCCTTGACGGTAGGGCAATTGAGATCCCGGATGCGGTTCAGACAGGCGACTGGGTCTGCGTTGTAGCCCACGATATCACCAAGGCAGACGAAGTCGGTGACGTCTTGGCTATTGGCATCTGCCATGACGGCTTCAAGGGCTTCGAGATTGGCATGTATGTCGCCGAAAATTGCGGTCCGCATTGAGTGAGAGGGAGTGGAGGAAAGGGTTGCCGCCTCCCGAGCGAGTGTCGAGAGGAAACGGGCAGGTGGGGAGAGTGACTACGGATTGCCGAGAGTTGCAAGTCTTGCGGAGGTCTCTGCGTCAAGGGGTTTGCAGAGGCGGTAACCGTCGCCTTGCGGGGGGAGGGACATTAGGAAGGCATCGCGCTCGAAGGGGGAGGGGAAATCGAGGCCGATGAGGGCGCGGCCGATGCGTTCGCCGGAGTGGCGGTAGTTGAAATACGTGAGGTTGGCGTTTCCGTTGAGGCGTTTTGAGAGGAAATCGTGGAGGGCACCGGGGCGCTCATAGAAATCGAGCCGCAGGAACGCGGGGTGGGAAAGAAGGTCGCCTCGGAAAGGGATGGCGCGGAAGTCGATATCCGTGGCTCCGGTGATGTTTTCCCAAACATGGTCGGAGGCTTCGAGAGAGGCGATGACGGTTTCTAGGGCGGCGGGAGAATCGGCGGAGAGGGTGAATGCGGGCCACGCGTGGTCGGGGTGAGATTTTCCGTATTGGAAATCCGTGACGTCGATTTTCGAAAAGCAGGTGTCGAGCAGGTTAAGCATTGCGCCAGGTGCCTCCGGGATGCGGACGCGCAGGGTGAGGTTGTGGCGCGTGGCGGCTCCCTCGGACTGGGCGATGCGGCCGAGTTGTAGGAAGTCCACGTTGGCTCCGCAGAGGATCACAAGTGCCTTTTTCCCGACGAGATGTTCCTTTTCCGCGAGGGCGGCGGCGAGGCCCATGGCGCCCGATGGCTCGGCCACGCAGCGCAGGCCCTCCCATAGTGTGCGGATGGCTTTGGTGACTTGGGCGTTGCTGACAGTGGCGATGCGGTCGAGGCTGTCCTTGCAAATTTCGAAAGGGAGAGTTCCTGCCTGTTTCACGGCGGTTCCATCGCAGAATAGGTCTACCTCGGGGAGGGGGACGGGTTTCCCGGCGTCAAGTGCAGCTTTCATCGAGGCCTGCCCTGTGCCTTCGACACCGACAATCTCGATCTCCGGCCAATAGGTTTTCAGCCATGTGGAGACTCCAGCCGCCATGCCTCCGCCGCCGATCTGAAGGTAAGCGATGTCGAAGGGGCCGTTTCCTGAAAGCACG
Organism: uncultured Verrucomicrobiae bacterium; assembly: GCA_963799385.1. GTDB lineage: Bacteria > Verrucomicrobiota > Verrucomicrobiia > Verrucomicrobiales > Akkermansiaceae > Luteolibacter. Next base: position 41,385 of record CAWCXB010000006.1, read on the forward strand.
ATCTCGTCGGCGAGAGTTCCTTGGCCAGCCATTACTTGGAGATCGTCGTAGGCGTGGATGTAAACAGCTTGGGTCTGTGTTTCATCGGCACGGGCTGCTTTGACTGCTTCGTCATAACTGTCTCCAGAGAGGTGGATGGAAACGTATTCCCCGCCGTGTGTGAGAACGGCGGCTTGTTTCACCTGCGGAGTGGAACTCGGCATGTAGATGCGCGCGAGGATACCGAGTTTTTTTGCGGCGAGGGCAACTCCCTGGGCGTGGTTGCCGGCGGATGCGGTGACGACCCCACGCGCGGCTTCCAGCTCGGTGAGGGTGGTCATTCGGTTGGCAGCGCCACGCCACTTGTAGGCTTTGATGGGTGAGAGATCCTCGCGTTTCACCCAGATTTCCGGCCCACCGGGAACGGTGAGTTTCTCCAGCGGTGTGGGCTGCCCGAAGTGATAGACCCGCTCCCTAGCAAAGAGGATTTCCTGTCGGAGCTTTCGGTCGAGAGGTAGGGAGTGGTCGCGCGTCATGTCGGCATTGGAGACGGGAAGCGACCGGATGGGAAGAACGAGAAAGCGAATGTGTGGGAAACTCTGAAATCGGTCATTCGATCCGGACATCGCGGTTTCGGTACACCGAATGGTGGGACGACAATAAGGGAGATACTGTTCTGAAATTCGAGGCGACGGATCTAGAATCCGATCCTCTTGAAGTCACCTCGCTAGAGCTCGACGAGATTTCTCCAGATCTTCCGGGAATTCTTCGTCAGCGGGTAACCGATGCTCGGAATTTACCGAAGTAATCCGCAGCAGTGGAAAATGATTTTCTTTTACGGCTGGGCAGGGATGTGGTTGGCTCCGGGAATGAGATTCCTATCGATACTTGCCGTTCTGGGGCTTTGCGTGTGCGGTGCGCAGGCGGGAGGAAAAAAGAACACGGTCAAGATCTCCTTTCACATCGAGACGGAGGCGACGGATAATCCGAAAATGATTTTTCCTCACCAGATGTTTGGGCAGCAACGGTATTTTCGGAGAATCCCGGAAATATCCGCGAAAGATCTAGTGGCATACACGCCATTTCCGGCGGACGACCAGGCGTCCTACGGGGCGGTGTTTCAGTTGAAAGGTACGGCGCGGCGTAGGCTGGCGGCGGTGACCACTACGAACATTGGACGGTGGCTGGTTTGTCAGGCGTTCGGGCGCATTGTCGATGGCGTACTCATCGATGAGCCAGTAGACGATGGGGTGATCGTGATTTGGCGGGGGCTTTCGCTGGAAGAGATTCGCGAGCTGGACAAATCGATTGATCGAGTGGGTGAGAAGAAAGACTAGACGTATGAATATGCTACGAACCGCCGCCTGCTTCTTGGCCTTGGCGAGCCTGCTCCAAGCCGAGCCGGCGGAGCTAAAGCTCCCAACTGACAACCACCACCTCTTGACCGGAGAGCCGGATCTATTCTACATGTATGTGGACCGGACTTTCGAGGGAGAGACATCCAAGCCATGGGAGGGCGGGGCATTTGGTTACGTGCGCTCGCCGATTCGGGTGGGTGGACAGGTGGTGATGACACGTTTCCACGAAGGAATCGATATCTCGCCAGTGAAGCGCGACAAGGCGGGCAACCCACTAGATTTGGTTTCTGCCATCGCCGACGGAACGGTGGTGCATGCGAGTATGGTTTCGGGCCGCAGCAATTACGGGAAATACGTGGTGGTCGAGCACGACTGGGAGAATTCCAAGGTCTATTCTCTCTATGCACACTTGGCCGAAATCACGGCTCAGCCGGGTGATCCGGTAAAAGCGGGTTCGGTACTTGGTCGCATGGGTTACACTGGCGCGGGGCTGAACCGGACCCGGGCGCACGTCCATCTGGAGCTCGGCTTCATGATGAGCCCGAACTATCAGGGTTGGCATGATTCGAATTTTGGAAGTGCGAACTATCATGGCAATTTCAATGGGATGAATATTGCCGGAGTCGATGTCGCTTCGTTTTTCCTAGAGAAGGAGCAAAACCCGGAGCTGACCTTCAGCCAGTTTGTTCTGAGTCGTCCGCTGCAATTCAAGGTGACGGTCCCGAAAGCTTCGGTGGATCCGGAATTTCTCGTGCGCTATCCGTGGATGAAACGGGGGGAAGTGCCCGGTGCCGTCTCATGGGAGATTGGTTTCGCGGCGACAGGGCATGCGGTTTCTTTTACCCCGAGCACGCGCCCGGTGACGACTCCGGTGGTTTCGCATTTGCGGCCTTCCGAGATCGATCAACGCTGGCTGACTCGAGGACTGGTGCGCGGTGTGGGTAACAAGGCGGCGCTTTCAAGCGGTGGTAAACAGATGGTTTCCCTGGTCATGGATGATTTCCCGATGCCGAAATGAAGTCGGGCAGAGCTCAATTCCGCGCTTTCCATGGATGATCGCTGGTGCATCTTGGGCGGTGTGAGACTTGTCTGCGGATTGTATATTTTTCTCTCGATCGCCTCTGTGCCGGCGAAAGAGCCGGGGGCGGCGGCACTCGATTTCTTAGAAAAGCTCCGGGCCGGGGAACTTGATACGGAGCCAGGAGGTGATACCGCGCTGCAGCGCAATACCGCGCCGGACAAGCAGGAATCGATCCGGAGTCGTCTGGAGCGGCTGGAGCTGGATTTGCGTGGCGGCACCTTCGAACTGGGTAGCGTGAAGACAGAGGGAGACTTTGCCGCTGTGATGGTTCGCAAGGCTGGCGGTTTTGATTCGACTCGGTTTCAGGTGTTTCCCGTCGCGCTGGTCAGGAGTGGGAAGCAATGGATGCCAGCGCCTGTGCTGGCCTCGTTTGAGAACGCCGTTGGGGGATACACTTTGCCATTGAGGAAACGGCTGGAAGGTCTTGAAAACTGGATGATGCGGGAGCGGGTGGTAGATCTGGAGAGGCTAATCGGCCAGGCGTCCGGAAGGATGCGCGATGAAATCCGGAAAAACATGATTGGAGAGCACCTCGAGGGGGAGGACATTGGGCTGATCGTGAGCAGTTTTCTGGAAGCTTGCTCGAACGGAAATCAGGCGGCCGTGCTTGGGTATCTCGGCGGATTGAGCGATCCGTTGCCGGAAAACTGGGCCGCAAGGATGTCCGCGTCCGCCGTGGCCGTGGATCCGCAAGCGAGGTTTGAGGAACCGTGGAGGCTTGCGATCTCGCCGGAGGTTTTCCGCGTCGCAGTGGACTCGGAGCGAACGGGCGATACTGGCATCGTTTCTTACGCATGTCTCGATCCGGCGCGAGTTGGTGGAAGAGGAACAGTTTCAAAAGTCCAGATTTTACATTTCTCATTGGAAAAGGACGGATCCGGGCAATGGCGCATCAATCTCCCCGCGGCTCTACTTCGGAATGATGCAGAAATCCTCGATGAAGATGATGGACTGGATGTCGATTTGCTCGACAGGTTTCCGGAAAAAACGCGTGAAAAAATCCCCTTGGAAACGGAAGATCGTTTCGAGGAAGCCGAGACTAAGACGATGGAAACCCTGATGTCCGGGGGGATTGCGGATCTTCTTGCGCGAGTGGACCTTTCCGGGCGCGAGAAGGAAGGTAGAGTCGCCGCGACCGCTGCTGCGGAGACTTGGTGGTCGGTGAACTCACCCGGGGCACATCGATTCCCGGTGCGACTGGGTTCGAAGGTGGATGGGGACTCAGCGGTCGTAGCCTACCAGTGGTTCTCCGGGAAGGAGGCCGACCGATTCCGGCTTGAGGCGTTCTATTTTCGCAAGCGAGAGGACGGCTGGGTTTGGACTCCTGGTGTCGTTTTCGAGGTTGAGCGCGAGGAATATGGTGTTCTTTCCGACTGGGTGAAATTGAACGAACCTGACTGGAGGCTGGAATGGCGCCAGCTTCTACTCGAACCCGCTCTGCGTATTGAGGCGATCCCGCTCGTTGACACTCCCACCGAGGAAGAGGTTAAGGAATTCGCAGACGTATGGCTTGCGGCGTTGGAAAAAAAGGATCTTAAGACCGCGCTGTCGCTATCCGCTTGGATCGGAGAGGAGGGTCTGATTCCCATGAAGGCGTTGCGGAACCTTAGCTACGATCTTACGTCGGAGGATGGTGAAGGGAGAAAACTCTCAGGAATTTCAATTGCAGGGCCGTGGGCTATCATGGAAATCACGGATGAGGCCGGAGGAGACAGGAAACATGCGTTCGTGCCAGTCATTCGCACACCGCGCGGGCTTCGAGTAATTCCAGAGATCGATTTTTTTGCAGGGGGCGGTAGGACCCGTGGTTTCTTGAACGAGGCTTCATTTTCGCGATTGGAGCAGGTAGCTGAAAAGCAGGCCGTCCAGACACTCAGGGAGCATTTTAGAAGATTCCAAAAAAATTAAGATAACTTAAATAAAAAGCTTTCCATTAGGCTGATTTAATTTAATTATTAAAAAAACTTGAAAGTTTTCAAAAAAAACGGAGGATCGTTCATCGATTGACCCCCGAGCAAAAATGAAAACTCAAGCGAACCCAAAAGCATCCCCCAAAAATGGGCGCCGAACCACAGGCGAGTCCGGGATGACCTTGTTGGAGATGACAGTGGTCATCCTGGTTCTGCTTTCCTTGATTTCCGTGCTTTTCATAGGTGCCCAAGCGTGGAAAAAAGGTTCGGACAGGACTCTTTGCATCATGAGTATCCATAATGTTCAGAAGGGTGTGAGAAGTTTCTCGAATCTCTACGGGCATGCGCCGGGCGAAAATGTTCCCGGATTGCAAATGAGGGTGATTGGGCTGGGGAAATTCGTCGAAAAGACGCCGACCTGTCCTTCTTCCGGAGCCTATTCTTACGGAGATACCTTTGGCGCAGATACCATTCCGCCTGTCGGTGAGGTGTATATGAAGTGCTCCCTCTCCGCCACCGGTCATGTTCCGAACGATACGGCGGACTGGTAATCCTGTGTTCTTGTTTTTCGGAATCGACATCACGCGCTTGTGTGGCAGATTTCTGGAAATAAATTCGTCACAGCGACGTTATTACATCATGATTACACCTTGGTTACGCAACGCGACGGCTGCTATTGGCCTGTTCGCCATCTCAAATCCCGCGTGCGCGCAGCAGCAAGCAGATTTCAACGAAGTGGGTCGCCAGATGGCGATCATGCTTCAGAATAGCCACTTTGCGAGGCTGCCCTACAATGCTGACCTCAGTCGGAAATTTTTCGACGACTACCTCAAGGACTTGGATTTTCAAAAGCTGTATTTCACAAAGAAGGACGTAGATGGCTTCAACGCGAAGTATGGCGACAAGCTTCATACGCTGCTTCTTCAGGGAAACAGTATGGACGCAGCCGCAGAAATCTACGCGGTGTTCCGCGAGCGGGTCAATCAGCGGGTGGCGCAGGCGGATGAACTACTCAAGGGTGATTTCGACTTTACCGAAGATGGGGAGATCATGATGTCTCGGAAGGACGCCGAGTGGCCAAAGGACGAGGCCGAAGCGCAGGCGAACTGGGCGCGTCAGATCAAGGAGGCTGTGCTCGCGGAAACCCTTCGTCGTGAGATGCTGACTCGCATGGCGACAGAGCAAGGGAAAGCCGATCCGGGTGCCGACGATCTCGATCCTCGTGAGAAAGTATCCCTCCGCTACAAGCGTTTACTGGCAAGTGTGAAGGATGTGGATGACGAGGATGTGGCGAACTATTTCCTCAGCGCTGTCTCCCGCGCGTACGATCCGCACACGGATTACATGAGTTTCCGCGAAATGAACCGTTTCAAGGACGGTATGAAAAACGAACTCGTCGGTATCGGCGCGCTACTTCAGGCGGAAGAGGACGGTGCGACGATTATCAAAGGGATCGTTGTTGGCGGGCCTGCAGACAAAGAAGGTCAACTCAAGCTCAACGACCGTGTTGTGGCGGTCAATACGCTCAATACGGGAGTCGCGGATGGCATGACTGACATCATGTTCATGAAGATCGATAAGGTGGTAGACCTGATCCGCGGTAAGGAAGGCACCTCTGTGGCCCTTAAAGTTGAACCGTCTGGAGGTGCCCCAGGTGAGACAAAAATCATCGTGATCGAGCGGGATAAGGTGGAACTCAAGGACGAGCAAGCCAGCGGTGAGTTGATCGAGATGAAGGACGATAACGGTGAGACGTGCCGAATCGGAATCATCACTTTGCCTTCGTTCTACGCAGATTTTGACCAAGGACTCACTCGCTGCTCGGTGGATGTGGAACGGATTCTTGTCCGCTTGATGGAAGAAGGCATGGACGGCCTCCTGTTTGATCTCCGGAACAACGGTGGAGGCTCGCTCGAAGAAGTCAGACGTATGACTGGTTTCTTCGTTCCTCGTGGACCGGTGGTTCAGGTGAAAAATACTCTCGGTCAAGTCCAGGTGAAGGATTCGGATGCTGGTAAACCGATTTACACGGGGCCAATGGTCGTTCTCACGGATAAGAGCAGCGCCTCCGCTAGCGAGATCATTGCCGGTGCTCTACAGGACTACAACCGCGCGGTTGTTGTTGGAGATAGCTCCACCTTTGGAAAAGGAACCGTGCAGCAGCCGATGGATATCAGCCGTATGCTTCCGCTGTTCGCCGTGCGCGACAAGGCGGGTTACTTGAAAGTCACCATTCAGAAATTTTACCGCCCGTCGGGCTCCTCCACGCAGATGGATGGAGTCGTGCCGGACATCGTGCTTCCAAGCATTACCGACGCGCTCGACGTGGGTGAGGCTTATCTCGATAATGCACTGCCCCATGACCGCATCCGACCTGCCGCCGATTTCCGTCCGCTTGACGCACAAGCGCTTTTCATCCCTCGCTTGAAAGAACTCAGCCAAGAGCGGGTCCAAGAGTGTGAGGATTTCGCCTACGTCATCGAGGATATCTTCAAGGCCAAGGAACGGGTCAAAGCGAACAAGGTTTCCCTCAATAAAGAGGAACGGGAGACGGAGCTTGCCGCATCCGATACGCTTACGAAAAAGCGGAATCTTGAGCGCCGCGTCCGTTTTGAAGAGATGGTGAAGGAGGATTCCGAAAAGTTCACCTTCTACCGTATCACCTTGGACGATCTCGAAAAGGGTGCGGATTTGCAGTCCTACGATCCCTCTGAGGACAACGGCGACTATATGCGCCGCGCCGTCGATGAGACTGCTAGCCTAGACGAAACTCCTAAGTGGCCTTCCGGTCTGAATGCTGAGAAACGCGAAGCGATTCAAGTGCTTAAGGATCTTATTGAACTTACGGAAAAGGCGAAAATGGTCGGGATCCTGAAAAGCGACGGCGGAGTCCGCTGATGACGGAAATCGAAGATCGAATCGTGCGTATCAAGGAACGGATCGCAGCCGCGTGCGTGCGATCTGGACGAGCCAAGGAAGGCGTCGAGTTGATCGCCGTTTCCAAAACTTTCCCTGAAATAGCCGTCCGTGAGGCGATCGAAGCAGGGCAGAGAGTATTTGGTGAGAGTCGCATCCAAGAAGCGGGTCGAAAGATCGAGGCATTGCCCGAAGGTTTGGAATGGCACTTCATCGGAAGTGTCCAACGCAACAAGGTCCGGAAGATTCTCCCCGTCGTTGATTTCGTGCATGCCGTGGATTCGATGAAACTTGCCTTATATATGGACCGGGTTGCTTTCGACCTAGGGATGGTTCCGAAAATTTTCCTCCAAGTAAATCAAAGTGGAGAGGGGACGAAAGGAGGCTTCGAAGCTACTTCCATACGCGAATTTGCGGGAAAAATCGCTGAACTCCGCCATCTCAGTCCTGTCGGCTTGATGACCATTCCACCGCCGGCGAATCAACCGGAGGACTCTAGGAAATGGTTCCGAGAGCTGAGAGAACTGCGCGACGGAATCGAAGCTGTTTCTGGTTTGAAACTGCCTTTCCTGAGCATGGGTATGAGCGACGACTTCGAGGTGGCTGTGGAAGAGGGTGCCACGCATGTGAGGGTCGGATCGGCGATCTTCGGAAATAGGAACTACAAGATCGAAGGAGAACTAGGATGAGTGGAGCGTTTCAATCGGTATGTTTGATCGGGGATGAGCTGGCCCTCGTGATGGGAAATGGGAGTGAAATGTATTTTCCTCTCCCTATGCTTCGCAGGGCATGTCCATGCGCCGTATGTCAGGGGGAACCCGATGCCATGGGCCGGGTGAAACGGCCGGTCGTCGAACACGGTCCGGGAGCGTTCACTTTGAAGAAGTTTGAGATCGTTGGCGGATACGGGCTCCAATTATTTTGGGCTGACGGTCACGGCTCCGGGATCTACAGCATTCCCTATTTCGCCAAGCTGGACGGCCTCTCCAAAAACTAAAAAAGCCTCGCTTGCAGCGAAGGGCAAGCGAGGCTGAGATCAATCGGGTGGACGATTTATTGTCCTTCGACTTCTTCTTCCACAGCGTCGGCGGCCTCTTCGGTAGCCTCCACAGCTTCGTCGGCGGCATCTTCTGTGGCATCCGCTGCGTCGTCGACTGCGTTTGCAGTGGCATCTTTGGCGTCGTCCATGGCCTCTCCGGCGTTGTCAGCGGCCGCTTTTGTTGAATCCGCTGCGGAATCGGCCATTTCCTTCATGCCCTCACCGATTTTGTCGGCGCTGTCGGACATTTCTTCCTTGGTCGATTCTTTGCAGGATACAAAGAGGAGGGGGAGTGAGATGGCTGCTGCTGTGAGAATTCTTGCTTTCATAATATTTTGATGTGTTGTGACGGAGGCTCTTGTCCTCGCCAAGCAGAAGACTGAACGAACGCGCTCGGGGAGTCAAAAGAATCCTGTATTTTGCAATGTGATCTTAAGATCCATCTTTTTTGGACTGTAGTCTGCCCTTGCGGAGTGCGGATTGCGGGCGTTGAATCTGCCCGCGCCGAATGTACCTGCTTAAAAAAGTATTCGAACTGAGGGAGAAAGCTCATCCCGACCACGAAAAGCCGTTTCTGGAACACTTGGAGGATCTGAGGATCATGATCACCCGGGTGGTCATCACCTTGGTGATCTCGATGATCATTTGCTTCACGTTTCAGAAGCAACTCATGCAGATTCTCCGTGCACCAGCGGAGAAGGTGATCTTGGTGAAACAAGAAGAAACCATGCCCGACGCTGGAAAGCATGAGGGGATCAAGGTGCCGACTGTCGATGAATGGGACGAAGCCAAGGATGTCGAACGTATTGCAGCCGGACTCGACTTGGAGCAGAGGGTGAAATTCTACACTGCACTTGAGAAACCAGACATGGAATTTCATGCGCGAAGTGTTGCGCTACTGCGTGCCGCCAAGGCGTTGCCGGATGAGAAACGCGTGCCGTTTGTGAAAGGTCTCGGACTTGACGCTGCGATGACAAAGCAAGTCATTGCGCTGATCGATTCGGATCCCGATGTGGAAGCAAGCGCCGGATCGAATATCCGGATGATGTCCGCATTGAAGCCGACGGAAACCTTCATGCTCTCCATGAAACTCGCGTTTTTCGCAGGGATCGTGCTCGCGTTTCCCTTGTTGCTGATGTTCCTGCTTCAGTTCGTTTTGCCAGGGTTGCACGAAGCGGAGCGGAAGATCCTGTGGCCGGCGATGGCGATTGGTTTCGGTCTGTTCCTCGCCGGGGTGTTGTTCGCGTATTTCTTTGTGTTGCCGAGAGCGCTGCTGTTCTTTTACGAGTGGTCCGGAGACCTAGGGGTTTCCAATGACTGGCGAATTGGCGAATACATTACCTTCGCGACGCAGTTCACTCTGCTTTTTGGTCTATCGTTCGAGCTTCCCGTGGTGGTCATGGTTCTCGTGAAACTTGGCTTACTCACCTACGAGACGATGGCGCGCACGCGAACTTACGCGATCGTCGCGATCTACGTCGCCGCTGCGGTGATCACTCCGACTCCCGATATCATGACGCTCAATCTCATGGCGCTTCCCATGCTCATGCTTTACGAAATCTGTATCTGGCTCGCTTGGTTCGATCGGAAAAAGGCCCGCGAAGAGGAGGCGAAGGAAGAGGAGACTCTTAGACAGCGACGTCTGGAGTGGATGCTCAGCAACGACGAGCGCGAAGAAGCGAGCAGCACGGAGGATTCACACTTTTCCTCGGAGAACGAGGAATACCATGGGGACGATGGCTGGCATGACGAATACGGGCATCCGATGGACCACGATCCTCATCTGGAAGAAAATGAGGAATGGGTCGCTCCGGACGATGCGATCACGGGAGACGAGGAGGAAAAGAAAGACGATCCGAAAGATGATCCCAAAGAGGATAAACCCTAACGCACCATGACGGAATCAGCACCGGCAAGAGATGAAGTAAGTCAGAAATCGCCATTTGCGGGATGTGCCATCGTGATCACGGCGCTCGCGGTGATGGCATTTCTGATTGGCTTTTCCATATTTTCCCTGTTCAGGCAGTTTGGAGAAATTGCGAAATTTACCGAGGAAGCGCCGCAGGAGATCGCGATCGTCTCCTTGGAGGAAAAGGAACCTGAGCTGAACCGCCTTGCCGAGAAGTTGGAGACATTCCGTTTGGCGCTCGGTGAAGAAGACACGTCCGCCGAGCTGGAATTGAACGCGGAGGAGATCAATCTCGCGATCGCTGCCTATAAATCCTTCGAAGATCTGCGGGGAACTTTCCGGGTGGAGTCGATTTCACCTGAAGAAATTCGATTTGCCATTTCCTTTCGATTGAATGGAAAACCGCGGATGGCGAAGTCCGGGGAGGGTGGTTGGATGACATCGGATCCACGTTATCTGAATGGCACGATGGTCGCGGCACCGGGACTTCTCAGTAAGGAAGTGGTGCTCAGAATCAGCGATATTGAGGTGGTCGGAAAGGATGTCCCGAAGGGGTTTCTCGAGCAAATGTCCCCGTATCGTATTTCCGAACGTTACTCGGGACAGGGAGCGATCGGTGAGGCGATGGCATTGCTAACCTCCGTGGAACTCGGCGAGGGTGTCGTTCGTTTTACGAAAACGGCTGGCGAGGTTCCCGCTGATACCGTGACCGATGCGGAGGTGGACAAAGCGAGCGGAAGGCTGTTTACCGTCCTCGGAATCGCAGCTTGTGCATTTCTTCTGCTCGTGGCTGTGATCCTGCTGATCGGTATGAGATTGAAAAAGAAGAGCGAAGCCAATTCCCCATCCGATGAGTCTTGAGGATGATTTTACGGACGTGATTTCCAAGGCCATGACTGGCACTGGAGTTTCGGAAAAGGAACTGCTGGAAGGAGCCGCTGTTTCTACCTCCGAGTTTCGGGAGCTGATGGGCGGCCAAATGGACGTGCAGACCGTTAGACGTCTGGCTACCGTGCTCTGTCTCCATGGGGACGCGTTGACAGCGCTGCCAGGATATCTTCCGGAAACAGTCGTGATTCCCGGGTTGCGCCGAATCGAGCTTCCTTTTCGAGCGTGGACAGTCAACGCGTGGCTGCTTGAAAAAAAAGGGACCAGCCTGCTTTTCGATACCGGGTGGCGCGAAAATGACATCGTTTCGGAAGTTTCTCCGGATGAGATCGATTCCGTGATCATCACCCATGGGCATGAGGATCATATCGGAGGTAATGACACTTTGAAGGCGTTCGGAGTGAATGTGATCCGCGAAACTGAGGCTCTGGAGAAACGTGATTTCAGTTTCGGGCCATTCCACGTCGAAGCGGTGGATCTCTCAGGACACATGAGCCCCTCGGTTGGCTATTTGATCTACGGTTTCGAAAATCAGCTCTTTGTTGTGGGCGACGCGCTCTTTGCTGGATCGATGGGGAAATGTAAATCGACGGAGGCCTTCGAACTCGCCTTTTCCACACTCGGGCGAGCGTTCGAAAAGATGGAGCCGGGTTGCCTGATTCTTCCTGGGCACGGTCCGGCAACCACTTTAGAGCAGGAACTTCGGTCCAATCCGTTTCTTGAGAGATTTCGCTAGTGCAAAATACTTGCGTTTGTAGTTCGCGATGTTAGTCTCTGGCCATGAGATTTTCTCTCGTCCTCCTCTTGCTTAGTATCTGCCTCACTCCATGCCACGCGGAGAAACTCAAGGTGGTGTCTCTGCATCCACTCATCGGAGATTTACTGAGGCAGACCGGGGGAGATAAAATCGAGATCGTGGATTTGATTGGCACGAAAGGTGATCCACACAGTTTCGCACCACAGGCGCAGGACCTGGCGGCGGCGGAAGGAGCGAGTCTCTATTTCGTTTCAGGAATGGGGCTGGAGGGATATCTGCCGGAGCTGAAATCGATCCTCGCGGGAAAGGCCCGTATCGTAGAGGTGGGCGCGACTCTCCCCGCCCTGCACGGAGCGTGTGATCATGAGGGGCACGACCACAGTGAGCATCATCACGAGCTTGATCCCCACTGGTGGCACTCAGTTGACCTTTTTCGTAGGGCCGCCGGGATCGTGGCCGACGAGCTTTCCGCTGCGGATCCAGCGAACGCGGAGTACTACGCAGCAAATCAAGCGGAGTATCGGAAAACGCTCGATGGGTTGGAGAAATGGATGAGGCGCGAGCTGGTGAAGGTGCCGAAAGATCAACGCAAGCTGGCGACTGCACATGCAGCGTTCCAGTATTTCTGCGAGGAAAACGACTTTACTGGATTCTCGGTACAGGGACTCAACCGCGAACAGATGCCCGATGCGGTCAGTCTCTCGGAGCTCGTCTCGACTTTGAAGAAAGAGAACGTGCTCGCCATTTTTCCCGAAAAGGAATCCAACCCGAAAATGCTCAAAAGTCTGACTCGCGATACTGGGATTTTCCTCGGCGGCACACTCGTCGCCGACGGTCGCGGAATGACAAGCTACGAGGAGATGATGAGGATGAATGTGGAAACCATTGTCGCCGGGCTCACCGGAGAGTGATCGCGACCGGGCAGTGGTCGGAGCCGAGGACGTGGGGCAGGATGGTGGCGTCTGTGACGCGTTCGATGAGGGCGGGGGATACTCCGAAGTAGTCGATCCTCCATCCGACGTTGCGTTGCCGGGCACCTCCGCGGTAGGACCACCAGGAATAGGCTTCGGTCTTGTCGGGATAAAAGTGGCGGAATGTGTCGATGAATCCGCTATCTAACAAATCGGTGAAACTGGCGCGTTCCTCATCGGAAAACCCCGCGCTCTTGCGGTTTGCCTGCGGGCGTGCGAGATCAATCTCGTTGTGTGCGACGTTGAGGTCGCCGCAGAAAATGACCGGTTTTGTGAGCGCGAGACGATTCAGGTGGAGACGGAATGCGGTGTCCCATTGGAGTCGGTAGGGCAGGCGGCGGAGCCCATCCTGGGCATTGACGGTATAGACATTGACTAGGAAAAAGTCTGGATATTCCAGGGTGATGACTCGGCCTTCCTTGTCGTGCTCTTCTTCCCCGAAGCCGTGCTCGCAGGCGAGCGGAGCTTCCTTCGTGAAGATCGCAGTGCCGGAGTAGCCAGGTTTGTCGGCTGAGTTCCAGTAGGATTTGTAGCTGCCGAATTCCAGCGGTAGCTCCACTTGCTCCTCGCGGGCTTTCGTTTCCTGCAGGCACAGGATATCGGGGTTTTCCGTAGCGAGAAAATCCGCCATGCCCTTGTTGAGGGCGGCGCGGATTCCGTTGACGTTCCAGGAGATAATTTTCACTAAACTATAAATTCTAAATTTTAAATCTCAATGAAGAGAAGACGATCAGATGATCAGATGATCATCATGCAGTCGCCGTAGGAGTAGAAGCGGTATTTTTTTTCAACGGCTTGATGGTAGGCTTCGAGGGTGAGTTCGCGGCCGGCGAAGGCTGAGACCAGCATGATGAGGGTGGATTCGGGGAGGTGGAAGTTTGTAAGGAGCGAATCGACGGCTTTGAATTTGTAAGGTGGGTGGAGGAAGATGTTCGTGGCACCCGACTGGCTCTGCTCGATTGCGATGCGCTTTTCTTCTCCTGCGAGCGATTCAAGGACGCGGGTGACTGTTGTCCCGACGGCGATGGTTCTCCCAGATCGGTTGATTGCCTTTGCTGTTTCTTCCGTGATGGAAAATTTCTCCGAATGCATCACGTGATTCTTGATGTGATCCACGGAAACCGGTCGGAACGTGCCGACTCCGACGTGCAGGGTGATGAAGTCATGACGGATTCGGTCGAGCATGTCCGGGGTGAAATGTAGTCCGGCAGTTGGCGCGGCGATGGCGCCTTCCTCTTTTGAAAATACGGTTTGGTAGCGCTCTTGATCCATCTCCTCATCATCGCGGCCCATGTAGTGGGGTAGGGCGAGGTGACCGTGCTTGTGGAGATCGAGCGGGCTTTCCCAATCGATGAGGCGGTCGCCGTTTTCAAATACTTCCACTACGTTTCCTGTAATTCCCCCGATGATCACGCTGCGGCCCACTTTCATCTTCTTCCCCGGCTTCGCAAGACAGCGCCACAGGGTTGGGGAGATTTGGTCGAGGCATAGAAGTTCAGTGCGCCCGTCATCGGAGAAAAGGCGGGCCGGGATGACGCGGGTGTTGTTGAGGACGAGAAGGTCCTCGGGTTGGAGGAAACTCTCGAACTCCGCGAACATGCGGTGCTCGATCTCTCCCGTTTCCCGATGCACCACCAGCATGCGCGAGGCGGCGCGGTCCGGGAGGGGACGCGAAGCGATTAATTCCGGGGGGAGGTGATAGGCGTAGTCTTTGGTGAAGAGGGACACTGAAACTATAAATTTTAAACTTTAAATCTCAAGAAAGAGAGGTGCTTCGCATCGCCCCAAACACGGAAGAGGTTGCGGGTCTGGTTGTTTTCCATGCGCTCGGTGGCGATCAGGAGGCGGGTGCCGGATTTCTCGAGATCCCAGGGATCGGAATCGCCGCCCGGATTCCAGCCTGCGGATAGGAAATGATCGAGGTAGAAATTTCTATCCCGCCCCTCCGGTGAGTCGATGGAATACTCGAAGTCGGGAGCAGACGGAGCGGCAAATGAATGGCGTTTGGGAAAGGCGAGACTGCCGTTTCGATACCATCTCCGGACCATCGGCTGGAGCAGGCCTAGGGCGTGGAGTTTTAGAGAAGTAGTAGGATTTTGGAGCGCGGTCGGCAATGGTCGGAGCGGGAGCATACGGTTGACGACGCGCTGGTAACCGGCCTGTCCCATGGCTCCGTGATAGATCACGGAGTCCTCCGTGATTCGGACCGCGCCGCCTCCATAGACAAAGCCTTTCCAACGGGCTTCTCCGGCTTTGGTGAAACGCTCCGGATGCTTCGTGATGAGAAGTTTCTCCGCTTTTCCGTAGCCTTTCTGTTGTGCGAGAAACGCCCGCAGCGATGGTCTGCGCCAATGCCAGACGAAGGCACCGGGCACGAATCCGATACGGAAATGATGGTCGCTGAGGCGCCAGCAGAAATCCACATCGTCACCTGCGGTCCTGAATGCGGGATCGAAGCCGCCGACCTCGTCGAAGACTCGTTTGCGAACCGCAAGATTGCAGCCGGGGATGTGCTCGGCTGTCGTATCATCGAGTAGCACATGGCTCGGCGCGCCGGGTGCAGAACAGACGACGGCCTCCGTATCGTTCTGTGGTGGAGGGGGAAGATTGGGGCCTCCAGCGGCGGCGATATCCGGATCGTGGAACGCAGGGTCCAAATGGGCGATCCATTCCATGTCCGGCTCGCAGTCGTCGTCGGTGAAAGCGAGAATATCACCTGAAGCCAGGGCGGCTCCTTTGTTACGGGCCACGCTCAAGCCGGATGGCGGGATGCAGCACAGACAAACCCAAGGGAAGTTTTCAGCCACGAATCCGCCAGTGCCATCCGTGGAACCGTCATCAATGACGATGGTCTCGAACGGCCCTCCCGACATTTTTGAAATGGCCCGGAGGCAGGCACCAATACGTGATTTTCCGTCTCTCGTACAGATGATCACGGAAAAGATGTGTTGCGGTTTTGGCAGCTCCGCCGGGTTGAATTCAGCACAGGTATTGAAGGCGGGTTTCGGATCCCCGGCGCGATCCGTGATTCCGAAATCCCAGTCAGAAATTTCATTGCCACCGTTTTGCCAAAGATCTGACCAAGCGAATACCGTGAACCCGGCGGTCTCTTCGCGGTGGGAGATTTCTAGGCCCCACTCCAATGTCCGAGCTTGGGCTTCGGGGGAATTTCTCGATGAATCGAGGCCAAACTCAGAAACTACCAGAGGTCTGTCGCCGGCGATGTTCTGGAGGCGCCGGAGATAGGCGGCGAAGGGTTCCGGGTGCTCAAGGTAGATGTTAAACGCGGAGAAATCGGCGTTTGCTGGTTCCAGGTATTCGGTGGATGGGAAATTCGCGTATGCGAAGAGGATTCCGGGTGCGACAGAGCGCCCCAGATCGATGAGTTCTTCCAGTGCCTGGCGGACACGGACCGGACCCATCCAGCGCACGAGGTCTGCGGAGATCTCGTTTCCCACATAGAGCCCGGACAGTGCCGGATGGTCGCCGTGTTCAGAGAGCCAGTTGGCGAGCCGGACACGGGCCGACGAGAGGATGCCGGGGCGGGCGAAGAAATCACCGAACTGCCACCAATCAAGCCCTGCGAATACCTGCATTTCATAGCGATGGGCGGCATCGAGAAGTCTCCGGTCAGGGAGAGTGAACAGGCGTAGGGTATCGAATCCCGCGTTGCGGATTTTCCGGAATTCAATAGAAGGTTCCGGTTGTTTCTCCACGGGAAATGGGCCGTAGGTGACTGCCCGCATCCAGGCGCGTTTCCCGGCCCGATGGAGGAATTTTCCATCGGTCTTCCAGCGCGTATCCGGGAAGTGCTGCGGCACGCGCACAGCCTAGGCGGAAGCGGTGGAAAGTTGGAATGGAAATCGGCCTCAGCTGTCGAGCGGATCGGGGCAGATTTTCCGGAGGCGGCAGCGGGCGCAGAATTCTCCGAGATAGAGATTGTCGATCCAGCGCATCAGAGGAGCGATGTGCTGTTTCTCGTCCGTGAGTATGCCGGCCTCGAAGTTACGTTTGTCCGGGTGTTTCGCGCCGAGGCCCGCTCCGGTGAGATTCGCCGAGGTGATGAATGCCTTTTTCCCGTCCAAGATGATCGCCTTCGTATGGACACGAGGGCAGAGGATGCGCTCGAAGAGGTCACTTTCCAGAAGAACCGGGTAACGGTCGAAATCCTGACGGAAGCGCGGCCCTGGCTCCTTTGCGTGGATCAATCGGACGGAGACACCTTGTTCCACCAGTTCGGCCATTTGTGCGAGAAATGGGACGGAACGCCGCCCCCGGACGATGTGCATGTCTTTAATGTCTGCTGTGACGATCCAGAGGAAATTCTCCACAAGGGGGATTTCCTCTGTGATGATGCGGGAGTGGATCGCTTCGTTGAGGATGAGTTCCGTCATGCGCGAAAATTAGTGGGTTGCAGGTGAAATTGAGGTTTTTGAAAAAGCACTGCAAGTCTCTTGCTATCAATGCCAGCCGAGATACTCCGATGTGAAGCACGAGGCCACGAAAGGGTGCAGCGAATTTCAAAGTCTGGTTTCATAGGCGTGGTTAGGGTGCTTTCAAGGCCTGGGAGAGTCCGAATCTTTTGCGCTTTCAAAGACGCGGCGGATTTCAGCGTATATACTTTGAGTAATTTTCTATTTGACTAGAATTTGGTATTTCCTTTGAGTGTAGTCTCATGAAGGTGTTACCCGTTTGTTTCTTTTTTGCCTCCGTCGTTTCTCTGCCGGCCGCTATCGCTGTCCAGTATCTCAACACCGGCGATATCTACGACACGGGGGATGAACAGCCTGAACAAGCTTCATCCTCGCTTGTGCAATCGGATCTGGATGCGGACACTTTTGCTGATGATGTGACTGGTTATCTTGATGACCAGGCCTTCTCCACGTCCACCGCCTTGGGGGCTACCTCAGCGACCGGCTACAATGGGCCGTCCATCTATGGAGGAGTCCGGATACAAAGACTGGATGCTACTAGCGCGAACTTCGCTACTCGAGAACTTGCAAATTTGAGTCTTCGAGCCCAATCCTCCGATACTAGGCTGCATTCCTCGATTTTCTTCAAGACATCGATTGCCACTACACTAGATGCCACAAGTTGGATGGGATTCAGCACCGATAGCAGCGGTACTCCTGATGGACTTAACCGCCTCGAAAACCTAGACGGAAGATTCATGCTATGGGATGGTTCCGCTTTTTATATTTCATCCACGGCTTTGAGTGACAACGCCGATGGACGCATTCTTGACGGAATGGAACTGGCCAGTGAAATGTGGGCAGTTTACGACCCCTCCTCGGATATCAATTTCGACCTGAGCAGCAGTTTCACCACCACCACTGCCGCGATTAGTGCGATCGGAATCAACGGCTACGGAGTCTATGCGGAGAACGACGCATTCTCAGTGAGCCGGCATTGGCTCGAGTTCAATACGTTCACGGCGGATGCAGTGGTCCCAGAGCCTTCCTCTGTTCTCACGTTTTTTCTCGGAAGCCTCATGCTTCTACGTCTCCGAGTCCGTAGATGAGATTACTGGTGCACTCTGGGGAGGAAGAACGGGGATGATATTTCGCTTTTCATTCCCATCCTTTCTCGGTGTTCCTGGTGACGAAAAAGGTTGCTCCAAATCCGCGCTGGCGAGATCACTCAGCTAAGGAGCGGATGAAATTTTCGAAGAAGATTTCTCCTTCTCGGAGGTCTTGGAGGGAGATGAATTCGTCTTTGGTGTGGGCTTGGTCGATGGAGCCGGGGCCGAGGCAGATGGAGGGCAGACCGGCGGCGGAGAGGTGGGCGGCATCAGAGAACCAGGGTGCGCCGACGAGTTGGCAGCGGGGATCTGTGGCGAGGAGTTTCTCGATGTAGGGGTCTGCGGGGTCTGTCTCCATGGGGGGATTCTCGTGAGCGTAGGTGATTTCGAGGGGGAGGCGGAGCTCGGCGATGGTTTCGCGGAGGAGCTGGAGAGCGCCGCCTGCGCTATGGAGGTCGGGTGTCTGGCGGATGTCGATCTGTGCGGTGGCGAGATTTGGCACGATGTTCGGGGCGGTGCCACCCTGGATGAGCCCGATGTTCATGGTGGAGGGGCCGAGGATGGGGTGGGTGTGGGAGGCGAGGCGGGGTTCGAGGGTTTCCTGAAGGTGGAGGAGGGCGCGGGAGAGTTTTAGGATGGCGTTGTCTCCTAGGTGTGGCTGGGAGGCGTGGGCGGAGATGCCATCCGCTGTGAGGGTGGCCCAGAGGGAACCTTTTGTGGTGTGGACGACGTTTAGCGACGTGGGTTCACCGACGGTGGCGAACTGGTAGTCCTGGGCATGGTGCTGGGCGAAGTGTTTTGAGCCGTGTTGGGAAGCTTCTTCTCCCATGAATGCGACGAAATCAACCGCGACGGGCAGATCGGCAAGAATGCGCTTGTTCGCGGTGAGGCCGGCGATCATGGCGGCCATGGGGCCTTTCGTATCGGAAGCGCCACGTCCCCAGATCTTGCCATCTCGGATTTTCCCAGAGAACGGAGCTATGGTCATATTGCGGACGCCAACGGTATCGAGGTGTGGGCCAAGGAGAATGCGTGGGCGTTCGTCGAGCGGCGCGAAGCGGGCGATGAGATTTGGGCGGCGCGGCTGAATTTCCTCTAGAGTGACGGAGGCTCCGAGATCGGTTAGGTAGTCCCCAAGGAAATCGGCCATCGCCTGCTCGTGTGTGACTCCGGCCTGGTCGGGAGTTTCGTTGTCGGGATTGACCGATGGGATGCGGATGAGCTGTTGGAGGAGCATGCGGGAAACTGTAAATTTTAAACTTTAAACTTCAAGTAAGACAGAGGTTCTGGAAGATGTGCCTCAGTGCTACGCGGTCTGATACTTGCTGGGGGTCGGGGAAAGAGGATGGGTCGGGACAAGGGATCGATGGTCCATCCGGATGGTCGGAGTATGGTGAGACGGGCTGTGGATCTGCTTAGGGAAGTTGGGTGCGAGGAGGTGGTTCTATCTTTGCGGGAGGGGCAGGATTTTTCCGAAAATTTGGATGATCTGGAGATTGTTAGGGACTCTGGTGACGGGCCGCTGGGAGGGATAATTGCTGGAATGGAGACGGCGGAGGACGAGAATTGGCTGGTGGTGGCGTGTGATCTGCCGCGTTTGGAGGTGGGGGTGTTGCGGGGCTTGCTCGGGCATTCGGAGAGTTTTGTTGTCTATGGAAGGGATGGTCAGCTTGAACCTCTGTGCGGATTCTACGGTAGGGGAGCGGTTCAGATTTTGAGGAAATCGAGGGAGGCGGGCGAGTGGGGTTTGCAGAGAATCCTACGAGCGAACGGGACCAAAGTATTGGAACTGAAGGATGGCCGGGCATTGGAAAATGCGAACACGGTGGAGGAATTGGAACGAAGCCTGGATGGACTCAAGCAACTGCGAATGATACGGTTCCTTGATGGAAGCGAAGGACGCTGGATTTGAGTTGGAGGGGATTTGGATTTCTCAAGGGCATGACTTCCGCGGGAGGCACGGTCTGGGACGAATGGAACACGAGATCACGGCGGTGGACGAGGTGGAGTGCGTGGCAGGGAAGGGGCTGGTGGGTGACCGGTATTTCAACTTCAAAGAGGATTTTAAAGGTCAGGTGACGTTTTTCTCCGTGGAGGTGCTGGAAGAACTCCGGGAAAAATATGGTGATGTGGATGCCTCGGTCCTGCGGCGCAACGTGCTGGTGAGGGGAGGGGATTTGGAAGCTCTGATTGGCGAAAAGTTTTCCGTGCAGGGTGTAATTTTCGAGGGTAGCGAGGAATGCAAGCCATGCTACTGGATGGATCAGGCGGTGGGGGAAGGGGCGGAGGATTTTCTGAAGGGAGAGTGCCGTGGAGGGTTGCGGGCGAGGATTCTGACTGGAGGAAAAATTCAAATTCCAAAATTCAACTCTCAATGAAGGGTGCGTGGTATCGGGGTTGGAGCGGGTTGATTTGAATTTTAGAGTTTGAATTTTGAGTGATATTGGCAGTTTTCTCCGCACGAGATGACAGGAGAAATGGTTACGAATTTGGCAGCTTACCGTTTTGTGGAGCTTACGGGGTTGAAAGAACTTCGGGAGGAACTGCTGGCGCTTTGCAAGGAGGCGGGCTTGCGGGGAACGATCTTGCTGAGCGTGGAGGGAGTGAATCTTTTTGTCGCTGGATCGGCGGAAGGGGTCTCGCGGCTGATGAAGCGGCTGCGGGAGATTCCAGGATTGGAAGATTTCGAGGGCAAGATCAGCGAGAGCGATGACCAGCCGTTCCGGCGTATGCTTGTAAGGATCAAGAAGGAGATCATCTCCTTCGGTGTGGAGGGGGTTGAGCCGGGGAAGCGGACTTCGCCGAAACTTTCCGCGAAGGAGTTGAAGCAATGGCTGGACGAGGGACGGAAGGTGACACTTCTGGACACGCGGAACGATTACGAGGTGAAGTTGGGAACCTTCGAAGGCGCGGTGGTGCCAGATATTCGCACGTTTCGAGAGTTTCCGAAGGCGGTGCGTGAGCTGCCGGAGGAGATGAAAGAGGAGACGGTCGTGATGTTTTGCACCGGGGGCATCCGGTGCGAGAAGGCCGGTCCATTCATGGAGATGGAGGGGTTCAAAAATATCTATCAGCTCGATGGTGGCATCCTGAAATATTTTGAGGAATGCGGTGGCGAGCACTACGATGGCGAGTGCTTCGTGTTCGACCAGCGGGTGGGGGTGGACCCGGCTTTGCGTGAGACGGATACTGCTGTGTGCTATGCGTGCCAGGCTCCGCTCGACGTGCAGGATCAGGAGGATGTTAGGTATGTGGCCGGCGTGACGTGCCCGCATTGTTTCGTGCCGGAGCCAGAAAAAATGTCGGGTCGGATCGCGGCGGCTCAGGAAAAGCTGGACTCTGTCTGTGAGGTGCTGCCGGGGTCCATACCTCAGGAAAACCGGAGGCCGGTGAACGTTGCCGCACGCTACGACCGGTGGACTCTCGGGGGTCTGCTATGTGATCAGTTTCCGCAAGTGGGTCGTGAGGAATGGAGTTCGCGTTGTGCGGAGGGGCGGTTTGTGAGCTATGGCGGAAAGGTGCGGGGGATCGATCATGTGGTCCGCGCTGGCGAGAGAATTTTACAAATTTTCCCTCCAGAAGTGGAGCCGGATGTCGCGAGGGAAATCAAGATTGTGTGGGACGATGAAGCGATTGTGGTGGTGGAGAAGCCTGCGCCGCTGCCAATGCATGCGAGCGGAAGGTATCACCGGAATACGCTACAATTTTTCATGAACCAGGTGTATGAGCCGAAGTATCTGCGTCCGGTGCATCGCCTTGATGCGAACACCCGCGGTTTGGTTCTGTTCGCTCGGACTCGGCATTTCTGCAGGCTGCTTCAGAGGCAGTTTCTCGAGGGGAAGGTGGAAAAGATTTACCGGGTGCGGGTCTACGGACAACCGGAGTGGGAGGAGAAAACATGCGAAGCGGCCATTTCCGCAGAGCCAATTGGTCCGGGAGGACGCACGGTGGATGAGGCCGGACTTGAGGCCAGGACAGATTTTACCGTGATGGAGAGACTTGCGGATGGGACGACATTGCTCGAAGCAAGACTCGGGAGCGGTCGGACGAATCAGATCCGGGTGCACCTGTGGAGTATGGGATTTCCTGTGGTTGGCGATCCCTGTTATCTTCCTGATGGGAAAACGGGAGAGAAACAGACTCTGGATCTCGGAGATTCGGCGATGGAGTTGGAGGCTTGGAAGCTTGGGTTTATGCATCCCGTTTCAGGGGAGTGGATGGAGTTTCGGCACGGGGTTGGCAGTTTAACCATCGAATGAAAGGGCTGGTGATTCCGTGGCTGGCTGATGCTTCGCGGCGGAAGAGGTGGCTGGTTGGCGTTTCCGGTGGGTTGGATTCGATGGCGCTTTTGCACATCCTTCACGAGGAGGGATTCTTGGATCTGGTGGTGTGTCATCTGGATCATGGTTTGAGGGGCGCAGCTTCTACCTCTGATGCAAAATTTGTGCGGAGGGTGGCTGTGGGAATGGGTTTCAAGGTCGAGATCGCGAAGGCGGATGTGCGCGAAGCGATGACAGCGAGAAGGGAGTCGCTCGAAACCGCGGCACGAGCGGAGAGGCATGCGTTTTTCGGAGAATGTGCGCGAAAACACCGATGCAATAGGCTCCTGCTGGCGCATCACGCGGATGATCAGGCGGAGACGGTTTTGTGGAATCTCATGCGGGGATCCCACGGCTTTCGGGGGATGTCCGGGACAAAGCAGATCACGATGGGAGGGCGAACCTTAGAGGTCGAAAGGCCTTTGCTGGGACTCAGAAAACGGGAACTGGAAGATTGGATGACGTTGATGGGGTTCTGCTTCCGAGAGGACGCTAGCAACGCCGCGAACGATGTGATTAGGAATCGCATTCGCAACGAGGCCCTTCTGCTGCTTCGTGAAATTTCCGGACGGGATGTCAGTGAAATGCTCGTTAGAAATGCCTCGGCGACCGAGGAGATGCGAGAGCTTGTCGCATGGGCGGTTGAAAAGGCAAATGCCGTCGATCCCCAAGGCCGGTTGCACCTTAAAGTGATTTCCGCTCTCCCTCATTCGCTCCAACGGGAAGTGATCCTCGAATTTCTGAAACAGGCGGGAGTTTCCGGAATCGATAGCGATCTGTTGGAAAAGTGCGCTTCGTTGACCGATACTGGCATGCCAGCGAGCGTAAATTTGCCGGGAGGTGGGCGCTTCAGACGTAGGCAAGGCAGGCTCTTTGTCGAAGAACCGTAGCTGGTGCTTGCGTGGCAACGGGGAAGCATAGATGCTCCGTGCCGTGGAGGAAACAGAGACCATGATAGAAACCCCGAGGCGCTGGAGCGCCTATGTTTGTCCCGAGTGCCGGTTCGTGTTTCGGGTGCCACGGGACCACGATGGCGAAGGCATCGTCTGCCCTTCCTGCCGGCGAATGCTTCGTCTCCCCGGGGAGGATGACGAGACCGCCCCGCTGCTCGCGGCCCTCAAAACCATACCTGCGATCAAGACCGAACCGGAAGTTTCTTCCAAAAAGCATAAGTCCCGGAAAAAGCGCTCGAAAGGAAGTGGCTCGTCATCTTGGAGCCTGAATCCATTCAAACGTCCATCGATCCACAACAAGCGTGCAAACCTTGTCAGAATGATCATTGGCATTCTTTTCGCCGCCGCGGTCATCACTACCGTGATTCTCTTTTTTAAGACGGAACGAGAACGCGAATTAGAGAAGTCTGATGATCCCATGATCGACTCTCCCGGAGTCGAAAGCTTTGAGGAACTCATCGACCTCCCTTCGCCAGTGCCGAAAGACGGGGAATGATCCGACTTTCGCATTGGATTTCGAAGCTTTCTGCGAGAAAGTTCCGTACCATTCGTAAACCCATCTACCCATGAGATTTCACGCCTCCATTTTCATCCTGTGCGCTCCACTCGTAGTCCATGCGGTCCCTGCCGGTTCGGAAAATACCGAGGTTTCCGGGCCTTCGGCAGATCTAGTGCCTACGGATGGGATCCCCGGAAATCTCATTCCCAAGGGCACGGAACTGAAAGTTTTCGCAGAGAAAGGGGAGAGCGGAATCATCACTCCCACGGCACTCTGCTTCGATGACCAAGGCGCGCTGTATCTCGCGGAGAGTCTGCGCTTCGGGCAGCAAGTGCTCGATGCGCGGAATCATCGCTACTGGCTTCTCGACGATCTCAAGTCCCAATCCGTCGAGGACCGCCTCGCACTTCACGAGAAATGGAAGGACAAGGTTTCCCTCGAAATGATGCAGGAAAACTCTGAACGTATCCGGAAATTCACCGACACGGATGGTGACGGGAAATCTGACAAAGTCAGCGTTTTTGCCGATGGTTTTGACGAGATTTTAGACGGCACGGGGGCCGGCGTTTTCGAACTCGATGGGAAAGTGTATTTTTCCTGTATCCCGAAGCTCTACATGCTCGAAGATACGGATGGAGACGGAGAATCCGACAAGCGCGAGGTCATCGCAGACGGCTTCGGCGTGAAGATTTGGTTCTCCGGTCACGATTTGAACGGCTTCGCGCTTGGCAACGACGGCCGTATCTACGCTACGATGGCAGACCGGGGCTTCAATATCGTTACGAAGGAGGGTGTGAAATATGAAATGCCGAACCGTGGCGCGGTGCTTCGTTTTGAATCCGATGGGACTGGTCTCGAAGTGATCCATACCGGGCTTCGCAACCCAAAGGAAATCGCCTTCGACGACTACGGGAACGGTATCACCGTCGACAACAATTCGGATCAGGGCGACAAAGCTAGGCTGGTATATGTCATGGACGGAGCGGACTCGGGATGGAATGCGGGACATCAGGCGATGTTCAGTTTCCATGAAGAAATCGGACTGGAAGAAACTCCGCCGAACATGTGGACCTCGGAGAAAATGGATCTCGCGCGCAACGATCTTCAGCCTGCGTTCATGATCCCGCCGGTTGCAAACATCACGAGCGGACCTTCCGGCCTGACATACTATCCCGGTAGCGGATTTCTCGAAAGCCAGCGCGGAAGGTTTCTGATCTGCGACTATCGCGGAAACCAGCCGGCGTCCGCCATCTGGTCGTTCAAGGTGGAGGAGGAGGGAGCTGGGATGCGACTCGTGGACAATTACGTTTTCAACCAAGGCGTTGCCGCCACTGATGTCGAATACGACTACGAAGGGCGACTTTTCGTCACCGACAACATCACCGGATGGGGTGCCGAGCGATCGGGGCGGATCTACTCGTTGAGCGCTGAGGGTGGAGGCACTCCCGAGGTCGCGAAACTCATGCGAGAAGGCATTTCCCAGCGCTCGAATGACGAACTCTCAACACTACTGGGGCACGCAGACAGGAGAGTCAGGCTCCGTGCGCAGCTCGCTCTTACGAGGGCGAAGGGTGGAACCAAAACATTGATCGCGGCGACGGGGGACGGCGATCTAATGCGACGTCTTCACGCAGTATGGGGCCTCGGAATTCTCGCTAGAAAAGGAGGGGAAGTTCCCGCGCGAGACACTCTCGTGAGCCTTCTAAGGGATCCTGAGCCGGAAATCAGGGCACAGTCTGTGCAGGTGCTCGGTGAAGTAGATGGAGTGGATCTCAGTCTGATTGCACAGCGCCTGCGGGACAAATCTGATCGAGTCAAAGCCTTCGCCGCACTTGCTGTCGGGCGGCAGAAATACCAGATTGCAACCCCGGAACTGGTAGGTCTGCTCGAAGAGAATGCGGACAAGGATCTCTACCTGCGCCACGCCTGCGTGATGGGTCTTCTCGGAGCCGCTGATGAGGAACAAATTTCGAAGCTTTCTGGGAACGAATCCGTCGCTGTCCGCACCGCAGCCGTCATCGCATTGCGTCGCTTGGCCAGTCCGTTCTTGGAAATTTTTCTCAATGACTCTGATCCGAAAGTCGTGAATGAAGCGATCCGCGCGATCCACGAAGCACCGGTCCGAGAGTCGAGACCCGACCTTGCGAAACTGCTCGGTGAGATCGTGAACGGGAAGCGCGCCCATCAACTGACCCCCATGATTGCGCGCAGGCTGATTCATTCCGCGTTTCGCCAAGGAGGAGTCGAGCAGGCCGAACTCCTTCTGAAAGTTTCAGCATCTCCCCAGTTTGCGATCCCTGAGCGTCTCGAAGCCCTGCGCCTACTGGAGCAGTGGGCGGAGCCACATCCGGTGGACCAGTCGCTGGGACATTGGGATTCGCTCGAAACGCGCGACCCGAAGGAAATCCTCCCCGTTCTCAATGAAAAGGTCCCGGATTTGCTGTCCTCTGACAAGGAACTGGTGAGTTCTGTTCTTGGACTGGTTGAAACTTATAAATTGGGCGAATCCGTCACCCCGACAGCGGCATTGGAGGTGATCGCAAAGGCTGGCGAGTATCCGGAATCCGCCCGCTTGAAGTCCTTGGAAATGATCCTCTCCAGGGATCCGGAATTCGCCGGTGGACTCTTGGTTTCGCTCGCATCGGATCCATCGCAAAAAATTTCCACCGCCGCGTCTGCCGAACTGATGAAGCGCGATCCCACCCAAGCTGTTTCGGGACTGAAAGCCGCTCTTAAATCAGAGAATCCTGCCAAGCGACAAGCCGCGTGGAAGCTAGCGGCAGATATTGAGGGTGATGAAGTCGTTGAACTTTTTGTTAACGCCCTCGTGGATTTGCAACGCGGTGCCGGCGATCCAGCATCGAGCTTAGAGTTGCTCGAAGCAGCCAGCGCGCGCACGGAGGCATCTGTCCTTTCCGCATACAAGTTTTACGCTAGCTCGCTTGATGCCACCGATCTGCTATCTTCCTATCTCCCGGCCATGGAAGGCGGCGACCCGAAAATAGGGAAACAAGTTTTCGAAGGTCACGGCACTGCCCAATGCATCCGCTGCCACAGAGTCGCCGACAATGATGAAGCTGGTGCCTTGGCCGGACCGAACCTTGCCGGAATCGGAGCCAAGCATGATCGCCGCTATATGCTCGAAAGTCTGATGGCTCCAGGTGCTAAAATCGCCCCAGGCTTTGGTGTGATCTCGCTTGTTCTAAAAAACGGGAAATCTCTTGGAGGCATTCTCCAAGAAGAAACCGACGACTATTTCGACATAACGATCGGAACCGACACATTCCGTGTAAGAAAATCGGATGTCGCATCGTTTGATCCGGCGGTGTCAGCAATGCCGCCGATGGGTGCCATGCTCAGCCTTCGCGAGGCACGTGACCTCGTCGCATTTCTGTCATCCTTGAAAATCCCGCCCGAAGACGCTCCCGACAAACCCGTCGCGAAACCGTATGAGCCATAAATTTCTAAGAATATCACACCACCAATTCATGTATAAACTAATCCGTATAATGGGAATCGTCGTATCCGCCGCCATGGTCATGGCAATGATGTTCATCGCACCGCTCTTCGCCCAAGATGGGGAGGACGCTCCTCCAGCGGAGAATACTGAAGCCGCCACTGCTGACGGTGCGGCCGATGAAGCTCCCGCCGAAGAGGTCGCCGTTGAGGAAGAGATCCTCGACCCCCGCGACAACAAACTCGTCGAGGTCGATTGGATTGAGGAAATGCTCGAAGGTGGACTCACCATGGTCTGTCTAGGCCTCCTGTCCGTCGCGCTCGGAGCGTTTCTTCTAGAGCGTTTTATGACACTCCGCAGAAAGAACTTTATACCCCCAGGTCTAGTCACAAAAATCCGTCCAATGTTTGCCCATCGTCAATATGACGAGATTCTCGCCGAATGCGCGAAACGCAAATCTGTCATGTCAGACATCATCACCCATTGCGTGAACTTTCGCGCAACCAACTTCGACATCGTCGCCGCAGGTGCTGCTGACATCGGTGGTCGCGCCGTGATCGATCAGGAGGAGAAATGCGCCCCGCTCACCGTCATCGCCGGAGTTGCCCCGCTACTCGGACTTCTCGGAACCATGATCGGAATGATCGAGGCCTTCAAACTTGTCGAAGTATTCGGCGACGAAGGCGGAGCCTCACTCTTAGCCGGCTCCATCTCCAAAGCACTCATCACCACCGCAGTCGGACTGATCCTCGCGATCCCCGCGATCCTCGGATTCCACTGGGCACGACGCCGTGTTCATCAAGTCTCCAATACCATCGAGACCGAGACCGAAGACCTACTGAAAATCTGGTTCCTCGGCGGTCAGGATGTTCCGAAGAAGTAATCCCATTCCTCGGATTTTATGAAAAAACGCCAACGAAGACGCGACTCAGGCAACTGCGAGGTCATCCTCTCGCCGTTGATCGATTGCGTGTTCCTTTTGCTGATCTTCTTCTTGGTCACCAGTATGATCAAACGCTTCGAGCGCCAGATTCCTGTGAACCTCTCTGACGGCACTTCCTCGATCAACGTTGAGGCCAGCGACGACTCCTATCCGATTGGCGTCAGCAAGGCGGGGATCATGTATGGACCGGACCGCGCCAACCACTACGGAGTCATGGGCTTCAAACCGCTTGGTGATCCTGACGGATTTCTGCGTGCCGTTCTCTCCGAGCGCGGCTCGGAAGCTCCCGTCACGGTGAACGTGGAAAAGGGAACCCATTTCCAAGAAGTCATCAAAGTCCAGGACAGGCTGGAAATCCTCGGCTTCAAACAAGTCCGATTCCGCATCCGAGATGCGGCCCTCGGCAACAACAGCTCGTCACTCCGGAACAACTAATAAACCTATGAGATTCCGTTCCAGAAAACAAATCGAGCCCGAGGTCTCCATGGGACCGCTGATCGATTGCGTGTTCCTACTCCTCATCTTTTTCCTCGTCTCGACGATGTTCAAGAAGGAGAACCGCGACATCAACATCATCCCTCCCGAGTCGGACTCCGCCGTGAAACTTCCGCCCGATGACAAGCAGGTCGTCGTCGGCATCACCCCGGATGGTGAGGTCTTTTGGCAGGGTGTTTCCGTCTCCCGCACCGATCTTCACTCCCGTCTCCGCACCCAGGCGCTTGAAGATCCCGACAAGCGCATTCGTCTCGATGCCGATGCCGAAGCACCCTTCGAGCTCGTCGTTGAAATGCTCGACCTCTGCCAATTTCGCGGACTTTCCAATGTAGGCATCCGCACCTACGACGACAGGTACAACACCAAATAAAGGACACCTCTCATGAACATGAAAAAGCTCATTCTCATTTCCGTGGTCATCCACGTGATCCTGATCGCCGTTCTCGCGCCAGTCATCAAGACCCGCATGGAGTTTGACGAGCAGAAGGAAGCCCAGCGCACCGAGGAAGTGAAAAAGCGCGAGGCCGAACGCAAAGAGCAGGACCGCCTCCGCCGTGAAAAGCAAAAGCTCGACGAAAAGACCGCCAAGATGCTCAAGCGCGAGGCGGAACTTCGTAAAAAGGAAGAGATCAAGCAGCAGGTCAAAGAGCTCCGAAAGAAACGCGACGAGATGATGGAGCGCCGCGAGCGGGAGTTGGATAAATTCCGCGAGCGTGCAGAGAGGGACATTCTCGCCCGTGAGAAAACAAAATTCAACAAAGTCGCGGCGCAGATCAAAAAGCACATCGACGAGGCGAACGGCGCGGCAGAACGAACCGATACCGGTACTCGGGCGTTATCCCAATACGGACCAGGGCATGTTGAACGGCCTCCTTGATGATCTCCAGGTTTCCAACCGAATCTGGACCGACGAGGAAGTCGCCAATGAGGCACAAACTCCGGTCTCTTCCGACTACACTTGGAACTTCGAAACCGATCCCGGAGATCCCTCCACACGGCATCCTTTCAAGCTCGATTTCGGCGCGAAAATCATCCCCCGCGATGAAGGCCCTGGCAGGGCCCTGAACCTCATCGGAAGGAATCCGCTCGTGAAACTCGGGCCTGTTGAATACGGAAACGCCTTCACCATCGCCGTTTCCCTCCGGGTGGACAGTAGAAATGGTGAGGAGCAGATTGCCCTGACCAACGGACACTCCGGGAACTACAATCGCACCATCCGTTTCTTGGTCTCCGGAAATGAAGGCGAGGGACTGGTGGTTTTCCGCACCACCGGGAAAAAGGAACAGTCTGCCAGTACCTCCACCGCTCCCGGTTCTTTCAAATTCGGAAAATGGGTTCGCGTAGTCACCACCACCGACATCGAATCCGGCACCGTCAGAATCTTTATCGATGGCCAAGAAACGGAGCTAGTCGAATCCGAGTTGGCCGAGGAGGTGAATACCGATGCCAGTGATCTCAGCGAGTTGAAAAAGATGACTGATGAGGCCGTTGCCAAACTCACGCAGCAGGAACTCGATCCTGCGGATATTTCCGAAATGGTTGAGGAACTGAACGCCGTCAGCGACCAGATCGCCAAGGAGATGGAGGAGGAAAAGGAGAACCACCATCTCCGCAACGAAATGGCGGAGGCGAATAAGGACATTCAGGAAGCGAAGGATATCTTGGCGAATTTGGACGGAAAAATGAACATGGAGGAAATGAACGACACCAGCACTGCTCAGGCGGACGCGGTGACGCCACCTGCTCAATCCAACGACAACACGGCTCCGGCCTCTGAGATGTATAAGGAAGCGGAGGGCCTGGAAAAACAGATTGCGACTGCGAAAGCCGACATAGACGCAGCAGGTGAAGCGGTTTCCCAGAATACCTCGTATGAGGAAGCCCGAAAAAATGTGATGGAGACCACTCCCTCGCGCCCTGACCTTACTTCCGCGCTTGGAGGTGGTGCTCCGGGAACCGTTGGTGAACTCAACGAATTTCGTGAGAACCTCAATCGAGCTGAGAACGAAATGCAGGACATGAACGCGAGGGCCGATGCTGCACTTGGTCGCGGTGCCCAGAAGAGCCTTTCCGGTTCCTCATTTGCCAGTGGCGCTGCTATGTCTTCCGCTGCTGGAATGACCGATAAGTTTGGGCAAGTGGTCGATATGACAGCCTTCGGGAACTCCGCAGGTGACGGTGATTCGATGGAAATGCGCATGGACGAGTCCGGCGAAGGGGCCACCATGACCTACTCCAATAAGATGAGGGCTCTTGATTTGGATCAGGGTAAAATTATCAAAGCCGCCATGCCAGGGCGTCGATTTACCGAGTCGAGTTTGCGGAAGGGGTGGCTCTATCTCGATACTTGGTATGTGGTCGGCCCTTGGGAGAACAATTCTATAGTTGATTACACCGTGAAGCACCCGCCTGAATTCGGCATCGATTTCGATGCGAAATACTACGATGGCAAATTCGCGGACAAACCGGGGCATCCCTACGAGACCCTAAAATGGGAATTCTACCAGTCAGACCAAGTCCGGTGCCAGCCCCCGGCCGTTTATGGCGCATCCACCTACTATGCTTATACCGATGTCTGGTTCGAGGAAGCACGCGACATGTTGATTGCCGTTGCATCCGACGATGCCTCAAGCGTCTGGTTGAATGGGCAAATCGTCTGGCAAGATGTCGGACAGTCTGCCTGGTCCCTTGGCGAAGGTTACCGGAAAGTCCATTTCCGCCAGGGCTTCAACGACATCCTTGTGCGCATTGAAAACGGTCCCACCCATTGCGTCTGGAGTGTCGTCCTCTGTCCACCGGAAATGCTCGGGAAGTGATCGCGCTCTTTCCAGTCTCGCAAATCACTCAGCAATCCTTTAGCATCTCGCCACGACGAGATGAACGAGGACGAAGGACATTTTCTCAACTTTCAGGAGACGGAGAAGAACGCTTCTGCCCTGACGGTGAGAAATTATTCCGCCGCTCTCATTGAGTATCGGAAATGGCGTGGAGAGTCCTTTGAAGGTTGGCGTAGCGAGACACAAGATCATTTCCGCGACTGGCTCTACGAGCTGATGAAGCGGGAGATGAAGCGCACCACCATTCGCCTGAAATTTGCCGCGATCCGCTCGTTCTACAAATACATGGTCCTGCGCCGGGGCATGGAATCGAGTCCCGTTGCCGCCATCCAAATGCCGAAACTGGAGCGCGGTCTGCCGGTCGTCCTCACGATGAAACAGATGGTTTGTTTGTTGGAAATGCCCCTGCGTTCGGAAGTATCCCGCAGGGGACCCGGTTGGCTGAAGTATAGGGATGCCGCTATTTTGGAGTTGTTTTATTCTTCCGGCTTACGGATTTCCGAGCTTCTCGGTCTCGATGTCCGGGATATGGATTTTATTGACGAAATTGTTCAGGTTCGGGGAAAGGGCCGGAAGGAAAGACGTGTGCCTGTGGGTGGAGTGGCGATTCGATCGATCCAGAAATATCGCGAGGAAGCAGCCATCTCCAACGGCCCTCTTTTTCGTAGCGTGCGCGGCACAAGGATCACCCAGCAGGCGGTGGACGCGATGCTGAAGAAGTATCTGAAAGAGAGCGGGATTCCGTTTTCTGCAAGCCCCCACAAGCTGCGCCACAGCTTCGCGACACACATGCTCGACGCAGGAGCGGATCTGCGTAGCGTGCAAGAACTCCTTGGACATGCTTCGCTTTCAACGACACAAATCTACACTCACGTTACCAAGGAAAGAATGAAAAAGGCTTATGACGATGCTCACCCGCGCGCCTGAATCCCTGCTCCGAAAACTGATGATCCTTTCCCGAATACTCGCTTTTTTCGGCCTCTCAAGTTGTGCCATGCCACCGGTCCCGGGTGAGTCAGAAAAATTGGCTGCCATTTCGAAAAAGGACGTGGTGTCCGTGCTATTCATCGGAAATAGCTACAGTTTCGGCGTTCCGAAGGCCCTCGGAAAGGAAGCGGCAGCACACGGGAAGAACGTGGAAACAGGCCACGCGACCTACGGTGGTTGGAGTCTCGCTAGGCATTCGCAGAACGAACCAACTCTAAGAAAACTACGTGGACGAAGGTGGGACATCGTGGTCATTCAGGACTACAGCCTCAATCCTTCTCTCGGGAAACGGGAGAGGGCGCGCACGATGGACCCAGCTGTCCGTTTCTTCGTGACCGAGGCGAGATCACTCGGAGCCGTGCCGCTCCTTTACCAAACTTGGGGGCGCCGTGACGGAGATCCGGAAGTGGACGGCGACGATTTCTACAAGATGAACGATCGTGTTCGCCACGGTTACCAAGCCGCCGCAATATCCGCCGGAGGAGTTATCATCGTGCCTGTCGGGAACGCTTGGGAAAAGGAATACAAAGCCGGTCGCGGACCTGAGCTTTTCGTAGAAGACGGCAGCCATCCCAGCGACTATGGGAACCGGATTACGGGTGGAGTTTTCTACAAGTCGATATTCGGACGGAAGTCCGGCACTTTTAACTGAGCGCATACGGATATCCTGCCACGCTTCATATCATGTGCAAATTTTTGGAATGCTGACGGGGGGTGATGATTTTGAAAACGGTGTTCTTGCCACGGTGGATTTCGCATGGCATGTTGCCTTCATGTCACTCGCTGAAATCATGGCAGAGGTGGAGGTGCTCGAAGCCTCGGATCAGAAGAAACTTGCCGCGTTTCTAACCGTGTTACGTATGAAAAAAACCGGCGAGTGGGAGGACGCGGAGGCGAAGCTGAACAGTGGAAGCCGGGAAGGATGGGTCTCGGCAGAGGAAGTGAAGCGTCAGCTCGCTTTCGAGCCGTAACAATGCCCTATACATATCAGGTCTGGTATAACCAGCCGTGTCTGGATTATCTGGCCACGCTTCCGAAGTCTGTTCGCTCCAGGCTTTTTACATGGATCCAAAGCCTCGAGGAGGATTTCAATCGGGAGGGCGACTATTCGGTAAGGGGATCTGAAGATCGGGATTGGCAGGTTGCTATCATCAGCTCTCATGCCGTGGTATGGTGGGTGGATCATCCGGCAGGCGAGATCAAGATCATCTCGGTCCGTCGGACCCAGCGCTGAAAATCGGTGATTCAGAGCCTCAGCGCGTGCTCAAGAATGAAGCTCTGAAGTGCGGAGTAGAAATGATTCCGCAGAAGTGCCTCATGCCGCACAGGTGAGAGATTCGCAGAGTCAGATTCCGGGTCGGGGCCGAAGTGATATTGTTCTTCGAGAGCCAAACGAGCTTGGTTGAGAGCACCATACCAGATGATTGCGTCGTCTGGAGTGATCCAGATCGGATGATCTTCGCCTTCGGGAAACGCTGCGGCGGCCTCAATAGCGGCGTAGATGTGATGCAGATCATCTGTGAATGCCTCACGTAGATCCGGGACAATGATGTCCTGCCAGTCTTCCGCGATGACCTCGTCGGTCATGAGGTTTCCAAGTCGGCTCGCGAGATCTGTGTCATGGCCATTCGCATCGAGCATGATGGCGCGCAGGATGTGCCAGTCCTCTGGTGTCTCTGGATCGATGCGGAGGCCTCCCTCCATGGTTGGCGCGATCTTCATTCCGCTTTTTCGAGGCTGGTTTTGAGTTGATGAAACTGGAGTTGCTGAGCGTAGAACTCAGCTTTTTCTAGTTCTCCCGACCATACGACTGAGAGTCCTTTGTGATGAACCTCCAGCATCATTCGGTTGGCTTCTTTCTCGTCGTATCCGAAAACTTTCATCAACACGAATGTTACGTAACCCATGAGGTTCACGGGATCATCGTGCACGATCACGTTCCACGGAGTTTCGGGGGAGACCTTGGAGTCGGTCTCGGTTTTGATGATGGTGATGGTGTCGGACATTTTAGAGTTCGGCGGGTTCCGCGAGAGCGGGCGCTTCGATCCACTTGTCGTGCTCTTTGATGAGATCGATCAGGCGCTCGACGGCTTCGTCGGCGGGAATGTTGAATTTCACGGCGGTCTTGCCAACGTAAAGATTGATCTTTCCGGGGGCGCCACCGACGTAGCCGAAATCCGCGTCCGCCATCTCGCCGGGGCCGTTAACAATGCAGCCCATCACTGCGATCCGAACGCCTTTGAGATGGCCGGTGGCGGCGCGGATTTTTTGTGTGGTTGATTGCAGATTGAAGAGAGTTCGTCCACAGGAGGGGCAGGCAACGTAATCGGTCTTGAAAATCCGGGTGCCCGCCGCCTGGAGGATGTTGTAGGAAAGGCGAAGTGATTGGCCGGGAGCGGTTTCACCACGAACGAGGATCGCATCGCCAATGCCATCGCAAAGCAGAGAACCGATGTTTTGCGCTGCGGGGAGGAGGGCTGTTAGGAAATCGGTTTCTCCGACAGGCGGGTGGAGGGTGTCTTTGAGAAGGATGGGATGCCGTGGGTCCGCTTGGAACGCGAGCATGCGGAAGGCATGGATCGTCTCCAAGGGTAGGTTGTCTGCTACGGTGATAAGGACTGGTTCAGTCCGCTCGTTGAGTGCGGTGAGCGCATCCGGATCACGTGGATCGATTTCCAGAATGCCCGATTTTTCGAAAATGATCTCCGGCTTGAAATCTCCCATTCGAGCGATCTTGTGAGCAACCGCGTTCCAGCGCTCTTGGGTGGTGAAAACTCGGACTGGCTTGTCATCTCCAAGCTCGTGATCCTGAATGGTGATTTGCTGGCTACCACGCTTTTGGTAGGTAAAGGGATCGAAGGAAGGGGTGAGTGTAGCTGCTGCGTCCCGCGGCAGGCCGTGTTCTCGGCGTCCCGCCGAGAGTCCGGCATAAGCGCTCCCGACCCACTCCCAATCCCCCAACCCAGCCTTCGCGGGGTTATTCAGAACATATTCCACCTGATTTCGCAGATCCTCTTCATCCCGCACCAGATGGTCGTAACTCTCCTTCTGCCAGATTGTTTCGGAAGTCTTGTTCCGTTTGTTGACTTCATGGGAAGTGAAACTTTTCCACGAATGCAGAATTTTCTCCAGAGCCTCCCCTGGGTAGGTAGTGAGAACCACGTGGACATGATTCGGCATCACGCACCAGCTGAGTAGATCGTAGCGTTTCCCGTCGAAATGCGTCAGAGCGTTCTGAATCAGTTTCGCATTCTCCGGATCTTTCAGAAGACAGGTGCCGTGGCCTTGATCGAGGGCCGGTTCGATAAATGTTGTCTGGATGTGGGAAAGTTCATCGCGGAGTTCTTTCAGTTGGTCGAGCTGGCTCCTTGAGGATTCCAGATTCTTCAGAATTTCGATTTTGTCCAGAATTAGATCGCGGGCTTCCCGATATTTCGTAAGGGCGGAGGCGGGAAGCGCGTCGGCTTGCCGGAAGGTGACGGCGTAGGTGCCGCCATCCATTTTCCAATGGGGGAGGAAGGTGGCATCATCTTTCTGGACTTTGTCCCAGTTGATCCGGATGTTTTGCGCGTCTTCCGGGAAGCTGCGAGACGCAGCTTCCACGGCCTGCTGCGAGACGCAGCAGCTACTTCCGCTGCTTTGCAGGTCCACCAGCGCTTTTGCCACTGGGATCTCGTGGACGGCATCTTCTGTTAGTGAGACACGGATGGTGTCTCCGATGCCGTCTGCCAGGAGGGATCCGATGCCGATGGCCGATTTGATGCGCCCATCCTCACCGTCACCTGCTTCGGTGACCCCGAGGTGGATCGGATAATTCCAGTCCTCACCTTCGGCATGGAGGCGGGCGACGAGCAGACGATACGCCTCGATCATGACCTTCGGGTTTGAGGCTTTCATGGAGAAAACGAAATTGTGGTAATCGTTCTCCCTTGCGATCCGAGCGAATTCGAACGCGCTCTCGCACATGCCCAGCGGGGTATCGCCATAGCGATTCATGATCCTATCGGAAAGAGAGCCATGGTTCGTGCCGATCCGCATCGCACGCCCAAGGTCTTTGCAGAGATGCACCAGCGGCGTGAATTGCTCGCGGATACGCTCCAGTTCCGCCTCATACTGATCATCGGAATACTCGCGGATCTCGAATTTTTTCTTATCCGCGTAATTGCCGGGATTTACGCGGACTTTCTCCACCCATTTGGCGGCCTCCATGGCGGCATCCGGCTTGAAATGGATATCCGCGACGAGAGGAACTTCGCACCCTGCGGTCCGCACCTCGCGAGCGATGTTTTCAAGGTTCGCTGCATAGACTTTGGTTTGCGCGGTGATGCGCACGATCTCACAACCGGCTTCCGCGAGGGCCAGAGTTTCCGCCACGCAAGCGGGGGTGTCGCGGGTGTCGGAGGTGATCATCGACTGCACGCGGATTGGGTTCGATCCACCTACACCGACGTTTCCGACCATCACCTCGCGCGATCTCCGTCGGGTGTAGCTGAGGAGATCCGGGCAGTATCGGAGGGCGGCGTTCGGGGTCATTGGCGCGGGAGGATAGACCGGAAATTTTCCGTGGGCAATGACGGGATACGGTGCGAGAATCCTGTCATGAAGATCACGATGTCATGGGCGCGTAAGGCTGCGGTGATTGCCGGAATGATCCTGGCTTCAGGCGATGATGGCTTGGCGGGGGATTTCATTCGTATCAAGGAAACCGATCAGGTTGCGAAACTTCAGACGGCGGTGTTCGGATATGAAAAGGATGGGGTGCGGGTGGACTTGATCGGTGCGATCCATCTGGCGGATGCCAGCTATTACCAGTTTCTCAACAGATATTTCGAAAATTACGGGGTATTGCTCTTTGAAATGGTGGGTGGTGAGGGCTTCGGACGCGGTAAGCAGCCCTTGGTGCTCGAAAATGTGGAAGGAGGAGAGGATGAACTTTCCGGGCTTCGCGTAATCTACGGCTCTCTGGAGCGTGCGCTTGGTCTAGCCGGGCAGATGGCTGTGGTGGACTATACCAAACAAAATTTCGTCCATGCGGATCTGACTATGAAGGAATTTTCGGATCTCCAGGCAGAGCAAGGCGAGTCACTGCTGGGTTTCATGATCCGCGCGGGGATCGCGGCGGAAAGGCCGAAACGGGATCCTGATACGATCCGTTTGATGCGGGGGATCTTGAGCGGTCGTTCGGATTTGGTGAAACTCGAGATGATGCACACCATGGCGGAAGGCGATACACAGATCGACTCACTTTCCGGAGAAAACGTGATCATCGACGAGCGCAATGCAAAGGCGCTTCGAGTGATGCAGACCGAGATTGAGAAGGGGGAAACGAAGCTCGGGATCTTCTACGGTGCGGCGCATTTCCCGGATATGGAAAGGCGGTTGATCGATCTTGGATTTAAACGGGTATCGACGAAATGGCTGACCGCGTGGCGGGTGGAGAAACTTTAAATTTCAAACTTTAAACCTCAAGATCGGCGAAGAAATTGAAGGCCATACTGACATCTACTATAGCTATCGCAGTCTTTCTACCTAGCTGCGGGACGGTTTACCATGTCGCCGGACATGATCGAGAGAATGTAGACAGTCCTCCTGATATTACGATGCGAGTAGGCGAAAGCCGACGGGTGCTAACCTCTGGACTTGAGAGATTCGGATCTGCGATTCCGCCGTATGGGTTTATGCAGGTTGATGATAGCAATATCGTAAGGATTCGCGCGGTAGATTGGGCTGCCTACATCGAAGCAAAAAATTTGGGCACGACGAGAATTCGTTATTCACCAGATTCACAAGGTTTTTTAGTACACGTGGTTGCTCCGAACACTCAAGAGAAGCCGAACAAGATGGCGACGCCGAGGAAGCCGTCTTATTAGATTTGGGCTTTTCATCGGCCGCCATTCCTAGAACGGAAGAGGATACTAGGGATGTCAGCGGGGCTGCTGATTCATTCAAATCCGCAGCATCGAGACGGGGTTGCGTTTCGAGAGCCAGACCACGGTGATGATGAGCATGAGGGCGGAGGCTGCAGTGGCGAGAAAGGGATTGATGTCGGTGGCCATGAGGGTATAGGAAACTGCGGCAAACGCGGCGGCGATGGCTGCGTAGGGGAGCTGGGAGTGGACGTGGGTGGTGGGTTCACAGCCGGAGGCGATGGCGCTGACGATGGTGGTGTCCGAGAAGGGGCTGCAATGGTCTCCTAGCACTGCGCCGCCGAAGACGGCTCCTATCACGGAGGGAGTGAGGGCGAGTATTTCCGGGGCTGGCACGTTCGCGGCGGTGGCGGCGGTAATTGTGGCAGGGAGGGCGAGGGGCATGAGTAGGCCCATGGTTCCCCAAGAGGAGCCGGTGGCGAAGGACATGACGGCTCCGGATGCGAAGACGGCGAGAGGGAGCCACTGAATAGGGAAATTTCCTGAAAGCAGGCGCGCGATCTGTTCGCCTGCGCCGAGTGCGGAGAAGACGTTTCCGAGGGACCAGGCGAGCACGAGGATGATGAGGGCGGGCAGCAGGTTGGTCGCGCCATGGTAAGCGGCTTCACTGGCGGTGTGTTTCCGGTTTTTCGGATAAAGAATCCATGCGATGGAGAGTCCAAAGAGGCTGCCTGCGACGAGGGCGTAAGGACCGGCGTTTCCGCTGAAGGCAGTGCGCCAGCCATCCGTGGAAAGCATGTTCGGGATCGGTTCGGATAGGAGCGGGAAGGCAAGGAAGATGCCGGCGACAAGTGCGAACAATGGGATGATTGCACGGGAAGGGGAGGTCGTGTTCCTATCACTTACTTCAGAGGACTTTTCGACGGGTTGAGGTTTGTATCGCCTCATGGCGCGCGGTTGAAAATCGACGGCAATGGCTAGGGGGACGAGAAGGAGTGTGAGCAGGCAATAGGGATTCGCGGGGATGGATGCGAAATAGAGCGAGTAGGGATCGACAAGAAAAGGAGCGTCCTTGAGGCCGTCCTGGATGAGGCTGAGTTGGGTGGCGATCCAGGTGGAAATGAAGGCGACGCAAGCGACGGGGGACGAGGTGGAATCGACCACCCAAGCCAGCCTTTCGCGGGAGACTCCGGTTCGATCAGCGAGGGGGCGGGCAATGCGACCGGTCAGCAAGGAATTCGCGAGGCCATCGAAAAAGCAAAGCATCCCGACGATGTACACGCTGCCAAGGAGTCGTTTTTTAGGGTGCTTTGCGTTTTTTGTGAGGCGAGCGAGCAGGGTATCGAAGCCACCGGATTTTTCCAAAAGTCCTGCGAATGCACCGAGTAAGAGAGTGAAAATAATGGCTCCGATGTGCCAAGAACCTTCGAAGGAAGGGAAAACGAAATCGGCGAAGATCGCCCGGAGAGCAGAGGCGGGTGCGGTAGGGTGGAGAAGAATGGATCCGGCCACAACTCCACTACCGAGGCCGAGCGCGGCATGGCGGGTGAGGAGGATGACGGTGAGTGCGCAGAGTGCGGGCCAAAGAGCGGTGAGCCAATCCGGAGCAGCCAGGTGAGGCAGGAGGAAGCTGAGAGCCAGGAGTGTGATCAGGGCGGCGGGCTTCTTCATGGGCAGATCGTAGGCATGGATTGGTGCGAAGTGGCAGGAGGGATTTCAGCCTGCCGGGCGCAAGGAGCGTAGGCTGAAGCCTACGCTTCACTTGCGAACTCCGGACTACGAGTCGCTTTCTGGAGAAAGCGACTCCGACCACTCGCCGGGTTGGAGATTTCCAAGAGTATAAAGACCTATGGATTCGCGGTGCAGCGCGGTGACTCGGATGCCGAAGCGGAGAAACATGCGTTTGATCTGGTGATGTAGGCCTTCGTAGATGGTGAGGCGGCAACTTGTTTCCGTGAGGAGATCGACGAGGGCAGGCTGTGAGCGGGTGTTTTCCTTTTCGAACGACATGCCGATTCGAAATTTTTCTAGCGCTTCTGTAGGAATGGGTTGGTCCGTATGAACGAAGTAGGTTTTGGGGATTTTCCGCTCCGGGTGCGTGAGGGATTCGGAAAACCGGCTGTCATTGGTGAGGATGATCAGTCCGGTGGTGGCGCGGTCAAGGCGTCCGGCTAGGTGCAATTCTTGAGACCAAGGTTCCTCAATGAGATCAATCACGGTTCTATGAATCGGATCGGTGGTGGCGGAGAGGATGCCTGCGGGTTTGTGAAGTAGGATGATGCGGCGAGTGTTTTCCTGAAGGATCGCACCCGAGGCCACAATGTGATCGAATTTACCGATCTCGAACGCACCGTCGGTGGTCGGCTGGTGGTTCAGAGTGACCCGTCCGTTTTCCAACAGGTTCCTGGCGTGGCGTCTCCCTTGAGCGGTTCGCTTGGCAAGGAATTGCTGGAGAGTCATGGAATCGGAAACTGACTTTGAATCGCCGGAGAGCGAGACACCTATCGTCCCCTTTTCGGAGCACTACTTGCGCCGCTTTTTCCCGCCGACCTTTTTGCGGCGGATGGGCTTGGACGGGGAGTCGTCGAGCAGGGCGGTATAGATATAGGGGAAATCGGGGAGCTTCTCGCGCTTGATCTCCTTGTTGACGAAGATCTCGACGGATTTCGCGAAATCCAATTCATCAGCCGTGAGAATGGTGAAGGCATCGCCCTCGGCTTCGGCACGACCGGTCCGTCCGATGCGGTGCACGTAGTCCTCGGCGTTTTCCGGGACCCGGTAGTTGATCACGTGGGAGACACCGGAGACATCGATCCCGCGCGCAGCTACGTCGGTGGCGACGAGGATTTCGAACTCGCCGCTCTTGAATCCGGCAAGGGCTTTCATGCGATCGGTCTGATTGATGTCGGAATGCATCGCGGCGACTTTCGTCTGGCCGGTGTTTTTGATCATGCCTGTGACCTCGTCCGCCTCGCGGCGGGTGCGGGTGAAGATCATCACGGAGTGGTAATCCGTATGTTTCAAAAGGGCGAGCAACAGCTCATCGCGCTGATCGATGGAGACGGGGTAGAAGGCGTGTGAGACGGTGGCGGCGACCTCGCGGCGTGCGATTTCGATTTTCACTGGCTCGACCAAGCACCATTGGGCAAAGGTCTGGATCGCCGGCGGCATAGTGGCGGAGAAAAACAGTGTTTGACGCCCTTCCCATGGGCAGAGATTGACGATTTTCCGGACCTGCGGGAGGAATCCCATGTCGAGCATGCGATCGACTTCGTCGAGAATGAGGATCTTGATTTCCCCGAATCGCATGGCGGCGCGGTAGAAGCAATCGACCAGGCGGCCTGGGGTGGCGACGACGATATCGGCTCCGGCGGCAAGTTGCTCCATTTGCTGGCCGAGACCGACTCCCCCGTAGAGCAGGGCGACTTTCATTCCGGTCTTGGCTCCGTATTTTTCAAACTGCTCGGCGACCTGGTGGGCGAGCTCGCGTGTGGGTTCAAGCACTAGAATCTGGGGTTTTCCCATTTTCTCGATTTTGGAAAGGGAGGGTAGTGCGAAGGCGGCGGTTTTGCCAGTGCCTGTTTGGGACGCGCCAATTACGTCCTTGCCTTCGAGGATCACGGGGATCGCTTGCGCCTGGATCGGAGTCGGGTTGGTATAGCCCGTTTCTACGACTGCTTCGAGAACGGGGGCGGAGAGGCCAAGTGTGTCAAATCCCATGAGGCGCTGGGTTTAGGTGGGGTTTTCAGTCGGGTCAAGGATTGATACCTCAAGGAACATGGAACATCGGAAGCCGGATGCGGCTGATTCCAAGCGGCGGTGGCCTTCATCCTTAGGGGTGACGCTAGGATTGTATCTGCCAGATTGCCGTTTCTACTTTGAGCGCCTCCGTGTGGATGGATTTAGAACAACTCCCCCGGAGCGCCATATTGCTCTGGCCAGATCAAGTAGAAGGCGTCGCTGTGACCGAAGCTGAAATCGACGAGTTTCCAGCCTTGGGAGGTGTGGAGCCAGAGGGCGCAGGCATCGGTGTTTCCGCTGTCGTTTTCGTCGCCCATATTCACGAGGACGCGTGGGCTGCCATCGGGGTGGACGGTGCTGCCGACGAACAGAGCCCAATTCTTGCAGGTCTTCAGGCTGCCAGCGAATTTGACTTTCCCATCGGTTTCCTTGCGCAGGATGGAAAAAAGAAGAACGCGGTCGTCGGAGCCGATTTTTAGCTCGGTGGGAACGCTGGTGGTGGGTGCGTAGAGTGCTTCGGTTGCTTCTTGTGCGCTTAGTTGCGGAAGGGCGTGCAACGCAGCGAAGACGATGGTGAGTAGGAGACGACGGATCATTGGTGGGAGGAGGAAAGAGTGAGGCAGGAATCCAAGGACTTACCTGCGACGGCGAAGCAATATGGCAGTCGTGCCAAGGAGGACAAGGAGCGCACTGGACGGTTCGGGGACCGCGTTGGTGATGAAACCGAGATCGTCGATGCCGAGACGCTTGTCAGTTTCCGAGCCGCCATAGGTAAAGCGGAAGCTCGTGATGGCCGACCCGTCAGGGGCGGTGTAGGCGAAGAACGTATCATCGTTGTTCGCGCCCGCTGCAATGTTTTCCACATCAGTGAAGGCCGCGTTCGCGATATCTGTTTCCCCGTCAAGGAACCAGTGTACGGTCAGGTCTTGCGCGTTGTTGTTCCGAGAGAGGACGGTGAAACCGGCGCTTGTGACAATTTCCCCCGGAATGCCACCCGAGATTGAATCGAAAGTCATTCGCCATGCCGTGTCAGTAGAGTTGCTGCTGATGAGGCCGTTTGTCCCTGAGATCGCTCCTAACGATGTGAAATTGCTGGCGAAAATGCGGTTGTTCGCGTTGGTGGTCGAGCTGGTGATTTCCAATGTCTTCCCTCCTCCATAGGAAATCGTGAGTCCAGTATTGTCGTCACCGGATTGTGTGGCCTGGGAGTCGAAATCG
Source organism: uncultured Verrucomicrobiae bacterium (assembly GCA_963799385.1). Taxonomy (GTDB): domain Bacteria; phylum Verrucomicrobiota; class Verrucomicrobiia; order Verrucomicrobiales; family Akkermansiaceae; genus Luteolibacter. The sequence continues at coordinate 85,030 of CAWCXB010000006.1, forward strand.
ATCACCCCACCGGCGTTGGCTGCGAAGGCTGCTGCCACGGTGCTCGAGAACCCAAGGACATCGTTCGGATCGGTCGAGGTGAGAGGATTTCCACTGGAATTTGTGTCTACGCTTTCCGTTTCGATGGTATTCTCGTCATAAATTCCGGTCACTCCGTAGGCGATGGTTGCTGCGGACGAGATACAGGGGGCAAGGGCGATGGGGAGATAAAGACTAAATTTCATAACGATACTTGGATCGTGATTGTAGAGGGAACGGAGTGCTGGGCAACTCGAAAAGTGAGTAGTCATGCGGGGGCAGTGAGGGGACGCGGGGCTTGCTTTGTTGGACGGGTTGGAAGAAAAGCGGTGTAGGGATGGAGAGTGGTGACGAGGAGTTGGATCTGAAAGGGGTGGGATGGATGCTCGCCTCTGCGTTTTTGTTTGCTGGGAATACTTTGTTGATCCGCGCCGCCTCGATGGTCTCCGCAGGGTCGGACGGTTGGATGGCGACGCTGTTTCGGGGGATGGTCGGCGTGGCTCTTTTGGTCGTGTTTTTCTCGAATGGGAGGGGCTTTGAATGGCGACGGATGTTTACCAACAAGCTGGTGGTGCTCCGGGGAGTGATCGGTTGCGTGGGAATTATTTGCTTCTACATCACGATCGTGAAACTCGGGGCGGGCAGGGCGATTGTGATCAATCTGACCTACCCGATGTTCGCGACAGTGATCGCGGCCTTTTGGCTGAAGGAAAGTGTGCGGGTGGCGACACGGTGGTGGCTGGTCGTTGCGTTGGCGGGTCTGGTGATTTTCCTTAGCGACGAAAATATGGCGCTTGCTCCCAGCGCGTACGACTTGCTCGGGATTCTCGGCGCTTTGGCGGCGGGTTGGGTGGTCGTGATGATCCGCAAGCTGCGGCATGAGGAGCATCCGGCAACGATCTACGGGGCGCAGGCGACCTGTTCGCTTTTGCTGGGCTTGCCATTTTTGGGGAAAGTCCCGGAACTGCCCTTCGCCGGATGGGGCTTGCTTGCGCTCGGGGCGGTGGTGGTGACCTTCGCGCAACTGATCATGACCAGTGCCTATCAGAGACTTTCCATCGCCCAAGGGGCTTCCTTGCAGATGACTCTACCGATTTTCACAGCGGTCGGCGCGTTCTTTTTCTTCGGAGAAACCTTTCAGCCGCACGAATTGCTCGGCGCGGTAGTGACCTTGGTCGCGATCTGGCGTGTGGCGGCGAGGAAAAGGAGCGTAGCTGCCGCGTCCCGCGGCAGGCCGTGATCGCTGCGTCTCGCAGCGATTCGGGAATTTGCGGCGGGACGGAAGCAGCTAATTTCATCGGAGTCATACCTCTACCTCAGTGCAGACGCATTTTGAGTTCCTTAGCCGCAAAAAGGCGCAAAAGGGGCGCAAAAGTCCGGTTGGAATCATTTGATTCGATGCCTGGAGTGTCCTTTTTGGGTGCCGGTTTGCGGCGGTCTTGATCCCTCGGTGATTCATACCTCATTCAAAACGGCACCTCGCCCGCTAGTTCCCGTGGCTCTTCCGTCTCGGCTTCCGCCAGCAGTCGATCGATGAAGGTTCAGGCACCTCGTCCGCAGCGAAAGGAGCGCTGCCTTCAGGCCAATGCCTTTAAGGATTGGCGGTCTTGTAGCAGAATCCCTTGGATTGAGGGAGTCTGTAGCGCGAATCGCAATATGGAGAAGGGCTTTTCTTCCAAGCCCTTTGCAGGGGACAGGGAAATGGCTGAGGTTGTGAAAGGGGTTGGAAGAAAACCCCTTCTCCATATTACCAGCGAATCCTTAAATGCATTGGCCTTCAGGCGGCGTGACGAGTGCGGGATTTGCTCCCCAAGCATTTTGCACGAGCCTCCGGCAGGTCTTCGAAGTGAAGATGTTGCAATGCGACTCCTGACCCCAAAGACCTTTAGAAGTGTCAAAATGAAGCACCTGGTATCCCTCTTATGGGTTGATGTTATCACCCGCTCAACTTGTCCGTTTTAGGGCGAAAGTTAAGCGGATACCAAAGATCCCTTTGAGCGTTTACTTTTGAGGCTCAGGTTGGAGAGCCGCCCTGGCGAGATCGTTTATGCCGTTGATTCCTCCACCATCGACCTATGCCTGTCGATGTTTCCGTGGGCTAAATTCAAGACGACGAAGTCCGCGATCAAATTGCACACGCAGATCGATTTGGTCGGCTCGATTCCCGTGTTCATAAGTCTCACGGAAGGTGCGATGCACGATGTCCATTTCATTGACAGGATGTTTTTCGAGGTTGGGAGCATCTACGTCTTCGACCGCGGCTACCTCGATTTTTCGCGACTCCACCGGATCGCGGAGGCGGGTGCCTTCTTCGTTATCCGCAGCAAGAAGAATACGAAATTCTCGGTTCGGGAATCGCGTCGAGTGGACAAATCAACCGGACTCAGATGCGACCAGAGCATCCGTCTCAGTAGCCCGAAAGGAATGAAAAGCTATCCTGCAAAACTCCGCCGTATCGGTTACTTCGACGAGGAGACGGGCAAGCGGCTCACGTTCCTGACCAACAACTTCACCCTGCCCGCACTCAAGGTTGCATCCATCTACAAAACCGTTGGATGGTATTGTCTGCGGATATTACTTGGAGATGAACTTAACGAAACAGACATGAAAAAAACTCCCTTTTCACTCGGTCTTTTCGCCATTTCCGCCGCGTCGATCTCCCCGCTCAGTGCAGCGATTTCACTGGGAGATCGTATTCTCATTGATTTTGGAAAAAACGCTATGGGGTTCGAGACTCCGGGGAACTGGAACAATGTCTCCAACAACGAAGTGCGGTTTAACGCAAGCACCACGGTTGCGATGACAGGTGCCGGTGACTTGGTCCGCAATGGCGACGGGGCGACGACTGGAGTTTCCTTTTTCTTTACCAACGGATCGAGCAACAACGCGCTCGGTATCGGTGGCGCTGACAACACGGATGCGGACAATTTTTCCACTTTTCCCGAGAGCGCTTCCAGAGACACGATGTTTCTCTCGAACGGCGATACTTTCGCTCAGTTTGAGATCCGCGGGTTGGACACGTCCCTGACCTACAATCTTCGGTTTTTCGGCTCGGTGCCGTCCGGGCAACAACCGACCGGATACGACTTTCAACGTCGATACCAATGGCGACGGAACTTTGAATTCAACCGCTTCCTACGATCCTGCGGAGGCAGCGCAAAACGGTGAGACTGGTGTCCAGTTCGCCGATTTCACCGGCGTGGTTTCCGACAATGGGGTGATCAAATTCCGCCTACAGAAGACTGACACAACTGCCGGAGGCCATCTTAATGTCTTCGAACTCAACGCGGTTCCCGAGCCGTCGGCGTTTGCCCTGTTCGGTCTAGGCATCGGAGTAATTGTCCTGCGCCGCCGCCGGGCTTGATACCAAGCACGGATCGAAGTCGCTCTGCTGTCCAATGGTGAGTGGGAGGTCGACTCTCGTTCTGGAGAACGCGGCTCCGGGCTTGCAAAGCATGGGGGTATCGTAGATGAAGCACCCCGATGTCTGCTAGGGCTACATGGAAGGTGAGTGCGGCGGTGATGTTGAGCCGCGTGCTGGGGCTTGGGCGGGAGGTGATGTTCGCGGGATTGTTCGGCGGCAGTCGTTGGATGGATTGCTTCTACCTAGCGTTCCGAGTGCCGAACCTGTTGCGGGACCTGTTCGCGGAGGGGGCTCTTTCTCAGGCATTTGTGACGACGTTTTCGAAGAAGGTGAAATCCGACGGGCCGGAAGACGCTTGGGTGCTGGCAAACCGGATGATGACTCTCGCCGCCGTTTTCATGAGTTTCGTGACGTTGGTCGGAATCGCGGTGGCGCCATGGATCGTGGATCTTCTGACGGCGTTTTCGAAGAGTGGTGAGACTTCGCGGGACTACAATTTGGCGGAAATTTCGCTGATGGTGGAGATGGTGCGGGTGATGTATCCGTTCATCGCGTTGGTGTCGCTTTCGGCACTGGTGATGGGAATGCTCAACGCTCGTGACGTGTTTGGAATGCCGGCCTTGGCTTCTTGTTTTTTCAACATAGGCTCAATGGCGGGTGGCGCGGCTATCGGTTATTGGATGGATCCGGAGTGGGGACCGCGCAGTCTGGTGGGGTTTTCGTGGGGGGTGGTGATCGGCGGAATCGCGCAATTGGTTTGTCAATTCCCGGCTTTGCGGGCGGTGGGGTATCGTTTTGTCGCGGATTTCAAATGGAACGATTCTGGAGTGAGGAAAATTCTCACGCTGATGGGACCTGCGGTAATCGCGGCTTCGGTGACGCAGGTGAATGTGGTGGTGAATTCGATGTTCGCCTACGGGGTGGGCGAGGGTGCGGTGAGCTGGTTGAGCTACGCGTTCCGCCTGATGCAGTTACCGATCGGGGTGTTCGGGGTGGCGGTGGCGACGGTGACTTTGCCGGCGCTTTCGCGGGCGGCGATCAACGGGGTGGGGGAGGATTTCGGTCCGACTCTTTCGAAGGGACTGAAGCTGGTGATGTTTTTGGTTTTTCCAGCGACAGTGGGTCTGGTGGTGCTGGCAAATCCGATCGTCAGTCTACTGTATGAGCGCGGACAGTTCGATGCGGTAGACCGGATAGCGACCGCTGGGGCGCTTCAGGCCTACGGTTACGGGTTGCTATTTTACGCGGGGCTGAAAGTGCTGCAACCAGCATTCTACGCCATCGATAAGCGTTGGTTCCCGATGATTGCGAGTCTGATCGCTTTGTTCGTGAACATCGGCTGCAACTACACCTTCGTGTTTATTTTTAAATGGGGACACGAGTCGCTCGCACTTACTACAAGTATCGTAGCGAGCCTGAATTTCCTGTTTCTCTATGCGATGATGGTCCGCTACGCCGGGGACATTGGTACCAAAGGAATCGTGATTTCATTTTTCAAAATAGGAGCTGCGACCGCGATAATGGCTATGCTCTGCCTGCTCGCGAACCGGTATATTTTCGCCGATCTCAACGGGATGGGCCTGCTAATGAAAGCCGTGTGGTTAGGCGGAGTGGTCGGTGTCGCAGCTGGCGCTTATTTCGTGGTGTCAATGTTGCTGCGGGTGGAGGAAGTCGGCGAGATGCTTACTATCGTTAGACGCAAGGCTGGACGCTGATTGATTTGGTAGTTGAAAGGAGTGCGCGGAGGTAGCGTAGTGGATGGATGAAACGGTTCTTGAGGGCGACGACGCTGGTATATTTTTTCGGAGCAGCATTGGCGGGAGCCGAGGAGGTGAAGAAGCCAAATTTCCTGTTGATCTTTGCGGATGACCTAGGATTTGAAGGGCTAGGAAGTTACGGCGGAACGGATTTTAAAACACCGAATCTTGATTCGTTAGCGAAGAAGTCACTCAGGTTCGAGCGCTGCTACACGAGTCCAGTTTGTACTCCTTCTCGGATGTCGCTCTACACGGGAACGTATGTGACGAAGCACCGCTACGACAATGTCCTCCCGGTGCACTTGGGGACAAAGAAGGCCGTGGATTTTAAAAACGAATGGATGACGTATGCACAGATCCTACGTGGTGACGGCTACCTGACATCCGTGACGGGAAAATGGCAGTTGGCCACTCTGGAATTTCACCCAAACCACATCCGGGAGGCGGGTTTTGATTCTTGGTGCGTGTGGCAGATTTGGAAGGACGGAGCAAAAACGACCCGATACTGGAATCCGACCTTCAATCAGGATGGGAAGATTCGGGAAGATATCGCGGATCGTTTCGGGCCGGATGTACTGGCGGAATATGTGGAGGAAAAAATGGAAGAGGCGGTGAAGGCCGGTAAACCGTTTTTCATTCATCACAACGAGATGCTTCCTCACGATCCGATAACGTTAACTCCGGATGATAAGGCGGCGGGGAGGAAAGCTTCGCTGCCGAACATGGTGAACTACATGGACAGGATTGTGGGACGCCTCGTGAAGAAGGTCGATGAACTCGGCATCGCGGAGAATACCTACATCATTTTTATGGGTGACAACGGGACCGAAGACAATGTGTATGGGGACAGAACGCTGGTGGACGGAACGGTGATCCACGGAGGCAAGCGCGATTTAACCGAAGCAGGGACGCATATCCCGTTGTTGGTCTTCCGTCCCGGAAAAGTCGCTCCGGGGGTGACGCCTGATTTCGTTGATATGGCGGACTGGCTGCCGACATTCTGCGAGTTGGCCGGGGTGGAGTTGCCGGAGAATGATCAGTTTGACGGGACATCATTTGCCAATCGAATTCTCTCCGGAGATGCGAATTCCCGTGAATGGGTGAGCGGTGGAATTGCCGGGCAGGTGAGTGTTTTCGACGGCGAGGCACGGGTGACTTCCAAGACCAAGCGCAAGGATCCGCTTACACAAGAGTCACTCGAGAGCAAGGCGGGCCGAGCCGTCCAGGATCTTCTGGGAGTTGGGGAAAAATAGAAGAGATTCTATTTTCTAAAACGGCGAGAATACCGCCCGGTTCTTGAACTTGCCTCCTTTCAAGACGAAGCCGACCAGATAGGCACCTGCTCCGTCGCTGTTGAAGCTTGTGATGTAAATGGCGTCGTCCTCGGGGTTGATTGTGACGGTGGTATTTCCCGGATACAGTCCTGGATTGTAGAGGTTTTTGAGTGCCTCATCAGGCACCGTCGTCGTCTTTCCGTCTTTTTGGATCGTAACCTTCTGATACTGCTCTCTGGGAAGTGCTCCGTCGGTCCCCCAGTAGGGTAGGCCATCAATGCTGGTCAGATAGCGCTCACCAAATTCATCCTCCTGGTAGGCCAACTTATGGCTATCGGGATCAAAGGGTTTTAGTGCGACCTCCACTTTGAGATCTCCTTTTTCAATCGTCTCTGTCTGGTTCTCTTCTGAAGTCTTACCACTGAAGTGCTCGAAATCAGTCAAGGCTTTCAGGCGGCTAGAATGAATGAACCCGGTGTGCTCTTTTCCCTCCTTATCCATGAAAAGGACCTGGGGCCACTTCGTCATCCCTCCGAGGTAAATCCACACGAGTTGTCCGTGATCGACCCGTGCGATGACCTTGCTTTCCAGCTCCGCCTTCTCCCTGATATTTGCGTGGCCATCACTGTCTTGCACCACGCAGAAATCTTCCAGTTCAGCGGCACGTCCAATCAGCATCGCGAGGAGCGAGAAGGCGAAAAACCAAGTCATCCATGCTTTCATGGCAGCACCTTATCACCGCGCAGGCTGTGAAAACCAGTCCCGTTTTCCACCCAACGATTCTGTGTCGGCTTCTGGTCGAAACGAATTGTAGCCTGCTTAGCACAGGTCTGGCGGGTAGCATTTGCGAATCGGATCCCTCGATTGCGCAGGCTGTTTGAATCTTCCAAATGGCTCTATTCTTCCAGAACAATCTTTCGCAGCTCGATGGGGTTTCCTTCCGATTGAAAGCAGATGCTTCCGCTGGTTGTGGAGAGATTTTTGCCCTCATTTACGAGGGTGCCGTTGACGTGGACCGTGATTGTGTCCCCCTTGCAAACGACTGTCATGGTGTTCCACTCGCCAAGGGACTTTTCCTTCGGGTCGGCGGTGCGGATCCAGCGTCCGCCTTTGTTCTCGCCGCTGGCTTCGAGTTTTTCGCCGATCATCCAGAAATCTCCGGCATTGTTTTGAAAAAGCTGCGCCTCAAAACATGGTGGCCAGTCCTTTCCTTTCTCCGTCTCACCCGCATGGACGAGCAGACCACTGTTTCCTTTTTCAGTTCCGGGAAGCCAGCGCCACTCGAAGGTGAGCGTGTAATCTTCGTAGGACTCCTTGGTGCGGATGAAGCCGATTGGTTTGCCGGTGGTGGAAAGGACACCGTCTTCTAATTTCCATGATTTCTCAGCTGCTTCCGCTCCTTCCTTGGATTCGAATGACCAATTCGAGAGGTCGGCTTTCAAAAGAAGATTTTCTTCTCCGAGCGTGGAGAAGGCTGTGAGGAGGAGTATTGCGGGTATTTTCATCGGTTAGGAACGTTGGCAGAAAGGGTGGTTGGGGCAAGGAGGAAGGTTTTCGGTGTTTTCGTGCGAGAAATCGGTCTGTCGATTCGTAGTTTCGGTGTATTTTTACATACGCCTTACGAGGCAGACTACTTCCCACTATATTTCACTTCATGGCTCTTTTCGACTTTCGGCGCACGTTTCAAGGAATTCCGGCAATCCCTACGGTTGTCTGGATGCTGTCGCTCTGCGGGTTGCGTGCGGAAAATCTCGCGGAGAAATACGATAAGGAGATCCTGCCGATCATGGTGAATTATTGCTACGATTGCCATGGGGATGGCAGCTCCGAAGGACATCTCGAACTCGATCAATGGAGCACCATCGACGAAATGATCGCCGACCGGGAGGAATGGCAAAAAATTCGCGACCACATTGATTTCCGTCTCATGCCGCCGCCCGACGAGTATGCCCCGGATGATGTCACTCGGGCGAAGCTTGTGAAATGGATTGATGATGCGGTGTTCCCCGTCGATCCAAACAATCCCGATCCGGGTCATGTGACTCTGCGCCGCCTGAATCGAACGGAGTATGAAAATACGATCCGTGATCTTCTGGGGGTGAAAGCGGAAGTTACTGATATCCTGCCTCTCGATGACAGTGGCTACGGTTTCGATAATATCGGCGACGTTCTTACGCTTTCTCCACTACACATGGAGCGCTATTTGGAAGCCGCGGAGGTTGCGCTGGACATGGCAGTTGATCTTTCACCACCGAAGTTTCCAGAAGTGGAAATCCAAGGTCAGCAATTGAAAGGAGCTGGCAGTCGCTCGGGGTCCGCACTGATGTTGGCGTCCAACGGCGAGGCGACCGCCTACCGCAAGATTGAGAATGGCGGAAAGTTCAAGTTCACGGTCACAGCGCGGGCGGATGCCGCTGGGGATGAGGCGGCGAAAATGGAGCTAAAAGTGAACGACCAAAGCGTCCGCATCTGGGAGGTCAGCGATGAGAATGGCGCGGCCTACGAGACCGAGCTAACGCTGGAGAACGGCAAGAGCGCGAAGGTGACCGTTGGTTTCCTCAACGATTATTACGACGAGTCTCAACCGGAGGGACGTCGCGATAGGAATCTGCTTGTGGAGAACGTGGCGATCGAAGGGCCGATTGACGGGGCCCCGCTACAGAGGTCCGGAGCGCACCGCAGGATATTTGCAGAGAGGACGGACGGACAGTCCGATGAGTCCTACATGACTTCGGTGTTGAAGTCGTTCATGGAAAGAGCGTTCCGCCGCCCCTTGCAGAAGGGTGAACCTGAGCGCTATCTCATCTTCCTGAATAACGCGAAAGCACAGGAGGAAAGTGTGGAGTATGCGATCCGTCAGTCACTCGCCGCAGTTCTTGTTTCTCCGTCATTTCTTTTTCGCGAGGAGCCTACCGTGAGCAGCGATGCACAAGGAAAATCTCTGATTGACGAACACGCGCTTGCCACGAGGCTCTCGTATTTCCTGTGGTCCTCCATGCCGGACAAGCAGTTGCGCGATCTCGCGGACAAAGGGGAACTCAGAAAAAACCTGCATGCGGAGATCAAACGCATGGTCGAATCCGACAAATCGGAAGCGTTTGTGCAAAACTTCGTCGGGCAATGGCTGCAACTCCGCGATATGGAATCGGTCACTCCTCACGACCGCGTTTACAACGATTTCGACGGCAACACGGCGCGGGATCTGAGGAAGGAAACCGAGAGCTTGGTGGAACATGTGATGGATGAAAATCTTCCGATCCGAACACTACTGAGTGCAGACTTTACCTTCATCAACGAGCGCCTCGCGAAGCATTACGGCATCCACGGAGTGAAAGGAGACGAATTCCGCATGGTCTCGCTGAAAGGCACGCCTCGACGGGGTTTGATGGGGCAAGGGGCGTTTCTTACGCTCACCTCTCATTCCACTAGGACTTCCCCAGTGCTGCGCGGAAAATATATTTTAGAAAACATACTCAACACTCCACCACCCCCGGCACCGCCCAACGTCCCGGCTCTTCCTGAGAAAAGGAAGCACGGCAAGGACTCGCTCACACTCAGGCAGGAACTCGAGGCACACCGGAAGGACCCTGCCTGCGCTTCTTGCCACGCATTGATGGATCCCATCGGATTCGGTCTTGAAAATTTCGACGGCGTCGGCCGTTGGCGGACGGAAGACCGTGGGAAGCCTCTAGATGTGACTGACAAATTGGTAACGGGGCAGAAATTTGCCACCTTCGAGGAGATGCGCGACATTTTCATCAATGAGTTCACCGACGAATTTCACCGCGCTGTTGCCGTAAAAATGCTAACGTATGCGCTCGGAAGGGGCGTGGAATACTACGACAGGCCGGCGATTGACGAAATTGTGTTGAAAGCAGGCAGAGATGACGGACGTTTTCTCTCGTGGATCACGGCAATCGCCGAATCGGTGCCTTTCCAATACCGCCGCAAGTGAACCACAGATATTTCTTATGATGAAAGACCGCAGAACATTCCTCAAAGGACTCGCAACCACCCTCGCAATCCCGAGCTTGCAGAGTGTCTCGGCCGCAACTGCCAAGGCTGCGACACCAACTCGTCTCGCATTCGTTTACATCCCGAACGGGGTAAACGTGGAACATTGGTTTCCGACGGGAAACGAGAACACCTCCAGCAGCCTCAAGGCACTGAGTGGTTTGCGCAACGACTACTCTGTCCTCCGGAATCTCGATCACGACAAGGCTTGGGCGAACGGCGACGGGGGCGGAGACCACGCTCGTGCCAATGCAACGTTCCTCACGGGATGCCAGGCTCGGAAAACTGCTGGAGCTGATATTCGGGTGGGCGAATCCGTGGATCAAATTCTCGCGAAACAAATCGGCTATCAGACACGTGTGCCCTCGCTCGAGCTCTCCACAGATCCGCCGCGTCGCTCAGGGAACTGCGATTCCGGCTACTCCTGCGCCTACCAATACAATCTTTCGTGGCGCAGCGAGAGCACGCCTGCTCCCGCCGAGCGCGATCCGCGCATGGTTTTCGAGAAACTCTTCGGATCCGGAAACGAGAAACTCGACAAGATGCGCCGCGCGAAACAGAAGAGCATCCTGGATTTTGTGATCGATGACGCAAAGCGTTTCAATGGTCGTCTCGACGCCGCCGACAAAGGGAAAATGGACGAATATCTTACCGCTGTCCGCGACATCGAAATTCGCATTGAAAATGCCGAGAATTTCCGTGTCGAGGTTCCGGAAGAGCAGCGTCCGAATGGGATTCCGGATTCTTACAAGGAACACATCCGGATGATGTATGAGATGATGGTTCTCGGTTTTCAGACCGATACGACTCGGATCGCCACCTTCCTTCTCGCCCACGATGGCAGCGGCAGGAGCTTCCCGGAAATCGGTGTTTCGAACGGTCACCATCAGATCTCGCACCACCAGCGCAAGGCGGAGAATCTCGACCAGATCGCCAAGATCGATAATTTCTACGTCGAACAGTATGCATGGTTTCTTGAGAAACTGAAAAATACCCCGGATGGGAATGGCAACCTGTTGGATAACTCTATGGTTCTTTACGGTGGCGGGATTCGCGATGGGGACCGCCATGACCACGTCGATCTTCCACTGCTGCTCGCTGGCCACGGTGGCAACCTAAAGCAAGGTCGCGTGATCACCGCAGAAGAAGGGACACCGATGACCAACCTTTACCTCTCACTCATTGATCGGATGGGCGGCAAGGCAGAACGCGTGGGTGACTCCAACGGCAAGTTCGAGAAAATTTCCTAACGGAACGCGGGCTTGGAGCGTGGACTTTCAGTCCGCAGCCATGAATACGGGTCTTGCGTTTTTCTCGCCGTCCTCGCACCTATCCCCCGATGACTCCCGGCACAAAGATCCACGCGCTTCTCTCCACCGCCCGCACAGCGAACGTGCCTAGTGTGGTGAGCAACTTGGGTGTTGGCGTATTCCTCGCTAGTCTACCGGATGGTAGCAATTTCGCATGGCCGTGGCTGCTCACGCTGGCTGCCATCCTTTTCTACGTGGCAGGAAATTTTGCCAACGACTGGGCAGATTGTGAATGGGATCGCGCCAATCGTCCGGAGCGAGCACTTCCGCAGGGCATGTTTTCCGCGAAAACCTATCTGACGGTCAGCGTCTTACTATTTGCCACCGGATTGGTGATTTCCGCGTCTCACGGTTGGATGGCGTTCCTCGTCGCCTCCCTTTTAGTGTTCCTGATTCTTCTCTACACGAAAGTCCACAAGTCTGCCTCATGGTCGGTCATCCCGATGGGCCTTTGCCGTGCCTGCCTTCCCGTGCTCGGTTACGTGGCAATGGGGCGGGGGATTTCCGGAACGACCTTGTTCCCGGCAGCCGCGCTACTGTTGTATATTGTCGGGCTTTCCCTGAGCGCGAGATGGGAGGCGAGAGGTGATCTTCCCGTGAAACAAAAATGGCAGGCACGTGGTCTGCTGATCGGCGCTGGGCTAATCGCGGCAATCGTTCCGGTTCTCACTAGCCCGGCCTACGGTTGGGTTGGACTTGTTCCCTTCGGGATCTGGCTGGCTCTGAGTATTACGAAATTCCAGTCACCCGTCCCCGTCCATGTATCCGCATTGCTCGCAGGTATTCCACTGATCGACTGGGTCCTCCTGCTTCCCATGGCTCTCTCCCTATGGGATCTAATGTTGCTGAAAACCAGTGATCCTATGTTCATCACCGCCATCGTCCTCCCGCCCATCGCATTCGTGGCAGGACGACTTCTCCAGCGCCTCGCCCCCGCCACCTGATCGGGGCTTGATGTTTCCTCGATCCTGCGTTCCCTTCGCTAAAAGAAATTTTCAATGAGCGGAATCGAAGAAAAACAACAGCGGCTGGTTGAGAACCTGGAATTGTTTCAGGACTGGACCGAGAGATACGAATACGTGATCGGCCTCGGGAAGCAGCTTGAACCCCTCGCCGACGAGGCGCGCAACCCCGAGCACCTTATCAAAGGCTGTCAGTCACAGGTCTGGTTGGATGCGGAAGTAAGCAATGGTCTTGTGTATTTCCATGCGGACTCCGATTCGCTCATCACCAAGGGCATGATCGCCCTCTTCATCGACGTCCTTAACGGCGAGACCCCGGACGCGATCCTCACCGCCGATATGTCCTTTGTGGATAAAACCGGCCTCAAAGAACACCTCGCCCCCACCCGCGCGAACGCCCTCAATCTCATGGCTACCCAGATGAAGCAGAGAGCGCTAGCCTTCGCCCTTTGAGTTCCGAAATAGGCGGGAAATCCGCTGTGCTTTATGAGTTCCTGAGTTCGACCGTAGCCTAAGGTCTCGCCATCGCCATCGACCGGCTATTTGTCAGCACAAATGACGCCACCTTCTCAATGTATGGAAATTGAAAATCGGTTCCGATATTTGCGTTTGCCCTCCCGGTAACTAGTTCAACCTTTTTACCGGATCTCCCACCATGCATCTTTCCTTCAGGACTCTTTCCGCCCTTGCGCTCCTTGGCGCGGTCGCTCAGGCTTGTGATATCCCGGTTTTTCGCTACGCGCTCGATCGGTGGCATGCCGATTCGTTTCGGCTCACTCTGTCTGAGGAAACTCTCAACAATCCCGCTATCGACGAGGTGTTGAGCAGCTTCTCCAAGCGCTACGATATCAATCTCGACTACGGCGAAGCTCAGGAAGGCCAGACCGAACCTGCCCGGCTTCTTTTCCCCGACGATACCGGTATCGCCTGGTCTGGAACTCTCGATCCGCCGACTTTGGACAGAATCCTCGATTCTCCCGGTCGGAAAAGGGTCGTCGACGAACTCATGGCAGGCACCTCGATCGTCTGGGTTTACGTCGAGGGAAGTGACCCCGCAACTGACGACAAAATGGTTAAGCAAGTTACCGAGCGGCTCGACTACATCCATTCGATCGCAGAATTGCCCGAGATAGATCCCAATGATCCTTCCAATACCCTCGGCCCCGGGCCGGATTTGGAGATCAAGTTTGCCGTCATCCGTCTTTCCCCGGAGACAGCGGAGGAGGAGCAGTTCATCGACATGCTTCGCGGCCCTGAGCCAGAGGACGACCTCGCCGACGGCGGTTTCTTTGTCCCTGTCTTCGGTCGCGGTCGCGCGCTTGCCGCCATACCCAATTCACTGATCGATGATTCCCTCGTCGATGATGCCTGTCTTTTCCTACTCGGTGCCTGTTCTTGCGAGGTGAAAGATCTCAATCCGGGATGGGATCTTCTATTCACCTTTGATTGGGAACTCGGTCTCGAAGCCGTCGAAGAAAGTTTGATCAAAGCCGCCCACGCCGAAGGTGAAGCACTGGCTCCCAAGGTGGCTATCCCCGCTGTGGAAACTGTTCGTATTGGCGCCGATGAAATGAATTCTCCCATCGGTCAAACGACGACTGTTGCCAAGTCCTTCGTGATCGATACAAAATTCCTATTCACGGCGGGATTTGTTGTCTTTGTCCTGACGACCCTCGGCATCGCCGTGGTCCGGCGAAAGTCCTGACTCAGCCTGTCTCTCCCCTGGGCCAGGGTCACTAATCCTTGGACTTTTCCAAGGTCCAGTTCGGATCGGGGACATGGTGTTTGTCGAGCAGTCTCGCGGCGTAATCGAGCAGGTCTTTCCGCTTTTGGATGTCCCGGGACTCATCGGTGTCATTGGAAAGATCATAGAGTTCGATTTTTCCGGTGAACATCGGTTTCCGGACGGCCTTCCATTTTCCGAACCGGACGGCTTGGGCGGAGCCTTGTTCGTAGAATTCCCAGTAGAGTGGGCTTTGACGGTGCCATTCTTTTTCGGGCGGATTTCCTTTCAGCGTGGAAACGAGGCTGTCGCTGTCTAGATTCGCTGGTTTTTCAACTCCGGCGAGCTCGGCGGCGGTGGCCATGAGATCGCCAAAATACCACTGGTGGATGTTTTCGCTGCCGGGTGCGATTGTTCCGGGCCACCAAGCGATCGCCGGGACCCGGATGCCGCCTTCATAGAGATCGCGTTTTACACCGCGATACGGGCCGTTCGAATCGAAAAAATCAGCATCGTGCCCGCCTTCGTTGTGGGGCCCATTGTCCGAAGTGAAAAAGACGAGGGTGTCTTTTTCGATCCCTAGTTCTTTGACTAGGTCGAGGACGCGGCCCGCATCTCTGTCGATATTTCGAATCATGGCGGCAAAACCTTTTTCCGGTGCTGGCCATTCCTTTTCCTCAAATTTTCCGAGTTCCGGGACCTCCATACCCTCCTTCCCGCCCTGATTATTCGCGTGGGGAACGTTGAGGGAGTGGAGAAGAAAAAATGGGCCGTCTTTGCTGTCCCGGATAAATTTAAGAGCCTCTTCTGTGATGAGTTCCGGAGCGTAATCGACCTTCTTTTCCGCTACGCCTTGGCCGTATTTCAGTGAAGCCGGATCTTGGAATTTCGCCCAATTTGCTGCGGCGACGTTTTTCAATGGCTCGACTTTCCCGTTCCGAATGAGAAATTCCGGATAGAAATTGTGTGCGTGCCACATGTTTACGTAGCCGTAGAATTCATCGAAACCGACATCATTGGGGTTGGTGAAATTGTCCGGGGTGCCGACTCCCCACTTTCCGATGCAGGCCGTCTTGTAACCTGCTTTTTTCAAAACGGAAGCCACCGTCAGTTCGCCAAGTTGTAGAAAAATGGGATCCAAGGAATTTCCACGAACCACCGTATGGCCCGCATGTTTTCCAGTGAGAAGAACGCTGCGGGAGGGGCCGCAAACCGTCGAACCGGCATAAAACTGAGTGAAGCGCAGGCCTTCGTCCGCCATTTGATCGAGACGCGGTGTTTCGAGTTTTTCCTGGCCGTAGCAACTCAAATCCCCGTAGCCTAGATCGTCAGCGAGAATGACGATGATATTCGGTTGTCTTGCGGCTACGAAAGTTGCGAGGGAGAAGAGAAATAGGACGGAGCGTATCATAGGAGTGCGGGTATTCTACGGATGGAAATGTATGGTTCCGTCGAACATATACGTGTTTCACGAATGACTCCACGGTAAAGAAAGCAAAGTCCATGCGGTTCCGAGTCCGATCGGGGAAGTCACGGGATCGAACACGAAGAGCCGGGGGAGTAGCCCCGGCTTCTCGAATGTTTGGACACTGGCTAGCGCAGAAGCCAAGCCTCTGGATGCCGACTCAATTAGTCGCGCTTGCGACGGAGAAGGACCACGGCTCCAAGAAGGCCGAGAATAGCGATTGACGGTTCGGGGACAGGGTTAGTAAGGGTGGTTGCCGAGCCATCGATATAGAAGTCATCATAAAAGGCATCTCCAAAATCTCCTCTTAAATACAGGGTTTGTAGGCCATTACTAGCGGTCCCATTTCGGAAATTTAGAATTTCGCTACCAGTCAGCTCAGTTTGCGTTGAAAAATCAGCGTCGTCGTCAGACTGAACGTAGATCTGAGTGGTATCCGCTGAGTTGTTGACCACCATCCAAACATTGTACCAAGTGTCGACGTTATTAGCAGGATTTCCTCCTCCCGATAAGTTTCGGAAGCTCCCGCCATCCCTCGCGCGCAAGTCTCCACCTTGATCGCTGGCTCTGCTCAACTGCGATTCGTAGTCACTATAAGCGCCTGGAGAACCTAAATCAGAGAGTCCAATATTTGTGTTGCCGGGGTTTGCGAATCGCATGCGGAAAAACAGAGTTCCGGTGGCACCTTGCGCTATCCCGCCACCTGCCAGAGTGAGATAGGCCTGCTGAACTCCGGACCCACCTTGCTGCACCACGCGGTTCGTTCCCCCGGCCGGATCTACGACGACATCGACAGCCGTAGTCGCCGTCCATGCGGAATCGTTAGTCAGGTCTCCAAGCGCGATATCGTCGAAATTTTCCACAAGTGCTAGGGCTGAAAAAGCCTGGTGTGCAGCTAGGAAACTAAAAGATGTAGCAGCGAAAATCGTTCTTATAATCATTTTTTGGATTTGTTGATAGACGTAGATCTGACTGTAAATCGAAGGGTATTGGCAAGCAGAAAAACGGTGTCTCGACCTCGGACGTCGTGAGATATTCACATCGCGATGTTTCCGACGTAGTCTCTGGAGAAGAAATACCGCGAATGGTCTGTCTTTTAGGGGCCGAAGAAAGAGACCCAGTCCCTGTGCCTCGTCCTTGTTTCCTGAGTGGATCTGAGCTTCCGACCAGACCTTTTTTGTAAAAGTAATAGTCGGTTCTGAATTCGGTTTTCGCCTGTCTTAGTCCGCGCTCCACCTGATCAAGCGCTTCGGTGAGTTTACCGGCGCGGTAAAACTCCATCACGAAGTCCAGTTGCTCCTGAGAAAATTCTTTTTCCCTTCGGAACCGTTCGTCTGGGGCCACCGCTGAACCCAGGAGACAAAAATAACGCCAGGCAATACGGGGAAAAGAAAGCTTATAGGAAGTGCAAGGCAAGCAATCCGGCGACAGCCAGCGAAAGCACAATGATCACGATCGTCTGCCACGACATCATGGAGGACTTTCCGGCCTTTTCCCTAGCCTTGTCTTTGCGGTCCGTCCGCATTTGGGATGACATGATCTTGTCCGACATTTTCGAAACTTCCAATTCACGCTTCGCACTCGCAAGCTGTTCTCCAAGCGCGGCATTTGCTGAATTCAATTCGGTTGCAGAGGTCTCCGCGAGGTTCGCTTTGTCGCAGATGGTAATGATGCGGGAAAATTTCCTGTAATCAGTTGCCAGTTTGTCGAACTTTGCGATCAACTCGGAAAAGCATTGAGGCTCGGCCGATGTTCCCTCTTTGCCGGAAACGTTGGTATCCGAGAGAAGACGCAGGATTGGCGAAGCTTTCTCGCGATATTCACTGATTCGGTCTTCGGCCGCCTTCTTTGCGGAGCGCTCCAGTTGATCGATGTCACCTCGTCTGCGTTGGATTGTCTCTTCGTCGTCGAAATGCCACCACTTCGCATTCCTGTATTCCTCCACGCGATTGTGCAAGGCGGTGACCTCCCTCCTGAATTCCGCGACGATCGCTTCCACCTGTTTTTTCTCATCCGCAGACTTCTCCTGTGCCTTCGCCGAAAAATCTCGCTTCAACTCATCCAGTAGCGATCTGAGATGAGATTGTGCCCACGTATCGGCTACTCCGACCCCCGACCCGACGGTCAGATCACCGTCATCCTCCAGCCAGCGAATCTCACCCGACCAGGATTTCACCCATTCGGAAGTCCGGACAAATCCGAGTGCGGATGGAAGGACTCCACCGGATGAATCGAGTGCTGCCATCAGGTCGTCTTCGCGGATCGCGAGCGTGTGGCTGACATGGCCTTCGGCTCCGGTATTTTTATCCACTGGTGCGGCACGATTGAGCAGCACCCATTTTGCGGAATCCACCTCCATGGTCTTGAGGGAATGCATCGGCGCACCATCGGCATGCGGTGGGTAAGCAAAACTTTGCGCTTTCTTCCGGATCACCTCGGGTAGACCTCGAGAGCAACAGACAAGTCCGTATTCCTGGCTCTCATCCCCGGTCTTCACCGAACTCGCGGCAACTGCTTGCAGAATTTTCATGGGTTTAATAAATTTATCTGGCCCTAATCGTCTTAGGTACCATGCAGAAGGCTAGCCAGAGTTATGGTGCCTTGACAAGGTATGGTTTCGTGCGTTGCAGGAGTGGACGGCTGGCTGTGATGACCTTGAATTGCCGTTGACCTTTCCGGGGAGAAACCTAGAAGCTCGGGAAATGTTTATCGATCATATTAGGATTTTGGCAAAAGCGGGCGATGGTGGCGATGGTGCCGTTTCATGGCGTCGTGAGAAATTCGTGCCACGCGGAGGTCCGGATGGAGGTGACGGCGGGCACGGGGGCGATGTGATCCTGGTGGTGGACAACTCCACCGATACCCTGCGCCAGTTTCACTACGATCCGAAACTCATCGCTGAGGACGGCAAGCCCGGTGGCAAGCACAAGAAAACCGGCAAAAGTGGGAAGAACAAGATCGGCAAGGTGCCACCCGGAACCGTGGTGTATCGTACCGACGCTGCCACGGTGAACGAGGCGGTCGAGTATGAGCGCAGTGAGGAGGGCATCGATCTCGACCCCATCGCGGATCTCGTCGAAGAGGGGCAGACCATCGTTCTTTGTGAGGGTGGGACTCCGGGTGAGGGGAATTTCAAATTCCGCACCCCCACCAACCAAACTCCAACCGAGCACACTCTTGGCACGCCGGGTCAGCAGGGAGTCTATTACCTCGAGCTACGCCGCATCGCGGATGCCGGACTCGTCGGATTTCCGAATGCCGGAAAATCCACACTCTTAGGAAAACTTTCCCACGCGAAGCCCAAAGTCGGCTCCTATCCTTTCACCACCCTTCAGCCGATGATCGGGGTGGTCGAGTTCGGTGGCTTCCGCCGCTGCACGGTCGCGGACATTCCCGGCCTGATCGAAGGGGCGCATGAGAACCGCGGTCTCGGCCACGAGTTTCTACGCCACATCACACGATGCCGCGTGCTGCTTTTCGTCTTGGACATGGCCGGTAGTGAAGGGCGCGATCCGATCAGCGATCTGGAGATCCTTCGCACCGAGATCAAGGAATACGACGAGGACCTCTCGAAATTCCCTTGGAAGGTCATTGCCAATAAGATGGATCTCGAAGGTTCAGAGGAAAATCTTACCGCGTTCAAAAACCGTTTCCCGAAAGTTGAGGTCATCGCGATTTCCGCCGACAAAGAAACCGGTCTCGATGATCTACGGGTCATGCTCGATAGCGAGGTTTCGAAGAAAGTGCAGAAATGAATCCGCAGGCGGTTTTCGTATACGGTACGCTCCGAAAGGGCGGCTCCAACCATTTCCGAATGGCCGGGGCCGAGTTTGCCGGTAGTGGAAAAATTTCTGGGAAGATGGTTCGGATCGATTGGTATCCGGCTCTTGTTCCCGGCGCAGATTCTTTCGTCCGTGGAGAGCTGTATTTGGTAAGTGACGAAACGTTGGGTGCTTTGGACCGCTTCGAAGGCATCACGCCCGATGCGACCGAGCCTCGCGAATACAGGCGTGTGAAAGTTCCTGTTTTCCTCGAATCCGGCGAAACGAACGATGCCTGGGTATGGGAGTGGATCGGGAGTTTGGAGAATGTGGAACCGATTGAAGGAGAGGACTGGCTCGCCTTCGAGCCGAATCCGAGCTAGGCAAGTGCTGTGTCTACCGAGATCATTCCTCCCGAGATATTGCTCAGCGCATACTCGCAGGGTGTTTTCCCCATGGCGGAAGATGGTCAAATCGTCTGGGTGGAGCCCCGGATCCGCGGAATCATTCCACTCGACGATCGCTTTCATATTTCGCGTGGCCTTCGCAAAGCGCTTCGTAAAAAGCCTTTCGAGATCCGTTTCGACACCGCGTTCCGCCAGGTGATGGAAGGCTGTGCGGATCGCGAGGAGACCTGGATCGATCCCGTCATCCTCGAAAGCTTCTGTCACCTCCATGAACTCGGGTATGCCCATTCTGTGGAGTGCTGGGATGCGGAGGGTTTGCAAGGTGGGCTCTATGGGGTGGCGATCGGAAAAGCCTTTTTCGGAGAGAGCATGTTCTCAAGAAAAACGGATGCGTCAAAAATCGCTCTCGTTGCCTTGGTCAACCGCCTGCGTGAGAACTCGTTCACTTTGCTCGATACCCAATGGCTGACAAATCACTTGGCAACGTTTGGGGGTTTGGAGATCACTAGAGATAAATACTTAAGCATACTTAAAGATATGGTGATTTAGGACTCGTGAGTCCGGGTCGTGTTATTATTTAAGATTACTTAATTAAAAAAATCTCAAGTTTTTATTGAACGTTTTGGAAAAGTCAGGTAATCGTTTCTCCGTGACCGCGTAACAGCGGTCTAACATGACCGCGGTAACGCGATTTTGTTCCCCCCCCCCAACCCCCCACCCACTCCCCCCCATGAAAACGCTACTTATTGTGGCGGCAGCTTTAGTTGCCGTGTCTTCACTGCCAGTATTTGGGCAAAATCTCTCATTTGATCTCACCTCCAGCGGAAGTAGTCTTCTCGCAACCGGTGAGACCCGCACCTTCAGCTCCAACGGTGTGAACATGACGGCTCTCGCTATCTCCTACACCGGAGGAAACAACGAATACTTCGAAGCTTCGCGCCTTGGACAGTATGGTTCTTCCGGTCTCGGCGTTACGAACAAACATGAAAACGGTAGCTCCCCCGGACACCGTGTGGATAATTCCAGTCATAACGATTACATCCTCCTTACCTTCGACGATCTTGTGGATGTCACATCCATCCAAATCGCATCGATCGTGGATGATAGCGATGTAAGCTACTGGGTCGGGAATCTCACACCCACCAGCGATTCTCAGATTTCCTATTCCGATCTTGCCTCCGTTGGATTCGGACCTGAGCAAGTGGATACGATCAACGCGAACATCAACTCGAGGAGCGTCACCATCAATTCTCCTGCTTCTGGAATCAATGCGATCATATTCGGAGCGCAGCGCGGTCTTGATTCCGGGCAATACATCGACCAGTTCAAGGTCAAGCACGTGAAAGGTCAGGTAGTGGTCCCCGAGCCTTCCTCCGCACTTCTTTCTCTGATTGGTGCCTTTGCTCTCTGTGTGAGACGCAAGCGCTGATCGTAATCACTCTCATGGAATTGTTTTCCCGCGCCCGCAAGGGCGCGGGTTTTTTCGTTTAAGGGGGCGCAAGCCAAGGCTTGATTCATTAAGTTTTCCGAAATACTTTCCTCTCTGTTGAGATCATGAGGAAAGGGAAACGAAAAACCACCGGCAAACGAACCGCGAACCGCAAAAGAGCGCGGAATACGGAAGCGCGTGGCTTTTTCGAGTCGTTGAACCGGGTCAGTCATGAGAAGACCAACCGACGCCTGAACTCTCGTGGAAAATCGGTCTGGGCTTCGATCGCCATCGAGGAATATGCGGAAACTGAGACAGTCGGGTCCGGAACTCATTTGTTTCGTGCGTCTCTCATCCTTCTCTTGCTGCCTCTCTTCTGGATTACGGCGTGGACGTTTCTCATGCGGTTTTCCCATGCGACCGTGGAGCAAGGCTTTTGGCAGAGCGCCCAGTTTTGGTATTTTGCCGTTGGCGCGATCACGATGCTTGGCTGGTTCTGGTCGGGGCTGGCTCAACCCGTTTTTCTCTACCTCTACGTCTTCGGTCACGAACTCACTCACGCCGCTTTTGTAAAATGCTTCGGAGGGCGAATTCTGGATATGGACTGGGGCATCGAGGGTGGTTACGTTACCACGGACAAGACCAATTGGCTCATTGCGCTCTCCCCGTATTTCGTCCCGTTCTGGAGCCTTATCGCCGTCATTGTGTATGTCGCAGCGAGCCTGTTTTTTGAAATTCTACCGCTGGGAAACCACATTTTCTACGGCGTAGTTGGTGCGACCTGGGCATTCCACCTCGCTTGGACTCTGTGGATGATCCCCCGTGATCAGCCGGATCTAAAGGACAACGGGACATTTCTATCTCTCATCCTGATCTGCCTGGGGAACCTACTTGTGCTCACTGCCTTGCTTTGCCTCGCTTCGCCCTCGCCGGTGGAAAGCCTGCAGCATTTTGCGACATCATGGATCACCACGGCGCTTACTTGGGGAGATGCCAGCCTTCGTTTCCTTAGAGAGTTCGCACAGCGATTCTAGGTTGAACTCTTCTTTCGGAAAAACGAAGCTGTCTCAGTGATCGATCTTGATGCCAATGCCACAACCGCGATGCCGCCCGAAGTGGTCGAGGCAATGCTGCCTTGGCTGTCGGGAAATCATGCAAACCCCTCGGGCAGCTATCGGACGGCGAAACTCGCCCGCAAGGCGATCGACCACGCTCGTGAGCAGGTTGCCGCCTTGATTCACGCTCATCCCGACGAGATTGTTTTCACCGGCTCCGGGACGGAGAGCGTGAACTCTGCGCTGCATTCTCTCGGCATTCTGACCGGCCAGGGACCAGCGGTCGTTTCCTCGATTGAGCACAGCGCAGTCTTGAAGTTCCTTGAAGCGGGGAGTCGGGAATTCCGAATGGTCCCCGTGGGTGCTGGAGGAACTGTCGACATAGGTGCCTTCCGCGATGCTTGCGGAGACGCAGCATACGTCTCCGTAATGTCGGCGAACAATGAGACTGGAGTCACTCAGCCGATTCCGGAACTGATTGAAATCGCCCGCTCGCATGGCCTTCCTTTTCATACCGATGCGATCCAGTGTGTAGGAAAAACCCCCTTGAACGTTCTGGAGATTGCTCCCGATCTGCTCTCTCTTTCCGCGCACAAATTTCACGGTCCAAAGGGAATCGGAGCTTTGTATATCCGGAAAGGTTTCGAGTTCGTTTCCTTTATGCAAGGAGGTGGGCAGGAAAGGGGACGACGGAGTGGGACGGAGAACACCGCCGCCATCGTCGCCATGGGGCGCGCGGCCGAGCTCGCTGCCGAAGCACTTGAAGAGGGAGTTTCTGAAAAACTTCGGGAAATGCGGGATGACTTCGAAAGTGTTCTGCTTTCCGAGGTCACTGGCAGCGTGCGAAACGGTGATCCTTCATCTCGCCTGCCAAACACCTCTCACCTTTCCTTTGAGCGCTGTGACTCCGCTGGTATGCTGATCCTGCTCGATGAAGCGGGAGTCGCTTGTTCCGCTGGCTCCGCTTGCATGACCGGAAAGCAGAAGCCCTCCCATGTCCAGCTCGCGATGGGGATCCTTGAAACTCGTGCGAAAACGAGCCTTCGCTTTAGTTTTTCCCGGATGAACACTCTCGCCGAGGCGGTAGAAGCCGCTCGAATCGTAGCGCGTTCGGTGGATAAACTAAGGGCGGTGCAGGGTGGGGGAGTCGGTCCGGTGGCGATCTACACCAGTTGATTCGGATTTCCGAACCATCACGCGAACCGAAGGATGCGGGATTCTGTTTACAGACCCCACACGAGCAAGGTAGAAACTTTGAAGCTATCTCAGCCGAGTTCCGGATCACCCCCACCCGCCGGAATCACCCCCCCACGGAGAGTTCGCCATGTCACCCACACCCCCTACCCTCAATCCGTCCCAGACGGTCGAGCGGATCCGCGAGATCATCGTGGGCCGCCATTTGCAAAAATTGGAAGGCCGCGTCGCGCGCCTTGAAACCATTTCCGCGAACCCAAATCCGACTCCTGTCGAACAGTCGCCCTCGCTCTTTGAGGACCGACTACTGAATGCGGAAGCGAAGGTCGAAGCGCTCCAAGAGCATGTGCATCGCATCGACCACACCCGCGAGCAGCACGAAGTGTTCGCAGCAGCGCAACGGGATGAAGTTCGTCTCCTTGCAGGTCGCATCGAGAGGGAGGCGCGGGAGAAAGCGGAAGCCGCAGCCCGGCCCGCCGTCGAGAAGCTGGAGCGGAAGCTTGGGGCATGGCTCGGAGAGTGGCAAAAGTCGCTTCAGATTCGATTGGACGAACGCGACTCCCAGCTCAGTTCTAAAATGCAGTCAGAGCTATCGAAGTTCAAAGACAGTACGGAGAAACGTATCACTGAAATCGATTCGCGTGTCCCAACAAATTTCAGTGAGCGCATCGACCGCATCGCAGAGGCCGCTCGGGCGCTCGCCGATAGCGCCGCCTCGTTCTCGACCACCACTCGCCCATCATGAACCAAGGAATCCTCTCGCCGCTGCCATCCGCTGCTCCGCGTGAGAATCCGGGTGGCTTCAAGCCGCTCCCCCAGTTCCGCTCCGAGCTTCCTGTTTCGGATGGATCGCTTTCCCAGCGCTGGTTTGCCCCCCTTGTCGTGATGCCCTCCGTTCCCTCCGTAGCTTCTGCTAGCAGTGGACAGTTTCCGAAAGAACTGACCTCGCCGATTGCTTCCATCCCGGCGGAACCACACGTTGAGGAATCCTCTCATTCGGACGAGATCTTGCCGGAAATTGTCCTACCTCCGGAAACTGGAACACCTGTCGAGCCTGGCAGAGAAGTTCCAAAGGACAGTCCTTTCATCGCCGCAGATTATAGCGACGAAGATCTTGCCGAGGCCTTCGCTCCCATTGTGGGATCCGCCGTGCGTCAGGCGGTTTTTGAATCTGAGCGCAGCAATCTCGACTCGCTTTTGGAGCCGATGCTTCGTGCGACAGTTCGCCGCGCCCTCGCGGAATTCAGCCCCGCCACCCGACCTTTCGAATCACCCGGCTTCTTGGACCGCTCGATCTGGAGAATGCAGGCTTTGTTTTCTAGTCGTAGCTACGAGGATGTGCTTTTCGAAAAGACCCATCGCTTCCAAGTGGAGGAAGTTTATCTTTTCGATGCCAGCTCTCTGGCCATGGTCTCCTTTGCCAGCTGTGATCCTGCCCGCCACTCGACCGCGAAACGCGTCGAGTCCGCCGCGAAACGCATTGCTCAACAGATCCGCACGGAATCGGGTGAGATCGTTCGCTCCGTCGAGAGGCCGAACGGACGGAACGTGATTACGGAAAAAGGCAAACACGTCGTGCTCGCAGCGATCGTCCGGGGCAGTCCGAACGAACTCATTCTCGCGGATCTTGCGTTTTCCCTCCGCCGCATCGAAGAGCATTTCGCCGAGCGCTTCGAGCAAGCCGGCTCCGCGCTCATGCACGCCCTCCAGCCATTTCTCGAAGACTGCTTGCTCATCCAAGCTCCGGCCAGCGCTGCTTAAGTTTTCCAATGATTGGCCTGATCGCGGTGAGACGCCACGCTCCGAGTATCGTAACGAAACCGTAAGCCAAAGTGGCAGGTCATTTTGGTGTCAGAGTGTTCTGAGAAAATGGACGAGTTTTTCTTCGTCGCTGGAGAGTCCGCGTATGGATTCAGACTTTGTCGTAAACATTTTTTCGAGTGTCCCTGCGCGGTGGCGAGATAGGATTTCCGGGTGGATGTAATGCTTCTTGCAGACGGGTGGTCGGTGGCCGAGGACTTTCGAGGTGTGTTTCAGGACTTCAGTTTCCCTCCGGATTCTTGCGGTCTTCGTTTCACCGGGATCGGATGAAAGAAGGTCGGCGAGGGTGAGTCGGCTGGCGTGCCAAGTGCGGAAGTATTTCGCACTGATCCCCTCGATGTCGGACTTCTCTTTCAGCCATTCGTTTACCTGCGTGGAGTCGACCGGATGGACGCGATCTCCATCCTTGTATTGGAAAAGCCGCTGGCCGGGGAGTTCCTCCATGTGATCGATGATCTTACTGAGTGTGGGGTGATTGAGGTCGAACACCCTATCCTTTCCGCTCTTCGCGCGGTAGCTGAGGTGGATGTGGTTTCCTTCGGTCTCCGCGTGCTTCTTTCGGAGCGTCGTGAGCCCGGCGGTTCCGTTTTCCTGATAGTATTGTTCGTTGCCGATTCGGGCGGCGGTGCGATCGAGGAGTTTGACGACCGCACCGAGGATGCGATCCCGAGTGAGACCGTCACCCTTCAATGCATAGTCCATCGCGCCCCGTAGACCTG
Organism: uncultured Verrucomicrobiae bacterium; assembly: GCA_963799385.1. Lineage (GTDB taxonomy): Bacteria > Verrucomicrobiota > Verrucomicrobiia > Verrucomicrobiales > Akkermansiaceae > Luteolibacter. The sequence goes on from CAWCXB010000006.1 coordinate 111,303, forward strand.
GGAGTGCTAGGCCAAATTCTAGCAGACCTTCGAATTTCAAATTCTCGCGCCACGCGATCCAATCGGGATGGTAGCGGTATTGCTTCCGGCCTTTTTCATCAACACCGGTCGCTTGGAGGTGGCCGCAGGCATCGGGGCAATACCAGACTTGGCGGTAGGCGGGTGGAACTGCGAGTGAGTTGAGGCGTTTTTTCTCCTCAAGGGAGGTGATGGTTTTTCCGTCCGGTGACGTGAATGAATAGCCTTTCCCCCGGCGGCGGCGGGTGATGCCTGAAGATTCGTCACTGGTATAGTGAAGGCCGTGTGGGAGTCTCATCGGTCTAGATTTCCACGTATTGCTCACTCCTATCTTCAAGCCCGCCTTGGATTCTTTTGTGTTTCTCTATGGCCTCCACCCATGCTCCGACCACTACCTCTGCGGTAGCGTTGCATGCTTGGAGGCCATAGGAATACGGACGGTTCCCCGAGGTGTGCGGGAAAGAGAGGTCGAACACGCTGTTGTCGGGGGTGCCATCGTTGCCGATCACGCGGTATGCGGCATCGATATCGAGCCCACCGGTGTGTAGTAGAAATTTTGATTCTTCGCGGAAAAGGTAGTCGTCGTCACCTTCCAGTTCGAGAGCGCGATAAGATGCTTCCGTGACGAACTCCGCCCGTGCTCGGCGGACTCGGCCAGCCTTTACGAGACCGGGAAACGGATACTGATCTAGCTCCAGAGATTTCTGGCCACTGCAATCTACGAAGATCCCGTAGCAGATGGTCTGCTTCTCGCCTTCGTCGTCCACAGTGACCGTGCTATGGCCATCGGCAAATGCGCCCTCTTCCAGTGAGACTCGGCCGGGGACGAGATGGAGTTTTCCCGCATCGTGCAGTGCGAGGAGCATGTTCGCCGAGGGCAGTGGCATCGCCGCGATCACGTTCATCAGAAATGGCATGACGGTTTTCTTCAGGACCAGATGATCTTCGGCGGGCATGAGTTCCGCGTGGAAATTGAGGGAATACATTAGATCGTCCACGACTTCTTTCCAATGGATCGGCTTGTGATTCTCGACCGATTCGCGCGCCTCTTTCATTTCCTCCCGCATGCCGGAGAAAGCGTCCGGGTAGTCGTGTTGCTCCGACATCAATTCCACGAAGGATTTCAAGCTGAAGCCACCCTTTTCCAACTTCGTGACGAGATCGGAAAATCCGTCTTTCTCCAAGGCCTTGGTTAAAGCAGGGCGGCAGATTTTCTCAAAGTAGTCATCAATGCGGAGACGTCCTTCCGCATCGCGGAGAGCCAGCATTGTGTGCCGATCGGCATGGCGGTAAATCACGCGAAAAGGCTCTTCTTGGTCGAACTGAAGGTGGGGCAGCCAACCTTTGGCGGAGTGCATGGAGAGCGAGAATTTTTCCGTTCCGGGAAACGGGTGGTAGCTCAGACCCTCCCCGTCCTTGCGGAATTCTCCATGGCGGTGGGATAGAGACGAAATCACGTCAAACGCGCTGAGGGATGCGCCGAGCGTGCCGACGTTGACTTCGAGAAACTCGCCTTCTTTTGGGAGGATTTTCGAGATTGGCCACGGTGAACCGAAATAGCCGTTTTCCGGATCATCGTCTTCGCCCCATGAGTGGCCGGTGGCGATGACCACGGAATCGAATGTCATTCGCGCCCTTTCGCAAGTTTTTATGATCAGATGATCGCCGGAATCGTCAGGCAGGATATCTGTGACGTTGCAGAGGGTTTTTTCGTAAACGGGAACTCCAGCCTCGACGATGCGGGACACGATCGTCCGGTATTGAGAGTTCAAGTATTCTCCTAGGGGGAGGCGGCCATAAACTTCGGATTCTGAGATTCCCGCGCGGTCAATATTCCATTTATTGAGGTGGGCGTCATCGCAGGATCGAAGCCAATCGTAGAATGTTTCCGGGAGTTTGGGGATCTCCTCAGAGGAAATGTTCGACATGTTATGAATGTCCGTCGTCTCCGGGTGATAGGGCATCCCATAGCCGGTTAGAGACGTTTTCTCGAGCACGGTGATCGACTCCAGCACGGATGAAACATCTCCGATGTGATCCATGATCTGATTGAGGAGGTAGATCGCTGACGCCCCACTTCCGATGACGACCATATTGCCGAGGTTTCTCATTTTGTACAGTCCGTTAGTCGAGCGTTTCGAAGATGTCAACGGGTGGCTCGGATGTGGAGACCGCCGTCGGGTAGTCGTATGAAGCTATCCGTCAGCTAGGCACCCAGACACTCACGCTTCCTCCAGAGCACGGAAAATCCGCCCAGCCGTTTTCATCGAGAGAGACCTCAGCGTCATTGTTTCCCAAAAAATCTTTGAATATTTGCCCAGCGTAGGCGGAGCCCATTTCCATGCGCTTTGAGGCTTCGCCAGAATTGCTCATCACAACGGCACAGCCTTGGTGCTCATCGTCACCCAGTCGAGTGAAGCCGATGCAATGCGCGTCGTCGAAATACACGTATTGATCTCCGTAAGCGTGATTCTTGCGTGCGCGGATGAGGTTTTCGATTCCGTTTACCTTGGGCATCTCGATCTCGTATTCGCCTCCGTCCTTGCCGTGATCCTTGTATTTTGCACCGAAAAGATCTGGATAGAACACACAGGGGTAGCCTTCGGCGCGAAGAAGGATCAGGGCGTATGCGAGAGGTTTGAACCACGGGTTCACTGTCGCCTCCAGGGCCTGAAGAGGTTGGGTATCATGATTCGCGACGAGGGTGACCGCGAACAAGGGTTGGGCCATCATCAAGGAGTTGTCCAAAATGGTGCGGAGATCGAATGTCTCACCCTCGACGGCGGCGTTATGAAGATTGTGGTGAAGAGAGGAGTCGAAAAGCATCATCGAGCCATCGACCGCAGCAAGGTAAGATTCAAGCAATGGCAGATCGCCGGGAGCCCAATACTCGCCTACAGCGAATATATTTTCGCCCGTATTGGAGCGGAGGACTTGCAGCCATTCTTTGTAAAACTCTGGTGAGATGTGTTTCACTGCGTCCAACCGGACTCCGGAAAAATGGCATTGCTCGTGGAACCATTTCCCCCAGTAATTCAGCTCCGCGCGAACGGAAGGGTTACGGGTCTCGATGTCGTTGAACATCAGGTAGTCGAAGTTTCCTTTCTCTCCGCTGATCACGTCGTCCCAGTTTTCCCCGTAGTCGTTAATGATGCGGTAAATGTTATTCCCTTCATCACCCTCGGCAAAATCGACTCCGGTGAAGCAGGTAAAATCCCACTTGAAATCCGAGTATTTCTCACCGCGCCCGGGGAAGGTGAACTTCGTGTAGGACTCGATTTCGTAAGGGGCGGAGATTCCTTTGTCGCGATGCTCGGGATCGACTTTCACAACGGTGAATCTTTCCTTTTCATCTCCGCCACCCTTGTGATTCAGGACGATGTCGGCAATTACCCCTATCCCGTTTTCTTGAAGGGTTTTGCAGGCGTTCAGGAATTCATCGCGGGTCCCGTATTTTGTGGGGATAGAGCCCTTCTGGTCGAACTCACCGAGATCGAAGAGGTCATAGGGATCGTAGCCGGTGCTGTAGCCGCCCCCCGCGCCTTTGTAAGCAGGAGGTAGCCAAGCTGCGGTAATGCCGAGATCTCCTAGATATTTCGCCTGCTCGGCGGCGTGATTCCAGAGAAACGAGTCACCGGGTGTATACCAGTGGAAGAATTGGATCATGGTGGCGTTCATGGCGAAATAAAGTTTGGTTCGATTCGGATAGATTCAGAAGCATCCCTCAGCAGAAATCACACCGCGCAATCCCTTCCGAAAAAGTGATACCCAGTAACAAATGAGGATCATTTGCTGGCCCTCGGGAGCGCAAAATGCACCGAATTGAGCGGCAGTTTGGATTGCCCTTTGCACGAAGCATCAGATAGGTTGATGATCCATAGTGAGTAGTGCTTAAATACCTTGCAGTCGGTCAGCGGATAGGTAGTGGTCATATTCACCCTGCGTGATGTCGTCAAAGTTTTCGAGGATACTGAGGACCGAGTGATGTGCCCGTTCGGCCCGAATTGGTGTGGGGTAGGCCCACTCTGTCCGCTGCATGATACGTTCGCGGAGTTGCACGATAAGCTAATCGAACGGATGGATAAGGAAACTTTCGCCCAGTTCATCGGTCATCCGCATTAGGAGTGTACGGGGACCGTGCTTTTCCTGTCAGGACTTTCGGCTTGCAAGAGCTTCTGATCCACGGTAGCAAGTGCCCAACAAACAACCTCTGTCACACGGAGAGTGGGTCTGATACCCACTCTTTTGCGTCTAGGGAACTCTCGTCAAACCGGAGTCCTCCGGACAATCCGAAATCCAGCTTTTCCACCGCCACCCATGACCAACGACATCGTCGCACTCATCGAATATTACGAAAAAGAAAAAGGTATCGACCGCGCGAAGATCGTTTCCGCGCTCGAATTTTCTTTCGTTTCCGCCTACCGGAAAATGGTTCCCGGTGCTGATGCCATCGAGACCCTGCGTGCCGATGTGGATACGAAAAAGGGAACGACCAAGATCTACGCAGCTCTCAACGTCGTTGCGGATGACGACCATCAGGACAAGTTCAATGAGGTGCCTATCGCGATGGCGCGGAAGAAGGATCCCGAGGCTGAAATCGGTGGAACGCTTGAGTTCAACGTGACCCCGAAAGACTTCGGTCGCATTGCTGTGCAGACCGCGAAGCAAACGATGATGCAACGCCTCCGTCAGGCGGAGAAGGAAATGATTTACGAGGAGTTTAAGGACAGGGCGGGAGATGTTGTCTCCGGTACCGTTCGCCGCTTCGAGCGCAACGATGTCATGATCGACCTTGGAAAGTTCGAGGGGATCATGCCGAACCGCGAGCGGGTCCAAGGCGAGGACTACAATATTGGCGACCGTATCCGCTGTTACGTGCTGGCGGTCGAAAACGAAGGCCGCGGTCCGGAAATCATCCTTTCCCGCAGCCATCCGAACTTTGTGCGCCGCCTTTTTGAGGCCGAGGTCAACGAGATTTCCGACCACACGGTAGATATCCGTGGAATCGCTCGCGAGGCTGGCTTTCGCACGAAAGTCGCCGTTTGGAGCAACGATCCGAAGGTGGATCCCGTCGGTGCCTGTGTTGGTATGCGCGGGGCCAGGGTAAAAAATATCGTCCGTGAACTCAACAACGAGAAAGTCGATATCATCCGTTGGAGTGAGGATCCAACAGAACTTGTCCGTGAGGCGCTGAAGCCTGCGGAACTGATTACCATTACGCCGAATGAGGCCGATAAAGTCATCTTGGTCACCGTCAGCGAAGAAGACCTGAGTAAGGCAATTGGTCGCAAGGGTCAGAACGCACGCCTTTCCTCCCGGCTTATGGGCTGGGATGTTCAGGTCCGCAAGGACGAGACAAAGGAAGAGCAATTTAAGGAGAAGATCGGTGGCGTGGCTCACTCGCTCGGAGAGCAGCTCGGGATCACCGACGAGCTTGCCGAGAAACTCACTCTCTTCGGAGGAGTGAGCGCAGAGATGATCGTCGATATGCCGGTCGAGTTTCTTACCGGTGCCCTTGAGATTGCTGCGGAAGACGCAGAAAGTATCTTGGAACGCGCCCGTGGACTAGTCGGCGGAGCCTCAGAGTCTGCTGCCGATACTACCGAGGAAGCCGAAGGCACTTTGGTGGAAACTGCCACGGAAACCGAGGTCAAAACTGCTTCCTCTGAGGACTGAACCTCCCTCCAACCTACCAAATTTCACTGCCTATCATTACTATCAATTCTCCAGAACAACGGATGCCTAAAAAAAGCGACAACTCCTCTGACCAGCAGAAGCCCGTGCTCGATCTCATCGAGGACAAGAAAAAGCCGTCCAGAAGGCAACGCCAGAAAATCGAAGCCGAAGCCGCTGCCGCACCTAGCAAGGTCGAGGCAGCGAAAGCGAACGCCCTCGATCTTTTCGCTGAAGAACAGAAGCCCAAGGTCCGCAAGAAAGCGCCCGCCGGCAAGAAAGTGATCGGCAGTATCTCGAAAATTCTGGATAAGGACGAAGAGGATCCGAACCTTGTTACAGGGCAGGATATCGCTCAAGTCGCAGCTTCGGATGTGTCCAATGAGGCGGGGGAGGATGGCGAGTTTTCGTCGGATGATCCGAAACTCATCGTGATCAAGCCGCCTATTCTTGTGCCGGAGCTTGCCAGCCGTCTCGGCCTAAAGCCTTACGAGGTGATGGCAGACCTCATCAAACTGGGAGTATTCCCCGCGCCAAACCAGCCCATCGAACCAGAGGTCGCCGCGCAAGTCTGCGAGATCCACGGCTTCACCTTCGAGCGTGAAAAGCGCGACAAGGATAAGGGCTTCCATAAGGTAGAAGAAGTCATCGTCGAACCCGAGGCACCTGATGAGGAGCCAGAGGATCTTTTAACGATCCGTCCGCCCATCGTCACGATCATGGGGCACGTCGATCACGGCAAGACTTCGATCCTTGATTTCTATCGCAAGAGCAAGGTCGTCACTGGTGAGGCTGGTGGCATCACCCAACACATCGGTGCCTATCAGGTGAACCACAGTGATACTTTGATCACTTTTCTCGATACGCCCGGACACGCTATTTTCTCAGACATGCGCGAGCGTGGAGCCGCCATCACGGACATTGCCATCATCGTGGTTGCAGCGAATGACGGCATTATGCCACAAACTCTTGAGGCGATCAAACACGCCCAAAAGGCCAAGAAAACGATCATCGTTGCTATTAATAAGTGCGACCTTCCCTCGGCGAACGTCGAGCGTGTGAAGTCTCAGCTCGCTGAGAATGGTCTCCAGACCACGGACTACGGCGGTGATACCGAGTTCGCTACCATTTCTGCTTTAAAGGGCGAGGGCATGGACGAACTTCTTGAACTCATCGTTCTTCAGGCGGAAGTTTTGGAACTCCGCGCAAATCCAAAGGCTACTACCCGCGCCGGTGTGATCGAGGCTCGCGTTGTTCCCGGTCGAGGAACCACCGCTACGGTGATTGTCGAGGCCGGCACATTAAAAATCGGAACACCATTCATCTGCGGTCCTTTCGCCGGAAAAGTCCGCTCACTCATCAATGATCTTGGAGAGAATGTGAAGATTGCACTGCCGGGGACCCCCGTCGAAGTCATCGGTTTCGAGGAACTTCCCCACGTTGGAGATCATCTCACCGAGATGAAAAATGAGCGCGAAGCAAAGGCACTCGCCAGCGAGCGGCAGGAGGAACTACGCCTCAGACGCCTCAAGCCCCAGCACCGCAATCGTATGGAAGACTTGTTCTCCATGGTCAACGAAGGCGGCGGTAAGAACCAACTCAAGATCATCCTTAAATGCGATGTTCAGGGTTCTGTCGAGGCAATCAAAAAGGCTATTCTCGGAATCGAATCCGAAAAGGTGGAGTGCCAGTTCATCACAGCGGCCGCTGGTCCTGTCACCGAGTCGGACATCGCCTACGCGGCCTCTTCGGACGCGATCGTCATGGGCTTCAACGTGAAGGTAGAGGCAAAAGCTGTCAAAGCAGCTAAGGCTGCCTCTGTCGAAATTAAGCTCTACTCTATCGTTTACGAACTAATCGACCAAGTCCGCGAAGCGATGCTCGGACTTCTCGAGCCACTCACTCGCGAAACAGTCATCGGCCACGCTGAGTGCCGTCAGGTGTTCAAGGTCAACAAAGGCAAGGCTGCCGGTTCTTTTGTCACGGACGGCAAGATCCACCGCAAGGCTCATGCTCGCGTGATCCGCGGAGGAATCCCTGTTTTCGACGGCAAAATGTCTACGCTTCGTCGCTTCCACGAGGAGGTCGAGGAGGTCCGCACGAACTTCGAGTGCGGTATTCGCCTCGGTGATTTCAATGAATACCAAGAAGACGATATCATCGAGTGCTACACACTCGACAAAGTTCCTCAGGCGCTTTGATAGGTAAAATCTGAAACGCTGAAATGCTGAAATGCTGATATCCTCAGGTTGGCAGTTTCCCTTTCATTTCAGCTTTTCAGTTTTCAGAATTTCAGCATTTACCAAACCATGTCCCGCCGTATTGACCGAGTGAACGAATTGCTCCGCCGTGAAATTTCCACGGTGATTCAACATGACTATGAGTGGGCGGGTAAGATGGTAACTGTAAGTGCGGTGGAAGTGACCCAAGACCTCAAAGAAGGCAAAGTCTGGATCGGTGTAATCGGTGGATCGGCGGAGCCGATTCTGGAGAAACTAAACAAAGCTCATGGAGCAATCCAGAAGGCTGTCATGAAACGGGTGGTATTGAAATCCACTCCAGTCCTGAGCTTCCGCCACGACAACTCCGCCGTTCGTGGAGTGGAGATAGTGAACCTACTCGAAGAGGTGGACAAACTTCCCAAAGCCCCGGAAGTGGACGAAGAGGAAGACTGATCTCCGGATTTGTTGGACCTGTATGGGTGGCAATTGGTTTCAGAAAGACCAATATTCCAAATTCCCGCCATTCGATCCGGCATTGCGTCTTGCAGGTTGGCACTTGGATTGCCAGTGTCCTCCGCCATGACGAAACGCTCCGTGATTCCCATTCGTTTGCTTGCAGTTTTACTCGGATTTTTTGCTGGGTTTGGGCCGTTGCAAGCTCAGGAACCCGATACGGTAGATCCATCGGCTGAAGTGGAGCCGGTGGTGGTTGAAATGACGGTGGATCAGAAAATTGACGAGTTGTTCAAGGGTTCGACTGGCTGGTTTGTCGACGGGATTTTCTCAACCATTCCCATCGCCGGATACGATGTCCTGTGGATCGTCCTGTGGTTGGCGGCGGCGGGATTGATTTTCACGCTCGCGTTCCGCTTTATTAATTTGCGGGCGTTTCCTCTGGCGCTCCGGACGGTGAGAGGGAAATACAGTGATGGGACCGATGTGGGAGAAATTACCCATTTCCAAGCACTGACGACGGCGGTTTCCGGAACTGTGGGATTGGGAAATATCGCCGGCGTAGCGATCGGGATCTCGATGGCTGGCCCAGGCGTGGCGTTCTGGCTTTTCCTTAGTGGATTCCTGGGAATGGCCACGAAGTTTGCGGAGTGTACGCTCGGGATGAAATACCGGGAGATCGATAAAGAGGGCAGGATCCACGGCGGCGGGATGCAATATTTGCGAAAAGGATTCGCTGAGCGGGGGCTGAAACCCGTAGGGATGGTGCTTGCGGTTCTATTCGCGATTTTCTGTGTGTTTGCCTCTTTCGGTGGTGGGAATGTATTCCAGATCAATCAAGCAACGGCGCAGTTGCTCAATGTCACGGGAGGTGAGGCGAGTTTCTTCGCAGACAAGCAGTGGGTATTCGGCCTGATCATAGCCATCCTGACAGGACTAGTGATCATCGGTGGGATTCACAGCATTGCGAAAGTCACCTCGAAGCTAGTACCAATGATGTGCGTGGTCTATGTGATCAGCGCGCTCATCGTGTTGATCGTCAACGCGGACCATATTCCGATCGCTTTGCAGGAGATCGTGACCGAAGCGTTTACTCCGCGCGCGGCGGTAGGTGGTGGCATTTTGGCCGCCTTCATTTGGGGAATGCGGCGTGCGACGTTTTCTAACGAAGCAGGTATCGGATCGGCGCCGATCGCGCACTCAGCGGCGAAATCCCGGATGCCGGCCAGTGAAGGAATTGTGGCTCTGTTGGAACCTTTCATCGATACTGTCGTGGTTTGCACGATGACTTCGCTCGTCCTCGTTACGACGATGCACTTTGACAACGACACAGGAAACTTCCTAATCAACGGGCAGCAGTTCGAGATTGGGAATCCTGGGAATAACGACACCGCATTCGGGATCGGACTGACCTCGGCTTCCTTCGAGACTGTCCATGCTGGATTTAAATATGTGTTGTTTATATGCGTGCTGCTGTTTGCGTTTTCGACACTCATCACATGGAGCTACTACGGATTGCAGGCGTGGCAGTTCCTGTTCGGAAAAAGCAATATAGTAGCACTCCTCTACAAATTGATCTTCTGCGGAATCATTGTGGCCGGGGCAGCTGCTTCGATGTCCAGTGCGATTGATTTCTCTGACGCCTCGCTCTTCGCGATGAGTATTCCCAACCTGATCGGAGTCTATTTCCTGATGCCTGTGGTGGCGCGGGAGCTTTCCCGTTTCAATGCGTTTGCGAAGGCTGTGGACGCGGGGGATACGCTGGATGAAGCGGAGGCGAAGGTGCCCGTGGAATGATGTTGTTGGACGTTTCCTGAAAGCCGTGGAAGGCTCTTGCGGAAGATGGCGCGGGAATACAAATTGCAGCGGACGAAGCCGGTAACGGCCTCGGGGATCGATTACGCGGAAGCGCTCAACGAGGAGCAGCATCGTGCGGTGACATCGCCGCCCGGTAAGGCACTGGTGATTGCGGGGGCGGGATCTGGCAAGACGCGGACGCTGACCTACCGGGTTTCGTGGCTGCTGGATCAGGGGGAGACAGCGCGGAGCATCCTGCTGCTGACATTCACTAACAAGGCAGCACGGGAAATGGTGGAGCGGGTCCGTTCACTGGTGACCGGGGACGTGAACGATCTCTGGGCCGGGACGTTCCACTCGATCTGCAATCGCATTCTACGCCGCCATGCGGATGAGATCGGTTTTACCAAATCCTTCTCCATTCTTGATAGGGACGACCAGAAGTCGTTGATGAAAACGGTGATGGGTGGGATGGATATCGATACCAAGCAGCGCCGTTTTCCGAAGCCGGACGTGCTGATCTCGATGATCAGCCTGATGGCGAACACGGGTATTTCTCTGGAGGCATTGCTGAGGACGAAGTATCCGTATTTCGAGGATTGGTATGAGGAGTTGGAGAAGGTGGCGGAGGGATATGCGAAGAAAAAGCGGGATACGAACTCACTGGATTTCGATGACATGCTATGCCTAACGGTGGATCTTTTCAAAAAACATCCGGAAATTCTGGCGATTTACCGCAAGCGTTTCCGCCATATTCTGGTGGACGAGTATCAGGATACGAACGCGGTGCAGAGCGAGTTGATCGACCTATTCGCCGGAGAGGGAAACAGTCTGATGGCTGTGGGGGATGATTCGCAATCGATCTACTCTTGGCGCGGGGCGGAGGTGGATCACATTCTCAGTTTCCAGAAGCGCTACGAACGGGCGGTCATCCACACCATCGAGACGAACTACCGCAGCGTGCCTGAGATTCTCGATCTTTCCAATGCGGCGATAGCGGCGAACAGGATGCGTTTCGACAAGAATCTGAGATCCTCGCGAGCGGAAGTGGGGGCGAAGCCGGCATTGGTCGCGCTGGAGGATCCGGGAACTCAGGCGAGCTTCGTAGCGCAGCGCATGCTGGAGCTGCGAGATGAGGGAATTGAACTCTCGGAAATGGCGGTGCTCTATCGGGCGCATTTCCAGAGTATGGAGATCCAGATGGAGCTGACCCGACGGGGGATCCCGTTCGCGATTACCAGCGGGCTGCGGTTTTTCGAGCAAGCGCACATCAAGGACGTGGCGGCGTTCCTGCGATTCGTGACAAACCGCAAGGACGAGGTGAGCTTCAAGCGGATCGTCCAGATGCTGCCAGGTTGCGGGCCGGGGACATCAGAGAAGCTCTGGCTGAAGTGGTTGCGTGATCCTGTTTCGGCGAACCCGGAGCCGCCTGATAAGTGGTCGGATATTTTCATATGCTATCCGCTGCCGAAAAAGGCGGCGAAACACTGGGAGCAGCTTTGTTACACGCTCGATGAGTTGAATCCAGGGGGGGAGTTCTCCACTCCCTCGGAGATGATTTTCAGCGTGCTGGAGGGGATTTACGACGATTACCTGAAGGAGAGCTTCGACAATTATGAGGCGCGGCGCGGAGATATCGAGCAACTGATCCAGTATGGCGGCACCTACGATGACGTGCTGGAGTTCCTCGCCCAGCTTTCACTGATGAGTACGACGGATGGCGAACCGACGGGTGACAAGACGGAGCGCGATGACGACAAGGTGACCCTTTCGTCCATCCACCAAGCCAAGGGGCTGGAGTGGAAAGTGGTGTTTCTTATCTGGCTTGTGGACGGTCAGTTTCCCAACGGTCGCATTCTCGAGATGGATGACGAGGCTGCATTCGAGGAGGAGCGCCGACTATTTTACGTCGCCCTCACCCGGGCGAAGGACGAACTCTACCTGACTTACCCGATGCTCAATCCGAAGAGCTACACTGGCGATATTCTCTGCCGACCTTCGCGTTTCTTGGAGGATTTTCCGAAGGAAATGGTGGAGACGTGGAACGTGGGCAACGAGTGGGTGGACGATGATCCGTTCTGAGAGTGGCCCCGAGTTACTTCCGCGAAATATGTGTCTCGCAACCATCGGGCCGCTACGGACGGTAGAGTCCGATATGGCGTTGAGCGTTCCCTCTGCGACGTGGGCGCGCTTTTCATCATTCATCCAAGTCGAGGCTGGAGGAAATAATGTTAGATACATTTACTTGAATGCGGCGTGGTAACTTAGACGCGAGGACGACTGACTACGCGCGGCTTCCGAAATTTCCGTAGATCGAGAGAACTGAGCAATAGACAGAATAGCAAATAAGACCTGCAGCAGTGAGTCCGAGCAGGATGGCTCCGTAGGTCTGCTGGGAGATTTCAGCAAGTGCCTCTCCGAAGCCTTTTGCCTCTGAGGGATCGGATTGCACTGCTGCGGTAAGTAGGAAAAAACCGATCACCAAAAAAACGATACCGCGAGAGATTAGGCCAAATTTTGCAGATTTCTCAATCCAGTTCCGTCGAGTTGCTGCGAATGAATCTAGGGTGAACTTGTGGCGGAAGGACCCCTTCACCGCTTTCACGATTTGGAAAACGCCGGCGCCGACGATTGCAAGTGCTACAGCTCCGACGAGAACTATCTCTCCCGGAATTTCCAAGGCTTGCGATGTCATTTTCTCTTCCTTTCCTCCGGAGCCCCAACCTAATCCTGTGAGGGCTGTGACTCCTAGTGAGCCATAGACGAGACCGCTGGCGAGGTAACCCAGACGCTTCGAGAGACCACTCCCATCTTCTCCCTCATTCTCGCAATCCACGAACGCACAAAGCAGTCTGTAGGCAGAATAAGCGAGCAAGCCAAATCCGAGAACGATGAGCAGAACGCCACCGAAGGGTTTCGACGCGAGTTCTCGCAATGCTTCAGAGGAGCCGATGAGGCCTCCGCCCTTCCCTAATGATGCGAGGAGAGCCATGGCTCCGATGATCAGGTAAACGATTGCTTCGGCGGCATATCCGGTGCGGGCGAGAGGGGCAATCCACGAGTGGGCATTCATAGTCATTCCCTGTTTCGCATACTCCGTGCCGGATCAAAATAAGCGGCCCATAGGAAGGTTCATTGCTTTAAGAGTACTGCTTCAGAGCGACTGACGGCATTTCGCACCGTGTTGCCAAGGAGTTCTCAAAGATCGGTGATCTGCACTGGTCCCACCTCGATCACATTGCAGGATGAAATGAAAAAAGCGGATCCAGTGATCCGCTTTTGAGAATTTTAGGACACTGAAAAAATCAGCCGCCGATTTCGGTGCGGCCGCAGAGTTGGGCGCCTTCTTCCATGGAGAATACCTTGGATTTGATGTCGCCGTTGATCTTGGATTTGTCCTTCAGTTCGCAGCGTTGGGAAGTGATCTTGCCTTCGACGTTTCCGTAAACTTTCACGTCGCCCGCAGTGACATCGCCTTTCACCATGGCATTCTCACCAATGGTGACCTTGCCCTTGTCGGAAGTGATTTCCCCTTCGACCTTTCCGTCGACAATCATGTCGTTCGAGAAGCGGATGGAGCCGATGATTTCGATGCCGGAGGAGAGGACGTTTGTCGCGTTTGCCATAGCGCGAGCAGGAAAGCAGATGCCGGGCAGGGTGGCAACTGGAAACAATCTCAAAATTCGGCGAAATTTTTGTATGCACCAGAGAGCGTTTTCGCGTTAGAAACAAGAAAACCCGAACGTTTAACTACCATGCCTCGAGTCCTCATCACCGTCCCTGAAAAAAACGCGCAGCCCTATCGTTTCCAACTTGACCGAAAAGTCGTGAGTCTAGGGCGAGGCAGCGACAACGATATCGTCATTGATAGCGGATCCGTTTCCGGGAAGCACGCGGAAATGCACCGTGTGGAGGGGGGCTATCAGCTCAAAGATCTCGGATCGACCAACGGAATCAAGGTGGATGGAAGCCGCCAGCAGGTCGTGGCTCTGCGTTCAGGGATGTCCATTAAATTAGGAGATGTTGCTTTTGATTTCACCCTTTCTGAAGAGGAGCTAGATACGATTGCAAGAGAGAAGCCGATGGCGGAGCCAGTCGAGGACAGAGCTTCGGAGCTTCCACCAGCACCTCCAAGGGAAGAAAAGCCACGCCGCAGAGAGCAGCCTCGACAAGTCGCCGTCCAGCCATCCTCGAATGGTGGCATTGGGATGATTCTACTTTTTCTCGTTCTTGCGGCGGCTTCGTTTTTTGCAGGCCTTGCCATTCGCCACCAAAAGGAAACCGGTGAATCCTTGATCAATGCGATCTCCAACAAAGGAGAAGCGGAGAAGATGGAGCCGATTGAGGAAAAATGACTTTGAGGTCATTCTCCGTATTGCGCCCATCTTTGCCTCGCCGATCTGCTGACGAAGTAAGCAGTGGCGACAGGTGAGGGATCCTGTTTGAAAGACGAGTTCTCGCGCGATCAAACGTTGAAGCGGAACTCGATCACGTCGCCATCTTTCACGACGTATTCCTTACCTTCGATTCTAACTTTTCCTGCGGTCTTCGCGGCAGCCTTCGTGCCTGCGGCGACAAGGTCATCGTAGTGGACGACTTCCGCAGCGATGAATCCGCGCTCGAAATCTGTGTGAATGACACCGGCAGCGGCGGGTGCTTTGTCGCCTTGAGTGATGGTCCATGCGCGGGTTTCCTGCACTCCGGTGGTAAGGTAGGTGCGTAAGCCAAGGAGGTGGTAAACACCGCGAATGAGGCCGGAGACACCGGAGTCGGTGACGCCCATTTCAGCGAGGAATTCGTTCGCTTCTTCTACCGGCATTTCGCTCAATTCCTCTTCAATACGCGCGGAGATAACAACGGCCTCTGCACCAGAATGCTCGGCTGCGTATTTCTGGACTTTCGCGACCTGTTCGTGGGAATCCGGATTTTCGGTCGCACCGGCGAGTTCGTCCTCTGAGACGTTGCAGGCGTAGATTGAGCGCTTGGAGGAAAGCAGGAAAAACTCTTTCACAATCTCAGCATCCTCGATGGAAAATTCTAAGGTGAGAGCGGGTTTTCCGGCATCGAGATGCGGCATGATGATATCGATCAGTTCGACTTCTTTCTTCGCTTCCTTGTCGCCGCCCTTGGCTTTCTTCTCGCGAGAATGGCGGCGTTTTTCCAAAGCAGCCAAGTCGGCTAGAATGAGCTCCGCGTTGATGATCTCGATATCGCGGATGGGATCGACGGAACCGAGTTCGTGGATGATGTCGTCGTTTTCGAAACAACGCACCACCTGGACGATGGCATCGGTCTCACGGATGTTGGCGAGAAATTTGTTGCCTAGGCCTGCTCCTTCGGAAGCTCCTGCGACGAGGCCCGCGATATCGACGAACTCGATGGCGGTGGGAACAAGTTTCTGTGATCCGGAAATCTTCGAGAGCACCGCGAGGCGCTCGTCCGGGACCATGACGATGCCGACGTTCGGATCGATGGTGCAGAATGGATAGTTCGCCGCCTCCGCCTTCCGAGTGCGAGTGACGGCATTGAAGAGGGTCGATTTTCCGACGTTGGGGAGGCCTACGATTCCAGCTTTGAGCATTGCGGGCGCAGGTTGCGTGGGGGAGGGGCCTTGGGCGAGAAGATTTTTGCCTAGCGAGATGTCTTAATGATGTGTCGCCGCTTCTTGAAGCAATGAGGCGAATCGTTGCACAATGGCCGGCCATCCGATGGACTCTGCAGTTTTCCGTGCCTTGGCTCCAATATTTTCACGCACTGCGGTCTCCATGAGCGAGCAGGAAGCTTCAAGAAACTCTGCTTCCTCGCCAAGCGGAACTTTCAGGCAATCCACTCTGTCGGTGCCGTGCCAACCAGCGGCAGCATAATCGAATGCGACCACGGGTAGGCCGGAAGCCATCGCCTCAAGTGTCACGTTTCCGAAGGTCTCGGTCTCGCTGGGGAAAAGCATCATATCGGCAGAGGCGTAGGCTTCGGCGAGCTTTTCCCCGAGGAAATATCCAGGGAAGTGGACGTCCGGATTTTCGCGTGCGAGCCTACGACAAATCGGTCCGTTCCCAATTACGACGGCTACGAGTTCGGGTTGAATCACGCGCATTTTCGCGAAGGCACGGAGTGCCAGGTTGATGTTCTTTTCACCAGAAACGCGACCAACCACGAGTGCGACCGGGGTATCGGCATCTGCGCCCCATTCTTTACGAAGGGAAGGACTTCGTTTCGCCGGGTGGAAAAGTTCCGTATCCACCCCCCGACCAAGTATTTCAACATTCTGAAAGCCCTCCAATTCTAGCGTGACCCGCATATCGGGGGAGGGGACTAGAGTGCGAAAAAATCGGCTGTGGAACCATTTCTGATAGGCACTCACTGGCTTTCCGACCCAGCCAAAACCGTATTTCACGAGGTATTCGCTGAAATTTGTGTGGAAGCCTCCAAGGATCGGAATTCCGAGTTTTAAAGCAGCTGCCGCAGCTGAAAAACCGAGGGGGGTCTCGATCGCGATGTAAACCACGTCCGGCCTGATCTTTGCCCAACGTCTGCGGATTTCTCCGGGCCAGGGTGCACCCACCTTGATTTCCCAATAGCCTGGGAGTGGCCAAGAGAATACGGTGGTTTCGGCTTCACCGTGTGATTTTCCGGAGCGTATGATCTCCACTTGGTGGCCCATATTTCGCAATCCGCCCGCCAGCCGTCCCAGCGAAATCGCGACCCCATTGATATCGGGCACATAGGTATCCGTCACGATCGCGATCCGGAGCGTGCGTTTCTGGCTTTCTGTGGAGAGATCGTTCGAGCGAGCCATTATTTTCGCGCGAGCCTTACCCAAGTATGCTTCAAGATCGAAACAATTCGCATGTGCCAAGGAGGGTGCTCTCGATGGAAATCACCGCGTGCCAGAAGTCTGGCAATTTGGATGCCGGATGTGAATTCGCCAGAGATGGGATTCAGATATCGAGGATACAGGATGAGCGCCCCGCAAGCGAGTTCGTCCACCGAGAGTTTCCGCGTCCGCCGAGCACAATGCAGCAGATCTCGTGTCAGGCCCCAACCAGCGTAGAATGGAAGGCCGTGGGTTCGGACCGGGATATTTCTCAGGATCGCCTCGAAGCCGACCGTTGAGGTCATCGTGTGCACCTCATCACAGAGGTCCAACCAGTCGATCACATTGCCGTCGGTCACGATCAGATCGGCGATGCCCTCGGCTCCTGCGGGAATCGGGTTGCCATGGCGGGCTGCCGCAACGAGATCCGGATGGCTTTTAAAAATGAGAAACGCGTCTGGTTCCTCAGCGCGCACCCGTTTCAAGAGCTCTGCGTTGGTCTTCACTTCGGGACTGCCCTTCCGGATCGAGGCATCGGCTTCCACCTGGCCTGGTACGAGGATCACCTTTTTCCCGGCAGCCATCGTCTTTCGCCATGTGATTGGGGAGTCCGCGAGATTGTATTTGGAAAGTCGGTGGCTCTTCAGGAATGTGACGAGTTCCCTCGCATAATCGATATCCGTGGGAGAGAATTCTCCCGCCTCCAGGATTGTTTCCAGACGGCTTGGTTGCGTGGGATCGAAGTAGATACCGAGATCATCGATGACCCAAGACATCGGCTTGTGGAAATCGGCTCCTAGGCCTGCGGAACGAAGAAATCCGTCTTCCACCCTGGTCACGGGACTGTCGGAGGTCACGGGCGCATCCGATCCGCCCCAAAGGAGGTAATTTTTTTCCCTGCTTTTGTCCCCGAACTCGGGCAAATGTGAAACTGTACAACCGGGGGAGCGGAAAAACTCCTCGGCAAGCGAGCGCTGCCACGGAGTCCACCCCACCGTAACACGGAGGCCGGCATTCTGCTTGGCGATTTCACGCTGAAGCTCAAGATGATCGAGAATGCGCCCCAATCCACAAGGTTCACCCGAGTCTGGATCGAAATAATGGGAATACTGGAGATAGGCCGCCTCGAAGAGCTGGTGGAGGTTGGTCGTTCTTTCCCTAGACTGCACTCGTCCACGGCCACGGTCTTCGGTCAGGCCACGGCCCGCATAAAAGTTCCATCCGTAGGTTTTGACCGCGCAGCCGTGGAGTAGCGCTTCCATGCCCATCAGTGAGCTGGCGACATATACCTCGTCGCAAAAGCCGAAGCAGGCCGCCGGAGAAAGGTTGGCGGGAAGGATAGTGATACGTTTCTCGGAGAAAACCCATGGAGCGAAGCACGTGGTTTTCCCTCGATAGCGATGGTCCGGATGTGCCCTAAGATAGATCGGCTTGTCTGGATGTTCATCCAAAGCGTCTCGGATCATGCGGTCAAATTCTCCGGCAGCTACACCTGCATGCTCCAGAGAAAGGTCGCCCCGCGTTTGGTCGATCACCAACACGCCCCGTTCTTCAGGAGTTTTTTCACCTGAGAAATCACCAGGATACCAGTTGTACTTGGAAGTTCGGGATGCGATGAAACGCGCGATTAGTGCCGAGATTTCATCCGGAGAGGCGGATTGTTTCCTCATCCAACCGCAGGGTGTGCCCACCTCCAAAGCTCTTAGCAGGTCGCTCTTTCCGGATGCATCATAGTAAATGCCTTCCGAGTCAGCCACGACACCATACACGCATTTCGCACCCGGCTTCAGAGACCTCACGAAGGCGTCCTCCATCAGTAGAAGCGGACCTTTCCACCGGGTGGCGTCCGCAATTGCGGCAGATCCACTGGGGCGGTATCCCCAGCCGACCGAAGTTCTATCCCGCCAAGTTCCCAGCTCTTGGACCAATGGATCCAACAATGGATGCGTCCTCAATCTGCGAAACAGCCAAGCGATCCGGATTCCTTCATCGTGCCCCATGCGGCGGGGATTAGCACCTCTTCGGGCGATCTTGTCAAACTCCGGCGAGGTTCGCTCAAGGACTACTTCCCGTCCGATGAAACCCAGCTCATGCTTGACACTTGAGTCGAAAACGCATTCAACGGCCTGCGCGCCGCTTCCGGCCCTTGTTGGTTTCGATCCTCAGAAAATACAAGACATGTTGAATCCCCGGTTACTAAAATACACGCTTTTAAGCGTGATCTTCACCCAGGTCTTGGTTTCGTGTATGTTCATGTCTCAAACAGGTCCGCAAAAGTCGGACATCGACAAAGAGAACCAAAGTTTCGAACTCATCAATGTTGCATCGCACGAGGACCTTCCAGGCTCCGGGCGGCGCTACGGCGTCGGGGACATCCCACCTATGGTCAAGGGAAATAGCTACTCGGACAAAGTGAGGGTTCGCGATTCGCTTAGATTCGTCATTTCTGATCTCTCTGATCAGAGTCCTTTCAAATCCGGATCGGGAGGATATACGATTGGCCCGCTGGAAGTGCCGCAAGATGGCACCGTAAGCATACCCTATATCGGGACTGTCCAAACTCTCGACAGAGAGCTTTCCGATATTGCGGAAGAGCTAAATCGCCGAGCAAAACCCATTTCGAATACGGCCCAGATCGTAGTGGGTCGTGCCGGAAGGGTGCCAAACACGGCCAATGTCATCGGCGAGGTTCGGAGTGCCGGCCCTGTGAGTCTGGAGAGAAACGGGATGACTTCGCACGATCTCCTAGCTGCTTCTGGGGGGCCTAAGCAATCAGAGCACTTGGTTGGATACACATTACGGAGGAACGGTAGTGAATACCAATTCGACTATAAAGGATTTCGATCAAACCCGTTCCCAGTCGAAGAAGGTGATCTTCTGATGGTTAACACGGACCATTCGAATCGATTTTACGTTATGGGCGCAATCAATCGCCCGATCACAGTCCCTTTTCCAGTCCCCTCCCCGACTCTGACAGATGCAATTGCAGCTGCTTCCGGATTGGATGAGAGGCGCTCCGACCCTTCGGGAGTTTTCGTTTTCCGTAGTGGGAATCCAGATAAAGTTTACACGTTTAATTTGAGAGAACCGGGAGTGATTTTCCTAACGCAACGGTTTCTGATCGAAGGAGAGGATCTCGTCTATATCACCGAGGCACCTCTCGCCCAGTGGAACAGGCTTGTTACCCAGCTCCTCCCGCTATCCCAGAGCATCTTCAACCTCGAACGTGCCACAAGAAATTGATCCAAAAGTGAATCACCGAATCCTACTTCCGGTCGTGACTATTCTAGGCTGCATTTCATGTGTCTCGTTCTCAAGTGCTCCCGCAGCAGACATCGTTGGACCAAACGCAAGCCAAAGGGCTACTCCAGCATCACCAGTTCTAAGGAGACTCAAGAACGGACACTACCGGGTGATGAAAGATTGGACTATCCATCTGAATGGCAAGCGATGGGTAGTCGGTAGAGGCTATACATCCAACGGAATCACCGCGCCATCCTATATTAAAGCCAAATTGGGAGACGGAGTGGGGAGTAAAGACACCTGGGCTGCTGTGTTCCACGATTGGCTCTTCACTCAGTCCGACTTATCGAGGGGTCAGGCGGACAGGTTGTACTTCGACCTTATGATCGCGTATGGTGTGTCCCCAAAGAAGGCCCGTCTGATGTATAACACTGTCTCGGTATACTCCCTCACGAGATCCGCCCGATGACATTGAGCCTTTCCATAATCTAGATGTTCGACCCTATTCCGATCCCCAGGCGTTCACCTTGGACGAGCCAGATACTTGTGATCAAGGCGTTGCTGCGGCGAGAGATCGTGACCAAATTTGGCCCGTACAAGCTAGGATTTTTTTGGATGCTTCTCGAACCTCTCATCACCGTCTTGGTCCTTGGGTTGATTCTATTTCCTATTATTGGTAGAACCGTACCGGAAATTCCGTTCGCATTCTTTCTTCTGAACGGAAGAATGCTCCTCAAACTTTTCACCGGACCGATGTCGAGCGGGATCAGGGCATTGAAAGCAAACGGGGGGTTGATAGTCTATCCAAAGGTCAAAATTCTCGACGTATTTATCGCGCGGTTTCTCTATGATCTCATAACTGTCACGTTTTCATTCTTAGTCTTCTCGATCGTGGCCATTTGGATCGGAGTGGAACTCTACCTAGGGAACCTCCATATTCTTGCCACCTGCTTCCTGCTTACATGGCTCATGGGTTGTGGACTTGGCCTGATATTTGGTGTTGGCGCGGTTCACGTGCGCGAACTCGAGAAAATTGTTCCGATCCTTCAAGCTCCGCTCATGTTCATCAGTGCCGTGATGTTCCCATCTAACGCGCTTCCCGAGAGCATTCAGAAATATCTTCTATGGAATCCACTAGTCCACACCATCGAACTTAGTCGCAAATCCCTGTTTCCGTTCTATCAAATTCCGAACGAGACGCTTTCCTATCCTTTTGTCGTCATGCTAGTGACTCTCGGTTTCGGGCTCATTTTCTTTAATGCGAATCTCAATTTTTTGAGCAAACGCTAGTTACTCAAACTGCATGATAAAACTCCACGACCTGACCAAATACTATCCAGTCAACGGGGGGCGGAAGTATATCCTGAAGAATGTCTCGCTCGAGATACCCACTGGGACGAATGTCGCTGTTCTTGGACCAAATGGTGCCGGGAAATCGACCTTCCTTCGTCTGATAGGAGGTGCGGAACCAGCGGACAGTGGGAAGATCGTGACGAACCAAGATATTTCATGGCCCTTAGGTCTTTCTACTGGATTCCAAGGGTCGTTGACTGGTAAACAGAACGTCGAGTTCGTTTGTCAGATCAATGGGTTGAACCGTCAAGAGACAGCGCATGTTTTGAAAGGGGTAAAGGATTTTGCCGAAATTGGCAGTTATTTTGGAATGCCTGTGAATACGTATTCATCAGGAATGCGTGCTCGATTGACGTTCGGGCTATCCATGTCCTTCCGCTTCGATGTTTATCTGATCGACGAGCTAACATCGGTGGGTGACGCTGTTTTCAGAAGGAAAGCGAAAGCCGCGTTCGATGAGATCAAATCGAGGGCATCTCTTATATTCGTTTCTCACTCAATGAATACACTGAAGAACTCGTGCGATTCGGCATTGTTCCTAAGGGATGGAAACGCGACGTATTATCCGGATATCGAGGAAGGGCTTGCACAGTACGAGAAGTATGTCAACCGGGGGATCGTGAAGAAGAAGCGCCCGATTCCCGGATCACCTCGCAAACGGCCTGCTGGGGGAGCATCAGCCGCCAATCAATCATCACTATGAGTAAAAATTATGTTCTTGAAAATGAGAAGAGTTGGTCATTCCGAATGGTCGCTTGGATTTCCTCATTGGTCTACCTGTCCGCCATTGGAGCTATGTTGGGATACCTATGGCTCTTTATGGCTGATCGCTATCAATCCGCGGCGGAATTTAAAATTACCAAGCAAAATAGTACGGGGCTGGATCCAGGCCTTCTACAACTTGCCCTGCCTGGCTTGACCGAATCGGGTTCGCTCGACTCGCAGATCGCCATTGGCTATATCAGTTCCTCCGATCTCTTAATTAGCATAGAAAAAGAGTTCGGCCTAGCCAACCATTTTAGCAGTCCGTCCACTGATCCAATTTTTCGCCTCAAAAAGGATGCCAGCTTGGAAGACAGGCTGGAATATTACAGGAATCGAATTTCCGCTCATTTCAACGTAGAAACCGGCATGACAAGCATTGTTGTTTCCACGTATGATCCCGGATTGTCAAAAGAGCTGGCGGACGCATTGCTTGAGAAAGCAGAAAAATTCGTGAACCAGATCAATCAGGATATTGCCGATCAGCAGTTGGAGTTTGTAGAGTTAGAAGTAAAGAGGACAGAAGAGGGAGTAAAACGTGCGACCGAAGCGTTGATCGCAATGCAAAATACCCACAATTTCATTAGCCCGGAACAGGAAATCGAGTCGAGTATCAAGGCTGTTGAGAAAATGAAGACCGAGTTGATCAGTGCGGAAGCGCAGCTCTCCACTTTGCTGCGCGACTCTCCGGATTCGCCGATGATTGATGGTTTGCGCAGTCGGCTGCGTTCACTTGAAGAGCTGATGGGCATCGAATCAGCGAAGCTTTCCGGTGCGGAAAAGGACAGACTCAATTTGCTTTCTGCCCAGTTTAAGAGGCTGCAGGCAGATCTGGAATTTGCGATAAAGTTAAGAGCTGGTGCCGAAGTTCTGTTGGAGAAGAACCGCGCGGAAGCCGTTGCGAACTCGAGATTTCTTACTGTGATTCAGCGTCCTTATTTGCCGGAGTCTGCGAACTATCCGGATAGGCCTTACGCCACGGCGACAATATTGGTCCTAGGGGCATTGGGATTTGTGATCTTGAGGACGTTATTTCTCTCGGCGTTCGAGAGGTTATAATTATTGGGAGCTGAGAATCGTATGATCAACGAAATGGAGGAAAAGTCCAGAATTAGGCAGTTGACACCGAAAATGGGAGAATGACGTCGATACTCATCTGAAATCTGTCGATTTCTGGGAAACCGAGGATTGTATTTGGAGGACTGTAATCCTCGGATCATGTCCTTATGGAAGTTTCGATCCCTTAAAAAACTCGGAGTAGAACGGTTCCGGCCATTTGATACGGCATCTCCCAGGAACGCTGAAACAGCGTTGGGAAAGGGTGCCGCGACCTTGGTTGAGGGTTAGAAGTAGGCGAATGAACTGTTTCACACGAAAAGCGGGAGGGGAGGATGCTTTCGTCCAGAAAGAGTCAAGACCTCCTTGGTAAGTGAGATTGGGCAGATCATACACTGCCTTTCCCAAAGTAATGACAGGCACGCGATGGACTAATCCTGAAATCCCGACTGAGCTGTTGATGTTCACAACCCCGATCGCGTGATCGAGCATGGTCGGGAGGTGGACTCGGTCCACGTAAAGGAGGCGTCCGCCACCGAGTTTTTCGTCAAGGCCCCGAATTAGGTCGTCGTAGTCCTTATATCCACGATCCATCGGATGGACCTTGAAAATGAGCTTAGTGTCCGCTGGCGCGTTTTTCGCGAAGGAATCCACGACATGGTGGATAAATTGTTCGACAGATTTGAAATTGGAACAACGGAGGATTTGGGTGTCGCTGTGAACCTGGAGCGGAACGGCATAGTAATTCTTGGAGAGTTCACCGGCCATAAGTTGGTCATAGCTCTCGTCGCTCGCGCGCTGGAGAAAACGCCAAACGTAAATGACTCCGTGTTTCACGTGGTGCCACAGGTTCATTTCTCTCTGGTCGATGAAATTCGGGAATAACGGGGACGTAATCCGGCTAATCACGAAATTCGCACCGAAGACAAACAACTTAGTGGGCGTGTTGACCTTACAGAGTTCAGGAGGTGTGACGTGTTCTGGAGGTTCGTCTCCTCCCGCCAACAGGGTCGCCCATTTTTCTGCGATTTCGTGGATCGGAAAACGGTTGTTTTGAAAAACCATCACGCAGTTTGGTCGAATTAGGCCAAGCTCGAACACCCAGCAATCAAGGCCCAGTTCCTCAGAGAGATTCCAAGCGATCTGGTTGTACGGGCGGTAGTGGTTGTAGAGAAAGACGGTGTCATAGCCTTCGTCGGAGACGAGCGTTCGGAGCCAGAGTTCAAAATTAGCGATCGGCTTCCGGTAGACATGTGTCTTAATTCCGCGGGCTTTGTAGATGAGATCAGGGGCACAGAAGACGATTTTGGAAACCTTATGTCCTGAATCCTGGAGGTCGAGGGCGAGACGCGACATGCCCGATTCCCAATCGCCTTGGACGATGAGGATCTTCTTCGCAGCTTGCTGGGTTTTCGCAGGGGGACTCACCGTCTTCGTCTCAATATCAAAGGTGATTCCGGGGAGCGGGCCATTATCAACGCCATAGCTGCGATTGGAAATTGGAGGGGCGAACATTTCTCTGCTTTCCGGGAGGGTGAGTGGAGGTGAATGATATTCATGAACATCGGAAAGGGACTTCACGTGAGGAAGCCTAAAGAGTCTGGAGACGATAGACCATACAAAATTTGGATAGATTTGGGCTGATGCCGACGGAATCCCTTCGGTATAGGGCCTTTACGATCAGAATTTGCTCTGGGGCGGGGGTCGGAGATGCCATAGTTATGACCGAAAGCAATCGACGGGCCGACTCCCGTTGAATCGGGCGAGTCCCCAGAATTGTTCCTCTTTCGATGGCGAAGTGCCGGATGAAATTTTCCGAATATTTCCCGGTTGACACCGTGAGGGCGGGTGCCTAAGTTCCGCGCCCCCTCGGGAGGGAGCGATTAGACGCGCCTCTCCACGAGGCTTCCAAATTATCGAAATGAAGACATTTTCCGCCAAGCCACACGAAATCGACCGCAAATGGTATGTGATCGACGCGAAAGGCAAAGTCCTCGGCCAAGTTGCCGTGGAAGCTGCCCGTCTGCTCAGGGGCAAGCACAAGCCGACCTTCACCAGCCATGTTGACACAGGCGATTTTGTCGTCGTGGTCAATGCGGACCAAGTCGTCCTTTCCGGGACCAAGGAAACGGATAAAATTTACACTCGCTTCTCCGGCTATGTTGGCGGGAAAAAGGTGGAAACTCCGCGCAAGGTTCGCGAGCGTCGCCCAATCCTTCTCGTCGAGCGTGCGGTTTGGGGTATGATTCCTAAGACCCGCCTCGGACGTGCCCAGTTTGGCAAGCTCAAGGTTTACGCCGGTGCAGAACATCCGCACGAAGCTCAAGAGCCAGTTGCTTACGAGGTCCGCTAAACATTCATTTTTAAATACCAATTATTATGCCAGCAACCGCCACAGAAAGCGCCACGGGTCGCCGCAAAACCGCCGTCGCCCGTGTCTGGGTAAAAGAGGGATCCGGTGAGGTGACCATCAACGGTCTCCCGTTCGAAGACTATCTTCCTACCATTGACCTTCAGAACTCGGTGATCGCCCCTTTTCAGGTCGTGAACATGGTGAACAAGTTCGATGTTAACGTGATTGTAAAGGGCGGAGGAAAGCACGCACAGGCGATCGCGATTCGCCACGCGATTTCCCGTACGCTTACACAGTTTGATCCTGAGAACCGCAAGGTCATCAAGCCAGAAGGATTTTTGACTCGTGACCCACGGATGAAAGAACGTAAGAAGCCAGGTCAGCCAGGTGCTCGCGCCCGCTTCCAGTTCTCCAAGCGCTAATCCTGGGGATTGTTTGTTTTTCAAAAAGGGTCGTATCTTCGGATACGGCCCTTTTTTTGCGACTTTTTTTCACTGGTGGGGTTGTGCTGGAGAACGGAACATTCACAGACATGAACAAAAACATTTTGGTATCGGGAGTGGCGCTTGTGCTCGGACTTGGAGTTGGATTTGGCGTTGGGAAAAGCGGCGCAGGAGGTAGCGATGCGGAGGCGAATGGAGTTGCCGCAGAAGGGAGAACGCGAGGTTCAAATAGGAGCGAGATGGGAGGAAATATGGATTCTTCGGGGAGGAAGAAACCCGTCCGGAGCGTCGATGAGATCTACCGGAAACCAGGGCAGAGCGGAAGGGTGCAAGGGCTACTCGACTTTTACGGGAGCCTAAGTCCCGATCAGTTTGCCTCGGAGGCAGAAAAACTTGATAGCCTACCGTTCAACGAACGGATTCTTGCTGCGGTCCTCCTTTTTGGAAAATGGTCCGAGACGGATCCCACGGCAGCCATGGCATACACGGACACGATGGGAATGGCGGGAGCCTTCGTTCGCCCCACAGTTCTCCAAGGGTGGGCAGGAACCGATCCGGTAAACGCGGCGAAATACTACACCTCAAATCCGGCGCAATTTGCGATGATGAACATGATGGGCGGAGGGCGTGGCAGATTTGGAGGCCAGGGACCTGGCGGGATTATTGCTGGAGAATGGGCGAAGCAAGATCCGGAAGCGGCAATGGATTGGGCTTCCTCCCTAACGACCAAAAGTGATGATGCGATGTCATCGGTCGTATCGGAAGTTGCAAAAGACGATCCAGCCAAAGCGGCAGCCATGGCGTCCGAGATGGAGCCGGACGCACGACGCGACGCGAACGATACGATCGGCCGTCGGTGGGGCGCGGCGAACTTCGCCGAGGCGGAGGCTTGGGCGAATGGACTTCCGGAAGATCAACGGGGGCGGGCCTTGGCATCCGCGATTGAGGGACTTGCTCAGACGAGCCCGGAACTAGCAGCGGCAGAGATCGGAAAAATGAGTGATAAGGAGGCAATGCGAGATGCAGTTCCTTCCGTGGCAAAAAGCTACGCGCGCGAAGACGTGAAAGGCTCAATGGATTGGCTCGCCAGCCTTGATGACGACGAGGCGAAAAGTGATTCAATGCGGGATGTCATGCCGATCTGGGCAGCTGCGGATAGCGCGGCGGCCTTGGATTTCGTCAAGAGTCAGACATCAGCTGAGGTGAAGGACAGCGCGGCTGAAACCTATGTATTCAGCAATCGGACCTCGTCCCCAGCGGAATTGGTCGAAGTCGCAGCGCTCATTGAAGACGAAGGCGATCGCAATCGAGCAACTGGTGTGGTCGCTGCGAGATGGATGCAGGAGGACAAAGCGGCTGCCACGGAATTCATCAACGGCAATGATTCGATTTCTGCGGACATGAAGGAGAGACTGCTCGAAGGGCGTGGACTTTGGGGTGACAGGGGGCGGAGGCGCTAGTTCCGCGTTTTGGACTGGCAAACGAGATCGCGCGTGCTAGCTTCGCCGCAAATCTAATAAAATGAGCGGAATTTCAGCACTTGTAATCGGAGTTGTCGTGGTGGTCGGTCTGGTCGCCCTTATCGGAATTTTCATGATGGGCGTTTACAACGGCCTCGTGAAATTGCGGAACATGTACAAGAACGCGTTCTCGCAGATCGATGTGCAATTGAAACGGCGCCACGATCTGATTCCGAATCTGGTTGAAACCGCGAAGGCTTATATGAGCCATGAACGTGAGACCCTTGAAGCCGTGATTGCAGCTCGCAATGTGGCCGCCGGTGCCCGTGAGTCGGCGACTCCGGGAGATGCTGCCTCGATGGACAAACTCGGAAAAGCAGAGGCTGGTCTTGGTGGTGTGCTGGGGCGTTTGTTTGCCGTCGCCGAGGCTTATCCCGACCTGAAAGCCAATCAGAATATGATGCAACTCAGCGAGGAGCTCACTACGACTGAAAACAAGGTTGCGTTTTCTCGGCAAGCTTACAATGACTCGGTACTCGCGTACAACAATAAGCGTGAAGTGTTCCCCAACAATATGGTTGCGGGAATGTTCGGCTTCAACGAGGCCTCTCCCTTCGAGATCGACGACGAGGCCGAGCGCGAGGCTCCGAAGGTGCAGTTCTGACACCCGCCGGTGGACCTCCGATGAACTTTTTCGAGGCACAGGATCGAGCCAGAAAGTCGAGCCGACTGCTGGTCTGGTGGTTTCTTCTCTCCGTGATCGGAGTGATCGTGGTGATGTATTTCGTAGCGATCGGAGTCACTTCCTTCAGCACGAGAGATTCCAGCGGAACTTACGCCGCACCCGAGATCGGATGGTGGGATCCGTCGCTTTTCGGGGTGGTTAGTGTTGTGGTTGGTGGAGTGATCATGATCGGTAGCTGGATCAAACTGGCACAACTTTCCGGAGGGGGAAAAGTCGTGGCTCAGAGCCTGGGTGGCAGGCAGGTGGAGCCGACGACGACCGATCTATCCGAACGCAGGCTGTTGAATGTGGTGGAGGAAATGGCGATTGCTTCGGGCCTGCCGGTGCCTGAGGTGTGGATCATGGACGAGGAGGATGGGATCAATGCATTCGCGGCTGGTACCGATCCGAGCAACGCCGTGGTGGGTGTGACGCGGGGGACTCTGGAAAGGTTGACTCGAGCAGAGCTCCAAGGGGTGGTCGCTCACGAATTCAGTCACATTCTCAACGGTGACATGAAGCTGAATATGCGTCTGATGGGCTGGATTTTCGGGTTGGTCATGCTCTCGATACTGGGACGAATCATGCTGGAATCGTTTCGCTTCATGCGTGGTTCGCGGGACTCAAAGGGTGGCGGAATCGTTCTCGCGATCATCCTCGCGGGACTCGCTGTTTGGCTGGTCGGATCGATTGGCGTGTTGTTTGCGAGGATGCTGCAGGCAGCCATCTCCCGGCAGCGCGAATACTTGGCGGATGCCTCGGCGGTCCAGTTTACCAGAAATCCTGAAGGTATCGCTGATGCGCTTAAAAAGATCGGCGGTTTTAGCGAGCACGGGAAAATTTCTTCGGCGAAAGCGATTGAAGCGCGGCACATGTTTTTCGCGGGTAGCGGTTTCAATATGCTGATGGCGACGCATCCGCCGTTGGAAAAACGGATTCTCGCGATTGATCCAAATTGGAAGGGGCAGATGAAGGAAGGGAAAGCAGACCCGGTGCGGGCGGGGAAAGAGTTCGGGGGTGCGATGGGCTTCGCAGGCACTCCGTGAGTCTCCTCAAATTGCAAAGGCCCCAGGGGAGATCGGAGACAGCGGGAGGATGGATCTAGAAACCGGCTCTCGCATCCGGGAGGAGCTGCGTGATGGCAACGTGACTGCGTTTTCGAAACAGGATGCGAAAACCGTGGTGCTCGGGCTATTGGTCGCCACGGATTCGGATGGGCGAGAAGCTGCGAAAGAGCTTCTCCAGCGACACGGTGTTGAAGGTGACGATCTGGAGCGAACGATTTCCTGGAGCCGTGAATTAGAGAGCTATACTTCCTCTGGAAAAACTCACGTGGTGGATCTGGCGCTCTCTTGGTTGCGGGAAAATGCCGCACGGAAGCGGCGGATTTTGTCAAACAAGCCAAGCGCTGATCACAGCTGACGGAGAGGTGAACCTTTTCGAATTTATGCTTCAGAAAGTGATCGAGAGGCACGTTGAGATCGGCTTGGGACTGAAGCCTGTGCCGGCGATGAGGCATAAAAAACTGGCTTCTCTGGAAGCTGAAATGAGCCGGATTCTATGGGCCTTTGCGGAGCTTGCAGGCGGCGACTCGGCACTTGTGCGAGCAAGTGCTGAGTATAGGGAAATTACCGGACGCGATTTGCCTCGCAGTGCTCCAAGCTTGGGCGAGGTGGCCAGAGCTTTGCCGGAAATGGATGCCTCGACACCTCTCGTGAAGCAGCAAATCCTTCGTCTCTGCGCGTTGGTTGCCACGGATGACGGGGTTTTGGAGGATGGAGAGGTCGGAATTGTTGCGAGCCACGGCTGAAGCGATCGGTGCTCCTTTGCCTCCTGTTCTGCGGGAAGCGATGTAGTCGGCGCTTGCGTTTCAGGGGTCGGAGAGGAAGCTTTGCACGTGGAAAAAGTAAGAAAGCCTTGGTGGCTTTATCTGAACCTGATCGGATTTGACGCACCGCTGATCGCAGTGGTGTGGCTGTTCCTTTTCGCCAAGACGTGGCGAGTGGACTCACCACCCATGGGAGGCCTATGTGGCTCTCGGGCTTGCCGTCTGGGCAGTTCGCATGACTGCGAAAATCCTTGATGGCGCCATGAACGACGATCCGGAACGATTCGCTGTCAGGCACCGGAAGGTGCTGCGACTGGCGGTGATCGTATCAGGGATTTCCGCACTCGTCCTTACTGTTCTGAATTTTCCCAGATCCGTATATGCCTATCTGCTGGTTGCGTGCATTCTTGTGTTAGGCTACTTCGCCCTTGCGCTTTTTTCGTCAAAAGGCACCCATGAAATCTCTTATGCGAAACACGGTATCGGTGGGGTTGCTCGCCTACGGAACAGCTCTAGTTGCGCACGTCTATCTGCCGAACCTCGGAATCCAGCAGATGATCATTTCACGTGAATTCATCTGCTTTGCCATGCTTTGCCTGTTGGCTTCTTCCGGGACGGAGTTATGGGAACATTCAATGAAATTCGACGACAGGGAAATCCGTGCGACGGACGAGCTGGCACTCTCCTTGCCCCTGACTTTACTTGGAGCGGCATCCCTGGTGTTCGCTGTTAAAAACGATTCCATGCTGGTCCGGCCGTTTTTCTACGCGATCCTCACGGGGGCCGCTTTGCTTGCAGGTTCTGAATCGAACCCACGGCAAATTCCGGATTGGGACGGTGAAAGTGCTCGCAAGCATGTGTCTCCTAGCTCCAGGGATGATATTTGAGGCGTATGCGATCAGTCGCTGATTTCAGCAATTCCAGTCGAATCGGTATTTTCGATGTCCACCAACTACTATAAAGATGGTAAACCAAGAATCATTCCTGTTCGGGATCATCGGCACGGGCGAATTCCAATATCTCCCTTGCAAGAACGTCACGGGATTGCGGCAATGAAATTGCCTAAGAATGCGCGGGCCACAGGATCTCCTTGGCGGCCCGCGCAGGGATCGAGGAAAACAGGGTTATGGGGTGGATTCGATACGCGCTCCGCTGCTTCCTTCCTTGGAGGAGAAGTTTATCGTGCGGTTTCCGTTGGAAGGCTGGGTGAGGACGAAGCTTGCCGTGCCATCGCCCGCCGCCTCCGCAGCAACAAACGAACTGACGTCGATGGAAATTTCATTTCCGACGTCGGCAGCCGTAACCACGAAACTATTGATCAAAGTTCCCGAACCGGGTTGGTTACTGCATGTCACCCCTCCCTCGCTCCAGGTGTCGTTGGTGACTTGGCGGAGCTCCACCACATGGCCGGAGCTTCCCTCCGTGCCGATGGAGTCACAGCGCAGAATCAGATTGGATTGGGTCAACCCGGCCAACGACGCTACAGGGAACTTGAGGAAGGAACCACGGTTGTAGCCGCTACTGTTGGACTTCACCGTGAGGTTCGCTGCGGTTCCGTAATTCGTTGAAGCGTAACTTCCATCACGGGTGAAAGAATCTTCACTGGCCGCAACCGAGGTGACCTGCGGCGGGGTGGTATCGACTTCAAGATATTCGGGAGCTGTGCCTTCCTTTGATCCGAAGGCAACGAGGGCACCTGCGGTGTTTGGCTGGAGCAGGGCGAAACTGATCTGGCCGTCGCCCTGCCTTCCGCGTTAACCAGCGATGTGACATCCAGCTCGATTTCCGAGCCGACCATGGCCGCCGTCACGATAAAACTGACGATGTTCGTGCCGATGGTAGGCTTGTTGGACCAGGTGACCCCGGTTTCAGACCAGCCGTCCGAGGTGACTCGGCGAGATCCACGGGGCGGTTGGTCACGGACTCGCCGCCGATAGATTCCACCGTGAGCACCAGTTTCGCGGAGACGAGCGTCCTGGGTCATCCCGGAAAGATCAAAGCGCAGGAAGGCCTGGCGGTCGTTGTTCGATCCCGAGGAATCCTTGACGTGAAGGATGGGATCCGTGCCGTAGTTCAATCCGGAGTAGGTGCCGCCGCGGACAAAGGAATCTGCTGCCGGGGACAACTGGAAGACGGTGGGTGTCTCGAAGAAATTCCACCCATCGACGGTGTATTCATCATTCACCCCACAGGTGAACTGGATGGGTGCGAGCGGCCCGCGCGGAGCGCCTGTGTCCGGGTTCGCGTAGTTGCCGGTTCCGCTCACGTTTGTGAGACTGTTGTTGCTGATGAGGGCGCTGTTGCTGGCGGAGTTCCGTAAAAGAGGGCGGGTTTGACCTATGCATTCGATGATATTGTCCGCGATTGTGATGGTGCTGAAATCACAGCCGCCGTTGAATCCGAAAAGCCCATCCGTCCTCGGGGTAACCGTGGTGTTGGTGATGATGTGGTTGTTGCGGAAGCTCAGATCGTTGTAAACCGGATCCGACCAAAATACCCCGCGCCCCGGGTTTTTGACAAGGTTGTCATGGAAACTGAGCGAACCTTGCGCTGCCGTCGTGCCGAAGGAAGAGCACAAGTTCCCCCCGTCCGATGTGGTCTTGAAATCAAAGAGGTTGTTGTTGATCTCCACTCCCTTACGGGTCAGTTCTCCACCGCATAGGAGGTGGTGAAATAATTGTGGTGGATATGGAACGTGTAGCCTCCGGCTGGAACGGGGCCGCCACCGCTTTTCGGAATGGAAATCGCCTCTGCGACGTTGTCGTAGTTCCATGAACTCGTCGTTTTCAAAGGGAAACTCGATGGAGAAGTTCACGTTGATTGTGTTGTGGTGGATGCGCGAATTGCGCCCCTGCCGGCCCTTGATTCCGTAGAAATTGAATTGGTTTCCTGATTTCGTCCGGCGGAAACGGTTGTTCCAGATCTCCGAAGTTTTCATCCAGGTGACATACATGCCGCCCCCGGTGATGCCGCCGGACGTGGCAGGAGCGCCGCCCGACCAAGCGCCGCCCGCGTCGATGAACTCGCAGTCGTGGATGTTCGCCCCGTCCATGGCGAAGGTGCGTATTCCGCTCCAGCGGAAGTCCTGGATCACGAGGTCGTGCAGATGGAGGTTATCGGTGTTGTATCCGTAGAGGGCGCCGTGCAGCTCCGGTCCCGTGAGCGTCATGTTGGATAGTGTTACCCCATGGGTGTTCGTTGCCAGGCTGAAAATGTAGGCACCCGTCTCGATGGAAGACGCGGTAACTCCACCCTCCGGGAGTTTCACCGTGGACGGGCTCCAGGATGGATCGTTCGTCAGAATGGTCTGGCCGATCCCCGCCCCTTTGATCGTCATTCCTGCCTTTGGGCTTTAAAGGCGCTGTGAGCAGGAAAGTTCCAGGGCCGACCGTGACCGTCGAGTTTGCCAACCCGTTGTTCACCGCGTTGACGAGATCCGTCACATTCGTGACCTGGGCCGCCGTTCCCGGCGAGGATTACCGCGCAAAAGAGCGCGCCGACACAT
This sequence comes from uncultured Verrucomicrobiae bacterium, assembly GCA_963799385.1. Classification (GTDB taxonomy): domain Bacteria; phylum Verrucomicrobiota; class Verrucomicrobiia; order Verrucomicrobiales; family Akkermansiaceae; genus Luteolibacter. The sequence continues at coordinate 145,007 of CAWCXB010000006.1, forward strand.
CGTTCCCGCAAGCGGGAAACCGTCTGGGTTTTCATTGGTTAATATAAGGTTGCCGGTCTCGCTGAACCATCCCCCTAGGGTAGTTCATACGAAACAAGCAATGGAGTCCCTAACAGGTCTACTGGCCGTGTCGAGGGAAATTGACGAAGCAATACGTCCCTATCTGAGAGATGGCCAAGATGGGCCGCAGATTCATAGATTCACCGGAACGCCGTGACCGAACCATCATCGGTCGCGACGTAGATCGTTCCATCCGCCAGGGCGATTCCTCCCTGAAGCACGCGTCCGGAAACCGGAACGTCCCGGATCAGCTCACCGGATTCCAAATCGAGAATCCTCAGCCGATGCGGCATCTCCGCCGCCGCTTCGCGATATTGCCAGTCCGAACCGTAGATGGGAGCACCTAGAAAAACCGCATTGT
>CAWCXB010000007.1:0-98568 GCA_963799385.1 uncultured Verrucomicrobiae bacterium
ACGCCGCCTCGCCGTTTCATCTCGCACCGCGACTGTTGCGGCTAGGGAAAGTGAAACCGGATGACTCCCGGACTTCGTTGCAGAAATCCCACCATACCAAGTGACGACAATATATTGCTTCCCTTCGCGCACTTTCGTGGTCTGCGAGGGCTGGTCGCTCACATTGTGCAACGTGAACGCCTGCCCTTCCGGCTTGATCCCACTGCGAACCTGCGCCTGTCCGTCAGCAGGAATCCACGCCTCAATCTTCACGGGCGCGATCTCACCGACGTAGACATGCTTCCTTTCGCCCGTGAGAAGCTCCACGGTAAGGAAGCCAAATCGATTCGCGTCGTCCACCGGCTCGGAGTCGTCCTCGGCGCCATTGCCGGAGCCAGCACCTGCAGGCGGCTGTGTGGCACCTGCGGCGAGCACTTTGAGTTGTAGAGGGTCGGTCGAAACCTCTTCGTCATCGATTGTCATCGAAATACTAGGAATCTCGTAGTCCCCAGGAACTTGCGATCCAACGGCATACCGATACGTGACGGAACGAGACATCACTCCGTTGATAACGCGGAACTCCTGGCTCTGACCTTGGGATTGGAAGATGAAATTCTCTACCTCCGGCATTTCAAGCCGTCCCGAAGGGCGACCGGAAACAGTTAGAGTCAGTAACGCACCCTGCCCAGCAGGAACCGAATCGCGATCGAGGCTCGCTTCGATATCCCCACCAAGGCAGATCTGACCTGTGCAAACCGCAAGCAGGAGAGCTAGAAAAATCTGAAATCGTTTTCGTAGTGCCATCACCATGTCTTTCCTTTTGTTGAGTTCTCTGGGGTGAGGTAGCGGGTCGGACGCTGTCGCGGAATGGGAACCACGGTTTCTTCGTCACCTTCAAGTGCTTGAAGGAGTTGCGCGGCCTGCGCCTTCGACATCTCCTGCTTCTCGCCGCGTTCTCCGTTGGCTTCTCCTGGCTGGGCCTGTTGCGTATCCTCTCCTTCTTCGCCTTCTTCTCCTGGCTGGGGTGCATTCTGTTCTTCGTCTCCTGGCTCTTTGCCTGGTTCCTTCTCAGTTGTCTGCTTGTCCCCCTGACCATCTTTCTCTTCGTCGCCGGGCTTTCCGTTCTCTTTTTGGTCTTCTTTACCCTCTTCGCCGTCCTTCTGGTCTTGTTTATCCTTTCCGTCTTTACCGTCCTTCGGATCTTGCTCGCCCTCGTCCTCGCCCTGGTCTTTCTTATCCTGGTTGTCCTCCCCCTCTTCGCAGTCCTTCTGATCTTTCTCCTCCTTGCCTTCTTCTCCCTGATCCTCTTGATCTTGCTGATCTTTTTGATCTTTTTGCTCGTTCTTCTGATCCTCCTTGTTCTCCTGCTTTTTCAGCTCCTCCAGTTTCTTCTCCACCAACTTCTTATTGAACTCGGCATCCTCGTCTTTGGGGTCAAGCGCTAGAGCATCCGCGTAAGCTTTGACAGATTCCTCCCAGGATTTGATCGTCGCATCGGCGTCCTTCTCCCGAGTCATCTGACCTTGGCGGAAAAGTGAGTTTCCGAGATTGTAATAGCTTCGCTGCTGAACTTTTAGATCCGAAGTATTGAGGGATTTCCTGAGAGTCTCCGTGGCTTTCTCAAATTCACCTTTGGAATACTCTTCGGTTCCTTGGTTGTAGATGCCGCGCGTATCGTTCAGCACAAGTGCCTCGGCACCAGCATCGTGACTCATTGAAACGAAGAGCAGCATCGCGGAGAGTGCAGCCGGAGTTTTCATGCGACGGGCGGCAGACGGTAGTTCTTGTTGTTTTCGTTCCCTCTTCCGGTCCGAAATCAGAAAATCTAAAAACAGCAGGAAAATCGCCGCACCAAGCGGCCACTCGAAGCGCTCCAGAGGGACGCGCTCCAAGCGCTGCTTGAGATCCCGCTTCGGCACCAGACGCAGCTTTTCCTGATAAATCGTATTGAGCCCTTCCGCGCCGCGACCAAGCGGGACGTAGAGACCACCGGTTACCTCGGCGATCTCTTTCAGAGTCGTCTCATCTAGCGTGGTGGTGACGATCTTTCCTTCCGCATCCCTTACGAAATCACTACGCCCATTTCCAAGTCGGATCGGGATTTGAGCGCCTCCCTGGCTACCTACACCAACGGTGTAAATCGACATCCCCTCTTTCGCCGCCGCCTTTGCCGCCTCAATCACAGAGCCTTGCAAATCTTCTCCGTCCGTCAGCAGAATAAGCACACGGAAGTTGTTTCCATTTTCCTCGAAAAGCCGCTCCGCCTCCCGAATCGCACTAGCAAGATCGGTTCCCTGCCGTGGGATCAGATCGGTATCGAGCGCATTAAGAGATTCCCGAAACGCACCGTAATCGAGAGTCAGCGGACACAGTGCGAAGGCGCTCCCCGCAAAGGGAATCAGCCCGACTCGATCGCCTTCCAGCCTGTCCACAAAATCAAGAATACCGAGTCGGGCCCGTTCGAGTCGATTCGGCTTCAGGTCCTCCGCAAGCATGCTCCGCGAGGTATCGACAGCGAAGAGGATATCGATCCCCTTCCGCTTCACCTCGCGCCACTCGTAACCCTTCTGTGGTCTCGCGACGGCGGTGAAGATCAGTAGGACAGCGAGCAGCCAGAGAACTCGTTTCGTATTTCTCAGTCGCTGGGAAAAACCTCCGGTCAAGCGTTGCCGGAAACGTGGATGGACGATTTTGGCGAGATCGACTTCCCGCCGTTTATCGAAGCGGACAAACAGTGCGACGACCCCAATGCACACCACAAGCCCCACCCAAATCCAGACCGGTTGGTCGAAATGGAGTGCGGAAGTTTCCGATGCAGGTAATTGGGCAATCATCATGGTAGGCGGCGAAAGCGGGTTTGAATAAGTATCATCTCGGCAAGCAGAAGACAGAGACCTGGAACGAGAAACCAGAGAAACAGCTCGTCGTATTGTTGATATTTTTTCAGCTTCCTCGTCGTCGTTTCGAGCTTGTTGATTTCCTCGTAGATTTGCTCCAGAGAGTCGGTATCGGTCGCACGGAAATATTGTCCCCCCGTGGAGGTGGCCACTTCCCGTAGCATCTCCTCGTCGATCTCGACTGGCATATTCTTGAGAAAACGCCGACCAAACTGGTCAGTCACAGGCACTGGAGCCTCCCCCCGTGTGCCTGCCCCAATCGTGTAGATTTTCATCCCCAGCGCCTTCGCAGCTTCGGCGGCTGTTAGAGGGTTCGCGGCTCCGGCGTTGTTCACCCCATCTGTGAGAAGAATCACGATGCGGGATTTCGCGTCCGAGTCCTTCAAATGAGAGGCGGCAGAAGCGATGGCTGAGCCAATGGCCGTGCCATCCTCGACCTGACCCATCTTAATTCCTTCGAGACGTTTCCCGAGGAAATCCTGATCATGCGTGAGCGGACTGACGAGGTAGGGCCGCCCCGCAAAGGCAACCATGCCAATCCGATCATTCGGACGCTCTTTGACAAATTTCCCGACGGCCTCCTTCACAACCTCCAAGCGGTTCGCAGGCTGATCATTCAATGTAAAGTCCATCGCCTCCATGGATCCGGAAACATCGAGCGCGAGCAGGATATCGATCCCGCTGGCCTCGATATCCACCGAACCTTTTCCAAAACGCGGGCGGGCGAACGCGATGATGAGAAGTGCAAGCGAGAGCAATCCGAGAAATAGCAGAAACCCGCCAATCTTCGAACGGGGCTTGCCTCCGACCTCAATCGCATCCTGCGTGGAAGGCATGCGGATCGCGACCGGACGCCCCCATCTCCCCTTCCAAACCGCCAACAACGGCAAACCTAGTAGTAGGAACAGAAAATACGGATGCAGAAACTGGAAGCCTCCGTTCATGGTTTTCTCCCTCCTTCTTGTGGACTACTGATTACGAAATTCCGCGCGGATTCGATCAGCTTCGCGCGCCGACCGCTATCAAGATCGGCTGCGGCGAATTTCGCGAGATCGCAGGATTTTAAGAACGCATGCAGATGGCCTTCGTCGTCACGAACCGAGGTAGCCGGAAGCTCCCGGAAAAACTCCTCAGTGGTACGGTTCGGTGCGGCGATTCCAAATGCACCCGAGATGTATCGGCGCACGGAAAGAGCAGCTCGTTCTGCGAATTCGGCAGCGGGGATACTTTCCCCTTGGCTGCCGAGTGAAGAAAGATCCGAAAGTGCGATGTCCGATGGAGTGGGCGGTTTCTGCTTTGCTCGAAAATATCTCCATAGAACCCAACCGAGGATCGTAAGAAGTAGTAGACCCGCGAGCACGAACCACAATGTGTAATCCGCTTGCTCGGGCTTCGGGATCTCGATCAGCGGTTTTGGACCGCGGATATCCTCCATCTCCGCAGCGTCCTGCGCGAAAAGTTGTCCACCTCCGAGAATTGCGAAGACGATTTTGGGAATGAACGGTTTCGTGGCTGGGGATTCCAGCCCCAGGCCGTTTCGGGAGGACTCTGGCCTCCCTCTTTTACCTTCGCACAGAGGGCCGGAGTCCCCCTGAACGGCCTGGGGCCAGAGTCCCCAGCTACCAAGTATATTTCGAAGAAAACTCATAACTCAGCCGGATCGTTGTCTGCGATTTTGGAAAAAGGACATCAGCGCAGGCATCCAATCTTCCCCATTTTTGAACTCCAGAAAATCGATCCCAATCGCGCGGATACGGGTGGAGACGATTTCGCGGCGCTGACGGGAGCAATTTTCAAAATCCCTGCGCACCTTCGCACTCCCGGTGTCCAACTCGATGACTTTGCCAGTTTCCGAATCCTCAATACGGATGCGCCCAACATTCGGAAGTGTTTCCTCCCGCGGATCGTTCACCGAGACGGCAATTACATCGTGGCGGCGGCTGGTGATCTTCAGCTTCTTCCGCAACTCACCGAGATTCTCCTCGAAGGGCGCGCCGATACAAAAATCCGAAACCAGAAAGAACACGGACTTGCGGTGGACAATGCGATTGGCGAAATCGAGGGCCTTGGTGATATCCGTACCCTTGCGCTCCGGTTGGAAATAGAGAGTTTCGCGAATCAAGCGCATGATGTGAATGCGGCCTTTCCCTGGCGGAATGTAGAGCTCCACCTCATCGGAAAACAGAATGAGGCCCACCTTGTCGCGATTCCTGATCGCAGAGGCAGCAAGCACTCCGGCGGCTTCGGCAGCGAGTTCACGCTTGGAATCGACCACGGAGCCGAAGTCCGAAGAGGCGCTGACATCGATCATCAGCATGATCGTGAGCTCGCGCTCCTCGGTAAAAAGCTTGATGTGCGGCTCGCCAGTGCGGGCTGTGACATTCCAGTCAATCGTGCGCACGTCATCCCCTGCCACATAGTTGCGCACTCGGTCGAAGTCCATACCTCGCCCCTTGAAAACACTCGCGTAGCGTCCTGCCAGTGAATCGTCCACCAGACGGTTCGTGCGCACCTCCATACGCCGCACCCGACCGAGAATCTCTGCGGCGCGGTTGTCGTTTTCCACTGAATCCGGATTCATGGCACGGGAAGTTCGTCGAGCAGCCGGGTAATGATTTTTTCACTATCCAACCCCTCTGCCTCAGCCTCGTAGGTGACGGTCACACGATGGCGGAGCACATCCATGGCGACAGTTTTCACGTCATTCGGAGTGACATAGGCACGGCCTTCGAGGAACGCGTTCGCACGACTTGTTAGAGCAAGGTTGATCGTAGCCCGTGGCGAAGCGCCGACGCGGATCATGGAGGACATGTGGACACCGTATTCATCCGGCCGACGGGTGGCATGGACGAGGCGCACGATGTAGCGCTTCACCTTCTCATCAAGGTAGAGGCCGTTCACCACGGAGCGGGCGCCCTGGAGGTCCGCAAGGCTGACGATGGGACTCGGTATTGGCATCTCCTCGGTAGTTCCAGCGAGATCGAGCACTCTCATTTCCTCATCCTCCGTGGGGTAATCCATGACTACCTTCATCATGAACCGGTCCAGTTGCGCCTCGGGAAGCGGATAGGTGCCCTCCTGCTCAAGCGGGTTCTGCGTGGCTAACACGAAGAACGGGGATGGCAGCACAAAAGACTCCTCACCGATGGTGACTTGCTTTTCCTGCATCGCTTCGAGCAAAGCACTTTGAACCTTTGCCGGGGCGCGGTTGATCTCGTCAGCCAAGATAAAGTTTGCGAAGACCGGACCATGCTTCACTAGGAAGTTCGCCTCACGCGGATCATAAATCTGCGTTCCGACAATATCCGCCGGGAGCATGTCCGGAGTAAACTGAATGCGGTTGAACTTCGCATCCACCAACGCAGCGAGAGTCTTTAGGGCAAGAGTTTTTGCCAAACCCGGAACGCCTTCCAATAGAATATGACCTTTCACTAGAAGTGAGACCAGGAGCCGGTCCACCAGGACGTTTTGTCCGATCAGGTATCGCCCCATTTCCGAGCGCAACGGGTGAATCCAATGGGAGGCCTGGCGCACCAGTGCCTCGTTTTCCTCGTGATCAATCACGGGGCGAGACGGAAGTTCAGTTTCAATACTCATAGTTTCTAACGAAAATTGTGATAGCTCGTTTGGCGGCGACAGCATTGCCACCACCCAACAGAATTACCAGCGATACAAATCCGGGGGTTTGTTGAACCTTACCGCCAGAAATTTCGGTTCCCGTTCCAGTGGAACGAAGACCTTCGGAATTGCAGTTTCATTTCACTCTAAATCCATTATTCCAAGGGGAGAAAATGAACTCTCCCGAAGAAAACAGGATTTGGTATTACGCATCAGCGGAAAACGAACGGATCGGCCCGGTTACCGTCGCGGAACTCGCCGAGTTGGCAGGTCGCGGCAAGCTCACTCCCGATACCCTTGTCTGGAATCCCGAATATCCCGAATGGATTCCTGCTTCGAAAATTAGGGATCTTTTGAGCACCGCCAACCGGTCGGAGCCGCCGATCACCCCACCTAACGAAGAAATCGCAGAGGTCCCGTCACGAGAACTCAAACCCCGTAGAGCATCGTTCCTCTTCCCAAAAATCGTCGGCACGCTTGTCACATCCCTGATCCTCGGAGCATTAGCTTCCTTCATCCTTCTGAGTTTTGGTAAATCGCCGGTGCCTAGCTTGATCATTACGATTCTGGTTCTCGCTCTGGGACTGGCCTCTGCCCTAGCCGCCTACCGGAAGGAACGATACGAGCTGAAGCCTTTCCGCCTAGTATGCCATCGCGGTGGCTTGTTTAGCGATGAAGCGACCGAGATCGAAGTCCGCAACATCACGCATGTGAAAGTCAAACTTCCATGGCTTCGTTACAAGCTGTTCCGAGTCGGCAATGTCATCGTGGAAACCGCTGGCAGCGCGAAACCAATGGTGATGCGCACGATCCGGGAACCGGAAACGATCTATGCGGAGATGCGCGACAGGATGAAATCCAATGGGTACGATCTCTCACAGCGCGAGCTGATCCATGAGGAAAGCCCTGCCCTGATCGGAGTGATCGTGGAGTGCGTCGGGTTGCTATTTGTCGCCGGGTTTTTCTGCATCTTCACTCTCGCCAATTTCTTGGCGGAGGCCGAGACGTCCTTCGAAGGGCTTGTCATGAACTGGGCCGTCGGGGCCGGATTGTTAGCCATCGTGACCTTCATCGTCCTCCGCTTCCTAGATTTACGAAGACGCACCTACCGGGTCTTCAACGATGTCGTTGTCTATGAGGAAGGTTTCCTCACTCGTGAGAATGCATTTATTCCGTACGAAAACATCGCGGATTCGAATACGAAACGCACTTTCGTCGATCAGATCCTCGGATTGTACGATGTCCTCATCAGTTGCCAGGGTAGTAGTTCGGAAATCAAGTTCCGCCGACTTGCGAACGGAATCGCCCTTTCCGCAGCGATCGATCATCTCGTCACCTCTGCGAGCAAAAAACCCAGGCTTCAAAAGCAAACGGGGCAGAATTCAACCAATCTGTCCGCAAAACGTACCAGTCGGACAGAGCCAGAAATCGTTCCCGATAGCAGCATCAGGATGGCGGAATACCGCATCCACGCCGTCCGACTTCTCGTTCCACAGCTCCTGCTTTTCCCCCTGTTTCCGATTTGGGTGCTGGCGATGGTGAAATCCCTGATCACGCTTTCCTCCACCCGCTACTTCGTCCGCCCCGGATCACTGCGCCATTCCTATAAGTTTCTGAGAGTCGATGACCGGGAATTCTCCTACGACAAGATCACCGGAGTGGTCATCAAGAGGAACCTCTGGGATAAGATGTTCGGGACCATGACTTTGAAATTCTGGTCCATCGGGTCCGGGAAAGCTTTGGAGTTCGCGCACGTGCACGGCGGGCAGATCGATCTCCCCGCGCTGATGCGACAAGTCGGGATCCCGGCAGCTTCCGATGAATTTTTCAATGTGGGTGTACGTTTTGCCTTTTTCACCTGGCTCCGCGCTCGCTTCTGGGCGATTTGGGCAATTCTTTTCGTTTCGGGAGGTATCGTGGCATCGGCGATTTTGTCGGAGCAGCCAATGCTCAATCTGTTCCTTGTGGTGCCCGCTCTCACGTCGGCAATCGGAATCATACATTCCATCCTATATTACCCCCGCCAGCGCCTGCGTTTTCACGAACATCATGTGGAGGCCGAGCAAGGAGTCATCGCGAAGAGCCATTATTTCGCTCGCTACAAAAACATCAAACGGGTCACCGCCACCTGCTATCCTGGCGGACAAGAAGGAGAGCTGAAAATCTACGTCGCAGGAGAAGAGGAAGTTTCCGGACAGCAGGCTCAGCGAAAAGGCAGAAAGCAGATGTTGAAACAATGCAGCTTCACCTCCGGCATGCTGACTCAACCGGGTGAAACCGCCAGATTGCTCGACGATATCCTATCCGGTCGAATCGAGCAATCCCCCGACGCGACACCCGCTGCACCGCCCGAGATACTCGTGGAATCGAAACGCTCAACCGGCAACGCGCTCCTTGTTCTCTTGCTCATAAGCATCCTCCTCTTCCCTCTGATCGTGCTATTGCCCATCACCATTCCATTGACGATCCTGCGTGTGAAACGATGGAGCTACCGCATCGAGGATTTCCGTATCGTGAGAAACCACGGAGTGCTGTTCAGAAAGGAAACCAGCGTGCTTCTCGACCGGGTGGATAGCCTCCAGCAAAGCCAAGGACTGCTCAACAAAATGTTCCGCAACGGCAAAGTCAGCATCATGACTGCGGGTAGCAGCAAACCGGATCTCGTCCTGATCGATTCACCGGTCTTCCGAAAACTCCACGATACCATCCGCGAGTATTCGGAGTAATCCCGTCAAACCAACACCAAGGCCAACGCGATGACCATCAGCGCGGAACCAACAAGCTGTCTTTTTCCAAGCGGCTCCTTACATCTTTTCACCACCACCCACACGAAGAACACCGCCATCACACCCCGCGTGCTGTAGGCGATATTGCTGAGAGCTGGCTCGCGGAACCAACTGAAAGCCAGATTCACCACCAACGCCTGTATGCCGAGCGTGAGTCCGGCACCGAGCACTGGCAGTGCCGTTTCACGTCTTCCGATGGCAAGCTTCACATCCTTCCAGCGCGGGATCAGCATCACGATCGACAGTCCGCCCGCACTCATCATCATCAGAATCAGCCAGCGCGCTCCACCGATTTCCTGACTTTTCCATCCGGTCATGAAATCGTTCGAAGCGAAAAACACGCAGGCCATGACGGTCAACCAGAGCGTGGTCCAGTTCGCCTTGAGTCGCTCAACTGTCGCCCCTGCTACGAGAAAAACCGCTGTCGCCGCGAGCACAGCACCGCCAATCAAACCCGGTCCGGCCTTTTCCAAACCCACACTCGCAGAAAGCACCGCCACGATCAGTACCTTGAAGCCCAGCGCCGAGGAATGCACCACGAGATCACCCTTACGAACGGACTGCACCGAGAACCATTGCCCCCAGAAAAACAGGACGCCGTTGAAGATCGCAAAGCAATCGTAGATCCCGAACGGCGCACTAAAATCCGGCCTCAAATATACGGAGAACACCGCGAGCGTCAGCAAGTTCGCGAAGCCCAGCACGACAGACAGCCCCACGCCAAGTTTGGTCGCTCGCTGCACCATTGCACCTAGAAACGGATGCAATGCCGCTCCTATTAAAGGCAAACCTATCGCTCCCGACCATGCGTCCACGGATGCGGAGTTATTCCCCAACCCCTGTGCGGTCAACTCCAACCTATCCTCACCTACCGATCTCCTCCAAAAGCTCTTCTCTCATTTTCCAAAAATCCACATTCCCCAGCCCATTTCCCATCAGCGCAAACGTAAACTCCTTGCCCCCGCGACGCACAAAACCCACCTCCGTCCTCACCCCGGACATCGCTCCCCGCTTCGATCGAATAGATCCATCGCTACTTGTCGGTAAACTCGTAAAAAACTTCTCCCCGTAAGCCGCATTTCTAGCAGCAAAATTCACCCGAGCCAGATCCAGAGGGCGGATCATCGTCGCCCGTGCGAGGCCACTGCCATCAAGCACCCTCAGGCCTTTGAACGAAATCCCGAGTTCCTCCCAATACCGGGTCAGCACCTCTCCCGAATCCCCACCTTCCTTCACACCAAGCATCAGGAAAAGGCACTGCGCCTCCAGATTGTCACTCACCCTCTGCATGTGGTCGACGATCTCCGGCAAACTCTCGGACCTGTGCCGCGCCAGCTCCACTTCCGGGACATCGGGACCGGTAAAATCACCAGTAAAAGACACGCCTCGTTCCTCCAACGCCTCCTTCAACACTTCGTAGGCAAGCAGCGACGGATCAGGCAAAGCCGCACCTACCGCAAAATCCTTCGCACCCAGAGGCACAGTCCCAACCGCCCGGATCATTCTCGATCCCGGCGAGGAATAGACCATCACCCGGTCACCGCTCCCAGCCGGACCAGTGAACACTCCGATCTTCCATTTCACCGATTCGTAGATATTCGGTTCACTTCGTAGGTATGATGCGCTGTCACCTTCTTTTTCCCCAGCCTCGAAAATCAGCTCCACCCGGTTGTGTCCCACGTTTAGCCCAAAAGCCCCCGCGCCGTAAGCATTTCCAAGATCACCCCACACCCAGTGATCACTCACAGGATCGCCGGGGAAAATCGAATCATCCACCCGCAGCGAACCCTCCACCCGCTTCAACCCCTTCTCCACTGCACTCTCAGCCATCGCCACCAGATCCTCCTCCGAAAGCGTGGGATCACCGCCACCTCTCAAAACCAGATCTCCCGACACAATCCCCTCCGGCGATACCCCACCGCGTGCCAACAGCAGCGTCTCGAACCGGAACTCCTCCCCCAGCAACCCCAACGCAGCACCTGCCGTCAGTGTCTTGAAAGCCGATGCCGGGCAAAGCGCCGTCCCAGCAAGCGGCGAGGCATACTCCACCTCCCCTTTCTCATCCAGAACGCACAATCCAAGCAAAGCGCCCTCCAGTTCCTCCGCTCCCGCCCACTTCTCGAAAACTTCTGCCATAGCGGAAGCTTCGACCCCGGAATCCTCTGTCCAAGTTTTGACATACCTCACCTCGTCCAGTCCTGCTTCTCCCCACAAACACCAGCCGCCGAAAAGCCCGAGTCCTCCCGCCAGAAAACCAAACCCCATAACCTTGCCAATCATCGCCGAAAAATACCCGTCCCTCGCGAACGCCGCAAGCCATTGCCTCAGCCAAAAAGTTCTCGCTCTCTTCCCCCCGAAGGGCCGACTCTCAACCCATGAAAAACGATATTGAGCGAGTCCTGATCGACGAAGCGGTTATTCAGAAACGTGTCGAAACGATGGCGAAAGAAGTGGATCGAGATTTCCCCGCCGGCCCCGTCGTCGTGATCATCCTGCTGAAAGGGGCCCTGGTGTTTGCCGCCGACCTCCTACGCTATATCCCTCGCGAACTATCCATCGAATGCCTCAATGTCGCCAGCTACCACGGCGGACTCGAAAGCTCAGGACAAGTGGATTTCCTCGACCGCCATTTCCCGGAGGTAAAAGGAAAACACATCCTACTTCTCGATGACATCCTCGATACGGGACGCACCCTGGCGGCTGTTGGAAAACGACTCGAAGAGGAAGGTGCCGTCGCCGTCCACACCGGCGTCCTTCTCGCCAAGGACAAGAAACGCGACGAAGAGGTGCAAGCGGATTACGTGGGCTTCGAGATCGGCGATGAGTTCGTCGTCGGCTACGGACTGGATTACAAAGGGAAATACCGGAATCTCCCGTACGTCGGGGTCTTGAAGCTCTCGGCGGCTACCTAGGTAGCAAAAGGAAATTTTGTAAAATTATGAAATAATCCACACGATTGCAGTTTTTTGCATTGATTGATCTGTATTTTGGGAGATAGTTGTTTTTGTTCTCAACAAAAACATTTCAAATCCCATGAAAAAAGTATCCAGCCTACTCGTTGCAATCCTCTCCGGCCTCGCCGGTTCATCGCAAGCAGCCATCACTCTGCTTGGCTATAACTTCCAAACCGATCTCGCCACGTCCTCCAATGCCACGGACGTCACGGGTAACGCTTTCACAGCCAGCGGCATGGGTACATTCAACCGTTTCGCACTCATTTCCGGAGGCAATGATTCACCCGCTCTGGGCACAGGAACTGGCGGAGTCACAATTACAACAGGGACGATCAACAGCACGGTTTCGCAGATTATGAACGCGGCAAACACCGCCAGTGTGACCTCGCTAAACGCCGCCGCCGTGAACGGCAGTGGTATTCCCACCAGCACCGCTTACGTTACGTTCAAGGCCACCGCCTCCAGCGGGAAAGCGCTGGATCTTACCAGTTTGTCCGTTGACGTAACCAAGGGCGGGAATTCCGGTCCACGCGGATTCCAGCTGTTTTACAGCACCGACGGATTTGTCAGCAATGCGGGACTTCTGGGTAGCTACAGCAAGGCAACCAACGAAGGCACCGATCAACTTTTCTCAAATGCCAGTATTGACCTGACATCCATCCCGGATGCTTCCGAAGTGACCTTCCGTTTCAATCAGTTCGTTCCAAGCGGAGGAAACTCCCTTCGTTATGACAACGTCCTTCTCAATGGTGATGTGGTGGTAGTTCCCGAGCCGTCTTCATCCCTCTTGGTTGGAATCGCCGGCTGCGCCCTCTTCCTCCGCAGGCGCCGCGCGTGATACTCAAGGCACGAGCACTACCTTGAGAAGACCTTCGTTGTTCTTCGCAAGGCGCTCGAACCAACCGGCACCCTCTTCCAGGGGTGCCACCGCACTCAGCAACGGCTCGACTTTGATCGAGCCGTTTTCTATGAGCGCGATCGCTTCCGGATATTCGCCCGCGCAGGCGCAGGAGCCGTGGAGGGTGATCTGGCGGGTCACGACTTCCTGGAGGGGAAACGGAACGCTTGCCTGGAGGTTTCCTACCAAAACGACATGCCCTCCTTTCCTAACAGAACGGATCGCCAGATCCACGGGAGCCGCCGCCCCGACGACCTCGAAGGACACCGCCGGCCCTTCCCCACCGCAGGTTTCGCGGATGCGTGAGAGGGTATCGGGATCCTTCGCCAGGAAGGTGTGGGAAGCGCCCAGTTCCTTTGCAAGTTCGAGACGGCTTTCATCCAGATCCACCGCGATGACGGCTTTCCAACCGCGTGCTTTGAGAGCCTGGACAACAAGTAGCCCGATCAGGCCCGCGCCCACCACGAGCGCAGGCTCATCCCTCAGTGCCGGAGCGAGATTGACCGCATGGAGCGCGATCGAAACCGGCTCCGCGAATGCTGCATGGGTGAAATCCAAGCCATCAGGCATGCGGTGGAGGATGTGGGTGGGTAAAACGATTTCTTCGGCAAAACATCCGTGCCGCCTGTAGTCCGCGCAGGAGACGCCGAGCACTTTCCGCGTGGAGCACAGATTGACAAAACCTTCCGCACAGGAATCGCAGTCGTTGCAAAACTCCGTGGAGTCGAAAGTCACACGATCGCCAACCCTCCAATCCGTAACACCGTCTCCGGTTTCAGAAATTACGCCGGAAGCCTCGTGCCCCATCACGATGGGCGGGATGCGCCGCCCGGAGCTGCCGTCCATGCCGTGGATATCACTGCCGCAGATCCCGCAGGCTTTGATCGAGATTCGGACATGGTTAGGAGCGATCTCCGGCTGTGGGAAATCGGAATACTCGAAAGTGGACGGGCCAGTAAGGACAAGGGCGTTCATTGATATCTATTTGTTAAAGCGCACCCAATCGAGGTTCACCGCTGCGTCGAAGACGAAATAGAGGTCCGCCGTTTCATCCATCGATTCCACGTTTCCATTGGCGTCTTTCCATTTGTCCCAAGCACCGGACGGACCGAATGCGATCTCGCCAACTTTCGGCCCGTCTATCGCGCCCTTGCGGATCTCGATCTTTCTTTCCCCCTCAGGGAGAGCATAGCGGATCGTCACGCTGGCAATGTTCTTCAGATACACGTTCGAGACCTTGATCGCATGACCGGGATTGATGTTACCTAGGGCAAATTTCCCGCTCGCGCTGTTGAAACGAGCAGCCTTGGGACCGATGATCTCGTCCATTGCCTCAGCTTCAATCGTGCGCGCGCGGACATGTACTAGAGCCGTAGTTGTCAGGGCTCCAGCAGGACTTTTCCCGAAATCCGTGAACTCTGCTGCGAAAACGCCTTTGCGGATCTTCTCGTTTTTCGGAACGGTGATCGTACCCTCGGTGCCTCGTTGAATGCCAGCGCCTCCCTTGCCTTTCTTCAGCGAGAAAATCCATTCCACCATCATGTGTATCTCGTCTTTCGTATGCTGCGGATGGGGAAGCATGGGGATCTCTCCCCAGACACCCGCAGAGCCTTTGAGCACACGGTCCGCGGAAACATCCATCGCTCCTTTCTGGCCACGGTATTTGTCAGCGATTTCAAGAAGGGTCGGCCCAACGATCGTCTTGTCCATCGCGTGGCAGTTGAAACAGTCGGACTGCTTCATGAGAGTCATGCCAATCGCAGACTCCGCCTTGCGCTCGTCGGCATCAATCCACTCGCTGGTCACCAGAGTGGCGAATTTTATCGCATCCGCGTTTGGTCCGCCCACCGAGCTACCGTCCTCTGCATCCTCGACTTTGATTTTGAACTCCATGGGGACACCGTAATCGAAGAAGTCCCCATCCTTCGGCTCGATGAAGGTCACACTCGGTGCGGTATTCCCCACGATGACAGTTTCTGAAGCCGTGCCAGTTTCCCCGCCGGGATCCGAGACACGGAGTTCGATCTCGTAGTTGCCGGGTGTGTCGATCACCACCTCAGCCTCTTTTGTTTTCGCCACGCTTTTCCCTCCCGGATTCAAGACCCACTCATAGGAAAGATCCTTGCCCTCTGGGTCGCTGGAACCTTCCGCAGTGAGGGAAACTTTCAGAGGAGCCTGACCACTCGAATTCTCCACGGAAAGCTTCGCCACCGGACTCAAGTTTCCGCGCTGATAGCTGACTTTGAAAATCTGAGCGTCAGGGTTCTTTCCCCAAGTTTCCCCGTAGTCCATGAAATACAGGCAACCGTCAGGTCCGAAAAACGTATCCACCGGGCGCTTGATCTGGATCCGGTTCGAGCCATCCGCATCCCCCTGCGCGACGCGGGCGGAATCGGTAAATTTCTCCAGCCCCTCAAAATTCGAATCCCCATCCAACATGGCCCACATCACCGCCGGGCGCTGCCAGTCGAAAAACAGCAACGAGCCATCGTAGTGCTCTGGAAAGCCGTTGGTCTTCTCGAACTCTGGCTTGTAGTGAAATACCGAACCAGCACATGCCGTGCGTCCACCCGTCCCCATCAGGGGAAACTCCTCGGACTCCTTGTGAGGATACCAGATCATCGGCGATTGCACCGGCGGCAGTTCCGCCAATCCTGTGTTGTTCGGGCTCGCGTTGATTGGTTTGCTCTTACTAAAAGTCTCGCCGGATTCGTTTTTCTCGAAGTCGAAATCCTTGTAAACCTCGCCCCCCCGCGAATACGGCCAGCCGAGATACCCAGGCTTGCGGAGCTGGCTGATCGTATCGAAACCGTTCGGGCCACGTTCCTCCTTCGTCTTCCCGGAATCCGGGCCTACGTCACCCACATAGACGATACCTGTCTTCTGATCGATGGTGAAACGCCAAGGATTGCGGAAGCCCATGGCAAAAATTTCCGGGCGAGTCTTCGGCGTGCCGGGAGAGAAAAGATTTCCTTCAGGAATCGTGTAGCCGCCGTCCGCCGTTGGGCGAATGCGGTTGATCTTGCCGCGCAAGTCATTCGTATTGGCCGAGGATTTCTGAGCATCGAAGGGAAACCGTCCCTCGCGTTCGTCGATCGGGGTGAAACCATCCGACTGAAACGGACTGGTGTTGTCACCGGTGGAAAAATACAAATTCCCGTCCGGGCCGAAGTGGACCTCACCGGCGTGGTGGCAGCATTCCTTACGCTGAACCGGCCAGCGAAGCAGCTCCTTTTTCGATGAAAGGTCGAGCTTCTCATCCTTGATCGTAAACCGCGATATAGCCGTCCCATCAAAATCCGTCAGCGAGTGCTGGATGAAGATATGTCCGTTTTCCGAAAACTTCGGATCGAGCGCGAAACCAAGAAATCCGCTCTCCTGCTCCTTGAACACCTCCAGCTCGCCGACGGTCTTGATCAATTTCGTTTCCGGATCGAGCAAACGCAGCTTCCCATCGAGTTCGTTGAAATAGATTTTTCCATCCGGTGCCATACGCATCGTCATCGGACGGTCGAGCCCCGTTCCGATCACTTCATAGCGATAGCGGAAATCATCGGGTGTCTCCTCCGAAAAAACAGGAACGACAAGAGAAAGGGAAAGAAGCGCGAGAATGAGTTTCATGAGACAGGACGAACCTTACGTCTCGCGCCCACCGTTTCACTCAAAAAAATCCATGGAGTCTCAGATGAAGGGAAAAGCAGAGAGCTATGGAGTGCGGACGGCTTGCCTTCGCTTTGGGGCTGGAGGGCTCGCCCTCTGCGGTGCGGAGCGACATGCTGGGAACAAAGCCGCCCATAGGACCCCGTGAGGCAAGCCTCACTACCGAAAGCGGAGGCAAGCCATCCGCACTCCAAATTTCCCATAAATCCTGATGCGCTGCAGCGCAGTTAGTCCCCACTAGTGGTCCGTAAATCTCAATCTGGCGGATGGCGGACAAGGAGTCGCGGATGGTATGCGCGAGTAGGAGGAAGAAAGGCGGATAACATCCGCCTCTCCTTGCCCATGGTCCGCGCAAGCGCATCGCCTTTTGTCCGCCGTTTTGAATTTTACAAACCACTAGTGAAAGCCTGCCGGAAGAAGCGTTTCCCCGGCTGGCCCGGCAGCAGATCCAGCACGAGGGTGCGCACCGTGCCGTCCACCGTATTGCCCACCAGGGTGTAGTGCACGCCTTCTTCAAGAGGGTCCCAGCCGTCCAGGGTATCGGAGAATTGGGCGGTGGCTTGCGCGTCGATCCCGTTGGTGCGGCGGCGCAGGGTCAGGGTGTTGCCGGAGAGTTCCACGGGCGCGAGCAGGCCGGGTGCCTCCGGATCCTGCCCCGTGGCGTAATCGATGAAATTGCTCCGCCCGTTGCCATTGGCATCCCCTCCCGCCGCCAGCGCCGGATGCTCACTGGCGAAATCCGTCCACTCCGCGAAATCCCCGGGCGACAACAGCAGGTAGTGCAGGCCGGTGGTTGAAATTGTCGGGCCGCCCAAATCGCCCACAAACGCCTCGGGGATTTCCCCCGGAGTGGCGGCTCCGGTGTAGTTCGCGGCGAGCAGCAGGGCGGAATCCGAGCGCACGATGACCGCATCGTAAAGCGAGGCGTCCCATCCCGCCGAGGATACCTCCGCCAGCGTGAACGGCTGGTAGCCGGAGGTGGCGTTGAGCTCGAGGAGGTCGTTGGAAATAACGATGCGCAGGGCCATGGTGTCTTGGGACGGGTTCGAGGAGGAGGACTGCCATGTAGTGAACGTTGCGTCCGGAACATATCCATTGTTCGTCAGTCTCACCGTGCCGTCGTTGACACCTGTGGCAGACCAGCCAGTATCCACCTCACCTGGCCTGATATTATATGAAAATCCAGGCTCGATATTGAGCAGATCGGCGACGGAGGCGCTGCTGTGGTTTCCCAAAGAGAAAACCTCCCAAGCCAATGCTGCAACAACCTTTGTGGTGGCAGAATCATAGACGGCACCTTGATCGTCATTCGTGAAGTAGGAATCGAGGAGATAGGATGCTCCGGTTTGAAAAGGGACATCCACCCTGATCTCCGCCGCCTCCACTCCCGCCTGAAGCAGGAATGAGGTGAGCAGGAAAAGTGAGGAACGGCGCATGATCAACACCGCATGCCTACCAGACCAGTGTGGATGGGACAAGCTCCCCATCCCCGGCGCTCATCGGACCTCAGAGAATCCGATGCTCCATCCACCGGGCACAATCTTTCCACCCCCCACCTTTTCAAGCTCCACCATCGGCCAAATGGCTGAAAAGTCAAAACCCCAAAGTCGGCTTGCCTTTTCCGCGCGGGATCCTCGAATCGCCTCTCGGGTTTCCTCCAATAGGTTGACCAAAGCACTCTCGCTGACTTTCCCCTCTGTG
The DNA here is from genome assembly GCA_963799385.1 of uncultured Verrucomicrobiae bacterium. Lineage (GTDB taxonomy): Bacteria > Verrucomicrobiota > Verrucomicrobiia > Verrucomicrobiales > Akkermansiaceae > Luteolibacter. Next base: position 18,494 of record CAWCXB010000007.1, read on the forward strand.
ACAAAACCGGCGAACTCCACAATGAAGGCCCTCACACACAGGATCATCATTTTGACGTGCTTCACGTCGTTCCGGCCTTCCTGTGAAATGCTTTCCGTGTTCTCGATCTTTGCTTTGAGGATCAAATGGGGAAGCAACACCCGTGCGACCAATCCTTGAATCTTCAGCTCCATGGTTTTTGTCAACTCTTTGGAACTGAGCCCTTTCACCCCATGAAGAACCTCTACCCGCAGAAAGCCGCCGCCCTTGCGTTTGATATCGATGCGCCCCAGAACCGGGCTCCTTGGCTCGGAGCGGGTCAATTTTCCCTTGTGAGATTGGTGAAGGCGCTCCAGCAAGCCCACCGATCCCACGAGATCAAGATCCTTGCTGGTGAAGGGCATATAGCTCGCCAGTCCCATCACACCTTTGCGCAAGAAGTAATCGCTCCAAAGATTCACTGCATGTCCACCGACAACCACAGGTGAATCCCCTCCGTCTTGAGGCGCGAGGATCTCGGTAAATTCCGCAACCTTGGTATCCGCGCCGGAATCTTCCTCCGGATCGGTCATTTGCCGTAGTAGCGCTCGATTGTTTCGCAGAAATTCAGGATCTTGATCTCCGCGCCCGCTGGCACAAATGAGTTTTCCTCCTGAAGTTGCTGCGGGGTAACCTCGCCGCTGGCCAGACGTCGCTCATCGCGCAACCGCGCCCTGCGCTTGTCGCGTTGCAACTTCTCGAAGCTGACCACTTTCGTTTTCACGGCATCACCCTAGCGAAAACCCGGGATCAGGTCAAGCCAGCCGGGCGGCGGTGGCGGTCCTCACTCCGCAGCACCGCACATCTGCCGGAAGAATCTCCTCTCGGGCTGGCCGGACAGCAGCCCTGCGGCCTCCGAATTCTGGCCGCTGACGTAGTCGATAAAATTGCTTCGCGCGATGATGAAGAACAAACGCTGGGATGGCTTCTGCGAGCGCTTGCGACGGTCCTTTTTACAAACATCCTCTCAACGCCCGAACTTCGCGGCAGCGGCTTCATCGAAGCTGACTTCCTCGCACGCATCGCCGAAGTAGGCGGTCACCCGGAACAGGCCGCCGCCCAGTGCCTGATCGATCAGATCTTCGGCTGGCAGACAGAAGCGCCCCGCTTGCTCGCCGAGTTTGAACTCCATCCCACCCAAGCCGTGCCAGCTTCGGTAAACCAGTGCCGTGCACGCCAGTCGGTCCGCCTGCTGGAAATTAAACGCGAAATCGAAGAGTTTTCCGACATGGCTCATCGCCCGGGACACCACCTCGTGGAGCACCTGTCCGTCCACTTCCGCACGCAGCACCACGAATGAATCGACCCTCAAGGTCTCGTCCAGTTCGCGCAGCAACACGCCGTCTTTCTTCGCTTCCACCACATTTCCTCCCATCTCTTGTTCACCGACGAACAAGGCCGCATGCGGCCAGTATCCGGGAAGGAAAAGGTTGGTGAGCGCATCCCGGTGGCGGGTCACGATGATATCACCGGGCTTCAGATATTTCCTGATCGATTCCAGCGGCTTCCCCATGACCCGCTTGGGCCGGGCGATCAAGCCGGTGGTCGGATCCCGAAGCGTGGACACCGTCCTCCCGCCGATCTCCAGGATCTGGAACATCGTGTTTTCAAAGCCGGAGCGATTCCTTCTCAGAAACGAATGCAACCGGTAGCGAAAACGTTTCGCAAGATACTCTCTTCTGCGCTTCTCCATAAGCGGCTCTTCCGCTTTGAGCAGTGGAATCACTGCACCGACCATTTCGTCGTCCTTCATCCCAAGAATGCGCCCCCGGTATTCGTCGTAGAAACGCCACGCCATGTAAAATCTCCACATCCGCTGCACCGAACTCTGGGCGCGGTATATCTCCGTAAAAGACTTTCGTGCGATCCCGAACCGCGGTTCCGCCTCGTCCAGTTTCTGGGAAACAACCGGCCTGCCTTCCGCGATGCGAATCACATACGATCCACTGCGCAGCAATAGGCAGGCTGCGGCAAAACCGATGACAAACGCACGCAACCGATCCTCCGCGCTCAACCCGTCCCTTTTATCAATCCACGGCTCGACTCGCGCCAACGCCATTTTCAAGGCCTCCCGAATTTCCAGATAGCCGGCGAAAACATTCCGCAACCGGTCATCCTCGTCTGGCAGATAGTATCCGCGCTGCTGGGCCGCATCCGCGTCACGAAGCTCTTGCACCAGATCCTCCGGGCACGGCATCCCCTCTTCCACCGCCTGCAAAATCCGCACACAGCGTTCCGTCCCGGTTCGTGAAAGTCGGCCCATCGATTCGCGGAGTATCCATCCTGCACCCGGCATTTCCAGAACGATTGTCGCAGTTTTCCAACCCAAATTTCTCGTGATAGGGACAAAGCAACCCAAATTCGCTCAGCTAGGCACCGTCCCTTGCATCCATTGGAAACGGATCTAACCTGCCTCATCATGGAAAACGAAACCTCCCCACAGACATGGCCGGATCTCGCAATTGGGTTGTACGATCGCCTCACCGAACGGAACGCCGAAATCATCTACGAACTTGAAAATTTCGACATCACGGTTCCCGGGAAAACCGGAGACGAGGTGGAACGAGCGAAATGGACAATCAACGGAGTGATGAAGATCCGCACCCGCAATCATGGGCAGTGAAACTCCACTGGCTGAAAAATCATTGTCGATTCGCGGCAAGCTCCGGATCGCCTGCGGGGACACCAGTTTCTGCGTGGACTTTCAGGAGGGGCGGACTGTTGTTGAATTCCCAACATTTTCCCAGCTACTGAAAACAAAGTCCGAAATCGATTCCTTGCGCGAATCCATCTCGCGGCTTCCCCCTTTACCTAACAACGGCCGCTCTGGCAGCGGAATCGAGCTACCGGAATTTAGACTCACTGTCCGGGGACGATCGATTGGAAAACTGGAATTTCAGGGCGACGGCATCCGGTTTCACCTCACTCCGTTTGATTTTATTACGAAACGAATGTCGTAATAAACGTGTATTCGCCTGATTCATTGAACTGAATTGACATTTAAGGTGCGCGAAATAATATCGCGGGGCACAGGTATTTCCGGAAGGAAGGCACCGGCACAACAGCATTGCCACTGTCCCACACCAATCTCATGCGTAAAAAAACGTCCAAAGCCCGTCGCCATCGGCACCATGTGAAGGTGCTACAGGCGGAGGTCATGTCGCCGCGCATCGCTTGGTTCACATTTCTCAATTTTCTCCGTCTTGCTACCAAAGTCTCTCTCGTCCTGTGCCTCTTTGTCGGTGCCGCCTATGGGATCCGACAAGCCATTGAGCATACGTTTCATCGAAATCCAGACTTCAGAATCCAGGCAATTGACTTGAACGAAAACGACGTCCTCGACGAGAATGCGCTCGTCGAACTTCTAAATATCGACCTCTCGGGGAATATCTTCGATTTTGAAGTGGAGTTTCTTGAGCAAGAATTGCTCCGTATCCCTGGAATCGAAGCGGCCGAGGTAAAGCGAAACCTTCCCGGAACTCTCGAATTCCGGATTACCACGCGGAAACCGACGGCTTGGATTTCCTGTCCTGAAGAAAACTTTCCCTGCAGGCGCACCGGAAACGATCTTCTTGTGGATCATCTCGGCCATGTGTATCCGTGCCCGCCTCGGCAGGTGGAAGTGGCAAAAAGCCTCCCCGTGATCGTCCTCGTGCCGGATCCCGACTTTCCGATTCAACCCGAGCGCACCCTTGATCATCCGCAATATAAGCATTGCCTGCACCTCCTCAAGTCCGTGAAAGCAAGATATCCAAAGGATCTTGCCGCCATCGATTCGATTGCCCAGGGGAACGAATGGTCACTCCACATGACAACACGCTCTGGCACCGTCGCCACGTTCGGACTGGGAGATCACAGGCGGCAGCTCGACTATCTTAGACAGGCACTGCACCACGCACACAAAAAAGGTTACCGGATTGAAACGATCAACTTGATCCCGAAGCAAAATGTCCCCATCACAGTGCGCGGAGAGGGTGCCCCGCCCCGAGCGATCCCCGTTTTCGAGAAAACGCCCGCACAGGCCCGGTCAGACAGCCGCACCGAAGATGTCCGCACCCTTTTGAACCGCAATTAAACCATGGCCCGCCGCACCAAAATTCACGTCGGATTGGAAATCGGCACCAGCAAGACCTGCATCGTCGTCGGTGAGGTAAAACCCGATAGCGCAGTAAAAATTCTCGGCATCGGTGTCACGAAATCCGCTGGTGTCCGCAAAGGAGAGCTTTCCGATTTCCCTCAGGCACGCGCCTGTCTCAAAGATGCTTTGGCAAAAGCGGAGGATGCCAGTGATGTCGAGATCGGCTCAGTCTTTCTCGCCGTCACCGGCTCCCACCTTCAGGGCGTGAACAACCGCGGCACTTTCCGCCTCCCGGAAAGCCAGCAAAACATCCTAACTGAACATCTAGAGGAAGCGTGCAACATCGCCCGAGATGTCCCCTACCCTCAGGATCATGTCTGCCTGCACACCATCATACGGAAATATCTGGTCGATGGACTTGAACAGACAGCTTCCCCGCTCGGACTGTATGCGAAAACCGTGGAAGCGGATTTCCACATCGTCCACGGCATCGGGAACCGCATCCAAAACTCCATCAAGCTCGTTCGCGAGTGCCCGCTTGAAGTGGATGACATCGTCTTCGCACCCATTGCCACCGCCCAGATGGCACTTGATCGCGAGCAACGCCTACGCGGTGCCCTGCTGATCGATATTGGCGGTGGGACAACCGATTATGCTCTCTACCTCGACGGTGCGATCGCAGCCTCCGGTTGCATTCCGGTGGGTGGAGACCACGTCACCAATGACATCCACCTCGTCACTGGGCTACCGTTTTCCAAAGCAGAAAAACTGAAGATTCTCGAAGGCAACGCCTCCTCCGATCCCAGCCTAGGAGTCGGCACTGCGAAACTGACAGATGAGAATGGATTCGCCGACGTTGAAGTGAAACGCGCGATTCTCAACGAAGTGATCCGGCAACGCTTGGAGGAAACTCTGAAGCTGGTCCGCGCCCGGCTTCCGGAAGGCTCGGTGGACGCCATCGGCTCCGGTGTCTTTCTCACCGGTGGCACCAGCCTCATGAACGGATTTTCGGAGCTCGCATTTGATGTCTTTGGTCGTGATATCTACCGCCCAGAATCCAACGAGACGACCGATTCCGCTCATCCCTCTTTCAAAGATCCACAATTCGCCACCGCCATCGGGCTGATTCGCTATGCTCAGATTTTGGAAACGGAAAATACCAAACGCCCGGGTTGTTTTGGCAAGCTACTCAGACTTTTTTGGCCGTTTGGCGCATAGCGTCCAACGTTATACGTTACAAGTTATTTGTTATACGTATAGAAACGCAACCAACAACTCATAACAAATAACTTCTAACTCTTCAAAAAAATGATCAACTACTCACGCGACCCGCAGCAAGAAATCCCCTCATCCGCAGTGAAAATCGTCGGCCTAGGAGGGGCGGGCGCCAACATGCTGGAACGCATCGCACTGGATAGCATTGAGGGAGCCGAGCTTCTGGCGTTGAACACAGATATCCGCACGTTAGGAGCTTCACTTGCGAAGGAAAAACTCCAGCTGGGTGTCAATCTCACGAAGGGACTTGGTACTGGCGGTGATCCAGAGCTTGGACAGCAGGCGATGCTTGAGGCGGAGGCAAAAGTCCGTGAAGCACTGAAGGGCCAACAAATCGTTTTCCTCTGCACTGGCCTCGGAGGAGGAACCGGCTCCGGTGCCGCACCCATCGTCGCACGCATCGCCCGTGAGGAAGGGGCGTTCGTTGTCGTATTCGCGACCATGCCCTTCTTTTTCGAAGGACGTCGCCGGCGCGATCAGGCAGAAACAGCACTCAACGAACTCGCGGTTCTTTCAAACGCCCTCGTTACCTTCGACAACAACCGGATGGGCGAACTCGTTCTTGCCAAACAAGGTATCCACGAGGCTTTCGCAGCAGCCGACAAGATGATTTCAGAATCGATCAAGGCAGTCATCCGCCTTGTCGTCCGCCCAGGCCTAATCAACGTTGGGCTGGACGATCTGATGTCCGCCCTGCGTACCACCCGCTCCCGCTGCCTGTTCGGCTCCGGAATCGCAGATGGCAAAGACCGCGCATCCAAAGCCCTTAGAAACGCGCTGTCGAGTCCGCTCCTCGATCAAGGATCGCTTCTCAAAGAGGCGCAAACCGTACTCGTCCACCTTTCCGGAGGAGAATCGCTTACACTTTTTGAAATCGAGCTACTGATGCAGAACCTCCAGAAGCACGTCCCGGAAAAAGCCCACGTGCTCTTCGGCGCAGCGATCGATCCAGCAATGGGAGACAATCTATCCATTACACTAATCAGCGCACTACCAGAAGACGCACTCACCGGCGGATCTCGTGACACAATCTCCAAGCCCACTCTCGATATTCCATCCTCCCCTCTCGAAGAACCTGTCATCGAAAATCCCTTCAGCAAAATCGACAAACCAGCCCGCCAGGCAGGTCCGAAACCAGAAACTGAGCGAGAACCTGCCGTTCTTGACGAAAAAGAAACGGAAATAGAGCCAGACACCCGAGTCGAAGATGAGCTTCCCCCCGTCTCAGAGGAAACCAAGACACCGGCCCCACCGGAGAAGGAGGAGCGGCCTTTTGCAGAGCCGGAACTCATCCGCCCCGAGGAAACTCCGATCCCAGAAAAAGTGGATCTAGAATCTGAACCCACTGAGGAGGCTGAAGTCGATGAACGACGTGTCTCCGCCGTCCCGGAACCAAAGCGCCGACCCGTCGGCAAGCCGCTCTGGGGGAAAAAGTCCAAATCCACAGAGGACGATTTGGACGATCCGTTTGAGGATGAACTCACTCCAGAGTCTGAAACTCCTTCAAAATCCGAGAGCTCATTGCAGCTCAAACTAGACCCAAAACAACCGGGTTCGCAAAGTGAACTAGCATTTGACAATACTCCGAAAGGACGATTCGAAGGTGAGAACCCGAACGTATTTGAGGGCGAAGATCTAGATCTCCCGCCCTTTCTGAGGAAAAAGCGCTCCTGATCTGTTAAATCATCATAGGGACATCGTTTGATCGATCCAACAGCTCTTGGTTATCGTGCCTGAGAAGCCTCCACAATCTAGTGTGCGGTTACTCTCAAGTCCGAGTCCAAACAGTCAGTAGAGATCTCGTCCACTGGAATTTCCTAGCCGTTTCTCGAATCAAGAACGGCTCGTCTGTGGACTCCACGAGTTCGAAAAAATCCCCGAGATGCTGCGTGAGCCAGTCTGCCGTATCCGCCTCCGGCCAGTTGGCGGATGGCGTGAACGATTCCAACCATGTGCATGGAGTCGCAAGAACAAGCGTTCCTCCGGAATTCACAAGTGAGGGCAAGCGATTCAATAGCAGTAGTGGATCGCTAAGGCGGCAGAGAAGATTCGCCGCATGGACACGGTCGAACGTTCCGAGATCGTAAGGGAGGTCCATCGCGTCTCCTTGCAGGAATTTGAGACGAGAGGAATCACAACCCTCTGGCCTGCACGCAATTAGCGGCGTGCTGACATGTCCTTCATCCTTGCGATCATAAGCGATCAGTTGCCCCGTTCGGATCTGCTCGGCTGCATTCACGAAAGAATGGGAGAAGTCGATTCCAATGACTTCGTCGCAGGCTCTCACCATCTCGAAGGCAGATCTTCCGACAGCACATCCTAGGTCTAAGCCACGCCCGGCAGGGGTAGTAGGAAAATGGGAAGCAGTGCGGACGGCGAAATTCAATGCCGAACGCATGCCATCCGGCCAAGCGATCGTTTCTGGCAAAATCTCGTTTTCGCCTCCGTAGTGAAACAAAAGATATTCTGCCAGAATACTCGGGTCTTCGTAGATAAGATTCGCCATCTTTTCAGATTCCGCTGATCATCTCTCGGGCTTCGTCCACGCGGGACATTCCAGCAGACGCTTCCGTCAGAGAAATACGGGCATCCGCGTTGGTATCGTAGAATTCGACAATCTCGCTGCTGTCGATCCCGCTGAGCTGTTGCGCGTCCTCGAGTTCGGAGGCAACCAAATAGCCGTCTCCATTGTAGTCCCAGCGGTCAAACTTTTCCAATAATCCGACCATCTTGCGTTTGGTGGCTCCAGGATGGGGGGCGCAAGCAGCTAGTCCGATGGTTGTGGCGATCAATACAGTGACTTTCATTCGTGGAAAGAGACTGGAACCCACTCGGTAAATCGGCAAGGCTGGAGCGGATGAAATTTCTCGTGATCCACGCTGGCAAGCCCGCTCTCGCATTCGCAAAGGCGGGAATTGAGGAGTATCTAAAACGATTGTCTCGCCATGGAAACTATGAGCTTCGCGCCGTCAAGGATGGCGACAGGATTGCTGTTTCCGAGAGGCTGCTAGACGCGTCTGAAGGTTGCTACCGGATCGCTTTGGACGAACGTGGTAAAACGCCGACGACGAGAGCCTTCGCTGAAAAGCTCAACTCTTTGGAAATGGACGGCAACATAAAGACCGTCGCGTTTCTGATCGGGGCTTCCGACGGGCATACGCCCGAACTCAGGCGTCGTAGCGACATGGTTCTATCCCTTTCGAGCATGACCATGCAGCACGAGTTGGCACTGCTCGTATTGCTGGAGCAACTCTATCGGCTGGCCACCATCAAGGCAGGGAGTCCCTACCACCGCGACTAGCGGCGGTACTGGTTCTGCGGAAGCAGACCAAGCTGTCCACCACCCTGTCCGGGTTGTGGTGCGTTCCAAGGAATATTGCTGGAACCGCTTACAGGTCCCGTAGGCCTTTTATCCTCCTCCTTCACACACGAGGTAAAACCGAAGGCAAGAAGGCAGATAGCTAGCAGATGTTTCATGGATCGAAAGTCCGTCAATTTCCTAGGCGATGCAAGGCCAAGAATCGGTAAGAATCAGTTGGCGGCTGGTTTTGCAAGGATGACTCGGTCACCTGGTTGGATCCGGACACCCGGAGAAAGGCTCTTCAAATCGATCTCGGCGATCGTCTGAGTCGGCTCGATCGAGGAAGGTTTCACCTTTCCAATCAAACGTCCGTCACGTTGCACAAGAAGGGAAGTCTGTGGAGTGAAGCCAGAATTTGAACCGGCTCCGATGACAAGGAAGCCCCAGTCTTGGTCAACTGCGGTCACTCGTGCCTCCATGGCATTGCGTGCGATGCGACGATTGCGGGATGATTTCCGTTCTACAAGTCGCTCCACTTCATCTTGCTTGGAAGCGAGAGTCTCGCTGGCCTTTTCAATTTGTGAGTCAAGCTTGCTGTCGGTTTCCTTTTTCGCAGCGACATCTGCCTCAATCTCGCCGATCTTTTCTCCAAGATTGTCAATGTCCACATCCTCACCTAGGTCTGCGAAAATCTTTTGAACTTCCTCAAGGGTTTTTTCGAGTTCGAGGAACTCTCCCGCTTGTTGCTCCAACTGCGCATCAAGCTTGGATGATTCGTTCTTAAGTGCTCCTACAGTCGATTGGAGTGCCAGAACGCTCTGGGTCACCACCTCAAGGTCATTTTTCGCGGTTTCAAGAATCGCGGTTTCTTCTTTGATCCTCACGTCGGCAGCATCCGCGTTCGTTGTAACGGTCTTATTGGTACTGATCGCAGTCTGGCGGGCTTCCTGGATTTTCTCGAATTTCGCTGATTCAGTAAGACTGAAATATGCGGCACCGAGGCAGACGAGGATGGCTAGAATTGGGAAAATAAATTTCATGGGTTTGGAAAACTGGATTTAGAAAATATCGGGCGGATCAGTTGCTTGCGGAGCTGTTGTCCTTCTCTTTGGTGAATTTCTCACCCGGCACCACGCGATCACCGACCATCAGTGTAACGTCCTCGGCCAAACTGTCGGGGATGATGCTTGCGGAAGCGCTCCTCGTTTCCACCGCCGTGACCAAGAGTTTGGCAACCGTTTGTCCGTCGCGGACAACATCGAGTGTTGAATTCGCGATCACTCCGGCATTGTTGCCATCGGCGAGGGTCACAAAACCCCAAGTCGGATAGATGCTACGGATGCGTGTTCTCAGTGAAGCCAAGGATTTGCCCTTCGAGAAATCGTCGAGTTCGGTCTTACGGCTAACTGCCTCTTTCTGCGTAGCAGTGTTCCGTTCGGTCAAATTCGCGAGCGAAGCTTGCTTCTGTCCAATGACTAGATCGAGTTCCTCGAGTTCGATGCGCATAGCCTTCATTTTTTCAGCAAGATCCGGGATATCACCAAACTTCGCGGTCTTCTCGCGATTACTGTCGAGTGTGGCTTTGTTCGTGGAAATCTTAGTAGTCTTCGTGCTGATTTCGCTATCGAGATCGTCTTTCTCGGTTTTGAGTGCTGTCTCTTCCTCAGTTTTCGTGGCGGCGAGCGCATTGACCTTCTCGGTCTCAAGCGGAAGCCTGCGGAGTTCTTCCTGAGCAGCTTTGAGTCGCGCCTGACTGGTAACGAGGCTTGCTTCCTCAGTGTCCCGGTTTTCGATTTCTGTCGCGAGACGGTCTTTATTTTTCACGGCGACGAATGCCGCGACTGCGAGTATGATTGCGGTGAAGATACCTAAAATATTGGCCATGGGGTTTTGTTGGAGCGTTGGATTCCGGGTGTGGGGGGAAGCGTATGTGGTTCCCGCGGGACCCGGCAATCCCAAAGTACTCGAAAATCAAAATGATTTCTATCCGCGAAGCTTGACTTTACAAGCCCGGCTCCCGACCCAAGCGTCCCAACGCCACGCATGAAATCGATCTTCCGAGTATTTTCCTACCTAAAGCGCTACCCCAAGCTCGCTTCGCTTCAACTTTTTTGCGCAATCGGCATGACCGCCGCGCTCTTCGTTTTCCCGACCATCACGGGCTATTCGGTGGACGAAATTCTACCGAATCCCGCACGCCACGGTGAGTTCTTGTTCTGGGTGATTATGGCATTGCTGGCATTTGTCGCGCGAGACGGCCTGAACGGGGCGAGGATTTTCATCAACAATCACTTCGAGCAACGAGTGATCTACGATATCCGGTCGGATCTTTACGGGAAAATTCAGACACTTCCTCTCAACTGGTTCGACACACGGCGCACCGGCGACGTGATGACGCGCGTGGTCGAGGACGTGACGAACATGGAGCGCGTGCTGATCGACGGCATTGAGCAGGGTGTGATCGCCGTACTCCAAGTGCTTGGAATCGGAATCTATCTTTATATTCTCAATCCGTTTGTCGCTGCTTGGGCAACGGTTCCCATCCCTTTTCTGGCGTTCGGAGCATGGTATTATGCCACCCATGGGCGCGACCGCTACCGCAATCAGCGCGAGGCGACCTCCGATCTGAACTCACTTCTCCACGACAACATCGCAGGCATCCGTCAGATCAAGAGCTACGCGGCGGAAGGCGTGGAACACACGCGCTTCAATCGTTCCTCGGAAGTGCTACGCCAAGCGACATTGAGAATGATGCGTTGGTGGGCGATCTACTCGCCTTCGATGTCATTCACGCGGATGATTGGTTACGTCTTGGTGCTTGGTGTTGGGGGTATGCAAGTCATGAACGGCTCGCTGAGTGAGGGTGAGTTCATTACCTTCCTACTTTTTCTCTCCCTTTTCTACGAGCCAATCGATCGCCTCAATTCCCTCAACCAAATGCTTCTATCAGGACGCGCCGCAGCAGATCGGGTGTTTGAGATCCTTGATGCCGAGGAGGAAACAAACGCAACCAGTGGTGCAAAAATATCGGGAACTGTAAAAGGCAGCGTCGAGTTCAATGACGTGTCATTCGGATACCAGGACCAACCGACTTTGCACGGCGTTTCGATCAAAGCGGAACCCGGTCAAACCATCGCCCTCGTCGGCACCACCGGCGCAGGAAAGACTACCGTCCTCTCTCTTCTCGCACGTTTCTATGAAAAGGACTCTGGAAGTATTCTCCTAGATGGGCAGGAGATCGGAAATCTCGATAAAACTTCCCTCCGAAGCCAGCTCGCCTACGTCACCCAGGAACCGTTTCTCTTCAATGGCAGTGTCAGAGAGAACCTAGAACTAGCAAAACGCGGTGCGAGCGATGAAGAACTATGGTCCGCCCTTGAGGCCGCAAACGGGGACCACTTCGTCCGCAAACTCGACGAAGGTCTCGAAACCAATGTCGGCGAGCGTGGGGTGAAACTTTCCGGTGGAGAGAAACAACGGCTTTCCATCGCACGCGCCCTCTTAAAAGACGCGCCGATCTTGCTTCTGGATGAAGCCACCGCCTCCGTGGACTCAGAAACCGAACACCAGATCCAGGCAGCACTCGACCGACTCATGGAGAATCGGACCGCTTTTGTCATCGCACACCGACTTTCTACGATCCGAAACGCGGACAGAATCTACGTATTAGAAAAAGGTCGAGTCATTGAGCAAGGCACTCATACCGAGCTACTTGAGAAAAACGGAAAATACTCGGAACTGAGCAAGCGATCTTTCCTCTCGGAGATAGACTAAGGAGAAGAGTGCTTCCATTCGCTAGACGATCAACCGGGTGCCATTTCCGATTCTTCGCCATCGGTGGGACGCATATTCCTCCAAAAAGAAACGCCCGGAGTTTCCTCCGGACGTTTTTTTGAAAGACTGAAATAGGAAGGGGCGACCGAAGATCGCCCCTACTTTTTTAGCGGGAGTAAAGCTCGACGATGAGCTGCTCGTTGACCTGTGGGTCGATCTCGGAACGCTCAGGGATGCGGGACATCGTGCATTCCATTTTCTCGCGATCTGTTTCGAGCCAATCCGATGCAGGGACGGCCTGAGTGAGATCGAGCATGCGGAGTGCAAGCTGTTGGGAAGATGGCTTTGCGCCGACCTTGATTTTGTCACCAGGCTTCACCTGATAGCTTGCGATATCAACACAGTGACCGTTCACGAGGACGTGGCCGTGGTTGACCATCTGGCGGGCGGCTTGGCGAGAATTGCCGAAGCCTGCGCGATAACAAATGTTGTCCAAGCGGCTTTCAAGCAGCTGAAGCATGATAACGCCGGTGATTCCACGGCGGCGAGCTGCTTCCTGATAGTATCCGCGGAATTGCTTCTCGAGAACACCGTATTGGAAACGGAGCTTTTGCTTTTCACCAAGAGCGACGGAGTATTCCGACTTCTTCTTACGGCCTGCGCGGACACCGTGCTGGCCTGGTGGGAAATTGCGGCGCTCCAAGGATTTGGATGGGCCGAAAAGGGCTACGCCGAAGCGGCGGGAGATTTTGGTGCGAGGACCTGTATAACGTGCCATGAGTCTGGGAAAGTTAAGTGTTTAAAGTTTTGGATTAAACGCGGCGGGCTTTCTTAGGGCGGCAACCGTTGTGCGGAATTGGAGTAACATCGCGGATCGAAAGAATATCGAGACCGAGACCTTGGACAGCACGCACGGCGGATTCACGACCGGAGCCGGGACCTTTCACACGGACATCGACTTCCTTGAGACCGTGGCCCATTGCTTGGCGGCATGCGTCTTGGGAAACAACCTGAGCGGCGTATGCCGTGCTCTTACGGGAACCTTTAAAGCCCATCTTGCCAGCACTCGACCAGCCGATGGAGTTTCCGTTCGGGTCGGTGACACTCACAAGCGTGTTGTTGAAAGTCGCCGTAACGTGAACGATTCCACGGGCAATGTTCTTCGAACCCTTGGCCTTGTGGATCTTGATTTCCTCTTCGCCACCACCGATTTCAGCGAAGATATCCTTCTTCTGCTCTTTCTTCGGGGTGCCGTCGGGATTGAGAGCGGGTGCGGCTGGCGCGTCGCCCTTTTTGGATTCCTCTGCCTTCGCGGCAGGAGCTTCCTCCGTTTTTGCGGATTCTTGTTCCGGCTTCGCTTCTGGAGCGGCAGCCGGGGTTTCTGGTTTGGCCTCGGCAGCGGGGACCGCTACTTCTTCAGCTTCTGTGTTGTTTGTTTCTTCGGACATATGTCGGGAACGGTTCGGAGATCAGAACGACCTCCGGAAAAGTTTTTCGTAACGGTTTGTTACTTCTTAACACCCACGGTCTTCTTCTTGCCTTTGCGAGTGCGGGCGTTGGTGCGGGTGCGTTGGCCACGAACAGGGAGGCCACGCTTGTGACGAATCCCGCGGTAGCAGTTGATTGAAGTCAGGCGCTTGAGCTGTGACTGGCGCTCACGACGGAGATCGCCCTCAACCATGATTTGCTCTGCTTGGATCACCTGAGCGATCTTCACGAGTTGCTCCTCGGTAAGTTGACCGGTGCGGATATCCGGATCAATGCCGGCGTGCTCAAGAATGCGGCTCGCCGATGGGCGGCCCACTCCGAACATGTAAGTGAGGGAAGCTTCGATGCGCTTCTCGTTGGGGATTTCGATGCCTAGAATGCGTGCCATTGTTTGCGGAAGTTCACATGAAGCGGGGCATTCCGATGTTGACCGAAACCCCCGCGGGGCGGGTGATTTAGCAGAAGTCGAAGGACTGGCAAGCCGGAAATGGAAAAAATCCCGCTGAAATCCGTGAAATTCAAAAAATCCTGCGCCTCGGCTCGTATATTTCCCTTCTCAAGCATCCCTCCTCGACAAAGGGCCTGCGCTACCTAGTTTTGCCAAAGCACATACGATCCATGGATACCCACGCCACTTCACCCGAAGAAATTCCCGCCGAAACACCCGTAGAAGAAATCGAAGACGCAATCTCCGAGCACTCTTCCTTCCAGCTCCCGCCCGACGATGTCGCAGCCATTGATGAACTTGGCAAAACTTACGCCGCTTTCAAAGCCGAGCTCGCAAAAACCATTGTGGGACAGGACGAAGTCATCGAAAAGCTTGCCATTTGTCTGTTTGCTCGCGGCCACGCCCTCCTCATGGGCGTCCCTGGCCTAGCGAAGACCCTCCTCGTTTCCTCCGTAGCCCAGACATTCGACCTTTCCTTCAATCGCATCCAGTTCACACCGGATCTCATGCCCGCCGACATCACCGGCACCGATATCATCCAGGAATCCGGCGTCGGCGGAAAACGCGAGTTCGAGTTTGTGAAAGGCCCGGTTTTCGCAAACCTCGTCCTCGCCGACGAAATCAACCGAGCTCCCGCCAAAACCCAATCCGCCATGCTCGAGGCCATGGGCGAGCAGAAAGTAACCGTTCTTGGGAAAACTTACTTACTCGAACCTCCCTTCTTCGTCCTAGCCACCCAGAACCCCATCGAGCAAGAAGGCACCTATCCCCTCCCGGAAGCCCAGCTCGACCGCTTCATGTTCCTCATCGAAGTGGAGTATCCTTCCGCTGAGGAGGAAAAGCGCATCGCCCGCGAAACCACGGGAGCAGCGAAGCACGCGCTTTCCAAACTCATCGACGGAGAGAAAATCATCGCCTTCCAGCACCTCGTCCGCCGCGTCCCGGTGCCCGACCACCTCTACGATTACGCAGTGGAAATCGTCCGCAAAACCCGCCCCGCCCAGCCCGAGTCCCCGCAATGGATCAAGGACACCGTGGGCTGGGGAGCCGGCCCGCGCGCCGTCCAATACCTCATCCTCGGAGCCAAAGCCCGCGCCGCCCTCCGCGGAAACTACATGGCCTCCCTCGAAGACCTCGCCGCCGTCGCCCCCGCCGTTCTCAACCACCGCGTCATCACCAACTTCGCCGCAGAATCACAAGGCATGACCTCCAAGAAAATCATCCAGAAGCTCATTTCGGAGATGGCTGACGCCTGAGAAACCAGAGGCCAGAATCCAGAGACAAGATGAACAATCCAGACCGCCCTCTCGAACACTCCGACAACTCGGCACCGCCGCGAAAGGGATTTGGGCCAGTTCGGAAATACTGGAAACCTCGGACATCGAGTCTTCTCGCTATCTGCTACGGCATTGAGGTTTAAAGTTTAAAACTTAAAGTTTCACCCCATGAGCGCCCACTCCTTCATCGACAGCGAATTGTTGTCCCGCCTCGGCTCGCTTCCCATCGAGTCACGCGTCCCGATGATGGGCAACGTCGCCGGAAAACACCGCTCACCCCACCGCGGCTCCTCCGTCGAGTTCGCGGAGTATCGGAAATACGTCCCCGGCGACGACACGCGCCGCCTTGACTGGAAAGCCTTTGCCCGCTCCGACCGATTCTACATTAAGGAATTCGAGGCTGATACCAATCTCCGCGCCTACTTTGTCATCGACGCCTCTGGCTCCATGAATTTCCACAGCCCCGGCCAGGAAACTAAAATCGAATACGCCCGGAAAATCGCTGCATCCCTCGCCTATCTCCTCGTCAACCAAGGCGATTCCGCCGGACTCTCCATCTGCACCGACAAGCTCCACCTCGAAGTCCCCCCCTCCCGCCGCGCCGCTCACCTAGAGCGATTTTTCACCACCATCGAGAAAGTCGAACCATCTGGCCCCACAGGCCTCATCCCCGCCCTGCACACCATCGCGGAAAAAATCGGCCAGCGTGCCTTCGTCGTCATCCTCTCCGATTTTTTCACCGAAACGGAGGAACTCTCCGAAGCACTCCAGCACCTTCGCTATCGCAAGCACGACATTTCCCTCTTCCATCTCATGGATCCTCAGGAAATCGGTTTCGAGTTCGACCGTCCCCACCGCTTCGTCGATCTTGAGGACGGCACCGCCATCGTCGCCGAACCAAACCTCATCGCCGACGAATACCAGAGCGCCCTCAAGGATTTCCTCAAAAACGTCCGCGAAAAAGCCCACGACGCCTCCGCCGACTACCAGCTCGTCACCACCGACACCCCGCTCGAGCCCCTCCTCCGCGAGTTCCTCACCGCCCGCCTGCCCAACGCAAAATAGAAGCGCGGGCATCCTGCCAACGAATTTCCAACCTTGCCTTTCCATCCGTTTCGTCCAATTTAGACGAAACAGATGAAAACATTCACCGCCAACCAAACCAAACAGAATTTCGGCCAAGTCCTCGACTCCGCCCGCACCGGCCCGGTCACCATCACAAAACACGGCCGCCCCGAGTTCATCCTAACCTCCAAAGACGATTACAGCTCCCTGATGGACCTGAAGAAAGAGAATCTGAGACGCGAGATCCAGATAGGGATAGATGCTTTCGAACGCGGCGAGATCTCAACCAAAACCGTTTCCGAAATCGCTGCGGATGCGATCCGTATTCATCGGGAAAAACAGCATGAGCAAGCCCGCTCGTGAGCAATTACGTCCTGACACTGCCAGCAAACGAGGATCTCCTGGAAATTCTTCAATACACCTTGGAGAAATGGGACGAAGAGCAGGTGGAAATATACGCTTCGCAACTTGAGGCAGCCTTTCTTCAGCTTGCGGACAATCCAATGAAGATCGGAAGCAAATCCGCAGGGCACCTCGCTCACGGATGCCGCTTGTTCAAAGTGGCACACCACGTGATCGCATATCGCCCGGAGGAAAACTATCTTCTCATTTTTAGAATTCTCCACGAATCCATGGACTTCCCCACCCAACTCGAAACCGGGATCTCCTTCTGAAATTTGAAACCTGCGCCCCATAGCCAAGGAAATTCCCATTGGTATTCCATTCCGTTTTCCAGCAGTATTCTCCTTGTGTCATACAAGCATCGCATATGTTTCAGCTCGTGGCTGGTCTTGGTGGTGCTCGCGACTGCTGGCGGCTGGTTCTCCGGGCGGAAACTGGCAAGCACTGGTCCGCCGATGGCGATCCCCGTGGTGGTGCAAGCCCGCGGTGGTGAGACTATATTCGCGGCCGGATCTCCCCAAGGATTGTGGATCGCAGAGGCAAAGGACGCTGCCCCGTCCGATTTTCCCCGCTTGCTGGAGGAGCTGAAGGAACTTTTTCCGGAAACCGAAAGTGATGGGGAAGGCCGCCGTGAACATGCCCTGCGTTGGCTTTTCGCAATGTGGTCGGCAAAAGATACCGAAGGATTTCTGAAGCACGTCAACAGCCCCGACTTCAACGATACCTACTGGGCCGCACAAGCCCTCGCGCGCGCGAAACCCGCCAAAGCGGCGGAGCTGTTGAGATCGTCGGATCGCAATACGCTGGACAAGTATTTCATCGAATGGCTCGCGGAAGCGATCGCGGAACGCCACCCGGAGCTATATCTTCAGCTCAATCCCGACGGAACCTTTGAGGCCATCCCCTCGCATTCCTCCGGTTATGACGATTGGGAAGACGCCGTCACACAAATTGCCAAGACCGATGCCCCAGCGGCCGCACATGCCTGCCTGCGCTGGAACGGCGTAAACGCGTCTTCCACAATCAGCAACGCACTTCTTGCCGTAGCGCGAGAGTGGCAGACAGAGGTTCCGACGTTCGCAGAATGGGTCGCGGTCATCCCCGATCCAGAAATGATGAACCTCGCACAACACGCCCGCCTTGCCGTCTTGGCGGAGAAAAATCCACAGGCAGCCTTAGCGGAACTGTATTCCGCGAATCTCGAAAGGACGGAGAGTATCGACGCCGCAAGTGAGATCCTGAAGCAACTCACAAAGACCGACCCTGTTGCTGCGCTGGAACTTTTAAAACGAGTGGAGGATGCCTTTTCCAAATCCGAAATCGATCCATTTTCCGATACATCCGATCTCCCACCGGACGCGTCGAGTCCGTTTCGGCATCTCAACCCGGGACGATACGGCCCACCATACGAAGTGAAGAACAACGGGGCGCGTCGTGGAATCCTAAGCACGGCAGCATCTACTTTCCCCGCTGATCCCGCCGGATTCTTCGATGCCTTGCACAAGGTAGGTTCGGAGATGGCCGGAAATGACCTTTGGCAACGAGAAGTGGAGGCCGAGCTAATCCGCCTGAAAAGCGCAAGCTGGTCCTGCAACGAATGCCTGCAAGTCGCTCACATCCGGGCGACGGAAACGAACGGCGCAGCGGATGATGTCACCTTCCGGGAACTCGCCAAGCGTGCGGTGCAGACGCACCCGGAGCTTACCTTGTCCGCGTTCGGCAAACTGCCGGAGGCCGCCCAGGCCAGCTTTGCGGGCGAACTCACCAAACATTTTTCAGTCGATGCCTCCGATGAGAGCACGGCCCTGATGCGCCATCTCACACCCTCGCAGTGGGACGCGGACCTAGGGGAATCACTGGGAAAAAATGCTGAAGATTACGCACCAGTGATCGCGTCCCTTCCTGCGAAAACAACGAGCGGAGCGCGACAAGCATTCATGAAAACATGGGGCGAGTTGGATCCCGAGGCGGCAGCGCAATGGCTGGTTTCCATCCCCGAGGATTCCGTCACCATTGCCACGGTGGAAGGCCTCACCTCCGCCTGGGCATCCTACGACCGCTACGCCGCCAGTGAATGGGCCGCCTCATTGCCCGCCGGCCTCACCCGCGACGGGGCTGCGGCCAGCATCGCGGATTCCTTCGCCCGCAGCGAGCCGGAGGAGGCTTGGCACTGGGCCTCCGCCGTATCCGACCCCGCGACCCGCGCCGAAGCCTTTTACGGAATCGCCTACCGCTGGCGTGCCAAGGCCCCGGAGAAATTCCGAGCAGACTACGCAGCCGCACGCAAAGCCGCCGGACAACCTTTCCTCCAGCACGGATCGAACGTTTTCGAATGAACCGCAAACTCACATTCCTGACTCCACCGCTGGCCTTCGCAATGGCGATGGCTCTCGCATGGTTCACCGCCGCGCCTGCCGGAACGGAAACACCCACCTCCAACCAAAGGCTCCGCCGTGATCGGCCATCCGCCGGAAATGCGTCAAGTTCCGTGGATCTGCCCACCACCCTGCTTCAGCTCGAACGCGAGATCCTGCACCACCCGGCTCCCCTTGTCGAAGTCCACGATGCCATTGGAATGGAAGCGGCTTTGGACTCAGCACTAGCGAGCAGTTTTGTTCCGGGAGGTGGGATGGCCGGTATCGAATATGCAGTCGACTGGGCCAGGGAAGCGCCCGACGCCATGTTCGACTGGCTCGTGGATGGAGGGTCTTCATCCGACCGACGTTTGCATTACGCCCACATGCTGTTTGGAACATGGGCGGAAAGCGACCTGGAATCAGCCCTCGCCGCAACGTCCAGAATCCCCGATCCGCAACTCCGTAGGCAGGCGATGCTCACATCAATCCAAGCACTCGCCACCAGCGATTCGGACCGTGCGCGGGAATTGCTGATGCGGAATCTAAGCTTGTTCAAGCCGGACTCCCAGTTCCTGTTTTTCGATACTTATCACAAAGGGAAATCCACCTGTGACTTGCTGATATCATTGCCTCCCGGCGAAGAGCGCACGCATCTCCTGGCGAAACTGCTGACCTACTCCTCCGACGAACTCTCCGCGCAGGCGTCTATGGTATGGAAGCAAGCACCAACCGACATGCGTCGCGATCTGGTTTCCGCCGGGTTTTATGTGAATGACTATCTTTCCGAAGACTTCGATGGATTGACACAACTCATCAAAGAAGATGCTGAGTCCTCCGGAGATAGGGATGCCTTGGAGAGCTTCATGAGATCGCACGGTCCCGCTTGGGCAAAAACGGATCTGACGCAGGCCCTCGCGTGGTCGCAAACCCACCTGAAGGGAAAGAACCGCGTCATGCAAAGCGCGCAACTCTTCGAACCCGCCGCAAGCGCCGATTTCGACACCGCACTCCGCATCTGGCAAACCCTCCCAGAGGGAGAACTCAAAATCCGCGCCGCAAAAGCCCTTTCAAAAGGTGCCCCGCCCGAACGGAAACCTGATGCAGAAGCCTTCATCCATTCCCTTCCGGAACACTAAAATGTCTCTGCTCTAAGGTGCGGCGCGGATTTTACGGGTTGGTTCCGATTGTCCAAAGCTACATTGTCCTACGGCCTGGAATTCGTGGAAACAGACAAGAAACTCTTCTTCAGCTCAGAAGGATCGGCACCACCGGAACTTTAAAAGTCGTGGAAAAATTCCAGATCCCTATCTCCTCTCCAATCACTACGGCGATGCTATTCTGACCCCATGTCCAAACGTCTGCGAAATCATTCCGACACGATCGACGGCAGAAAAGCTATCGGCAATGGAAGCACTCTGGTCCAGTCTTCATGATCATTTCGAGCAAGCGCCCCCCGCTAACTGGCACAAAGCCATCCTCAACGAACGCATGAAGCGCATCGAATCCGGCGAAGCGATTTACGAAGACTGGGATCAGGTAAAAAATGAATTGAGATCACGAATGGCGTGAAAATCGTGCTATCCGGGAACCGGAGTTAAACATCACCTCTTCGTTCGAGTCCATTCGCGGTAGGATCCTCGAAATCCAACGTCCCGAATGATCTCTTCCCTTGGAGTTTAAAATTTAGAGTCTAGAGTTTCCCGGAAATGACCTTCCTCTCGCCTTTTCTCCTCTGGTTCCTCGCCGCTGCGAGCGTGCCGGTCATCATCCACCTTCTCAACAAACGCCGGCATAAGACCGTGCAGTGGGCGGCGATGCAGTTCCTGCTGAAAGCGACCCGCGAGTCCCGAGGAAAAAAGAAACTCCGCCACATACTTATCCTTACCTGCCGCGCTCTCGGGATCGCGGCCCTCGCCTTCGCCGCCGCTCGTCCCGTCGTCTCCGGCCTGCTTGGCTGGGGTGCCGGGACGATCGATACGGTCGTGCTCGTACTGGACCGCAGCGCCTCCATGGAGCTCCGCTCCGGCGACGGACAGGCGGCGAAACGCGAACTCGTTCTCCAGAAAGTTCGCGATGCGATGGCGGATCTCGGAAATCCCCGTCTCGTCCTGATCGACAGTGCCTCCGGAAAGCCCCAGGAAATCCCCTCCCCGGATGTGCTTGCGGAAATTTCCTCCACCTCCGCGACCGATTCCGCTGCCGATCTCCCAACTCTCATGACAACCGCCGCCGAGGTTCTCGCGGGCTCCACCGGCCGTTCAGAAGTCTGGCTCGCCTCCGATCTCCAGGCATCCAACTGGCGGCCCGATGATGAACGCTGGTCTGCCGTCCGGGCTAGTCTTGCCGCCCTTTCCCAGAAGCCTGCGGTCCGCGTCCTTTCACTCACTTGGGAATCCGCACCGAACGTCGCCTTCCGCCTTCTCGGCACCCGCCGCATGGCCGATGGGCTCATGTTGGATCTGGAACTAGTCCGCTCGGAAGACAGCCGCGGCACCGTTTCACTGCCTCTCAATACGAGCGTGAACGGCGCCACCTCCACTGAGTCTGTCAGTCTTCCTGGCCAATCCCTTTTCTTTCAGAAACGCATCCCACTCCCAGAAGCGGAGGAATCTGGTTTCGGTTGGCTCTCCATCCCCTCCGATGGCAATGCCCGCGACAACGCAGTCTTCTTCGCCTACGGACCCGCCCGCCCGGTGAAAACCCTCATCGTAGCTCCGGCTGGTGAGGCAGCCGATTACCTCGCCCTCGCAGCAGCTCCCCCCGGATTTGAAAAACAGACCTCCGAGCGCGTCGATCCCGCGCAATTCTCCACCGCTCGCCTCACCGATTTTTCCATGATCGTCTGGGCCGCCCCCCTGCCCACGGGAGAAAATGCGACTTCTTTGGAAAATTTCCTCTCACAGGGTGGCCAGGTGATCGCCCTCCCCTCGGCCGGAGAAACCACCGGAGAGTTCCTCGGCATGAAATGGGAGCCCGTCAGTCTCGCCGAAGCCGGAAAATTCTTCATCCTCCAAGACTGGAATAAATCCGACGGCCCACTAAGAGATGGCATCGACGGCTCTCCCATCCCCGCGGAGCGCCTGCGTGCCATCAAGCGCGCGATCCCCGAAGGCGATGCTGCCGTGCTTGCCCGCTGGGAAGATGGCGAGCCATTTATTACTAGGAAAATCGTAGATCGCGGCACCCTCTGGTTCATGGGCAGCATCCCGGACTATACTTGGTCGAACCTCGGCGATGCCGATGTCCTACTACCCGCCACCCAACGTATTCTCGCCCTCGGAGCAGGCCGCTTCGATTCCTCCTACCTAGGTGAAATCGGCTCTGATGCTGCGACACTCGCCGCAGGTGAAACCCGCGTCCGCATCGACAATACCTCGACAGGTAATTCCGCCTATGAAGCTGGCGTTTTCCGCCTCGGCAACCGCCTCATCGGGATCAACCGCCCCCTCATTGAGGATGATCCAGAGATCGCCTCCAAGGAGAACCTCGATGCCATGCTCGAAGGCACCGGCTACCGTCTGCTTGATCAAGTAGGCCAAGCCTCCGACCCTTCCCTCTCCACCGATATGTGGCGCACCTTCCTGATTGCGGTTCTATTTTTCTTGATCAGTGAAGCCCTACTCTGTCTTCCGAAAAAATCCAAGGAGGAACCTGCGGTCCCCACCCGGAAATTCGGTACTGCGAATTGAAAGAGCAGTCGCGAATGAACGCGAACGAAGACAGCCAAGCCAACCCGCTGAAATACGCGCGACCGTTGGCGTTGTGTATCGTCACAACAATCTTCCTGATACTCGCGGAGAAGGCGATCCCACGACCCGGCCTACTTCAATACTTGCCCCACTCCTAATATCCCACAAATCCTGAAGCACGGCAGGTCTATCAGAAATCCAGGAGCTACTATCGTCCTACATCAATAGTGTGCTCTTCTGTGCAGGAAGTGGGCTACGAGTGCCCGATTCGCGGTCTGATAGTGTTTTTGCAGATCTTCGCTCGAACATTCCATCTGTTGTAGTTGGTATCGGAAGAATGGAAGAAAATACAACAGACGCCCCCTTTGGAACTAGAGGGTCGAGGCTTTAGCTCGGATTCCGGAGCGAAAAGCTGGGAGATCAGAGTGTCTTAATCGGGGGCCGGAGTAAAAAGCTGCGAACCTTTTCCCTAATCATTCGTCGGGTCGAGCCCGATTGGCACGGGATTGAACCGAACTTGGCAGGAATGCCTTTCCTTGCAACCAACCTTGCCGACTTCACGAAGAAACGGCCGAGATTGCTCCCGGCCGTCTTAGTTGGATGTTGCCTCCTTATCCGATGACCTCGGGCCAGTCGGTGTGGAAGAACTCGCCGCGCGGTTTGTCGGTGCGCTCGTAGGTATGAGCACCGAAGAAGTCGCGCTGGGCTTGCAGGAGATTCGCAGGAAGCACGGCGCTGCGATAGCTATCGTAGTAGCCGAGCGAGGCGCTGAAGGCCGGGACCGGAATTCCGGCGAGTGTGGCGAGGCTGACGACCTCGCGCCAGTTCTCCTGAAACTCATTGAGAAGTTTGGTGAAAAACGGGGCAAGCATGAGATTGCTTAGCTCGGGATCCTTGCGGTAGGCATCGGTGATGTCGTTGAGGAAACGAGCGCGAATGATGCAACCACCGCGCCAAATGGCGGCAATTTTACCCAGATCGAGTCCCCAACCTTTTTCCGCGCCCATAGTGGCGATAAGATCGAGGCCTTGCGCGTAAGAGATGATTTTCGAAGCGAAAAGAGCGTCGTGAACTTTTTTGACAAGCTTCTTCTTCTTGATGTCGAGTTCGGGCTTCGGACCTTCAAGGATCTTGCTGGCATCGACACGCTTGTCTTTCATGGAGGAAAGAATGCGGGCCTCGACGGCGGCGTTGACAGTGGAAATGACGACGGCGTTCTCAACTGCGTTGATGAGAGTCCATTTCCCTGTGCCCTTCTGCCCAGCGGTATCGAGGATGACATCGACGAGTGCACCTCCAGTTTCTGGATCGTTCTGCTCGAAGATTTTCGCGGTGATCTGGATCAGGTAGCTTTCGAGATCTCCGTCGTTCCAGTCGGCGAATACCTTCGCGAGTTCAGCCGGAGTGAAGCCTGCGGCTTTGAAGATGTTGTATGCCTCGCAGATGAGCTGCATGTCTCCGTATTCGATGCCGTTGTGGATCATTTTCACATAATGACCAGCGCCACCCGTGCCGATGTGAGTCACGCATGGCTCACCATCCACTTTCGCGGAGATGCTTTCGAAAATCGGCTTCATGACATCCCAAGTGGAAGTCGGGCCGCCGGGCATGATGGATGGGCCTTTGCGGGCACCTTCTTCCCCACCGGAAACGCCGGCACCGATGAAGCGGAAGCCGAGATCACCGAGCCACTTGTCGCGACGCTCGGTATCGGTGTAGAGGGAGTTCCCGCCATCGATGATGATGTCACCTTTGTCGAGAAGTGGGATAAGGGACTCGATGACGGCATCCACAGGGCCACCGGCTTTGACCATGATCATGATCTTGCGCGGGGAGGCGAGGGAGTTGACGAAGCCTTCGAGGGTGGACTCTCCAACAAGTTTCTTGCCGGGGTGCTTGGCGACGAACTCATCCATCGCGCTGGTGGTGCGGTTGTACACGGAGACTTGAAAGCCCCGGGATTCCACGTTCAAAACAAGATTCTGGCCCATAACGGCCAGTCCGATCAATCCAAAGTCACTGTTGCTCATAGTAATATTCCGGGTCTTCCGGCACCCCCGGAATAAGAGACTGAGCGATTCCGTGCAACCCCTTGTTGCCTTTTCCGTATCAATTTCTCACATTCACCACGTGAACCTTCCGAATACGATCACCCTTTCTAGGCTTTTCCTTACTGCCGGATTCGTAATTTTCGTAGCCTGGGAGAGCACTTGGGGGCACGTGGTGGCGCTGATTCTCTTCATTGTGGCGGCGGCAAGCGACTATCTGGACGGATATTTGGCCCGGAAGCTGAACTTAGTGACTTCCTTGGGAAAACTGCTCGATCCCTTGGCAGACAAAATTCTAGTGTGCTCGGGTTTTGTTTTCCTAACGGCAAAGGGACTTTGTCCGGTGTGGATCACTACATTAATCATCGGACGGGAGTTCCTCGTGACGGGGCTGCGCCAAATCGCGATCGAGAGCGGTCAGGTGCTCGCGGCGGACAGATTGGGGAAATGGAAGACGACATTCCAGCTAACCTATCTCATTTCCGGGCTGATCTGGTTGACGCTGGCGACGATGGAATCGGTGGGACAACCGCTGAGCTTTTTCCAGTTCCTGACCAAGCCGTGGGAGCAAGGTGGACTGCTCATGCCGATCAGTCTTGGATTGGCCGTGGCGTTCACTGTCATCTCGGGCTGGAATTACATCTGGTCTTCCCGGTATATGCTGAAAGGATAAGCACTAACTCATAGAGAAAACGGTGCCGGTGTAGGCATCTGCGCGCCCAACGCGTCACCGGCCTCAACCCCGGCTACGACTACCTCCGGTGCTTCCCACCCTCGCTCTCTCGGTTAGGATCAGCTTGCAAAGCTGGGCGAGGACGGGCAGTTTTGCCATAGCTGGTTTAGGTTTAATCATCAGGCCGAACCTGAGTGGGATCGGTCGCAAGTCACCCTACGAAAATCGCGAGCTATCGGATGGCTTGGCCCGAAAACAGCAAGACGATCTGCCAATACCTGCGTAAAATCACATCATGCCACCTGCTGGTGATCGATGCAGGTAAACGCTGAGTTCCCGATGAAAACCCTTCTCTTTCTCCTTCTAGCCACCACCCTCCACGCAGCACCGCCGAACATCCTCTGGATCATCGGCGACGACCTCGGCGTGGAACTCGGCTGCTACGGCAATCCCGACGCCACCACGCCGAACTCCGACCGCCTTGCCGAGCAAGGCATGCGATTTACGAACGCCTTCTCCACCGCGCCTGTCTGCTCTGCCTCGCGCAGTGCCTTCATAACCGGAATGTATCAGAACGGCATAGCTTGCGAAGATCATCGCACCATGCTCATGAAGCCCCTCCCGGATGGAGTGCAACCCGTCACCCAACGTCTCAAACAGGCCGGCTACTTCACCGTGTCTGTCAAAGGCCTCGGCGGAAACGGAAAGACAGATTTCAATTTCTCCGGGAAAGATTTCTTCGATTCGACAAAATCCACGGACCTCAAGAACGCCATCTCCTCCGGCAAACCCTTCTTCGCCCACATCAATATTTTCGAACCCCACAGGCAGTTTACCAAACTCCCGAAAGGCACAAAAGGTGCGGATCCTGATAAAGTCTCCCTTCCACCCCAATATCCGGATCACCCTCTCGCCCGCAAGGACTGGGCTGCTTACCTTGATGCCGTTCAAGTCTTCGATATCAAAGTTGGGAAAATCCTTTCTTGGCTCGACGAACAAGGCGTTTCCGAAAACACCGTCGTTTTCCTTTTTGGCGATCACGGCAGGCCCCACGTCCGCGACAAGCAGTGGCTCTCCGATGCCGGACTCAGGGTTCCCCTCATCATTCGCTGGCCCGGAAAAGCAAAGCCTAACACATCCGACGACCGCCTCGTCAGTCTCATT
This sequence comes from uncultured Verrucomicrobiae bacterium, assembly GCA_963799385.1. Taxonomy (GTDB): domain Bacteria; phylum Verrucomicrobiota; class Verrucomicrobiia; order Verrucomicrobiales; family Akkermansiaceae; genus Luteolibacter. The sequence continues at coordinate 45,551 of CAWCXB010000007.1, forward strand.
GATGTCACTGCAGAGACCCTGCTCACCGCTGGGATTCCCATCCCGGAAAACATGGATGGACGCCCTTTCATCGGACCTGACACGACCAAACGCGAATACACCTTCGCCGCCCGCGACCGCTGTGGCGAAGCCTTCGACCGTATCAGGTCCGTGCACGACGGGCGCTTCAATTACATCCGCAATCTCTATCCCGAGCTCCCTTACTGGCAGACGAGTCGCTACAAATCCCTCGGCTACCCGGTTCTCGATCTGATGAAAGAACTTCACGATACAGGGCAACTCACCGATGCACAGGACGCATGGTTCTCTAATGCCAAACCCGCCGAGGAACTCTACGACCTCAATGCCGATCCTCATGAACTGCTCAACCTCGCGAACGACCCCGCGCATGAAAAGGATCTTAGTAGGCTCCAGAATGCACTTGATGCCTGGTTAGAGGAGACCGAAACCTCTTCCCTCAAGGCAGATGTCGCCGCAGAATACGATCTCGCGCTGAAAGGAACGCAAAAATCCCACGACAGCCGTTTCACCAAAGACGAATGGGACAAACGTAGTGACGAAATCACCCGCTCCCTGCGTGAAAGGAACTTTCAGCCCGAGGAAAAGGAGCGCTGACTTCAGGCGGCGTGTTCCTTACAAGACCCACAGACAACACCAGCGAAACCAAACTCTCTATCCCATGAAAATCCTTCTACTACTCATTCTTGCCCCCCTGCTCCACGCCGCTCCGATCCAGAATCTCGGCGAGACCATCGTTTACAAAAAGACCGAGAAAAAGGATCTTCAGCTCTTCGTCGTGAAACCAGATGACTGGAAATCCACCGACACCCGTCCGGCCATTGTATGGTTCCACGGGGGCGGCTGGGTCAATGGTTCGCCATCCCAATTCAGCGATCAGGCAAAGCATTTTGCGAAACTCGGATTTGTATGCTTCCTCCCCAAATACCGCTTCATCAAGACCATTCCCGGCCCCCCTATTTTCCCCTGCCGCGATGCAAAGTCTGCCATGCGCTACGTTCGTTCTCACGCCGCTGAACTCGGAATCGATCCGAAAAAAATCGCTGCCGCCGGTGGTTCGGCCGGTGGTCACCTCGCCGCTTTCACCGGACTCGCAGAGGGCATGGACGATCCCGCAGACGATCTAGAAGTCTCAGCAAAACCTGCCGCGCTTCTGCTTTTCAATCCCGTCCTCGACAATGGAAAAGGCGAATGGGGCAACGACCGCGTAGAAGACCGAACCAAAGAGTTCTCCCCCGCGCACAACATCACAAAGGAAGCTCCGCCCACCATCGTCTTTCTTGGGACTGCCGATAAACTCATCCCGGTTACCACCTTGGAGCGTTTCACGAAAAATATGAGCGATGCGGGAGTCCGCTGTGACCTCCACCTCTACGATGGCCAACCCCATGGATTCTTCAACAGAGGAACCGCCAAAGCCGATACCATCGAAAAGTCCGAAGCTTTCCTCCGGGATCTCGGCTGGCTAGCGTCGATTCCCGGTTCGTAACGAAACACTGAGCGAAATTGAGTTTCGCTACCTGTAATCGGGTATTCGAGGCAAGATCTCGCCGCCCTCTCCGTATTCATCTCTCTCAGTTTCCATGATCCGCTGGTTTGCAAAAAACGATATCGCCGCCAATTTCCTGCTTTTCGGCATCCTTGCTTGGGGAATCTGGTCAGCAGTGGAAAAGGTAGCCCTAGAGGTGCAACCCGCCTACTCGCCCGAGCAAATTTTCATCCAGGTGGATTATCGGGGAGCCAGCCCAGCGGATGTCGAAAAGGCAGTCGTTCTGCCTATCGAAGCCGCTCTGGAGGGCCTCTCCGGGGTGCAGATGATCGAGGCCGAGGCCGATGACGGAAATGCAAGAGTCATCGTCTATTCCGAATCGAAACGGAACCTGAAGACACTATTGGAGGAGGTAAAAACCCGGGTGGACCGCATCAACAGCTTTCCCGACGAGGTCGAGCCGCCGCGAGTCTCCATCCCAGATAGCAGTCAGTGGTTCGATGTGATCAAGATCGCGATCCAAGGAGATATGGAGGAGGCGGATCTGCTGCATGCCGCGCGCACAGTTCGCGACGACCTCATCGCGATGAACGGCATTTCCCAGGCCTCCGTGCTCGGTGCTTCGCCTTTGGAAATTTCCATCGAAGCCGATCCAGTCCAGCTCCGTGCCTACGGACTCACTTTTGCCGACCTAGGCGATGCGATCCGTAGATCATCCATCGATCTTCCCGCTGGTCGCATCCAGACGGACGAAGGCAGGGTTACCATCCGCTCGAAGGGGCAGGCTTATAACCGGTCAGATTTCGAGAAAATTGTCATCAGCAACAGCAATGGATCTGAGGTGACGCTGGCCACCGTAGCCGAGGTCAGTGATGGCACCGAGGAAAGTAAAAAGATCATGCGCTTCAATGGCGAGCCGTGCCTTCTCGTGGAAGTCCTACGACTGGGAAATGAGAACGCCTTGGAAATCGCTTCGAAAGTAAAAACTTATGTCGCCTCCTCCAAGCAGCGTTTCCCAGAAGGAGTCACGCTCTCCGTCTGGGATGACTCGTCAGAGGAACTCGAGGGCAGGCTCGGCACCCTGCTTACCTCCATGCTTCAGGGCGGTGTGCTCGTGCTCGTGGTGCTCGGCCTTTTCCTCCGTCCCATGCTCGCCTTCTGGGTCACGCTAGGCATCCCCGTCGCTTTCGCCGGAGGTTTCATCGTCATGCCCTATTTCGATCTCACGGCAAACGTGATGTCCATTTTCGGTTTCATTATCGTGATCGGTCTCGTGGTGGACGATGCCATCGTCACGGCGGAGAACGTCTATATCAAACTCAAGGAAGGAATGGATCCCCTGGATGCCGCCACCGAGGGCACCATGGAGGTCGCCACGCCCGTCACCTTCGGAGTCATCACCACCATCGTTGCCTTCGTTCCCTTGATGTTTTTCGAGGGCTTTTACGGAGCTTTCACCAAGCAGATTCCGCCCATTGTCGCCGCCGTTCTCATCTTCTCGCTGATCGAATCGAAGCTTGCTCTGCCCTGCCACCTGAAGCACGTGAAGGTTCACCGCAAGAAGCTCAACGTCGCGGAGCGTTTCCAAAAACGCATCGCCGATAGCCTGGAAACGTTCGTGGAAAAAGTCTATGAACCGGTCCTGCGCCTCGCCACACGCCACCGCTACATCACACTGTCTCTTTTCCTCGCAGTCGGGATGGCTTCCGTCGGTTATTTTTCCTCAGGGAAAATGGGTTTTGTAAACATGCCCTCCATCGATAGGAACCGCATCGTCGCCATGGTGCGCATGCCCACCGATACGAATGTGGACCAGACTGAGGTCCGGACCAAACAAGTCGCCGCTGCTCTCGACCAAGTGAAAAAGGAATTTGTCGATCCCGCCACCGGAGAATCTCTCGTCACGGACACACTCACATCCTCCGGTGGATGGTCCGGTCGCGATGGGGTTGATCCACGCTCCGGCTTCGTCGTCATCGGAGTGACGGATCCTGGAAAACGCTCCGAGCCAGGACCCAAGAATTCCGAGATCGCCGCCCGCTGGACCGAGCTGATCGGAGAAATGCCCGATGTGCAGGATTTCTGGATTTCCGGAGACCGGGGACGCGGCATGGGTGGGGACAATGATCTAGAGTCTCTATCCGTTGAAATCCGCGGTCGTGACTCCGACGACAAAGACCTCGTCGTCCAAGAGATCGAAGAACTACTGGAATCCTATGATGGAATCGAAAGTGCTTGGAGTAACTCGGGCGGAACGGCCGATGAGCTACTCATCACGATCCGCCCGGAAGGTGAGGCACTCGGCCTCACTCAGGCAGATCTCTCCCGCCAAGTGCGGGGCGCCTTTTTCGGAGAACAAGCGCAACGAGTCCAGCGAGAGCGCGACGACATCCGAGTCATGATCCGCTTGCCACTCGCGCAACGTCAATCGCTCGCCACCCTCGACCAACTCCGTATCCGCACCCCTGCTGGCGGACAAGCTCCGTTCCATACCGTTGCCACCGCAACGTTTGTCAAAGCGCGTTCGAAGATCGAACGGGTGGACGGTTCCCAAGTCATCAAAATCTCCGCAAAGCCGGTTGACGAGACCATCGATGTTGTCGCGATTTCAAAAAATCTCGCCCCGGCGCTGGACCGTATCCTCAACACCCACCGAGATCTCACTTGGCGCTACACCGGCTATGTGGCCGATCACGAGGACACGAAGAAACGCTCGATCTATGGTGGACTTGCCTTGTTTTTCACTCTTTACGCCCTGCTCGCCATTCCATTCCGCTCTCTTTATCAACCGCTGTTCGTGATGCTTGCCGTACCTTTCGGGGCCATCGGCGCGCTTTTTGGACACGTGATCATGGACATCACCCCGTCCTATCTTTCCATCTTCGGCATACTCGCCCTCGCCGGTGTCGTGGTGAACGACTCTCTCGTGATGGTCGATTTCATCAACCAAAAGAAGCGCGCGGGAGAAGACATTTTCGAAGCTGTGATTCAGTCTGGCACCCGCCGCTTCCGCCCGATTTTCCTTACCTCCGCCACGACCTTCGCCGGGCTGATGCCCTTGCTTTTTGATCGCTCCCTCCAAGCCCAATTCCTCATCCCCATGGCGGTCTCGCTCGCCTTCGGCATCCTCTTTGCGACAGCTATCACTCTTTTCCTAATCCCCTGCGCATACCTTGCGGCAGAGGAAATCCGCTCCCTCCTCGGCAAGGGGTGGATCTGGTGGAGGTATCCCAGCGGGAAACCCGTCCCTGAAATACCCAGACCGTAATTCTTGAAAATTGATAGCGGACTTGGGTGCGCAGCGAATTTTGAATCAGTAAAAACGCCCCCCTTACTCGCCAACGATGAACGCCTTTACTTGGGAAATCCGGTTGCCAAGGGACCCTTGGACGGTGGTGTGTTTTAGGTCGCGCAGTTTTTGGCTGTACCATTGCTGACCCTTTGTCCGAAAAGACGCATCGCGGCGTGTGCCGTCTTGGAAAAAATCAATATCATCCGAGCAGAGGATGAGGTGTTGGTAGGGACGAGTAGCGAGAGAGGTGAGTTTAGGATCGGCGTGGCCGAACATTTCCATCGAGTAGAAGAGTGTCGTGAGGGGCGATGTATCGCAGAAAAGATAGTGATGGGTCGAAGGGGAAAGCAGGGCGGCTTCCTCGCGTCGGATTTGCTCCTGGGCGATGGCGAGCATGTCTTCGAAGACTAGTTTTCCATCACGTTGCTCCCATAGCTCCCTTCCGTATTCCGCGACGTGGTTTGTACCTGACTCCCCGGCGAGTGCGGCGGCGAGGGTGCTTTTTCCGGTGGATTCGCCTCCGAGGATGGCAACGCGTTCGATGAAGCTGGAGTAAACTTCCGGTGCGAGGAAACGCCGCAGTCCGTGGATATCTGAGCGCAATGCGGTTCCGGATGCTGGGATGGCGATTCTGTCGAAATCGACGGAGACATGCGCCACCGCTGAAGATTGGCGGCGCGCGAGGTCGGCGGCGAAACCTGGGCCGTAGGCTTCGCTGGTGAAGATGGCGTCAATCGGCTGGTTCAGGTGGCGGTGGAGAATTTTTGCGCAGAAGGCGCGGTGGGTTTCGTCGGAATCGGAGTTGTCCGGGAGGGAATCGGTGGCGTGGTCAAGGACGATGCGGGTGGTTTCCGGGAAACGGGAGGCGAGCCATTCGGCGCGGCGGGCGGGTTCGCAGCCGGGGAACTCGGGGCGCGAGTAGCTGAGGATGACGACATGATCGCACGCGGCGATAGCAGCGCGGATGACCTGCTCGTGGCCGAGGTGCAAGGGGGCGAATTTCCCTACTACGAGACCGAGGGAGTAACGGCTCATGGTGTGGGTTGTCCGCGCATTTCACGCCGCCAGCGAAAGAAGCCGATGGGTGCGTTGATCCAAAAGAGGGTGTAGAAAATGGCGGTGATCCAGAGTTCGCGGGAGGCGAAAAGTGGGACTGCAAGGGAGTTTACCGCGAACCAGAAGAGCCAGGTTTCGAGCTTGCGGCGCATGAGCAGGAATTGCGCGGCGATGCTGAGGGCGAGCACTGCGGAATCGACGAAGGGCGCGTAGGCATCGGTGAAGCGGTGGAGCAACCAGCCGTAGCCGAGAGCGGAAAGCGCGCCGAGCGGGATGATGATGGCCAACTCCTTTGGGGCGGTGCGGGTGATGGGGCGGGCGGTGCGGGTGCCGTGGTCGTGCAGCCAGTGCCACCAGCCGAGCGCGCTGGTGATGACGAAGAAGAGCTGCAAGGTGACATCGGCGTAAAGCTGGCTGGAGAAGAAGAGCCAGCCGAAGAGTGCGCAGCCGAAGATGCCGGTCCACCAGGTGTGGATGGAGTTCCGCGTGGCAAGGATGATGGCGGTGAGGTTGACAGTGTTGGCGATGATTTCCAGCCAAGTTGGGTCGCGGAGGAATTCGGGGAGGGTCATGTGTGAGGTATTCAAGGAGTCGCGGATGGTATCCGCGAGCGCGAGGAAGAAAGGCGGATACCATCCGCCTCTCCTTGCGGGAGATCGGAGGAATACTGTGGGATTTTGGCGGGTGTGGTGAGGAAAGGAAGCGGCTCGATGCGGGCGGTGTGGCCGAGGAGTTTGGTAAGGGCTTCGTGTGCTTCGGTGATCGCGAGCTTTGGCCCCTCGACGGAGAATCCGAATGATTCGTCCGCGCGCTGGTGGAGCGCAAACCTTGAGAGAGGAAACGGGCGGAGGGCGTGGGTGACATCGACGTTGTTCAGCCATACGCCATCCGCCCTGCGGAAACGGACGAGGGCGCGGCCTTCGAGACCGCGCAGGACTGGCTCCCCGCGGACGAAATCAAGTGAGGCGAAATCGCCGGTGCGGTAACGGAGCAGCGGGAGGCAAAAATTGAAGCCGCCGGTGAGGGTGATTTCCCCCCGTTCCCCTGCTGCGACTGGCTTTCCGGAGCGATCGAGGATTTCCACAAACATGCGCGGCTGGAGCAGGACGTGTCCGTCCAGTGCGGGATCGAACACCGCGACGGGGCCGGCCTCGTTCAACGAATACAGATCGAGCACGGGGCAGGTGAAGGTTTTGGAGAGTTTTTCGCGAAGGCCGGGGAGCAAGGTCATGGATGTGGACAGCAGGGCTTTGGGGCGCAGTTCCGGAGCGATTTCCAGAAGCTCGGCGAAGGAGATGGGATCACCGGCGATGACTTCCGGCGCGAGGGCTTCGAGATAGGTGCGTCTGTCCTCGGGCGAGTTCCAATCGGCGGGATGGAGGTTGATTTTTGCAAGACCCGCTTCATCCATGGCAGGTGTGACCGAGACGTAGGTGAAGCAGATGAGTTGGAAGCCGAGGAGGACGACGCCCACCTCGCCGCTGCCCGCCGTGAGGGTGACGCCGAAACGACGCAACGCGCGTTTGTGATAGGCGAGGTAACCCGCCGCGACACGGGGGTGCGATGCGATGAGCAGGGGATGCCCGGTGGTGCCGGATGTCTGGAAGTTGATCATGCGCTCCAGCGGCACGGAGTCTGGCACGAAAGCGGCGATGTCGTGGCCGAGGTCGGCGCGGGTGGTGGTCGGCAGGTTTTCGAATCGTGTGGTGGATGGGTATTTTGAGAAATGGGGAACATCCCTGAGGCACTCGGTGACGAAGTTTTCCAGCCAATCCGGATGACCGTCGCGGGGCCAGCCGGCATCAGCGGCGAGAACCTTGGACTCCTCACTGCGGACGAATGGGAGGTCGGTCGCATCGAGCCGGTTGCCGCTGGTGTTTCGATACACCGGAGCGCTGGGATGCTCGCGCAGGAACTCGAGCATACGCCGACCGGCATCGCCAAGCAGCGGATAGCGCTCCGCATCCGTGGGGCCGGGGGCGCTCATTCGCGGGTGTATTTGTCGGCGGATTCCCGGGCGGACTGGCGGGCGAGCGCTTCGCGGATTTCGCGGGCGCGCTGCTCGGCGGCACGGGAAGCCTCAAGAACGCGGTTCCTTTCGATGGAGCTCAGTGTGGTGAGCCTATCCTGTGCCTGCGCGATCAACTCGCCCGCAGGACGGAGGTCGAGCCGGGCGAGGGCGTATCGGATCAGCTCCTCCCTGCGCTCGGAGTCTTCGCGGTATTTCGCTGCGGGGTTCTGGAAGGCGAGTTCCATCGCTCCTTCCGAAAGCAGGCTGTAAAGATTTGCGACCGGGAGTTTTCGTGAAATGAATTCGGGATCCGCCAGCAGCCAGCAAAGCAAAAGCGCTACTCCGGCACTGTGAGGGAGGGTGGGTGAATTTTCGGGAGTGAGGAAATCCAGATCCACTCCCGAGATGCCGTGCATCTCCAGCAGATCGGCCGCAACCGCCGGAACGTGGACGACTCCCCCGCCGCCCAGGTTGCGCGGTTCTGCCAGGAAATCCGAAGGAGTTTCCATCAGTCTGCGCAACAGGCGCTCAAGTGTGGGGCCTTCGTGGTTCATGATCTTACGAGCGTTGGTGATTCTTCCGTGGCGGAGCCGAATTTCCGGCGGCTGAATGCGTGGGCGAAGGCGACGAGGCCTTCCAAAGTGGGAACGGCATGGATTTCCCAATCCTGTTCGTCTCGGGCGCGTTTTAATATGGTGACGAGGTTCTGGTAGTAGGAATGGCGCTGGCCGCTTTCCCAATCGGTGGGGATGTTCAGCGCAAGGGTGCCTCCGCCGCGTCCCTTGGCCATGGCTTGGGCGGTGGTTTCCCAACCGGGATGGCCGCGTTCGTCGGCGTCTTCGAACATGGTGGTCACGCCGTCGTCGGAAATCGAAAGCACGTGGACGGGGCGCTCGTCGGGGCGGCGGGCGGAGAAAATTTCCCGCAGGGCGTGGATGGGAAACTGGGTGCCGCCACCGTAGTGCGCGGTGAGGACGCGGAGGATCCCGGCTTCATCCCGGATGAATCCGGGGGTGGTCTGGAACTGGTTTTTTCCACTCCAGAGTGTCGCCCTGACCCTGGCACCGGCGCGGAGGGCGGAGATCACGATGATGGCTCCCGCCAGCGCCGGGTAGGAAAGGCTGACCGCAGGATTCGGCATCGATCCGGAGCTATCGACGTAGATGTCCAGATCGATGGGTTCGCGCAATGGGTCTTTTCCGGGGCTGGTGCCATAGACGCGGCGCACGGTGGTGAGGCCGGGGATGACGAGCGGGCTTTGCAGGATGGATTGGAACCAGTCGCACTCGTCGAGGGGATCGCCGATCTCCCAAGGCTCGAGTCCTTCAGGGAGCGGCTCGGAGCTTTGCGGGGCGGGACGGCGGGGGTAGCGGACGAGATGCTGCTGGGCGAGCTCCCGGTAATACTCGATGGCGGCATCGTGGTTGCTGCCCGGCCAACCTGCGGCGCGGAGGATTTCCGCATACTCGAATGGCTGCCGTTGCTGGCCTTGGCCGGGGATGGTTGCCGTTGCCGGGAGGGGGGGCGGTTCGTTAGGCTTCCGATCTTCCGGATCGACTCCGGTGATGCGCGGATCCATGGAAGGGTGGCTGATATCGCCCTCATCGGCGGAGGCATCTGTCAGGCCGGATGGAATGCCGCCTGCGCCTGCGCTGCGGGTATCGTGCAGGGCGGCGAAATCCTCGGAGGCTTGTTTGTCCTGTAGAAGATGTGGTAGTAGGAGTGCGGCGAATTTTCCGGCGGCACCCAGCCAATCGGAGGCGTAGCTGCGGACGAGCCGCATGCCGAGCCAGGCATCGCCTTCGAGGGCGTCGTCGGTAGCGCCGCCACCGAGCGAGCCGCGTGGGAGCGCCCAGAGATACTCGTAGATGCGGAGGTAGAGTGTCCACACGGTACCGGGTCCGAGGTCGTCGATGGAACGTTTCCCGAGGATTTTGTAAATTTCATCCATGCGCAGTCCGGCGGAGCGCTTGAGTCTATCGTTGATGAGGAGATCGGTGTAAAGGTTAGCTACCATGGGGGTCTGCGCCTCGACCGTGGGCAGGGCGCGGCGCATGCGGGCGAGGCAGCGCGCGTGATCGGTGAGGGTGGCGGGAGCGAGGACGTGGTGGCCGATTTCGTGAGCCAGGATTTCCACGGCGTAATCTTCCAATCCGTTTTTCGCCACGTCCTGGAGGTTCACGACGATGGCCTGGTCCTGAAGGCGTATCATCGCGAAGCTTCCGGTGAGGTCTTCCTTGCGGGCTTCGATGTCGGTCTCGCAGAGCAGCGGCGGGCTGAGCTGGGTGTAGCGGCTCCACGCGGCAAGGGCGGCGGGCCACGCCGCTTTCCATGTGGCTGTTAGATCGGGCGAGTTCATCCGTTGGAGCTTGCGGGGCCGACCCGGATTGCGTGGCTGTGGGGTGAGGTTTGGACGAAGGTGTTGTCGAGGTTTGCCGCATTGGCGGGAAAGTGGGTGGCGTTTCCGATTTCCTCCGGAGCCGCCCGGTGCAGGGTGGCACCGAAAGCATCCGCGACGAGGATCCACGCGTCCCCGCCACTGACAACGAGGATTTCCGATCCGGTGGTGGTCACCAATGGAGGTGTTAGAAAAAGCCCGCCGAAGCCACGGAAGGCACCGATGCGGTGTCCGGGAGTGCCCGGATCGAGAACCCAGCCGTGGGCATCGTAGCCGAACCAAGGGTCGCTGCTGTGGGCATCCCGGAAGGCGGCCCAAGTCGAATCGGGAGGGGCATCCAGGGCTTCGAGGGCGAGTTCCGATGGTAGGGAATCGGCTGCGGAGAGTGCGGATTTTCGGAAATGGGAGAGACCGGCACGCCAGGCGAGCACCTGGGTCATGATTAAAAGCTCATCCGGGTTTGCGAGCTTCGGGATAAAATCCACAAGACGTTTTCTCCAGATGTCCGGTGTCGTGTCCGGAGTGGCGGCGATCTGGTACGCGGCATTTCCAAGTGCGACCAGCACCCGGCGCGGCGACCCGGCGATGAGTTCCGGCATTTTTGGAAAGACTTCGTTCCAAACCCGGTTGATGGCGGGGTTGGCTGCGGATGGCCCGGCGAGTTTCTCCGCGACGAGCTGCAAGCCGACATGGTAGGCGTGCGAGAGAACCTGGTGGGACTGGTCAGCCTCCAGGACTTCGGCCAGGGGCGAAACCTGATCCCGGAGGAAGATCGCGAAATCCTCCGCATCAAGCCGGGGCCAGCGCCTACGGGCGGCGGCGAAGCGGGCGTTGCAGTCCGTGCGGCGGGCGCGGAGAAATTCCGTTAGAGCAGGGGCGAGCATTTTGGTCAGCGGGTTTTCAGCCAGCGGAGGTAATTGCTGTAGCGCTGGTGAAGGTATTTCAACTGCATGAGGTCGTCATGCAGATGGCCATACAGTTTCCCGCCTTTGAGCTGTTCCGTGATGAGCCGTTCGATTTTTTCCAAGCGGCTGCGGGTCTCCCTTTCCGAGAGCCCTTCCAGGCCGACTTCGAATTCCGCAGCGAGATCTCCGACCGGATCGTTGCGATCGAGATCGAGGCGGTCGAACTCCGCGCACGAAAGGTCGAAGACGCGGCGAAGCCATCCAATCCTGTCCGTCCGCATGGGACCGTTTTCCTTGGTGCCGAAAAACGGGGCATCGAGATCCGGATGGAGTTTCTCGTGAAGGACAAAGGGCAGGATCTGCCGCACGTCTTCCAGCGAGACGGAAGAACTGCCTCTGAAAAATGCGAGCGCTTTGGAATATACCAGCAAGGTCATCAGGTTCCGCACGGAAAGCCCGTTGCGCGTCTGGCAGCCTAGGTCTTTGAGCCTGTCGCGGCCGTTGTCGCGGGAAGTGAGCTCCGGCCACTCGGCACCGGCGAGACGCGCGGTGTCTTTGGTCATGTATTCGAACTGCGATGCGGCCGGCTCGAAGAACTCGAAGTGGCTGGAGAAAAATTCCAAGCGCCGCCGCACATCGTCGGGAACCGCTATGGCGCGGATCAGCTTCTGCAGGCGGTTGATTTCCTCCTCCGTGAAAATGATTTCATCCGGCACCAGCTCTTCGGGCCGGATGTTTTCCTCAATGCGTTCCAACAGGGTGCCGAGGAAACGCGGGTTGAATGCCAGCGCGGGGACAATCACATCGATGCGGTCGCGCAACGCCTCGATCACCTGATAGGTGCCGCCGCCCTGGTCGTCGTTGGCGGTGAGATACCATGCGGAATCCGGGCACTCCTTGATGTGCCCGAGGATCTCCGCGTAGTTGTCGCCCATGACTGTTAGAAGGGCGCTTTGGGTGCGGGTGGGGATGCGGTTGTATTCGTCGATGATCTTGATCCGCTGCCCGAGCCATGGCCGCCACGCGATGCGGATGTCCTCCATTTTCTGCGCGGCGACAAGGTCGGCGGGAAGCGGGTTTCCCAATAGATCGGCGATGGTCATCTGCGGATGGCCATGCTGCATCGCACGACGGACTTCGCGCACCGGATAGCCCGCCAGCACTCCCATCAGCAATGCACTGGCAGTCTTGCCCCGTCCCGGGCCGCCGACGAAAAGGCATTTCCGCCGGGCGGCGAAGGTCAGGAGCGGAAGGAGAACGAAACTCGAGTAACTCTGCGCGGACGGCAACGTGAGGCGGGTTTTGCTGTCGCCAGCGGTGAAACGGGCAGGTGGAGCGTCGTTGTATTCGATGTCGTAGTGCGGCGAGATGATGGCCGAATTGACGATCCAGAAATACGCCTGCCGGAGTTTCTCATCAAGAGCAGTCGCCACAACTCCATCACCGGCATCTTCATCCATCGCAACCGGCTCCTCGTAAAGATCGGCGACATCAAAAACCCGGCTCTTCTGCGGAGCTGTATCAGGGTTGGTCGGCGCTTGCGAAACGCGTTTGAACGGATTGGTGATACCCATTCCCGAGACTCCCAAATCAGAATGTTAAGACAAGAATTTGTTTGGATCATGACCGCCGGCTTAAGTCAGCGCTCCGTGATCTCGATCTCGATGGACTTGCTCATCGGTGTCCCAGATCCTTCCGCTTGGGCAGTGGCAGGGACCAGCACATTTGCCTCGGGAAAGTAGGCGGCGGCGCAACCGCGCGGCATCTCGTAAGGGATGGCAGTGAAATTTTGCGCAAAGCGTGTCTCGCCGTTCCAGTGGCTGATGATATCAACTTTCCCACCGGGCCGGATGCCACGTTCGGCAAGGTCTTCCGGGTTCGCCATGAGGATGCGCCTACCGTTCGCGATCCCCCGGTAACGATCGTTTTTTCCGTAGATGGTGGTATTAAACTGATCGTGACTACGGAGGGTTTGGAGAATAAGCCGACCTTCGCTTGGCTCAAACACATCGATGGCTCCGGTTCCAAAAACGGCACGCGATTCCGGAGTTTCCCAGATCCGTTCCTTCGCGGGGTTCGGAAGATAAAACCCACCTTCGTCTTCGGCACGGTCCGAATAATTATCGAAGCCCGGGACGACTCTTTCGATCCGCGAGCGGATGGCTCCGTAGTCTTTGGAAAACTCTGCCCAAGGTACGCGATGCCCCTTTCCAAGAACCGTTTCAGCCAACCCAGCAATGATTTCCACCTCGCTTTTGAGGTCTTCCGAAACCGGCTCCAAGACACCGCAGGAACTTTGCACGATGCCCATCGAGTTCTCACATGTGACGAAACGATCGTCTCCATCCCTTTCACTTCTACCTAGACAGGGCAGAATGAGGGCGGTTTTTCCTGTGACCAAATGGGAGCGGTTGAGCTTGGTGGAAACGTGACAAGTAAGTTCACATTTTCTCAAAGCCTCCGCCGTGTAGGCGGTGTCCGGACAGGCTTGGAGAAAATTCCCCCCGAGGCCGAAGAACACCTTTGCCCGCCCTTGATGCATCGCGTGGATGCTGGCGACGGTATCAAAACCGATCTCACGCGGGGAGGTGATGCCAAACTCCGCATCCAGCGCAGCGAGGAAACGTTCCGGCATTTTCTCCCAGATTCCCATCGTCCTATCGCCCTGCACATTGCTGTGCCCGCGCACCGGACAAAGGCCCGCACCCGGCCTCCCAATGGCTCCGAGCAGGAGGTGGACGTTAGCGACCTCCCGTATCGTCACGACCGAATTCCGGTGCTGGGTCAGCCCCATCGCCCAGCAGGTAATCACCTTCCGCTCGCCCCGCAGTATAGTTTCCGCGAGAGTGCGGATCTCCATTTCCTCCACTCCGCTCATGCGTGTGATTTCCTTCCACGGCGTTTCAGAAACGGAATTACGGTATTCGCCGTAGTTCGCCGTATGCCGCGCGATGAAATCCATTTCCTCCATCCCGTTCTCGATCAGCACCTTTGCGATCCCACGGAAAAGCGCGAAGTCGCCATTGACCCGCACCCGAATAAACGTGGACGCCAGCGGAGTGCTGACGCCGAGCAGCCCCGCGATTTTTTGAGGATGAGCAAACCCAACCAGACCCGCCTCTTTCAGCGGATTGATCGAAACGATCTCCGCCCCGCCTTTCACAGCCTCTTCCAGGGTGCTGAGCATTCGCGGATGATTCGTTCCCGGATTCTGGCCGACGCAGAGAATCGTATCTGCCTCCAAGAAATCCTCCATGGTAACCGTTCCCTTCCCCACTCCGATGGATTGATTCAGGGCAAGTCCGCTGGACTCATGGCACATGTTCGAGCAGTCCGGGAGATTGTTCGTCCCGAGGCTGCGAGCAAAAAGCTGATAGAGAAACGCCGCTTCGTTGCTGGCCCGCCCTGAGGTGTAGAAAATCGCCTCGTCTGGTGAGGAGAGAGAATGGATCGTCTTCGCGAGGAGTTCGAAAGCGTTTTCCCAGGAAATCGGTTCGTAGTGATCGGCTCCCTCTCGCAAGATCATTGGCTCGGTGATTCGCCCCTGCCTGTCGTGCCAGAGATCCTCCTGTGCGGCCATTTCCGCGATGGAGTACTTTGCGAAAAACTCTGGATCGGCACGTTTCCTTGTAGCTTCCGAAGCGAGTGCCTTCGCCCCGTTTTCACAGAACTCCGCGAACGAACGGTCGCCATCCGGATCCGGCCACGCGCAGCTCGGGCAATCAAATCCGCCATGCTGGTTCATTTCCAAAAGTCCGCGCCCTCCCCGCAGCGGCCCCGCTTCCCGGAGGATGTGGTTCAGTGATGAAGCCACCGCCGGAAGACCCGCCGCCCATTCCTTGGGCTTTCCAATTTCGGGGTTTTCGTCTTCGGCCATTCCGTAGTCTAACAAGCAAAGAGCTAGCTGTCACATCATTCGGTGGGGCGAATTCCTTTCGCCCACCGGCTAGTGCCCTGAAGGGGCGAGAGGAATTCGCCCCTCCGCAGACCTACGAAAACGCATTCATCAGCGCAGCGAGCTCCTCCTTGACGGATTCGGATGTGGAGATCGTCCGAGATACCTCCGCTTTCAGAAGGACTCGGTAGCGTTTTCTCAACCGATGCACCGCCACCCGCAGCGCCGTGGCTTTCATCCCGAGATCCGTTGCGGCTTCTTCATAAGGGATTTCACCACGACCCATGGTCAGGAATTTCTTCAGCCCTTCGAATTCATCCGTCTTTCCGTTCGATGAAAATTCCTCCCCAAGCTGGTGCAGCACACACTTAAGCAACACCTTCGCCCATTCACGATCAAACGCGGCTTCGGGGGAGGAGACGGAATCGTCGCAGAGAAAAAATTTTGCATCCGCGTCCTCCCAATCGAGTGGGAGATGGATGATATGTCCACCTCGCTTTTTCGTACGTTTCCGGTCGCGCTCGTTGGAGATGTAGTGCTTCAGCGAAGCGAGGAGAAAGGAACGGAACTTTCCTTTTTCCCGATCCAGATCCGCAAGATCCGAGCGCCCGAGAAGATCGAGGAAAAACCCTTGGGTGATGTCCTCGGCGTCTTCCTTCGATTCACCGGTGCGCCGGACGTAGGCATATAGTGGGAACCAGTAAGCCTGGCAAAGCTGTGCCAACGCCTCTGCGGAATCGGGGGAATCAACGCTTCCTGCCTCAGAAACCATTGTCCAGCGGGTGGTGAAGAAATGGGGATTTTTACGATCGGTCATTTGATGAAGTATCCCGAGACGCGCCAGACCCCATCGGATTCTTTGGTGAGGGAGACGATTTCGATGGCGGACGGTTTCTTTGGGAAACTGGTCTCAAACTTGACGATGCGGTAATCCCCATCAGGCATGCCAGGAAGAGACTTGAGATCTTCTATTTTCACAGGTTTTCTCGGAGGACTACCCATTCCCAGGGGTGTCCGAACCTGTTCTAGCATCTGCTCCCAGTTTTTCGGGGTTACAGCTTCGCGGAGAATCTTGGATGCGAGTTCGTGGCTTTTTCCGTAATTTCCAGCATCGATTTCCACAAGCCATGCCAAGGCTTCGTCAGATTTGATTTGTTTCTCCCAGGTCGGAAGCCCTCTTAAAAGATTAAAGGCTTCGTTTTCTTCAAGGCCACTGATCACGAATCTACTTCCTAGCGGACCGCCTTGAACGATAGGGGTGGAATGGATTTTTCCGTCAATAACAATAGCGAGGCGGAGCTGCTTTTCGACAGGCTGGGTAGCACCTATCATTCGCCT
The DNA here is from genome assembly GCA_963799385.1 of uncultured Verrucomicrobiae bacterium. Classification (GTDB taxonomy): domain Bacteria; phylum Verrucomicrobiota; class Verrucomicrobiia; order Verrucomicrobiales; family Akkermansiaceae; genus Luteolibacter. The sequence continues at coordinate 61,953 of CAWCXB010000007.1, forward strand.
TGTCCCGATTTGATCCAAAGTGATATGGATTTGATATTTTTCGGCCTCTCCGGAAATTAATGCCTCTGAGATGTGCCCGTCCCAGATGACCGCGTTCGGGCTGACTGAGACTTCCTGTTGATACTCCTCTCCATTTTCGTCCACGGCTGTGAAATTCATCATTTGCGCTTCCACGCCGGCAGCATCCACCATCCGGATTGCGATTCGATTACTCGCCGGCAGATCCTTCGCAAGGACGATTTCTTTCGAGCTGGTAAGAACTTTCCGCGACTTTTCGGTCAGATCTTGGAATGCCATCAGCCGAATTTTCAGATTTTCCAATTCAGCGGTATCAATTTTTACCGGCTTGGAAGTCTTGCGGATTTTTTCAGCGTATTCTCGCCTGACATCGTTGAACTGCTTCTCTGCAAGCTCCAGCGATTCCTTGTTGGGAAATTCCGGATGGAGCAGGATGAAATCGGAAAGCTCTTTCTCGGCTTCCAACCTTACATCGGAGTGATGGGGATGGAGCGCCGCAGCTTCCAAGGCTTTCAGCGAGAGCTCGATGTATGTAGTGACCGGATCACGGGGCTGATTTATCATCGCTCCTGGGATTCCGGTTTCATCGCGGAGGACGGTGCGCTTTTCTTTGGAGCGGTGCGATGCGAGCTCGATTTTCGAGATTCCCATGGAGGAAAGTTTTTCCATCCATCTCGTCACCTCGGCCATCGGAAGATCGTAATCTGCTCTCAACAAGATCCGCAAATTCGGTTCCGCTTCATTGGCCCGCCCGATTTTACGGAAAATTTCCTCCTCGGGAATTTCGTCTCCATCCAGTTGGGAGCTTCCGTCACGGCTCAACTGAATCTCGGATTTCGGTGCGTATGAAGCCAGGGCGGCTCCATCCAGCTTCTTCAAATTCTCTTCCAGTTCAAGAACCTCAGGATGCTGATCACCGAGCCTTTTTGAGATCGCTGCAATTTTCGAACGGACGACTTCCCTTTCTCTGCTCTCCAAATCCTCCTCCGCTCGTCCGCCCAGATATGTCCACTGGAACGCTGGGCTTTCCGAAGGTGAGAGCCTGAAGCTCCCATACGCGGTTCTTCCCTTTGTTGAAACGATACGGAACGCATACCAGCGGCCCAGGTTTCCGGTCATGGAAATCGAAGCGGTGCCATAGGGATCTTTCTGCACCACTTCCCAGTCCATGCTTGGATCGGGGATCCTCTTCAGCGGTCCCGTGGGTGAGGCACTTATGGAAAAGTTTTCCGCTCTCGAACTCAGGAAATGCCGGGTCTCGATCTCTTGTCCCGTCGTCCCATCGGTATCGGTTGCCGTATGGTATGCGATGCCGAAATCGGGGAGTTCGGCCTCCTCAAGCAGCTTGTCTCCGAGAGGGGTCATGCGCCTCCCCAACAGATCGACAATGGAAATTTCATCCTCAGGAAAAAATCTCGGGAGTTCGAAAATGCCGGTTTGCGAAGACGATGCTGTAATGATGTCCTGCGAGATTTCCACCATCCTTGTGGATCCGCCCGAAGTCGTCACGGAAGTCATACGCACCGAGAAAAACAAAAGGGCGATAACGATCGGGACGGCGATCACGAAAAGAAGTAGAACTCCCAGAACCGCGAGGATTTTAAAATTCGTGCTTTTCCTCTTTTCAACGGATCGATGAGAACGGACAGGTTGGTTCCCAGGGAATGATTTCCCTGTCACAGCCCTCCGCTGCATGATCCACAAAGGTACTCCGAAGGATACCAGAAAGACCAAGGCCATTAGGATAAAGAGGATGACTCCGAGATTCGCCAGTAGATCGGGCGCCCATGGAAAAAAGAAATCCTTAGCGACTGGATCAATGTGTTGGGGACTCAAGGCATGCGCCGCATGTGCCTTGGCTCCGTAGCCGAGATAGCCGAAGGCATTTCCACCCATGGCCGCGAATCCGAATGCCAATCCGCCAAGTGCGAGAAAAAGTGCGATCGACAGCCCGCCGAAGGAAATTGCTCCGACAGCGACCCCACCGAATGAAAACAATCCGATCGCGACTCCTCCGAATGCGAACACACCGGATGCGACTCCTCCGAAAGCCAGCACACCCTGTGCTTTCCCCCCGATGGCCAGAATGCCTTTTGCCGTTTCCTGTTTTCCATCCTTCGGTTCGAAACCGGCGATATGAACCAGCGGAAGGCCGAATATCGTCTTCTCGGAGCGGTAGCCCTTGCTCCAGGTGCTCGCGGAAATTTCCTCCCCGGTGCCTTCTAAACCATCCCCGACCATTTCGATGCCTGTGCGCATTTCCGTCGCGCTTAGGTAGCGCAGGTCGGGATCTTTTTCCAAAGCTCTCAGAACCACCTCATCCAGCCGAACATCAATTCGAACTTTACTGGAAGGTGCCTGGAGATCCTTTTCCGGAAGCTCGCCGGTGAGCATCTGGTAAAATACGACGCCGAGGGCGAAGATATCCGCGCGGTGATCGACCTCCATGGGGGAGTCGGTCTGCTCCGGTGCCATGTATTGGGGGGTACCCATTGCCTTGCTGCCATCGGTTAGCGTGGCATCCATGGTGTGTGCCGCAGTGGCTGCCGGGTCTTCGTTTCCGATGAGTTTCGCGATCCCGAAGTCGGCGACTTTCACTCTGCCGAGCCGATCTAGGAGGAGATTCTCCGGTTTGATGTCGCGGTGGACGATGCCCTGGTCATGGGCGAACTGGAGGGCATCGCAGATCTGCGGGACGATGGCCATGGCCTCGCGGGGGGAGATGCGGCCGTTGTTCAGGAGCTGGCGGAGGTTCACTCCATCCACGTATTCCATCAGGATGTAGTAGAGTCCGCCTTCCTGCCCGGATTCATGGATGGTGACGATTCCGGGGTGATTGAGCTTCGCGAGTGCTTTTGCCTCTCGGGTGAAACGGCTGGCAAACGCAGGGGAGAGCCCGATGGCGGGCGGGAGGATTTTCATCGCCACGATGCGATCCAGCTCCGGTTGGCGGACTTTGTAGACCGCGCCCATGCCGCCTCTGCCGATGAGTTCTAGAATTTCGAATCGGGGGAAAATTTCTGAGAGTTCCTCGAGCGTAGGTGGAGTGAAACCGCCGGGGTGGTTTTCGGTGAAAGTGTCCTCACCCGCGCCTTGCTTCAGCAGCTCCGCGGGATCGAGCCCCGAAAGCTCGTTGTTTTCTTGCCGCTCCATCGAAGTCCCTTTTGGCATGTCATCCATACCTTATACAGAAGGAACGCGTAAAACTTGTTACACGATTTTCTCAAAAATACGAAGCCCGCAACGCTTCTACCACGCCGTGCCCATGCTCGGCTTGGGTGACGATCCCACCTCGGTCGTTGATCAAATTCCGAATCGCATCGACGGCGTTCGCAGGGCAGGCGGCGATTCCGGAATGCTCCACCGAGAGCATTTCGAGATCGTTGTGACTGTCCCCCATCGCGAAGGTGCGGGCAGTGTCTAGCTCGTAGAGTTTCGCCATTTCCGAAAGAGTGCTGCCTTTCTGAAAATCCTTATGACCGAAACGAAGGTAAATCGAGTTCCGCTGCCAGCCAAGGCCAGGGATGGCCGCGACCAACGGAGTGATACGCGCTACAATCCATTCCATTTCCTCCTCGGTTCGAGAAATGAGACCCGCCGGCTCACCGTCCACCTCAATGTATTGCGCGCCCGTGTGTTCCTCGACTTCTTTGCGGATTAGTTTGAGCGTTTTGTTGGATTTCTTGAAAAGCTTGGCGATGGCTTTTTCGCAGCGATCATTCCATTCCCGGTGGGCAAGAAAGCGACCGAAGGGATTCGGAAAATGGATCTCGCGCTCCCGGGCGATCACCCAGTCAGGCAAAAACGGAAATTTACTTTCCAACAGCCCCTCAAGCACTTGATTGAGGGACCGACCGGTATTGATACCCCAGACAGCTCCCTGCTTCTCCCGCAGCTCGCGAATCGTATCAAAAAATGCGCTTGGGACCGGGGGATCCTCTCCGGGATGGTGCAGGGTGCCGTCGAAGTCGAAGGATAGCAGAAGCGCGGGATTCAAGCAGGCATCTAGAGTTCTCACGCCGGGAAGCTACAGGAAGCGAACCTCTCGGCAAGTGCAGGAAACTGGCAAGGTAGATTGCAATCCGCACGAAACATCCCGCAGAACAACCGAAAATCATATTAGAAACGCCCTCAACCCACGTCATTGCGTATGGCACTCAATCTGCAAATGAAATCTTAGCCCGAATCAAAGGGCACCCAGCCAACCATATGAAAACACACACAACACTCACCGCGCTCGCCGCGACCGCACTCACCGTATTCTTCGTCTCTTGCGATTCGCCGCAGGAAAACGCGGCTGAAGACAAAGCAGAAATGAAAGCCGACCAGATGGAGGACAAAGCCGACATGGTCCGAGATGGAGGAGAGAAAACCGCTGACGAAATGGAAGAAAAGGCCGACATGATCGAAGACGCAACCGGCAACGACGATGCCGCTGACGTAATCGAAGACACGGCTGATGTAGTTCGCGACCAAGCTGAAGAGAAGGCTGACGCGATTGAAGACAATGCAGATGAAGTGAGAGACGCTGCTGATCAATAATCTGTGATTGAATCACCGAGCCACCACCCCTCCATGGGGTGGTGGCTTTTCTGTTGGCACTCCGGAACCTTGACAGCCCCCGCTCCCCGCACACAATTTCCGCATGTCACAGACACTGATCCTAAAACCCAAGATCGCCCTCGGAATCGTCCCCACACACATCAAATTCGTCGGAGGGCTGGTGCCAGATGAGGAAGGAAAATTTCCACGCGAGGAAGACGGGCGGCTCGCCATGGTCGCGGAAATGTCCCGGATCTGCGAGCAATCACCGGTTCGCCCCACCTGCTGCCAGATCCCGTTTTTCGCCGGTGCAGATGCCGGAGATATCAATGAACTCATCTCCGGCCTCAAGGGACTCGATCTCGAAGTCCATTTCATCATGATGGTCGGCGGAGCGAATCCGATGGACCCGGCGGACGAGGACGCAGTCGTCGGCCAACTCGTCGGCTCTCTCAAAGCCGCACAGGAACACGGCATCGCCTCCGTCTCCTCCACCTCCATCGAGGAATGGATGAACGGCCCAGAAGATATGGATCTGGAAAAAGCCGTCGCTCAGAACGTCAAGGTCCATGCACGGGCCGCGAGAGAATCCGGCCTACTCGATTCCTCAATCGGAGCATGGCATATTGAATTTCTTCGCCCCGGCGAGTTCAAGACCTTCACCAACCTCAAACGCGCCTGGGACTTCGTGAAAGCGGTCAATGCCGAGATCGGTCGTGACTATTTCAAGCTGCTTGTGGACGCCGCTCACATGGGAGACTCTGGCCTGAGCATTGAGGAAAATCAGAAACTCCTCGGGGAAATCGCCGCTGCCAACCACATGGGCATCTACCATGCCTCCTCCAAAACCACCCGCGGCTGCCTCAGCACAGATGACGGTTGGATCGGCGCGACCCTTCTCGCTGCCGCGAAAACCGGAAAACTCGAGACCGTATTTGTGGAAGTCTTCCACCACGAGGACCCGGCCCTGCAAGGTCTGCGCGACCTGAACGACGGCCACGGGATCGATACCCGGGACGGGCGCTCCTACACCCAGACTACCATCGACGGCCTCGTCGAAACCGCTCACCGCTTGAACAATCTGAAAGCTCGCGGAGTATTGTAGGGGGACTCCACCCACCTCTCTTTTCCCAAATGAAATTCCTGCCCATCCTCCTGTCTGCTCTCGCCGTCTCTTCACTCCATGCTCAGGAGGAAAAACCCGGTCCGGAAAGCAACGCGGGGGATCAGCAAAAAAAGCCACCTGTAGAGAAACTCGATGCGGACCGCTACCGCATCGGGGATGTCACTCTCGACAAGCGCACTCGTGAGATCCGTTTTCCTGCCCTCGTAAATCTCCGGGAAGGCATTCTGGAATACCTGATCGTGCATCAGAACGGGAAAATCCACGAGTCCCTGTTCCGCACCGAGACATCTCCGACCAACATCAACCTCGCCTTCGCCCTCCTGAGCTACAAGCCCTCGAAAGAGCTTTATCGGCTCTGGAAGGAACCGGGCGTGATTTCATCTGATTTTTACAAAGAAGATGAGAAAACGCGTCAACAAGCCCGCATCGGCATTTTTGCGGAATACGAGAAAGACGGAAAAACCGTTCGTATCCCGGTTCACGAATGGATTCGCTACGAAACCACCGCCGGTCCCATGCCCCCTACCCCGTGGGTCTATGGCGGCTCGGAATTCTACGATGGAAAATACGTGCCTGAGACGTCCGGAGATATCGCCGCGATTTTCATCACCAACAGCTCCATGATCAATTACCCCGGTGCAGACAACCTGAACGACGAAGTCTGGACCTGCATGACCCCGAGAATTCCGGAACTGGACACAAAAGTGACTCTCGTCATCGCTCCTTACAAAGAACCCTAAGATTCCCCCTCTCTCCCGCGTTACGAAACCTGTCAGAATATCATGAAATCCATCGCCATCCTCCTTGCCCTCAGCGCCGGCGCTTTCGCAGCCGAGAAGCCCTACCTCTCGATCAAAAACGAGATCAAACAGTCCATCGCCCGTGGCAACGCGTGGCTTCTGGAGCAGCAGAAAGAAGATGGATTCTGGGACGATGGTGGCCTTCCCGCGCTCACCGCCCTTCCGCTCACGGCCATTATTCGCGATCCAAGCCTGAATCTGGAATCCGGGAAACTGCCGGAAAACTTAGAGAAAGGTTTCACCTGGCTGACCGATCAACAAAAGGAGGACGGCGGAATCTACAATCGCGGGCTGGCCGTTTACAATACTGCCACTTCCCTGACCGCCATGGCATCGGTCCCCGGCGACCGTTTCGACCCGGCAATCATCAAAGCACGCCGCCACCTTATCGCCAATCAATGGGACATCGGTGAAAAAGGTAAAACCGACAACCAGAACGACGGGGGTATCGGCTACGGATCCAAGGACGACCATACGGACATGTCCAACACCTACCTCGCGATTGAGGCACTGTCCCTCTCCGACAAGGTCATTGAGGACGGGGAATATGCCGATGAGCCAAATCTCAACTGGGATGCCGCCCTAAAATTCCTGTCCCGCAGCCAAAACCTGACAGCCACCAACGATCAGGAATGGGCTTCGGACGATGCGAAAAACAAAGGCGGTTTCATCTACACCCCAGGCGACTCGAAGGCAGGCACCGAAGTCACCGAAGACGGAAAAGTCGCGCTCCGCTCCTACGGTTCCATCTCCTACGCCGGACTACTCTCCCTCGTTTATGCGAAGCTGACACCCGAAGATCCCCGTGTTGTAGCTGTGAAAGAATGGCTCGGGAAAAACTACACAATGGATGAGAACCCAAACATGGGTGCAGAGGGCCTCTACTACTACTACCAAGCGATGGCCAAAGCCATGAACGCAGCCGGCATCGACAAGCTCAAGCTCGCCGATGGCAGCGAAGCAGACTGGCGCTCAGACCTCGCAGGCAAACTCCTCACAGTCCAACGCGAAAACGGTTCATGGGTCAACGACAACGGTCGCTGGATGGAATCGAATCCCGTGCTTGTCACCGCCTACACCGTGATGGCATTGGAGGAAATCTACCGCAGCATTCCGTAGCCGAATCCCGGGCTGCGGAGCAACACCCGCGTTCAGTTGCTCTCTTCCGGGACCTTTTCGGGTTCCGGTTCTTCGCGCTCCTTCTTATCGCGCACCTTCTTCGCCTGCTCTTCGAGTTGCTCCGCTTTCTTCTCGCCGATTTCACGAGTCACCTCGGCATCTTTTTCCAGAACCTCGGCGTTGGCAGCGTCTCCGTCTTTCTTACGAATTCTCTCTGCCTCCTGCTTTTTCTGCTCCGCGCTTTCTTCGGTCTCGTGGCGGACGGTTTCAGCCTTCGCCTCCAGAGTTTCGGCGGTTTCCTCCAGCTGTTGGCTCCGGCTTTCCCCGTGTTTTGGATCGCAGGAGTTCAGGACCAGGATTAGGGCGAAGGTTGGGAACGCGAAAAAATTGAGTTTCATGAGTATTACGAGCCAAACTTCTCACGAAACCCGGATCATTCCAGCTTCTTTCCCGGAAAAAGACCGAATCGGAAGCCAAGGCTCCGAGTTGTCCGGGATCTGCTTTTCCCCTTGGCGGCGGCGTAGAACGGCTCGCGATTTCATCATGGAGCAGAGCCATTTCTAACGCTCAACATCGGGGGACTACTGTTTCGTATCAGTCAAAAGTCCAAGGCACGGCCTTCAGGGTGGCATTGGCGCATTGCGAAACGGAAAACCCGCTCCGGGATACCGAAGCGGGTTTTGGAAACAATTGAATGAGTGAACAAAAGTCCACACCACGTTTACTTGCGTAGGGCTTCTTCGCGCTCTTTGGCCTTGGTGATCACTTCTTCAGCGATATTCTTCGGACAAGCGGCATAGTGGCTGAACTCCATGGAGAACTGACCACGACCGGAGGTCATCGTGCGAAGATCGCCGATGTATCCGAACATTGCGGAGAGAGGAGCCTCTGCCTTGATGCGGACACCGCCCGGAGTCGGCTCTTGGCCTTGAATCATGCCGCGGCGGCGATTGAGGTCACCAATGACATCGCCGACTTTTTCTTCTGGAGCGAAGACGTCGAGTTTCATCATAGGCTCAAGAATCTGCGGGCCGGCTTTCGGCATCGATTGGCGGTAAGCTGCCTTGGCGGCGATTTCGAAGGCAATGGCTGAAGAGTCAACCGCGTGGAAACCACCGTCAGTGAGCGTGACCTTGAAGTCCAAACAGGGATAACCGGCAAGCGGGCCTTTGTGGACGGAGGTTTTGAAGCCCTTGTCCACGGCTGGGATGTATTCCTTGGGAACGTTTCCGCCGACGACACTTGATTCGAATACGAAACCGGAACCGACTTCGCCGGGCTCGATGGTGTAGTCGATCTTCGCGAACTGGCCGGAACCACCGGACTGCTTCTTGTGGGTGTAGCTGTCCGAAACTGCTTTCGTGATGGTTTCACGGTAAGCAACCTGTGGAGCACCGACTTCGACTTCCACTTTGTGCGTGCGCTTGAGAATGTCGATTTTGATGTCGAGGTGAAGCTCACCCATGCCCTTGAGGATCATTTCGTTGGTTTCCTCGTCAGTCTCGACGCGGAAGGACGGATCCTCCTGGATCATCTTGCCGATGGCGTTGGCAAGCTTCTCAGCGTTCGCCTTGTCCTTCGGGGCAACGGCGATCGAGATAACCGGATCCGGGAACACCATTGGTTCGAGGGTCGCCGGATTCTTTTCGTCGCAAAGGGTGTGACCGGTCTGCACGTTCTTGAGACCAACCAGTGCTACAATGTCACCCGCTTGTGCGGTATCGACTTCGTTGCGGTCGTCGGCGTGCATCTCGACCATGCGGCTGATGCGCTCGGTCTTACCGGTGAAGGAGTTGAGTACCGTGTCGCCCTTCTTGATTGTGCCCGAGTAAATGCGGGTGAAGGTGAGTGCGCCGAACTTGTCATCCATGATCTTAAACGCGAGCGCACGCAATGGAGCGGTCGGGTCGATGACGGCGAACTTGCCCGTCTCGTTGCCTTCCGCATCCACTTCCGGGAGTGGCTTAACGTCCAACGGATGAGGAAGGAAATCGACAACGGCGTCGAGGACGAGTTGAAGGCCCTTGTTTTTGAAGGAAGATCCGCAATAAGTTGGGAAGAAGGAAAGGTTAATCGTGCCCTTGCGGATGCAGGTTTTCAGCGTCTGAAGATCAGGCTCTTCGCCTTCGAGATATTTCTCCATGACATCGTCGTCCTGCTCAACGGCCGTTTCGACCATCTCTGCGCGGTATTCCTTGGCCTTTTCAAGCATGTCGGCTGGGATCTCCTCGATTTTGAAATTCTCAGGCTGTCCGGTCTCATCCCAGATGTGGGCTTTCATGGTGAGAAGATCTACGACGCCGACGAAATCAGATTCGGTGCCGATCGGCAGGACCATGACCAGAGGAGTCGCGCCGAGCACTTTTTTCACCTGCGCGACAACGCGGTAAAAATCAGCGCCGATGCGGTCGAGCTTGTTGACGTAAATAATGCGGGAAACGCCGGAATCATTGGCGTAACGCCAGTTGGTCTCGGATTGTGGCTCTACGCCGCCGGATCCGCAGAACACGCCGACACCGCCGTCGAGAACTTTCAGAGAGCGATAGACCTCAATGGTGAAGTCAACGTGGCCTGGCGTATCGATCACGTTGAACTGGTGGCCGTTCCAAAAGCAGGTAGTGGCAGCGGACTGGATGGTGATGCCGCGCTCGGCTTCCTGATCCATGAAGTCCATGGTGGATGCGCCGTCGTGCACTTCGCCGATCTTGTGAATCTTGCCGGAAAGTTTGAGAATGCGCTCGGTCGTGGTCGTTTTGCCGGCGTCAACGTGGGCGAAAATGCCGATGTTGCGGTATTTAGTAAGGTCCTTCATGCCTGTTGTGTCTGATGGTTGGTGGGCCGAGGGGGTCCCGGCGGGGCGTGTTTCTAGTCGAGGAAATGGGTTTTGCAACAGTAAAGACGATGGTCCTTTCCTGAACACCTCAAACATCAACCGAATAGCCCCTTCATTTCAGGGCGCTACCCTTTTACAAACTCTCACAAAATCGACCAGCGCGCGGGACATCTCGCGTTTCTCCGGCTGCTGTATGGGGAGGAGTATCGCCGAAAAGTGATCTCTCCCGACAATGGTGCCGGGGTAGAAATGACCGTGCAGCATGTCCGGGATGGTGGTTTCGAACGCATCTTTCTTGTCATTCCGTTCGAAGGAGAACCGCTGCTTGACGACTGCATCGGGCGCGTTCGCATCTCTCTGGCACCTCTCGGGTGCGAAGAGATTCTGTTTCAAAACAAGGAAACGATCTCCGCTCTGACACTTGAGGGAGAAGGACGCATTCGGGAGCTCAAATCCCCAGATCATCCAGACGCTTCGACCGCTTCACTACTTCCGCTTCAGACACTCGGTAATCCACCATAGCAACAAATTTTTTCGCCGGCTTCACCGAATTTGAGGGCAACTCCAGCTCCAGTTTTCCCATCGTCACTCCCGGCACCTCCTCGACGAGGCGCGGATCCTTGATCCGAATCGTCAGAACTTTCGTAGAAAACCACAGCCAACCACCAGTCACCGTCGCCTGCTCGACATCGCCGTAGCCCATTTCGATCGTCCGCATCGCATTCGATTCCCGCGTGAACGTCCGGTCCTCAAGCTTCCAATGCAGCACGATTTGATCCTCCAATGCGCGAAATTTACCAGTAACCGCAAGCTTCCCCAACGCGTCCGCCGCAGGGATTTTAAAAATGAAGGAAAGTTCGTCGTCCATGCCGCTCTGCTTTGATGCTCGCTCCGTCCAGATAGGCTGGAAAGAAAAATACGGTACTTGGTGGTGTGACGGATCTGCACGCCACTATCCTCATATCCATCGCCTTCGTCACACCCGCGGTGGGACCGTAGGCTTTATCGAAGTTCGGCGACAAAAGCTCCGCCACCTTCGCCGGGCGTAGGTAGTGTCCTTGTTTTCGCGATTCGCTGGCCAAGAGCGGAAAACTTTTGCAGATCCGACGTAAGGGGCGCATTGGGTCACCGCCACAACGCTACGTTCACCGGCAAAAATCGCTCGCCCGGTCATTCGTGCTGGGACAAAGTCCCCATGAAACCGTCCTACTGGCAACATGCTTAAAAAACTCACACTTCTCGTTCTCATTACCGTCACAGCGAATGCATCCGCACCTCGACCGAACATCATCTATATCCTGACTGATGACATGGGATGGGGAGATTACGGAGTCTTTTTCCAGAATCTCCGGAAAGAAAAGGGCGACCGATCGGAGCCATGGCACATGACTCCAGCCCTTGATGAGATGGCTGCGACAGGACTTCAACTTCCCCACCACTACTGCCCAGCTCCGGTGTGTGCACCTTCCCGCGCATCGCTTCTACTCGGTCTGCATCAAGGGCACTCGGCGATCCGAGACAACCAGTTTGACAAGGCTCTACCGAACAATCACACGCTCGCAACCGTCCTCAAGGGGGCGGGTTACTCCACCGCCGCCATCGGAAAGTGGGGACTGCAGGGCGGCCCGAAATGGAATGACAAGAAAAGTGACAGATCCGTCGGTCCGAAGGACTGGCCCGGCTACCCAACCAAGCGCGGTTTCGATTTTTTCCACGGCTACGTGCGCCACAGAGATGGGCACGCGCACTACCCGAAAGAGGACGGAAAAGAGGTCTGGGAGAACGACGAAGAAATCTCAGCAAAACTCGACAAGAGCTACACCACGGACCTCTTCACTGCGCGAGCGAAGGCATGGATCGTGGCTCAGAAGAAAGAGACCCCGGATCAACCGTTTTTCCTTTTTCTCGCCTACGACACCCCTCACGCGAAAATCCAAGTCGCCACAGGGGAATATCCGGAAGGCGGGGGCCTCAAGGGAGGTCTCCAGTGGAGCGGAGAAGCAGGAAGTGCCATTACATCCGCGACTGGCACACCCGATTCCTACATCCATCCGGACTATGCGGAAGCAACCTGGGATCATGACAAAAACCCGGCCACTCCAGAGGTCGCATGGCCAGATGTTTACCAGCGCTATGCTTCGATGATGCGCCGCATCGACGAATGTGTCGGCGATCTCATACAGACACTCAAAGATCTCGGAATCGATGACAACACGCTCGTGATCTTCACCACTGACAACGGTCCCAGCCAAGAGTCCTATCTTCCTGAAAAGTATGAGGCCAACTTCTTCAACTCCTTCGGCCCCTTTGACGGCATCAAGCGCGACGTGCTAGAGGGGGGCATCCGGACAGGAGCCATTGCCCGTTGGCCGGGTCACACGGGGGCAGGTCAAGTCTCAGGCCTCCCCTGCCAAGCACACGACTGGATGGCTACTTTCGCAGAGCTCGCCGGAGCCCCTATCCCGGCCAATGCGGATGGCACCTCTCTCGTCCCAACCCTTACGGGTAAGGGAGAACAGAAGGTGCCTCAGGTTTACGTGGAGTATCTTCAGCCAAGCCAGAAGACTCCGGCCTATGCGGAATTCGAGGAAGCCCGTCGCGGTGCGAAGCGCGGGCAGATGCAGGCAATCCGATTCGGTGACCTAATCGGGATGCGTTATCGCGTTGGCACCCATGCCGATCCGTTCGAGATCTACGACATCGTCGCGGATCCCAAGCAACTCAAGGATCTCGCTGCTTCCAAGCCGGACCTTCAGGAGAAAATGCACGCGACCGTGCTACAGATGCGGCGCCCGGAAACCTCGGCAAAACGACCTTACGACGACGAACCGGTCCCCTCTGTTGATGCAACATCCGAGCCGGGACTCGAACTCCGCCACTATGATTCCGCCTCCCCCTACCTCGCTCGCCTCGACGATCTCGAAGCAGCCTCTGTGGAAATTTCAGACGAGATCAAGGATGCTTCCGGGGACTCCATTCTCTTCAGCGGTTATCTCGAAGTTCCAGAACAAGGAGCTTATACCTTTCATCTTCCTGCCGGAGCCACCGCCTTGCTCCGCATTCACGACGCCACCGTGATCGATTCCGGATTCGCTCCTGCTGAAGAGGATGTATCGTCTTCCATCAACCTCTCAAAGGGAAAACATCCCATCAGGTTCTATTGGAAGAAATCGGATGTCATTCCGAGTCTGGCAATTTCTTCAGAAAAGATGGAGCGCCAGACACTCCCCAAGGAAATGCTCTCCCACTGAGTTCCACTCACTCAGGCTACGGTGCCAGGTAACAGGATTTGCGAAAAATTTGGAGTGCGGACGGCTTGCCTCCGCTTTCGCGAGTGAGGCTCGCCTCACGGTGTTTCGCCTTTGACCTTACTCCCCGCCTGTCGCTCCGCACCCCGGAAGGCAAGCCTTCCAGCCACAAAAGCGGAGGCGAGCCGTCCGCACTCCAAACAAACCGCTCGTGCGGCACTTGCTCACTCGATTCCGTGTTCCGCCTTGAATGCTTCGCGGGCGGCTTTGTCTTCTGGTGTCTTTTCCGGCCACTCCCGGTAGATCCCTTCCAGAGTTGTATCGCGTTTCTCGCCGGCAGGTAAGGTCAAGGCCCATTGGGCAGCGGTCTGAGGGTCGTATTCGGCAACAGTTTCCGCATAGGATGAAACGGCGGCTTGCTTGGTCGGTCCTTCAGGAGATTCACTAAGCCATTCGCCAGCGGCGCGGTAGTCCTCACTTGTCCAGTTCCTCACGATGCCGTTAATACGCTGATCGCGGACGTCTCCCGAGAGATTCTCCCCGAGCCATTCGACCCATTGACCCTTTTCGGAGCTTTTGGATGCGTAGCCGATCGTTCCAGATATTTGTTCAATCTCTTGCGAGGATAGTTCGTTTACCTCGATCCACTTCGTGGCCTCGTCGAAACCTTCTTTTGCAATCCCATGAGCGAGTGCGGAAACGGCAGAATTCACCATCTGTTTCCGATCCTTCTCATTCTGGATCTCTTTCGCATTTTCCCGGACCAGAGCTAGGAAGCCCGAGCGTTTTTCCGCATTATTCATAGTCATTGCCAAATCGCGTATCGCGTTGTTCGGTTTCTCCAGCTTCAGCTCATTGATCAGATCAAAGGCAAGGCGGATGTCGTTCTTGCCGGCACCTTTCACAAGACCGGACTTCACGTCATCGGTAATGAGATCCGAGTGCTTCTCAGAGTTTTTCCTAACCCATTCGAGCGCGGCATCGGGATCGGTGGCGGCCCAATTGGACAGGGAGTTTGAGAGGAGATGCTTGCTCATCATCCCGTTTTCAATGAGATCCTCGCTTTCAGTAAAAATGGTCAGCGCCGCCTCCGGATGGTCGCTGGCGAGGGTCATGACAGCAAACATGATCATGCCATTGCGCGTGTCCTCTTCCATTTCGGTACTCGCGCGGAACTCGGCGATGAGAATTTTCAACTGATCCGCGTCGAGAGACATTATCCTCTCCATAAAATCCATCGTGCGCTCCTGAGTCGCCTCATCCGGCCCCTCGCCGCTTTCCTTGAATTCCTCCATCTCCTTGGCGAAAGCAATGAATTCCCGCGCCGCCTCCCGCGCCTCTACCAACTTGTCTTCGCGGAGCCGCTTCGTGATCCGGTCGAGCTTCGGCGCCCCATCGGCATCGAGCGCGACCCCAAGCAAGGCAGCCTCCGCGACGAGAGCCTCCCGAGTCACCGTGATCTCGTTGATTTTTCGCTGATTTTCCCAACCGATGAATCCGGCGACGGTGAGAATGAGGACGGAGATGGCGATAGAAATTTTCATAATAGGTTCATTTGAAATTTTCGAGTGCTTCTTCGCGTTTCACAGGATCGGAGATTCTTCGAGCGAGCTTGCGGAGCCCGTCCACGTTTTGCGAGCCACTGTGTTCGCTTAGAAAACCAATCAGGACGTCATCACCACCGGACTCCTCCTGATATTTCAAAACCATCTCACTTGCATCCGAGAACTTTGTTCCCTGCCCGTTGTTCATAGCGGTGGCTATACTGCTACCTGTCACCCGATCCACGGAATCCGGAGATTGCTTCCCTACCCACTCACGCATCTCATCGATCTGGTCCGTGGTGATCTTGCTTTGCCAGCTCTTGCCCTGAATAAAGGCCTTTGCGGACTCGGAAACACTCGCTTCACGCTCATCCGGGGTAGCCTCAATGCGCTCCATGAAACCGTCGACTTTCTCGAAATCGCCCTGTCTCGCCAAATTCGCGGCTCGCTCGGAGAGAACCTCAATCTGTTCCTCCGGTTTCAATTGTGAACGGACCAGCTTGGCGTAGGCCGTGTCCTCGTCTTTTTTCAGATTGTTGAACCCGAAGGAGCTAAGAACATCTTTGCGTTGGTCTTGAGGAATCGAGGGGATGCGTTCCGATGCTTTGTCAAAATCAACGGAGAGCATCGTGGAAATCAACGCGGACTCGAACTGGATTCTGCTTTGGCTTTTCCCATCGAGCGATTTACTGGCAAAACTCCCCGCCGCGATTTCCTTATCGAACCACGCGGTGGCCGCAGAAAGATCCTTTTTTGCCCATTCACCTAGCGCGTTGGAGAGCTGCCAACTCCTTCCACTCCTATCATCGTGGATTCTGTCGGAAAATTTCGTTAGGGCCAGTTCGGGGTCTTTGTTCACGAGCGGACCGAACAACATCATCTCAAGCATCATTCGCTCCTGATCGCCGAGATCCAAAGTGCTAATCTCTTTAAGGGACTGAATCAATTCCTCCACTTCCATCGCCTGGAGCCGGCGCTGGAAGGTCATCATCTTACGCATGTCCTTGACCCCACCGTTGTTCATTTCCGCGAACTGCGCTGCGACCTCTGCCCAATCGATCGGTTCCTTTTCCGAAGATGTCCGATTCACACGGGAAGCTATCGGTGCGGATCCCGCGCTTTCAGGAAACTCGCGTGCCTCGCGAATAAGCGACCGCAGAACGACGATTTCCTCTTTCAAACTGGAGAGCGAAACCCTTTGCCCCGCAATCAGAACACCAGCGATGGCCATCGCGAGCGCGGGGGGAATGAAGCGAACATGACTCATGCCTAAGCATCAGACTCGGCGGCCCGATTCTTGTCAACGTCCGCTTCACTTGCGGGCACTGCGTCTCCTCGCTTTGAGTTCGGGGCGATGTCTCCGCAGCCCGTGAAAAAGCGGCTTGCTTACTGCTGGCAAAGAGGCGCGAAGACGCACCTACTCCTCAGGAGGATGCTCTGACCACCACTTTCAGATACACTCCGGCCTATTCACTCCTGGGCACCGCGTCCGTTCTGTTGACCCGAGACGAGTTGCTGCTCTTAACGCCCCTTGTTGCGGGACTGCTCCTGTTGTTCCCTTGCTTGTTGCTGTTGCTGGCGAAGGGCCTGTTCCTGCTTCGCCTTGCGGGCTTCGAGCGCCTGCTTCTGCTGCTGCTGGCGTGCGACTTCCTGACGTTGAGCTTCTACTCGCTCGCGCTGAGCACGGGCGGCTTCCGCCTGCTGCTTCTGACGTGCCTCCGCAGCCTGTTGTTGTGCCCGCTGCTGACGAAACTGTTGGACTTTCTGTGCAGCTTCCGCTTCCTCCTTTTGGACTTTCTCCAAATAAGCTTTCTGTCGGGCCTCCGCCGCCTTCAGGGCTTCACTTTTCTCCTGGCTTGCTTTGCTTGCTTCGGATTGCTGCTGGCGCTGGCGTATCTGCTGAGCTTTCTGTGCCGCTTCCGCTTTCTCCTTTTGGACTTTCTCCAAATAAGCTTTCTGTCGGGCCTCCGCTGCCTTCAAGGCTTCACTTTTCTCCTGGCTTGCTTTGCTCACTTCGGATTGTTGCTGACGCTGAAGTATCTGCTGAGCTTTCTGTGCCGCTTCCGCTTTCTCCTTTTGGACTTTCTCCAAATAAGCTTTCTGTCGAGCCTCCGCCGCCTTCAGGGCTTCACTTTTCTCCTGATTCGCTCTGCTCGCTCCGGGCTTTGGCTGCCGCGTCTCTTGGGGTTTCTCAATAGCTTCTGCTTTTTCCTTTCGCACCTTCTCCGTATCAGTATCCTGCCTAGCTTCCGCCGCCTTCAAAGCTGCACTTTTCTCTTCATTTGCTTTGCCCGCTCCAGCCTGTGGCTGGCGTCGACTCATTTCTTGGGCTTTCTGAGTAGCTTCCATTTTTTCCTTTCGGACCTTCTCCGCAATGGCTTTCTGCTTAGCCTCCGCCGCATTCAACGCTGCATTCTTCTGCTTAGGGGTTTTGGCAGCTTCCTGTTCCCCTCGGAACTTCTCCGCGTAAGCCTTCTGACGCTCCCGCGCCTCCTCCAAGGGAGTAAGTTTCTTCAGCCCCTTAGAAGGTTGGGCCTGTTGTGGAGGGCGCTCCCTGAGGGGCGTGGTCTCGATGCGGCGGGCCTGTTCCAGCTGCTCATGACGAGCACGCTCGAATCCAGACTTGCCACCCATTTCACGCACCGCTTTCTGAGAATCGACAAGTTCCTCTTGGCGACGGCGTTCGAATCTCTGCCGCGCGTCTTGAGAAATGTCTCGAGAGCGCGCCACGGTCACATTTCCAAGTGATTCCCTAACCCGCTGCGGGCGGAGGTCTTGGTTCCAACGGGCATTCATTCGCGGTGCGGCGACATGAAGCTCGCGCCCGTTAAAACGTGGCTGGAAATCTCTGCCTTCCCTGCCGAAACCGGGGTGCTGATCAACGTGCAGGCGGTGGACAGGAAACCTTCTGCCGATCCGCTCGGAAACCTGCTCGTAGCGGGGACCACCGACGAACACCCGGCTGTCCCGTGAGCTGTAATGTGTGACGTTGCGGCAGGAATCGTAGATGACCCTATTCTGCGCAGGTGGCAGGTAGTGGGAGCGGATGTCGTTGCCAAAATTCTTATAGGATACGAAGGAGAACCAACTCTGACCGATGCCGAAGGTCACATCCACCGAGCTGCCGTAGGAGTGATCATTGTAGGCGACAGTTTCCGGCGGCAGGGGCGCCCAGCCCACGTATTCGGGATTTTCCCGCCAGCTCACCCAGGCGGGTGCCCACTCGTTCCCAGGCACCCATACCCAACCTACACGATTGAGAAGAGTCCAGCGCCCGTAGTGGTAAGTGGCCCAACCGAAAGGTTCATCGGAGACCCACGTCCAGCCCTGATCGGTGAACGCCCAACGCCCCCGAGTGTATGGCCTCCAAGATGCCTGCTTCACTACCGCCGGTTGATAGACGTATCCGTAATCGGATGTCTCGAACCAAGATCCGTATTGAGCCAGGGGTTCGTAAAAATTCTCGTAGTCCCCAGTGGGGGCGCCTTGGTTGACTACATTCACTGAGGTCAGTGAAGGGATAGGCTCACGGCCGGCCCTCTCTAGTTCTCGCTGATCGAGTTCTTTCTCAATCCCTGTGAGTTCCAAGCGCTGCTGCTCCAGATCCGCACGGTTGGCGGCGATCTGTGCTTCTTTGTCCTCAAGTAGCTGCTGTCTCTCCGCCAGTTGCTTCTCCTCCGCTTCAGCGCGCGCGATAGCGGCGGCATCCTGCTGATCGAGCCTGTCCTCCAGGTCTTGGCGTTGGCGTTCAATCTCTGCCCGCTCGCGCTCAATGGCCTCCACCTCGGACGCAATTTTATTCTGCGCGAGTTCCTCTTCGAGTTCCGCCTGCCGCTGCGTGGCCTGGTCGGCGGCTTGCTCAAGGCGACTGAGTTTATCCTCCAGTGCCTTATCTTGTCTGTCGCAGGAGACGGTAATTAGGGCGATACCTGCAAGAATCGGGGAAATAGCTTTTGTTTTCATAGTTCTGAAACGGTTGATTCGACGGATAGGACAGAGTCTGGCGCAAAAACATTCACCGGGATCCACCGGAATGCAAAGTTAGGGCGAAACTATAAAATCAATATGAGCAGGCTGCCCGTCGGCTCCAGCGTGCACTTCGCGGCGCAGCTTCACCCCCATAGCCGCCTCCATGGCACGGTGCTCCATCGCGATGGCCCGGGGAAATTCGTCGAGAACCTCGCGCAGCGGGTGATGAAACTCGCGTAGCGCGATGCTACCCTGCTCCTCATCGTGGATACACTTCATGAAAAGACCTTCCTTTTCTCTCAGTTTCGCGAACAGCCGCGCCTTGTAGAGCAGGGTTGTGGCCTTTTTGAGCTTCGTCTGCCACTCTTCTTCCTGGCCTTCGAAATACTGGAAAAGCAGCTTATCCGGTGCCGTTTCTCCGAACACATGTCGGACTTGATCGAGCATTCCCACGGTGAACTCCGGCGGAATCTGAGGAAACAGGCAGGCTGCCTTCTCTGATAACTTATAGAAAATTTCGGGCCTGCCGATCCCAGTGCGCGGGAGCCGGGTCCGCATCAGGTATCCCCGCTTCGTCAGATCCTCACAGTGCTGTTTGACCGTCATGTAACTGGAATCCAAGTGGCGTGCCAACTCGCTGATCGGCATTCCACCCGAGACTTTCAGCTCTGTGAGCGTGGCAAGCCACTGAGGTTTGATTAGATCTCGAAAAGCTGGGTGAAACATGATGCGGAGGGACGTTCATTCAACCGTCGGACAAGCCTAACCCGGCTTTTTTCCTTGTCGAGAAGTGTCCTCGGACGACTCTTTGGGCAGCATGAAATTCCTATTGAAACCCTTTTTTGCCGTTCTGGCCCTCTCGATGGCGCTACCCGCCGCAGAGCGCCCAAACATCGTTTTCATCTTCTCAGATGATCACGCCCTCGAGGCAATTTCCGCCTACGGAGACCGCTACGACGAAGTCGCCCCCACCCCGCACATCGACAGCATCGCGAACGAAGGCATGCTCTTCAAGCGCTCCTACTGCGGAAACTCGATCTGCGGCCCCTCCCGTGCCACCATCCTGACCGGAAAACACTCCCATGAAAACGGCTTCATGGACAACAACTACAGCCGTTTCGATGGCAGCCAACGCACCTTTCCCAAGCTCATGCAGGACGCCGGCTACGAAACCGCGATCATCGGAAAATGGCACCTGATTTCCAACCCCACCGGGTTCGACCACTGGGAAATCCTCCCCGGCCAGGGGCACTACTACAACCCGGACTTCATCCAAATGGATGGAAGCAAAAAACGCTTTGAGGGCTATGTGACCGACATCGTGGTGGACAAATCCCTCGCATGGCTCGATGGACGGAAAGACAAGTCCAAACCCTTCGTTCTCATGTGCCAGCAGAAGGCACCCCACCGCAACTGGCTGCCCGCCGAGCGTCACTACGACATCTTCGATGGTATCGAAATTCCTGAGCCGGAATCCCTGTTCGACAACTACGACAATCGCATCAAAGCCGTCTCCGAACAAGCCATGGAGATCTCAGACCATTTCAACTGGAGCCACGACATGCTCCTGCCCGGCAAAGCAACCGATCCTCGCTTCGAAACTCGCATGAAAGATGCGAACTACCAGCGCATGACCCCTGAGCAGAAAGCGAAATTCGATGCCTCCTATGGCGAGGAAAATCAGGCACTCATCGACCAACTGGCAGCAGGCATGACCGACAAGGAACTCACCAAATGGAAATACCAGCGCTACATCAAAAACTACCTCTCATGCGTCCGGGCCGTGGATGAAAACGTCGGCCGCGTCCTCGACTACCTCGATGAAAACGGCCTCGCGGAAAACACCATTGTCATCTACTCCTCCGACCAAGGCTTCTACCTCGGCGAGCACGGCTGGTATGACAAGCGCTGGATGTTCGAGGAATCCCTCTCCATGCCCTTCGTCATCAAAGGTCCCGGCGTCCCGAAAACCGGCGTCCGCAGCGATGCTTTCATTCAGAACATCGACTATGCCCCCACCTTCCTCGATATCGCCGGCGCGGAAATCCCGTCTGATATGCAGGGCGTCAGCATCCTCCCCGTCCTCAAGAACGAAGGAAAAGCTCCTGCCGACTGGCGCAAAGCCATCTACTACGAATATAGTGGCGAGCACACCCACGCAGTCGCCCACCACGATGGTGTCCGTGACTCCCGCTACAAGCTCATGCGTTTCCCCCGCTCCGACGAGTGGATGCTCTTCGATCTGGAAAAGGATCCTGACGAAATGAACAACGTCGTCGCCGATTCTGAATACACATCCGTCGTAGAGCAGATGAAATCCCTCTATGCCGATCTGCGGAAACAATACGGCGTCAGTGATTCCACATGGCCGCTCCAACGCTACGACCAAATATGGTGGAAGCAACGCTGGGACGCAAAGAACAAGGAAGCCAACAGCGCGAAGGACGCCAAGATCATCTTCCTCGGGGACTCCATCACTCAAGGTTGGGAAGAAACCGGAAAGGCCGTGTGGGACAAACACTTCGCCCCACTCGGAGCGTTGAACTGGGGATATTCCGGTGACCGTACCGAGCACCTCATCTGGCGCCTCCAGAACGGCGACATTCAACGCGTGGACCCTGAAGTTGCCGTCGTTCTCATCGGGACGAACAATGTTGTGCACAACCCGCCTTCGGCCGAAGAAACCTTCCAAGGCATCAAGAAGGCCGTGGATGACCTCGCTTGGAAATGGCCTGAAACAAAGGTCGTTCTCATGTCGATTTTCCCTCGCGGTGCAACTGCAGAGGATCACGGCCGCAAGCTCAACACAGAGGTCAACGAGAAGCTCAAGACGCTAGCCGATGGCGAACGCATCCATCTGCTCGATATCAACGGCAAGTTCCTCGACGATAAGGGAAACTTGAGCAAGGACATCTTCCCCGATCTTCTGCACCTCTCCCCCGCCGCCTACGACACCTGGGCGGAGGCTCTCATTCCAAAACTCAAGGAGCTTGGCCTCGAGCCATAGAAGCCGCATTTACTAAAAAGACCCGCATGCCCGTCTCTCCTTCGATGACCGGAATCGCTGCTTTGGGAAAGCAATTCTACGAAGGAACCGCGAAGATCGGAGGGAGTTAGGCTGGAAGTTTTCGAAACCTTTGCAAGAATACCCGCGCCATGACGAAGAACCTTCTCGCCTTACTCCTCCTGACACTTTCCACCCCCGCCTACGCCAAAGTCAAAAACGTCCTTTTCATTATTTCTGACGATCTCAAGGCATCCGTCTTGGGATGCTATGGAAGCAAAGTGGGCAAAACTCCCAACATCGACCGACTGGCGGCACGGGGTATGGTCTTTGAGAAAGCCTACTGCCAGGAAGTGTGGTGCCTTCCTTCGCGTGCCTCCCTGATGCACGGGCGCTATCAGGGAAAGGGAGCGGTCAACCTCGGCGACCAACTCCGCCGGAACAAGACATTCACCGCCCGTGTGGGAAAAATCTACCACATGGACGTCCCCGGCGACATCATTGCGGGCACGGACGGGAAGGACGTTCCCTCCAGCTGGGATGAAAAATACAATGCTTCCGGGCCCGAATCGGATACTCCCGGCGCTTACGCACTTCTCAACAGGAACATCTTCACTACCAAAATTCCCGGTCGCCAAGGGACGGGAGCACCGGAACGGATGTTCGTCACCGTCGAAGCCGAAGGGGATGGCTCCGACCAACCCGATTGGAAGGCTGCGTCCTATACCAACGATCTTCTGAAAAAACGGAAAGATTCGCCCTTTTTCATCGCCACCGGATTTGTCCGGCCCCACTACCCCAGCGTCGCCCCTGTCTCCTACTTCGCCGAATACCCGTATGAGGAAATGGAGTTCCCGGAGTATCCGGAAAACAATGTTGCTGACATCCCGAAGCCTGGGCGGGCGCGGGTCACAGGTCGCTCCTCGGGTATCGACGACTTCCCCGACAATATCCAGAAAATGTGGACCGGGTATCTGGCTTCTGTCACCTTCATGGATCAGCAGTTGGGCAAGATTCTTGATGAACTGGAGACTCTGGGCCTAGCGGACACGACAGCAATTATCTTCACCAGCGACCACGGTTACCACCTAGGAGAGCACGGATTTTGGCTGAAAGACAACCTTCACGAAGAAGTTACCCGCGTTCCCCTCATTATTTCCGTGCCGGGTATCGAACCCGGACGAAGCTCCTCCATCGTCGAGCTTGTCGACCTTTACCCGACAATCTGTGAAATCCTCGAAGCACCTGTTCCCGATGCCGTTCAAGGACTGAGTCTCGTCAAAATCCTGCAAGAACCGACCACGCTTGTTCGCGATTCCGCACTGACCC
The DNA here is from genome assembly GCA_963799385.1 of uncultured Verrucomicrobiae bacterium. Classification (GTDB taxonomy): domain Bacteria; phylum Verrucomicrobiota; class Verrucomicrobiia; order Verrucomicrobiales; family Akkermansiaceae; genus Luteolibacter. Next base: position 85,485 of record CAWCXB010000007.1, read on the forward strand.
TCTACCGGAAACACCGCGCTCTGCGGACGGAAGAGTGGGCCTACATCCGTTACGAAACGGGCGAAGAGGAACTATACAACATGGAAACGGATCCGGAACAATTCACCAACCTCGCGGACTTACCGACCCCTCCTCCCGCACTTGCCGACCAACGTGCGTTGCTGGCAAAACGATTGGAGAAAGCGGGACTCCCCCTCATGGACAAGGGCTCCCGATGAGTCGGAGACGGTTCGTCCGACATTCCCTAGCCGGCAGGTGGCGCATCACAAACCGCTATTCGACCGACAACATCCGATGGACGCGGAAGTTATCGATCTCCATATGGTTCCGCACCGTACGGAATCCGAACCAACCTTCGGTTAGGGGTTCCGGATCGATGAAGTCAAAGACAGTCTCACCATTGCGCTGGTATTTGATTCTGGAGCCTTGGCAGATAATGCGAATCGTGAGTGTCTCGTTCGGCTTGTGGAGAAATTTCTTATCGCCGAGATCATGCTCCGGCAAGACGGGACGAGTGCCGTCCCCGGCGTAGCGCCGGAAGCGGGTCGTGCTGTTTTCATTGGCTCCGTAGCCCACGTAATAGAGTTGGAGTGAATGATAGTTACCGAATTTCCCTGCCCTTTCCCCATTTGCGAAGATGTCGTCCGGGTTTTTGGGATCTGTGGCCATCCAGAAGCAGTTGAGATCACTGACGCGGTCGTTCTTTCCACCTTTGTCAATCAGGGTAGCCTCAAACTCTATGACAAAGGGGCCCGTGAGTTTGGTTTTGAACCAGACGGTGCAGCCACTGCGATCATTGATGACCAGTTTTCCGTCCTCCGTCGTAACCGTGCCGCCAAGTGCCTGCTCGACCTGCCACTGCTCTAGCCCACCGTCGAAATCGTCGGTATGAAGAAGATCGCCAAGTTTGATTTGATCCTCGTTGGCCCGGAGGCTGGTGACCGAAAACACACAGAGGCTGCTCAGCACAAGCTGAAGGAAAAGTTTCATGGGAGAATTTGTGATAAGGCGATCAAGCGGCGGAAACCTCATTCCTCAGGTGCCAGCCGGGAGGTAACGTCCTTGATTTGGCGGACCCGCACCCGCTTGCCATCCTGCACGAACAGGATGATACAGCGGTCATCGTCAAAGATAGTCCAGTAGGTGGAAAATATTACCTTGAGCTTGTCATCCTTCACCTTGGCGGCGGTGACTGCGGCACCTTCTCCCAATGGTGCATCTACGCGGTGGGAAACGGATTTCCCAGGTTCGACGAACGTTGGCTTGGTATCTTTGCCAAGCTGCACACCGATACGTTCCGCGGTGGCATTCACCAGCAACCATTCGTCGGGTTTCGCCTTGTCCAACTGATCGGGAATCGCCACGAACTGCTTTTCATCGCCAGTTTGCCAACCCAGCAAAAGGATGCCTCCCTTGGCGTTTTCCACCGGCACGAGGGCATCCGGCTTCATCTCGTCTCCCTCCGCTGGCATCTTGAAAAAGATCGGCAGGGGATCTTGCGCCACTGCCCGGAAAGGCATCGAAGGCTGCACGTTCGGGAAACGGAGAGCCTGCAAACCATCTTTCGAACGAAAGAACACTTCCGGGAAATTTCCTTTTCCCAAACACATCGCCCGGATCGAAATCGTCTGCTCCTGGGCGGACAATGCAAGGACGGTCGAAACAAAGATCGCACTGATCAATTTATACATAGGGGAGGTAAGTGGAGAGAGGGTCTGCTTTAAGCGTTAGATTTCGGACGGGTTCAACCAGCGGAAGGAGCGGATCACGAACTTCCGTCCAAAGGGATCGCTAGGGTTGGCGAGTTCCTGGAGCACACCGGAAGCCGGGAGGCCGGATGCACCGACAGCATCGGGAACCCGTTGCACAACCGCTTCACACCAGGCGCTGGCTGAGATTTTTCCAGTAGGGTCTATCGCCTCGCCATAGGCCCGGATGGTGAAGGTGTCCGAGCGGGCACTCATGTATGGGGAGAGCGCCTGGAGAAGATCGCCCTGCAGGAGCTGCCCCGGATAGCCGGCGGCCTGGGATTGGTCCGCAGGTAGTGCCGGATGCGTGGCAGTTGATGAAATTGCAGAGCTGACGTCTGCGTTGACGGTCTGATCGAGCGCGGCCTGCAAAACCCCGGAGGCCCCGCGTTCCCCATCGACGAGATCCCGGTTCACAAAGTCAGCCAAACCATGGAACGGCCCCCTCTTTTTGATTTCGCCGACAATCGCCGTGGCGAGTTCGCGAACTTCCTCTTTTTCAAGCTCCCGGTAGCCGGTCCAAAAGTCCCCGCTATCATCGCCCTCTCCGACCCCTCCTCCATAGCTTGCTTTCACCCGAGGGAACCGGACTCTTTCGACGGTTTCATCGTAAGTGGTAACTGTGCCACTGGAATCGATCTTCTGAACCGGAAGCCCTTTGGAGCTGTTCAAAAATGCCTCCCAGGCTTCGATGGATGTGGAGTTGATATTGAACGCGCCATCCACCAGAAGGTGCCCGGCATTATGAAAAAACGCCCCCTTGGTCGCATCCCCCTCCTCCTGCAAAACTGCCTGATCGAAGCTCGATCCCCGTGGTTCATAAGGCAAAAAGCGGGGGTTCGGGAGCATCTCGTCTCCCGCAAGCAGGGCTGGATAGTCGGTCGAGGCATTCGTTCCGGAATGGTTGTCGGCCTCCTGCGGCAACGTAGTGAAGATGTAAGAGTCCCATAGCACCTCGTTCACCAGGTAGGAAGCATCGTAGAGTTCAAAAGTTCCGGCGATGTTCGTGGATGTGGAGCCCGGAGCTGATGGACTGTAGTTATCGGTCGCCGCTTTTTCCTTCCAATCTTCCAACGGGATCCGTGGGTTGGCGTAGGAATTTCCGACGATATAGCTTGGCTCATAGCTGAAGCGTCCCGCGTTCGCATGCTGAAGCTGGCCCAGGGAAACAAGATCCTCACGCGGCACGTCATAGAGGATCACCCGGTCGAAGCCTTCGGAAGCGGACTCGCCGGATCCCAGATATGAATACCCTTTCGGTGCGTCGGCGTGGCTCATTTCAATGTCCCTGGAAAACGGCTCACCCTGATCGGTGGCGTTGTAGGCCGCTGGCGCGGGTAGGCCGAGACCGAAGTCCCACTTCGGGTTCACCCAAGGAGCACGGACGTTCGCATCGACCAGAGGCCGTATGGAATTTCCACCTTCGTTCGTGGTTCTCAGAGCCATGGTAATGGATGAGGTATTGTTAAAACCAAGTTCCGCATGACTCGCCTGGTACTCGAACTTTTTACCGGGGAACTCGTCCCCGTTGATGAATTTCGTGAGATCCCACGCGAACGGGGAAAAAATGAACTGGGAGCTCTCCTTGTTCGTCGGGTTCTCGTTGCACCCGTGCATGAAGGCAGACCGGTTCATGACAAAATCGATCCTTACATCCAGCGGATCGGGCGGTCGCTGCGTCTTGGAATTGGTGTCATTGTACACGTTCTGGTCGGTGATGAACTGAACCTGATCCGAGTAAGGGCTGTTTCCCTGGTTGGCGACCCCACCGGCATCCTGGTCAAGGCCGAGCTTGATGGTTTCCTTCAAGCCCATCACGAGACTTCTGCCGGGAGCCAGGGTGACACCCCCGCTGTGTGCCGTTTCACGTTTCCTGTGCATGCCGGCCACTGGTGAATCTGCCTCGGTGTAACCCGGCACCCGGTAAACGACCTGGGGAAAGTTCATGATACGAGGCCCTCCCTGAACCGCGGATTTGATCCTCAATCCGATGTTGTAGGGGTTGTAATGGCCGGTCCAGAGCTGGGTACGCGTCCGGAGATAGTGCTTTTCCTTGCCTGGCGAGCCCGGATTTTCGGTCTGCGGCTCCAGCCAGGCATTCATCCGGAGAAACGAGAGAATCGGAGAAACCGGACTGTGGCGGTATTCGCCCGTGAAGCCAAGATCCTGTAGCATCACAGGGTATTCACCGTAGGGAAACTTGTCGTGTCGGCCCTTCGCGGTCATTTGATGGGGTCCCATACGTCCCTGATAAAAGTCGCCCTTTTGCTCATCTCCATAGAATCCCTCCTTTTCATAGGAGATGTGATCGAGGAAATCCGAGCCCCCATCGCTCTGAATGTATTTTTTCAGATTGTAATAATCTTTGAAGATATCCCAGTGAATGTAGCCATTCTTTTTCAGCGATCCTTCAGAGTTCAGCTTGTCCTCCTGCATCACCGTATATTTAAATTTATCGGTAGATGGAAAAACTTGCTCAAAAACGGTTTCATTCTCAAAAGCCATCGTCAGATCCTTGCGGAGACCTCCCCGGACCGTGTCGGAAAGGACTCCGAAGCTCGTCGTAGTGAAGTCAAGGATGCGGCTTTTAGTCACTCCATCGGCAACTCCCAGCAAGCGAAGATCCCTCACCGAGTTCAGCTTGGCCAGCAGCTCCGGCTGGACACCGTCCAATGCCCCAAGTTCGTCTAACTCCCCCAGATCAGCCCCGGTCGGCAGGATTCCCCGGCCTGCGTTGTTCGCGTTTGTGGCATCGACATCCTCCGGCGCCAGCTTGGCCTTCATTCCCTCATCGTCGATATAGTAAGCATAGCTGCCGACCGGTCCGGTGCCGTCGTTCAAAATTTTCACCCGCCCTGCCTGAATTTCCGCCGTTCCCGTGTATCGGTCCAGATCGAGACTCCCGTCAGAAAACATCGTTACAGGATCCTCAAGCGAACCGTTGGCAGGGTCTGTACCGGCGACTCCTGATACCAGCCATTCGACTTTCGTGCCGTTGGGCAACAGCTCGCCCTCCTTCCCATGGGTGACGCCAACCCACCAGGCACCGGGCGTGTTCTCGCTGACCGAAACTCCGTAAAAGGGATCTGCGGCATACGAGGTCGCGCGAGCGCTGATTCGCTGGTCCGGACCAAGTGTTGTCTGAAGCCGGCCCAGTGCCTCGATGAGACCAAGCCGGGCATTTGCTTGCGCTACACGCTGGGCATCAAGCGATGAGGTGCTCCGTAGGGTTGTCACAGATAGGGAAAGCAGCCCGATCGCTAGGATTGACAACAGAACCATCAGTGTAAGGGCGACAACCAGCGCGAAGCCCCTATCTCGACCCGGATCGGCCTTAAAACACTTCAAGTGGCGAGCTTCAAAATCTTCGGGTTTACAGAGCCTCATAACGACGAAACTTCCTACCCTACAAATACATTGTCAATTCATTCAGGTCAGAAGACAGGTATCCCGTGTTGCCCCGAGACACTGGGAGACCCCATAACCGCCGAAACCTCGCAAGCCGTTGCTACCGATTTTCCCCGTGTTTTTTAGGCCAACCCGGACCAATTGAAATGCCCTGCAATCCCACCGGTGTCCGCACTTGAATTCACTAACGAACCTTTGTCCTTGCCAGATTCCTATTCAGGCCAACGCTTCCAGCCAATGAAGCTACTGACCAACCTGATAGCCGCAGCCATTGGCTCCGTTGCTGCTCCGGCTGCAACCGATCAACCCAATATCGTGTTCATCTTTTCAGACGATCACGCCCTGGAAGCGATCTCCGCCTACGGTGATCGATTTGACGAGATCGCACCTACCCCGCACATCGACAGAATCGCAAACGAGGGAATCCTTTTCCAACGGTCCTACTGCGGAAATTCCATCTGCGGCCCGTCGCGCGCCTCCATTCTGACTGGAAAGCATTCCCACGAAAACGGCTTCATGGACAATGCGAACAGCCGCTTCGATGGCAACCAGCAGACCTTTCCGAAGCTGATGCAGAAAGCGGGTTACGAAACGGCGGTGATCGGGAAATGGCACCTGATTTCCAATCCGACCGGCTTTGACTATTGGGAGATCCTTCCCGGCCAAGGCCATTACTATAATCCGGATTTCATTCAGATGGATGGTTCTCGGAAACGTTTCGATGGCTACGTGACGGATCTCATCGTGGACAAGTCGATCTCCTGGCTGGAAGGGAGGAAGGATAAATCGAAGCCCTTCATCCTGATGTGCCAGCAAAAAGCCCCGCACCGGAACTGGGTCCCCGCCGAGCGCCACTACAACATTTTCGATGGTATGCAGCTTCCGGAACCAGAGACCCTGTTTGACGACTACAGCAACCGGATCAAGGCGGTCGCCGAACAGACCATGCAGATCTCAAAAGACTTCCACTGGGAGCATGACATGCTCATCCCCGGTCAACCGACAGACCCGCGGTTCCAGAAGCACATGAAGAACGCCGAGTACGGGCGGATGAACGAAGCGCAGAAAAAGGCTTTCCACGAAGCATACGACGAGGAAAACGCCGAACTGAAAACGAAGCTCGAAGCGGGCATGACCGACCAGGAACTCACCAAGTGGAAATACCAGCGCTACATCAAAAACTACCTCGCCTGCATCCGTGCGGTGGATGAGAACGTCGGCCGCGTGATGGACTACCTTGAGGAAAACGGCCTCGCGGAAAACACCATCGTCATCTACTCTTCCGACCAGGGCTTCTACCTCGGCGAGCACGGCTGGTACGACAAACGCTGGATGTTCGAGCAGTCTCTTTCAATGCCTTTCATCATGAAATGGCCCGGCGTGGCGAAAGCCGGCGTCCGCAGTGATGCGCTCATCCAAAACATCGATTACGCGCCTACCTTCCTTGATATCGCCGGCGCAGGGATCCCCTCCGACATCCAAGGGCGCAGCCTTGTTCCCATCTTGAAAAACGAAGGGAAGGCTCCTGCCGATTGGCGTGAAGCCGTCTATTACCTGTATTCCGGCGAACGCGGCCACACCGTGGCCAAGCACGATGGCGTCCGTGATTCCCGCTACAAGCTCATGCGTTTCCCCGATACCGACGAATGGATGCTCTTCGACCTCGAAAAGGATGCTGACGAACTGAACAACGTCGCCGCAGATCCGGAATACGCCTCGGTGCTCAAGCAAATGAAAACGATCTACGATGATCTCCGGAAAAAATACGACGTGAATTCCTCCACATGGCCCATGCAACGCTACAACGAGCAGTGGTGGAAGGATCGCTGGAATGCGCAGAACAAGGAAGCCAACAACGCAAAGAATGCGAAGATCGTATTTCTCGGCGATTCGATCACGCAAGGCTGGGAAGGCCCGGGCAAGGCCGCATGGGATAAATATTTCGCCCCCATGAATGCCCTCAACTGGGGCTATTCCGGGGACCGCACCGAGCACCTGATCTGGCGTCTGCAGAACGGAAACATCCAGCGCGTTTCACCGGAAGTCGCCGTCGTCCTCATCGGCACGAACAACACCGGCCAGGAGCAGCGCCCCGCGGCACAAACCGCTGCCGGCATCAAAAGGGCAGTCGATGACCTGGCCTGGCAGTGGCCTGACACCAAAGTGATCCTCATGTCCGTCTTCCCGCGCGGAGCCACCTCTGAGGATCCGCTTCGAAAGCTGAACACCGAAATCAACGGAATCGTCAAAGGTTTCGCCGATGGCAAACGCGTCCACTTCCTCGATATCAACGACAAGTTTCTCGATAAAAAAGGCAACCTCAGCAAAGAGGTCTTTCCCGACCTCCTCCACCTCTCCCCCGCCGCCTACGACATCTGGGCAGAGGCACTCATGCCCAAACTCAGGGAGCTCTTGAGATAAGAAATCAGGACATTCTGTCCCAACTACAGGAGCGAAGAAGCAGGAGGAGCCGTTCGTCGGCACGGCGGGCAAAAAGCTCAACGACATCCTCAAAGCGATTGACGTGAAACGCGGGGACGTGTATATTTTCAATCTCGTGAAATTCCGCCCGGCCATACCAAAACAGACTACCAGCAACCGCAAACCTACCCCCGAGGAAATGGCCGCATGCCTTCCCCTGGTCATGGCGGAGATTTCCGTGGTGCGGCCGAAAATCATCATCACCCTCGGCGGAACCGCAGCCGAAGGCCTACTCGGACTCGAGGGCACCGTCACCTCCATGCGCGGGAAATGGCACGACCTTTCCGGCATCCCCGCCCGCGTCACCTACCACCCCAGCTACCTGCTGCAAAGCGGCGGCTCGAACCAGGTAAAGCGCTCTCTCTGGGAGGACATGCTGGCCGCGATGGAAAAACTCGGCATGCCGGTTTCCGAGAAACAGCGGGGCTATTTCCTACCCAAGCCATGACACGTTTCAAAGTAGCTTGGCTGATCGCCTCCTCCGCCTGTTTCGCTTCCGCTGATTCTCTCTCGGACCGTCCCAACGTCATTCTCTTGATGGCCGATGACCTTGGCTACGGAGACGTCTCCTACCTTAGCAAGTCCCTCACCCGCAGCGACGGTTCTCCCCATCCCGACCAAGGCTGGATCCAGACACCCGCCCTTGATGAAATGGCTGCGGGCGGCCTCCGTTTTGACAGGTTTTACTCCGCCTCCGCCGTTTGCTCACCTACCCGTGCAAGCTGCCTCACCGGGCGGAACCCCTTCCGCGTCGGTGTGCCGTATGCGAACGAAGGCAGCCTCGGGCGTGACGAATCCACCCTCCCGGAAGTCCTCAAAAAAGCAGGCTACCGCACCGGTCATTTCGGGAAATGGCACCTTGGAACCCTCACCACCCTGCGTAAGGACGCGAACCGCGCCCGCCCAAGCTTCACCGAAGAATATTCCGCTCCCTGGCATCACGGCTACGACAAATGCTTCGTGACGGAATCCAAAGTCCCCACCTTCCACCCCTACCGGAAACCGAAAAACTCTTTAGCCCTGCCCAAGAACTTTTCCGACCCGAACTTTTACGGAACCCGCTTCTGGGAAATGCCGGAAAACCCTGAAACCGCCGCCGAGGGAAGAGCCGTCCCCCCTTCTGAAATCAACGACGCGGATAACGGCGACTCCTCGAAAATCACCACGGACCGCGCCCTGGATTTCATCCAAGCCTCCGTCGCCAGTAAAACACCCTTCCTAGCCGTCATCTGGTACCACACCCCCCACAAGCCCGTTGTCGATCCTCTGGGAATCGAGCCTACCGATTCCCCGCTCGCCGCCAAGCGCGCCATCGAAGCCATGGACAGCGCCATCGGCACCCTCCGCTCCCGTCTCGACGAACTCGGCGTCCGCGAAAACACCATGGTCTTTTTCACCAGCGACAACGGCCCCGAGGACGGCATCGACTCCCCCCACGAGACCAACAAAAACCGTCCCTTCCGCTCCGGCCACCTCCTGAAACGAAAACGCAGCCTTTCCGAAGGCGGCATCCGCGTCCCCTCCCTCCTCGAATGGCCCGCAAAAATCCCCTCCGGAACCACCACCGCATACCTCTCTTCCACCAGCGACTACTACCCCACCATCCTCGATTTTCTCGGACTCCAGGCGGAAAACCAGAAGCCCCTTGATGGCGAATCGCTCCGCCCCGCCATCGAGAACCCCACCGCCACCCGGAAGAATCCCATCGGCTTCCTCATCAAAAAGCGAAAGGCGTGGATCACCCAAACCCACAAACTCGTCGATGACGGTAACGGCTGGGAACTCTACGACATGATCCTCCCCGATTCCGACCTTGAGAAGCATCCGCCGGGCATCGAAAACGGTTCGCCCGCCGCCGGCATCCGTTCGGAGATGATCGATGGTTTCGAAAAATGGAAGAAATCGGTGGATACCGACACCGCACCTCCATTGTTCTAGCACCTGTTTGGAATCTCACTAGGTTCGCGCGCGGAGCGCTTTTGAGTGCGGGGGGGCACCACCGCTTTTGTTCAACCTTCAGCATTGTCACACATTTCCGCAGCCACCATCGCTTTCGTCGGGCAAAAGAATACAAAAGCGGCGATTCTCTCCGCACTCAAAAGCTTCGCACAATTGGTAGATTCCATGCGGCATGCCATTCCGGAGATTTCAAACAGAATTTCAACCTTCCCCCAGAATCGGAATCCTCTTCGGAATATTTTTCCGGCGCAGACCGAACTGCCGGACCGCATGGCGCTGCAAATGCGCCTTGGCCTCTTCCACGCTGTCGGTGAAGAATATGAGATCCGGATCCTGCGGGCTGATCGTCCCCTCTTCCGCCATCTTGTAAACGAAGTCCATCAGCGGTTGGTAGAAATCCTTGCCCATCACGATGATGGGAAAGTTTTTCAGCTTTCCCCGTTTGAATGAGAGTCATGGTTTCAAACATCTCATCGAGAGTTCCAGCACCTCCGGGCATCACAACGAAGGCATACGAGTATTTCACTAGCATCGTCTTCCTCGTGAAAAAGTAGCGCATGTCTACGGAGCGATGAACGTAGGGATTCACGTTCTGCTCGAATGGAAGAATGATATTCACCCCGATGGATTTACCTCCCGCCTCGAATGCCCCTTGATTGCCTGCCTGCATGATCCCGGGGCCGCCACCGGTCAGAACAGTAAAGCCTAGTTCCGCGCACGCTTCGCCCATCTCGCGAGCCAGCTCATACCATCTGGTTCCCGGTTTGGTGCGGGCAGAGCCAAAAATGGTTACGCACGGCCCCACGAAATGTAGAATGCGGTAAGCCCGTATAAGATCGAGTCCCACCCGAAAAAGTGATGCTAAATCATGCAGCCGTGAGCGTGGACCGGAGAGCCAGGAACCTTCTTCCACTTCCAGCTCAAACATCTCCTGCTGGCGGATTTCTTCTTCAGTGATATTGTGCTCTTCGGTGATCTCCGGGCGATCCGGGCAATGCTTCTTCGGTTCCATGCCTAAGATTCAATACCGGACTGCTGACTTGGGAAAAGAAAATCCCGATTCTATACTACGAAGAAGGCCGGACCATTGAATCGGTCCGGCCTTCAGGAAAATCTGGTGGGTGCTTATGCCCGGATGGAAACGTTCAGATTTTTTCCGAACTCTTCCGACCGAGCGCCACGCGACCACAGATTGTGCCAGTGGCACTACAGGGAAAATTTTGCGCCTGCCTCAGTGTTTGACACGGGCGAGTGCATTGGCGCGGACGCGGGCCGGTGCAGCTTTCGCAGCTTCTTCACCAACCCGCTTGAGGAGCGCGATGAGGGAGGCAGTGATGAAATATTCTTTGAGAAGAGCTTCGCGGCTTTCACCGTTTTTGTTTTTACGAACGATTTTCATGGGATGTTTATTTTGATTGGTTCGGGAAAGGTGTCGCAGGTTCCCTGCCAACATTTGCTCCCGAGGTGTTCACCGGATCGAATACCCGGTGCTGCAACAGATAGAGCGATGCCAATCCCCGGCTTGTTTTAAATTTCTGCCAAAATTTGAAGCAACCATCGTGCGAAGTTCCCGAATGCAATCCATCAAAACGCACGATACGTCCGTTTGAGGAATTACTCCTCAGGTGCGACTTCCATTTCCTCGACTTCCACTGGTGCAGCGGCAGGCTCCTCCGTGAAGCGTCCTTCGCCAATGGCCTCGTAGGTAAGAGTCATAACTGTCCCATCCTTCGCGCGGATCGTCATCGTCCCGGCCTCGTCGTCCGTAGAGACTTTCTCATACTCTGGATTGAAATTGATCACCAATTCCGCCGCTGCTCGTTCAGGATTCTCGTTGAAATCCGCACCGAGTTCTTTCGTTTTCTTCACGATGAAGATGGAGAAGATCACGCTGGCGATGATCCCAAGTAAAATCAGTCCTCCGCATCCGATCCCCACCCAAGCGAGACCGGAAAGACCCTTTTTGGCGGGAGCGCCAGCAGGTGCGGGATTGACTGGTGGAGTGGCAGGGGGAGTCATTGGTTCTTGGTCCATGCGATAACAAAACCGAAAAATGCTTCGGGAGCCAAGCTCAAAGTCGGTAATTCAGCAAGAGAGCAATCCAGATCCAATCTAACGAATTCTTGCCGTCCACAGAATCTTACCGCAGAGATCACAAAGAACACAGAGAATCGGAAAACGAATTGAGAATTCAATCGGACTGACTTTGAGTTCTTTGCGTTCTCTGCGGTCAAATCAACCCAAACCGACTCACCCATCGAAATTTGTAGCAGCCTTCGATGCGCTTCCTTGAATTTTGAATTTTGAATTTTGAATTTTCAGTCCAGCCTCCCCGCCATGTCGCAACGGACGGGAATTTTGCTAGTCGTCTCCGGACCATCCGGATCAGGGAAAACCACGCTCTGCCGCCGCCTCGCGGACGAGGGAGAGGCACTTTATTCGATTTCCTGCACAACCCGCCAACCGCGGCCAGGTGAGACCGATGGGAAGGACTACCACTTTCTCTCCCGTGAGAAATTTCTAGAAAAACGGGATGCGGGAGAATTCCTAGAAAGCGCCGAGGTTCACGGAAACCTTTACGGCACGCTGAAATCTGAAGTTACCTGCCATCTTCTAGAAGGTACCGACGTGGTCATGGATCTGGATGTCCAAGGAGCCGCCCAAGTCCGTGCATGCGAGGACGAAGGCATCCGCACTGCCGCAGTCGATCTTTTTGTGATGCCCGAGGGAAACGACGAACTACTCACCCGCCTATCCGGTCGCGGGACGGATTCCGCAGACGTGATCGCCTTGAGAATGAAAAACGCCTTGGAGGAAATCAGCCAATGGCCGCTCTATACCTATCGGCTTCTTTCTGGCACCCAAGAAGCGGATTACAACCAGTTCAAGTCCCTCGTCGTCGCGGAGAGGATGCGGATCTGCCGCATCATGCTTGGTTGAACTGCGCGCTTTTCCTATAATGCACGCATGGTGTAATAGATTTGGAGAAATGAAAAAACATCCCCTCCTCTTCCTTCTTGCCGTCCTCGCGTCTTCAGCCCTTCCATCCTGCCAACCGGACCCCGGAAACGCGTTGCCCCTGCCGACTCCCGGCATCATGGGCGGGGCCGAGATCGCTCCACTGCCTCCGGAAGCGACACTCGATTTCCGGATCAGCTCTTACGACGTTCAGAAAAATCTCCGCATCCTTCCCGACGGGAGATCCCCGAAAACGGAGTTTACCGCCTCCGTTTACCTTCAGGGAAGAGCCGGGGGCCGCGGAGGCCTGGAAGGGACGAAAAACCTCTCAGTCTCGTTTCTCACCGGGGTCGATCCCGGATTCCGTGGCATCGTCTGGGACAAGGGCAATTCCTCGTTGAGCATACGCCTTCATCACAGCCATTTTCAGGAAATCCTCGCACTGCTCTCCATGGATGGCAGGGCGCGCGTCGGCATCGGCCCACTGTCCGGGAAAGAGCGCTCCCTCACATTCTATGTAGATGACAAGA
>CAWCXB010000008.1:0-179550 GCA_963799385.1 uncultured Verrucomicrobiae bacterium
AGCACGTAGAAGAAGGGGGCGAAGAGGATGCCGAAGAAGGTCACGGCGATCATCCCGAAGAATACGACAGTGCCGAGTGCCTGGCGCATTTCCGCGCCGGGGCCGGTGGCGATCACGAGAGGGACCACGCCCAGGATGAAGGCGAGGGAGGTCATGATGATGGGGCGGAGGCGGAGGCGTGCGGCCTCGGCGGCGGCCTCGAAGCGGTCCATGCCTTCCTCCTCAAGTTGCTTCGCGAACTCGACGATGAGGATGGCGTTTTTCGAGGCGAGGGCGACGAGCACCACCAACCCGATCTGAGTGAGGATGTTGTTGTCCATGCCGCGTAGGAAAATTCCCCAGATGGCTCCGGCTAGGCAGAGGGGGACGGTGAGCACTACGGCGAGCGGCAAGCCCCAGCTCTCGTATTGCGCGGACAGCAGGAGGAACACGAAGAGAATGGCGATGAGGAAAATGGCGACTGCGGAGCCGGAGGTGTTCGCCTCCTGGTAGGCGAGATCGATCCACTCGAAGCTGATCCCTGGTGGCAGCACTTGACCGGCGAGTTCCTCCATTTTCGCGATGGATTCTCCAGTGGAAACGCCGGGGGCTGCGGCTCCGATGAGCTCGGCGGAGGGGTAGAGATTGTGACGGACGACGCGGTCCGGTCCGGTGGCCTGGCGGATTTCCATCACGGAACCAAGCGGGACCATTTCGCCGGACGTGTTGCGTGTTTTCAGTTTCGCGATGTCCTCGACGTTGTCGCGGAACGGCGAATCCGCTTGGGCGGTGACGCGATAGGTGCGGCCGTAGAGGTTCAGTTCGTTGACGAAAGAGGAGCCGAGGTAGATCTCAAGTGTCTGGAATAAATTTTCCAAAGGCACGCCGAGCATGAGGGCTTTTTCGCGGTTGATATCCGCGTAGAACTGAGGGCCGGAAGAGGTGAACGGAGTGAAGGCCTGGCCAATTTTCTCGTCAGCCCCTGCGGCGAAGGCGAGTCCCCAGGTGGCTTGTTCTAGAGCCGCGTAGCCGAGTCCCGCGCGATCCTGAATCTCCATTTTGAATCCACCTCCATTGCCGAGTCCACGGACGGTCGGTGGTGGAATGACGATCCCGAAGGCATCCACCTTGCGGACGGCTTCGGTGAGTTTCGCATACATCTCCTCGCCCGAGGGACGTTCACCAAACTCCTTGAAAACCGGAAAAATCACGATGGAGTTGGTGGCGTTGGAGAAGGTCGCTCCATTGAATCCAGCGAAGGCTACCGTGTTTTCCACTCCGTCCACTTCGCTGACAAGCTTGATAAGTTGCTGGAGGATCTCGTCGGTTTTATCCAGGGAAGTGCCGGTCGGGAGTTGGGCGGCGACGATGGCGTAACCCTGGTCTTGGGGAGGGATGAATCCTCCGGGCACGGATTTGAAGCCAAAGCCGGCGATGGCGAGAAGGCCGAGGTAGAGCAGGATCATCACGAAGCCGAGGCGCAGCGAGCGCTTGATCAAGCCGGTGTAGATCTTGTTCGTGCGGTCGAAGGCGCGGTTGAAGATTTTGAAAAACCAGCCGAAGAGGAAGTCCAGGACGCGCGATACGAAATCCTGCTTGCCGTGTTTCGGGCGCAGCAGAAGCACTCCGAGCGCTGGGCTGAGGGTGAGTGAGACGAGAGCGGAGATCATCGTCGAGGCGGCGATGGTGAGTGCGAACTGCTTGTAGAACTGCCCGGAAATTCCGGAGAGGAAAGCAGTCGGCACGAACACCGCGAGTAGTACTAGGGAGGTGGCGAAAATCGCGCCGCTGACCTCCGCCATCGAGCGACGGGCGGCTTCGCGGGGAGGGTGGCCGTCCTCCAGGTTCCGTTCGATATTTTCCACCACCACGATGGCGTCATCGACCACGATGCCGATGGCGAGAACGAGGCCGAAGAGAGTGAGGTTGTTGATCGAGAATCCGAACCCTTGCATCACGGCGAAGGTGCCGATGAGGGAAACGGGGATCGCGAGTACCTGGGATGAGCGCGGCGCGCCAGGATTGGAGGAAGATGATCATCACCAGCACAACCAGCACCACAGCCTCGAGCAGGGTGTGGATTACCGCTTCAACGGATTTGTCGATGAATTGGGTCGGGTCATAGACGATGGCGTATTCGAGGCCTTCTGGGAAATCGGCTTCCATCTCGTCCATCGCCGCGCGGATATCCGCGGAGGTCTGAAGGGCGTTGGATCCCGGTCGTTGGAAGACCGGCATGGCGAGTGTCTTGGTGTCGCCGAGGTAGGCGTTGACGTTGTAATCGAGTGAGCCGAGTTCGACGCGAGCCACATCTTTGAGCCGGACGATTCGTCCGTCTTCGCCGGTTTTCACCACGACTCTCTCGAACTCGGATTTCTCGGTGAGCCGACCTTGGGCCGTGACGTTGATTTGGAAAGGGACTTTGGAATCGAGAGGCTGCTGGCCAATCGTACCGGCTGCGATCTGGATATTCTGTGCGCGCAGCGCGGCGACGACTTCACTGGCGGAGAGTCTGTAGAAATCCATGCGCTCGGGATTTATCCAGACACGCATGGAATACTCGCGACCGCCAAAGAGGCGCACCTCACCAACACCGTCGATTCGGCGCAGCCTTTCGCGGACTTGGAGCAGGGCGTAGTTTGAGACGTAGCCGAGATCAAAGGTGCCGTCTTTTGAAAACATCTGCACCACCAGCAATAGATCGGGTGATGCTTTCTGGACCGTGACACCGATACGGCGCACAGCTTCCGGAAGGCGCGGTTCCGCGAGGGCGACGCGGTTCTGGACCAGCACCTGCGCCTTATCGAGATCGGTGCCGAGCTTAAAAGTGACGGTGAGGCTGTAGGCACCGTCCGCCGTGCTCTGGGAATTCATGTAGAGCATGTCCTCCACCCCGTTGACCTCCTGCTCGATGGGGGCGGCTAGGGTTTTCGCGATGGTGTCCGGCGTGGCTCCCGGATAGGCTGTTGTTACTACCACCGTAGGAGGTGCGACCTCGGGAAACTGCGCGATAGGCAGGGTGAAATACGCGAGCGTCCCGATGATGATGATCAGCAGGGAAACGACCGTGGCGAAACGCGGGCGGTCGATGAAGAAGAAGGAGAAATTTTTCATTGGTCTGATTTCTCAGGTTCAGAAGAGGCAACCATGGGCACCGTAGTCGGTGCGAAAGGCATGCCGGGGCGGAGCAGCTGGATTCCAGAGATGGCGATCCTTTCGTCCTTTTCCAAACCGCCAGTAATGATGCGGAGGTCTCCGTCGAGCGTGCCGGTTTCGACGTAACGTTTCTCGACGGTGTTGTCCTCCTTCAGAACCCATGCGAAGCGCTTGTCTTGGTCGAAGCCGAGGGCGGCGTCTTTGACAAGCAGGCGTTCTGCGGGTTCGCCGATGGGAACGCGCACCCGAGCGAAGAGGCCGGGTGTGAGAAATTCGTTTTCATTCTCCACCTTGGCGCGGATTTGGAGGGTCGCCGTTTCGCGATCGAGCTGGTTCTCCGAGTAATCGACAACACCTTGAAATTCGAATTCGTCGCGATCAGAGACGGCGATTTCGACTTCCATTTTCTCCCCCTCGCGTCCTCCCGTCTTTCCATCGAAGAACATGCGTGTGAATTCCAGGACTCGGCGTTCATCGACCTCAAAGTTGCAGTAGATCGGATCGTGTGGGACGATGGTGGTAAGAAGGGTGGCTCCCGCCATTCCGCCGGTGACAAAGTTACCTACTGTGACGTTGAATCTCCCGGCGATACCGGAAATGGGTGCGTGCACATCAGCGAATTCGCGGTCGAGCTGGACAGTGCGAAGGCCAGCCTCTGCCGCTGCGAGATCGGCCTCTGCTTGGGCAAGTTCACTTTCTCGAGTATCGAATTCTTCGCGAGATACGGCGCTTTGCTTCACAAGTTTGTCAGCACGGGCAAGGGTGCTCTTCGCAAGGTTGAGGCGGGCTTTGGCTTGTTTCTGGACAGCCTCAGCACGGGAAAGGGCGGCATCGAAAACACGAGGGTCGATGCGGAACATCAGATCGCCTTTTTCGACTTTCTGTCCCTCCGTGAAATGCACTGACTCAAGATAGCCACTCACACGTGCTTGCAGATCCACTTCCTCAATGGGAGTGAAGCGACCGGTGTAGGTCTCGGTGATCGCCACAGGTTTACTCAGCGGGACAGCGACCTGGATCGGCATGGCCGGAGGTGGGGCACCGGCAGCATCTTTGTCGGATTTACATTGGGTGAGGGCGAGGAGAACGATGGGGAGCAAGTATTTCATAACGTATAACTTCTAACGATTAACCTCATTTTGTGAAACCGCCGCCGAGGGCTTGGATGAGCTGGACGGTGGCTTCGTAGGAGCGGCCGCGAGCTTGGACTTCGAGGCGGCGGGCGTTGAGGAGTTCTCTCTGGCTGTCCACGACCTCTAGGTAGCTTGAGACTCCCTCCTTGTAGCGGAATCCGGAGAGGTCGAACGAACGTTTCGCTGCCGCGACACTCGCCTGTTGGGCGGCGATTTCCTTGTTCGATCCCCGCCGAGCGGCGAGGGCGTTTTCGACTTCACCGAAGGCTTGGAGAACGGTTTGCTGATAGATGGCGAGAGCTTCCTCGTGCTTTTGCTTCGCAAGTTCGAAATCGGCTTTTCGGCGAAGCCCTTGAAAGAGTGGGAGATCCACTTGTGGTCCGATGGAGAACTCGCGGCTGGACCATTTGAGAAAATCTGAGGAATCGACCGAGGATACGCTGCCGGTACCGATCAGGGAAACACGCGGATAGAAGTCCGCCTCCGCGACACCGATGCGGGCGGAAGTTGCAGCGAGGTTGCTTTCCGCGATAAAGACATCGGGGCGGCGGCCGAGTAGGCTTGCTGGGCTGCCGGGAGATACGGTGGGTGCAGGGCGCTCAAAGGTGCTGTTAGGAAGGCTGAAGTTGGATGGGTTTCTCCCGGCGAGGATCGCGACCGCGTTTTCAAGTGCGGCGCGGGGTGCCTCAAGGGCGACGAGCTGGGCGCGGGTCACGGCCAGCTCCGAATCTGCTTGGGCCACGTCTAGCTCGCTGGTTGCGCCGCCTTCGAAGCGGTCGGTGGCGAGGTCGAGCGTTTCCTGTCGGGTTTCGAGCGCCTGTCTTAGGACGGCGGCCTCGCTGTCGAGGAAACGCATCGCAAAATAGCTACGTGCGAGCTGAGCCTGGAGGGAAAGCCGGACTTGATCGACTGAAAGATCTGCCGCGTCAGCCTCAGCGCGGGAAGCCTCAACGATACGCCGAACTCGTCCCCATAGATCGACTTCGTAGCCGAGCTGCATGCCGACCTGATAGTTCGTGAAATAGTTGTTGCCGCCTCCTCCTCCGCCAGCGCCGCCGCCGCCAAATCGATCGGATTCGGTCACGCGGTTCCGGGTGACCGAGCCATCGCTGAAGACCTGTGGGTAGAGTTGGGAGCGGCTGATTCCTAGCGCTGCATAAGCTTGATTGCGGCGAGCTTCTGCCGCCCGAAGGTCGAAGTTTCCAGACTGGAGATCCGTCATCAGTGAATTAAGTTTTCCGTCTCCGAAAATCTTCCACCAGTTTCGGCTGAGGCGGGTGGCGTAATCCGAGGAGTCGCCCTTAAACGAGGCGGCACCTTCGCTTTCAGGAATACTATGGTCCGGGCCGACAAGTGTGCAGGAGCCGAGGGCGAACAACAGCGTTGCGGATGCGACGAAATGAAGAGGGGAGGGAATCGTTTTCAAAACGGAGAGGAGAAAAGTTTCGGAAAGTGGACTAGGCGTGAAGCGCTCTCGATTCTTCGTTTGCTGCATACGACTCGGTCCGCCGTTTGAGGAAATCGAGGGCCTGGCGCATCGGCTTGGTGGATTGGAGGATGGTGGAGCGTTGGATCGCTCCAGCCCAAAGGTCTCGAAAGACTTCGGCTTCGGCCTGGGAATCGACGTCAGGCGAAATCCGACCGAGAGTTTTCGCTTCGTCGAAGACTCCAGCGAGCAGCCCGAGCCAAGTGCGCATCCCTTCGGCGAGAACCTCACGCATCGGCTCGCTGAGATCCGTGACCTCGGAAGCGAGCTTTAGGACTAGGCAAGGACAGCGGCCACCGGCTTCCTCAAATTTCACGATGGAGGTCTCCAGGAATTTCAAAAGTCGCGGCATTGGATCGTCGCAGGATTCGTTCGAGAAAAGTGCGTGGTTCTTTTCCGTGGTCGCTGCGGCAATGTAGTGCTTCAGCAATTCAACTCCGAAGTGTTCCTTGGATTCGAACCAATGGTAAAACGATCCCTTGGGCACGCCGACTGCTTTCAGGATCTCATTGAGGCCGACGGAGTGAAAACTGCGTTTCCACATGATCTCCTCCGCCGCATCGAGAATGCGCTCTTTTGTGTGCGGGTGGCTCATGCGGGATTGATTAGACCAGTCGTCTAGTAGCTGCAAGTGGAAAAATTCCCAAAGTTTCAGGTGAGTTCCACGGAGTTTTCCGGTACAATGAGGCCCGGAGTTGAAACCAACGGAGACATTCATGAGTGGTTGCGATCGACGAGATCCGTACTCGATCAATCAGGCTCAGCCATTTAGGTTTCTACATAAATGAAGCCAGACGACTCCCCGCCCGATCTTCTCGATGAGACGATCCATGAGATCGCTGACCACGAAGGGATTCTGGAGGTGAGTGCAGATCCGGGAAAAGGACGGCTGGAAATTGCCTTCGATCCGGAGAAAGTGAGTGACAAGGAACTCCGGGAAATGGCGTCCGAGCATTCTGGTGACGTTGCGATGGCTTTGAGGAAGCTGAGTTTCCGGTTGGAGAATCAAGGCTGCGAGGCGGGTGCTTTGAGGTTGGAGAAAAAGGTGGAGAAGATCCACGGAGTCCGCCGTGCGACAGCGACCTATTTGGGCAAGGTTCTCTGTCTTACGTTCGATTCCTCCGTCTCCCCGGAGCACGAAGTCGTAGCCGGGTTGCAGGGTGCCGGTGCAAATGTCAGTCCGTTGGAAATTGCTGTTCGACGCGATGCACTAGGAAAACGTCTCCGCGCCGGGGAGTTATATGAAGAGATTTCCTGCGGTCTCGGCCTGCTTTTCCTGATTGCGGCATTTGTCGTCAGTCGTATCTATGGGATGAGTTGGTGGACACACGGGCTCTACGCGGGAGCCTATATCTTCGCGGGTCAAGAAGGAGTGAAATCTGCCATCGCGTCGCTTCGCGAGCGTGTTCTGGATGTGGATGTATTGATGGTGCTTGCCGCGGTTGGAGCGGCAGTGGTTGGCGCGCCTTTCGAAGGGGCATTGTTGCTTTTTCTTTTCAGTTTTTCGAATGTCCTTCAGCGCTACGCCATGGCGCGCACCCACCGCGCGATTGAATCGCTGTTAACCCTGCGTCCTGAGAAGGCCTTGGTGAAACGCGATGGGAAAACGGTGCAAGTGGCAGTCGAAGATCTTGAGGTCGGAGAGGTTGTCGTCGTGAAACCAGGGGAGCAGATCCCGGTGGACGGAGAGCTTTCCGAAGGGGAAACCCAGGTGGACGAATCATCTTTGACTGGCGAGTCGATGCCAGTCGCGAAACATGCTGGTAGTCTGCTATTCGCGGGAACGATCAATCGTAGCGGAGGAATCGAGCTTGTTGTCACAAAACGTTCCGAGGATTCCGCGCTTGCCCGAATGGTGAAGCTCGTTGCCGAGGCACAGGCAGAGAAATCGAAGACCCAGCGTTTCCTCGAAACTGCTGAGCAGTATTACGCAATGGGAGTGATCCTTTTCACGATAGGAGTCTTCCTCGTCCCGTGGATGTTCTGGAGTGAAAGCTTCTCCCAAGCGTTCTACCGCGCCATGACCGTGATGGTCGTGGCATCGCCCTGCGCCCTAATCATCAGTACCCCTGCGACAGTTCTCTCCGCCATCGGTGGAGCAGCACGGCGCGGTATCTTAATCAAAGGAGGTTCTCATCTTGAGCGAAGTGCTACTATTAATATAGTAGCTGTGGATAAGACGGGAACGCTGACCGTCGGGAAACCATCGCTCACGGAAATTCTTTGTTCTTCTGGTGTTTCTCGAATGACTGGCGAAATTTCCGGAGATGCAAACAAATGGCTAGGTATTGCCGCGGCACTGGAAGCAAAGTCCGAGCATCCCCTTGCTCACGCAATCGTCGAGGGTGCGCTGGATCTCGATATTGCGGTCGCGGAGGCGAAATCGTTCCAATCCACCGCAGGCAAGGGGGCTGAAGCGGGTATCGGTCCCGTGCGATATATGATCGGCAGCGAACGTTGGTTTCGAGAAATGGCGGCGGAGGGATTTGACGCGTTTTCTGAAATGGCGAAAGAGTTTCAGGAGCAAGGCAAGACCTGCGTTTGGGTCGGTGCGAGAGAAGAGCAAGGTGTGGTTGCAAAAGCCGTTTTCGTTCTTGCTGATACGATACGAAGAGAGGCGAAAATGTTGACCAAGGAGCTCCATCAAGCTGGGGTAAAAAAAGTGGTGATGCTCACCGGTGACCACAAGTCCGTAGCTCGCACCATCGCGTCTGAAGCGGGAATCGACGAGTTCCACGCCGAGCTTCTCCCCGAGGATAAGCTCCGGATCATCCGTCAACTCAAGGAGGAGGGAAATGTCATGATGATCGGAGATGGCGTGAACGATGCCCCGGCATTGGCCGCATCCGATCTCGGGGTGGCGATGGGAGCGGCGGGGACCGATGTCGCTATGGAGACGGCAGACGTTGTGCTGATGGGAGATAGGTTGGAAAATATCCCCCTGTTACTCCGTCACTCGAGGCGGGCAAAAAAGGTCCTGATTCAGAATCTTGTGCTCGCAAGTCTGGTAATTGTCGTCTTTGTGATCGCAGCACTGGGTTTCTCGCTACCACTCCCCGTGGGTGTGGTAGGTCACGAAGGAAGCACCGTTGTAGTCTGCCTCAATGGGCTGCGCCTGCTGATGATTTCGCGGTCATGAGCTTTGTATGTTGAACCTTCCATCCCGCCCGCTGACCTATCGCCTGCGGCGAATCAAAAGCAAAGCCCCGGTAAGCCAAAGGGCAACCGACGATGGTTCCGGAACAGGGTTGGTAACAAGATCGAAGCCATTGGCCTCATTGCTGATCCGGATGGCATCGATCATGGAGTTTTGACGGCGAAATGAGACCCCGATGCCATCAAGGGAAGTTCCGAAGAAGTCCGAACCGCTGATGCTATTATCTGCCGTGCCAAGGCCGCCGACTCCCGTGGAAAGGTCGGGGTTGATCCAGAAATCGAGTGAGTCGTCGCTACCGCTACCGTCTAGGACCAAACGTAGAAGGAAGAGGTGGGTCGTGTTGTTTGCGAAGGTGGATGTGCCGAAAGTGTCACCCGATCCCGTATTGATCGCCGCTTCCCGGTTAACGAGTCCGACATAGCTCGTATCCACGTCGCCCTGATCGATCCAAAGTTTCGATTCTGCAGTCGTGTCCGAGCCGCGATTCTGTTTCGTCAATGCGCTGATCCAGACCGTGCCAGTCAGGCCCGTGGCGAGTGCACGCGAGGCGACATCTCCACCACCGCCCGTCCCGCCCCATAGGGAACCGCCGTCGTTCGAGCCGGATTCGTTTCCGGTGTTCGCGTATCCCGTCGCGCTGTAGGTGAGGCCTTGTCCGTTCTGGTAACCAGGGGCGTTGCTGCCTCCCCAACCCCCGGACCAACCTCCGCCGGCGGATCCCTGACTCGCCAGACTGGCCGCGTTGGATCCGTAGTTGTTGAAATACTCAACGACAGTGGCTGCATTTGCGTTCGATGAAGCGACAGCGATTGCAACGATGGTAGGCGAGAGGAGGGTAGTGAGTTTTTGCATATCTCGTTGTGACCAAACGGTCATGCTATCTCAAGGAAAAATCCAAGGCACATCGCGAGCGATCCAAGAAATTCCCAGTCAATTTCCCCCTGTTCGCCACCATCGCCGGTGCATTTCTGCAGACCTACGTGGGGCGATCCCAGTTGTTTTCTGGTCCTCCGGCCATGCGACTCTTTTGAAATTGTTTCGACAACAATTTGCGGAAATGAAATCCTTGGCCTATTGCTACCTGCCGTTAAAAAAAGCCACTACGCACTTCTCTGGCCATATCCGAGAGCCTCACACCATTTCAGGTGAAATTCCGTCGATATTCACGGGAGACGGCACAGGGCTTGCTATGTGATAATTGAACAAAAATCCTCAAAATCCCATCCAGAGCCCGAATAGGAAAAAACTTCACCATGGAAATCAAATATGACAGCGGCACGTTCTTCGACGAAGCCTTCGAGGCAGATGGCAGCCCCCGCCCTCACTACCAGCACCTGATCGATCGTCTCAATGAACTGACTCCCGAGGAGTTCAACCTCAAGCGGGAAGCTGTCGATCTCGCATTTCTTCAGCAGGGAATCACGTTTACTGTCTATGGGGAGGAGAGCAGGTACCCGAGCGTGTTTTCCCTTTCGATCTCATGCCCCGGATCATTCCGAAAAAGGAATGGGATCACCTGTCCGCTGGGCTGGAGCAACGTATCGAAGCTCTCAATCTCTTTCTCCATGATATTTATCACGACCAAAAGATCGTGAAGGACAAGGTTTTCCCCGAGGAGGTTCTCCATTCGGCGAAACACTACCGCAAGGAACTGGTTGGAATCGATGTACCCAAAGATATCTACATCCATATTTGCGGAACCGATCTCATTCGCGACGACAAAGGTGAATATTTGGTGCTCGAAGACAACGGACGATGCCCGTCCGGTGTCTCCTACATGCTTGAGAATCGCCAGTCGATGAAGCGTGCCTTTCCGCGTCTTTTCCCACGTAGCGGGGTGCAGTCTGTGTTGAATTACCCGGATATTCTTCTTGCCGCGTTGAAAAATATCGCGCCGAAAGGGATAGATAATCCGACGGTCGCGGTCCTTACGCCCGGAGTGTATAACAGTGCCTATTTCGAACACTGTTTCCTAGCCCGCCAGATGGGTGTGGAAATTGTAGAAGGTCGCGATCTGGTCGTGGAACGCGATGACCGTGTGTATATGAAGACCACCGAGGGTCTTCGGCGCGTCGATGTTCTCTACCGCAGAATTGATGATGATTTTATTGATCCTGAAGTTTTCCGCAAAGACTCGATGCTAGGTGTTCCCGGCCTCGTCCGCGCCTATATGAAAGGTAACCTCGGCCTCGCGAACGCTCTAGGAACGGGTGTCGCCGACGACAAGGTGACCTACTGTTTCGTACCGGACATGATCAAATACTACCTCGGAGAAGAGGCGATCCTTCCCAGTGTGGAAACCTGGCTACCCTACCGAAAATCGGATTACGACTACGTGATGGAAAATATGGATAAGCTTGTCGTGAAAGCCGCCAACGAGGCCGGTGGATATGGTATGTTGATCGGCCCCCACGCAACGAAGGCGGAGGTCGATGAGTTTCGGGCAATGGTCAAAGCCAAGCCCCGCGATTTCGTCGTTCAGACTCCCATCTCCCTTTCCCGCCACCCGACCTATTGTGATGGAGAATTCGACGGTCGCCATATCGATTTGCGTCCCTACATCGTATGCGGAGAGACGACGAAAATTATTCCCGGCGGCCTAACCCGAGTCGCGCTTCGAAAGGGGTCGCTCGTCGTCAATTCATCGCAAGGCGGTGGCAGTAAGGACACGTGGGTCACCAACCACGACGACTGATTCCTCCCTTATATCTTTCAAAAAATTTCCAACCTCTTCTACCCAAATGCTTTGCCGAGTCGCCGATTCCCTCTTCTGGATGAGCCGCTATATCGAACGTGCTGAAAACACCGTTCGCTTGGTGGACGTCACGCTCCAAACCCTCCTTGAGTCCGAACATGGCAGTGAGGAGATCAGCTTCAGTCATTGGAAACCCATCCTCACTTCTTTGGGTGATTTGGAACTTTTCGAGTCCCAGCATCCTGGGAAGACGAGCTACGACGTCACCTTTTTCCTGACCTTTTCGACACAGAACCCGAGTTCAGTTTTCAATACCATCGCCTTCGCTCGCGAGAATGCCCGTATGATCCGCGACCAGATCTCGTCCGAGATGTGGGAAACGATCAACCGCATGTATCTGTTCTTGAAAAAGACAGATGCGGAGAAAGTCTGCAGCGAACTCAGTTTCGAATTCTTCCACTCGATCAAGGAATTCTCTCTCCTCTTTCAAGGGATTACGGAGGCGACATTTCCTCACCAGTTGGGATATGAGTTCATCATTTGCGGGCGACAGATTGAGCGAGCCGACAAGACTTGCCGCATTCTCGATTCGAAGCGCCACATGCGCTCGACTTCGAAAGCAGAAGACGACGCTCTCGATACCGCACAGTTGGCGGCGTTGTTGAAAGGGTGCAGCGCGTTTGAGGCATATCACCGGATTTATGTCTCCCAGATTACCGGCGACCATGTTCGCAATATGCTGATCCTTTCGAGAAACTTCCCACGATCCGTTCTCTTCTGTGTCAATAAGGTCCAGCTTGCGATGCATGCCATTTCGAAATGTTCGATCGCCCAGTATTCCAACGAAGCCGAGCGGAAAATAGGGCTCTTGATTTCTCGACTGAACTACGCGAACGAAATCGATCTGCACGGCGACAAGGCCGACAAGTTCATTGAAGATATTGAGAACGCTTTGGCCGAGATCGCAGCGGAACTCAGTAATCGCTACATGCTTACGGAGATTGTCGATCCCGTGGCCGAGCTAATTGAAGGATGAATTCCCTCATCCGGAGGTGTTTCAGCAACGGTTCCCAAATTTCCAGTTTCAAAGACCCTCCTATGTCCGTTACCGTCTCTCTCAATCACACCACCCGCTACCTCTACAGTCGGCCTGTTGGACTTTCCCCACAGACCATTCGGCTGCGGCCCTCACCGCATTGTCGGACCCCGATTCTGAACTACACGTTGGAGGTAACCCCCGAAGGTCATTCCTTTCACTGGA
Organism: uncultured Verrucomicrobiae bacterium; assembly: GCA_963799385.1. Lineage (GTDB taxonomy): Bacteria > Verrucomicrobiota > Verrucomicrobiia > Verrucomicrobiales > Akkermansiaceae > Luteolibacter. Next base: position 12,868 of record CAWCXB010000008.1, read on the forward strand.
TTCAGGATCCCCAGGGAAATTACCTTGCGCGGGTCATTTTTTCAGCGCCCGTTCTCGAATTTAAGGTAGAGGTAAACTTAGTAGCGGATCTCGTTCCTCTAAATCCATTTAACTTTTTCATCGAAGGTTACGCGACGGACTATCCGTTCACCTATGATGAGACTGTCCAGGATGAATTGGCGCCCTATCTGAAAAGCCCCGTTGATATCGGCCCACAGTGGGAGGAGTTTATAGAAAGCATCGATACGCAAACGAGGCAGACGATCCATTTTCTCGTAGATCTCAACCAATGCGTGAACAAGGCTGTCAACTATTCCATGCGTATGGAACCGGGAATTCAGACACCCGAATTTACCTTGGCCAACCGCATCGGTTCATGCCGTGACTCGACCTGGTTGCTGATCAATGCTCTGCGCCACTTCGGTCTCGCGGCACGTTTTGTCTCTGGCTACCTGATCCAACTCAAGGCCGACCAACCAGCAGCAGAAGGACCGTCCGGCCCGAGCGAAGATGTTGCGGATCTCCATGCATGGGCCGAGGTCTATCTGCCCGGAGCTGGTTGGATCGGACTTGATCCTACCTCAGGCCTGCTTTCCGGGGAAGGGCACATCCCACTAGCCTCTTCTCCGAATCCCGTCTCCGCCGCACCCATCACCGGCTCCGCCGATCTTGTCGAAACCGATTTCTTTTTTAGTATGTCGGTCAAGCGTATTGATGGGAATCTTGATTAGTCGCCCTGCCGGGTGGTGGAGTCGATGTCCAGAGGGGGAGGGGAGTCTTTGGAGGTCTTCTCCATATCAGTGATTCGGTCGCTGTCGGCGATCAGGTTGATATCGACTTCCACGGGGACGGCGCGGAGGTCGGCGATGAGCCGCTCAATGGTTTTTTAAAGTAGCGGCATGTGTGGCCGGTGGGAGGTTCAATCAAGCCCAAGCCCGGAGGCCCAAGTTTTCCACTGCTGAGTAAGTGCGTATCGGCACAGAATTGCCTCGAACGCCTCCTTATCAAACTGGGGTAAAGAGACCAGATACACCAATCTAGCCCGGTCTTTGGGGCGCCCTACGGTGAGTGCCATACAGGCCAGATGTTCGGGGGACATCACGCGGAGGTGATGTCCGTCCCATTCGTGCCTAGTGGCTTTTTCAACTGCCTCCGATTCTAAACCGAGGGACGCGCTCAGGAACTGAACCGGGTAATCCTCCACGATGATTCCCTCTTCTTCAAATTCCGTATATCCGAGTTCACCGAGTCGGGTGTAGATGGGTTCTAAGGTGATGAGAAGTCGACCTGGGGTAGGTTCCAGGAACACAAAAACATCAATGTCCCGGGTTGCGAGAGGTTCTCCGTGAAAGCCAGCGGCAGTTGCGCCTCCGAGGGCGTATGCGGAAATGATACCTTCGTTCAGGAGGCGTTCGAGGATGTCGCAGACTTCTTGCATTCGGCTTTAATGGCTTCCAGTTTTCGAGTTTCCTGGATGAATCTGCCGATCAATGCGAGCTTTTTACCTATCGGGAGATTGTGCTGTTTTTCTCTCCAGCGCGGCATGCCGCGTGGTGGGGTTAGTTGCAGACTTTCTCTCATGGCTGAATTATAAGGTTTTTTTCGGACTTTTCAAGCAGCGAGAACAATTCATCAGGTGTAAACGCCACCTAAAGGTCATGTCACTTTTTAGTCTCCTTGTCGGGTGGTGGAGTCGATGTCCAGAGGGGGAGGGGAGTCTTTGGAGGTTTTCTCCATGTCTGTGATTCGGTCGCTGCCGGCGATCAGGTTGATATCTACTTCCACGGGGACGGCGCGGAGGCCGGCGATGAGGCGCTCGATGGTTTCCAAAGTGGTGGTGCTTAGGGTTTGGGGGAGAGTGTAATCGGTGGCGGCTTTTGAGATGCCTTGGTTGATGGACTCGAGGCCGTCGTTGAACTGGCTCAATTGCGCGACAACGCGGGCGACTGGATCATTTTCCCCACCGGCTCCCAGAAGTTTGTTTTTGTTGAAATCCTTTTTGATCTGAGCCCAGCGGGCGGCTCCCTCTTCGGTGAGTTTTCCTTCGAGTTCTTTAAACTTGAGGAGGTTGGCTTCGGCACCGGTGGTGAGGGTCTGGCTCTCGCTCTGGTAGTGATCGTCGATGAGGCCGCGGACTTCGGCTGCGGTCATGAGTGGAAGGATTTTTTCCGCGATGCGGTTCATGTTCCGGTAGGAGCCCTGAAGCTTGAACGGAGGCTCCACGCGGTAGCTGTCTTCTTGGGCGGCGGAAGCGATATACTGGAGGTTCACCCGCAGGATGGTATCGCGGACGGTGTAGAGGTGGCGGATGACCTTCACCATCTCGTCGATCTCCGCAGGAGTATAGTTCGCCTCGAAATCGATACCCTCGCGGCTTCCAGAATCGACCACACGCATGAGTGCATACACGTCCTTCTGTGAGCGACTGGAGAGCTTGGAGAGGATGGGGTTTGAGGTGAGGGAGTTCTCGACGTAGGAGGCTTTGAAGGCGGCATCGTTTTCGCCGAGGATGTCGCCGAGGTTGTAGGTGTCCGCGCGGTTGGCGAGCATGTCGGGGATCTGGAATTTTCCGCCACTTTCGGTGTATGGGTTTCCAGCCATGACGACGGCGACCTTTTTTCCCCGCAGGTCGTAGGTGCGGGCCTTGCCGTTGTAGACACCCTCGATCTTGCGTTGGGCATCGCAGAGGGAGATGAATTTCTGAAGGAACTCGGGGTTCGTGTGCTGGATGTCGTCCAGATAGATCATCACGTTGTCTCCCATTTCGAGGGCGAGGTTGAGTTTGTTGACCTCCTCGCGGGCAGACATGTTCGGGGCCTCTGCGGGGTCGAGCGAGGTGACGCTATGACCGAGGGCGGGGCCGTTTATTTTCATGAACGTGAGGCCGAGACGGTTGGCCACGTATTCCATCAGGGTGGTCTTGCCGTAGCCGGGGGGTGAAATGAGAAGTAGCATGCCCATGCGGTCGGTCCGGGTCTCGCCACCGGCGGTGCCTAGCTGCTTGGCGAGGTTGTCACCGAGGATGGGCAGATAGACGTCGTTGATGAGCTTGTTGCGGACGAAGGCACTCATGACGCGCGGCTTGAATTCATCGAGGCGCATGGTCTCGCGCTTGGCTTCGGTAAGACGTTTCTTCTCTGCCTGAAACTGTTGGAAGACAGGGACATCGCGCTGATGGAAGCGGCGAAGCTTTTCAATGATGGCGAGGTAGTCGCCGGACCATGTGCCACCTTCAATGACGGGGTGACTGCCCTTCATGCCAGTGAGTTCAACAATTGTGGGGACATCAATCACGTTGCGCACTTCGTAGCCGCCGCGTGCTAGGTGTGCGGCTGCTTCGATGAGGAAATCCTCGGGCGGGGTATGGTTTACTGTGGATGTAGTAGCAACTTCTTCGGACTGAAATCCGATGAGCCAGTCGAGTGCGATGCGGTGGGAGACGAGGGGACTGTTGTCCGATAGACGGGTATCGAATTCCTTTTCGAGGCGTTTCTCGACAAGGAAGGTGCGGAAGGATTTCAGGATGGAGTGCGCCTCGGCGGACACGTGGAAGTTCTCCGATTGGGAAAGCTCCGTGTAGAGGTAGGCGGCGGCAGTTTCGGGAGTGCCTTCGAGATCCGGATGGGATTCGTGAAAGGTAGTAAGTGCTTCCGAGAGTGTTTTCAGGAATGACGACTTCCCGCCCTCCGAGGAAAATAGGACGCGCATCTGACGGTGCGATGCGATGTGGAGAGAGAAGATTTCCCGGTCCTCCCATGTGGACCAGAAGAGCAATGCCAAGGCACGCGTCTTGGGCGGGGTGCCGAGCACTCCGAGTTTTTCGCGGATGGGGAGCAGGGCTTCGACGATGGCGGTCGCGTCCACATCGTGCACGCCTTTTGTGTAGCCCTCGGCATAGCGTGTCCGCATGAATTCCTGGATGGATTCGAGCAGGGGGGCTTCCGGTTCCGGATGTGTGTCTAGGAATCGATAGGCGAGGTATTCGGCGCGATAGACTTCCTTGTTTTCCGAAACAACCTCTCTGTCCCAGACGGCACTGGTCGATAGGAAGGATTCATCGCGAATGGGTTCGAAGAAGTTTGTTCCTCCGAGGTGAAAGCCCATTTCGCCTTCGCGGGGAACGATGGTGAGTTCGAGTTCCTGAGTGTTTACGGAAAAGGCGTGGCGGCCAAATTTTAGGACGTTCTGCCCATCGACGAAAAGTTCCTTGCGATCTTTGAGGGCACGAACCGCATCTTCCTGAATTGTTTTTAGGCGGGTGCGGATGTCGTCGGCTTTGACGGATTCTTCGAGATCGGTGAGTTCCTCGATGATGTTGCGGACTTTGTCGATCATGAGATCGCCGGCGAAGTAGCCGTTGATCTCGTTGATTTCTTTGAAGCCCGCGATGCGGTTTTTCACTCCGCTGAGGACGCGCTCGGCAGACTTTACGAGAGTGTTGGCGCGTTTGTTGCGCTTCTCGGTGATCTGTTGCTTGCGGGTATCAAAGGCTGCGAAAATCTCGTCACGCTTGCCGGCGAGCTGCTCGACGTATTCATCGAACTCAGCGAATTTTCCCTCCAGTTCCTCCAGCTGAACCATGACCTTGGTCAGGTATTCGTCGCATTTCTCCGCCGTATCGCAGAGATCGAGATAGCTGCTGACGGCTTGGCCGAGCAGCTTGATCTGCGCGCCGAACTGGCCGGCTCCTTCGGCTTTGGCGAGTTCCTTGCGCTTATTCTTCAGCTCGGCACGGGTGGCATTGAGCGAGGCATAGATGGTGGAGACGCTGTCGATGATGCGGGTGGTCTCGGTGGCATCCTCGATTTTCAGGTTCGAGACGATGTCGATGAGCATTTCCAGTTCGCGGCCGGAGTCGTCGAGTTCTTTGGCGAGGGCGTCGGCATCGATGACTTTGGCTAGCTTTGTAACGGAGGTGGAAGTCTGGGCGACTTTGGCGCGGTAGGGATCGAGAGCTTCCTCTTTGAGTAGGAAATCGACGGTTTTCTTCGATACTAGGTCCGTAGTATCTGAAACCCGTTGCTCGAGAGTATCGACGAATTCCGGGTCCATGTAGCGGACCTCGCCGAGGCCGATGACCTCGCCGCGCAGGGTGCGGAGGGAGGCGAGTTGCTTGACGAATCCGAGGATGTCATCGGGTGGTGAGACTTCCGCATCGCGAATGAGGCGTTCGGAGGATTTGGAAATTTCCGCTCTGCGGTCGGCGGCGACTTGGCGGAGTCGGCGGACTTTGTCGAACTCGCCGATGGCAGAATTCGCAGCCTCGTTGATGGATTTGAGAGGCTCGGCAAGGTTGTGGGCCTCGGGTTTGGCGACCCAGAAATAGGTATCGGTGATGTCGCTGGTGCGATTGACCAGATCGATGTAGAGGTCGCCGAAGGAGTCGTCTTTCGCGAGCAGGGCAAGGATCTCCCGGCAATCCGCCATTGCGGAAACGAGGCTCGGGTTGCCGATTTTTGCGAGGAAGGAGTCGCTGTCTTTCTGCTGAGAGACGGTTGCTTCGTCGCTTAGGTAAGGGGTCTGCCAGATCTGAAGGGTATGGTATTTCTGGGGCTGATCCTCGGTCTTGAAATAGATGAGCTCTCCGTTTTCAAACACCGAATAGCCACTGCAGAGCACGGGCGTTTCGATGCCGCGCTGGATGAGATTGTAGCTGAGTAGAACGTAGTCACCGCTTTCTCGGTTGTAGAAAACGAAGAGGGTGTCTTCACCGTTCGACGAGACGATGCGGCGCTCGAAGCGCATGTTCGTCAGGCCGTGGGGAAAGGTCTTTTTCTCGCCGCTGAGCAGGTAGTAGCCGCTGGCGAAAATGATGCCGTGGTCGTCTGGGAGAAGGACGCAGGAGTCTCCAATGGCATCAATACGGGTGACCTCGTTGGTTTTCCCGTTAAAAACGAAGTGGCGGACGACTTTTTCCCGGTAGGGGCGGATGCGGAGAAGGATGAGATCGCCGATGGCGGCGTAATCGATCTCGGCGTCGTCGAGTGTCTGGTCTGGGTCGTCAACTGGCTCGGCGTAGATGCCGCTGCCATCGGAGGTGTTGTCCTCGATCTTGATGGTTAGGTCTCCGCCGACGGTTTCTACGAAGACGCGGTCCTCGATGGATACGTGGGGATGCTCGCCAGAGCGCTGCATGTCACGGTTGGCGCGTTTCCAATCGAACTCGTGCTGCGGGGGGAAGGAGTATTCGTGGTCGAAGCGGTTGCCGAGGTATTCCAAGGTCCCATCACCCTTGAGGAGCCACTTGAAGGTCTTGATATCGGTGACCTCGCGACCGATGCGCATGGCCATGAAAAGGTGAGGCCCGATGACGCGGAATTTTACGAAGTGGGTGTTTTTGTAGTATTTGTAGAGGTAGGTGAAATCATCCGCGAAACTACCGCTGCCGGCTGTGCCGGTGAGGATGGAAGCGGACTCGACGGGATGGAACGTGTGGTCCTCGCGGTTGTAATCATAGACCGCGAAGACATCGGCGATGTCGGTGGTTTGTTTGAGCCCGAACTGGATGTTGTAGCCGAAGATGAAGCGGTCTTTCCCGAGAGCAACCATGTCGCGCGAGACACAGTTGTGCTCCGTGGTGACGCGCTCGGTAGCGATGAGGGCGGCCTCGACTGCACCAAACAGATTGCGGCGGTCGGCGTTGAGTGCATCGAGGCGTTCGCGGAGGACAACGGCGTGTTTGTCGAGGCGGGCGCGGATGACCTCGTAGGCACCACCTTCTAGCTTGGGGTCGGTATCGGGCATGGGCTAAGGCTGAACCACGGATTGGGGATTTTTGGGTGAGGTTGACCGCCGGTGGGAGGGCAGAATGACTTGGGTTACGGCTCTCTAGGAGTGGGTGATTGACCACGGAAAAGACGGAATGGACGGAAGGAAGACTTGGGTTCTGGAGTTTTTTGTCATTTCTAACGGACGATTCTTTCTATTTGGATTTTCGGGTGGTGGCCGAAGTTGACTAGGAATGCGAGGTTAAGGCCGGTTGCTTTGAGATAGTTGTGAACTTGGGCGCGGTGGCTGTCCTCGAGATATTTTACAGCCTTGATTTCGATGACGATGTTGTCGTGGCAGATGAAATCGGGAGTGTATTTTTTACTGAGCGGCCTGCCTTTGTATTCAAGATCGAGATTCGGTTGAATAAGGTGAGGGATATTCTGAATGCCAAATTCTATTTCCAGACATTCCTGATAAACATCCTCATAAAATCCGCTGCCTTTCTCCTGATAAACCTCGAAGAAAGCGCCACAGATCGCATAGCTTTCCTTTTCGAAAATCAGTTCCATAGTCTTACTTCCGTCTTTTCAGTTTTTTCCGTGGTCAACAAATCTTCATTTTTTTAGAACCTCAGCAGCCTTTTTTCCGTCCAGGCCGAAGCGTTCGGCGGCTCCGAGGAGGCCGAGGAGTTCGTTGCGGGTTTCGCCGTTGGCTTGGGGAATGAGTTTTCCGAGGAGGGCGGAGACGGTGAGGTTTTTGATGTCCTCGCTGGTGACTCCAAACTGGTCGGTCCACTCGCGGATTTTGGCGCGGAAGTAGTCGGGGTCGCCGTTGAAGAAGGTTTCCTTCACGTCGCCGAGAACACGGCTGTTGTTGACCATTCGATCCACGGCTTTGCCGCTGGTAATGGCGTTGGTGATGCGGTCGAAGAACTGGCTTTCGCCGCCTACGATGTCGATCTTGGCGTATTTGAGCGCCTCTCCGACGACGATGGCCTGCTGCTCGGCGATCTGGCGGTGGACGTCGATTCCGGCGAGTTCGACAGCTTTTTCCTTGTCGAGCTTGAGCTTGAACTCTTCGTGCTCCTGGCCGGCTTCACCGAAGAGTTTCATGGCATCTGCCTTCTGCTTGATCGCATCCGCATCGGCGAGGCCCTTGGCTCGGAGAACTTCGGCTTCGCCCATTCCGACGGCGGCTGTTTCCTTGGCGATGGCGTCGGCGAGTTCCATTTTCGCTGCTGCTTCCTTGGTGGCTGCTGTCTGTTCAGCTTCGGCACCGATGATGCGTTCCTCAGCGCGGAGTTCTGCGGCGGATTTGGAGGCTTCGGCACCTTTGGTGACGTTGTAGGCTTCCTCGTCTGCCTTGAGACGGGCTGCTTCTTTGTTGGCCTCCGCAATCTTGGTCGCGCGGATGAGTTGATCTTGGGAGTCGGCCTCGGCGAGGGTGACTTTGACTTGCTTCGCACGGTCGGCACCAGCAAAGGCTTCGGTATCCTTGATGCGTTCTTGTTCGATAACAACGGTCTTTTCGAGAGCGACACGATCCTTGATGACTTCTTGGATGTTCTTTCTCTCGATTTCAATGGCTTTCTCTTTCTCGATGCTCTTGAGCTCGGTCATGCGCTCGCGTTCGATTTCTTCGAGCATGCGTTCGCGCTCTACGCGGACGAGTTCGACTCCGTCTGTGCGTTCTTTGTTTCGTTGAGCGACGAGGACCTGGCGTTGTTTGTTCTCCTCGGCGATCTGGAGTTCCTCGTCGGCGGAGATGCGGGCGCGTTCGGATTTCTGGCGTTCTTCTTCGCGGACTTTCGCGGTTTCGGCTTCTTCGCGGGCTTGGACGATGAAGACTTCGCGCTGCTGGCGGGCTTCGGTTTCAGCGAGCTGGCGCTCAAGCTCGAGGATGGCCTCGCGGGCTTCGACATCCTGTTGCTTGATGACCTTTTCCTTGTCTCGCTGGATGTGGTTGGAAAGTTTCGCTTGGGTCGCGGTGAGTTCATGGATTTTCTTGATACCTTGGGCATCAAGGATGTTGTCGGGATCGAGCATCTCGATGGGTGTCTGCTCGAGGTAATCGATGGCGGCATCATCGAGGACGAAGCCATTGAGATTGGTGCCGATGACTTTGATGATGTCGTCACGGAAGGTGTCGCGCTCTTCGTAGAGTTCAGAGAACTCGAAGCGTTTTCCGACGGTTTTGAGGGCTTCGGAGAATTTTGCATCGAAGAGGGCGCGGATTTCCTCTTCGGAGGAGGCGCGGGCGCAACCAATGGATTCCGCAACTCGAAGGACGTCAGAGGCGACATTGTTCACGCGGACGAAAAAGGCGACTTTGATATCGGCGCGGAGGTTGTCTTTGCAGATGAGTCCGTTTTTTCCGGTGCGGTCGATTTCCAGCCGTTTCACGGAGATGTCCATGAGCTCGGCGCGATGGATGACCGGGTAAACGGGCATGCCAGTGAAGGTGACCTTGGTTTCGCCCATGCCGGTGCGGATGAGCGAGGTGCCTTTCTCGACCTTTTTGAAGACACTGGCATAGAAGGCGAAGATGCCGACAACGACGACGACGACGACCGCCACGGCGATACCTATGACTTCGGGGACGACCGCGAGGGTCTGGGTGGACTGGATCAGGGTGGAGTTCATTCTGTTGTTCTAGGGGTGGAGATTTTGTGAGAAAATTTAATCTACGCGACGAGCAAGGTAAGTGCCGGTATCGGGTTCGCGGTCGAAAATGACGGCGTGTTGACCCCGGAGTAAGGTTTTACCGGCGGTGAGGCGGGCGGAAAGTAGAGCAGGAGCGCCGTGATTGCGTGCGACTTCGACTTGGCCGCCTTTTTCATCAAGTGTGAGGGAAACGACTACGGCTTCCTTTCCGAAGATCGGTTCATCGTCGTTGCCACCGGATTGCATGGCCCTGAAAACGGGACGAAGAGGCATGGTGATCAATTTCACGAGGAGGGTGCTGGCGATGAAAGCGGCGAAAAAGATCCCGCCGGCGAGAAAGCCGGTTCCGTCCGTGCCGAGGAGTGCATTTGCGATGACATTGAAGGCCCACATCAGCAGGAAAAGGCCGGTGAGGATAATCATCAGCGGAACGTCCGAAGCGTTCATAAAACGCAGGATGGAACCGAGAACACCATGGGCGAGTCCGCTCTGGGCGGCATCGGTGTCCACATCCGCATCAAGGTCGAGATCCAGAATATCGAGGTCGAGAAGGCCGATGACGTTCAGCATCCAGTAGACGACGCAAAACCCCAATATGACGGTGATGGCAACGGTCCACGGAGTGAACGACAATGCGATAATTTCTTTCACGGTGGAAGTATATGGCTACGCAGATACCCGATGCATATAAAAATCGGATAATGAGATGCCGATTTCCGGGTGATCAGACGAGTCTGAATGGCAGGCTGAGATGGAACCAAGGGGTTGGCTGCGCCTGTGTGGCACAGTGCAAGGCAGTGTGAGAGTGGCCGAGTTCCTGGACGAGCTTTGTGAACAATGAGGTAACTTTTTTCGGGCAGTTGCAGTCCGAGCTAAGATGACCGAAAACGATTTGGGTGAGATCCGGGTGGGCGATTTCTCGAAGAAGCGCTTCGACTTGCACATTGGAAAGGTGGCCGTGACGGGAGGCGATGCGTTGTTTGATGGCCCATGGGCGTTTGGTATCGGCCTCCAAGAGTTCGTCGTCATAATTCGCCTCGACGAAGAGGGCGGAGAGGTTCTTGAGGCGTAGTTTCACTCCGGAGGTGATGAAGCCGGCATCGGAAAGCAGGCCGAAGCGAAAATCCTGATTTGCGACAACGTAGCCCACGGGATCCACGGCATCGTGCTGGATGGGAAAGCTTTCGATGGAGAGGTGATCGATGGTGAAGGCTTGGCCGGCCTCAAAAGTCTTCCAGTTGACTTCGCCAATTTCCTGATCTTTGACGACGTGGGCGGTTTCCCCGGTGGCGTAGATGGGGACGGGGTGCTTTTTGAGGAAATTCTTCAGTCCGCGAGTGTGGTCGCCGTGTTCGTGGGTGAGGAGGATGGCGGAGAGGGAAGTGGGATCGATGCCGATCGATTCGAGGCGCAGGCAGAGTTGTTTCGCGGAGAGTCCGGCATCGATGAGGATGCGGGTGGAGCCGCATTCGAGGATGGTGGCATTTCCGGAGGAGCCGGAGCCTAGGACGGAGAAGCGCATGAAACTTTAAATTTTAAACTCTAAATCTCAAATTTGGAGACTTGATTTCTGTCGGTTCAGATTTTTGACAGCTCGTAGGAGTCTTTGCCGTCTTTGACGGACCATCCTTTGGCGGAGAGCTCGTCGCGGAGTTTGTCGGAGGTCGCCCAGTTTTTGTTGGTGCGGGCGGTCCAGCGGGTTTCGGCGATTTGCTTGATTTCTGCGGGAATGTCGGCGTTTGTTTCGGGGATTTTCGGGAGAATGATGCCTAGGGCTTTTAGGATGCGGTTGAGACCGGCTAGGGCAGCTGCTGCTTCTTTTCCTGTGAGTTTTGAAGCTTCGCGGAGGCCGGTGAAAATTCCGCCGAGGGCACCGGGGGTGTTCAGGTCGTCGTTGAGGGAGTCCCACGCGGGTTGGAAAGGGCCGAAATCAGCGGAGGGGAGGGAGGTTTCCGAACCCATGTTTTCTGCAAGCCTGGCGGCGGATTTGGCGAGTTTCGAGAGTGCTTCTTTTGCACCGGCGAGGGAGTCGAGGGTGAAGTTGAGTTGTTTCCGGTAGTGTGCGCCAATGAGGACGTAACGGACCTCCATCGCGTTGAAGCCTTTTTCTTCCAGATCAGAAATCGTGTAGAAGTTGTTCAGCGACTTCGACATTTTCCCGCCGTCCACCAAGAGGTGGGTTGTATGGAACCAATGCTCGGCGAAATTTCCACCGCAGGCGCATTGGGACTGTGCGATTTCGTTTTCGTGATGAGGAAAGACGAGATCGACTCCGCCGGAGTGCATATCGAAGGAGTCGCCCAAGTATTCGGCGATCATGGCGGAGCACTCGAGATGCCAACCAGGGCGGCCTTGGCCCCACGGGGATTCCCAGAAATTTTCCCCATCCTCCTCGCGGCGGGCTTTCCAAAGAACGAAGTCGGAGATGCTGTCTTTCTCATACTCATCCGCATTGGCACGGGTGTTCTGAGTTTTCCCTAGATCAAGCTCACGCTCGTCGAGGCGGGAAAGCTTCCCGTAGTTGGGGAAAGAAGAGATCTTGAAATAGACGGATCCGTCCTCGGAAGGGTAGGCGTGACCTTTTTCAACGAGTTTCTCAATCATCGCGATCTGCTGCGGGATGTGCTCGAGGGCAGATGGCTCGATGTGTGGCGGGAGGCAGCCGAGGGCTTCGCAATCGGCATGGAATTTTTTCGTCCAGATTTCCGTGAAGTCTTTGAGTGTCTTCCCTGCAGCCTGAGAATCGCGGATGGTCTTGTCGTCCACGTCTGTGAGATTCCGGACATGGAGGGTGCGAGTGCCGCCGGTTTCCAGAGTGCGACGGAACACGTCTTGCAGCACGAATGTGCGGAAATTTCCGATGTGTGAGGGGCCATAAACCGTCGGTCCGCAGCAATAGAAGCGGTAGGTCTTGCCATCCATTGGCGTGATTTCCTTTTGGGAGCGGGAGAGGGTATCTTGGAGGAGCATTGGGAAAAAATTCTAAGCATCGGGTGCCGCGCATCGGGTGCCGCGCACTAAGCACGAAATTCAAGGGCGGATGGCAAGTGCGGAACGGTTCCTGATTTGTGTGCTGCGGGTTGTCGAAGCTAGTCTGGTAAGTTAACCGTTACGGAAGGGCGCGGGAAGCCGAAACCCCGCAGTCGATGCCGAATTGTCCTTCATTCAATTGGGGTGAGGAGGCCACGTTCGAGCGTTCCCATAATTATCTGAAGGCCATGCGTAATCCCCAAAACCCCCGCTGCTGCTTTGCTATTCTCCTTCAGCGGCCGCGCTCGATCTTTCTTTTTTCCGAGAAACCGCCGATAGCTGGAGAATATACAGGGAAAAACACACCGCCTAATGGGTGGCGGTGTCCGCTCCTGCGCCTCGCAACTGGATCTGCACAAGGCGTTCGAAAATCGCTGGGAGTTGACAGATGTGGCCGCCAGGCTCTTCGACTCCCTGCTCCCGGCCGAGTTCGAGCAGCAGTTGGATTGACTCGAGCGTGGAGAGATATTCCGCGCGGGGTTGTTTCTTGAATTGGAAATTCGATGGCTGGCGTGGTGTGAAACTCACGGCGGGCAGGGTGCGGAGGTTTTCGCTCAGTCGCAGGATTTTCCCTGCCAGTGACCAGGTGCCGTCCACTATGAAGATCTGAAGTTTCCCCCCATGACCTGTCATTGATCGAAAGCCATCCTGCGAGAGGTTCACCGCATGGGGAGCTGGAAACAGGAGCGCGGAAGTGTATTCGGCATCTGCGATCAATGCCTGTATTTCGCTGTCGTTTGTAAAATCGATTCCAATGTGAAGGCGGCTGTTCTTCATGGCAAGGTGGCACAAACGGCCGGTGCCGGTCTTTTGTTTGCGTGCTTCCTTTGGGTGCATGAGGATTATGAAGCGGGTATGGGTATCGAACGGCTGGATCAGATCGCATAGGCACACCGTTGCGGGACGCTTACAGACATGGCAATACTCTCGGTGGACCGGCAAAGGGCATCGTTTTCTATAGAGGTATTTCTTTAGGTTCACAGGCAGATGCTCTCCGCTATAGAGGATGTCTTTTTTTTCGGCGATGTGCAATCATCGCGATCCGTCCCTCTAGCACCACCCGACTCATGACCAATAACGACATTCTTCGCCGCCTCCGCTATGCTCTCGACATCAACGATGCCAAGGTGGCGAAGATTCTTGCGCATGTCGTGGAAGAACCCGACCCGGCCCGGGTCTGCGCATGGCTGATGCGTGACGACCATGAGGACTTCGAGGTGCTTCCGGATACCATGCTGTGCAGTTTCCTGGACGGTCTCATCGTCGAAAAGCGCGGCCCGCATCCCAGCGGGGCGATCCCCGAGGCGCAGGCATATCTCCCTACGAATGAAGTTTTGAAGAAACTGCGCATCGCCCTTTCCATGCGCGATGACGATATGATGGAGGTTTTCAAACTGGCCGAGTTCGTGGTCACCAAGTCCGAGCTGGGTGCATTCTATCGTGGGGAAGGGCAACGGAACTACCGTAAATGCCCGGAGCAGGTGCTTCGCAAATTCCTTCTAGGTCTGGGGAAAAAGACCGAGATGGAGAGAGCTTGAAGGCGGGGAAACCGCTTCGACAGAAATCTAGTGGTGAATAGGTTACTCCACCGATCGAGAGATTTTTGTCTGTGCGTTGCCACTGGCGGACCGATACGGTTTCTAGAAACGGCTTGCCGCAATGACGGGTTCCCTTTGTATCGATGTCCTTCTACTGCATAATTCTCGAGGCGTAGAATGACCGACCCTATCTGTATTCTGAGGAAGCGGAGGGGGAAGTGATTCATCTGGGTGGACTTATTCATTCACTTTGCCCGCAGAATGTTGAAGTGATCACGGGAGCGAAGAAGTTTGCTTTTTCATTTGTTCACAGGGGGAGGGTGGAAGTTGATGTTCTTCTGCACAATCCTGGGCGCGCGAGGATCATGTTGTGCGAACGTTGGTTTCCCGGAAACGAGGGATCTGACGAAGAGGATTGCTTGGAGGTCTCCGATTTCACCATTCAGTTGGGCTGCCGATTCAAATTACTGCTCACAGTCCAAAATGAGCTAGTGGACGCGGAGACCGGAGTGATGTTTGTGGGGCGGCTCGGGACCTACCGATACTTGGATATGGATGTGACGATCCTTGAAGCGCTTGAGACGGCGGACCAGTTCCTGGCTGGAAGGAAAATGTGAGCCGGATTCAATCCACCTGGGCGACGGCCATCGCCGCGATACCTTCTTTCCTGCCAACGAAGCCCATGGTCTCGTTGGTGGTGGCTTTGATGCCTACGCGTTCAGGAGGAATGCCGAGGGCGGCGCCGATATTTTTCCGCATCGCGTCTCGGTGAGGAAGGACTTTTGGAGCCTCGGCGATGAGGGTGGAATCGATGTTGATTAGTTTCAGATTTTGTTCCGCAAGAAGTTCGCGGCATTTTTCTAGAATTTTGAGAGAGCAGATATCTTTGCAGAAATCCTCGCCCGGAGGAAAATAATAGCCGATATCGGGTTTTCCCATCGCTCCGAGCACTGCGTCCGCGATGGCGTGGCAAAGGACGTCCGCATCCGAGTGGCCGTCGAGTCCGTGGGTGTGAGGAATCTCGACTCCGCCCAGGATGAGAGGGCGGTTTTCTGCGAACTGGTGAACGTCGTAGCCGATGCCGATCAAAACTTTAAATATTAAATTTTAAACCTCAATGAAGAGACGCTGACTTAAGTCCGCGCTCCCTTTCCTTTACAGTATCTCCTCGATGGGGATTTTGCCGTTGGTGGCTACGATGGACCAGGAGTCGGCTTTGCCTTCCTTCTTTGTGAGGATGACTTTTCCGCCGGCGGCCTCTACGAGGAGTTTTCCGGCGGCGATGTCCCAGAGGGAAATTGTGGACTCCACGTAGGCGTCGAGACGACCGCAGCAGATGTAGGCCATTCCGAGTGCGGCAGAACCCATCATGCGCATTTTGCGGGCACGGAGTGACGCTTTGTGGAAGCGCTCGATGCCGGTGGTGAGGGCCTCGGTGTCTTTTCCACATCCGACAAAAAGAATGGATTCCTCGAGTTTCTCGCGCGGTGAAACTTTGACTGGTTCTCCGTTCAGCTCGGGCACACCACCTTTTTCAATGGTCCAGGTCTCTCCGACCATGGGATCGTGAATGACTCCGAGAATGATCTCGTCATCCACGCGCAGAGCGATGGAGACACAGAAGTGGGGGATGCCGTAGAAGAAATTCACGGTGCCATCGATGGGATCGACGATCCACTGGCGGCCGGAATCCTGATTGCCGGCGATGCCTTCTTCGCCGTAAAGCGCATCGGTGGGGCGGGCGGAGAGGAGAATGTTGGTGATCAGGTCTTGGGATTCCTTGTCGAGGGCCAGCTTGATATCGTGATGCAGTGCCTCATCGACCTTGAGAGGTTTCCCGAAATGCTTGCGGAGGAGCTTTCCAGCGGCCATGGCGGCTTCGATGGCGAGTGGGAGATCGTTTTCCATGGGGAAGGTGGGTAATCGCGGGGATGATGGAGGTCAAGTGCTACGGGAGGCGACCGAAGATCGCCGCCACGTCAATCGAACCATTCGTCTTCGGGATCGAAGGGGGGCATGCAGCAGTTCACGATTTTCATTTTGCCGACGGCGCGGTGGCGGACACCGGGGGGGATGAAAACGGTGCTCATGGGACGGATGGGAACTTTCTTGCCATCCAGTTCCATGTAGGCGTCTCCTTCGGTTTCGAGGATGAGATAGATCTCGGTGAGTTTTTTGTGGTAGTGGGTTTTCGCATCCACGGAAATATCGACGGAGTGAATGGTTGCGGTCTGATTTTCCGGGACGGCAAAGGCGCGTCGGCTCATTCCGCAGGGGCAGGGAACCGGCTCGATCTCGTCGAAATGTTGGACAATGGCTTTTTGCATTCGGGGGAGGGTAGGTGCTTATCAGGAAAATTTCCAGCGTGTATCGCGGACGGGCACAATCATTCGTCCGCGCATTGCGCCGGTGCCGGAAGCTGGCGGGCGATCTCCTCCACCTTGTATCCGAAACCAGCCGAGCCGAGGCTTGAAAGGTCAAGCACTCCCTCGCGCCTGCGGAAAAGTCCCGGGTGCACCTCCCGTTCCGGGGCGCTGGCTTCCGGGTAAAACTGCATTCCGTTGCTTTCCACGCCAGCGATGGTTCCGGCGTGTGCGGCCAGCAGGACATGGGGGATCTGTGCCAGCATGGGGTTGGTCAGGTCCTGCACCATCAGGGTCATGCCGTGCGCCCGCGCCCAGCAGAGGCTCAGAAGAGCTCCGCTCAGGGTTTTGCAGGTTTTCAGAGCTACTCCGGTCCAACCCAGCTCCCTCCCGAGGCGCACGAAACGCCAGTCGTGCGCACTCTCGTCCAGGAAAAGCGGCTTACGCGCTGAGACCGAACCCACCTCGATGCGGTTGGCGTCCAGATCGTAGGGAAACGGTTGCTCCACGTAGAGCAGCATTCCGGAGAGGCGTGGTTCTTCGACCATCAGTTTGTCGAGAATCTCGCAGACATATGCTGGGTCGGTCACGGTGCAGTTGAAGTCCGCCGTCAGCCAGTCGCAGCCTTCCTCCACGGCGATCTTTCCGACTTGGACAAGGCGCTGGTAGTCCCAGGCCGCGTCGTTTCCTCGTAGTTTGATTTTCAGGCATTTCAGTCCGTCTTCGCGTATCCAGTCCCGCAGTACGACGGGGTAACCATCATTGGGTTCCGTTCCTGTCCGGTCCTCATTCTCAAGCGGGTCCAAGCCGCCGACTAGGTGCCAGACTAAGATCTTTTCCTGCTTTGGTTGGAGAAAATCGGCTGGCCACTTCCCTGAGAATGCTTCTTTCGGCTCAAGAAAAGCACTGAGATCACTTGCCAGCCACACCGGTCCCAGGGTATCGAAAACGGCCCTCCCGTGCAGCATTCCAAAGGCATCGAACACTGCCAGATCGAAGGCAGAGTGACAGACCAACGCAGCCAGGTGGGGGATGTTTTCCGAGAAATTCTGCCCTTCCTTGCCAATCAATTCGTGCAGTTTTTCCTCTTGAAAGGCATGCCCGATTTCCAGCGGATGACCTGACTTTCCGAATCCTGCCAATTCTCCAACGAGCGTTCCGCAAAAATCCCTCAGTCGCTCCTCGCGCTCTTCCCACGAGAGGGCGGAAGGCCAAACCCACGCCACTGAAAGCGGTGTCTCGCCCCATCCCGTCGCTGAGTTTCCGGCTCCGTCCTCCACCGTCACCCGCACCCGGGCGCACGTCACTTTTTCGACCACCTGCGCCCCGAATTTCAGCGGCATCCGGAGCTCCACTGGCAGAAACCACAGATCCACTCCCGTTACACGCACGTCGGTCGCCTTACTCATGTCCTTTTCAAACCCGGCAAGCCCCTGGTGGCGATGAAATTATTCCAGACAATGCGAAGCTTCCGATCCCGTCAGAACAAGCCGTCCAACAAACTCCAGGTGGATAAATCGCCCACTCTCGGGAGAAAACCACCGCTATTTCCTGCGGCGACCGAGCCACGCGAACATGCCGACCGCCACAAGTAACGGGACAGCGGGTTCGGGAACCGTCGTGATCTCCAGCGTGGCGGTGCTGGTCGAAAAAGACACGCGGCGCGGGTTTGAACCCGTATTCAGGTTCCGGTCCGGATTGATACGGAAAAACACTTCGGCTTGGTTCGGGGTATTTCCAGTATAGAGACTCGATATGAAGGCCGTGACCGTGGTTTCCACGGTCGCTCCGTCCGCTACGCTGGTATTGGTAAACGCATCTTTCAGCTCGGTCTGATTCGTGTCCGGATCCGTATCGGCTTCCAGGAAAAAGCTCAAATCGGGAGTAGTCGCCGTGGCAAGGCCGTATAAATCCACGTCGATTGCTCCGGCTGAGTTGTTTGAGCTGGTGACGGTAATGCTAAATTTCACAGAATCAATCGCGGTGGTGAGGGTCGGCAGGGTGAAGCCGATGATCAGATTCCGGTTCTCGCGGTTGCCACTGCCTCCGCCAACCCCAACTGTGCCGTTTGCCTCATCTGCGTAATATCCCACGGCTGCCGCGGTTCCTCCTTGCCGTTCACCCACAATGGAATCCTGTGAAGTCAATGTGGCGAAGACCATCGCGGCCTGGGACGAAACGGAACCGGCCAATACGAGCGCGAATGCAGCGGGAACGATATGGAGACCGCGGAAGGCAATGGGCTTTGTTTTCATCTCAATTCAAAAAAATCAGTTTTCTGACCGGTGTAAAGGACTAAATTTCAGGTGGATACGTGCCTCGATCGGCGACCATGAATAAAAATAGAACCTGTCGCGGGAACTACCCGCGTGTGGAATGTGGCGGGCTCCTTATCCGTTCAGGAATTCCAGCAAGCCCGCCGCGAATTTCTCGGAAATCCCGGGAATGGTCGCGATCTCTGCCGGGCTTGCTTTCCGGATGCGGGCCACCGATCCGAATTTCGCTAGCAGCAACGCCTTCCTCCGTGGCGACATTCCCGGGCAATCATCCAGCGCGCTTTCCTTCATGCGGCGGCGGTAGAGCAGTTCGTTGTAGCCGTTGGCGAAACGGTGCGCCTCATCGCGGATGCGTTGGAGCAGCTTGAGCGCGCCCCGGTCATGGGAGATACGCAGGGATACCGATTCGCCGGGGAAAAACACCTCCTCGTGCTGTTTCGCGAGTCCGATGAGAGGTAGTTCCTGCAATCCGAGTGTTCTCAGCTGTTTGAACGCACTGGATAGCTGGCCTTTCCCCCCGTCAACAATCACCAGATCCGGGAGAATGATGTTCGCCTTCCCTTCCTTGGCCAGCCGCCGCTGCGCCTCAATTAGGGGCTCCTGGGAAAACTCCGTATCCTCGCCGAGATTTTCCCGAAGGATACGGGAATATCTCCGATAAACCACCTCCGCCATGGAGGCGAAATCGTCCTGACCCACCACGGTGCGGATGCGATAGCGGCGGTAGTTCTGGTTGTCCGGCAGGCCGTTGGTGAAACGCACCATGGAGGCTACGATGTGGTTCGAGGAAACATTGGAAATGTCGAAGCACTCCATGACACGGGGTGGGCCGTCCAGCCCTAGAGCCTCCCCGAGATCGGCAAGATCTTCGGTCGGTTTCACCATGGTCGGCACCCCGCGACCTCTTGAAAACTGCCGGGTGGGGGAGAGGGTTTTCTTCAGGTTGTCGAGAACGTCACGCAGGGTCGCGGCTTTCTCGAAATCCAGCGCTTCCGCCGCTTCCTGCATTTCGGACAGCAACTCATCGAAGATCGCTTTCTTTCCCTTCCCCTCCAGAATCACGCAGGCCTCTTCGACTTTTTTAAGATACTCCTCACGGGAAACCCGGCCGATGCATGGCGCGGAGCAGTTGCGGATGATGTCCGCGTTGCAATGCCGATAGTCGGTTTCCCCAGGGTTCAACGGCCTACAAACACGGAGACCAAGCCTTCGGTTCAGCCAATTCAGCGTATCGTGAAGCGCGCTGGAGTGGGGAAATGGACCGAAATACCGCGCCCCGTCCTCCTTTTTTGTTCTCACACAGGAAAAGCGCGGAAACGGATCGTCCATGCGGATGCGAACGTGGAGAAAGCGCTTGTCGTCCCGGAAGGCGACATTGTAGCGCGGCCGGTAATCCTTGATCAGCTTCCCTTCCAGGAGCAGGGATTCCTGCTCGTTGCGCACGATATGAATCTCGAAATCGTGGATCGAATCCATCAGCGCCCGTGTCTTCAGATTCGCCCGGTTTTTGCGAGAAGGAGTGAAATACGAAGACAACCTCCGCTTGAGATCCAGTGCTTTCCCCACATAGATGATCGAGCCAAGTCGGTCCTTCATGAGATACACGCCGGGCTGGTGGGGCACGTCGCGCAGTTTGGTTTTCAATTCTTGGGAGACCATTTTCGGAAAGTTGGATGGAATAACCTGCCCGACAGTGCCTCGGATTAGAAAGGTTGCAATCGTCGGGTGTTTCCATTATCCCCTCGCGGCCAAACAAGTCCGACTCCCTATGATTCTGAAAAAATTCACCTTGCCCGCGTTGGGCGCAGTCATCTCCCTACTTGCCAGTTGCGCCAACCAGAATTCGATCGATCCGACTCTCAGTAAGAAGGACCCGGAATATGTGAATCCCTACGAGCCAGGATCCTACGAGCATTTCACGGCTGAAAAGGACTATCCGAAAACGTATGATGTTTGGAAAAATATCCAGGTCATGCCGGTGACAAATTCATCGAACGCATGGCTCAAGGTCAGTCTCGACAAGCAACGCGCGTTTCTCATGAATGGCGAGCAGGTGGTGATGGACTACCCGATCTGCTCCGGAACCAGCTCCCGCCCGACTCCTCCGGGTGACTACAAGATCCTCGAGAAAATCGTGGATAAAAGCTCCAATACCTACGGCAAGATCTATGATGCGGAGGGCAATGTGGTGAATAGTGATGCCGACGCGAACAACGACCCAATCCCCGAGGGCGGAAAATTCGTGGGTGCTCCGATGAAATACTGGATGCGTCTCACCTGGGACGGAGTGGGCCATCACATCGGGACCGTCCGCCGTTATCCAGCCTCCCATGCATGCATTCGCGGTCCACGTGGCACCATGCCAACGATCTACTCGAAACTCGCCGTTGGTTCCCGCGTGCTTGTTGAGTAAGGAGATTTTCAAAATGGAAAAGCCCGCTGGATCACTCCAGCGGGCTTTTTTTGTTGATGGTGAAAAAAACGGGGGACTTATTCGTCTTCCATGAATTTGTCGTGACCTGCCTTCTTGCTATCGCGCATGGCGTCCACGACTTCCTTGACCTTGTCCATGTCGTTGTCGAGGAATGCGAGTTCCATATCCGCGAGGGTTGCGATGAGCTGGCCCATCATCTTGCGGTATTCGGCGGATGCCTTGGCTTTTTCGTCGCCGTCCGGCATATCCGTCACGAGAGTGGGGATTTCCTTGATGGCAATGATCATCGCGTCCTGAGCTTCACGTGCGAGGGCGGCACCTTTGGCAGGATCGGTTTCACGGCGCATTGCTTTGTATGCGTCGTTCATGGCATCCATTTGCTTGGCAAGTGGGGTATCGTCAGCCGAGACCGGCAGGGCGAACATCATTGAGGCGGCGAAGGCGGGTAAGAGTAGTTTCATTTTCATGCGGGGCATATTACGACTGGAAACTAGGTCATCTTCCAAGGCAAAAGATTTTTAAGAAGATCGTGAAAAAGAAATGCCGAACCGGTCCTGTCACGCTACAACAAAGGTATGGACCCCGCCCACGCCAAGCACGTGCGAACGCGTCTCAGGAAATGGCTGAGGTGGGTTTCGCTTGGTTTTCTCTTACTAGGCGCGGCGTGGTTCTTGCTCCCATGGGCATTTCCGATTCCTTCCACCCTCGTTGTTGATGCAGAAGGGTCTCCGCTGCTTCTGGATCGCCATGGGAAGCCAATACGCCATCTGGTTTCAGATGATTTCACCCGATCCGCTCCCGTTCCGCTCAGTGAAATCCCGCCGCAGCTCATCGATTGCTCGCTGGCAGCGGAGGACAAGCGTTTCCGCGAACACCACGGCATCGACTTCCTCGCAACTGCCAGGTCCGCCTACGACCTCCTGCGGAATAGAAAAGTCGTCTCCGGGGCGTCGACGGTGACCCAACAACTCGCAAAGCTCTCCCTTCCGCCCGGCCCACGGACGATTGGAGCGAAGATTCGGGAGGCGCTCCTCGCTCGTCGCTTGGAAATGTCGTGGAGTAAGGACCGCATCCTCACCGCCTATTTTTCAAAGCTCGACTACGGGAACCTTCGGATCGGACCGAAGGAAGCTGCTCGATTCTATTTTCAAAAACCCCTAAGGGACCTTTCACTTGGTCAGTGCGCCTTGCTGGCAGGGCTTCCCCAAGCACCTTCCCGCCTAAATCCGATCCGCAACCCGAACAATGCGCTTGCGAGGAGGGAGATGGTTCTCGACCGGTTAGAAGCAGGAGGGAAATACGGTAGTTCGGAAATCGACATCGCCCGCAGCGAACCTCTCCTTCTACGTCCCTTGAAGGAAAGGCTGGCCGCTCCATGGCTGAGACGGTTGCCGGATGGGGAGAAATCCCTCCGTAGCACACTCGATCTGGATCTTCAGCGCGAAATCGAACGCATCGTTTCCGAGGAAACAGCGAGGCTCAAATCCTCGAATCTCCGCCATGCCGCCGTGGTCGTTATTGACAATAGCAGCGGAGAAATCCTCGCGATGGTTTCCTCCGCAGATTGGCGGGACGCGCGAGGTGGTCAGGTCCACGGGGCGCTCTCGCCGCGTTCGCCTGGCTCCACGCTCAAGCCATTCACCTACCTTTTGAGCTTCCGCGAACTCGGGTATTTTCCGGGGACAGTTATCGCTGATATACCGACGAGACTCCGTACCGAGCAAGGCCTTCAGCTCCCGGAAAACTATGATCGCCGCTTCCGTGGTCCCGTCACCATTCGACAGGCACTCGCCTGTTCTCTCAATGTTCCGGCTTTGCGCGAATTGAACGACCTCGGAGGTCCAGCCCCTCTCTATGAACTCCTGAGAAAACTTGGTATCACCACATTGGATGAACCCGCAGCTCATTACGGCCTCGGTCTTACCCTAGGAAATGCTCCGGTAAATCTCCTCGAACTCACCAACGCCTATGCCTGTCTCGCTCGCTCCGGTCTGTTTCTGCCTACCCGGCTGTTCATGGACGAGAAAGCGGCAGAGCCCGTTCGCCTGATCGATGAGACCGCCGCATGGATGATTTCCGATATCCTATCTGACCCGAAAGCCCGTGCTCCCTCCTTCTCCAGCGGAGGCCCGCTCGATTCGCCGTTCCGCTGCGCGGTGAAAACCGGAACCTCCTCGGATTTTCGGGACAACTGGTGCATCGGCTATACCCCGGAATTCACAGTCGGAGTCTGGGCGGGGAATTTCGAAAACCAACCGATGAAGGGACTTTCCGGAGTCTCTGGGGCCGCACCGATCTTCCACCGTGCCATGGTCAGCGCCCACAAATTGCTCCCCCCAACTTGGCCTTCGATACCGGAAGAGATTACCGAAGTCACCATCGATGTCCGGACGGGAAAAACTGTTCCAACTGGCCCGATTCGCGAGATCGCGGAAAAGTTCACGGCTTCCGAGTGGAACCCGCGAGGCAACTTAGTACCTATCGCAAGAGCTGCGGACTACGATTTAGAAGGCAAAGTGAAGTTATCCGCCGAATACCGTGACTGGTTCGCCAGCCCGCAAAATCTTCGCCGTGGCGAGTTGGCGATGGAAGATGCCTCTGCCTCTCACATCCCTCTGGAGATCGACCGCCCGAGAGACGGTGCCATCCTTCTCCTCGATCCCGAACTTCCTGGCGGTGGCAAAGAGCTGAAATTTCTCACCAACCTCCCGGAGTTCACAAGCTGGCGCTGCGATACTCTGGAGGTCCGCGATGATATAGCGATTCTCGAAGAAGGCACTCACGTCCTGATCGTCACCGACACTAGGGACGCCTCCGAAAAGCGCATCACCATCCAAGTGCGGAAGCTTTAGGATTACTGTAGCTGCCCCGTCCCGGGGCAGGCCGTGGTAGCTGCGTCTCGCAGCCACCCGATATGTCCGGCGAACAAAACACCTCCACGGAAAAATGTCGTTCCACCGTAACTCTCTCAAAATCAGCGTTGTGAAATCATGCGTGAAATTTCCCTGAACTTTTGAGTCGAATGCGAGACGCTTTTCCCTAATTTCTCATTTTCCACATCTTGTTGGAACACCCGTAGGACCGGTTCCTACGGTGCCGCTTCCTGTATGGGTTTGGGACAACGAAGATGTCAAGTCGCTGTGATAAATCATGAAACCTCTTTTTTATCGTATTGGCTTGGAGCCAAATTTTGTGCGCCGGAGAGATTCCGACGCTGCGTTTCGATGATCGAATAACATGGAAGCAAATTTTCGACTTTGGCTTTCGACCTAAGCATGTTGAGGGGCTGGAAGATCACAAGTGCATTAGCCACGACCAGAGTTTCTTTCTGGAGTTCAAGGATAGTGAGTCGAAATTTAAACTTGATAGCGGAAGAGTCCAATTTGGATTTTTTTACGATGATTTTCTGCAAATGGTTTGGCATCAGGGGGGCGAACCGCTCACCCTAGAAGAAGGCATGAAACGAGCTGCTGAATTCAGGAGCGTTTTCGATGGTTACGTGATCCAGGAAATCACGATGCCCCGGCACATTGACCCCAACGGTCTCGTCGATGCGGGGAACGATGAGAACAACGTGAAAGTGCGCGTCGGAGAATACTTGATTTGGTATGGTTTCGACAATTCCTTGGGCAAGGTGAAGCCCATCATCCCTCACTTTTATATTACATGGAACTTTCCAGGACGCCCGGATGTCCGCCTCAAAGATGCCAGAGATGTTGTCCGTCCTCCCAAAGGATATGAATGGTATAGCCTAGATCCAAAGGTGAATACCCCGGATCCAGAGACAACGCCCCTAGAAGTAGAAGAGCCAATGCCCAGCGTGACTGCGAGTGAGGAGAAAACCCCGTCGAGGGCCGATGATGTAAGTCAGCCACCAGCCATTTCAGGAACTAACTCAATGGACATCCGATGGGGTTGGTGGTCAGGACTAGCTGGCATTTTTCTGGTCGTTGCAGTAGCGACAATCAAAAGGTTTTCCAAGTGAATGATGCTGTTTCCGTCTGTTTGAGATCTGTCCTGAATTGTTCACGGGCGGGGCTTTGATAAGTATTTCAAAGAATCAGGCAATGAGTGCGGAAGACCCGCGGTCAGGGCCGGGCGGCGACCGAAGATCGCCGCCACGATGTCGGCTTTGCCTGATCACCTGGAACCGGAATTCCACCCAACTTATTTAAAAGATCTGCGGGATGATGATATCCTCCGGCACTGGCTCACGGTGGTAGTCCTCATGATGCACGCGTCCGGGAAGTTCCACGATTTCCCGCTCGATGGGGCGGTAGGGGACTTGTCCGAGCAGGTGGGAAATGCAGTTGAGCCGTGCCTTCTTTTTATCATTGGCAGGCACAACTCGCCAAGGCGCCTCCGCGATGTGAGTGTGCTTCAGCATGACCTCTTTTGCTTTCGTATAGTCCTCCCAGCGTTTCCGCGATTCGAGGTCCATGGGACTGAGTTTCCACTGCTTGAGTGGATCGTGATTCCGGCACTCGAATCGGAATTCCTGCTCCTCATCGCTGATGGAGAACCAGTATTTCAGGATTTGAATCCCAGAGCGGATCAGCATTTTTTCAAACTCCGGCACGGAGCGGAAAAACTCTTGGTATTCCTCTTCGGTGCAGAAATTCATCACACGTTCCACCCCGGCGCGATTGTACCAGCTGCGATCGAAAAGCACGATCTCGCCCGCCGCGGGCAGGTGCTCCACATAGCGTTGGAAATACCACTGGGTGCGCTCCCGGCTGTTCGGCGCGGGTAGTGCGGCCACCCGACAGATCCGTGGATTGAGCCGCTGGGTCATCCGCTTGATCACTCCACCTTTTCCGGCAGAATCTCGCCCCTCGAAAATCACAACCAGCTTGTGCCCGGAGCTGACCACCCAATCCTGAAGTTTCACTAGTTCCACTTGCAGGCGGTAGAGTTCGCGGAAATACGTCTTTCGGAATTCCGGGGAGTGATCCTGCCCCTGACCGTGCTCGAGATTCTCCTCGGCATACTCTCCAAACTCCATTTCCAGCTCTTCGTCGAACTGATCAATGTAGTCCTCGCGTATCCTATCTAAATTTTTGGCAAAGCGTTCTGAATCCATACGCGCGAGACGCTAGCAGAAACATCCCACACGGGGTGTGACGTTTTTGTGACAGAGGCTAGAGTTTCTCACGCCGTATTTTCACGGCTACAAAATCGGTATTAGGTAGGATCTTTTTCTCAATCTTCACCACGACGGACCGGAGCGGAAATCTTGCTAGCAGTTCCGCCGCTGTTTCCTCCGCGAGAGTCTCGATCAGATGGCGGGATTTTGCTCCGGCGAGGGTGTTGATCCGTCCGGCCACATCTGCGTAGTCCACGGTATTCGCCACCGTGTCGTTGAGATTTGTAAAATCCGTTTCCGGCACGATCCATACGCTGATCCAGAGCTTCTGGGGAGTCGCGCGCTCCTCGTCTGGAACCCCAATCTTCGTCTCGACCTCCAGACGACGGATTTCGATTTCATCCTGATTCATGGCAGTAGCTTGTCATCGATCACACGCTGCAAAAGAAATTTTGTCGCCGTATTCAGATCGAGGACCAGTGCTTCGTCCATCGTGCACCAGACGAATTCTTCGGCTTCATCATTCAAGGTGACTTGACGTGAATTGGCCTTCGCCAGGTAATTCAGCAACAGGAAATGCTCGTTGCGAAAAAATTCCGGGGAGTCGATGCAGTCTTGGACCATCACGAAACGGATATCGGAAATATCGAGTCCCGTTTCTTCTGAG
This sequence comes from uncultured Verrucomicrobiae bacterium, assembly GCA_963799385.1. Classification (GTDB taxonomy): domain Bacteria; phylum Verrucomicrobiota; class Verrucomicrobiia; order Verrucomicrobiales; family Akkermansiaceae; genus Luteolibacter. Next base: position 39,636 of record CAWCXB010000008.1, read on the forward strand.
ATTTCCCTTCGGAGAGCATTTTCACTCGTCTCACCTCGCTCGATCTTGCCGCCGGGGATTCCCCATTTGTCGCTCCATTTGTGGGTGCGGATCATCAGCAGGTTTCCTGCTCCATCGTGGATTAGCGCGCCGACCGTCGCGACGGGGCGTTCCGCCCTCCGCTTGTCCATCATTTTCACCAACACCCCCAGATCCGGAACGGTGATGTCCGGCCGGACGTTCGCGAGAACTTCCGCGTGGTGGTAACCGGTCAGAACCGCGATCGACGAGATTCCACCGTGCCGTGCCGTTTCAATGTCGTGAGTCATGTCGCCCACGAACGCCGTCTCATCCTTGTGCAGGCCATGAGTCTCCAGAAGGTGTGCGATCAGTTCTCGTTTATCTAAAACTCCGGCGTAAGTGGCTTCGAAAAAGCACTTCATCCCGAATTCTTCAAGTTGCCGCCCGAACGCATCCGCATCCATCGAAGTCAGCACGAACATACGGAGACCCCGTGCCTGCGCCCACTCCAGCTTCTCTCGCGCATGGGGTAGGACGGTCACCAGACTCGTCGCACCATCGAAAGCTGGCCGAAAATGCGACTCTAGCTCTTCCAGCGCAACACCCGGAAGCATCTCCTCGTAAAACTCGCGGTAAGGCAGTCGAAAATTTCGGCGAAAACCTTCCCGATCATACGGGGCGATCCCGTATTTCTCCAGCACGGCATTGGTAGCCTCAATCACCGGCCCCATGTCGTCCACAAGGGTCCCTGACCAATCGAAAATCAGATTCTTGAACATGCGTTGAAAAGTTCCTTCATCCCAGATTGAACCGGATCGATTTGATCTTTCCGGCGCCGAATCGGGCTTTCACCTTCTTCAATAGCTCCGGTTTCATTTGCTCCAAGTGGAAACGCATGGCCGGTTGGGTGACGCGTAGCACAAGATGGCCCTCCTTGACGGAAACCGGTTCCGTATGCATCCCGATGAAATCCCCGGCGATTTCCTTCCATGCGGATTTCACTTCCTCCTCGTTGAGGCTCTCCGCAAAGAACTGTGCCTTCAGGATCGAGTCGATCCAGTCACCGGCAGCGGACACGTTCTTACCCGGATTCAGCGGCTTGTCGCAACCCAGCCACTCACTCAAGAGTTCCTCGTGAATGCCGTCCTGCCGCGTCGGTTTCCGTTTCCTGCGCGCGGCCATGAGGGTCATTCGTCTCCGTCTTCGCCGATGGCTTCCACGGGGCACCCCTCCATAGCCTCGACGCATTGCTCGCGCTCTTCGTCGTTCTCAGGCTGCTTGAAAACAAAGGAATATCCCTCGTCATCTGCGCGGGTGAAATTGCTCGGGGCAGTCTCGCGGCAAAGATCGCAATCAATGCATTGGCTATCGACGTAAAATTTCCCGCCGACGTTTTCTTCGTTCTTATCTTCCTTGTCTGCCATGATACTCAGGTGTTTCCGGCCCTTCGATGCATGCGGAGCGGCCGAGTTGCAACTTCAAACTAACGCACCCGTGCCAAAAGCCACGGAAGCAATTCGTCGATCGCCATGCGCTCCTGTTCCATGGAATCCCGGTGGCGGAGCGTGACGGTGTCTTTTAGATCCGGGTTTTCCTCGCCCAGCGTCTCAAAGTCGATGGTGATACAGAACGGCGTGCCGACCTCGTCTTGGCGACGGTAGCGGCGGCCGACGGCTCCGGTCTCGTCGTAGAAAACATTCATCCACGGCTGAAGACCCTTCTGGATTTCCTTCGCGATCCGGACCTGATCCTCATTCTTCTTCAGTAGCGGGAAAATGGCGACTTTGATCGGGGCCATGGATGGCATGAAGCGCATGACCGTGCGGACATCGCTCTTGCCGTCTTTTCCGAGTTCCTCTTCATCAAACGCCTCGCAAATCAGGGCGAGCACCGTGCGGTCGCAACCTGCGGATGGCTCGACGACGTGGGGGAGGAAGCGCTCCTTTGTCTCCTCATCGAAGTATTCCAGCGGTCGGCCCGAGCCTTTCGCGTGCACACCGAGGTCGTAATCCGTGCGGTAGGCGACACCTTCCAGCTCTTGAATGCCGAAGGGGAATTCGTATTCGATGTCGTAGGTTTTCTTCGAGTAAAACGCCCGTTCGCCATCGGGGACATCGAGGATGTGCAGTTTCTCGCGGGGGATGCCGATTTCTGCGTAGAAATTCAGGCGGGTCTCAAGCCACTCGTCGGTCAGGCGCATACCATCGTCCGGATGGCAGAAATACTCGATTTCCATTTGTTCGAATTCGCGGGACCGGAAAATGAAATTCCTTGGATTGACTTCGTTGCGGAAAGATTTTCCGACTTGAGCGATACCAAATGGAAGCTTCACGCGGTTAGAATCCAGAATGTTCTTGTATTGGCAGAAAATCGACTGAGCTGTTTCCGGACGGAGATAGGCCACATCACCACCGGTTGCACCGAAGTTCGTCTGGAACATCAGATTGAATTGCTTTGGAGCTGTCAGAATACCACCACAATGTGGACATGGATTCACAGCACCTGTCTGCGCGAACTGTTCAGTCGCCATCAATTGGGTAAAATACCAAGGATCCATCGGTTGATGGCGGGCTGCTTCTTCGAGGAAAAAGCTTAGCGTGATTTCCGGAGTGCGAACGAGTGCAAGGCCTGGTGCAAGTTTCTTGCCCTCCTTCCTTCCCCAGCGTTTCAGAGTTTCCCCATCGACAGATACGCCGGCAGGATCTCCTGGATGTGTCACAGTCATTATCGAGGCAAGGGACTGCGCCCACTCTGATTCGGCGACAAGAGTCCGGAGCTGGTCAAAACGGATATGCTTTTTGCACTGGTGGCAAGTGGACATCGGATCACTGAATCCGCCGATGTGTCCGGAGGATTTCAATACGGCCTCCATCGTCAGAATTGAGCCGTCCATACCAAGGACGTCATCCCGTTCCTGCACGGTTTTCCTCCACCAGTAATCCTTGAGGTTGCGCTTCAGTTCGGCACCCAGCGGGCCGTAATCCCAGCAGCCGTTCAGTCCGCCATAGAGTTCACCTGCTTGGAAAATAAAGCCTCTGCGTTTGCAGAGGGAGACGATCTTCTCCATCCGCACCGGGTCCGTAACATCCTTGTTTGCCATAAAATCAATCCCGCTTTCGGGGGCGCGGATAAGAACACGACCTTTTCCCTACGGCAACATCAATTCGGATGCTCGTTTCCGTGGAATTGACTTGGTTGGTGGATGCTGCGAAGATTCTTGCATGGGACTTGTGACTGCCATGGTAAAGCTGGGAAATCCCCGGAAGCCGGAACTCGGAACGCTTGAACGCAAAGCGATGGCTGATTCCGAAGCCTTGCACCTCTGCATCCCTGCATCTCTGGCCGAGGAACTGGAGTTGGATTCCGGCCAGAAAAGACGTGTCTCAACAGCAGACGGCAAAAGCCATGAATGCGATTACGTCGGACCCATCACACTCAGCGTCTGCGGCAGGGAATGCTTCACCGGCGCGATTGTCATCGGCGACGAGGTGCTTCTAGGCGCAGTCCCCATGGAAGACATGGATCTCTGGATCTCACCAGCCCAGCACCGCCTGGTTCCGAATCCGGCAAGCCCCGATATCCCTCTTTCCGTGGCAAAAGGCCTTCGCGTCGTCCGGGATTAAGAATTCCCACTCGGATCGCTGCGGCGAATCCTGCGCCCCCCGGAAGGAGAGCATGAATCCGCCGCAGCCCATCCGCTAACCACGGGAATACCTAAAATGAAGCGTGAAGCGTGCCAGTGGATCTAAAACTTTAAACTCCAAACTTTAAACCTCAATGAAGAGCTGGAAGCTCGGTATTGCCCTGATCTACTCACTCTCCCACGGCTGACACTGCCCTTATCCTCTTCATTGAGGCTGAAAGTTTAGAGTTTAAAGTTTCCCCGTCTTTGTGCAGTTTCCCGCCCCGCCTTATGACCGCTTCCGAGATCCGCACTTCTTTCCTCGAATTCTTTCAAGAGAAACAGCATACCATTGTGCCCTCTGCCTCGCTGATGCCGCAGTCGCCGGGTTTGCTGTTTACGAATGCTGGAATGAACCAGTTTGTGCCCTATTTCCTCGGAACGGAGAAGGCTCCTTACAATCCAGCGCGCGCAACAGATACGCAAAAATGCATTCGCGCCGGCGGCAAGCACAACGACCTCGAGGATGTTGGCTACGATACCTACCACCACACCTTTTTCGAAATGCTCGGGAATTGGTCCTTCGGTGACTATTTCAAAAAGGAAGCCATCGCATGGGGCTGGGAGTTGATTGTCGAGCGCTGGGGCGTGCCTGCTGAAAGGCTCTACGCGACAGTCTACAATCCCGGCGAGGGCGATCCATCGACCTTCGACCAAGAAGCCTACGATCTCTGGGCAGAGCTTTTCAAAAGCAAAGGCCTCGATCCCGCCATCCACATCGTCAACGGCAACGTCAAAGACAATTTCTGGATGATGGGCGAGACCGGCCCCTGCGGCCCCTGCTCCGAGCTTCATGTAGATCTCACGCCGAACGCCGACTCCGGCGGCAAGCTCGTGAACATGGATTCCGATCTCTGCATCGAGATCTGGAACCTCGTTTTCATTCAGTATAACGCTGAGGCCGATGGCACCTTCCGCGACCTGCCCTCCCAGCACGTGGATACCGGCATGGGCTTCGAGCGCGCCTGCTCTCTCATCCAGAACACCAAGGGTTTCACGGATTTCTCCAGCAAGCCGACCAACTACGCCACCGACGTCTTTCAACCGATCTTCCGGAAACTCGAAGAACTGAGTGGAAAAACCTACTCGGACATTTACCCGGAGCCAGGCGCGGATCGCTCCGCCTTTTCCGATGAGATGAAAACGGCGGTTGCTTTCCGCGTCATCGCAGACCACCTCCGCACCCTCAGCTTCTCCATCGCCGACGGCATCATGCCTGGCAATAACGGGCGAAACTACGTTCTCCGCCGCATCCTTCGCCGTGCGGTTCGCTATGGTCGCCAACTTGGCTTTTCCGGTGAGAAGCCGTTCTTTGGAAATCTCGTAGTGGCTCTGGTGGAGCAGATGGGAGATGTGTTCCCGGAGTTGAAAAATCGCGAGGAAGCCGTTCGGACAACCTTGGAAAACGAGGAAGCCAGTTTCAATCAGACACTGGATCGTGGCCTCAAGCGCTTCGAAGAAGCCGTGGTCGATCTCGGCAACGACGAGCTTGCCGGTGATGTAGCCTTCCAGCTCTACGATACTTTCGGTTTTCCCATCGACCTCACGGAGCTTCTATGTGCGGAGCGTGGCTTGAAGCTCGATATGCGTCGTTTCGAAAAGCTGATGGAGCAACAGCGCAAGCAGGCTCAGGCAGCACAGAAATCCTCCATCGTCCGCGCCCTCGATATTTCCTCAGAAGCTGTCACCGAATTCGTCGGTTTCGAATCCGATGAGACCGAAGCCGTGGTTCTCGAAATTCACCCACAAGATGACTCTATCTTCGTGATTACCGATAGGACTGTCTTTTACGCGGAAATGGGTGGGCAGAGTGGAGATACGGGGGTTCTAGTAGTTGATGGAACCGAAATCCCTGTCTCCGGAACTCAGCAAATCGGGCAGGCACGCGCTCACATTGTTCGCCAATCACCACTTGCTGTCGGAGACAAGGTGACATTGAAGATCGATATCTCTCGCCGCCGTCCCATTGAGGCTCACCATACTGCCACCCATCTTCTCCACTGGGCACTTCACGAAGCAGTTTCAAAAGACGCTTCCCAGCAAGGCTCTTCCGTGGACGAGCATCGCCTCCGTTTCGATTTCAATAGCGCCGCTCTCACCCCGGAACAGCTCACCGCCATGGAAGAAATGGTCAACGGTGCCATCAAGCAGGACATGGCTGTTTCTTGGACGGAAGTTCCACACGCCTCCATCAAAGACCGCACCGACATTATGCAGTTCTTTGGCGATAAATACGGAGAGACCGTCCGCGTGGTGGAAATCGGTGGGAAACGCAATGCCCTCGATGGCTACTCCATGGAGCTCTGCGGTGGCACTCATGTCTCCAATACCGGCGAGATCGGCCTCTTTAAAATTAAATCCGAGGGAGCGATCGCATCTGGTGTCCGCCGTATCGAAGCAGTCTGCGGAGATGCCGCTTGGAATCACATTCGCGAGAACATTGAAAAATGGGACGATGAACTCAAGGCGGCCACTGAGAAACTCCACGTCGCGAACGCGAAGTTAGTCGAACTCGGGGAAGAAGCTCTCACCGTCAACGAATTTCCTCATATTATGGGAGCCATGCTCGTCGAGCGTGCCGACATTTCGCAGATCAACGGAACCTTCGCCCACGGCATGCGCGTCCTCGGTGAAACCCAAGCTGCTGCAATCGAGGCGGAGAAACAGATCAGAAAAATCAAATCCGCCCAAGCCGCGAGCCTCGCTGACGAAGCGCTTTCCGATCTCATCGCGAAGGGTGATCCCATTTTTGTTAGCTTCGAGTCCGATGCCTCATTACTACAGGAACTCCAGAACGGCCTAAAGAAAAAGGCTTTTCCAGGCCCCGCCCTGCTCATCGTGGATGATGGGGAGAAGCTCCACCTTGCCGTGCATTGCGGAGTCGACGCATTGGCCAAAGGCATGAAAGCCGGGAATATGCTCCGTGAACTCGCAGCCATCGCCGGAGGAAAAGGCGGCGGCAAGCCGGACCAAGCGCGCGGTGCAGCCCCCGACCGCAGCAAGCTCGAAGAGATCAAAGCTGCGATGGAGCGTGGACTGTAGTTCGCAGCTTGTGGAGCGACTGCTTTAGCTGGCGATGGGGAAATGGAAACGATAGCATTTCTCTATGTCTGCGAAGTTGAGAATCCCTGAGCGGACAAGATTCACGAGGCCACTTAGTGTGAGCTTTAGGTCGTTGGCCAGGCCTTGGTTACGAAAGGAAGTGAGAGAACTCACTCAGACCAAGCGTGAGGCGTTGATGTGGAGCGTCCTAATATGCACCACGCTGTGGGGGCTCTTCTGGTTCCAGTTTGTGATTTCCATTCTGTATAATCTTCCGGGACTTTATACTCTGAGTGGCGGAATCTGGTATCCACCGCCCATTGAATTTTATCAGGAAAACTCCGGTCCATTTCCATGGTCACTCGCCGGGACATTTGTCTTCATTTCTGTTTTCGCCGCGAGTCTCGGTTTGGTAGGTGCCTGCCTCCGTACACATGGAGTTGAGGGGAAATGGCGCATGAGATTCGCCGTTCTCATTTTTTCAACCATCTTGTGTGGATGGAGTATCGCATGCCTTCGCGCGGAATCCGGGGTCGCGAAGGGGCTTGAGAAGCGGATCGAAAGAGCTAGGGAGTTGTGGAAATGGGCTGCGTCCGATGGGGAAGAGGAAAGGATTTTGAAGTACTACCGAATGGAGGTGGAGAGGCTGGAAGGTTTGTTAGAAAAAAGTCGCTAATGGAGCGTCTATTTTCGTCGGCGTGGAGCAAGCGATACGTCGGTCGAAGCCTCGTCCCTATGCTCTGCAAGACGATCCTTGGAGGAATTTCCTCTCCTCATTCCAGCGATATTTGGTGAGATCAAAGGGAGGATTCAATTGAAGTGAGGGGCTGCTTGTGCCGGTGCGTTTAGTGAGATTCAAGCTGCGGCAATAGGTCCGAATAATTCCTTACAACTTCAGATTGTTAAGTTTTTTAAAATTTCAATTGATCTGAAGTAAAAATTTATGTATCTATCCGTGCATGTTCCTCCAGAACCCCCAGAGGAGTTTGCTGATAACGCTGCTCTTTGGACTCACGACGTGCGGTGATCTCGCCGCGCAGATTGAGTTCTGGTCGCGCTCCGGAACCTCGGATGTCGATGGAGCAACCGACGGGACGACCATTGCGGATCAGTTGAGTTCGAACACGTACCAGGGATACGCAGGAGAAATGGTCCTGATGCCCACTGATCCAAGCCTTCTCGATGGATTTGCGCCGGGGACTCCAGGTATTATCGAGGGAGATGCGGGAGATACTTATGCGGGTGTGAAAGGATTGGTGGGATTCTGTATCGATTCGGAAACATCCTTTCGGACTTCCTCAGATCAGTCCGAACGATTCAGCTACTCCAGTCACACCTATGCCCAGGCGAATGCGAGGTATATTTCGGATGGTGCGGCGTTCTACCGACCTGGTGGGTTGCTTCGTGCCGCGTATCTGATGGACAAGTTTTACGTCCAAGCTCACGCCGCAGGGGATATCGAGGCTGCGTCCTTGCAGGCGGCGATCTGGGAGGTTCTCTATGATGCGAACCCAAATGTGAGCAGTGGGCAGGGAAACTACTACGTCAGAAACGACGCTGGTTCGACGCTCACAGGGCGTTCTGCGCAGATTGCGGCACAGACAAGTGCGTGGTTTTCAGCGGCCAATTCCGATAACTGGGGCGGGGCAAGCTACGATCCGGATGACAAAGTTGTCTTCTGGCTGGACCCCAATGATACGAACAACAACCAGTCGATCATCACGCTCAATCCCTGGGCTGGAGCTGTTCCAGTTCCTGAGAGCGGGGTCCCGGCTCTTCTGATCATTTCCGGGGCCGTTTGGGCTTTCCGAAGGGAACGATCAGCAGTCTGAAGCGGAGAATTCCGCGCAGATTTTCCCGGCTCGTTCTCTGGCTGCCACATCCGAGGCGAGGATGGAACTTAGATCCGGCGATGGGGTGACGATCTCCCCATCCATGACCTTTTCCACGCATTCCCAGATGTGGGGGAATCGGATTTTCCCGGCTCGGAATGCTTCGACGGCGATTTCGTTGGCGGCATTGAAAACGGCGGGAAGGGTGCCGCCGGCGAGTCCAGCACGGCGAGCGAGTCCCAGCGAAGGAAAATCTTGCAGACGGGGAGGGGAAAACTCCAGTTTGGAATATTCAGTGAAATCGAGCTGCTTTAGCGCCCCCTTTTTCCGAGTCGGATACGTCAGGGCATATTGGATGGGAAATCCCATGTCGGTGCGGGAAAGCTGTGCAAGCACGGAGCCGTCTGTGAACTCGACCATGGAATGCACGATGGATTGCGGATGGATCACCGCTTCGATCCGATCCATTTCGATCCCAAATAGCCAACGGGCTTCGATCATTTCCAGGCCTTTGTTGAAAAGGGTGGCGGAGTCGATGGTGATCTTTGGTCCCATGTCCCAAGTGGGATGCTTTAGAGCCATCTCTGGAGTCACGTGGGGCAAGTCAGCGGCGGGCATTTCCCGGAAAGGTCCACCGGAGGCGGTGAGAATCAGGCGGGAAATTTCTGAGTCGGGGCCACGGTGGCCTTCGAGACATTGAAAAATCGCGTTGTGCTCGGAGTCCACTGGCAGGATACGAACTCCCTTCTCCTTCGCGCGAGTGGTGATGATTTCCCCGGCCATCACAAGGATTTCCTTCGAGGCTACAGCGAGATCCTTGCCCACCTCAATGGCGGCGAGGGCGGGGTGAAGGCCGGCGGTGCCGACGATGGAAATGAGCACGATGTCGGCCTCCTCCAGCCGAGAGATCTCATTGAGTCCTTCCGGTCCGCTGTGAATCGTGACCGTGGAAGGCAGCAGGGAGCGCAGTTCAGAAACTTTCGATTCGTCGTAGATCGCGACGTGTTTCACCCCGGTGGCGTGTGCTTGCTCGGCGAGTTTTCCGACGCTGGAACACGCGGCGAGCGCGATGATCTCGATGTCCTCTGGTAGCGATTCTGCGACTTTGAGTGTGGAGATCCCGATCGATCCGGTGGAACCGAGCAGGACAACGCGGCGCTTGTTTCCGGAACTCATGCCAGAGCGGGGAGGAACCAGACGAGATAGAAATACAGGGCCGGAGCGGTGAAGCAGATGCTATCGATCAGATCGAGTCCGCCACCGATTCCAGGTAGCATGTTTCCGGAATCCTTCGCATGCACGGATCGTTTCACCACGCTTTCCGCGAGATCTCCGATGACAGCGAGCACGGCGAGAAGAAAGCCGAGCGCGATGACGTGTGGCCACGAGTCCAAGACCGCGAGTTTCTCAGGGAGCAAGGCATAGAGGCCGCAGGCCGCGAGTTGGGCGAAGAGGATGGCCCCAAAGAATCCCTCCCAGGTTTTCCCGGGAGAAATGTGCGGGATCATCTTGTGTTTCCCGATCAGAGATCCGGTGATGTAGGCTCCCATATCGGTGAACTTCGTAACAGCCAGAAGCCAAAGTAGGACAAAAGCGCCTGGCACTGCGCCCTCGCCTGCAACACCGAAGGTGACCCGCGCCGAGAAATTGAATAAGTAGGCTATATAGAGGAAGCCCAGCGCATTGGCGGCCACTGCGAGCAGCGCCTCCACGCCCTTGATCGAATAGCGTAGCTGCAGCGTGAAGGATCCTGTGACGACAACAAAGATGGCCACGGCATCCAGCATAGGAGAGATGTCCTTTTCTCCGTTCACGAATCCACGGTAAGCGAGCAGGCAATAAACTACCGCGACAAGGAGACCGAAGCGGGGGAAACACTTTACCCCGTCTGCGCGCAGCATTTTAAAATACTCCAAGGTGGATATGATGGTGAGAACCCCCATCAGTCCAAGGTAGGCGGCTGGCACCATACTCAGGAAAATGGAGGTGACCACAGCCCAGAGCAGGAGCGTGCTAAAACCGCGCTTGAGGAAGACGGTCGATTTGCTGGCAGCAGGTTTGGGTGTTTCGGTTTCCACGGGTTGGCAAGATGCAAGACGGGCTGGCGCGTGGTGGCAATCCTTTCCAGAAAATTTCTCTGACTTTCCGCTGTTTTCGGGGAACTTTCGGAGCCGTGCGGCCATGGATAGTGGAAAGAATCCACGCAATAGAACCATGAAAACCAAATCACTTGTCATCCTCGCCGCTTCGTTCGGTATTATCTCAGCCGCGATTGCCCAAGAGGCGAAACCTGAGAAGCCTCAGAAAGAACTCTCGCCGGAAGTTGTCGCGAAATACGACAAGGATGGCGACGGTCAACTCAATGAGGAGGAAAGTGCCGCCGCGAAGTCCGCCCAAGGGGAAAAGAAAATCGGGAAAAAGCGCGCCGAGATTCTCAAGAAATTCGACAAGGATGGAGACGGCGAACTCAACAAGGAGGAGCAGGACGCCGTGAGGGCCGACAAGAAGCAGAAGTTGATCGAGCAGTTCGACGAGGACAAAGACGGAAAACTCAACGAGACAGAGAAAGCCAAGATGATGGAGTTGATTCAAAAACGCCACGACTCCCACAAAAAGCAGCCCGAGGCAAAAGAAGCGGAAGGGAAGGCGGATGAAAAGGTTGAGGAATAGAACTGATTTCGATTCTCCTGAATTTTAATCACGAAAAGCCATCGGGTCCCGGTGGCTTTTTTCGTTTCTGCCAGTTGGTGCAGAAAGCCAGTGCTCCTCGATGGATTTGCTCTTCGTTTGAAATTCATCCGCAACTTCCGTTTCTAATGCGGGTTTGTGGGGGCAGTGAGAGCAACAGCGACTCATCCATTCAAACCAAAAGAACATACTATGAAAACCAAATCATTCATTATCATCGCCGCATCGTTCGGCATCCTTGGAGCCGTGCATGCGGAAGAGGCGAAGCCGGACCGCCCTCAACGCAAGGCTCCTCCCGAAGTCATCGCGAAGTTCGACAAGGACGGTGATGGGAAACTGAACGAGGAAGAGCGCGCCGCCGCGAAGGCTGCCCGTGAGGAAATGATGCAGGCGAAGAAAAAGGAGATGATTGCGAAGTTTGATAAGGACGGTGATGGCGAACTCAATGAAGAGGAACGCACCGCCGCCCGCGAGGCCCGCAAGCAAATGATGCTTCAGAATTTCGACAAAGACGGAGACGGCAAACTCAACGAGGACGAACAAGCGGCGATGAGAGAAGCGATGAAAGACCGTCCCGGCGGTCCACGTGGCCCACGTGACGGGAAAGGCGGAAAACGCGGTCCACGTGACGGCGAAGGAAAAAAGCACGGCCCACGTGACGGAGAAGGCAAACCGAAGGATGCCGAGTAACCATTGGCAATGACGGATCCCTGAAGACCGCTTGGAAACAAGCGGTCTTTTTTATTGGATCGGAGTTGTGAAAAGAATCTTGGAATTCAGCGCAACTTTCTAGATCCGGCGAGGTTGGATCTCTTTACGAGGCACAACCGCCTCGGCTCAAACAAAAATGGAAATCAAATCGTTGGTAGCAATCGTAGGGCTTTTCGCATTCGTAGGAATGTCCCATGCCGCAGAAGGTGAAAAGAAAGGGAAAAAAGAGATTTCCCCGGAAATGCTCGAGAAATACGACACGGACAAGAACGGCAAGCTTAACAAGGAAGAGCGTGCCGAGATGAAGAAAGATAAACCGGCCAAGGGCGGGAAAAAGGGTGGGAATAAGAACAAAAACAAAGACGGAGAAAAGAAGGAAGCTGAGTAGTCCTAACTTGCTGAGGTTCTAATCATACGGCGGGCATTCCTAAAGGGATGGCCGCCGCTTTTATGGTCAGATTTCTGCTTCAACCCTCCGCTGTCTTCGTCTTTTTCATCGGCGCGATCTTGTCGATGGCCTCGAATACGGAATCACTGATTTCAGGGGCTTTCAGGGCGGCCAGACTGTCGTCGAGTTGGGCGACCGTTCGCGCACCGATGATCGAGGATGTGACCGCTTTGTGCCGGAGCGTGAAATTGATCGCCATGTGGTTGATCGACATTCCTTGGGCCGCGGCGAGATCGCCCAAGGATCGGATTTTCTCCTGTTGAGCGATGACTTGGTCCTTTTGGAGAAACCCGTCGGAGCGCGCGGCGCGGGATTCCGCCGGGATGCCATCGATGTATTTCGGAGTTAGCATCCCTTGGGCGAGCGGCGAGAAAACCACGCAGCCCATTTTTTCCTCTTTCAAATAATCGAGAATACCCTCCTTCTCCGGCCACCTGTTCAGGATGGAATAGGGCGGCTGGTAAACGAGGCAACGGATGCCCATGTCTTTTAAAATCTTTACCGCCTTCTTGAGCTTCTTGAGCGGGTATTTGGAAAGGCCGACGTAGAGCGCCCTACCGGAATTCACGGCGGTGGCGAGCGCGGACATAGTTTCCTCCAAACGAGTATCTGGATCTGGGCGATGCGAGTAGAAAATATCGACGTAAGGTAGGCGAAGGCGTTTCAGCGATTGGTCGAGCGAGGCTAGGAGGTGCTTGCGCGATCCCCACTCGCCGTAAGGCCCTTGCCACATGTCGTGCCCAGCCTTGGTGGTGATGATCAGTTCATCCCGGTGGCAGGCGAAATCTTCTGCCAGAATACGACCAACATTCTCCTCTGCGGATCCGGCGGGCGGACCGTAGTTGTTGGCGAGGTCGAAGTGAGTGATGCCCTTGTCGAAAGCGCGGCGCATGATACGCCGGGACTCTTGGAAATCATCGACGTGCCCGAAGTTATGCCAGAAGCCGAGGGAAATTTCAGGAAGAAGAAGGCCGGAGTCGCCACAGCGTCGGTAGTTCATGTGGGAACTTTCAAATTTCAAAGCTCAAACTACAAGGAAGAAGGAGGGGGCCGGACGCAGCAGGGCGGTAGAAGTGCTAGCACGGATTCAATCATTTCAGTCAGATTGCCAGTCCTCGTAGGATAAGCCGGAAACCCGGGAGAATTCGCGGGTGTTATGGGTGATGAGTGTGAGTTCCAAGGCGAGTGCCTGGCCTGCGAGTTGGAGGTCGTATGGGCCGATGGGTTGGCCGGATTTTTCGAGCTGCCAGCGAATCGTAGCGGTTCTGAGGGCTGAGTCCCAGTCGAAGGGGAGGAGATGAAAGGCGGATAGGAGTCGTTTGACTTTGATGGATTCCTTTTCTGGATCGGCACAGCGTTCGACTGCTACGAAGAGTTCGAAGACGGTGATCATCGAAATGGCGCAATCATCTGGAGTGGCTAGTCGGAGATTTTCCCGAACGGCGTCATCCCCGCGCATTAGGCGGATGCAGACGTTGGTATCGAGGAGGAACTTCATGCCCCAAGTTCGGGAGTGGGAGGGAGATTGCCTTGTGCTCCACGGCGGAATTCCCCGTCGGTGATCAGGATGTCCGCGAAGAACCCTTCCGGCCATTCGGAAGATTTGATCGGTTCGAGTACGACACCGTCTCCCAATTTTCGGATGGAAACCTCTTTGGCATCGAAGCGCAGTTCCTTAGGGATTCGGACTGCTTGAGAGCGTCCATTTAGAAATACGGTGGTTGTCATATCTGGTATATACCGTATATGGTCGGCAGTGTCAATTGGCTTTGAGAGCCTTGAGTCTCTGGAGGAGCGGGGGGTGGGAGTAGTCGAGGACGATGCGGAGTTGGTGGGGGGCGGGGTGGGAGAGGTGGTCGCTGGAGAGCTTTTTGAGGGCGGTGGCGAGGGCTTCGGGGGTGCCGGTGTTCTCGGAGGCGTAGGCATCGGCCTCGAACTCGTGTTTGCGAGACCAGGCGTTGGCGAGGACGGAGAGGAATTTTGAGGCTGGCTCCAGGAGAATGGTGAAGAAGACTAGGCCGGTATGTGGGGAAATTTTTCCGACGTAAAAGGCATCGTGCAGGGCGCGGGCGAAGGCACCTTCCGGGTTGGTGGCGAGGCCGATGAGGAAAAAGTTGAGTGCCATCTGGAGGATGCCGACGACGAGACGTTGTTTGATGTGGCCGAGGCGAAAGTGGCCGATTTCGTGAGCGAGGATGGCGAGCAGCTCGGGGGTGGTGGATTTTTCAGTGAGGGTATCGAAGAGGGCTATCTTCTTGTGTTTCCCGAAGCCGGTGAAGTAGGCGTTGGCTTTGGTGGATCGCTTGGAGCCATCGATGACGAAGACTCCCTGTAGAGGGAATCCGCATTTTTCGCCGAGCGCTTCGATCTCCGATTTTAGTTCACCCTCTGGCATGGGGGTGAATTTATTGAAGAGCGGAAGGATCAGCGAGGGAGCGAGGTAGGTGAGAATGAGTTGGAAGGCGGTGACGAAGGCCCAGGCCCAGAGCCAGGCGTTCGGCACTTCATTGAAGATCCACAGGATGCCGGCGACGAGCGGAAGACCGAGGATGGCGGCGAGCGCGAGACCTTTGATTCGGTCTACTATAAATGTGGTAACCGTGGATTTATTGAAGCCGAACTTTTCCTCGATGACGAAGGTCTCGTAGTAATCGAAGGGCAGTGAGATGAGGTTCTGTGCGACGAAGAGGATGGCTAGGAAGAGCATCCCGGCGACGATCTCATTTCCAGAAAAGGAGCGGGCGAGGTTATCCACGATGGGAAAGCCATGGAGAAACCAAAAAGCGAGAAGAATGGTGAGGGACGTGGTGGAGCGTATTAGGTCGAAGCGGGAATTTGTCTTCAGGTAGGAGTGGGCACGGTCGAGTTTTTCCTGATCCATCAGGCTTTCAAGTTCCACCGGGGGGGTGGAAGGAAAGGTTTTGAGGTTGAGGAGAGTGGCGATGAGTTCGAGGTTCCAGAGGAGGAACAAGGAAATGACGATGATGAGGGCGAGGGTGGTCATGGAAACTTTAAATATTAAACTTTAAACCTCAAGGAAGAGGGAAGAGAAAGATGGCTGGGCTAGGGTAAGAGGATTGGCGACCATGGAAGGAAGAGTGGGTTCGTGTTTTAGGTAACTGATTCTTCATTCATCTTGGGAGTCGAATTTTGAAGGTTAAATTTTCACCGCTGAATGAGGTTTAAGACGGGTGGTGCGGCTTCTTTCCAGGCCAACGCGTTGGCGGCTTCGATCACGGCGTCTTCGTCGTCGCGGCGGTAAAAGACTCCGGTGTCCCGGAGGCGGCGGGAAGTGGTGAGGATGGCTTTCAGTTCCGGGGCAATCGAGAGGTAGGAGATGATGACGGAGAAAGCGATGGCGAGGAGGAAGATGGCGATGGCGCCAACGGGCGGAATTTTCACGAGGATCAAGGCAAAGATGGCGACCATTGCGGAAAGTGGTGGGACGGCCATTCCGAATCGGCGAGCGCCCTCGCGGGAGGCGGCGGCTTTGGGATCGCGGGTGCGCCATTCTGCTAGGGAAGTGCGCCGTAGGAGTTCGGCATAGACGCGGGCATCGGCTTCTTCGGCAACGGGCATGTGCTCGGGGCCGAAGGATTTCTCCCAGCGTGAGAGATCGCAGCGGCACTGGCGTTTTCCCTCAGAGGCGAGAACGCGCATGCCGAACCACCAACGCGCTACGAAGGCGACGACGATGGGGAGGGCTGCAAGAAGAGTGAGAAGCTTGAACACGGGGAAAGTTTTGGGGAGGTGCGTGGGTTTTACGAGTGGATTCCGTTCTTGGTGAGCTGGGAGTTCGAGAGAATCAATCAGGGAGCCATAATCTGGATGCCGGCCTCTTCAAGCGATGAGCGAGTGAGCCGCAATAGCTCCATGGCATCGTGACTGTCGCCATGGACGCACAGTGTTCTCGCTTTTAGTGGAATGGTGGCTCCGTTGAGAGTAGTGACTGTCTCATGATTTGATATTCTGAGGGCCTGCGATACCGCCTCGTTTACGTCTTCGATGAGCGCTCGTGGATCTGTGCGCGGACAGAGGTTGCCGTCATCTTGGTAGCGGCGGTCGATGAAACCTTCTGCACAGATGGGCAGATTCATCTCGGCGGCAGCTTTGGCTATTGAGCCATGGGGAGGGCAATAGAGGATGGTGTTGGGTTGGACCTCGGCGATGGCAGCAACCAAAGCTGCGGCCATCGCCTCGTCTTGGTTGGACTGGTTGTAGAGGGCTCCGTGTGGTTTGACGTGGTGAAGATGTGGGTGGATTCGTAACATGCGCTCGAGCTGGCGCAGGATGAGGTCGCGGATTTCTCCAGAGGAGAGTTGCATCGGCTTCCTTCCGAAATTCTCCGGGTCCTCGTAGCCAGGATGGGCGCCGATGGCGACTTGAGACTGGATCGCGAGTCCGATGGCACGCCGGATCGTTTCCTCATCACCGGCATGTCCCCCGCAGGCGATGTTGACCGAGCTGGTCAAAGCCATCAGGGCTTCGTCGTGCTCGCTGCCTTCGCCGAGGTCTGCATTGAGGTCGATGGTCTGCATTAGCTCTCGTTTCGTTTCATCATCAGGCCGGCGTTGAGAAGGCCAAGATCGCGGTGCAGTTCGTTCCAGGCATGTAGGGCTTCGTCGAGATCGACTTCACGGAAGCTGACTTGGGTTCCCGGCCAGGCGCGGGCGAGTTTCGGAATGTCTGCCGAGATGACGTGTCCAATCTGCGGGTAACCGCCGATGGTTTGACGCTCGCTCATCAGGACGATGGGCTGGCCGTCTGGGGGGATTTGCACGGATCCGGCGACCACTGGTTGGGAAACCATCTCGCGAGGTGCTCTGAGTTTGAGACTGGGCCCTTTGAGTCGCGTGCCCGTGCGGTCGGAGGTTGGACTGATCTCGTAGAAATTTTCGGAAAATAGCTTGTGGGTTTCCTCGCTGAACCAATCCGCTTGAAGTCCTCGGAGGTAGCGAAGTTCGATCAGGTTCCCATCCGGGTGCGGCCAGGAGACATGCCATTCTTCGGAAACGGGAGCGGTGCTGGCTTTCCCGATAGGCAGGATGTCCCCGGCTCGCAGAGTGCGACCGTGACGGCCTCCGAAAGACGCACGCAGATCAGTGGCGCAACTGCCAAGCACCTCGGGGACATTGATGCCACCCGCCACGGCAATGTAGCCCCGCAAATGGCTCATGCGGCTGCGGAGATCAATGCTGTCGCCGGCCTTCATTTCATGAGGTTTGCCGGATGCCTCGTTGCTCCAGCCGACCCAAGCTACCTGGGAATCGGCGTCGAACTGCAGCAGAGGGCCAGTCATCGTGCATTCGATGACTGCGGCATCGTCATGATTACCGACCAATCGATTGGCGATGGAGGCCAGCACCGGATCAGCGGCGCCTCCGGGCGAGACCCCGAGATGCTGGTGCCCCCACCTACCATGATCCTGGACGGAACTGAGAGCACCCGGTTCAATGACCCGGATGCCACCGGGCAGGGACTCGGTCTCCAGAGACGAAGGTTCGGGCTGTTTGAGCGTTTCCATTTCTGCGAAACGAACCTTGTCTCCCGGTTGCAGCAGGGCCGGAGGATCGCGAAGGGGATCGAACAGCACTGCATCGGTGCGACCGATCACATGCCATCCGCCCTGCGACGCGAAAGGGTAAATGCCGGCCTGGTCACCGGCGATGGCCACCGAGCCCGCCGCCACCTTCCTCGGGCTGGAAAGTCTCGGCTGATGGAGCTGTGGTGGGAGCCCCTGGAGATAGGGGAAACCGGGAGAAAATCCGATGGCGGCGACGGTGTATTCGTTGTCGCGGTGAAGCGCCAAAAGGTCGGTCGCATCGAGTTTTTTTGTGTCAGCAAGCGCTTGGAGGTCGTAGACCACGGGGATGGTGATTGTCCTCCCGCCAAATGGCTGCTGATCACCGACTTCGTCGAGGTGGAGAGAGGTCAGGTGGTCGAGGACCTTTTGGCCGTCGAAGGGATTGAAATGCACCGCGATGGTGTCGAAGGAGGAGACGAGATCGACGATTTCTGGGATGGGATTGAGTTCCAGAATACGGCGCATGCGGAGGATCAGCTCAAGCTTCTTCTCGGGCGACGACCCCCCGGCCTTGAACAGCCATGACGAGTCTCCGAGCGCGTGCAATCCCATGGCGGCAGGATGGCAGAATCGAGAGGGGGTGCAAGGGGGAGGTGAATGGCATGGCGAAGGAGACTGGGGCAGTGCGCTTTCCTAGCTGGGCAGCAGAATGTGGTCCCTCCTTGATCATGAAACGTTCAATTTGACTGTTTTGATTAAATCTTCTAGAGTTTTGCTCATGACCAAAGTATCTGCTTCTGATGCGAAGACCCGCTTCGGGGCCTTGCTCGATCAGGCTCAGCTGGAGCCTGTGACCATTGAAAAGCAAGGTCGACCCGTTGCCGTGATGCTTTCTTTTCAAGCCTACGGTGAGCAGCAAAAGTCGTTGCCCTCCGAGGCGGAGAAAAAGAAAGCCCTGAGTTTTTTGGAGAAATGGGCGAAGCGCCCGGCACTGGCTGATCAGTCCACTTCCTTTGACGATGATCCGAGGGCGCAGGCGATTTGGGAGAAATACACCCGTGTTGAATGAACCTGTTCTTCGATACGAACATCCTCCTTGATGTCGCGTTGCGGAGGGAACCTCATTTTCCTGCTTCAGAGGCCATTCTGAAAGATGCGATCGCGAACCATGCATGCTTCATCTCGTGGCATACTGTTTCGAATCTCTCCTACATTCTAGGGAAACTTGCTGGGCGGGAAGCGACGCTTCTCTTCATTCGTAACGTCACGTCAGTATGCCGGATTGCTCCTGTTGGACACGTGGATCTCGAAGTCGCCTTCCTTCACGACCAAGGGGATTTCGAAGATGCCATGCAGATTGCAGCGGCGCTTGCTTGCGGTGCTGAATTGATTGTTACGCGTGATCCCGCAGGCTTTTCTAAATCTCCGATACCTGTTACGAACCCTGAGACTTTCGATGCTGAATAGAACAGGAAAGTGCGGTGCTTTTTCGGTGGCGAGATTTTTCTTAGGCTGCGGAGACGTAAGAATTCATGGATGAAATTGGTTTTGGAACGAGTTGGAAAATCCGGACTTCTAATCATGAGGGTTAGGAAGGAAGGTGGGACATGAAGTTGGCGCGACTGGGGGATGGGGCGGAGATTTTTCACACCTTGCAGGGTGAGGGGGTATCGATGGGTGCGCCTGCGGTGTTTGTGAGGCTATCGTTGTGCAACCTGCATTGCGCTTGGTGCGATACGGATCATACGTGGAATTTCGAGGGAACGCCGTGGAAGCATGAGAAGGATGCGATCCAAGGATATGCGAAGCACAAAAAGGAGGATGTGATTGTTGAGATGGGGGTGGAGGAAATTATGGAGGTGGTGCGGGGGTATGGTTGCCGGAGGGTGGTTCTTACGGGGGGGGAGCCGCTTCTGCAGGAGGATGGGTTGGTGGAGTTGATGGCGGCTTTGCGTGGAGACGGGGAGGAGTGGTTTTTCGAGGTGGAGACGAACGGGACGAAGATGCCGGGGAAGGGATTTCTCGGGGCGGTGGGGCAGATGAATGTTTCCCCGAAGCTGGCGAACAGTGGAATGGGTGCGGAACTCAGGCTGAAGCCGGAGGTGCTGTCGGGACTGGCGGGAACGGGGAAGGCTTGGTTCAAGTTTGTGGTGCAGGGGGAGGAGGATATCGCAGAAATTCTTGCGTTGCTTGGAACAGTGGGGATTTCCAAGGAGAGAGTGATTCTGATGCCGGAGGGGAGGACGGTGGAGGAGTTGGACAAGAGCGCGGCTTGGCTGGCGGAGCGGTGTCGAGATTTGGGGCTTCGTTTTTCAGATCGATTGCATGTACGCCTTTGGGGGGACAGGCGAGGGGTCTGAATGCAGATTGAATGGAGAAAATTTGGAACTTTTCGCGGTATGTGGAGTTCTCTCTAGTGTATTACCGATTTTATGAAAGCTGAGGACGAATGGAACGAAGAAGACGCGACCTGGAAACTGCTGGGGAAATCGGCACCGGTCGAGGCACGGGGTCGTTTCGCGGATGATACCTTGCGAGCGGTGAGGCAATTGCCTGAGACCGACGCGTGGTGGTCACGAGTCGTGGGATTCGCGCCTTGGGGGGCGGTGGCTGCTTGTGGGGTTCTTGGCGCTATTTTCTTGATCGGGCCTACGGAAAAGGAAGGGAAGACGGTGGATGGGACCTCACAAATCGATGCGGAGGAATGGGTCGAGATTCAAGAGGTGGCGGAGACGGAGATTCTCGTTGCGGCGATGGATCATCTCGATGAGTTCAGCGATCAGGAGTTGGTGAGTTTGGTTGGATTTTGAGGAGAGAACTGCTCAGAAACTGCGGGTTTCGATCTCTTGAGAAAGCTGGTTGCAAAGTTGGGATGGAGGAGGGTATCTTCCGTTTCCAAAAGTGATGTCCATGGTGATCGAAGGAGAAGAATTGGCGAAAGCGTGCGTGAAAGCGGCGGAGGAGATTCAGGCGGAGAGAATCCGGGTCTGGGATATGCGGGGGGTATCGAACCTGACGGATTTCATGATCGTTTGCTCGGGATCCTCGATGCCGCACCTGCGTGCGATCATCCGGGAGATCGGTGGTCTGGTCGAAAAGGAGCATTCGGTGAAGCCGGTGTGGTCCGAAGGCAAGGCTGACTCGCGGTGGGTGGTGCTCGACTACATCGACGTGATGGTCCACGTGATGCACGAAGAAATGCGCGAATTTTACGGATTGGAGGAACTGTGGGCGGATGCGAAGGAACCCGAGTGGAGCCAAGGAGGCGGTGGAGGCGAGCGGAAATCCAATTTCACGGACTGAGGATAGGGTCCGGGTAAGTCGGACGGCGGGGGGGACCGTGCTGGCGTTGTGTGGGCTGGTGCTTTTCCTCGCTGGCATGTGGCGGGTGGACGGCGTAATGGCAGCGATGGGGCTGGGTGTGGGTGGATTGTTCGTGGTCGCTTGGTTGCTTGGGAGGGAGAACCTCAAAAAGCTTCAATTGGAATGCACCGGAGCGAGGCGGGTGAAGGCAGGGAAGGTGTTTCCGGTGACCATTGGGGTGCGGAATGGGCGGCGGATGTTGGATGGTTTTCGCATCGAGTTTGGGGTGGATCTCGCGGGGGAGAGGAAGATTTCTGGAAGAGCCGTGTGGTTGGCTGGGGGTGGTGGGGCGAAGATTGAGGGTAGGCCGAGTCTTGTGGGGCGTGGCCTTGGAACAGTGCAGAAAGGATGGGTAAGATCGGGGTTTCCTCTGGGTTTGATGAGTTTTGAGAAACGGATGGAGGTGGAAAAGGAAATCGGGGTTTTGGCGAGGGAGAAAGTGCCTAGGGAGATTTCGCTGATCGGTCAGCTCATGGAAGGTGTTCCGCGTGGGGGTGCGCGACAGGCGGGGGAGAGTGGAGAGTGGAAGGGGTTGCGGGAGTGGAGAGCTGGGGACCGAGTGCGGAGGATCGCATGGGGGCCGAGTCTACGTGCGGAGGCTGGTGGTGGCGCGGTGTTGGTGAGGGAGGATGAGCCTCCGGGGACGCAGGCGGAAAGCTGTTTGGTCGTGTTTCATTCTTATGGCAGCGATGGGAAACTGATCAGACCGGACCGCTTCGAGACTGCCTTGTCTCTATTAAGCGGGACGCTTGGGATGCTGTGTGGTTGGGGAATGCCAACGCGGTGGGTGGCGGATTTCAACAACTGGGAGGAGAGAGAACTTAGGACACGGAGGCAATTGGGGCGTGCGCGGGAGGAGTTGATGATGGCCAAGAGGGCGATGTGGACGGAAGCTCACGATCTTGAGGGAGTGCTGGCGGGGGCGGGGAAACACGAGAGTGTGGTGATCATTTCCGATATGCCACCGGCGGGGTGGAAAGGGATGATTCCGATTCTAAAGCTGAATCCGGTGGTGGTAAATATCGAGAAGTACGATGTTCCTCGTAGAAATCTTGTGCGGAACAAAAGGGGGGCGAAATGATGGTTAGGTTTCTGTTATTGGGATTGGCGGGAGCGGGTTCCTACGCGTTGTTGCGGGGTTGGCCTGCCGAGATGCCTGGGCTTCTTCGGGGGTGTCTTGCGGTGCTTCTACTGGTCGGTGGGCTTGGATTTTGGTCGGCTAGGCGGCAACGGGGTGAGTTGGAAATTGCGAAGGGCACCAGTAAGCCTGGGTGGGTGGATTTTCTCGCGATCGGGACAGGTATCCTTGCGTTGGAGTGCCTGTTGCTCTGGATGTTGAGCGTGCTGCCGGGACCTTTGGAGGAGGTGGCGATACAGATGGAGAAAGTGGTGCGACCGGCCGCGGCTGCCGATCGAGAGCAGTCGGGGGGTGGACTGAGACGAGGCGGTGGGAACTGGCTTTGGGACGATGGGCGGGAGCGGACACTTCCTAAGAGAACAAATCTCAAGCCCGGTGCGAAGCCGGAGGTTTTCGTCAGGTTGATTAAGGAGGACGATGCGGCTCGTTTGCTGAAACGGCAGGTGTATGTGCGGGCATTCGTGCTGGACGAATATAGGAATGGGACGTGGTCAGCATCGGGTTTGGGTGAGGAGAAACTCCAGGCGGACGAGAGTGGGTGGATTGATCTTGGGGAGCGAGAGGAGGATGAAATTCCGCATGAGGTATTCCTTGGAAAAGATCCTGCGGGACGAGATTTTTTTACGGCAATTCAGGGTGCGAAGGCGGTGAGGTTGCCGGAGTTGACTGTAACTCGTGATGGGACAGCGATGTTGCCAGATGTCTCCGGGCCGGCTGGGTTCGAATATCTGGCGAGTTCGCTGTCGGTTTCTCTAGGGGATCTGGAGGGGGAGGTGCTGGAGAGCGAAGGTGTGGCGGACCCAACGGGGAGTCGGAAGTTGGCTGCCTTGGCGAACAAAGCGGCGGGGACAGGGAGTTTGGGTGAGAAGTTGGCGGGTATTGTGGATTTCCTGCGGGACGGATACGGATATTCGCTGGTGACGGAAAATCGGAAAAATCTGGAGCCTCTGGAGAATTTTCTATTCGAGGAGAAGCGTGGGCATTGCGAATTTTTTGCGACGGCGGGGGCTTTGATGGCGAGAGAGATCGGGGTGGAGAGCCGGGTGGCTTATGGATGGGCGGGAGGGCAGTATTTCAAGGAGAGCAGGATGTTCGTTTTCCGGGCGCGAGAGGCGCACGCATGGGTTGAGGTTAGGCTCAAGGGACATGGCTGGGTGGTGATGGAGCCAACTCCGCCGGTTGTGCTGGGAGGTGGGGGGGGGCCGAGGATTGCGGCAGCCGATGAAGAGCTGCCGGGGCCGGAGGATGAATTTTCGGAAATGGAGGAGGGCGCAACTGGTCGAAGCGGTCGGGTGGAAAGAATGGCGCTGCGATTGGCGGGAGCGTTCGGTGTTTTTGCTGTAGCGATGTTCTTCTTTAGAAGACGGAGGCAGGAAGTGATGGGAAGGGGAACCGGGATATCGACAGAATCTCGGGGGGCTGGATATGTGATGGCGTGGCGGAAGGCGGCGGGCGGGGGAAAGGGAGTGACGATGTCGCTGCAGTTGGAAGCGATGGGGGAGGATGGACCTGAATTTGGGGAGGAGCTGCGCGAATATCACTATGGGGTGCGCTATGAAGAAAAGCCGCCCGACGCGGAACGCGAGGGGCGGCTGGAGAGGAAGATCCTGAGGTGGGCTGGGAGGAAGGATTCCGTATGAAGTTTCACCCCGAGACGGGGTGAGCACGGCCTGCCGCGGGACGCGGCAGCTACGGAGCCTACATTGGGAGTTCGAAGCCTTTGCGGTAGGACTCGGTGAGCATGGGGTTGGCTTCTTCGGCATAGTCTCCGATGAAGATTTCCTTCTCCGGATCCAGAGTGAGCGGCTTGCCAAGGGCGAGCATGTCTTTCTGGAGATCGACTCCGTTTTTCTCCAGATGGACGATCATGCGTTCGACCGCGTCCGATGTGTTGGCATCGTTGATTGCAGCTTTGATATCCGCTGGTTTCGTCGGGGCTCCAAGTTTCCAGGAAATATTTCCGATGTGTGCGAGTGCGGCGGAGAGGTGGCCGTTTTCGGCTCCGTGGGAGTATGGGATTTTCCCCGCATGGCAGGAATCGACGAACGATTGCATGTGCGACTTGCCGCCTTTGAAGGTTTTGATTTTTTTACCGTCCTTGTCGTACGCGGAGCATTCCGAGGTATGGCCGCCGGAGAGATGTCCGTCTTCGCATTCGATGATGTTGCCGATTTTCTCACCACGGTAGTCGTCTGTGGGGAGACCGCGGACTTCGAAGACGATGGGGATGGGATAGTCGTAGTAGCAGACCTGGGTGTTGGCCCAGTTGCCGTCGTCATCGTAGCCGAGTCGCGCGCCGACGGAGACGGTGGCTGCAGGAAGAATGGGATCGCCGGTGAACCAGCGGCAGACATCGAGCTGGTGGGGACCCTGGTTTCCGAGGTCGCCGTTTCCGTAGGCTTGCTGCCAATGCCAATCGTAGTGGAACTGTGTGCGTGGGACGGGGACGACTTCGCGTGGGCCGCACCAGAGATCGTAGTTTACGGTGCTCGGTGGATCGAGAGGTTTGGCGACTTTTCCGATGGAATTGCGTGGCTTGTAGCAGAAGCCGCGCGAGAGGGTGATTTTTCCGAGTTCCCCGGATTTGAGGAAATCGTAGGCCTCATGCCATGAGGTCTCGGAGCGGCGCTGGAAGCCGTGCTGGATGATGGTCTTGTGTTTCTCGGCTGCGTTGGCGAGTTGGCGACCTTCCCAGACGTTGTGGGAAACGGGTTTCTCTACGTAGGCGTGCTTGCCGTTGGCGGCAGCGGTGGTGGCGATGAGGGTGTGGAGGTGGTTTGGTGTGGCGATGACTACGGCGTCGATTTCGTCGGATTCGCAGACTTTGCGGTAGTCCTCGAACTTGATGACTTTGGTGCCTCTCTTTTCGACATCTGCGGCAAACCCGTCGAGGACTTTGGAATCGACATCACAAAGGGCGACGAGCTTTGCTCCCTTCGATTTGAGGACGTCGTTCGTGAGTGGTTTGCCCCGTCCGTTGAGGCCGATTACGCATACCCGGAGGTCGCCGTTTGCGCTGCTGGCAGCGGCGCGGGCGAAGGTCGGTGTGAGGGCGAAGGCACCGGCAAGGGTGGAGGTGGAGAGGAAACTGCGGCGTGTGGTTTTCATGATTCTGAACGTCCTGGGTTTATGGTTTTGCTGGGAGGGATTTGTAGATTTCGTCGAGTTTGGCGGATTCCAGAGATCCGTTGTGGATGATGGCGGTGTAGTTGAAAGTGATCGACTCACCCTTCTTCAGCGTATGGTTGCCCACGGTTTTGTCTTTGTTTGACTCGAAATCGTGGATGCCGAAGGGGTTTGCGGCGAGCAGGCCGTAATCGCGAGCGTGCCAGTGGGTGGGGTGACGGAAGGAGGTGGGGTTGTCGATGATTGCAACCACGACGGCTTGGCCTTTTTCATCTGGTCCGGAGTAGGCGGCCCAGTTGGCGCGCTTGCCCCAAGCTTTGAGATTGGTCTCGCCGTTCGAGTTCGTGAGGGTGGATTTCGCTTCCTTGCCCTTGACGCGAAGGGTGCGGTCGGTGCGGATGGCGAAGGTGCCTTCCTTTGTATCGCCGAAGACGACTTCGTCTTCCAGTGCTGTCATAGTGGCGCTGATGTCGATTCGGAGGGTGTCGGCATCCGGGCGGGTGAAGGTGTGTGTGCGTGTTTCCTGGAGAAAGTTCCTGCCTTCTGCCGTCCAGGTAAGATCGGCGGTGAAAGTCGCGGAATCTTTTCCGGCTTCTTTCTCGGTGATGGAGTTGACCTTGATCGTGGCGTTCTTGTTGTCTTGTCCGGCCCAGAAATCGTAGCCGTTCACATTTCCGTGAGAAAGCCAGAGGCTGCGGTGATGAGGATGGTCTTTGTCCTCGGAGGCGATGTCATTCTCCATGGGCCAATGGCGGGCGATATTTGTGCCAGAGGGTGAGGTGAGTGGATATAGATAGGGGACGCGGTAGTCCGAGCGGAAGGCCGTGACTAGGATTTCCCCTTCGAGTAGTTGAAGGGCACCGTCTTTTTCGGCGAATGTGAAATCAGCGAATGCGAACGGGGAAAATGCGACCGAACATGTCGCAGCGAGTAGGGTTTGTAGTGTTTTTTGCATTTGAATTAAGTCGATCCTAGGCGCCTTTTACGGGAGATAAAGAAGTGTTTTTTCGACTTCGGGAGATTATTCGGAATAGCACCGAGAAGAATTCCCTCCTACGATCTAGAAATGAGCGAGTTCGGAGAATTGGTCGATGCGCACTATGAAGCGCTGTACCGTTTCGGGTATTCTCTGACGAGGAGTCCGGATCGTGCGTCGGATTTGGTGCAAGAGACGTTCTGTATCTGGGCGGCAAAGAATTCCCAATTGCGCGATCGTAGCAAGGCAAAGACTTGGCTGTTCACGACTTTGCATCGGGAGTTTCTCGGGCAGAGGCGGAAGATGGCAAGGTTCTCGGATGAGCCCTTGGATGAGACTGCAATGGCTGGGGCGGCGGGGACCGAAGAGGATGCGGAGAGGCATATGGATGGGCATCGCGCGGTGGAGTTGCTGGGTGAGATGGAGGATATGTATCAGGCTCCCCTAGCTCTATTCTACCTGCAGCAACATTCCTACAAGGAGATCGCGGAAATTTTGGGAGTGCCGATTGGGACAGTGATGTCCCGGCTGTCTCGGGGGAAAGAGATGCTGAGAAAAAAAATGGTTGCTGAGCCATCGAGCGGGCCGAGGAATTTAGTGGAAACAAACCCGGAATTTTTTGAAAAGAATCATGGATAAAGAGAGGGCAAGATTTGTGCTTCAGAGCTTTCGACCGGAAGGTGCGGATGCCGCAGACGCGGACTTCGCGGAGGCTTTGCGTCTTGCGACGAGCGATCGTGAGCTGGGCCAATGGCTGGTGCGCGAGAGGGCGTTCGATGCGGATTTTGCTGAGGCGCTGGCGCGTGTGGAGCTGCCGAAAGGGCTGCGCGAAGATGTCCTACTAGCGATGGTGCAAGATGATCGCGATGTCGTCGGCCCCGAACCCGAGGAAGATGCGAAAATGATAGGCGCGATGGCTTCGATCAAAGTTCCTGCGAGTCTGCGAGAGCGAGTCATGGAGGCGATGGAGCAGAGCGCTGTGAAGCCGGGACCTGTTCCGTTCTTTAAAAGATTTGCGGTTCCGCTGGCTGCAGTGGCGGGGATCGCACTGGCATTTTTCCTAATCAAAGGAGATCGGGCGGAAAACCCAGTAATGGCGGGGACAGGGGTGCCGGTGGAGGCCGTGCAAGCCGGATTCATCCGCAGTTTCCAGTCTCCGCTTTTCAGTCTTGATGAGATGGCTCAGGAGCCTAGGCAGCTCGTTTCCTATTTGAAGAAGAAGGGCCTGCCGTGTGGGGATGGAATTATTCCTCCAGGTCTGCGGGGTGTGAAGGGGCTGGGTTGCCGTGAGCTGGTGATCGATGGCAAGAAGGGCTCACTGATCTGTTTCGACGATAAAAACGGGACGGTTCACCTGATCATCTTTCGGCGCGAGGATGTGGAGGGTGAACTCCCTGGGATGGCGTATCCTGTAATCAGGCAAGAGGGTGACTGGGCGGAGGCAGTTTGGGAGGAAGGAAACTACGCGTTTTGTCTGATGGGGATGCGTGGGAAGAGCGGGATGGCGGAATTTTTCTGATGTTTCCACGACTCACCCCGAGACGGGGTGAGCACGGTCTGCCGCGAGACGCGGCAGCTACGCTAGGACATCGTCCATGGCGTCGATGAGTTCCTGCATGGTGGCTTCGGTTTCATTGCCCATGTTCGAGATGCGGAAGGTGGAGCCTTTGATTTTCCCGTAACCTCCGTTGATGAGGAAGTTGTGCTTCGTTTTCAAGTTCTTGATGAATGCGGGGAGATCGAGGCTTTCCGGTGTGGCAAAACATGTGAGAGCGTAGGAGCGATTCCCTTCGGGAGCGAAGAGTTCGAAGCCGTGCTTCGCACCCCATTGGTGGATCATTGCGTTGGTTTTCGCGTGGCGTGCCTTGCGGGTTGCGAAGCCTTCTTTTTTGATTTCGCCGAGCATGTGCTGCAGGCCGAAGAGAAGTGAGATGGATGGGGTGGTCGGCGTGTTGTTGGCCGCGTCGTTTTTCGCGAATTCGATGAAGTCGAAATAGTAACCGCGATTCGGGATTGTTTTGGCACGTTCCATTCCTGCTTCGGAAACGGCAAAAAGTGCGAGGCCGGGAGGAAGCGCAAGAGCTTTCTGAACGCCGGCGAGGCAGACATCGATGCCGTTCTTGTCCATATCGATGTCCACGGTGGAGAGGGAGGATACCGTATCTACTATGAGTATCGTATCTGGGAAGGATTTTACGACGGCACAGATTTTCTCCAGATCGTTTAGGACGCCGGTGGAGGTCTCCGAGTGGATTAAGGTGACGGTGTCGAATCCACCTTCGGAGAGTTTCGCACGAACGGCTTCGGGATCGATGGCTTCGCCCCATTCGACTTGGATGGCTTCGGCTTCGTAACCACATTTTTTCGCGACATCGATCCATTTGTCAGAGAAGGCACCGCAGCAAAGGCAGAGGACTTTCTCGCGGACTAGATTCCGAAGCGCGCCTTCCATGACTCCCCATGCGGAGGATGTGGAGAGGAACACCGGGCGCTCCGTGCCGAAGATTTCTTTCAGGCCTGGTTGAAGGGAAGCGTAGAGATTTTCAAAATCGGAACCGCGGTGGCCGATCATTGTGTGCGACATGGCGGCGAAGGTTTCAGGAGAAACATCGACGGGGCCTGGATTGAAGAGTTTGGGTGTCATGGTGGGAAGAGTTAGAGGTTATTTGTTAGAAGTTATTTGGAAGGGTATTTGACGCTTGAAGGGACTTTTAACAAATACCTTCTAACGTCTAACCCGACTAGATCAGGTTGTAGGACTTAAGGAGGGTGCGGAGGGCGAAGAGGTTATCGTCCGCCATGGGAGCGAGAGGGAGACGGAGTTCGTCGCTGCAGTGTTCTTGGAGGGCGACGGCGGTCTTGATGGGGACGGGGTTCACATCGAGAGACATGAGGCCGCGCATCAGCGGGTAGTAGAGCTTCTGGATGGCGAGTGCCTCGGTGAACTCACCGGCGAGGCAGTGGTTGACGAGTTTCACGATGGTCTCGGGGATGAGGTTTGCAGCAACTGAGACGAGGCCGTTTGCTCCGCAAGAGATGAACGGGAGAGTCAGTGGGTCGTCGCCACTAAGGATGCCGAAGCCATCGGGCAGTGCTTGGACGAGCTGGTTGATGCGGTCCACGGATCCACCGGCTTCTTTGATTGCGACGATATTTTTGCAATCCGAGGCGAGACGGGCGGCGGTTTCCGGGGCGATTTCGACCGTGGAGCGGCCGGGTACGCTGTAGAGCATGACGGGCAGCGCAGTGGCGTTTGCGATGGCTTTGAAATGGAGATAGAGGCCTTCTTGGGAGGGCTTGTTGTAGTATGGGCAGACTTGGAGCGTGCCGTCGGCGCCGAGCTTTTCCGCCTCTTGGGTGAGTTCTACGGCCTCGGCAGTGGCGTTGGCCCCGGTGCCGGCGATGACTTTGCAGCGGCCTTTCGCGAACTCGATGGCAAGGCGGATGACTTCAATGTGTTCCTCGCTGTCGAGGGTTGGCGATTCACCGGTGGTTCCAACGGGGACGATGCCGGTGATGCCTGCTGCAATCTGGCGTTCAATCAGCGCTTCGAAAGCGGGGACGTCAATCGCGCCATTTCGAAACGGCGTAATGAGGGCGGTATGGGTGCCTGAGAAGTTCATGGGGCGGGACTTTGGAGGAAGAGAGTAAAAAGTAAACAGTGTTCAGTCGGTCAAGACGCTGTCTAGGACTTCGAGGGCTCTTTGGTTTTCCGCCGGGGTGCCGATGGAGATGCGAACCCAGGAGGGAAGTTTGTAGCCGGACATGGCGCGGACGATCACTCCTTGTTTGAGCATTTCCTGGAATACGAGATTTCCGTCTCCAACTTCCACGAGAATGAAATTTGCCACGGAGGGGACAAATTTTAGGCTGCGTTCGGTGAAAGCTTTTTCGTAAAATGCCAGTCCTTCGCGGTTGATTGCGCGGGTTTTTTCAATGTGATCCGAATCGTCGAGAGCGGCTAGTGCGCCCGCCTGTGCGATGGCATTCGTATTGAATGGCTGGCGGGCTTTCTGGAGGAGATCCGCGATGGTTTTCGGTGCGATTCCGTAGCCGATCCGCAGGGCGGCGAGTCCGTGAATTTTCGAGCAGGTGCGAAGCACGATGACGTTTTTTCCGGCATGGACGTGTTTCAGGACGTCTGGTGGGGTATCGAGAAATTCGAAGTAGGCTTCGTCGAAAACGGCGATCACATGGGGGGGGAGTTTTTCAACAAACAGATCCATGGCTTCCTGAGTGACTTGAGTGCCGGTGGGGTTGTTCGGGTTCGCGATGAAGACGAGGCGCGTGTTTTCTGTGATCGCGGCGGCCATCGCATCGAGATCGTGGATGAAATCCGGGTCATCGACCTCGACGTATTTCGCGCCGAACAGAGTGGCCATGAGCTTGTAGACGACGAAGGCGTGTTTCGCGGCGATGAGTTCTGCATCGCGATTGAGGAAGGTGTGGCAGAGTAGTTCAATGATTTCGTTGGAGCCGTTGCCGAGGATGATGTTGGAGATATCGAAGCCGAGTTTTTCGGCGATGGCGGAGCGGAGCTTGTAGCCGCCACCATCTGGGTAGATGTGGGCGCTCTCGATGGCCTCGCGCATGGCTTGTTTTGCCAAAGGCGAGGGGCCGAGCGGATTTTCGTTGGACGCGACTTTTACAATGGAAGTAGGATCGAGGCCCAGTTCACGGGCGGTTTCCTCGATGGGTTTTCCTGGCTCATAGGCGATGAGGTCACAGACGAAGGAATTGGCGAAATCAGAGATCGGCATGCCGGGGACAATGCGGAGAACCTGAAATGCGGGGAAGCCGAAAATGATGGATTAACTCGGATCGATCGGGACAAGAACCCACTTCGGCGGGGTGTCGGTTGTAATGATTTCCACCGGGAGTCGCTGAGTGAGCGGAGGGGAGGTCGTTCTCTCGGATTTACGGGGAGCAGAGGGTGCTAGCCACATGGATGCGAAGACCACTGGCACGAGGAGTAAAATCGTGACAGGGACGGCGCGCAGTCTGTGGGCGAAGGGTCTGATGGCACGAGTTTCTATCTTTTTTCAAAATAATCAAGTTTTCCGTAATATTTTTTAGAATTTAGGATGGAGAGTGGAGGGTGAGAGGCTACGGTGTGGGCGGAACGATGAAAAAAGCGGAGGAAACGGAGAACAGAGGAAAGCAAATTTTGGTGGGACTGAGCGTGATCGCGGTCGTCACTGTCGTTGTGGTTAGTTTGTTGCTTGGGTGGAGGCTGATCCCGGGATGGGGAGGGGAAGGTGTGGGCATGGTCGCTGGTATTCTATCGACTCCGTTTTTTATGGAGGCTTCGTTCGTGATCATGGGATTCCTTATCGTCATTGGGTTGAACGCGTGGCGTCGGCACAAGGAGGGGGATGAGTGTGTGTATTTGGACGAGGAGGAACCGTAGCCTGCGGGCCACTGCCAACAGATGGTTGCTGAGCCGCAGAAAGAATTGAGATTCACCCGGTCCGGGCAGGCTGTTCTGTTCTGTATTCTTGGGGCTATCCTTATTGGGATTGCGGTGACGCTGTTGGCCACTGGGATCTACCGAGAGACGAATCCCGAGCTGCCGCACCCGGC
The DNA here is from genome assembly GCA_963799385.1 of uncultured Verrucomicrobiae bacterium. Taxonomy (GTDB): domain Bacteria; phylum Verrucomicrobiota; class Verrucomicrobiia; order Verrucomicrobiales; family Akkermansiaceae; genus Luteolibacter. Next base: position 71,749 of record CAWCXB010000008.1, read on the forward strand.
TTGGGCGATTCCGTGTGTGGTGATGGCGAGCGGCGCGTTCTGGCTAGCGCGGCATCTGACGAAGCATGCGTATCTGATCCTTACTCCGATGGGGTTGGAGATTTTCCCGTTTTTCCGACCCTCGAAGGGAATGCAGGTGGTCATGTGGCAGGAGATTGCCGCCGTGGATGTGGAGGAAAAGTGGCTGACTCTGCATTTCAATGAGGAGAAAACGGCGGGGATGCATCTTTCTCTCGGGCCGGTGAGGAAGAGTTTTCGAGAACTACTGGTGAGGGCGGTGACGGGGCGGGTGGAGAAATGACGAATGAAGAGTGCTAGGTTCTGGATAAAGAGGTTTGACCACGGAAGGCACGGAATACTCGGAAAGAAGAACTTGGATTTTTGGGTTTTGGGTGAGTTTTCTTGTGTTTTTGTTTGAGTTGGGGCAGGGTTTGGATGTGAGCGGGATTTCTCCAGAAACAATCGCATGTCCGGAACCAATCAAGACGGAGAACGGGGGGATGCCGGACGAGGCGAATCCGAAGCGGTGGTTTATCGAACCAGAGGAAGCACAACGGATCATCTCCGCGCAGCCTGTGCTTACTTGGGAGCAAATGATGGCTCAGGTGGATCGCAGCCTTGGACGGTCAAGGGCTGGCCGGTAACGCGCGAGAGGCAGATAGGAATTCTGCGGGAGTGGGCATCCGCTGAGGGATTGTGGATTCCTTTTGAGAAACTAGGGAAAATATTGATCGCGGCCGGATGGAGCACGACCTTTTTCCAGTCGAGGAGGGTATGGTTAAAAGAATCGGGAAAATCACCAAAGGCTCGGGATACGGGCGGCATCCGTTTTGCGAGGAGAATTTGATATCCGGAATGGTGAGCGACTGGTTCCAGGCGCGACCGGGATCTCCGTTACAATATCTCGAACGGCTTAATTTAGTGAATTGTCGCCTGTACGCGGGGATGAACCGGCTGGAAGGGTTCTCGGAGGTGGACGGGCGGTTTGTGATCGCGACATCCCAGCCGTTCTTCGCAGGGCGTGATTCGACGCACCGTGAGATCGGGGACTATTTTTCCGAGCAAGGATTTGTGGGTATCTGTGACGGGACGTGGTTTCGTGTGGAAGACAGGCTGGCAGTATTCGATGCGGGGCGAACGAATCTGATTTTTTCCGAAGGAAAGCCGATACCTATCGATGTGATACCGATGGTGGCGGAGGGGCTTTTTCAGGCGAAACTGAATGAAGCAGCGGTTTTGAGCGGGAAGCGCAGATTTTAGCCTTTCAACTCCTGTCTTAAGGAACCATGACGGGGGCATGAGACCGCATTCGAGACAGATATTATCGGTAGAGGAAGTTTTCGGGAAAAACGGGTGGCACGCGGAGCTGGTCGAGGGCCGGGATGTGTTGCGGGCGGGATTTGAGGCGCATCATACGCGGGTGGATCTGGTGGTGCAGGCGTTTACTGAGTTGAATGCGTTGAGTGTGGTTTCGGAGAGTCCGATGTTTATCGCGGAGCCTCAGATGGCGGCGTTTTTGGAGCTGTTGATGCGGGCAAACAAGCAGCTTACGCTCGGGAGTATCGAGTATGACTTTGACCGGGAGATGCTGGTCTTCCGGGTGACGAATATTTTCGAGCGGGAGAAATTCGATGAAGATATCGTTTCCTCGATGGTGCATTGCGCGATTGCGGAGCTGGACCGGATGGTGCCCTATGCTTCCATTGTCAGGGGGACGCCGAAAGATCTGATTGAGGATCTAGATTTGGAGAGGTTGTTGGAGCGGGAGGATGTGATTCCGCCGGTGCCGGGGGAAGAGGAAGAGCTCTAAAAACTGAAAACTCCAAGCTTCAAGGACGAGGGGAGTTGCTGCGAGACGCAGCAACCACGGCCTGCGGCGGGACGCCGACAGCTACTTCGTAGCCAATTCTGGGCCTACCCGGGCGTGGCGGACTAGGAATTCGTCGGCGGTGTTGCCGTAGGCGGTGGCGCCGAGGCCGGTGGGGTCGTGTTCGAAGATGGTTCTACCGTGGGAGGGGGCTTCGCCGATGCGGATGGTGCGGGGGATGGCGGTTTGGTAGATTTCGTTCGGGAAGTAGTTGGTGACTTCCTCGACGACTTGGCGTGAAAGTAAGGTGCGCCCGTCATACATGGTCATGAGAATGCCTTCGAGGACGAGGTTGGGATTGGCTCCGGAATCGCGGATTTCATCGAGGACACCGACGATTTTTGCCAGCCCTTCTAGGCCAAACCATTCGCATTGGAGAGGGATGAGAATTTCATCGGCGGCGGCGAGAGCGGCGGTCATTAGGACGCCGAGAGAAGGCGGGGTATCGAGGATGCAGTATTCGAAAAGGTTATTTGGTTTGAGTCCTTGGAGAATACCGCGGAGGCGAGTGAGGTGGTCATCGGAGCGGGCGAGCTCGATCTCGATACCGGCGAGGTCCATTTCTGAGGGGACGAAGGTGAGGTTCTCCCGGCCGGAGGGGATGAACTGGTCGCGGATGTCTTTTTCTCCGAGTAGGACGGGGTAGATCGAGGAAAGATGGGGGGCCTCGATGCCTAGGCCGGAGGTGCAGTTCGCTTGGGAGTCGAGGTCCATGAGCAGGACACGCTGGCCGCGTAGGGCGAGAGCGTGGGAGAGGTTCATGGCAGTGGTCGTTTTTCCGACTCCTCCCTTCTGGTTTGCGATGGCGATGACTTTCACGTGGGGTGAGGATGGCGGGAAGTTGCGATTTTCAAACGTAAAACTTTCGGGAAGTTCCTAGTTTCTCGTTTTGGTAAGGGCGGGCGACCTCGAAAAAATTTGAGGTGCGTAGGGGAGTTGAGCGATTCACAGTGGAGCCATGGATGAATTGAAGACTCGCAAGACCTCGCTGCTTCCCAAATTGTGGGCTATTCCATCGGTGTTTCAGAAAAGGCTGGGCGAGACGGTGGGTCGCCAGCGTCTGATGAAGGAAGAGGGGCATTTGCTGGTGATCCTGCATCGGGTTCCTGGAGCGGAGGACAAGGGTAAGCGAGAAGGGTGCTTTTTCTGGATTTCCGAGGATGGGAGTTGGAAATCATCGCCGGATGCGGGTGGGAAGTCGGCCCTGCGTAGTCACGTGGGAGAGTACATGCAGCATGCGCAGATGCTGGATGAGGGCTTGGAGAGATCAGGGGCAGCTGAAGATATCCATACGGTCATTGATGAGGCCGCGCCGATCCTGCGTGCGGCTAGGAATATGATGAGTGTTTTGCAGGAGTTGCGGGAGGCTCTGCCAGATGATGATCAGGTGCTTTCGATCAGAGACCTGGCGGTTGAGGTGGAACGATCGATGGATTTGCTGCTGCAAGATGCGAAATCCAGCTTGGATTTCGTAATCGCGAAGAGTTCGGCGGAGCAGGCGGCGGCGGCGGCAAGTGCCACGGAAGAGGCGCGGAAGTTGAATCGACTGGCTGCTTTCTTTTTCCCATTGATGACTCTGGCGGCGGTTTTCGGGATGAACCGGCCAAGCGAGGTGATGGGGTACTTTGGGGCTTATGTTGTTTGTGGTCTGGGGCTGGTGATGGGAACGGTTGTCTGGGGGATTTTGCGAAAATAGGTCACATGTCCAATCGCTGTCGGCTCGCAGCAGGGCCGGTTGCCGCGCAATGCATTGCCGAAAGCTACAGCATGGCCGGTCACCGCGTGATGTAGCAGTCCAAGGCCCTCGGCGGCTGACTTCATTTACTCGCTCTAGGGAGTTTTCACAATTCTCGCGGCGTCGACAACTGTGTAGCCGTCCGCGCCTTCGTTTGAGACGACAATTTTGATTTCCTGGTCCTTGGTGAGATTGACTTCGCGGAGGGGGAACCAGGTGTTGTCGCGAGTGGGAGCGATGCGTTGGTTGATGGTATGGTCGGAAGGGTCGGCGTGAACTAGGATTTTGACTTTGGATTTTGTGGAACGGTTCTGATTGGGGATCGAGGCGAGTTCGACTGAGTAGTCTCCATCCTCCGGAGCTTTAAGTGTGAAGGTGGCGGTGGCGGGATTTTCCTTTGGGTGTCCTCCGTCGTGGTGATAGCCCTTGCCGATTCCTTGGACGAGATCACTGAGCTTCCAATCACCGGTGAACTCGGCTTCCTGATCGTCCATGACGGTGCCTTTAATGTCTTTCAGGGGAGTGGTGTTTCCTGGCGTGGAAGAGGGAGCCCGATCAAGCACCTGCTTGTCAGTGAGAAGGCGCTCGCGGAGTTTCGCGAGATCGATTTCCTGAACGGGGACGTTTTCGGAAATGGCGTGGGCGGCGGCGGTGGTGGCGGATTGGCCGAGGATCATGAAGACGGGTTCCATGCGGATGGAGCCGAAGGAGATGTGGGAGGCGCTGAGGGAAACGGGGACGAGTAGGTTTTTTAGCTCGGCCTTTTTCGGGACGATGGAGTGGAAACCGACAGGATAGGGAGGGAAGCCTCCTACTTGGACATCGCCCTCGTTCCGCGCGTGGCCTGCCAGATTGACGTATCGTTGGACGTTGTGAGAATCCATGGTGTAAGCGCCCATCCCTACCGAGTCTGGCGCGACCTCGCGGCGCTGGCAGTGGTGCTGAGTCATGACGAGATCTCCCACAAGGCGGCGGCCCTCTCTGACGTAGATCTGTTGCTGCCAGCCGTCTCCTTCCGTGAATTCATCCTTGGTCATACCCCATTGGGAGGCTTGTTTTCGAACGTTTTCGGGGACTCGCGGATGGTTGGCGAGCGACCACATCAGGCCTTTCTGGTATTTTAAATGGCGGTCGCGGATTTCCTCGCGCTGTGCGTAGGTGCCCTGCGGCCATTCGTAGTTCTGACCGATGAAATCGGTGGAAAAGCCCTCGCGGTTGTTCGTATCGGTCTTTCGGTTTGGCATGGCGGAATTGATCCACGGCATGTCGTTGAAGCCGGCTTCAAAGTTACGGAAAAGGAGTTCGTAGTCCGTTTCATCGTAGCCCTCGGGTTTGGCGAAGGGGATTCGGTTTTCCGGGTGGTTGGTGAGGCACATGCGGAAGCAGTAGGCTTGCATGCGGTGGTCGGAGGCGTGTTCTTCACCTGGGCCTTCGGGGTCGATCCATTTGAGGAGTCCGCTTTGCGGATCGCCGGGAGTGATGTAGGGATCCACGCCTTTGACGAAGTTGTGTTTCTTTGCTTGGCGCGTCTGGACTCCGTTGAGTGTCTCTCCGTGGACTGCTTCGCCTTCTCGGCCAACGGTAAAAGTGGCACCAGCGGAGGCGAGGAGGTCTCCCTCATAGGTGGCGTCGATGAACATTTTCCCGGTGTAGTTCTCACCGGACTCCATGGTGATGGAGGTGATGCGTCCGTCTTCCACCGTGACTCCTTTGGCGGTGGTGCCGGGTTTGGAAATTAAGTATCCGTCTCCGCGGTCGGTGGCCTTGGTCTCGTTGGTGCGGTCGAGGCGCTGGTTGTAAACGATTTTTAATCCGTCGCGTGTAATCCAGTCCTGATAGACTTTCAGAGCGGCGGAAGGCTCGAAGGTCCATTGGGTTTTCTCGTTGTCAGCGGTGATGGTTTGGCCAGTGCCTTTGAAGTTGCCCTCGGGCTGGGGCTGCCATGTCCAGGATTCAGGTTTCTGATAATGGAGGTAAATCTCGTGGTAGAACTCGCGGGCAATGCCGCCGATGACTTGCTTGTTGCCGATGTCCGTTTGCCCGAGTCCGCCCGTGGTGAGTCCGCCAACGCGATTGGTCGGCTCAATGACGATGGCGGAAATTCCCATACGCTTTGCCTGGACGGCGGCGGCGATGCCGGCGGAGGTGCCGCCGTAGATGACGAGATCGTGCGTTTCCGCAAGGGCGGGGGAGAGGAGGGAAAGGGCTAGTAGGGTCTTTTTCATGGCTGGATTCCGGGAGGGTAGGTGGTGGGTAGAGCAGATGGCGAGTTTTCAGTTTTCAGTTTTCAGTTTTTGGGATTTCCGCTGAGGTGGAGATTCGAATTCTAATTTCGGAATTGGGGTCGAGATTTTTCAGGCCGAGGGATTTGGCTGTGATGGAGATGATGGTGTCGAGTCGGACAGCATTGGCTTCCGTGGAATCGCGGGGATACTGGAAGTCGAAATGAGTTTCGGCTTTTACGGGGATGGTTTGATTTGCGAATTTCAGAATGCATTCGGTGGGGGCGAAGAGGGTTTGGCGTTTGTCTTCCTTCTTTCCGTTGGTGCGAGTTTCGGTGCGGGTTTGGAACGGGCCGATGGAGAGGATTTCCAAGCTGAGGCCAGCTTCCGCAGGGTCGGGAATTTCGGTGGGAGTCAGGACCCGGCCGGTGGGTGTGCCGGCGGGTTGAACCAGGTTGTCGCAGGTGATCGTGGCGGTGAAGGTTGGGTTGGCGGGATCGAAGGTGAAGGTGCCGGATTCTGGTTTTCCGTAGAGAAAGGAGGGCCAGAGTTTTCCAGAAGGATCTCGGAACTCAGCATCTGCGGTGACCCATTTCTTGGGCTCGATCGTGAAAACTTGGCCGGAGGTGGGGCCACGGCCTTTTTTGTCGGTGAAGGTTGTGGCTTTTTCTTCGCTGACGGTGGTCCATTCGGAGGAGGAGGCGGTTTCGTCTGAAGGTGTTGGGTTGGCTTCATAGTCCATCTCCAGGAGGAGGGCGTATCCATCTGACCAGCCTCCGCCGTAGGCTTGTTGGGTGGAATTGACGACTGGGGTCTGGAAGCCATTGGACTCTCCGGAGGAGCCGGTGAGGAAGAGGACTCTTTGTTTTTTCCCGAATCGTGAGGAGGCGATGCCCCATGTTTCGATGTCGTTTCCAGAGATGACTGTGCCGCTGCCCGGGACGGTGGTGGAGAAGCGTATGGAGGAAAGATCCGAGCGGAGGATGGTGACGTATTGCCCGAACTGGATCTCACTGAGGCGATTCTCAGTCTGGATGATGGAGCTGGCGGCGCGGCCCGTGAAGCAGGCGGAATCATCCGGGGTGAAGGCGAGTTGATCGATCCAGGCACTGTTGGGTTTGTTTCTGTCCTCCAGATAAGACATCCACATGGTGCCGTTTTTTACCTGGTAGGTGAGTGGGTCGATTTTGACGAGGTAGGCGGCGCTGAGAACGCCCGCACCCCATGCACTCATGCCCAGGCCGTCGATCTTGGGGGAGGTGCTATAGATATCAAAAGGTTCGCGCAGGGCGACGCTATTGCCTCCATCCGACCAGAGGTAGAGGACGATATTTCCATCGCTATCGAAGGTGACCCGGCGCACGGCGGTGTCGGAAACGAGGCGCAACCTATCTAAGCCGACAAAGGGACCCAACCAATCGTAGAGTTGGTGGCGCCGGGTGCCATCGGGGTTGTAGATATTGAAGATTGGGCAACGCCATGGTTCGCGCCCGGTGGGTGAGTGATGCTCACCGACCCGGATGACGGAGCCGTCTGCGGGGTTCACGGCGGTGAGGTGGCCCGGTGCGCCGGGGACGGTGAGGCGGGCGATTTCCTCTCCTTCGGAGGAAATATTGTGGAGGGCCTGGGCGCTGAGTTTCAGGGATCCGTCGGGAAGGAGTTCCAGTTTGGGAGCGTTCGAGGGGCCTTGGATGTGGCGCAGCCAAGTGACTTGGGAGGCATCGGGGGTGAGTTTTGCCAAGAAGGTTTGATCTGTCTGGAGGGTGCTGTCGGTGCTGTTTTCAGGTGGGAGTTCTTTTGTGTCCGGGGAAATGGCATCGATGGTCTCGCCTGCACTTCCCGCGATATAGATGGCACCGTCTGGGGATACGGCGCAGGCGGTGATGACGCCACTTAGCCAGGGGAGGCGATGGGTGGAAATGGTTTTGCTGAGATCGGGACTGCAACGGATGATGAAGCCGGTGGCTGTGGGATCTGTCCACGAGAGGGGGAAGAGGCGGGGAGTGCCATCCTTGTTGAGTTTGGTTTTCCCTTTGGAATCGATTTCAGGGACGCGCTCTGCCTGCGGAGGTGGGGATGTATCCCTGCCAAGGACTTTCGCGTCAGGAAAATCGGGACCCAGGACATTTCCGGCAAGGATGACGGTGCCATCTGGCGCGAATGCTCCTGCGGAGAGCCATTCGTGGCCGGGGCCGCCGAAGTAGCTGGCCGAGATGACTTCGGCTCCGTCCTCCGGGCTGCCGAATTTTTTGGTATATTCGTGATAGCGGGTCTGCGCGGTGGCAGCGAGGGGGAGTAAGGAAACTAGGAGGAGGGTTTTCATGGAGATTTTCAGAGTAGTTATACCGTGGGATGGTTTGGATGTTTCATTGGAATCTTGAGAAAAATCCGGGGAGGAGGACGTGCAAGATGAGGAAATCCTGCACACGGCCTGATAGGTAGCAAATCGTGAGAAACGGCTCTTTTCCATTTGGTGGCGCGCGTTAGATTCCCGCGTGCATCTATTCCTCCCACTAGCCAGCAGCATTCTCTATGTGTTTGCCGCGATGTTTTTGAAGCAATCGTCTTCGCGGGGGATTGATGTGTGGCGGACGGCTTTCGTGTGCAATGCGGTGACGGGCGTGTTGTTCTTGTTTCTCTGGCCGCTGGGCGGGGAGGAGATCGACTGGTCGAAGGCATATCAACCGCTGTTGGTGGCGGTGCTGTTCATCGCGGGGCAGGTTCTGACGTTCCTCGCGCTGAAGACGGGTGATGTGTCGGTGGCGACCCCGGTGATGGGTTCCAAGGTGGTTTTGGTCGCATTTTTTACGACACTGCTTGGGGCGGGGAATGTGCCGTTGTCGTTGTGGGGAGCGGCGGTGTTCAGCGCGGTGGGGATCGCGTGCTTGAATAAAAAAGGGAAGACGGGGCCGGGGGGGGCGGTAGGCCGGACGGTTTTGCTCTCGCTGGCTGCGGCGTGTGCCTACGCGCTTTTCGATGTGCTGGTGATGAGTTGGTCGCCAGCCTGGGGGGCGGGGCGATTTTTACCTGTCACGATGTTGATGAGCGGGATTCTCTCCGTTGGCTTTCTTCCATTCACGGGGAAAATCGAAGGAGGGTTGTTTTCCAAGTTCGGCAGGCCCTTGCTCGGTGGTGCCTTTTTCATCGCCCTGCAGGCGACGTTTCTAGTTTCTTGCCTGGCCGTGTTTGGAGATGCCACCGCTGTCAACGTGATCTACAGCATGAGGGGCTTGTGGAGTGTGCTGATCCGTGTGGTGGCTGGGGCACTGGTTCGCGAATACGGAGCGGGCTCAGGGGGCGGAGACGTTCCGCACTCGCCTGATCGGGGCGGGTTGCCTGTGCGCTGCGGTGGGATTGGTTTTCGTGTGAGGGTGGGACCGCGTTTCCGGGAGGGAGGAAATGGAGGAAGCCTTGCCGTTCACTTCGCGAGGCGTGGGGCGGAGTGGCCTTGTTTGCGGATGCTTGCGAGTCGTTCCTGGAGCTTACGGACGGTTTCCGGTTCGTTGTCAGCGAGATTGATTTTCTGACCGGGATCGGATTCCAGATTGTAGAGGCCGACCGGGTGTTTGTCTTTCGGATAGTCGCGGCGTTTCTCCCAGTCTTTGTAGCCTTTGCTGACGTATCCGGTCTTCGCGTCCACCAGCAGCCATTTGCCACTACGGATGGCGTAGTGGTCCTTGTAGGTATTGTGGACGTGGGTGTCGCGTGGTGGGGTTTTGCTCTCGCCCTTGAAGTAGGGGAGGAAATCGTGGGAATCGGCGGCAGCGGTTTCGGGAAGGTCGAATCCTGTCACGGATGCGAGTGTGGCCATGAGGTCGATCTGAGAGATCAGTGCTTCCGAGGTGGTGCCGGGCTTGATTACACCGGGCCATTTGATGAGAAACGGCACGTGGTGGCCGCCCTCGTAGATGTCTCGTTTCAGTCCGCGGAAAGGCTCGGAGGACCAGTGATCGAATTTTTGCTCGCGCTCGTAGGCGTAGTGTTCGGGGCCATTGTCTGCGGTAAAAATGACGATGGTGTTCTCGTCCGCGCCGATCTCCTTCAGTGCCGCGAGAATGCGCCCGCAGGCATCGTCCGTCTGGAATACGAAATCCCCGTAGGGGCCGGCCTTGGATTTTCCGTCGAACTCGTCATTCGGGATGATGGGTGCGTGGGGTGAAGGGAAGGGGACGAAGAGGAAGAATGGTTTCTCCACGTCTTTGCGGGAGAGAACGAAATCAACAGCCTTGGTCGTCAGGGTCGGGAGCACGTTGTAGAAATCCCAGTCCTTCATGGCGGGGCCGGGGCGTGCCTCCCAATTGCCTTCCTTGGTGACGGCTTTGATCGCTTTTGGATTTATGTCCGTATTTGGCGCATCCACCAGTTTGTCGTCCTCGATCCATGCGTAGGGCGGGAAATTGATCACGTTGTCTCCATAGTAGTGATCGAATCCATGGGCTAAGGGGCCGTCGGGAATGGGCTTCGACCAATCGAAATCCGTGTGGGACATTCCATTTTTCGGAGCGTCCGACTTGCGGATTGCGTTCCAGTCCCAGCCGAGGTGCCATTTCCCGATGCAGGCGGTGTCGTAGCCTTTTTCCCGGAGCATCGCAGGTAGGGTGAGCTGGTCTTTTTTGAAAACACTCGGGCCAAAGGCATTCACGATCCCATGGAAATCCCTCCAATGGTGCCGACCGGTGAGCAGGGCGTAGCGCGAGGGGGTGCAGATGCCGGAGGAGGAGTGCCCGTCGGTGAAACGCATGCCTTCTCGTGCGAGTTGGTCGAGGTTCGGGGTGGGGATTTTCGAGGCGGTGTTCTGGATCGCGAGGTCTCCGTAGCCCATGTCATCCGCGTAAAGGATAAGGATGTTGGGCTGTTTTCCTGCGGCGAACGCGCTGCATCCCGTCAGGGCTGCGATCAAAGGGAGGAGAGTTTTCATCATGTTCATACGTGAAATTTCGAGGGATGTTACGGGGAGGGTTGTGGACGATGTAGCGAACGGGAGAAGTTCGCGTCCAGTGAGGATTCTCGGATGAATCGAAACAAGGAGAGGCGGATGGGATTCCGGCTCTTCTCGCCGCCGATCCAATGAAAAGGGCGGATTCCCATCCGCCTCTCTTTGAGGGACTGCACTCGGATTTCCGTTATCTGGAGGAATAAAATAGGATTGAGATCTTTCGTTGGGGCGGGCGAGGGATTCACTCTTTTGGTGGGGATTCTTCTTCGGTTTCTTCAAGCTGTAACGGGATGAATCCAACCCCTTCGATCACGCTATGAGCCTCTTTGGCATTTCTAACCCATCGAACGAAGTCTCGCACTTCAGGCTTCATCTCGCCAACGGTGTAAAAGCATAGATTGCGAGAAATTGGATACTTATTCACGTTTTTCACGGACGGTTCGATTCCATTGATCGCGACGGCCTGAATCCCATCTATTTTGGCATAGGCGAGAGCAGTGTAGCCTATCGCATTCGTTATCCCGCCTACTTCGGTTGGCAAACTTTCGCCGCCAGCCAATTTCACAGTTTGCTCTCCGTAATTTCTTCCATTCATAGCTAGGCCCTGGAAGGTCTTACGGCTTGCTGAAGTGGAATTTCTAGTGAAGACAATCATGCGCCCCTGTCCTCCTAGGCTATCCCAAGTTTCAGTTTCACCAGTGAAGATTTGTTCAACTTGTTTTAGGGTGAGTTCTTTGATCGGGTTCTTGGCGTTGACGATCACCGCAATGATCTCGTGCCCAACGACGTGTTCCTTTAGGAGCAGACCGGAGGTCTTGAACTGCTCTAGCTCGTCGTCTTGCACAGGACGTGAAGCCATCCCGATATCACAGCTACCATCCAAGAGCGCCTTGAAGCACGAACTTGATCCTTCCGCGGCAATCTCGAACTTGTTTGTTGGGTGGAGCGTTTGATAAAGTTCTACCAATTGGGGAACCATTTTTGCTCCGAGGATGTCGCTGCCCTTCATCTTGATTTCCGCAAGAGCTAGATAGGTGGGGCCGAACACAAGGATTAGGACGGATATTTGTTTCTTCATTTTAATGGGAGGAAGTGAATTTGATTCAGCCGGGAAGGTAGTGGGTCGTGATGGCGCGGTCGAGGATGGAGATGTCCGGGCTCCCAGAGTCCTACGCCATGGACGGAAGGCCTGCAGGCTTGGGAGAGTTTTGGTATTGCACGTTCGGTTGTCTTCTCTTGCTTCCGGTGATGGGGGGCGTGATGATGCGGCGCAGATGATATCGGTTTCGGAAAGCGGTGGCGGGAGCCGGTTGGTGGCGGAGGTGCGGGAGATTTTTTCCGCGACGGGACCGTTGTCGGCTTCTAAGGATTTTGAATACCGGCGTGAGCAGGAGGAGATGGCGGGGGCGGTGGCGGAGAGTTTTTTGACCGCACATCCGTTGGTGGCGGAGGCGGGGACGGGGGTGGGTAAGAGCCTGGCGTATCTGGTGCCGGCGGCGAAATTTGCTTTGGAGACGGGGCGCAAGGGGGTGATTTCCACGCATACGATCAACTTGCAGGAGCAGTTGGTGCGGAAGGACATCCCGCTGGTGCGGAAAATTCTGGATCACGATTTGCCGGCGGTGCTTCTCAAGGGGCGGGGGAATTATCTATGTCCGGCGCGATTGAGGCGGGCTTGGGAGCAATCGGCGGATCTTTTCACGAGTCATGAGAGCGAGGAGCTGGAGCGGATCCGGCGTTGGTCCGAGGATACGCGGGATGGGACGAGGAGCGATCTGCCATTCGAACCCTCCTTGAAAGTCTGGCTTCAGGTGTGCAGCGAGGCGCATTCCTGCACGCAGCGATATTGTGGGCCGAAGGGGAACTGCTGGTTCCAGGAGGCGCGCAAGGCGGCGGCGGACGCGCGGCTGGTGGTGGTGAACCATACCTTGTTTTTCGCTCTGCTGAATACGGGGGAAATGGCTCGTGATGAGGAGGGGGAAAAGATGCAGGGCTTCCTTTTTCCGAATGATTTCGCGGTGCTGGACGAGGCGCATACCATTGAGCAAGTGGCGGCGGTGCAGCTTGGGTTGCGGGTTTCGCAGGCGGGGTTGAGATTCGATCTTCAGCGGCTTTACAATCCACGGACGAGGAAGGGGTTGCTCAAGTCGTTCGGAAAGGCGGGGCCGATGCTTGCGGCGGAGCGTGGGTTGGTGGCGGCGGAGAAGTTTTTCGGCAGTGTGGGGGATGCGGCGAAGTTCGGCGAGTGGTCGAAGGAATTCCGTGTACGGCGGCCGGAGTTGGTGGACAACTGTTTGGGCGCGCCGCTGCGGGATTTGTGGGAGGAGATCGAGGATCTTGCGGACGATACAGAACATGAGGCTTCGCGAAACGAGCTTCAGGACGCGGCGAGGAAGTTGCGGGAGGCGCATGGTGCGGTGGGAGAATTTCTCGATCAGAAGGATGAGGACTGTGTGTATTGGGTGCAGAAGGACGGGCGTGAGGAGACGCAGTTCAGTTGCCACGGAGCGCCTGTGAATGTGGCGGACAGGTTGCGGCCTCTGCTTTTTTCCGGAAAAAAATCGATGGTGATGGCGAGTGCAACTCTTGGGGTGGGCGATCCGGAGTTGGGCTATTTCCGGAAACGGGTGGGAGCGGAAAATGCGAGGGCGATGTGCATCGGCAGTCCTTTCAACTACCGCAAGCAGATGCGGGTGAGGATTTATAAATCGGTGCCGGATCCGAATACGCCGGGCTATGATTTGGCGCTGGCCAAGGGGATCATGGAGGCGGTCACGGAGAGTGATGGGCGTGCGTTTGTCTTGTTTACCAGCTACCGGACGATGCGTGATGCGGCCCAGCGATGCAGTGCGTATTTCAAGAAAAACGGCTGGCGGCTGCTGATGCAGGGTGAGGGGATGCCGCGGCACCGGATGGTGGAGGAGTTTCGCTCGGATACATCGAGCGTGCTTTTCGGGACGGATAGTTTCTGGACGGGGGTGGATGTGCCGGGGGAGGCGCTTTCCAATGTGGTGGTGACGCGGTTGCCTTTCGCGGTGCCGGATCATCCGTTGACGGCATCGCGGCTGGAGGCGATCGAGGCGGCTGGTGGAAATCCGTTTATGGATTACTCGGTGCCGGAGGCGATTTTGAAGTTGAGGCAGGGGGTGGGTCGATTGATCCGGACGAAAAAGGATATCGGGTGGGTATGTATTTTGGACAATCGCATCGTAACGAAGCGCTATGGTGGGGCGTTCATGCAGGCGTTGCCGGATGCGCCGGTGGAGGTGGTGACCTGGTAAAATTCAAAACTCAAAATTCAACTTTTAAGGTAGACTTGGGTAACGGACTATTGCTATGAGATTGGTTTCTTTGGTTGTGGGGTTGGGGGTGTTTTCGTTGTTGTTGTGGTGGTTGTTTGGGGCGGGGCTGGAGGATGCTTGGGATGCGGGGGCGTTGGCGGCTAGGTTTGAGGAGGCGCGGGGGTGGGCTTGGTTGGTGGGGGTGGGGTTATTGGTGGCGGACTTGGTTTTGCCGGTGCCGGGCACGGTGGTGATGTCGGCGCTGGGGGCGGTGTATGGGTTTTGGATCGGGGGGCTGTTGGCGGCGGGCGGGGCGATGTTGGCGGGGATGACGGGTTATGGGGTTGGGAGGATTTTCAAGGAAGAGACGGCGAAAAAGTGGTTGGGAGAGAAAGATGTGGAGAAGGGCGAGGTGCTGTTTGAAAAGGGCGGGGCTTGGGTGGTGGCTGTGAGTCGAGCGTTGCCGATTTTGCCGGAGGTGATTGCTTGTATGGCTGGGTTGCTGAGGATGCCGCTGCGGAGATTCGTGATCGCCTTGGCCTGTGGGTCGGTGCCGATGGGGTTTCTGTTTGCTTGGATCGGGACGCTGGGGAGGGAGGAGCCGGGGTGGAGTCTGGCTTTTAGTTTGCTGGTCCCGGCGGTGCTTTGGGCGGGGGCGGCGAGGATGGGGCGGGGAATTCGTTGAGCCGAAGGCCCTGGACTGCGTGCATCACGCGGTGACCGGCCATGCTGCCGCCTTCCGTGAAGCAGCCTGCTGCCACGGGGCAAGCTTGGGAGTGAACTGGCCTTGTCCAAGGGGGAGAGCGATTTTGGGCTGTTCCGTTTGGGACTAAAGCATATCATCGCTGAATGTTAGGGCGTTCGATCTCAATTTTATTTTCCTTATGAAGATCTGGGACGGACTTCCCGCGCGCTGCTGCCTCGCCGTTGTTTCGGGGGCGATTTACTCGGGGGCGTTTCCGCCGCTCGATTGGGGGTGGATGGTGATTCCGGGGATTGCCGGGCTTCTGCTTGCGATCCTAGGTGAGAGTGGGAGTCGTGCGCGAATGATTGGATTTCTGCACGGCCTGGCGGCTTTTGGGATCAGTCTCTCGTGGCTTTGGAATATTTTTGGGACGGTCTCGATCTTGCTCTGGTGCATGCTGGCTCTTTTCACGGCGCTGTTCGCGGATATGCAGGGGCGGGCCGTTGCAAGAGGTTTTTGTGGCTATGGACTCGCGCTTTTTACCGCTGTGAACTGGTGTGCGCTTGAATTCATTCGTGCGGAAATTTTTCCTCTGAAACTTCCTTGGATGACTGCCGGTCTTGCGATGGGGCCGAATGTTTTGTTGCCGTGGATCGGCGTTTATGGGGCCAGCTTTTTTCTTTTGCTGCTTATAGGGAGTGCGTTTTCGCGAAAGTGGAATGCGACTGCTGTAGGTGTCATGCTCGTTTTCTCGGTCATTGTTTTTGGCTATCCACGTCCTCACGCGGAAGGGGTGCCACGAGAGAAGGGTGCGTTGCGCGTTGCGGGGATCCAGTTGGAAGGTGTTTCCCTGACTGAGTATCTCAAGGGGACGAGTGAGATGGACCCGTTCTTTGATCATGTGGTGTGGCCGGAATACGCGGTTCCGTTCGATGTCCGGGAAAACGAACGTGACTGGGATCTGCTATTGGATCTTTGTCGGGAGAAAGGGATTGTTCTGACCTTTGGCACTCAGGCGCACCCGGGGGGTGGGGATGAGTGGCGGAATATCGCTCTGACGATGGACGGGTCGGGAGCGCTTGGAGAGCATACGAAAAACCATACGGTGCATTTGTTCGACGATGGCACTCCCGGCGAAACTTCGGTGCCGGTAGCAACCCCGCATGGCAAGGTCGGGACTCCGATTTGCTTTGATATGGATTACTATGATGTGGCGCGTGCGATGACTGCGGCGGGCGCGGAATATTTCGTGGTGCCGACGATGGATGCGGAGTCGTGGAGCGCCCGGCAGCATGATCAGCATGCGGAGCTCGCGCAAATGAGGGCGGCGGAGAATGGTCGCTGGGTTTTCGTGGTGGCGACTTCGGGAGTTTCCCAGCTCATCGACTCCGCCGGTCATGTACACGAGCGGCTAGGGGCGATGGAGCAGGGGGTGATTTCCGGAAGTTTGATGCGGGAGAAGTGGCTCACGGTGTATACCCGAGTGGGTTGGCTGTTTCCGTGGGTAGTGTTGGGAGTGGCAGGGATCTGCTGGGTGGTGCTGATCTTTCCCGTAAGGAAGAAGCGGGTGACTGCGGACTGAATTCTACGTTCCGACCGGGTGTTGAGCATGGGGCGGGTATCTCACGGGCCTTGCGCGGCTTCGATGATGAAATATAGGTCGCGGTAGGTATCGACATCCGGGTAGCCGAGGGTGGAGGGAGGGATGGCGATGCGGTCTTCCATTTCAGCGGGGAACTCGGAGGAGATACGACCGCCTCAACATCGGCAGGATCGTTGATATCACGGATGAATACGTTTTCCCTGTCCTGGTTGGAGCCGCAGCGGCGGATGGTGTGGCCACCGGGATAGACGTCTCGGAGTGTGCCGTCCGGGATGATGTTTTTGTTGGAGAGGGGAATGTTGCGGGGCACGCCCCCCGGGGCGGGTTCGTCGAACATGAAGAGGATGGCGTATTGCGTATTTGGCTCGAGGAAAATTTGGCTGGATCCTGTGAATTCCCAGCGCATGTAGTCGTTCAGATCCAGAGTGTCCGGGACGATGCCGCCGCTGGCGAGGTGGACGTGTTCGTAGGTCTCGCCTTCGATGAAGTCATCGCTGAAGTGCATGGAGGGCCAGCGGAAGCGGTTGTTGATGTCGTTCGGATCGTTTGGGTAGTCGGTGGCGTAGGTGGACCATTGGGCGTTGGTGCATGGGCCTTGGTAGGAGCCGCCGCCATTCCAATTGGAGGTGCCGTTGGGGGAGGTGGTGGCTGCGTTGGCGGCATCGATGTAGCGGGTCGTTCCGTTGTTGTTGAAGACCGGGGTGCCGGTGACTTTCATGATCTGAATGGAGACCTTGGCGTTGGATGGATCGCCACCGCCTCTCACGTCCACTGGCTGGAGGCGGACGGTGACGGCACCTAGCTTGAAGCCTTCGGGGCCGGTTTTGAAGACTTGGCCGAGATCGCGATCGCGGTAGAAGTATTTCGCGTCGACTCCTCCGTTTTCGGTTCCTTTCTTGTAGATCCAGTCATCGGTCTTGGAAGGGGCGCCAGTACGAGGGGCATAGTAGCGGAAGGAGGTAGGGCCGGATTCGTCGCGCTGGAGTTGCTGGATTTTTACGGAGTCGCCGGAGGGAGGGCCGGGGACTTCGGTAACGATGAGGCCTCCCATCACCCGTGTGATGGCGAGAGAAATGGCTGCTGCAAATCGGGTAGAGTTTTTCATGGCGGAAAGTGATGGGCTCCCAGGAAACGTAGGCTTTCGAGAACGCGAGGAAAAGGGGTGATTTGGATTCGATGCGCGGTGTTTTTGTCCGCGAATTGGAAGTCTAACCACAGATTTCACAGAAAGCACAGATCCAGTCCGATGGAAATTAGATCTCTCAGGCAAAGCATCTGTGTCCTCTGTGAAATCTGTGGTTCAAATCTGTCGTTTCCCAACAATTCATCCTTAGCTTGATCGCGCAGTTTGGGCGTATCGATGCCTACGGCGGGCGATGAACGCTATGGTGGCGGCGATGATGAGTGCTAGGGAGATGAGCTGGTAGCCGGAGAGGTGGAGAAAGGGTTTTGGAGTGGCGCGGAGGAATTCGTGGAAGAATCGGAAAGTGCCGTAGGCGATGAGGTAGAGATAAAAATGTTGGCCGGGGAGGATGGCTTTTTTTCGCATGACCCAGAGGGAGATGATGGCGAGAACTTGGAAGGCGATCTCGACCGGGACGGACGGCCATTTCCCGAAAGAACACATGATCCCGGTGCAGCAACCGGCGTGCAGGCAGCCGATGCGGCCAAGGATGAGGGGGACGGGCAGGATGGTCGCGAAGCGGTCGCCGGTGATGGCGCGGTAGCCCATAGATTTTTTCACCATCTCGACTCCCGCCCAGCCGCCGGGAAGGGCGCCGATGATGGATTTCCCGGAAAGGAGGATGGGGATGCGCTGGGGGTGATCGACATACATCCAGCCCTCGGCGAAGAGGAAGGCGAGCTTCGCACCGATGAAAGCACCGACCAAGCCTCCGAGGTAAATGAGGGGGAGGCGGGAGTCGTTTTTCGAGACGCGGATCCAATAGATCGCACCGATGAGGATGCCGAGGACGAGGAGGGAGGAGTAGAGGGGGCTGCCCACTTTAAAATGGAGGGTTTATGATAAAGAGTGCAAGTAGCATTGATCCGCCGGTGACGGGAATGAGTAGCGTCTGCAAAAGTAGGTAGCGGACAATCCAGGGGAAGGTGCTTGTGTCTTCGGTGTTTTGGGGAAGGAGTCTTTGTTGAAGTCTGAGATTATTATCGAACCAGCCCAATCCGAGAATGACGCAAAGGGGTAGAAATACGGAAATGAGACCTCCGATCTGACCACCCAAGAGAGCAATCGGCAATATGATGCTCAGTGGCACCATTACCGACGGAAGGAGCCACAAAATCACCCGCAGCAGGGTGATGGCCGGGTTGCGACCGTGGGTATTTTTCCGAGTAGAGGGCGTCCCGGTCATATCAGTGGAATCCAGAATCCGTGATCATGCAGAAGCCGTAGAGGACGGACATGCCGATGGCAGGGGCGATCAGAATCTGAAGGAGGGTGAAAGCGATCGTCCAACGGATCAGGTGCTTTTTTTTCGTGGAAGGATCGATTCGTTGCTGTTGCAGGGAAAGCCGTTGGTCGAAGTATCCGATGGCTGCGAAGGCGGCGAGGGTCGGTATGGACGCGACTGGCCACAAGTCTCTCCACGAAGCTGCGAACAAGAGGCCAAAGGGGAGGATGATGGCGGGGAGCAGCCAGAGGATCACCCGGAGGAGGGTGATGGACTTGTTGCCGGGGTTTGTGGGGTGGTGATCCATATACAATCAGGGGATGAACGGGCTGATGATCTGATGAAATCTAAATAGGACGAAGCTCTGAAGGGGGATGATGAAGAATTGGGCGACGAGAAAGAGAAGTGTGCCACGGACGATTCTGTGAAGTTCTGCGGCGGGGTCCAATCGCTTTTGTTGAAGGGCGAGTCTTTGATCGAAATATCCGATTGCTGTGATGGCAAGGATGGTGACGAGCACAGAAAGGAACCAGATGTTTCTGAAGCTCTCAACCGCCGCAGCTCCCAGATAAAGAATGAAGATGGGAATCCCCCATAGGAAAATGCGGAGGACGGTGATACCCTTGCTTGGAGGTAGGTCGTTGGTGCGTGGATCCCACATGGGACTAGAAAGTATTGGTTCCGGTGATCGCGCAATAACCGTAGATGATGGTGAACCAGAAAATCGGGATGATGATCACCTGGGCGAGAGTGAAGAGCGAGATCCTCATCCACATGTACTCAAGATGGTAACCGGAACCATCATGAGTGGAAAAATTGGCGGACTTTCCCCAAAGCCAACCAATAAGTAAAACGATGAGGATATTGATTGATGCGCCGATCTCCCAGTCCTGATTGGATTTGGCTTGGACGAACGGCGTAATGATGGAGGGCAGGCACCATAAGCTGAAGCCTAGGCATCCGAATGGCTGTGGGGATTCTTTACTCATTTCGAATCCGGGAAGCCTGAGTAATACCTGCAGAAGGAATCCAGTTTCCCGTCCGGGCGGATGACGTGGGTGCAGCAGCGGTCGATGCGGTCTTGGTCCCAGGTCCAGGCGTCCATGAAGGGTTTGATGAAGAGGCGGAAGGCGTCTTTTTCCTTCATTTCGAAGCGGTGGAGGATTTCTCCGAGTTCGGTGTTTTCGCATCCGCATTGGATGAGATCGGAGAGTTCGTAGCGGACTTTGTCGCGGAGAAATCCTTGCAGGCTGGCGAAGTCGATGAACTCGGAGACGCTGCGGACTCCGATTGGGGTGCGGAGGAGGTAGCCGATGGTGGCGCAGTTGGGATCGCCGCAGGGGAGGGGGGTGAAGTCCTCGAAACGGAGTTTCCCGGAGGATTGTTCGACTGCTCCGAGGATGATGTCGGCGGTGTTGAGTGAATCGTCGGGCTGGCGGTGGACGCGGCCGGAGGTGAACATGGGTTGGAAGGAGACGCCCCGGCAGGTGGAGTATTTCAGGCCCTCTTCGATGGTGTCCCAGAGGTGAGGGAGGTTGTCCGGCATGACGGTCATGGCGAGGGTGAAGGGGATGGATTCCTTTTCGCAGCGCTCCATGACTTTGGTCTTCATGGCGCGGAGGTCGTTGCCACGGAGTTCCTTTTGAGCGGCTTCCTGGGGGCCGTCGTATTGGAGGTAGAGTTGGAAATTTCCGCGACGGGAACGGGTGCCGATTTCATTGAGGAAATCGTCTTCCTTGGCGATGCGGACGCCGTTGGTGTTGACCAGGCAGTAGTCGATGCCGGGCTGGGCGTGGATCCAATCGACGAGTTCGAAGAACTGCGGGTGGAGGGTGGGTTCTCCGCCGGAGAGTTGGAGGATCTCGATGTTTCCTTTTCGCTCGAGGACTCCGAGGATGCGTTTTTGGAGGGATTCGAGGGAATGGGTTTTGAGTTTTTCCCCGGCGGCTCCGGTGGGGGAGTCGGCGAAGCAGGTGGGGCAGGCGAGGTTGCAGGAATCGACGATCTCGATGAGTGCGAGGCAGGTGGAGAGAATTTCTACGGAGGGGTCTTTTGCATCGGCGTTGCGTCCGAGGGTGCCGGGGAGGCCGGTGGGATCGGAGGAGCAGGCGCAGGCCGCGCCGCAGGAATTTGCGGGATCGCCTTTCGCGAGCCAGTGGAAGCGGGCGTCGCTGGAGATGCAGGCGGTGGATTCACCGTGCTTGGCGCAGGTGCGGGAGAGGTAGACTTTGGCGGGGGTGCCTTTGGTTTTCCAGACTTCCGCAGGTGCCGGGAGTTTACAGACCGGGCAGCGGGAGGTGGTCTTTTTTAACGTTTCTTTGAAGGTGGGGAGCATGGAAAGGTGCCGAGTGCCGAGTGATCAGTGTTCAGTGTTCAGTGTTCAGTGTTCAGTGTTCAGTGTTCAGTGTTCAGTGTTCAGTGTTCAGTGTTCAGTGTTCAGTGTTCAGTGTTCAGTGTTCAGTGTTCAGTGTTCAGTGTTCAGTGTTCAGTGTTCAGTGTTCAGTGTTCAGTGTTCAGTGGAATACTTGGGTTGTGGATAGATACGCCGGCTGAAGCCAGCGCTCCGTTCATTTCAGGTTGGAGAAGACTTTTTCCAGGGGGATGCCTTTGGTTTCCGGGACGAGGGTGATGACCCAGAGGAGTTGGAGGACCATCATGAAGGCGAAGAAGCCAAAGATGTAAACGGGAGCGAAGGCACCGACGGCGATGGGGAAGGCGAGGGTGATGAGGGCGGCGAAGATCCAGTGGGTGGAGGTGCCGAGGGATTGGCCGGCGGCGCGATGGCGGTCGGGGAAAATTTCAGAAATGAAGACCCAGATGACGGCGCCTTGTCCGATGGCGTGGGAGGCGATGAAGGCGAAGATGGTGAAGGGGACGATGCCGTAGTTTTCGGTTTTAAAGGCCCATGCGCAGAGGCTGAGGGAAGCGATGTAGCCGAAGGAGCCGATGATGAGCAGTTTCTTGCGCCCGATGCGATCGATGAGCCAGAGGCCGACGAAGGTGAAGATGAGATTGGTGAAGCCGATCCCGATGGATTGGAGGAGGGCGGCTTTGGAGCCGAGGCCAGTGAGTTCAAAGATGCGGGGGGCAAAGTAGAGGATGGCGTTGATGCCGGAGAGTTGGTTGAAGAAGGCGATGAGGAAGGCGAGGGAGATGGGCCTGAGGAGGGGCTTGCTCAGGAAGGGAATTTGGATGCCGGTTTTGCTCTCCTCGTCTGCGGCGGAGATTTCATCGATGCGGAGTTCGGCGGCTTCCGGGCTTAGTGCGGGATCGAGGCGGCGAAGGATCTCTGTGGCCTCGGGGCGTTTTCCACGGGTGAGGAGCCAGCGGGGGCTTTCTGGGAGGGTGAGGGATGCGAGGATATAGAAGAGGGCGGGGACGGCTTCGATTCCGAGCATCCAGCGCCATGCGGTGTCACTGCTCAGGAATCTTCCGATCAGGTAATTCGACAGGAAGGCGATGAGGATGCCTGCGACGATGTTGAACTGGTAGAGCCCGGTGAGTCTGCCGCGTCTTTCGGCAGGAGCGATTTCAGAAATGTAGAGTGGTGATACGACCGTGGAGATGCCGATCCCCATGCCGCCGATGAATCTTGCTACCATGAAATCCCATGGACCGACTGCAAATCCAGACCAGAGGGCGGACACGAAATACATGATGCCGATGGCGACCAGGGTGTTTTTGCGACCGAACTTTTCTGTAGGCCAGCCACCGATCATGGCACCGAGTACCGTGCCCCAGAGGGCCATGCTGACGGCGAGTCCGTGAATGCCATCGCTGAGTCCCCAGAGGGATTGGATGGTTTTCTCCGCACCGGAAATGACAACCGTATCGAAGCCGAAGAGAAGTCCGCCGAGCGCGGCGGTGATGGAGCTCCGCAAGAGGATAGAAGAGGTTTTTGGTGGGTTCATTTCATGAAAAGTGATGGGATGAACGAGGTGAGGGAAGAGCAAAGATGAAGAGCGGTAGTTTCCATAACACCTTTACACAGGAGTAGGCGGGGTTTTCAATCCTCGGGAAACCAATCACGAAAGTACATGCCTCTGACCATCAAACCAAAATCCGAATGCACCTTTGACCAAATTTCTCTCGGGGAAGTGATGCTCCGCCTTGATCCCGGTGAGGGCAGGATTAGGACTGCCCGCCAGTTCCAAGCATGGGAAGGTGGGGGGGAATACAATACCTCGCGCGGCCTCCGGAAATGCTTCGGATACAAGACGGGCGTGGTGACCGCTTTCGTCGATAATGAAGTCGGCCATCTGATCGAGGATTTCATCATGCAGGGTGGGGTTGCTACGGATTTCATCCAATGGCGTGAGGACGACGGCATCGGCCGTTCCGTCCGCAACGGCCTGAACTTCACCGAGCGCGGGTTCGGGATCCGTGGTGCGGTGGGAAATCCCGACCGTGGCAACACGGCGGCTTCACAGATCAAACCGGGTGATGTCGATTGGGATCACATTTTCGGGAAACTGGGCGTCCGTTGGTTCCACACCGGTGGGATTTACGCAGCCCTTTCAGAGAGCGCGGCGGAGACCACCATTGAGGCGGTGAAGGCTGCAAATAAATACGGCACCGTCGTATCCTACGATCTGAACTACCGCCCATCCCTATGGAAGACCATCGGCGGCCTCGACAAGGCGCGCGAAGTGAACCGCGAGATCGCGAAATACGTGGATGTCATGATCGGGAACGAAGAGGATTTCACCGCCTCGCTCGGGTTTGAGGTCGAGGGTGTGGACCACAATATTTCTTCCATTGAGTTGGATGCTTTTAAAGCGATGATCGAGACCGCTGTAAAAGAGTTCCCGAACTTCAAAGTAGCTGCCACGACTCTGCGCGGAGTGAAAACGGCGACCATCAATGACTGGTCGGCCATCCTCTGGCACGATGGCGAATTCCAAGAGAGCCGCAAATATGATGATCTTGAAATCCTTGACCGAGTAGGCGGTGGCGACTCGTTTGCCTCTGGTCTGCAGTTTGGCTTCATGGAATTTAACGATGCGAAGAAGGCCATCGAGTACGGCGCCGCCCACGGTGCCCTTGCTGCTACGACTCCTGGCGATACTTCCATGGCGACCCGCAAGGAGGTCGAGAAGCAGATATCCGGTGGCGGTGCGCGAGTGGTCAGATAGTGAATCGGATTGGTGAAATTCCGGAGATTCCGGATCATTGCTTGCGTTTCGTGGGGAACCAATCAGCTTTTGCGCGGTTTTCAGCCGAAGTTTGTTATGAAAGGTATCCTACGTTGCGCATTGGCTTGTTTCGTTTTCCAAGTTACAGTTTCGGATGCGGCGACGATCTGCTTTGAGCCTCACGTGAATTCGCCGGACGGTCCACGAGCCTGGGCGTTCGAGGCCGGGGTGGGCATGATCACTTCAAATGACATCGAGAACTTCGCGTTTGTGGGTGATCATATCAATCGGGAGAAAGGCCCTGCTGGGGGAGAAATTTATCTATTCACTGCCTCCAAGCGGTTGGGTGAGTTGGTCTGGAATGTCGGTGGCAAAAGGTTTACTCCGCAGCTCGAGCTTCCGTTCAGTATGGAGATTGTGGATGAGAACGAAGGGAGTCCGTTCGCCGCTTTTGCTGTTTCGTTCAATGTAAGGTGGGTGGATTTTCCGTGGAACGACTATGTGAAGACAAGCTTTGGCATGGGAATTGGATTAAATCTCACAACGGATGTGTACGCGGTGGATCAGGAGCGTCACCCTGGGGATGAGAGGTCGAGATTGAAGTTCAATTGGCCGATTCAGCTGACGCTTGCATTGCCTGCCTACCCAGATGACCAGCTTACGGTGTTCATCATTCATCACTCCGGCGGTAGAATATTCGATGATGGAGGGTTCAATGCTCTTGGTCTTGGCTATCGGAGGGATTTCTGAACGGACTCTCCGGATGATTGGCTTTTTGTCGGGACAGAAATGTCCTGCGACCCCATGCTGAGGCCGTGCCGGAGACTGCGATCACTACCCCGAAACCGCCGAATCTGAGGCAGGATCTAACGGTCCTGATGAAGGTTCGCTTAAATTTTTTCGTGCTGGTCACGACTTTTTTTGGATTCCTGTTGGCGCGGAAGGGAATGTCGATGGAGTGGGCGATGCTTTTCCATACGCTTGTCGGGACGGCGGCGGCGGCATTTGGTTCGGCTGCCTTCAATCAGTTGATGGAAATTGATCTGGATCTGATGATGAAGCGCACGGCGGACCGGCCCCTGCCATCGCGCCGCATGAATCCGGTGACTGCCTTCGGTGTGGGATGGATGCTTTCTGCGATCGGGATCATTCACCTTGCGGTGATGGTGAATGCGGGCGCGGCTTATCTTACGGCAGCGACTGTTGCGATTTACGTTTTTCTCTACACACCGATGAAGAGGATGAGTTCGATGAACACTCTGGTCGGGGCGATCCCCGGCGCGATTCCTCCGGTGATCGGTTGGGTAGGTGGAGGTGGGGGGATCTTTGACCCGGAGGCGTGGTTTTTGTTTGGGATCCTGTTTTTCTGGCAGCTACCTCATTTCGTGGCGATCAACTGGTTGTGCCGGGAGGAGTATGAAAGTGCGGGCTACAAGATGTGGTCAAATGGGGATGAAAGTGGACGTAGAAGCGGGATTCTTTGTGCCTTTTTCGCGGTTCTTCTGGCCGTGTTTTCTCTGCTGCCGGCGATCTGGGGATTCGCCAATGCGCTCTGGCTCATCGGGGGGCCGGTGTTCGGCCTGGCGATTGCGGCGCTAGCACTTCGGTTTATTCAGGATGGGAAGCGGGCAACTTGCCGCCAGTTGTTTTTCTCCACTCTTATCTACCTGCCTGTTGCTTTGACGGTGCTTCTGATCGCATGGAAACGATAAGTTGCGTGCGGTCTTGATCAATCCGGCCTTTCGAATAGACCTTCTGAAAGGAGCGTCGAATGGCGCGAACCAATCTTAATCATGAAACCAAGAAACCTATTCCTCACCGCGATATCATTGTTCACACTTGCATCTGCCATGGCTGCCGAAGATGAAGGCTTCAAGCCTCTCTTTGATGGAAAGACCATGGATGGCTGGCACAATCCCTACAAATCGGGAAAGATTGAAGTCGTGGATGGCGAGATCCACCTCACGGGGGATAAGAAATTCTTTGTCGTGACCGACAAGAAATACAGCGACTTCATTTTCGAGGGAGAAATTCTGCTCCCTGAAGGGAAGGCGAACAGCGGCTTCATGTTCCGTGCGCACGAAGAGCCGGGAAAAGTTTACGGTTACCAATCCGAGGTGGATGGCGACCCGAAGCGCAAGTGGTCGGGAGGTCTCTACGATGAAGGCCGTAGACAGTGGTTTATCAGCCCGAAACGGGGCGATAAGAAGAGCGAAGAGGCTTTCCGCGAACGGGCGGGGGACGCTTTCAAGAGGAACGATTGGAATACCTACCGCATCACCTGCAAAGGGAACAAGATCACCATAGAGGTGAATGGGGTGGTCACTACCGATGTTGAAGATGACATGGATTCCAGCGGAGTGATCGGAATCCAGCACCATGGAGAAAAGGGACAGACCTATAAGTTCCGCAATCTCAGAATCAAGGAACTGGACTGAATCAATCCTGATGTCCGTCGCCACCGAACTGATCGCCGCCGGTAGGGTGTTGGCGGATGAGCTACGCCCGCTCCGGTTTTCCGATCCCGTTTCGCATACTTATCTGACCGTCGATTATGCGGCGGAGGGGTATGAGGGGTATTTGAAAAAATTTGGAAACTCCAAGAAGCGGGTGCTGATGCTGGGGATGAATCCGGGTCCGTACGGTATGGCTCAGACAGGTGTTCCGTTCGGTGAAATTGCGATGGTTCGGGATTGGATGGGATTGAATCCGAAGATAGGAAAGCCCGCCAACGAGCACCCGAAGCGACCGATCACAGGAATGGATTGTTCGAAGTCCGAGGTCAGTGGACGTAGATTGTGGGGGCTTTTCTCGGAGAAATTTCCGAAGGCGGGGGACTTTTTTAAAGATCATCTTGCGATCAATTTCTGTCCGCTGATCTGGATGAAGGATACCGGAGCGAATGTGACACCCGATAAGATCAAAGCGGCGGAAATGGTGGCGGTGGATGCTGCGTGCCAGAGGCATCTGAGACGGTTGATCGAACTACTAGAACCGGAGTATTTGATTGGTGTGGGAGCTTACGCCGAGAAAAAGATGGCTCTGGCGAAGGAAGAACTTGGAGTGGGTGGAATCGTTGGGAAAATTCTTCACCCTTCTCCCGCGTCACCCGCTGCAAATCGTGGCTGGGCGGAAGCTGCGGAGAAGCAGCTTCGCGAGTTGGGGATTTGGTGATCTGAGCTCCTTGTTACAGAAGCTCGGCGAGAGTCCTCTCGCTCAGGATTTGGATGCCAAGCTGGGTGGCTTTGTCGAATTTGGAGCCGGCGGATTCTCCGGCGAGGAGGTAGTCGGTTTTTTTTGAGACGGAGCCGGAGACTTTGCCGCCGTTTTGTTCGATGAGGGCTTTGTAATGGTCGCGGGATTCGGTGAGGGTGCCGGTGATGACGAAGGTCTTTCCGGTGAGGGGGAGTTGGGGGGCTTCGGCGGGGATGGGGGCGAAGTTTTGGGACTCTGGGTTGAGGTCGAGTTCGGCGAAGCGTTGGAGGATGTGTTGTCCGGCTTCGGATTGGAAGAAGGTGAGGATGGATTCGGCAACGGCGGGGCCGACGTCGCCGGTGATGGCGTATTGGGCGAGGAACTCGTTTTGTTTTTTCGCGGTGGCGCGGGTGTCTTTGACGAGTTCAGCGAGGATGAGGGAGGATGGGATATCGGTGAGGTGTTGGTGGAGGCGGGAGAGCTCCTTGGCGGCGGATTCTCCGGCGTGGCGGATGCCCATGGCGAAGAGCCATTTGTTGAGGGGTTTGGTGCGGGCGGCTTGGAGGGAGGCGATGACTTTGGCGGCGTTTTTTTCTCCGAAGCGGCGGGGGGATTCTTCATTGCCTAGGTTGAGGTTGGCCAAGGTTTCCTCGGTGAGGGAGAAGAGGTCGAGAGGGCTGGTGGCGTGGCAGTAGCGGACGAGGGCTTCGGCGACGATATCGCCCATGGAGTCGATGTCGAGGGCTTTGCGGGCGGCGAAGTGGGTGATGGCGGTGACGGCTTGGGCAGGGCATTCGAAGTTTGTGCAGCGCCAAGCGACGAAGCCTTCCTCCTGAGTGATGGGAGCGTGGCAGGAAGGGCATTTTCCTGAGACGGCATCGTAGAGATTGTAGGTTTCCTTTTTTGGATCGGGGGATATGACTTTGACGATGGCGGGGATGATTTCGCCTGCCTTTTCGACAAGAACTTTGGCGCCGATATAGATGCCCTTTTTTTCGATCTCGTCTTGGTTGTGAAGAGTGGCGCGGGAGACGGTGGAGCCGGAGATTAGGACGGGGGTGAGCTCGGCGACGGGGGTGAGAACTCCGGTGCGGCCGACTTGGATCGAGATTTTTTCCAAGGTGGTTTCCTGTTGTTCGGGGAGAAATTTGTAGGCGGCGGCCCAGCGGGGGGCGCGGGAGGTGGAGCCAAGGGTTTCGCGTTCGGCGCGGTCGAGTATCTTGATGACGACTCCGTCGGTGGCGTGGTCGAGGTCGTGGCGGTGGGTGCTGTAGAATTTGATTCCTTCGAGGAGGTCCTTTAGGTTTTGAGCGATGCGGACGGGGTGGTTTCTTGGGATGGAAACGGAATCTAACAGGTTATGGAAATCGGTTTCAGTATCCAAGGGGGCGCCTTCGTAGGCGCCTAGGCCGTGGGCGAGGAAGGCGAGGGGACGGGTGGCGACGATTTTGGAATCGAGTTGCTTGAGGGTGCCGGCGGTTGCGTTGCGTGGGTTGGCGAAGGTGGGGAGACCGGATTCTTCACGCTGTTCGTTGAGCGTGGCGAAAGCGGAGTTGGGCATGAAGATTTCACCGCGGACTTCCAAAGTGGATGGGAGGGGCGACCGAAGATCGCCCCCACTTTGATGGCCTTCCTTGAGGACTTGGAGGTCGATGGGTACTAACTCTCCATCGGCGAGTTTGATCAGATTGCCGGTGTGGGCGTCGGCGACTTCGACGCCGGTGACGGGGTGGAACCAGCGGTTGTGGCCTTTCGATTCGTAGCCTTGGGTCAGGAACCAATCGGCTACTTCCGTGTCAGTAGGCTGGGTGCCTTCGACGTAGGGCTGGGAGATGACGAAGGCGGGGCCTTGCTCGGTGGGTAAGATGCCGTGGAACCAGATGTCGTCTCCGAAAATCCGGTTGCAGGCGGTGATGTTGCGGAGGTAAAGGACGCTTCCTTGGGCTCCGAAATTCGGGGGGAGTGTGAATTTGACGACGCGCTCCTGTTCCTGGGCGAGGAAGACCGTGTGCTCGGACTGACCGGCTAGTTTTCGCCAATCCCGTATGAGGCGAGATACTCCTTCATTTTCGAGGATTCGATGAGAGTCAGCTCCCCATTCAAGAATGGATTGGGCTTCACGTCGGATCCGTTGGCCCACATTGTCTCCATCTTTTCCTGCGCTGTCTTCTTGAATCCTGCGCGCCAGCCCGTGTGGCGAGCCTTGCGGATGTGTTCCGGAGACAGGGGCATTTTGACTGGAGCGTCCATCGGTGTTTTCGTAAGGCAGGAACGATTCGAAGTCAATGGCGGAGGTTTTCGAGGAAGCGCGGTAGGGCGTGGGGTCTTCGCCGAGATGATCCGTCTGTGTGGTGGTGGGGGAGAAATTCAGTTCAGGTTCTTTTTGTACCGGATCCTGGGCGAAAGGAATTCGCCCCTCCAGCTTCAGGGGAATGTTGCGGATGGTGCGGACGTTTTGGGTGACGTCGTCGCCGGTGGTGCCGTCGCCGCGGGTGGCGGCGTATTTTAACTCGCCGTTTTCGTAGAAGAGCGTGACAGCGACTCCATCGATTTTTGGCTCCATGGTGACGGCGATGTTTTCGCGGCCTAGGTTTTTCTGGAGGCGTTTGTAGAAGGCGATGAGTTCAGCTTCGGGGACTTCGGTGTCTTTTAGCTCGAAGACGTCATCGATGCTGAGCATGGGGACGGGGTGGGAGACTTGGGTGAAACCGTCGAGGGGTTTTGAGCCGACGCGTTGGGTAGGGGAGTTGGGATCGGCTAAAGTGGGGTGGGATTTTTCTAATTCCTCTAGTTCTCGGAAGAGCTTGTCGTATTCCGAATCTGGGATTTCGGATTCGCCTTGGGTGTAGTAGAGGTTGTTGTGGTAGTCGAGGGTGCGGCGAAGCTCTGCGGCGCGCTGCTCGGGGGGTGGGGGGCTGGGTTGGGAGAAGAGATCTGGCTGCTCGGTGGGCATGTGGTATGAATAGTGGAGAGAGTGGCTAGTGCCAAGTGATCAGTGAGAAGTGGAAGACTTGGGTTGACGGTTGGGTGGGTGGGGAGCAGGTTTCGGCTGGTGAGTGCTGTGAACTACAAGGTTGGTAATGAGAAGCTGGTGAAGGTGCTGGATAATGCGTCGGCCCATTTGCGTGGGTTGCTGGAGAAGCAGGGGCGAGCGGATGGTGGGTTACGGATTGCGGTGATTGGTGGTGGTTGTTCGGGGCTGCAATATAAGATGGATTTGGTGGATGGGCCGCGGGATCGGGACATTTTGGTGCCGAGCAACGGGGTGAATGTGGTGATTGATCCGAAGAGTGCGCTTTTTGTGAGTGGGAGTGAGTTGGATTTCTCGGATGATTTGCAGCAGGGTGGGTTCAAAGTTAGCAATCCGAATGCGGTGGTCACTTGTTCATGTGGGGAGAGCTTTGCCGCTTGATCTGCGGGGCTGAGTGGAAGATGTATGAACCACGTAATTCACGGAAAAAGCGGAAGGAAGAGGGGGACTTGGGTTCCAGTTTATTTTGATTTTTATGAGTGCTTTTGAATTGCTTGGGCTGCCAGTAGGGCTTCTGGTCTCCGAGGAGGTGATCCGGGAGGCTTTTCGGGCGAAAGCGTCGGGAATGCACCCCGATTCGGGAGGGAATGCGGAAGATTTTACAGCATTGCAGGTGGCTCAGGAGGTTTTGCTGAGTCCGGCAAAGCGGCTGAAAGAGTGGCTGGTGTTAGAGGAAATTGAGGTGGACTCTCGGGGGCAAATTGATGCGGGATTGATGGATCTTTTTCAGAAAGTGGCCGAGGTGGGATCGGCTGCTGAAGGGGCGATCAAGACGGGGGATACGGCCGCGTCCATGCTTACGAAGGCGGTGGCAGAGGTTGCGCTGATGAAGCAGCGAGAAGCGGTGAAAGATCTACTCGCGGAGGTGGAGGTGGAAATCCGGGAGCGTGTTAAAATGTTTCCCGACATTGAGCGAGAACGCGCGGATGGGGGAAAGGTAATGAGGAATCTCGTATTTCTGGAGAAATGGAGAGCTAGACTCAAAGGTCTCTACGGGCGTCTGATGTGAGGCGATCAGATCAATCCTGTTGCCCGGGAACGGGAGTGGCGACTGGTGGAGAACTTTCCGTGCGGGTGATCTCGGAGGTTTTGGCGAGGTAATAGATCGCGCCGCCTCCACCGACGACCGCGATCAAAACAAGGAGCGTGATCAGGAGGAGGAAGAAGGATTTCATGGGAGAAAGGATGGTGCGCGATCCGGCGGTTGGCGAGTGGGAAATCTGTGCGGAAAAAAGCGGACGCCGCGTTGCCGCGAGGTCCGCTTGGGAGAATCATTGCTTAGAGGCTATTTGGAAAGGTATCCGCTGACTCCGGCTTGGTCCGGGGTCATAGCATCGGAGCCTTTTTCCCAGTCCATCGGGCAGACTTCGCCATGTGCCTCGAAGTGCTGGAGGGCATCGACGACGCGGAGGCACTCGCGGATGGAGCGGCCGAGGGGCATGTCGTTGACGACCTGGTGGCGAACGATGCCTTCTTTGTCGATGAGGAAGAGACCGCGGTAGGCGACGAGCTCGCCGGTAACGACGGTTTCGCCTTCTTCATTGATTTCGAAATCGCCCGCGAGCACGTCGTAGGCTTCGGAGATGGTTTTGTTGATGTCGGCAACGAGCGGGTAATTGACGCCTTGGATGCCGCCGTTTTTCTTCGGTGTCTGGAGCCACGCCCAGTGGGAGAATTCGGAATCTGTGGAGCAACCGACGACGGCCACATCGCGGGACTCGAATTCGGTGATTTCCTCTTGGAAGCGATGAAGCTCAGTGGGGCAGACGAAGGTGAAATCCTTCGGATAGAAGAAGAACACGACGTATTTTTTCCCGATGAATTGATCGAGGGAGAAACCTTCGATGATGGTTTCGCCTTTGACGGCTTTTGCGGAAAATTTCGGGGCTGGTTTACCGACTAGGACTGACATGGTGATTAAGGAATTGGTTTAAGAAAGGGCACGAGGCGTGCCGGGGAGGGGGTATCTCCGGTTGCTGTGAATCGGCAAGGATTTTCTGGCGGAAATGGAGTCCCGCCAGTGGGGATCAGCGCTGCAATTTAGCTGCGAAGGCGCCGTCGGTGCCGTGGCTGACGGGAGTGATGCGGATGGAATCGGCAAGTTTCAAAGACTTTGCTGCGGCGAAGGATTTCACGAGTTCGATGTTTTCCGAATCCTCAATGGAGCAGGTGGAATATACGAGCCGACCTCCGGGTTTGAGGCAAGGGAGAGCGTTTTCGAGAATTGCAGTCTGGATTTTCGTTAGATTCTCAATGTCTGCTGGTTGTAAGCGCCAACGGACATCGACGCGGCGGCGGATGACTCCGGTATTTGAGCAAGGGACATCGAGCAGGATGGCATCGAAGGCTTCGTGGAAACGCTCGGGGGCTGGCTTGGTCCAATCATGGACGGAGATTTCGTCTGGCTGGATTTGGAGCCGGGAGAGATTTTCCTCAAGGCGAGGGAGGCGTTTTTCGTTGGAGTCGGTGCATGTGAGTCCTTTGCCACCACCGAGTGCGGCGGCGATGAGAAAGGCTTTTCCTCCGGGGGCGGCGCAGGCATCGAGGATTTTCTCGCCGGGCTGAGGAGCGAGAAGTTCGACGCAGTGGCGGGTGGCGGGATCTTGAATGTAGATGGCTCCGGAGGCGAGCAGGGAGGTGGGGAGCTTGCCTTCGAGGCGGTAGTAGTCAGGGGCGTTCTCCAACTTTTCTCCGGGGATTTCCTCCGTGGTGGGGGAGAGTGGATTGAGTCGGAAAAAGGTTTCGGCGGGTTGGTTGTCCCATTCCATGATGGCGATGGCTTCGGCTTTTCCGAAGGATTTGCGCCAGCGATTGTAAAGCCAGTCGGGGTGGGAGTGGAGGACGGCGGGTGGCATTTCTCCAAGGTCATCCATGAGGCGTTTCCGGGTGGCGATGGCCTTGCGGAGAACGGCGTTGATGAGGGGGCGGACGGGTGCTTTCCCTGCCTCTACGGTTTCGTTCACTGCGGCGTGATCGGGGATGTCGAGGATGAGGATCTGGCAGAGGCCGACGCGGAGGACGTCGCGAGTTTCCGCATCGAGTTTGCCTTGGCGGAGTTTTGAGATCCACTGGTCGAGCACACGGCGGTGGCGGAGGACTCCGAAGAGGATAGCTTGGAGTAGAGCGCGGTCCGGACCAGAAAGTTTCCGCCGCTGGGCGTGCCGATCGACGAGGGATTCGGCGTAATCGTGGCCTTTTGCCCAGGCGCGGAGGGCGGAGACGGCGGCTTGGCGGACGTGGAAGTTTTTCGCAGGCATGAAACTCTAAATTTTAAACTTTAAACATCAAAGAAGACTCATCGATTAAGGACGTCCATGAGTTCGGGGGAGAGGAAGTCTTGGCCGTGGATGATGTGGTCGAGGAGGGGGACATCGGTGAGGGATTCGAGGATTCCTTTGTTGGTGATCATGGGGGTGTCCATCTCGTCCTCAAGCTGGTTGAGGATGATTCCTGCGCAGGTGAGGCCTTTGGCTTTGATGGCGTTTACGGTGAGCAGGATGTGATTGAGAGCACCGAGGCGGTTTGCAGCGACGAGGATCACCGGCAGGGAGAGGTCTTTGGCGAGATCTGAGATGAAATACGTTTCGGTAAGAGGGACTTCCCAGCCTCCGGCGCCTTCGACGAAGACGGGATCGTATTTCTTGGAAATTTCCCTGAAGGAAGCGACGAGCACGGCGGGGTCAATGGTTTTGCTTTCCAGCAGGGCTGCGGTGTGGGGGGCGAGGGCGGAGTTGAAGTGCAGGGGGTTGATCTCATCCACGTCCAGTCCCCCGGATGCGGATGCTAGCAGGATTGCATCCTCGCGGTCGCCGCAGGAAACTGGTTTGAAGCCAACCGGGTACTGGCCATCCGCACGGAGGGTTTCGATGATAAGTTTTGTGACGTAGGTTTTGCCAACGCCGGTGTCTGTGCCTGTGATAAAGTAATTCACCGGGGGACAGGGAGGCTGGAGGGCGGGTGCGGGTCAAGCGCGGAACGGGCGGGCAGAGGGTTCTTTTTCTCTTCGACCGGGAGGTGCGGTCCTGCCTATGTTCGGGCCGTGACTCGCTGTCCGTATTGTCAAACGCCCATCCAGAGTAACGCGGCCGAGTGCCCGGCGTGTATGCTTACGTATCCTCGGACGGGTGCGTTAGTCGGAGCGGTGCCGCGCCTAAATCCTGTGGTGGCCGATACGACGGGGCAGTTAGGGCGTGGAGTGGCCGGTAAGTTGAACAAGCGAATTCAGGGGCTACAGCGAAGGTTTCCCCAGCTTGTCTTGCAGCTCGTGATGCACAATTTCCCGCAGGAGCATCCATTTTCGATGCATGCATTCTGGCTTTTCAACGCTGCGGCGATTGCTGGCGAAGGAAAGCGGGGGGATAAGAATCATTCGATTCTGATCGTAGTGGACCCCACGAGGCAGGAGGCTGCCATCGTTCCGGGATACGGGCTGGAGCCATTTTTGCGGCAGGAAGCACTCGATCATTTACTGGAGATGTCCGGTCCTGCTTTTCAATCAGGAAAATGGCAGCTTGGGCTCGAGGAGATGCTCGACGGACTCGGTCAGCTTCTTGAGACAGTGAGCAAGGTGGAAACGGTGGAGGCCTTTGCCGACAACGATTTCTAGGAAAACGCTTTGAGGAAGCCCACTTCGAGGGCGAGCGGTTCGGAGGCGTTTGTCTCTAAGGTGCGACGGAGCGATTCGAGCGCGTCGAGGCGGGCGATGATGGAAGTGACGCTTTCGTTTTCCGCGATTTTCTCAAGATGTTCAGAGGAATCTGGGAAGTCGAGGCCGCCGGAACCTGTTTTGATGCGGACAAGATCTGCGAGCCAGGCAAGGATGACATCGAGGTAGCGATTGCGGGCTTCGAGGTAGTCTGCCTCAGCACCCGCCTTGTGGAAATCCTCGCGTTCCTTCAGCCAAGTGCCATCGGTGCCATCGCGATAGGTGGCGATTTCTTCTTTGAGCGCGGCTTTGGCTGCTGCTTCTGAGGCGACTTTCCGCTCCGCGAGAAATGCGGTAAAAACAGATTTCAGCCGTAGCGCGGTGATCGGGCTAGAAAAGCCGTTTTGCGAGGCTTGGTCCAAGGCGGCGACGAGTTCATCACCACCATCGGCACCCAGCGAACTACCTCCGGAGAGTTTCACTTGGACGCAGCGCGAAAGGATGGTGGGAAGTAGGCGCTGAGGACGAGAGGTGAGTAGGAGCAGAAGAGTGGATTCCGGGGGTTCTTCGAGTGTTTTTAGAAAAGCGTTTTCTGCCTGCTCATTCATGCGATCTGCATCGACGATGACGCCGACTTTGGTTTCACCCTTCGGGGCGGCAAGGTGGAGTGTGTGCTCCAGATCCCGGATTTCGTTTACCGAAATTCGTCGGCTCTTTGAGCGTGGACGGATGATACGGACCCAGCCGCTCTCCCGTTCGTCGAGAGGGATTTCCTTTTCCACAACGGGCTCTCCGAAGAGGTCCATGCCGCCGCTTTCTCCTGTGGAATTCACAAGACCAACCAAACGTGACGATAAAGCTTCCTTGCCAGAACCAAGGGCTCCGGTAATCAGAAAAGCATGCGCCAAGCGACCCCGCTCAAAAGCTGATTCGATGAGGGAGAACGATTTTTCCGCAGATTGTGACACGCGCGGAGATTGGAGGGGTGGGTGGGTGGTGAAAAGGGAAAATGAGGGGATGGACTTCGATACCATGTTTTCATTCATGGCCGCTGGGTGAGGGCGACCAACCATACTGCGACGTACGACCTTGATCACAAGATTTCAATCCGCGCCCCCCGCGTGGGGGGCGATCTTTGACGAATCTGAAAAGCCGTCGAGTGAGACGTTTCAATCCGCGCCCCCCGCGTGGGGGGCGATGGCTGGGATGTATGGCCTGATGCGTTCTGCAAAGTTTCAATCCGCGCCCCCCGCGTGGGGGGCGATTGGCATCGAGGACGCCGGACTCTGGGAAAAAGTAGTTTCAATCCGCGCCCCCCGCGTGGGGGGCGATAAACCGTTGCAAAAATCATCCCGAAAAAGCCATGTTTCAATCCGCGCCCCCCGCGTGGGGGGCGATCACCGTAGTCGTTTGGTGGCTTGGGCTGCCAGATGTTTCAATCCGCGCCCCCCGCGTGGGGGGCGATTGACCCGAGTCCGATGAATAAGCGTTATCCAAAGTTTCAATCCGCGCCCCCCGCGTGGGGGGCGATGTCCGCTGAGAGCGTTGTCGGCGGTTTCGAGAGTGTTTCAATCCGCGCCCCCCGCGTGGGGGGCGATCCCCGCTCGATCACCTTTGGCCGAAGAACCAGCGGTTTCAATCCGCGCCCCCCGCGTGGGGGGCGATAACTGAGTCCAAAGCGTTTTATCATCCTGAGTTATGTTTCAATCCGCGCCCCCCGCGTGGGGGGCGATTGGCTCAGTTCCGAAAGTTTCCATTTTAAAAAGTGTTTCAATCCGCGCCCCCCGCGTGGGGGGCGATCCAAGAACGCGCAAGGGCAAGAGGTTAAAAAGTGGTTTCAATCCGCGCCCCCCGCGTGGGGGGCGATCCTCGAAGGGCTGGCAGAATTACCCGGACGGGGTGTTTCAATCCGCGCCCCCCGCGTGGGGGGCGATCTTCCGGTCGCTGAATCCTTCATCCGGGTTGTCGGTTTCAATCCGCGCCCCCCGCGTGGGGGGCGATTCCGTCCCCATCCCGAAGACGTTCGAGAGAAGCTGTTTCAATCCGCGCCCCCCGCGTGGGGGGCGATTTAGGTTTGTAACTGATAATCTTATTTTTAGAGTGTTTCAATCCGCGCCCCCCGCGTGGGGGGCGATAGCGTCAGCGTCGCCACCGAAAAATTATATATAGGTTTCAATCCGCGCCCCCCGCGTGGGGGGCGATTGCCTCCGCCGCGTCGAGTGATACGTGACGGAAGTTTCAATCCGCGCCCCCCGCGTGGGGGGCGATCTCGACGTCGCGCCTCACATCGGCGTTAGACAGAGTTTCAATCCGCGCCCCCCGCGTGGGGGGCGATCTCGGCGTCGCGCCTCACATCGGCGTTAGACAGAGTTTCAATCCGCGCCCCCCGCGTGGGGGGCGATACTTTCAACGCTCACATTTTAGCTCATCACACCGTTTCAATCCGCGCCCCCCGCGTGGGGGGCGATCTTCTGCTCGAAAATGCTCAAGCCGGAGAACAAGTTTCAATCCGCGCCCCCCGCGTGGGGGGCGATAGGAAACGCCGGATACGGAATCAGCTAACAGGGTTTCAATCCGCGCCCCCGCGTGGGGGGCGATCTGGATCATTGTCGAGGCATCGGCGTTAACGTGTTTCAATCCGCGCCCCCGCGTGGGGGGCGATTCAGATCCGCCCCCCCACCGTCCTCCGCCACGCGCTGTTTCAATCCGCGCCCCCGCGTGGGGGGCGATAAGTTCCTCCGCAATGGATTTCACTCATTAGGGGTTTCAATCCGCGCCCCCCGCGTGGGGGGCGATTGCGGGGGATTCTACGCAAGGTTCCACAAGGGTTTCCAGCCTTGTTTCCGCGAACCTTGTTTTGGGTGATGTCAAAGAGCTGATAGATGCGTTGGAAAATGGCGCGACCGCTTGGGGTTCGCGGGGTGGCTCAAAGGATGAGCGGGGCATCGATATTGTAATCATCGTTTTTGCCGTGGTGCTCGACCTTTTGCTCCCAGTTTTTTCCAAGATGGTAGATCCTAATGCTATCGGTTTGTGAGTCGATAATGGAAAGAAGTTTTCCACGGAACTCGACGAATTGCGCGGGATCGACTTTGCATTCGAAGACGGAATTTTGGACTCGTTGGCCATAGTCCAAGCATGTTTTGGCAACCTGTCGGAGGCGTTTTTGGCCGAGTTTCGTCACGGTGGAGACGTCGTAGGTGAGCAGGATATACATCGTTAAATTTCAAATTCCAAAATTCAAACTTCAAGGAAGACTGGGGTTGGGTGTTCTTATTTGTGGAGGTAGGCGGGGTAGGCGTCGTGGTCGCCGCGTAGGTGGCGGGCTAGGAGGCGGGCTTGGATCTGGGGGAGGAGGCCGTAGGTGATTTTCTCGTCGATGAAAGGGTGGTGG
This sequence comes from uncultured Verrucomicrobiae bacterium, assembly GCA_963799385.1. Classification (GTDB taxonomy): domain Bacteria; phylum Verrucomicrobiota; class Verrucomicrobiia; order Verrucomicrobiales; family Akkermansiaceae; genus Luteolibacter. The sequence continues at coordinate 109,886 of CAWCXB010000008.1, forward strand.
AAGGTTTCCTGTTTGCGCTCCTGCCAGGCGGTGAGGACTTTTTTGCGGGGGTCGGGTTTCAGGAAGACAGCTCCGCTTTCCTGGATTTCGAAATCTTCGGCGCGGATCTGCTGGCGGTTGATAAGGGAGAGGGCGAGGCGGTCTGCGAAGAGTGGGCGGAGTTCTTCCATGAGGTCGAGGGCGAGGGAGTGTCGGCCGGGGCGGGGCTGGTGGAGAAAGCCGGACTGGGGATCGAGGCCAATGGTTTCGCAGGCGGAGCGGCAATCGTGGGCTAGGAGGACGTAGAGGAAAGAGAGCAGGGCGTTGGTTCGGTCGAGCGGGGGGCGCTTGGTGCGGCCTTTGAGGATAAATGCCGCGTCATTCGTGGTGATGAGGTGATTGAAGACTGCAAAATAGGCGGCGGCGGATTCGCCCTCGATGCCGCGCAGGGAGTCCAGGCTGGTGGTGCGGAGGGTGGCGGGGATGCGTTTTGCGAGGAAGTCGGAGGTGCGGGTGAGGGTGTGGGCGCGATCAGGGGATTTGGTGCCGTGGTCGCGGGCGGCGCGCTGGAGGATGGCGCGGGTGTTGTGGAGTTTGGCGGCGATCATGTTCTGCGCGATGGGCAGGGAGGCGGCTTCGTTGTCACAGCGGCGGTATTGCTCGCGGCGGAGCAGGATGTTCCCGGAAATGCCGCCGTATGAGCTGGAGATAAATTTCCCGTGGGGGGTGAGGAAAGTGACGGAGACCCCGTGCTCGTGGCAGCCAGCCATGAGGCTGGCGGAGACGGTGGTGTCCCAGCCGTAGGTGACGATGCCTTCGAGGTTGTGGAGCGGGACGCGGAGTTTGCTCTCGCCCTCATGGCGGATTTCGACGGCGGCTCCGTCTTTGCGGAGGTAGGCTCCTTCGAGGGTTACGTAGAGAGTGTTTAGGTGCTGCTTCATTTAAATCTCAAATTTTAAACTTCAAACTCCAAGGAAGACGGGTCAGTTGACGCCTCGGAAAGAATGCGGTATTGGAACCATGCGGACGCTCCGCGTTTGAGGCGGAGGGCGTGGGGTTGGCAGAGGTCGATGAGGGAGCAGGCGTCGCATTTTCGTTTTTCGTATTCGGCGAGGGGGGTGGTGCCGGTGCGCTTCATTTCGTGGACGGCGGCGATGGTGGAAAGGGTGAGGGCGCGGAGGGTTCCATCGAGCGGAACTTCCGTGCGGCGGCGGGTTTTCCCGTAGAAGATGAGGGCGGTGGGGATTTCCGTGGCGAACATTTCCTCCAGGCAGAGGGCTTGGGCGCAGACTTGGACTTCGTCGGCACGGTGGGATTTGGGTTTGCCGCGTTTGTATTCGACGGGCGTGTAGTGGGCGGCGACCGAAGATCGCCCCCACGTTTTTCGACGATGTCGCAGATGCCAGAGATGCCGAGTGTTTCGGAAGAGACAAGGAGGTGGCGGAGGATGGAGCCGGAGGCGCGGTGCTCGTCGGGGCCTTTGTTGGCTTTTTTGTGGAGAAGCTGGCCCTCTGCGGTGAAACGGTTCTCCGCCCAGACCTGCTCGTTGTGGATCAGGGCGCACTGGCGCGGGCAATAGAGCCAGTGCTGGAGCGCGGAGAGGGGGATGGTGGGGGGATCTGGCATGGAAACATTACTTTATTCGCTTCAGATGTAAGTCTCGCCACTCGTCCAATCCAACAAACGACTCGCCCTGCTCGGACTGATCGGGACGACTCGCCCACCAACCTCCAGAAACGCTGGCAAGTTCGAGGATGAGTTTCCTTTGTTCCTCTGGCAATGTGACTGGTCCAAATGCGCCTTCCACCTCGAGTCCCTGCGCCGCGTCCCAAAAAAGGTAGGGAAGCTCATCTGTCCATGAGACAAACAGGTAGCTTTCTGAAAAGTCCCCGGCCATGAGCCCTAGCAGATACTTCGCCATACAAGCCCTGCTGATAAGTCCATCAGCAGGATCTGGTTCAGGGATAATGGCGGGGATGTAGAGCATGGTCAGATACGCTCGATGATTTCAACTCCGCTGGGGAGGGCTTCGCGGTCGATTTTAACTTCGTAATCGTGGAATGCACGGGGGACTTCCACTCCGACTTTTTTCGTCACGGTGACGAGTTCGAAGAGTTTGTGTGAAGGGGCGTTGCCGAGCTGGGTGTCGTGCTTGAAGACGATGAGGGCGCGGGGGTTCATGCTGCCTGCGGGGCGGGCGGCGGATTGATCGAACTGAAAGGCGTTCATGAGGGATTGAAAAAGCAGTTCTAGGTCGCTGCCATCTCCGTCTTCGCTGAATCCGGTTTGCTTGGCGAGGAAGGGGTTCACGAAGCCCTGGCATTTGTATAAGCCGTAGGGGATGGTGAATTTGCGGCCCATGGTGCGATTGTCGCCGGATTGCTTTTCGGCTTCCTTTTCGGTGGTTACCGCCATTCGCGTAACGGCGTGTTCGGCGGTTACGATCCGGTCGATGGAGCGGGCGAATGAAATTTGCACGGGGCCGCGCACTTGGCCGCAGTTTACGTCTGTCGTCATCACGGCTCCGAATGTGCGGATATCGAAGAAGTTTTTGCACATCCATTCCTTGGCTTCATCGCGGTCGGGCTGCTTTGCCTTCTTTGGATCTTTCCCCAAGTCGGTATAGGCACGTGCGTGCTGGTGGTTGAGAATGGCTTTTTCCTTGATGTAGATGTCATGGCCGGGTTGACCGTTTTTTGTCAGTTGGACGAAGTTCCGGATCTTGCGCTTGAGCATGACGTCGGTGGCAAGGCCTTGGCCGGTTTCGGGATCCAGGCGGGGAAGGTTGCCTGCGTCGGGGTCGCCGTTGGGGTTGGCGTCGGTGCAGTCGAAGAGATAGAGGAAGTCGTAGCGGTGGTTCATGGTCTTATGGTTGTTTGTTTTGCGGTGCTAAGTCGCGTCAGGCGATAGCGGGTTCTTTTGGATCGGTTTTCTTGGAGTCGGATAGGTTCCGGAAGTATTGAAGCTGATGGTAGTATCCCACTGCGAAGAGGGATTGACCGATGAGGTCAAGTGTAGCCGGGTATGGAGTGGAGCCGCCTTTGAAGTGCTGCTCGATTTCGGAAACGATATCTACATAGGAATCGCTGGAGCCGTATGGGTGGCTTTTCTTTGCGGTGTGATGGTGATGCAGGCGTTCCAATCGACCGAAGACAGATAGTGGAGTGGCAGAGGCGGACGAATACATGGTTTCACGAATTGTGCGTTCGAGTTTCCAGTCGTGGGCATGCTTCTGAGCGGTCTCATACACTGCGAATAATCGGCCAAGATGATAGGCGGGTTCCTTGCGGGTTGGATCGATGGCTGCGGTCATTTGTTTGTCGGTTGGTTTGATGAGGTGGTTTCGATTCAGATATGCTTTGAGAATTGCGGCTTTCAGGTAGTCCACCGGGTCATTGGCGCGGAGCCGGTTCATGACTCCTTGTAGGAGAGTCATGGGGTAGGGTGTGCGGTGGAGGATGGACTGCATGAGCTGCCCACCGAGAAGCGGGGCGATGGCTTTGCGTTCCCGGGCGGTTTGGTCGAGGAGTCGCTGGGCGGATGGGAACTCGGGCTCCCAGAAAGGATGCGGGTCTTTTTTGCGGGCGAGCGACAGGTTTTGAAAGTGGTCGCGGAGGTTCCCGAGCATCTGTCCGATGGTGCTGACTTGCCAGAAACGAACGACGAGGCGAGTGACGTTTCCCGAAAGGCCAAGGAGATAGAATTTAGTGTCCGGGTCGTCTTCGAGTTCTGCAATGCTGGCACCGCCACCTTGGCGAAGGATATTTAGAAAGGCTTGGAGTTGGCGGTGCTGGGTTTCATCTTCCGTGGTTACTGTCTCTTTTTCAGGGTTGATGTCACCGTTCAGAAATTGGGCGAAAAGGGATTCGGTTTTGGATTCTTTCTCAGTCCAGAAAATGGCGGTCACATCTCCAATGGTCACGCGGTGGCGGTAGGATTGTGGGCCGGAGAGCAGGGCGTTGAGGGCATTGCAGTAGGCGAAGACAGCGGACTCAGAGACCGGGGCGTTGTAGGACTGTTCCTTGGCGTAGGACTCAAATGGATTGAGATTGAAGGAGGCGAGTTTGGCTCCGCCCGGAGCGGCTCCGTTGACTCCCTTGATGGCGGGGTCGTGGAGGCGGGCGATGGGGAGTTCCTTGCCGGTGACGAGGCAAAATCCGGTGGGTTCGGTGGTTGTTTTGGCGGCTGGTTGGAGAGTTGCTAGCCAGTCTTTGATTTCGCGTTCCTCATGTGCGTCTTTGTGGCCTGGGAGGACGCGGAATACTCCGAATCCGGTTGCCGCGAAGTCATCGAGTTGGGTGGTCCATTCCGCAGCACGCTCGGCAGTCCAGTGCTTTTCGTAAAAGTCTCGGATCGCTATAAGGGTGGGATGGGATTGGCCTGCGGTGAGCGTGATATAATGGGCTTTTGTGGCGGCAAGGGTTTCAAGGGCGCGCGCGGCTTCCTTCGCGGTTTTGGCCGGATCTTTGTCGGGCTTTTTGTAGCCGAGGAGATAGGCTGTGTTGTCCCAGAGAGTGCAGGGATTGATTCCTGATCCCGGTGGCTTTCCTTCACCGGGGAGTAGGGTTTGGTTGGGCACCAATTTGATTTTTGTTTGTCCCGATTTTGTGGTTTCAGGTTTCGGCTTGCGTGCGTCTTGAATGTCAGCGAGGGAGCCGTCGGGGTTGAGGATGATGCGGAAGGTGATGTTCTGCACCGAGTAGCCCGGGGTGGGGACGCCGTATGGGTTGTCTTCTTCTGCTTGGATGCGCTCGAAGAGTTCGGTGAGGGATTGGAGGATCATGGCGTTGTGTCAGGCGATGGCTTGATGGAAAGTAGGGACGGTGATGATTCCGTCATTCATTTCCGCGCGGAAGAAACGGGGAGAGGTGGATTTGACTTTTTTGGTGCGCGGGTCTTGGTCGAATTCGATATCGTGGAGCATGAATCCGAGGTCTGTTTTCCCGCAGAGGTCGGAGTGTGGGATGGGGATTTCGTTTTCGGATTCGATGATGGTGAACGAGGCGGGAAATTCGCGGGTGCCGAGGCAGGGGTGGTGGAAGTATTGGCCTTTGCGGGCGCGGCGGTTGAACATGTCGAGGTGTTTGCCTGCGGCCTGGTTCGCGGGCATTTCGGGGCCGTTTTTCTCGAAGCGGCGGTCGATCAGGTCGATACGGGCTTCTATGAGGTAGGCGACGTTACTGAGGATGAGTGATGCGCGTTGCTGGCGCTCGTCCTCGATGAGGATACCTGGGACGGGCTTTTCACCCCTCATCATTTTCGCGTCGGGAGCTGGCATTTTTTTGCCGATTTCGTTGCGGCGGATGCTGGTGAAGTGGATGGGATTGAGGACGTGGATTTTGACGATGACCCAGCGGATTTGGGGCTTCCAGTAGATGGCTTCGAAGATGCCGCGTGCGGCGGAAGGGGTGATGACATCGTAGGAGACGCGTTCGGCTTTCATCTCGGGGCGGGTGAAGCAGGCATGATCGCCCCAGACGTGGAGTTTGATGGTGGATGACATGGCGGCTCAGGATTTTTTCTTGGGGAAGTATTTGACGTGGGGGAGTCCTTTGAAGTCGTCGACCTGCGTCCAGAGGGTGGCTTTGTGGGCGAGGGTGGTGGCGTAGATGAGGGAGTCTGCCAGAGGCAGCTTGTATTTGATTGCGAGATCGGCGGCGGAGGTGGCGATGGATTCGTCGATGGGGATCACAAGGGATGCGAGAAGCGAGCGGGTGATCGTCTCGGCCTGTTCGATGCCTTTCTCACGAAGAACGACTTTACGTATCTCGGTGATGATGATGGCCGGGACGATGAGATCGGGATGCTTGGCGACGATGGACGTGAAGTGGCGCGTGTTCGGGCCAGAATCAAGGCACTCCAGCCAGGCGGAAGAATCTAGAATGTCAGGTTTCACAGAGGACGGTCTCCTTCGCGTTCAAAGTTCATTGGGGTGTTGCCTTTCAGGAGGCCGATGAGATCGGAACCGGTGATGACGGGTTCGATCTCGATGTGCTGGTTCCTGATGCGGAACTGAAGGCGCTGACCAGGCTTGAGGTTCATTGACTTACGAACCTCCTTCGGTATGACGATTTGGTATTTGGGTGATAAAGTGGATATTTGCATACGAAACTAGAATGGGTGACTTTTTTGAGATTGCAAGATTTTCAAGCTCAGAGGATTGAGTCTGACGGCGGGATTGTAATGTCGGGATGGGGGTGCAGGCCGAACTTGCGTGAGTAATGGAAATCGCTGGAGAGGAGGTGGAAGCGGTCTTCGTGGAGAGGTAGGAGGATTCCCGCGCGGAGGAGTTCGGCGTGCTGGGGCTTTGGGATGCTGACGGTGTAGCGCTGGAGCTTGCGGGAGAGGTGGCGGATTTCCGTGGGGTCGAAGGTCTCGCGGAGCTGGCTGCAGAGGGCGTGGCCTTTTTTCCCGAAGGGGATGAGAATGGGTTCGGTGTAGTCCTCGATGAGCTTGAAATCGCGGGCGGTGCTTTTGAACTGGAAGTTGAAAAGGTCGTCGGCGGTGCGGAGGTGCTTTGGGGCGTTTTCGAGAATGTGTTTCTGATCGGTGCTGTGACGGTTGTCCCAGTAGTGGCGCTGGAAGTAGTCGTGGATGGAATCGAGGCTGAGGGGATCGGGCGGATCAGATGCGAGAACCTGAATCGTTGAGTTGGTAGCGGACTGGATGAAGGGTGGGTTGGTGTATTCGGAGGTTTCGAATAGGAAGAGCTGGCCGCCGGGTTTACCGAGAGTGGCGGTGAGGTGGCCTTCCCGGTCGCAACGCCCGGCGGCTTGTGCAATGGAGTCCAGGCCAGCGAGAGAGCGGAAGACGACGGGGAAGTCGATGTCCACGCCTGCTTCGATGAGCTGGGTGGAAATTAAACGGACGGGGAGTTTGTGACACAGGCGGCGTTTGATGAGATAGAGAATCGTGCGCCGATGGGCGGGACACATTAGAGCGGAGAGATGGAAGCGTGAGCCATCATCCGGGAGGAGATCGAAGAGGTCGCGTGCGTGACGGCGGGTATTTACGATAGTGAGGACTTGCGGGTGCTTGGCAACGAGGGCGGCAAGGTTGGAGTTGTCGGTTTTGCCGGGAAGGCGTTGGGTCTGGACACGTTTGAGAGAGGTATAAAGGGTGGCTGGATCGGGGATAATTTCGGTGGGGGAATCGAGGCCGATTTTGAAGTCCTCGTTTTTGTGGATGGCCGGTTGGGTGGCGGTGCAGAGCACGATGGAGGTGCCGAAGTGCGTGTGGAGTTCTGCGAGGCTGCGGAGGCAGGGGGCGAGGAATTCGACGGGCAGGGCTTGGGCTTCGTCGAGGATGACGACTGAGCGTGCGATGCGATGAAGTTTGCGGCACCGGGACGTGCGGTTTGCGTGAAGCGATTCGAAAAACTGGACGTTGGTAGTGACGATGACGCGGGCGTCCCAATTTTCGGTGGCAAGTCGGTTGGTGGAAGTTTCGTGAGCGGAATCGGGGTCGAGGTTCGAGTGGTGTTCGAGGATGATGTCAGAGCCAAGGGAGGCGAGGGCTTTGCGGAAGACGGAGGCGTTTTGCTCGATGATGGAGGTGAAAGGGATGACGTAGATGACGCGGCGGAGATTGTGGATGCGGGCGTGCTTCAGAGCGAAGGCGAGGGAGGAAAGGGTCTTGCCGCCGCCTGTGGGGACGGTGAGAGAGAAAAGGCCGGGTAGTTTTTCTGCGGCAGAAAGACAGTGACTGAGAATCTCGCGACGCGTTTGATTGACAGTGGTGGGCAGGGCAGCTGAGGCTAGTTTTTCGAGGTGGTCGGTGAGAGCGGAGTCGAGGTTGGCAATAGTGGGTTGTTCATGAGGGCGCATGTTTTTCCGCACGGGATTCATAAATGCCTCGGTGGCGAGGAAGTCTGCATCGACGAGGGCGGAGAAGAGCATTCGGAGGAAGAAACTAAGAGTGCCAGAAGACCACAGAGCGAAGGGAATGGCGGGTAGGGTTTTCGCGTAGTTGAGGATTTCCGCAGGAGTCTGATCGTTGAAGGATGCGATTTTCTTTGTGAGGCGTTTTCTGAGGTTGCTGTCAGAGGCGTCAATGCCATCGGGGAGGCCGGTGTGGTGACCGGCAATCAGGTAGGCAAGCAATGACCCGAAGATGGGTAGATTCTCCTGGCTGTGTTTGGCTCCGGCGGTGGAATGATCGAGTTTTCCGGAGACGTCTCCAGAGTGAAGATCGGCTTTTGAGGCCAGGTAAGCCTGCCAATCCGGGGCGAACTTTCCCAGGTCATGCCAGAGGCCGGTAAGATAGCCCCATTGGTTGGCTGATGCTGATTCGGAGGAGCCGGTGGGGAACATTTCGGAGGCGAATTTGGCGGTGTGGTAGGCGACTTTGTTGAGGTGGCCGTGGGTGGGTTCCATTGCTGCGCACTCTCCGCATGTCTGCCGCTGGCATTGGTTTTCGTCGTTGCCGAAGGGTGTGAAGAGGGGTTCCCATGTTTCCTTTGGTTGGCCTTCGAGGGTGTGGGCGTAGAAATGCATGGGAGGAGCCGGGGAATAAATGCTGAAAAGCTGAGATGCTGAAATTGGAAGATTCGCTGCGGGACGCAGCTTACACGGCCTGCCCCGGGACGGGGCAGCTACTGGCGGGAGATGGATTCGATCTCGGCTAGGGTGAACTGGCGTTTGCCGAGTTGGAGGAGGAGTTGGGAGCGGATCTGGGGGAGGGTTTTGGAGATGATGGTGAGTGTGCCTTGGAGGGGGATGTCTTCGCCGATGAGGGTGAGGATCACGGGTTTTCCGATGATGATGCCGTAGCGGGATTCGATTTCCTTTTTGCGGGCGTTGAGTTCTTCCTGCCATTTTCGGTAGCCGGAGCCGTCGTTGGGTTGGTTGAAGTCGAGTTCGCCCTGGTTGAAGTCCATATGGTTTAAAACTTTAAATTCTAAATCTTAAACTCCAAGGAAGAAGGGGGAGGGGGTAAATGCTGAAAACTGAAATTCTGAAATCGTGGGACTCGCTGCGGGACGCAGCGGTCACGGCCTGCCTCGGGACGGGGGCAGCTACGCTTTCCCCGCTGATTCCCGCGCTGCGGTGTGCAATGAGTGACATCCCAATGGACATGACTGTCCGCAGCGCGAGAAAACGTTAGCGGCGCTTCTGGTCTTCCTCTTGAACGATGTCGGACATGGGAGCTTCGGCGTCGTGGAGTTGTTCGGCGGTGGCGTGGCCGAATTTTTTGGCGCGGGAGGCGAGGGATTTTCTGGAGAAGCTGGCCATGGCGGCTTCCTGGCCGGCGGCGTCCGCCATGTAGTGGGCGGAGTTTCCTGCATGGATGTTCATTTTGCCTGCTGTGGCGATGGCATCGGCGCTGGCTCCTAGAAATAGGAATTCCCAGGAATACTTTTCCGTCTGGTGTTTGATCCGCTTGGCAATGTCTTTCCAAGTGAAGTGGCTCGAGGAGTTTTCTTCGCCATCGGTAAGTATGGCGATGGATACGTGGTCGGGCCGTTCCGTTTCAGGGAGGGCTGCGAATTTCTTGCCGAGTCGGTCAATGGTCTCGCCGATGGCATCGAGCAGGGCGGTGCAGCCGTTGGGGACATAGGTCTCGTGATGGAGCGGGACGAATTCGGCGACGGGGAGTGACTCGTGGCGGACTTCGGTTTCTGTATCGAAGAATACGAGGGTGAGGCGGGTGTTGCCGGGGGCGGCTTGTTGGTCGCGGAGGTAGGCGTTGAAGCCTTGGATGGCGGAATCGCGGATGGATTCCATGCTGCTGCTGCGGTCGAGGATGAAGGCGAGTTCTGTTTTCATGATGTTTTTTGGGGGGGTGGGGTTGTGGGGAAGAAGAACCACGGATGAATGCGGATAAACGCTGATCGGATTCTTGTGGCTTGGGTTCTGGGAGTGGCTGATGGTCGGGACAGGAATGTCACGACTCCTTAATGTTTCTTAAGTTTTGGCTGGTGGGATGGTGTTGGTTCGTGTAGTGAGAGTGGAGACAGTCGTTTTTGTCGATGGGTTTACTTTTTCTAAAAAATTGTGATCCGTCAAGAAAAACGATGCAAAAGTTTTTAACGAGATATTTGGAAAGATGGGTAATACGAGTAGCAAGGACCAATGGGCGGGGCGAGAGAGGTTGCTTTTTATTGAGCGGCTGGCGTGGTGGAAGGGTGTGGTGAACCGGGGGGATGTGCGGGATGTGTTCGGGATCTCGGCGGCGCAGGCTTCGGCGGATTTGCAGGGGTATCAGGAGATGAATCCTACGGCGCTGGCGTACAATGTGAGGGCGAAGAGGTATGAGGCGGGGGAGGGGATGGGATGTGTGATGCATGAGCCGCGGCTGGAGGAGGCGGTTGGTTTGTTTCTGGGGGTGGGTGCTCCGCTGGTAGGGGGGCGACCGAAGATCGCCCCCACTGATACGGTGGATTTTTTCAGACCGCTGGTGCGGGAGGCGGATGCGGTGGTGCAGCGGCGGGTGTTTCTGTCGATGGACCAGGGGAGGCGACTGCGGGTGAAATACTGGTCGGTGAACAGCAGTCGGGGGGCGCTGAGAGAGATTGCGCCGCATGCATTGGCACACGATGGATACCGCTGGCATGTGCGGGCGTGGTGTTTTGAAAACGAGGGGTACCGGGATTTCGTATTGAGCCGGATGGAGGGGGCGGAGTGGCCGGGAGAGGTATTTACTGCTCCTGTAGTAGATGAGGAGTGGGAGCGGATGGAGACGGTGGAATTGCAGCCGCATTCATCTCTGGATGATGATCAGAGGAAAACGATCATCCGTGATTACGGGATGAAGGGAGGGAAGCTCAAGGTGCAGGTGCGGACTGCAATGAAGGAGTATTTTCTGGCGCACTGGCGGGTGCCGGTGGAGGGCAGGCCGGCGCATTTGGAAATTTCAAACTCTAAATTTTAAACTTTAAACTCTAAGGAAGATTGTGGGGGGGGCTTTGGTTGGGGCGGGTGGCTGCGAGACGCAGCTACCACGGCCTGCCCCGGGACGGGGCAGCTACGGGAGGCCGGAGTCCTCCCTAACGGCCTGGGGCTGGAATCCCCAGCTACGCATTGATGTCGATCCCCATTTTTTTGGCGCGTTCCTGCCAGAGGTTGCGGGCGTGGTGCTGGAGGTCTGGGTGGTGGTCGGTTTCGTCGAGGATTTCGATGCCGAAGATGGTTTCGATGATGTCTTCGAGGGTGACGAGGCCGACGGTGGTGCCGAACTCGTTGGTGACGAGCATGATGTGGTGACGCTCGGCGATGAAGCGCTGGAAGAGGGTATCGACGGTGGTGTATTCCGGGGTGATGGCGATGGGGAGGATGACGTCTTTCAGGGTGCCGGTGTCGTAGTGGTCTTTGAGGTGGGCGAGAAGGGCGTCTCCGCGGATGATGAAGCCGGTGAAATCGTCGTTGCCTTTTTCGTAAACGGGGATGCGGGTGAACGGTTTGTTGTCGATGAGAGCGGCGAAATCGGGGAGGGGTGTGGACTGGGGAAGGGCGAAGATGACGGGGCGTGGTGTCATGATGTCGGAGACCTTCATGGCGTTGAGCTGGATGAGATTCTGGACGAATTGGCTTTCGCGCTCGCGTAGAGATCCGGATTCGTGGCCGATGCGCGCCATGGCGAGCATTTCTTCGCGATGGATGGATGGATCGGTCATCGTCTCATCCTTGGCGATCATGCTGGTGATGGATTTCGAGACGAGGACGAGGGGTTTGAGGGCGGTGGTGAGAAAAACAAGGAGGGTGGCGGTGAAAGGGGCGAACTGGTTGGCGTAACGCGCTCCGATGGTTTTCGGGATAATTTCCGTAATGACGAGAATGGCGAGAGTGAGGCAACCGGCGAAGGCGGCTTCCCAGCGGTTTCCGGTGATTTGCGCCCATTGTGCGCCAGCCCCAGCAGCTCCCATGGTGTGGGCAATGGTGTTCAGAGTGAGAATGGCGGAAAGGGGGCGATCGATGTCTTCTTTTAGTTTCGCCATTTTCTCGCCCCATGGCTGGCCCTTCTCGATGGCGCGGCTGACGGAGGCGGGCGTGAGGGTGAGTAAAGAGGCTTCCAGCAAGGAGCACAGGAAGGAGAAGATGAGGGAGATGAGGATGTAGGTGACGAGGAGGGTCATGAAACTCTAAACTTTAAATTTTAAACTCCAAAGAAGAAGGATGGTCGCCGACTGAAGTCAGCGCTCCTGACGGGAATAGTGGGTTGCCAAGCCTTGGGCAAGAGCGTTGGCGTATTCTTGGAAGATGGAGGGGAGGGGGACTCCGTTGATTTCTTGGAGTCCTTGGTAGTTGCCTGCCTGGATGCGGGGGTAGTCGATGGTGGAGTTCATGACGTATGGCTCCATGAAAATGACGGGGCAGTCGTAGAGGCGGTTGGCGAGTAGGTTGCGGGCGTAGAGATAGGGGCTGGGGGGAACAGGCTGGAAATTTCCTCCGCCTGGGGTGTAGGTATATGGGGGGAGCTTGGAAGCTTCTGAGAAGACATCGGCGACGGTTTTGCCGACCAGGGCTTCTTCTTCATGGGTGCGCTGGAGGATTTTTTCTAACAGAGCGAAGCGTTGGTCGGCGAGGCGAACTTCATCGCCGGTGTAGCCACCGTTGAGGAGGATGTGGAAATGGGTGCGTGGGACGAGGGTGGGGGCGGTGGGATCGCCCCAGCCTTCGGCATTGAAGTGGAGGCAGAGGACGAGGTCGGGTTTGATGGTGTCGTTGACAAGATCGGCCCGGGCGCGGATTTCCGCGGTGCGGTAGAAGAGTTTCTCGGTGAATCTCTTCAATGATTGTGGATCGGAGAGGGAGGATTCGTCGGCGTAATCTGAGAGGTTCTCGGGGCGGAGAGGAGTGACGGGTTCGGTGGTGGACCGGACGAGGGTGACGGTGGCTCCCATTTCCACGAGAAGGGGTTTGAGGAGTTTCGCGACGGTCAAGGTCATGTCGCCTTCGGTGACGGGTTTGTCCTCACCGATCTGGAACCAGCGCTCTTCGATTTTGGCCCAAGTTCCGCCGATGTGTCCGGGATCGATGGCGATGTGGAGGTCTTGCAGGGGCTTGTCGGCAGGCGGGATGGGGCGGGAGGCTGTGTCCTGCCAGTGGCGCGGAGTGGGGAGGGTGTTTTCCGGGGTGGCGAAGTTCAGGATGAAGGGAGGCTCGTTTGGGTCGCTGGAGGTGAGGATTTCGGCGAAATTTTCCTGGATGGTGATGAACTGTTTCCAGGTGTCGTCGGTGGTGAAAACGGTCGTGAGTAGGCGCTCGAAATCAGAGTGCGAAATGGTGTGCTGGTATGGGTTGAGCTCTAACCAGTCGGGTGCTTCTGCAAGGAGAGAGAGGGCGATGGGCGGTGGGGTGGGGGCGGTTGGTATGACGTTTGGATTGGGTTGGGCGGGTTTGTGGGGTGGGGGCGCAGGGCTAGGATGAGGATGAGGATGCCGAGGAGGAGGACGGCGATGAGAGGGGCGGGGGTTCGCATTGTGCGGGAAACTCTAAGCATTAAATTTTAAACTGCAATGAAGAGGAGTGATCAGTGATCAGGGTTCAGGGTTCAGGGTTCAGGGTTCAGGGGAAGAATTTTGAACCATGGAAGGCACGGAATACATGGAAGGAAGACTTGGGTTCTGGGGTTAGTGATTTTCTGAGGAGAAGATGGGGGTGTTTTTCCAGTCTAAGGGGAAATTTTTGAAGTCTTGGGTGATTTCTGTTTGGCGGTCTTTTGGGATGGGGGCGGTGGTAAAAAGGGGGAGGATGGGGCGGTTGGTGGTGGGGTCGATTTGGTAGGTGGTGGATTTTTCCTGGATGAGGAGGATGAAGCCTACTTTCCCGCCGGGGCGTTCTCCGACGGCGATGTTCATTTCGATGGTTTCGCCTTTCTTGAGTTTTACCCAATCTCCGTAGATTAGCGGAAGTTCGGCGAAGGGACCGATGTGGGTGGGCTGGATTTCGGAGGGTTTCCACGATCCGCGCACGCTTTCCTGGAGGGATGGCCAGCAGGCGAAGAGCCTGGGGCGTCCGTCGAGGGAAACGCTGAGATAGTCATCGCCCATGCCCACGAATCGGTAGGTGCCGTCGGCGGGGACTGTGACGGTGCCACGGTAGTTGACGATCCAGCCAGTGGGCCGGACTTCCTTTTCGGCATCGAAAAAGCGGGGGCCGATGGCGGCATCTGAGTAGGGAATGGCGAGGTGGGTGAGGTAGAGATCCTGGGGTGCCATATAGTATTTTCTGAAGGCGGAATCCCGGAAGCGGGAGCGTTGGATGTCTTTGGCGGCCTCGGCATACGGGGGGATGGCGGAGGTATTGAAATCGCGCTCGCGGCCTGTGGAGGATTGTTTGAAATCGTAGAGATTTCCTTTGAGGGCGGAGGTGATTCGATTTCGTGAACCGAATGCGGTGGCTGAACCTGGTCCGTCCCCTTGGTCGGTGCCTGTCCAACCGTTTCCGAAATCTTCCTGACCGGATCCGAAGTTGAAGGAATCGGTCGGGGTGGCCATGGTGGGTATCGAGACGGAGGCGAGGGCGTGGCTGACGATGAGCTTTTGAGATGGTGAGGAGGATTTGGGGGGAGTTGGGCGGGAGGGGAGGCGGACGGTGGGATTTTGGGGAGGGCAAATGATGGTGGTGTCGGGCTGAAAATGGACTACGCGGATTTCCTGTGATTGTTTTTCCAGTGAGGGGAGAACGAAGTAGGCAAGGGAGACTAGGATGAGTGCGATCAGGGTGAGGGCGAGGAGGAAGGAAGAGAGGATCTGGCGGAATTTTTCCCGTGCGAGTTTTCTAGCGGCGAGTTCGGTGGAATGGATGTGGAGGCTCATGGTTTTTCGGGTTGCTGCTATTGGAACGAGTGAGGTGGAGATTTTCTTGGAGTTTCCCGAAATGGCCGGTGGGGATGATGGGTTGCAAACATCTGGGATGGGTTGTTAGCTGGGGCAGTTGAGACGTAGGTGGACATTGCGGGATCTGGTGGATTTCGAGGCTTTGGCGAGTCGCGGAGGTGAGGGCGTGGACGGGTCGTTTTTGAGGGACGGAGTGAAGGGGCTGGATGGGGCGGAGTCGCGACGGGTGGGGATGAGGTTGTGGCTGGAGGAGCGGAGAAGGGTGGAGAGGGATTTGCCAGGGGAGGTATGGAGCAGTGGGCGTTTTCTGGTCGGAGCGGCGGTGGTAGGGGCAATGTTTTTGGCGGGTGTGGGGGTGATGACGGGGATGCTAGATAGGGAGCGAATGGGCTTTCACGTGCCGATGTTGCTGGGGGTGAGTGTGGGACTTCAGCTTCTGATTTTGGTTGGTGCGGGGCTTGCGTGGTTGGTGAGGGGAAGATTTGCGAAGGGTTTTGGATTTGTGCCCCGGCTTTTGGGATGGTTGATCGGGAAGCTGGGTGCCGCTGGAAAGATGGAATGGTGGCGAACGCTGCGGCTGGAAGGCGGACGCGGGTGGGAGGCATTGGGATGGAATTTGGTGCGGATGACGCAGGCAGGGGCGGTGATGTTTTCGGTGGGGCTGATGGCGGGGTTGCTGGGGTGTATCTGGTTTCTGGAGGTGGGATTCTTTTGGGAATCGACGACTCCCGGGTGGATGGCGGCTAGGCTGCATGATGCGGCCGCGTATCTGAGTTTGCCTTGGGAATGGCTGTTTCCGGAATGGGTGCCGGGAATTACCGAAATCTGGCTTACCAGGTTTGAGGTGGGTGCGGAGTCGGCATGGCGGATGCAATCCGCCGCCACGTGGGTGCCGTTTCTGTTCGCGGCGATTTTCGTTTGGGGGCTACTCCCGAGGGTGGTGCTGTGGGGATTTGCGGTGTGGAAGGAGAGGCAGGCACTGAGTTCATTGGATTTCCAAGCGAAGCGGCATCGTGAGCTGTGGCGGGGGATGATGGGCACGCGGCGGATGGATCTAGATGAGGCTCCGCTGGACGGGGTGCTGGTGCTGGATGTGGGTGGCACGGGGCTGGAGAGGGAGGACCTACGAGGCTTTCTTCTGAGGCGATTGAGGGTCAATCCGGGCGAGTGGTTCCAAGTGGGTGTGTGGGATGAAAAGGGAGACAAAGCTGCTGCGAAATCGATTCGTGACGCACCGGCGGGCGTCGTCCTGCTGGCGGAGGGTTGGGCGCTTTCGGTCCCGCGTATGACGGCACTACAGAAGCAGGTGAGAAATTTGGCGGGGCCGGAAACGAAATTGTATTTCCTAGTGGTGAATGTGGGGAGTGATGGCAAGCCGGTAGCGGTGAATGCGGGGGAGAAGGAAATTTGGCAGGATTATGTGGATGATTTGGCGGACGTGGGGGCGGAAGTATTTTTCTATGAGGAGGAGGCGAAATGAATGATGAAGTGCCTGAATTCGCGGTGGTAGGGCGCGTGAACATGGGCAAGAGCTCGGTGATCGCGACTCTGCTGGAGATCGACGACAATGAGGTGCTGCGTGTGAGTCCCACGCCGGGGGAGACAACCCGGGCGCAGGTGCACCGTGTGATTTTTGGGAACAAGGAGTGCGTACGTTTTATCGATACTCCTGGTTTTTCCCGACCTGTCGAAGCGATGCGAGAGATTCGCAGGATCCATGGTGAGGGGACTCCGGGTCGGGAGGATCTGAGGAGGTTTATCGAAGAAAAGGGCGATGAGTTCGAGGACGAGAAACGCTTGCTGGAGCCATTGTTGGACGGGGCTGGCGTGATGTATGTGGTGGATCCTTCGAAGCCGATGCGTGATGATTTTCTCGCGGAAATGGAGATCTTGCGATGGACGGGGAGGCCGCGGCTGGCGCTGCTGAATCAACGGGAGGGAAGCGGGCTGGGGAATGAGGAGCTATGGCGAGAGAAGCTGGGGAGTGCATTCAATCTTGTCCGGACCTTTGACGCCCATACGGCGAAGGTTGAGCAGCGGTTGTTGCTGATGAAGGCGTTGCTGGAGATCGAAGAGAGACACCGTGAAAAGCTTGAGGAAACGATTTCATTGATCGAGATGGAGTGGGATGATCGGCGCAACGAAGCGGCGGAAGTTGTCCGGGAATTTCTCGCGGAGGCGTTGGAGCTGCGGGTGAGGGTCAAGATCGAGGACAAGGACGAGCGGATGCCGACAAGGCGGAAGCAGAGGGAGGAGGACCTGAAGGCAAAATACTTTGAGAGGCTGAAGAAGCTGGAGAGGGGATGTTTTTCGAAATTGCTCAAAATCTACCGGCACCATCTTCTGAAAGTGGAGAGTGCGGAAGAAAGCTTCCAAGACATCGATCTGGAGAGCGAGGAAGTGTGGATGAAATGGGGGCTGAAACGGGGGCAGTTGACTGCACTGGGTGCGGCGACGGGTGCTGCGGGTGGACTTTTGATCGACGCTTCCACGGGGTTTTTCTCACACGGGGTTTTCTCGGCGATCGGTGGAGTGGGGGGTGGTGCGGCAGCGTTTTTTAAGGGTGGGATGCTCCCAGATTTGAAGATCGATATGCGTGAGGGGATGAAGTTTTCCACCGGAGAGACGAAAGAATTGCTGATGGGGCCACCGGGAAACGCGAATTTTCCGTGGATTCTTCTCGATGGGGTTTTGGTGAGATACGGCCGGATCTTGGAGAGGGCGCACGGGCGTAGGGATGTGGAGGTGTTGTCGGAGGCGAACGAGGATGGCTTTACGAAGGATTTCCCGGCGGAGAGGAGGAAGCTGTTGGGGAAATGGTTTGTGGATTGCGCGAAGGGGAACCGTCCGGTGGGAAAGGATGTGGAGACGAAGGTTTTGTGGGCGTTGGAGGAGAGTTTGCACGAAGTTTCGGGTGATCGGTGACTTTGTTTCATGCGTTGCGCATCTCTCCGAAAAACTTCTGTTGCCATTGGAGGCTGGAGCGATTTGACTTTCCGCCCATTCAATTTCCCGCACTGTGAAATCCCACGAACTATTTGCCGCTATCGATCCTGCCGTTGTCACTGAAATCCTCGACTGGTTCCGTGCGAACGACCGGAACGTCTACAAGTCCGCGGTTTCGACTCTCGCGGGCAACCGCAAGCTCCGCCCGGTCTTCGTCCAAAAGAAGTCCCTTCCGGAGCAGTATGCATGGATTCACAAGACGCTTCAGATCAAGTCCTGTGACCCGATCGGCGAGCAGATTCTTCAAGCTTACCTGATGGCAGGCCAGCAATCGATGCTCGGGATGTTTTGCGACGGACTGGGGATTCCGCACGACGGAAAGGGTTCTGTTGTAGGGGAACTCCCGAAGGCGCTTGATAAGGAGAGGCTGGACGAAACCGTGGACAAGCTTGTCGATGTGTTCGATCCGAAGATTTTCACCGTGTATCTCCATTGTTTCAATATGCAAGTCAGTGGTGGATATCCGGCACTGAATGAGAAAATCGAGTCCGATCCACGCCTGACGTTGGCGTAAATTTTTTTTGCGGAAAGATGCCCAGAGTTTACTTCAAGACGTATGGCTGCCAGATGAACGAGCGCGACACCGAACAGGTGGCGCGGATGTTCACAGAGGGCGGCTACACGCTCACGCAGACTGAGAAGGATGCGGATGCGATCCTGATCAACACCTGCTCCGTGCGCGATCAGGCGGAGCAGAAGGCGCTTGGGAAAATGGGGATCATGGGTGCGCAGCGGAAGAAGCGCGCGCACGTCGTATATGGCTTCATGGGTTGCATGGCGCAGTCGCGCGGACAGGAACTTTTCGATCGGATTCCTCACCTCGATGTGGTGGTGGGGACGCAGAAATACCACAAGGTTTTCGAATATGTGGACGGGATTCTGAAAAGCCGTCTCGAGGCGCGTATGGATGATCCGGCGCTTTCCTTGAGTGGCACTTCCGTCTGTGATGTCGCAGAGGAAGCGGATTCGCAGAATACGATTCGCGACCACATGCCAAAGGCTAGAAATGCCTCGGCGTTTGTTTCGATCATGCAGGGCTGCAATATGCGTTGTTCGTTTTGCATCGTTCCCGATACCAGAGGGAAGGAGCGTGGTCGGCCGATCGCAGAGATCGTCAAAGAGGTGGAGTTCCTCGCCCGTCAGGGGGTAAAAGAAGTCACGCTGCTCGGGCAGATCGTGAATCTCTACGGTCGCACGGAGTTTCCGAAGGTGGATGGGAAATCACCTTTCGTGCAGCTTCTTGAAGCGGTGCATGAAGTGGAGGGTATCGAGCGCATTCGCTTCACTTCCCCGCATCCGATCGGCTATCGAGATGATCTAGTGGCGGCGTTCACCTACCTCCCCAAGTTGATGTCTCACATCCATTTCCCGATGCAGAGTGGGTCAGACCGCATTCTCAGGCTGATGCGGCGTCCGTATAAGAACGCGAAGTTTATTGAGATCTGCGAGAAGATGAAAGCAGCGAGGCCGGATATTGCGATCACCACGGATGTGATCGTCGGTTTCCCCGGGGAGACTGAGGAAGATTTTCAAGCTACGGTGGATACCGTAGAAAGACTTGGGTTTGATAACGCTTTCGTGTTCCGTTACTCGAAACGCAAGGATACTCCGGCGGCAGAGATGGAGGATCAGATTCCAGAAACTGTGAAGGAAGAGCGCAATCAGCGTCTGCTTGAAGTGGTGGACCGGCTCGCGGTCGAGAGGAACGCGGCGATTGTCGGCACTGTGCAGCAGGTGCTTTGCGAAGGCCCGTCGAAACACAATCCATCGACGCTTTCTGGGCGGACACCGCAGAACAAGATCGTGATTTTTGAAGGCGATGCGGACAAGCTGACTGGGGAGATTTTAGACATTCGAGTCGAAGAATCCACGGGGTTCACCACGTATGGCACTCCTGTGCTGGTGGGTGTGTAAGTGCTACCCGTGATTAGATTTTCTCTCCTCTAGGATCTGCTCGTAAAGCTCGTAGATCGTGTCACGGGTGTTGGCATATTCGAGGAGGATTTCTTTGCCGGAGATCTGCCGATAAATGACACGAAGGCCACCGATGCGGAGTCGGTTAAATCCTTCCAGCGAACCCTGCAATCCCTTGATGTTGCCCCTACCTTTGGCGAGGCCGCGTAGTGCAAGGCGGACGCGGTGTTTAGTCTGCGGAGGAAGGGCGCAGAGCCAAGATGCGCCCTGCTCAGAGGCCGAAATTTTCATCGTCCAAGTCGAGCGGTTTGTAGGTTGTTTTTCCGGCGCGTGCCGAGTTGATCGCATCCATGGCATTCGGATCCGAGAGAACGTCAAGGGTTTCGAGAAGTCCTTCGAAGTCCTCCACCGGCATGGCGACAACGACGGGTCGATTGCGATTGGCGATCACGAAACGTTTGCCGGAGCGGCAGAGTTTGGTGAGATTGGCCTGCGCTTCCTTCATGTTGTACGTATCAGGCATGAGAAAGGTATAGACCTTGAAGGACGTGACATCAAGGTGATTCAGAGAGGCCGGCGTCCTCACGTAACGACCTGGGGCTGGAATCCCCAGCCACGGTTGCTACTTGCTTGGTTTCCATAGTGGAACCAATCGGGATTTCCTGATCAGGCGATCTTTGGTTGCCAAGGGGCGTTTCAAAACGCGGGCAGTAGAAACGATCAGACGGTCTGCGGGATCACGGTGAAAGGACGAGGGTAGTCGACCCATCTCCGTGACGATGGCCGGGGTGATAGGTTCGATTTTTACTGTGGCGGGAGAGGCGGCCACTGAAAGCCAGTCTTCAATCGGTATATTGATTTCAATCCTACCGAGATCCACGAGATTTCCGAATTCCCATAGACTGATGGCACTGATGACTGGGCGGTTATCAGGATCAAGGGAATTTAGGAAGTTGCGCTCGAGCTCGAGAAGATCGTCTGTCTCAAGCATCCACCAAATCCAGATGTGGGTATCGAGGATGGGTGCAATACTCATTTCAAGCATTCGATTTCGGACTCAGGAACAGTGGGTTCAAACGGATCGCCGACAAAGCGTCCGCTGCCGCGCAATGCGAGCCATGGCTTTGCCGCGTTTTCGGGAACGACGCGCGCGACGGGCTTGCCATGTTTTGAGATGACAAGCGCTTCACCAGTGCGATTCACCTCATCAAGAAGGCGGAGACACTTGGCTTTAAATTCGGTGGCGGTTACCGTTCGCATATGACCAGTCTAGATGACCAGTCTGCTTTTTCAAGGTGATTTGAGGTCACTGCGGGACGCAGTGACCACGGTCTGCGCCGTGACGGACGCAGCTACAGGGAGCGGTTGGCGATCTCGGCGAGGAGATCGTCGATGAACTGTTGGCGGGGTTTGATGATTGGTTTTTCCTCGCCGCGGACACGGACGGCGACGGTGCCTTCCTCGACTTCGCGGGCACCGAGGACGGCCATGTTGGGAATGCGTTCGAGGCGGGCGTTGCGGATTTTCGCGCCGACTTTGTCGGAGCTGCGGTCGACGGTGCATCGGATTCCGAGGTCGGCCAACTCAGATGCGAGAGCGTTGGCTTCGTCGAGAGTTTTCTCGGAGATGGGGAGGATGCGGAGTTGCTCGGGGGCGAGCCAGGTCGGGAATTTTCCTTCAAAGTGCTCGATGAGGAGTCCGGTGAAACGCTCAAGTGAACCGAAAGGGGCGCGGTGGATCATAACGGGGACGTGGGGTTTGTTATCGGCACCGACGTAGGAGAGGTTGAAGCGGACTGGGAGGTTATAATCGACCTGGACGGTGCCGAGTTGCCAATCACGGCCGATGACATCCTTGACGACGAAATCGATCTTGGGGCCGTAGAAGGCGGCTTCTCCGATTTCCTCGGTGTAATCGACGCCGAGGGTTTCGACCGCGTTGCGGATGGCGGCTTCGGCCTTGTCCCAGTTTTCGGGGTCGCCGACGTATTTATCGGACTCCGGATCGCGGAGGGAGAGGCGGACGCGGTAGTCGTTCATGCCGAGGGTGGTGAGGACTTTTTTCACGAGATCAAGGCAGCCGATGAGTTCCTCCGCGACCTGGTCAGGGGTGCAGAAGAGGTGGGCATCGTCCTGGGTGAAACCGCGGACGCGGGTCATGCCGCCCAGCTCGCCGGATTGCTCCCAGCGATAGACCGTGCCGAATTCGGCGAGGCGCACCGGGAGATCGCGGTAGGAGTGGTGGTCGCTCGCGAAGATCTTGATGTGGTGCGGGCAGTTCATCGGCTTGAGGAGGTAACCTTCGTAGGTTCCTTCGTTGAGGCCGTTGATCAGGGTGGCGCAGGTGGCGTCTTCGTCGGCAAGTTTTTCCAAGGTGTCACGCTCGGGGATGGGGGCGTATTGGCTGTCCTGATAGAAAGGGAAATGGCCGGAGGTGCGGTAGAGATCGAGCTTGCCGATGTGGGGGGTAAAGACCTGGGAGTAGCCCTGCCTGTCCAGTTCCTCGGTGATGAAGGTCTGGAGGGCGCGGCGGATGAGGGCGCCTTTCGGTTTCCAGAGAATGAGTCCCTGGCCTACGGCTTCGTCGATGTGGAAAAGTCCCAGCTCGCGGCCGAGGCGGCGGTGGTCACGTTTCTTGGCTTCTTCGAGGCGTTCGAGGTGGGTGACTAGATCCTCTTTGTTTTCGAAGGCGGTTCCATAGAGGCGCTGGAGCTGGCCTTTCGATTCATCGCCCATGTAGAAGGAAGAGGAGACGGACATGACTTTCACGTTCTTGCACTTCGAGGTGTAGCCGACGTGGGGGCCGGCGCAGAGGTCGATGAAGTCGCCATTCTGGAAACAGGAAATCTGCTCTCCTTCAGGGATCTTGTCGATGAGGTCGAGTTTGAAGCGGGACGGGTTTCCGGGGCGCTCGGTGAGGCCACCGAGACGTCCTGATTCCGCCATGGCTTTCGCCTCCTCGCGGGAGATCGCCTTGTATTCGAATTTCTGGTTGTCCTTGGCGATTTTCTTCATCTCCGCCTCGATTTTTTCGAAATCGTCGGGAGTGACACGGTGCTCCATTTCAAAATCGTAATAGAAACCGTTCTCGACCGGAGGGCCGTAGGCGAACTGGGCATCGGGCCAGATGCGGAGGATGGCGGTGGCCATTACGTGCGCGGCGGAGTGGCGCACGCGCTCGAGGTCGGTCATCTGGGCACGTTCGTCTAGGGTCTTGCGTTCGGACATTGGGCGGCTTTTGAAGCAGGGATGCGCGGAAAAGTCAACTGTGGGGGCGATCTCCGGTCGCCGCTTGTCCTCAGGGTTTTCGGGGATTGCGAAAAGACGGGGAGGCGGCTAATATTCAGACATGATCGCACTGAGAAAACCTGATTTACTTACCGTCGAGGAATACCTTGAGGGCGAGGAAATCGCCGAGATCAGACATGAGTATCTTGGCGGGACTGTGCATGCGAGGGCGGGGGCGAAGAACCGCCATAATATGATCGCAGGGAATGGATTTGGCATTCTCTTTGGACTGCTCCGTGGCAAGTTCTGCCAGCCATTCAACAGTGATACCAAAGTGCGAATCGAGTTTCCGGACCACACGAGGTTTTATTATCCGGATGGGATGGTGGTGCGCCAGGGCAATCCGGAAGGCGATCATTTCCAAAACCAGCCGGTGGTCGTGATCGAGGTATTGAGCGATTCGACCCGGCGCACCGATATGGGCGAGAAGAGGGACGCCTATCTGACCATTCCCAGCCTGAAAGTCCTTTTGCTTGTGGAAACGAACAAGGCGGAGGTGGTTGCTTACCGTAGGAAGCCGGAGGGGGGGCTTTTCGAGCGAGCTTTACCAAGGGTCGGACGATGTGATCGCCCTGCCCGAGATCGAGGCGGAGCTTTCATTGGCAGAGCTTTATGAGCGGGTGGAGTTCGGGGCTGCGGACTGAAAACCGCGCTCCCTCTTACTCGTTCAGCTCTTCGATCTCCGCGGATTTGTGGAGTTTCATGATTTCCTCGTCGGAAAGGGCGCGGTTGAAGACAGCGAGACCCCCGAAGAGGCCGATGGTTGCTTCGGAGAGCTTGTTGCCCTTGACCATTCGGGAACCGATTGTGAAATCCGATCCACCGATAGGTTTGGATTCGGCGTGTTTTTCCGGGTCGTAGGTAAAAATGCCGCGCCCGTGGTAATAGGGGTTCATTCCTCGGTCTTTGCCGTCGGGGCCTTCTTTGGTGAAATAGGGATCGTTGCGTTTGTGCTTCACGGGATCGAGTTCCTGCGCGGAAAGCTCGCCGTTGACGTAGGCGCGGATGTATTTGGAATCGTAGGTGAACGCGAGGGTGCACCATTCGTCGGTGGGGACTTCGGCGGCGGATGCCGCGTAATCGGCGCACCACGGAAACTTGCTGCCATCGGCGCGGTAGGTGACGCCGCCTTCGGAGGAAATGTGAGGGACGAGTTTGTTCGGGCCGCCGTAGGTGGGCATGTTCATGAGCATGGAATACTGGCGCGTGCCGGAGTCGTCGCCGCGCCCCAGTCCTTCCGACCACATTCCAGCGATGGTGCGGCTTTGATTGAGATCGTGGATTTTCACCACAGCGAACATGCTGAGCTTGGCGTCGGGACCTGAGATATTCAGGTCTTTGGTTTCCGAGTAGGGGATGCTGAAGTAGTTGTGCCCGGTGAGTTTCGCGGAGTGGCCGGAATAAGGGCCTTCATCGACTCGGACGATGGGATCTCCGACAACGAGCAATGAATGTTTGTTGCTGGTGCCGTTTGATTTGCGGGTAACGTCTTCACTTTCACCGAATGTCCAGAAGGCTACGAGGCCGGGGGTGTTGGTGACAATGGTGGGGTCTCCGGCGTGGACTTGCAGGGTGAGGAGTAGGATTGAAAAAATTCTCATGTGTTTGATGGAGAGCGTCGGCGGAGGGATTTTGGACATGGAATTTGAAGGAAGGGGCGACCGAAGATCGCCCCCACTTGAAATCATCCGAAAAGTCCCGGAAGTTTTCCGTCGGAGTCGGCGAAGGAATCGGTTTTTACTCCGGCTTGGTTGAGCATGCCGAGCCAGAGGTTAGCTAGTGGTGTTTGCTCGGATTCGAATTCGTAGTGATGGCCCTGATTCATGCCGCCGCCTCCGTGACCTGCGATGAGGGTGGGGGTATTGCGGGTCATGTGGTTGGTGCGGATGCCGGAGCCGTAAGCGATGAGGCTGTTGTCGAAGACGGTGGAGCCATCCGGGTCCTTGAGCGCTTTGAGTCTGTCGATGAGGTGGGCGAGAAGCTCCGCCTGTTTTTGGTCGCGGGCGATGGAGTCCTTGTAGGCTTGGCTCTGGGTGGTGCAGTGGGTGGTCGAGTGGCCGAGGGTTTTCAGCCCGAGATCCTTGAAGATTCCTTCCACCGGCTGGCGGTAGGTGAGGACGCGGGTCATGTCCGTCTGAATGGCGGCGACCATGAGATCATACATGACTTCGATTTCCTCGACGGTGTTCATCTTGTCTCCTGGGCGTGGAATGGGAGCTTCCGGCAGGGGGCGGTCTATCCACTCTTCTGCTTTCTTGAGTCTCACCTCAATGTCGCGGACGGAATCGAAGTATCCTTCGATCTTCTCCCTGTCTACTTTTGAGATCCGGTTGTGCATGGACTTCGCATCGGACATGACTATATCCAGGACGCTGCGGTCATGGGCGATGTTGTATTTCCTTTCCTCTGCGGAAACTTCCGATGCCCCGAAGAGGCGGTTGAAGAGGGCGACAGGGCTGGTCTCTCCCGCGATGGGATTTCCTGCGGAGGACCACGACATGGAGTTTCCCGGTCCGTAGCCGTCTTTTGAATTTGCAGCGGCGAGTTCGAGAGAGGGGAAGCGGGTGTCCACGCCGAGGGTGCGGGCAGCGACTTGATCGACGGATACGGTGTTTTGAAACTGCTTGCCGGGAGTGCCATTCACGTCGGCGCTGGTGAGCCAGGTGGTGGTCGCCCAGTGGCCTTGGTTGGCACGTTTGTTGGAGAGGTTTCCGAGGATGGAAAAATCCTTCTGGTGGCGTGCGAGCGGTTCCAAGCACGCGCTGAGTTTGTAACCGGCTCCGGTTTCTTTGGGGAACCAGTCGTCCTTGGAGACGCCCCACGAGTAGCTAAGGAAGATCAGCCGCTTGGGTGGTGCGATGGCGGCGGTAGCGGCGCTTGCCTTCGGCGCGAAGGATTCCAGCAGCGGGAGGGCGAGTGTGGTGCCGATGCCCCGGAGGACGGCGCGGCGGGAGACGGGATGCAGAAGTTTCATGGTTTTTCTGGGTTGGGATTATTTGGAAAGGAAGGCTTTGCTCAGAACGATATGATGTACCAATGATCTGAGACCATAGTCTTGGGCTTTGGTCTTGGCGACGATTTCCTCGATGGAGTCCTGATCCGTAAAACCGACGGTGCGGCCGAGCGCGTAGGTCATCATGGACTCCGTGAGGCCTTTCAACAGGGAGTCGCGCTGGGTGGCTAGAAGTTTTTTCATCGAGAGGAAATCGTTGAATTTGGTTTTGCCATCGGGCATCAGGCCGGCCGGTTCGATGGGGAAAGTGGCATCGCCCTCGGAGGCCGGGACGGATTCGCGCCAGAGGCCGACGGGGTCGAAGTTTTCCAAACCGAATCCGAGCGGATCGATGCGGCGGTGGCAGGAGGCGCATTGCGGGGTAGTCATGTGGGTGGCGAGCGTCTCGCGCATGGACCGGGAGCCAATGGATTCCTCATCAAGCATGGGAACGTTGGCCGGTGCCGGGGCGGGTGGTCGGTTGACGATCTTGCGTAGGGTGAAAACGCCGCGCTCGACCGGTGAGGTTCGTTCGCCGTTGCCGGTGAGCGCGAGGATCGAGGACTGGCCGAGCAGGCCCCCGCGTATCGAGTTTGGCGGGAGCTTCACCTTGCGGAAATCCTGCCCCAGGACGCCGGGGATTCCGTAAAAACCGGCGGTGACTGCGTTCAGGACGGCGAAGTCGGAATCGATGAGATAGGACACCGGGAGGTCCTCTTGCAGGAGTGTGTTGAAAAACGCGTATGTTTCACGGCGGCTCTCCTGCTTGGTGGCGTGGTCGTAATCCGGATTTTTTACCGATACCGGGTTGATGTTCTCCAGCCGGTCAAGTTCCAGCCAGGCGGTGAGAAAAGTTTCCACAAACGCAGATGAACGGGGATCCGCGATCAAACGGTCGATTTGCCCGGCGAGCACTCCGGGCTGGGCGAGGCGTTCGTCTTTCGCGAGAGCATAAAGTTCTTCATCCGGCGGTGCGCTCCAGAGGAAATAAGAAAGGCGGATGGCGAGTTCCCGCTCCGTCAGGTTGCGCGGAGGCGTGTTTTCAGGGCGTGGCTCGTAGAGGAACAGGAAGCTCGGGGATGCGAGGATGATTCGCAGGGTATCGGTCAGGGCGTCTTTCGCTGATTTTCCGTGATCGCGCGATTTTCCGTAGAGCGCCTCCAGTTTGTCTATGTATTCGGTTTCGGGCTGACTGTTGCGGAAAACGTGATAGGCGAAGTTTTCGAGGATTGGCCGCGCGTCTTCGTTGGTAAGGTCGTTGGGATTTTTTCCCAGAAACATATTCTTTGCGGAAAGAGGGGCTGCGGAAACCGGCAGAGGGCCTTCGACATCGATCCAGTCGATCCACAGGTCGGGTTGCTCGTTATCCCACAGATATTTCAGCTCATGGAAGACGAACTTGTAGTCATGCACCTCGGCGACCTCGGGAGGGGCGGCACGTTTCCCGCTGCGGCGGTGGAACTCGAGACGGCTCGCGCGGATGTTGTCGATGTCGATGAAGAATTCGACGACTTCGGGTTTCTTGAATGAGCCGGTGACATGGAAATACTCGGTGGCATCCGGCACCTGGGACCGGAACTGGCCACGAACGACTTTCAGGTGCAGGTTCTTCTGCGGTTCATCGGAGGCGGAACCGCAGTTGACTCGGATCCGGTAGCGGCCGGGGGTATCGTCCAGCTTGAATTCCAGCGACGGATTCATGCCCGTGTAGGGGATCACGGCCCCGGTGACATTCTGCGGCAGGGAGACGTATTCCGTGATCAGTTTTTTGGCACGGAGAACGGCTTTCAGGGGGATGTTCTTCTCCGGATCATCGGAACCCTTTTCGGTGAAATGCTTGATGTGTTCCTCCACCTTTTTCGTATCCTTCGCCTCCTGTTCCGTCGGGACTCCCTGAGTGCGGCCATAGTCCTTGCGCTTGGTTTTTGATTCGGAGGTTTTCCTGGTGAGGGTTTTCGAAATCACATCGGCGCCGAGATCCAGGTAGCGCTCAAGGTGGAGTGAGGAAAACGACTGCGCCTGCCCGAGGGTGTCGAAGCCGTCGATCTTCTCGTCGTCCGGCAGGGCATCGGTCGGGATTTCGATTCCAAAAAGGTCATTGACCGTGTTCGCGTATTCGCGGCGGTTGAGGCGGCGGATGACGATCTCCCCGCCGGAATCCGTCAGACGTTTCCGCGCGGAAGCGATGCCGGTCGTGAGTTGCTCCAAGGTATTGGCAAGCGCTTCCTTGGCGGGTTGCTTCTCATCCTCCGGCGGCATTTCCGAAAGATTCAGGACATCCAGCACATCCTGCCAGCGCTGGGCCGCCGCCGCATCGCCGATCTCGGAGGGAAGATCATCGAGCCGGATGGAGCCTTTCTGTTTTTTCGGGCCGTGGCATTTGATGCAATTCGACTCGAAAAACTTGTGAACGTCCGGTGGAAAATCCTGTGCGTGCGCTGTTGCGAGCAAGAGCACGGAGAAGAAAGCGGCTGGTCTGGGGTTACGCATGGGCGGGGAATTTCAACGAACGATCTACCTACTGCCCGGCGTCCTGTGATGTTACAAGCGTATCCTTCATTGCCTTGAGGCTGGAGATGGGTTTCGCAAGGCACTGCGCTCTCTCGAAGGCCGGAGGATTTCAGGAAAAACGATAGCGAACTTCACAATGTTTCACCCGAAGAGTCCCGGCAGTTTTCCATCCGAGTCCGCGAACGAATCCGCTTTCACTCCGGCCTGGTTAAGCATTCCAAGCCAGAGGTTGGCGAGAGGGGTTTGGCGGGACTCGAACTTGTAGTGCTGGCCTTGGTTCATGCCGCCACCGCCATGGCCAGCGATGAGGGTGGGGGTGTCCCGGATCATGTGGTTGGTATAAATTCCGGAGCCGTAGGCGATGAGGCTGTTGTCGAAAACGGTGGAGCCGTCCGGATCCTTCATCGCTTTGAGCTTGTCGATGAGGCCTGCCAAGAGTTCCGCTTGTTTCTGGTCGCGGGCGATGGATGCCTTGTATGCCGTGCTGTCGGTGGTGCAGTGGGTGGTTTTGTGACCCAGCACTTTGAAGCCGATAGCATCGAAGATGCCATCGGTCGGCTGCCGATAGCTGATCACGCGGGTCATGTCCGTCTGGATGGCGGCGGCGATGAGATCATACATCAGCTCGATTTCCTGGACGGCGTTGAGTTTCCCGGCGGGTCGTTCGAAGGGAGCCTTGGGTTTCGGGCGGTCGATCCACTCTTCCGCTTTTCCAAGGCGAGTCTCGATGTCGCGAACGGAATCGAAGTAGCCTTCTATCTTTTCCCGGTCGGTTTTTGAAATGGAGCGGTGCATGGATTTCGCATCCGCCATGACGGCATCGAGAACGCTGCGGTCGTGGGCGATGTTGTATCTGCGTTCTTCGATGGGAGTTTCGGCGGCACCGAAGAGGCGGTCGAACAGGGCGACGGGGGAGGTTTCCCCGGCGATGGAGTTCCCGGAAGCGGACCATGCGAGCGACATGCCGGGACCGTAGCCGGTATCTTTGCTGGAGCTGGCGAGTTCCAGAGAAGGGAAACGGGTTGCCACTCCCAGGGTGCGGGCCGCGACCTGATCGACAGAGACGGAGTTTTGAAAACTTTTCCCCGGAACGCCGTGCACATCCGCACTGGTCAACCAGGTGGTGGTGCCCCAATGGCCTCCGTCGGCGCGTTTGTTGGAGAGATTGCTGAGCACGGAGAAGTCCTTCTTGTGCCGGGCAAGCGGTTCAAGGCAGGTGCTGATTTTGTAGTCCGGCCCGACTTCCTCCGGGAACCAATGGTCTTTTGCGACACCCCATCCGTAGCTGAGAAAAACCATGCGTTTCGGCGAAGCGGCGGCGGTGGCGGTCGTCGCTGCTCTGAGTGGAGCGGAAAACGATTCCAGCAGAGGGAGGCAGAGGGTGGTGCCGATGCCACGGAGGATGGCGCGGCGGGAAATGGGGTTGATGGTTTTCATGAGTTTATTTCGATAGGAATGCCTTGCTGAGAATGATGTTGTGGATGAGCGAGCGCAGACCGTAGTTCTCACCTGCCGTTTTTTTGGTAATGGAATCGAGCGTGTCGCGGTCGGTGAAGCCGATGGTTCTACCCAGAGCGTAGGTCATGAGGTGTTCGGTGAGTCCGTTGAGGAAAGGATCGCTTTGAGCAGTAAGAAGCTCGCGCATTTCGAGGAAGTTGTCGAATTTGGTTTTTCCATCCGGCATGAAACCGGCGGTGTCGATGGGGAAGGAGGTCTCGCCATCGGAGGAGGGCACGGTCTCGCGCCAGAGACCCACGGGATCGAAGTTTTCCAACGAGAAGCCCAGCGGATCGATGCGGCGGTGGCACGAGGCGCATTGGGCGGTGGTCATGTGTGCGGCAAGGGACTCACGCATGGATTGGGAGCCGATGGATTCCTCATCGAGCATGGGAACGTTCGCGGGTGCCGGGGGAGGCGGGCGGTTGAGGATTTTCCGCAAGGTGTAAACACCGCGTTCGACAGGGGAAGTCCGCTCGCCGGTGCCAGTGAGGGTGAGGATCGCAGACTGGCCGAGAAGGCCTCCGCGAATCGACTTGGGCGGGAGTTTCACTTCCCGGAATTCATCGCCAGTGACATCCGGGATGCCGTAGAAGGCGGCGGTGAGGGCGTTTAGAACGGCAAAGTCCGAGGAAATGAGATTCTGGATGGGAAGATCTTTCTGAAGCAGGTAGTTGAAAAACGCGATGGTTTCCTGGCGAGTCTGGGATTTTGCGGCGGCGTCGTAGGTCTTGTTCGCCACGACGGACGAATCGATCAGATCGAACCTGTCCAGCTCCAGCCAGGCGGTGAGGAATGTTTCCACAAAAGCGTTCGAGCGGGGATCGGCGAGCATCCTGTCGATCTGGGCGGCGAGGATTTTCGGATCACCGAGGCGCTTGTCCATGGCCAGGTTGTAGAGTTCCTCATCCGGTGGGGAACTCCAGAGGAAATAGGAGAGACGGATGGCCAGCTCGCGCTCGGTGAGATTTCGTGGCGGGGAGTTTTCCGGGCTGGGCTCGTAAAGCCATAGGAAACTGGGCGAGGCGAGCACGATACGGAGGGTATCGGTGAGGGCGTCTTTTACGGGTTTGCCATGGCCACGGGAGGATTTGTAAACGGTTTCCAAAGCATCAATGACCGTGGTTTCCGGCTGTAGCCTGCGGTTGGCGTGGAAGGCGAAATTCTCCAGTATCGGGCGGACATCCTGCTCGCTGAGTTTTTTCGGATCTTTTCCGAGAAACATGTTTTTCGCGGAAAGCGGTGCCTCGGCGGCGGGCAGCGGCCCTTCGATTTCAAGCCAGTCAATCCATATGTCCGGTCTGTCGTCGTTCCAGAGATGGAGGATTTTGTTGAACTGGGATTGGTACCCCCTTACTTCCGAGACCTCCTCCTGCTTCGAGGTGCGCCCGTCGCGGCGGCTTAGTTCGATGGAATTGACGCGGATGTTATCCACCTCGAAGAGGAACTCGATGGTTTCCGGCTCCTTGATCGTTCCAGTGACCTGATACCAGTCGGTGGCCTGGGCGACCTTCGAGTTGAAAACGATTCGCTCGACTTGGAGGTGGAGATCCTCGTGGCGTTTGCCATCGGCGGAGCCGCAACGCACCCTGACTTTGTAAGTCCCCGGGATGTCGCTGATCTCTTTCTTGATCGACGCGTTGATGCCTTTGAACGGGATGACGGCTCCGGTTTCGCCCTCCGGCAGGGCGATGTATTCCGTCAGCAGTTGCTTTTCACGCATCCCGACTTTCACCACCTGGTTTTTCTCTGGGTCTTTCGATTGATTTCTTTTTGTGGCGGCCTTGAGGTTTTTCTCGATGCGACCGAGGGACTTCTTCTGGGCATCGGACATCTTGTGATCCTTGTTCCCGTAGTCAGTGCGGGCGGTTTTGGCATTTGCTGTCTCTTTTTTTAGTGTGAGGTTGATTACCTTTTCCCCGAGAGAGAGGTAGCGGTCCAGATGGAGGGAGGAAAAGGACTGGGCCTGGCCAAGATTGTCGAAGCCCTCCAGAGTCTCGTCTTCGGGAAGAGAGTCGATTGGGACGGCTATACCGAAGAGATCCTTGATGGTGTTCGCATACTCGCGGCTGTTGAGGCGGCGGATGACGATCTCTCCGCCTGAATCGGTGAGGCGTTTGCGGGCTGATGTGATGCCGGAGGTGAGTTGCTCCAGGGTGTTGGCGAGGGCTTCTTTGGACGGTTGGTCCTCGTCCTCCGGGGGCATTTCGGAAAGATTCAGGACATCAAGTACGTCCTGCCAGCGTTGGGCCGCCGCACCATCGACGATTTCCGATGGAAGATCATCAAGGCGGACGGAACCTTTCTGCTTTTTCGGGCCGTGGCATTTGATGCAGTTGGTCTCGAAAAACTTGTGGATGTCCGGGGGGAAATCCTGAGCTGAGGCGGTTCCCAATACGAGTGAGCAAAAAAGGGTCTTCGAGAAGGGTAATGACATGTGGGTCCGGATTCTTCGGGTGGGTTAGGAAAACTACTGCTATCTTGCCATGTGGATTTCAATCAGAACGACGAAATCCGGGTCATTGGGTCGTCTCCGGCTTTTGCTGCTTTTTCTTCCCGGAATGCCGCAGTTTCCGCTCCGCGCGGTCGGCGTCGATTTTCGCATTCTGCGCTTCGGTGAAATCGGCTCTCACCGCCGCCATAAATTCCTTCATCAGGGAATTGTAGGCGGCTTTCCCCTCGGGCGTGTTGGCCTCCCGTTTGGCGAGGATGAGCCTTTGCGAGTATATATCGACGGTTGCGTCGAGGGTCGCTTTCTGTTCGCCTTCTAGGCCGATGAGTTTCACCCACATGTTGATGTAATCGTCACCCGGATAGGAGGGCCTCCGCGTCTTTGTCTTTTTCGCAGGCTTGCTGTCGCTCGGCGGCTCTTTGGCGAACGCGGAGATTGGCGGCAAGGCGAGGGTGCCGAGCATCAGGAGCAGAATGAAATGTTTCAGAACCGCGATGGCGAGGGAGGTCGGTTTGGGATGAGGGGGGGCTGATTGGTAAGAAAATACGGACTTCATGCTGAGGTAGCTACGTATGGAATGGCAGGTAGGTTTACTCGGATGGGGACGTTTTACACTTTTTCTCTTTCCTGCTTGCTAGGTATCGATCCGTTCTTAGTTTCGAAAAAAATCATGAAAATACTCCTCTGCACTTTGATTCTGTCCACAGCTTTCGCCTCGGCGGAAAGCATCGTTTTCCCGGTTGATTCCGGGGTCCTGGATATGACGAAAGCCCCATACAGCCTGGTCGGCGATGGGAAAACGGACAATACGGCGGCGTTCCAGCGGGCGTTCGATGAGATGCGGGGAAAGAACAAAACTTGGTATTTTCCGGACGGGACGTATCTGATCAGCGACTCGGTGGGAATTTTCAACGGCAAGGCGCACAGCCAGGACAGGTTCATTAATTTCCAGGGGCAGAGTGAAAAGGGGACGGTGATTAAACTGAGGGACAAGGCGGATGGATTTGGCGATGCTAAGAAACCCAAGATCGCGGTTTCGATGTACTCGGGGCAGAGCACGGGTGACGCGATGCATGCCTATGTGCGGAACCTGACGGTGGATATTGGCAGCGGGAATCCTGGTGCAACGGGCTTGCGTTACATTTCCAACAACAGCGGGGCCATTTATGATCTGACGGTGCGGAGCAGTGATCCCGGCAAGACTGGAGCGATCGGGCTGGATCTTTCTCAAAGTCAGAACGGGCCGGCATTTATCAAGAATGTGACGGTCGAAGGTTTCGATACAGGGATCGCGGTGAAAAATACGTTCTCGTTGGTTTTCGAGCACATTTCGGTGACCGGGCAGAAGGTTGTCGGCTTCTATAACGACAGCGGTCGAATTTCCATGCGTGGATTCAAGAGCCGGAACAGCGTGCCAGCGTTCGACAATGGGAAACACGGAAATCTCACGTTGGTTGATGCGGAGTTGCTCGGTGGAGCAGAGAAAGAGGCGGCCATTGCTTCCATAAGCACCAAGCTTTTCCTGCGCGATGTGAAAGTCGGCGGCTACGGAACGACCGTGAAGCTCTCCAAAGGTGAGGGCGTGAAAGGGGATATCTCCGAGTGGTATCCGATGGATTCGTATTCGCTCTTTGGGAAGGAATCGCCGAAAAGCCTCGGTCTACCGATCGAAGAAACCCTGGAAATTCCGTGGGAGGAAGATCTTTCGAAGTGGGTGAAAGTGGAACTGGGCGAAGATAAGTTACAAGCATCCATCGATGCGGCGGCGGAGTCCGGGAAGACGACCGTCTACTTTCCGAAAACGGAGAGCAAAAGCGACAAGTATGTCATCACGAAACCGGTGCGGGTGCATGGCAGCGTGAACCGTATCATTGGGATGGAGAATATTCTGTGGATCGACAAGAAACTCCCGGTTGAGGCGACGGTTTTCGAAATCGAGGATCTCAAGGGGCCTCTGGTGATCGAGAGGTTCTTTAATATTCTGGAAAACGGGGGATGGAAGGGACTGCAAGACCGTTACCTAATCGAAAACAAAAGCGATCAGCCGCTGGTGCTGTTGAATTTCGCGCACGGAGCATGTGATCTCAAAAAGCCAAATCCTGGGAAAACTCTCTTCATCGAAGATGTCGTGACGCATTTGAAGCTTGGGAAGGATGAGAAGTGCTGGGCGCGGCAGCTGAATCCGGAGTCCCCGGAAGCGGATATGGTCAACGTCGACGGTGGTCAGTTGTGGGTGCTCGGCTTGAAAACGGAAGGCCGTGCGACGCA
This sequence comes from uncultured Verrucomicrobiae bacterium, assembly GCA_963799385.1. Taxonomy (GTDB): domain Bacteria; phylum Verrucomicrobiota; class Verrucomicrobiia; order Verrucomicrobiales; family Akkermansiaceae; genus Luteolibacter. Next base: position 144,571 of record CAWCXB010000008.1, read on the forward strand.
TATTTCGGCGACCGACGGGGCGAAAGTCGAGCTGTTGGGAGGTGTGGCTTACCAGTCATGGAAAAACCAGAAGCTCGATCCGCCGATGTTCATCGTGAAAGATTCTGAAGCTTCGTTCGCTGTGGGATTCTACCACTACAATCTGCCGTTCACGAATATTGTGGAGGAGACGTTGGGTGGGGAAACGAAATTGCTGAGCAGGAAAGAGATCAAAGGCTACCATATGCCGCTCTACCGCAGTGGGAAGTGATGGTGGGCGATGGAGGGGCGACCGAAGATCGCCCCCACCCTCCTTGACCTCACTGTTGTGACTCACAACAGCAGGGAATTCGCGCGGGTTCCCGGATTGAAATGGGAGGACTGGTCTTGAGGTTGCTCTTGGATCGGGAGCGGATTCACCCCGGGACGGGGTGAACACGGCCTGCCCCGAGACGGGGCAGCTACGCTGGGGTTTCGCGGGATTTGAAGGCGGCGTAGAGGTTTAGGATTTCGTAGCGGATCTCGCCGTTGAGATTGGCGTGGATGGGTCCAAGTTTTGCGACCCCTTCCTCGGCGGTAGCGACGGCGGCATCGATACGTTGCTCATCTTCTTCGGAAAAGAAGAGGCGTGGATCCGGGGTGATGTCACCTTTGGCGATTGCTGCGGCAAGGTGGTTGGCGATGGTGCCGGTTGCCATGTCGCGGGTTTTGGCGATCTGGGGGATGGTTTGCCCAGCTTTGAATTTTTCGAGGGTATCGAGCTGGGAGCCGTTGAGTGCGCCTTCCGATTTCATCTTCGGCGGAGACGGGGTGGCGAGGGGATCGAAGGTTTGTTTTTCGTGAGAGGCGAGGTGGGTTTTGATTTCAGCCATAAATGCCTGCCCGTAGTCGTCGAGCTTCTGGGTGCCGACTCCGGGGACGTTGAGGAAATCTGCTTTGGTCTGCGGATAGCGGCGCGCCATGTGGCGCAGCGGCGTGTCTCCGAAGATAATGTAGGGCGGGACGGATTTTTCGTCGGCGATGGATTTCCGGAGGTTGCGGAGGGATTGGAAAAGTGGCTCGTCGCACGGGATGTTTCCGGCGCGGGAGAGTTTGGCTGAAGCGTTTGCGCTCTCGGAAAACGGGAGGCGGGGGAGGAAGATTTTTTCCCGGGATTTAAGGAGGTCAGAGCCTTTTCGGGAGACGTTCAGAGTTTGGAAATTGTCCTGGGAGGCGTCGATAAGGCCGAGTTGGATGAGCTGGCGGCCAAGGGCGGCCCATTCTTCGCGGGGGGTGTCTTTGCCGATTCCGTAGGTGGAGATCTTGTCGTGGCCGTATTCGCGGACTTTCTGGGTGTTCGCGCCAGCGAGGACTTGAGCGATATGGTTGACTCCGGTGGAGAATCCGGCTGCTTGTTTCGCGCGGATGATGCAGGAGAGGAGTTTTTGGACGGGGAGGGTGGCATCGTATTCCTCGCGGGGGTTGAGGCAGACATCGCAGCCACCACAGTTTTCGCCCGGCCATTTTTCTCCGAAATAGGCGAGGAGGGCGGTGCGGCGGCAGGTGGTGGTTTCGGCGAAATCCGCCATCTGGCGCATCTGGGTTTCGGCGATTTTCGCGGCTTCCAGGTCGGTGGCTCCTTCGAGGAAGCGGAGGTTCCGGATGAGATCGCCACGGGAGAAAAGAAGGAGGCACTCTGAGGGGAGGCCGTCGCGGCCTGCACGGCCGGTTTCCTGATAGTAGCCCTCGATGTTTTTCGGGAGATCCGAGTGGATGACGTAGCGGACGTCGGGCTTATTGATGCCCATGCCGAAAGCGACGGTGGCGCAGACGATACGGGCCTTGTCGCGGATGAAGTCCTCCTGGTTTTTGGCGCGAGTGGCGGGGTCGAGTCCGGCGTGGTAGGCGATGGCGCTGATGCCCTCGGCGCGGAGAGTGGCTGCCATGGCTTCGGTGGCCTTCCGCGACTGTAGATATATAATACCGGATTCTTCGCGGCGGCTGTGGACGAACTCGAAGACTTGGCGGGCGGGTTTCGATTTCGGGAGAATGGAGTAGGAAAGGTTTGGCCGATTGAAGGAGGCGAGGAATTTTTCCGGTTTCTCCATCTGGAGCTGGCGCGAAATATCCTCGCGGACTTTCGGAGTGGCGGTAGCGGTTAGCGCGAGGAAAGGAATGCCGGGGAGGTGGGCGCGGAGTTTCGCGAGTTGCCGGTATTCCGGTCGAAAGTCGTGACCCCATTCGGAAATGCAGTGGGCCTCATCGACGGCGATGCGTTTGATGTTCCAACGTTTCAGATCGGCGATGAAGCCGGAGGTCATGACCCGCTCGGGTGCGGCGTAAAGGAGTTTGTATTCGCCGTTGGAGAGGGCTTCCGAGCGATCGCGAGCTTCAGCGGGGTCGAGAGAGGAATTCAGGAAGGTGGCAGGGATGCCGGAGGCGGTGAGGGAATCGACCTGATCTTTCATCAAGGCGATTAGAGGGGAGATGACGAGCGTAACACCGTCTTCGGCAAGGGCGGGGAGCTGGAAGGTCAGGGATTTCCCGGCACCGGTGGGGAGGATCGCAACGACATCTTTGCCAGACATGGTCGCGGCCATGATTTCCTGCTGAAGCGGACGGAAAGTCTCGTAGCCGAAGTATTGCTTTAGGAGAGGTGCTAGCTGAGAGGACATTTCCGGAAAATACCGGAGTGGCTGGTCGGGGCAAGAGAAAAGTGTTTTTATGAACAGTTTTCTATATTTACTGTTTGGCGAGTTCGGAGCGCTGCTCTTTGCTCAGATATTGCAGTGCTTTGGAGGGATTGCTGCGGGCGTAGGCGTTAACCTTGGTGGCTTGCTCGGGAGTGAGTTTCAGTTTCTGGAACGCCGTGCCTTGAATCTGCTTCTTTTGGTCGCTCGCGGGAGCGGCGCGATAGGCGGTTGTTAGTTTTTTCGCTCCTTTGAGTTTCGAAGGGTCTTCCAGATAGGCGGCGGTGCCTACGCCTTCGAGCTTGGCTTTCTTGAAAATTTCGGTCGGAGAAATTTTTGCAGGATCGTATGCGACGAGCGTGACTTCTCGTCCGTCAAAGAACCCGGCTTCGGTGCGAAGGACACCTTCGATGGCTCCGATTTTCATTTCCCCGGTCCAGAAACAATACTGACAGATGGCGAGGCGTTCGGTCTTTGGTTGGGCGGCGGCCTGGGGTTTTCCTGCCTTTTTCAGGGCGGCATCCATGCGCGGGCGAAGTTCCTCGGTGGTCCAGACGCGATCCTTGCGGGGGATGAGATCTTTGCCTGAGGAGTCGAGGAAACGCACGACTTGGTAGTTCCAAGCTGGCTCGCTGTATTTTTTCAGGACCTCGGCGTCTTTGCCGCCTTTGTTGTTGTGAATGAGCAGGGGCACGAAATCTGTCTCGATGGATTTCACGATGGCGGGATCCGAGAGCACGTCTTTTCCGAATTGTTTGCAGCCTGCGCAGCCGGGAACTTCTTGAAAGAGAAGGAAAACGGGCTTGCCGGTTTTCTTCGAGGTGGTGAGAGCGGCGGGGAGGTCGCGGTTCCACTTTACGGTTCCGACTTCGATGGGGTTGGCTGCCTGGGACTGGCAGGAAACAAAGGGGAGGGCGGCGGCCAGCAAGAGAAAGGAGAATTTCATGGGGGTAGGATTGGAGAAAAGGGGGGCCTATTCCATTTTCTCTCCCTGAAATCTTGCTCTGGGGCAAATGTTGGCATTGGACCTGAGATAAGATCCGTGAAACAAGTCTGCCGCATGATCTTTGCCACTGTATATCTTCTGATCGGATTCGTCCTCCTGGTTTTCGCCGCCGATTATCTGGTGAAGGGCGCGGCGAACATCGCGACGGCGGTAGGGATTTCCCCCTTAGTCGTCGGGTTGACTGTGGTGGCGTTCGGCACCAGCGCGCCGGAATTGGCGGTGTCGGTGGCTTCTGCGTTCAAGGGGCAGGCGGATCTGGCGGTGGGAAACGTGGTAGGTAGCAATATTTTCAACATCCTCGTGATCCTAGGAATCTCAGCGATAATCATTCCGCTCGTCGTGAATCAGCAACTGATCCGCTTTGATGTGCCGGTAATGATTGTTCTCTCCGTGCTGCTGTTCGGCGTTTCCTATGACGGAAAGATCTCGCGTATCGACGGACTGGTGCTGTTTTCGTTAGCGATTGGCTACACTTGGTTCCTCATTCGGCAATCGAGGAAAGAGGGCGATAAGGAGGTCCTTAAAGAGTATGAAGAAGAGTTCGGGGGGAAGGGGAAAAGCTCCAGCAGGTGGAAGGATATCCTGCTCATTTCGTTGGGAATTGCCGGACTCACGGGTGGTTCGCACTTGCTGGTGAAGGGTGCGGTGGAAATAGCGACGTACTTCGGGGTGTCCGAACTGATCATTGGATTGACGATCGTTTCTGTGGGAACCTCGCTGCCAGAAGTGGCGACCTCGGTGATGGCGGCAATCAAGGGTGAACGGGATATTGCGGTGGGCAATGTGGTGGGGAGCAATATTTTCAACATCGTATCCGTGCTCGGTTTGGCCTCGATCGTCGCACCGGCGGGAATCTCTGTCCCTCGAGAGGCGATTGAGTTTGATATGCCGTTCATGGTGGCCATAGCGTTTGCAACATTTCCTGTGTGTTTCCACCGATACGTGATTGGTCGTTTGAGTGGATTTCTCTTTTTCAGCTTTTATTTGGCCTATCTGGCTTACCTCATTTTGGAGGCGACTGGACACGGAGCGTTGCCGCAATATAGAAGCCTGATACTCTACGTTGTTGTTCCATTGACCGGACTGGCACTTTTGGTGCTTTTGGTGCGGGCAATGAGACAACCGAAAAACCTCGCCTAGACATTCTCGGCAAGCCGTCTAGGTTTCCCCACCCGGAAGAACTCTTGCCGGGAGACACTACCATGTCCGATTCCCAAAATAATTCACCAAAACCGCCAAGCCCGAATCGTCAACCCGGCGATAACAACAGTGGCTTCAACTGGCGGGTTCTCGCCCTTTTCAGTCTAGCAATCGTCATTCTGGGCGTCGCGTTTCTCGGTCCACAAATGGATCAGGCGGCGCAAGCTCTCAGCTATTCCGAATTCCGTAAGACTCTCGATCAGGACCGCATCGTTATTGATGATCCGAAGCAGCCTTTCAAGGTGGTCACTACGGATACGGGTTACGACGCCACGATCACAGGCTGGGTGAAGCCCGAAATGAAACCTATTGGGAATCCCGAGGTGAAGACCAGTGATTTCCGGGTGCCGGTGAATCTTTCCATTCAAGGCGAGGAGATCCGTGAGTTGCTTGGGGACGATATGCGGATGGAGCAGGTCTCAGGGACTGAAGAGTCGCCATTAGAGGGCGATATGGTCACGCTTTCACTTCCGCAATTGCGGAAATCTCTCGCTCTTGGAGAGGTGAAAACGGGAGACGAACAAAACCCGCTTCGCCTTCTTACAACGGAGGAGGGTTCCATGGCGACAATTGTTGGCACCCGCGAGACGATCATGAATCTTGAGGTGCCGAAAGACGCCGAAGGCAATCCGGTTGCCGCGACGCCGTTCAAGGTAAACGTCTCAGCGACACTTCTCGGAGGAGAACTCAGTGAGCTTTTGAAAGACAAAGCCCAGTATGTCAGGGAGTCCGACTATCTGAGCAAGGCACTTTTCACCTTCCTCCCGTTTCTCCTGATCATCCTGCTTCTGTTCTTCCTATTCCGCCAGCAGATGAAGTCCGCTGGTCGTGGTGCGATGTCCTTTGGAAAATCCAAGGCGCGTTTGCTTACGATGGATCGCAATAAGGTGACGTTCAAGGACGTGGCCGGGATTCAAGAAGCGAAGGAAGAACTCTTTGAAATCGTCGATTTCCTTCGCGATCCCAAGAAATTCCAGAAACTTGGAGGCTCGATCCCGAAAGGCGTGCTGATGGTGGGTTCCCCGGGAACCGGAAAAACCCTGCTGGCGCGTGCGATTGCCGGTGAGGCCGATGTGCCGTTTTTCTCCATCTCTGGATCTGATTTCGTGGAAATGTTCGTAGGTGTTGGTGCCTCCCGTGTTCGTGACATGTTCGAGCAAGGTAAGAAGAACGCACCTTGTTTGATTTTCATCGACGAGATCGATGCAGTGGGGCGCCACCGTGGTCACGGAATGGGCGGAGGTCACGATGAGCGCGAGCAGACGCTCAACCAACTCCTTGTGGAAATGGACGGCTTCGATACCCAAGAGGGCGTGATCATTATTGCCGCAACCAACCGGCCCGATGTGCTCGATCCTGCGCTTCTTCGTCCAGGTCGATTCGACCGTCAGGTTACTGTTTCCCTTCCCGATGTGAACGGCCGTGAAGAAATTCTCCGCGTCCACGTGAAGAAGATCAAACTAGCCGCGAACACGGACCTAGCTACGATCGCTCGTGGAACCCCAGGATTCTCCGGAGCCGAACTAGCGAATCTCGTGAACGAAGCTGCACTGCTCGCTGCTCGCAAAGGTTTGTCCGCTGTGACCCTTGCTGAAATGGAAGAAGCGCGCGACAAAGTCCGTTGGGGCCGCGAGCGCCGCTCGCTAGCGATGTCCGACAAAGAAAAAGTTGGTACTGCATGGCATGAAGCCGGTCACGCTTATCTCAACATGGTCCTGCCGCACACCCATCCGCTCCATAAGGTGACCATCATTCCGCGCGGTCCGTATCTCGGTGCGACGATGTATCTCCCGGACGGAGACAAGTATTCTACTCAGAAGAAGGAAGCTCTCGCCAACCTGATCGTCACCATGGGTGGACGTATTGCGGAAGGATTCCACTCGGACGATGTTTCGAATGGAGCATCTGGTGATATCCGCCAAGCAACTTCGCTCGCTAGAAATATGGTCTGCGAATGGGGTATGTCCGAAGAACTTGGAATGGTGGAATACGGAGAAGGAGATAGTCCTGTTTTCCTGGCCCGCGACATGAACAAGAGCCGGAACTACTCTGAAGAAACCGCGCGGGTGATCGATGGAGAAATCAAGAAATTTATCGACGATGCCTTCAACGAAGCGACCCGTATTCTGACGGAAAACCGTCAGACGGTGGAGAAGATCGCTTTGGCGCTACTTGAGTTCGAAACGCTCGATGCGAAACATCTTCAAGACATCATTGACTTCGGTGAGATGAAAAATCCTCCCACTGCACCTAAGCCCCCTCCAGTTCCCGATGAGCTTTCCAAAAAGCCTTCGTCGAAGAAGGCGGAGGAAGATAGACCAGAGGATGATGGTCCTTTGCCTGGTGTGGTTGGAGCGCCAGCCTGAGCCAGTCGGGATTACGATTTAGAGAAAGGCGGCAGGTTTCCGGATCTGTCGCCTTTCTGCATCATGAATCGCAGAGTTTCTTTGTTTAGGCGTCTCGATTTTGCCACCAACGAAGTGGTTGGCTCATAACCACGCGGCGACTCTTTCGGCTGCATTCCGGCTGGTGCCTGGATTGCCAAGAAGGGCCGTTACATCGGCGAGTTTTTTGGTCAGGTCCGCCCTTTGCTGATCGTTGCTGAGAATATCTTTCACCCACTGGCTGATCTCCGCCGGTTCCGCATCCGCTTGGATGAATTCCTCCACGACCTTCTCCCCGGCGAGGATATTAACAATGCCGATCAGCTTGATTTTTACCAACAAACGTCCAAGCAGATAGGTGGACCACGCCATCTTGTAAACAAGGCAGTAGGGGAGACCGAAACCAGCCGCTTCCAGTGTCGCCGTGCCGCTTGCGATCACGCCACAGGTGGCGCGGCGCATCAGGTCGTGGCTACCACCTTGTGTGAGGGTAAACCAGTCCTGGGCCCCGGAATCCGCGAGCATTTTTCTCATGGAATCTGCCAGCATGGGGGTCGCGGCGGGGACTTCGAATTTCAGCTCAGAGCGCCAAGCGCGTAGCGAACGGGCTGTGGCGATCATCATTGGGAAGAGCTTGGCAATTTCCCGTTCACGGCTACCGGGAAAAAATCCTACCAGATCGGCTTCCCGTTCAATGGGCGTGTCTCTGATGACGGCGATTTCATCCACAAGGGGATGACCGACATGTGTGGTTTTTAAACCGGCGTTCTCAAAAATCGGTTGCTCAAAAGGGAATAAGCAAAGCATTTCATCGAGCAGAGAGACCATTTTCGGGATCCGTTTTTTGTTCCAGGCCCAAACTTGAGGACTAATATAATAGATCTGTTTCGTATCTGGTAGTTCGCGCTTCACCGCTTCGGAAAAACGGAGGTTGAATCCCGGATAGTCCACAAGCAGAAGGACATCTGGTTTGAGCGCCTTCACTTCAGCGAGCATTACCGTAAATCGCTCTTTGAACCAAGAATAGTGTTTGAGGACCTCGATGACACCCATCACAGCCGCTTGCTCCACCCAGTCTTTCGTTGTTCCGCCGCTGACTCGGCCCATCGCCGGGCCACCCACGCCGTGGATTTCAGTTTTAGGGTGCAGTTTGAGCAGTTCCTCCAATAAACCTGCGGCATGCGCGTCCCCGCTCATTTCTCCCACGACGACATAGATACGCTTCACGGAAAAAAACCTACCCATTTCTGCATACAGCCATCAACCTCCAATCCCGAAGCGCAAGTTTGTGAAAAAACTCCAAATAAATCCGATTTCTCCCACGTATCCTCCCCAATGAAAACCTTCCTCTTTCTTCTCGGCATGCTCGCCGCAGGCATTATCGGCTATTCTTTCGAGCCGGATATGCGCTATCAGCTCACCGGAAAGGTTCCTGTTGTCAAAAAATCAGCTCCGAAAAGGATCGTGATCGAAACTGGAGCGCCATCGAAGTCGATCGATCCTGCGAGCTTCCCAGCGGATCAACTTCCGGAAAAAGTCCAACTCAAGGCTGATGCGGAAATTGCGGACGCTGCCTCCGATTTGAAAATGACCGTGACTGCCGGAAATCGAGTGAATCTAATCCGGCTTGAGGGTCAGAACGCGATCATCAGTCCTGGAGCGGGGCCATTCGAAGGCAGCGTTCCGATCGCGCAGACCGATCTGATCGAGCAGCTCGCTGCGATGCCGAAGACCGGGACCACTCCCGCTCCTGCTGCACCCGTGGCGCCAGCAATGCCAGCTCCGGAGCCTGAACCTGCACCAGAAGCTACGCCTGAACCAGCACCTGCACCCGAGATGCCCGAAATGCCAGCGACTCCCGAGCCTGAACCAGAACCGGCTCCAGAACCGGCTCCAGAACCAGCGGTTCCGGATGGTCCGGTTGATGTGGTTGCCGTGATGCAGGCGAGCATCACGGGTGGTCAGATCAAGGAGTTTACCTTTGATCAGGTGACCGAGTGGCAGGCCTCCGAGGCACCCGAGACCGTCGATGGCGAATCCTATCAGACCGGACTCGCATCTTATAAGGCGGAGACTGTTTTCGGAGTGAAGACAATCCAAGCGAAAGCACTGATCAAAGGCGGGAAAGTGGTGCGCTGGCTCTGGCCCAAGAGTGGGATGGAAATTAAATAGGAGTCGCGTTTTTCAAAACGCGGCATCCATCCTCTTTTCATGAACTCCCGTGAAGCCATCCTGGCCCTCAATCTTCTCCCGAGCTTCGGGCCGGTCCGTATCTCCCGTCTGCTAGAGGCATTCGGGGATGCGGAAAGCGTTCTTCGTGCGTCTGCAGGTAGCCTGCAAAGGGTCGATGGTATCGGGCCCGAGGCGGCAAAAACCATCAATTCGTGGCAGGACCATGCGGATCCCGCCAAGGAACTGGTAGAGGCAGCCGAGCGGGGAATTTCCATCGTTACGCGGGAGGACGAAGAATATCCAAAGCACCTGCTTCAGGCCTACGATTCACCCATCCTTCTATATGTTTGGGGAAAAATTCTGCCTCGTGATAAACATGCGATCAGCGTCGTTGGTTCCCGCAGGACCACAACATACGGGGTGAATGCTACTAGGAAACTAACCTACCAACTCGCTCACGCTGGTTTCACCATTGTTTCAGGGCTGGCCCGTGGGATCGATACCGCAGCGCATGAGTCTGCCCTCGCTGCGAAGGGACGCACGATCGCCGTGGTGGGTTCCGGTCTTGCCCGGCTCTATCCACCGGAAAACCTCGCGCTTGCGGAAAAGATCGCATCGGGTAATGGGGCGGTTGTTTCCGAGTTCCCGCTGCACAAGGCCCCGGATAAGCAGACCTTTCCGATGAGGAATCGCATTGTCGCCGCCTGGTGCCAAGGGGTGCTGGTAACGGAATGTCCATCTTGGTCCGGCTCGCTGATCACGGCAAATCTTGCCTCAGAGTATGGGAAGCCTATTTTCGCCGTCCCCGGTCCCATCGATAAACCCTCTTCTGCTGGCTGCCATCAGCTTATACGCGATGGTGCAACCCTCGTCTCTGATGCCTCCCACATCATTGACGACATGGGCGAATTGCCGTTTTCCTACCGAAACGAAGCTCCTGGCGAGGAAAAGGAGGAAATACCCGAGCTGCCACCGGAGGAAGCGGCTGTTCTTGCTACACTGACACAGGGAGAAGAACTTGCTGTGGATCGTATTATCGGTGAAACCGGCCTCCCGTCTTCCGCCGTGACCGCGGCTCTATTCAAGCTTGAGCTCCGGCGCCTCGTTCGTCCACTTCCGGGTTTTCGTTTCATGCGGAGATAATACGTATGAATGAAATGAATGGTTTTTTGCGTTCTCATGAAGTTCGTTCATGACAAAAACTGGTTTTTGCGCAGGTTTCTCGGTCATGCCGACTGACGTCCCAATCAATTCCGGAGATACCGCGTGGATTCTCGTTTCTACCGTCCTCGTCCTATTCATGACCCTCCCCGGTCTTGCGCTCTTTTACGGAGGGTTGGTCAGGGGACGAAATGTCCTCTCAGTGATGGCTCAGTGCGCCGGGCTGGCCTGTATGGCGTCTGTGCTATGGGCCATCGGGCTCTACAGTCTTGCCTTTAAAGGCGACGGTTCGTTTATCGGAAATCTGGACGCCGCTTTCCTAAAAGGAATCACGACCGATTCCGTCGCACCCGGGACCGGGATCCCCGAGACGGTCTTCATCATGTTCCAGATGACTTTCGCGATCATCACGCCCGCTCTCTATATCGGTGCACTCGTGGAGCGGATGAAATTCAGTGCACTCATGCTCTTCTCCGCCTTGTGGTTGCTTCTGGTTTACGTGCCTGTCTGCCATTGGGTCTGGGGCGGTGGTTGGCTGGCCGCAATGGGAGTTCGGGATCTTGCGGGTGGCATCGTAGTCCACGCCACGGCCGGCGTTTCGGCTATTGTGCTTGCGATCATTTTGAAAAAACGCAACGGCTTTCCCGAGCACGCACATCCACCTCACAATCCCGGCATGGTATTTATCGGAGCTGCCATGCTTTGGGTTGGTTGGTTCGGATTTAATGCGGGGAGTCAGCTTTCCGCAGGAGGTAGCGCTGGAATGACCATGCTCGTTACCCATCTCTCCGCTTGCACCGCGGGTCTTGTTTGGTCGCTGATTGAGAGGGTTCGCAACGGAAAAGTTGGCCTTGTAGGCATGGTGACCGGTCTCATTGCTGGCTTGGCGGCAATCACTCCCGCCTCCGGCGATGTCGGACCGATGGGCGCGATCTTCATCGGAGGCCTTTCGGCCGTGCTCTGCTTCTTTGCGGTGAATCTGATTCGTGAAAAGCTCCACATTGACGATTCTCTCGACGTTTTCGCAGTTCACGGAGTCGGAGGAATTCTCGGCACACTGCTGCTCGCCGTATTCGGTCAGACCTCGATGGGCGGGCTTGGTTTTGTGAAACCCGTCACGGAGCAGCTCGGCATTCAATCCTTGGCGGTTGGTGCGACCATCGTTTGGTCAATCATCGCCACGATCGTGATTGCTTTCATCGTAAAAATTGTCACTGGCCTCCGCGTCACCCCGGAGCAGGAACAGGAAGGCCTCGACTACGCAGAACACGGCGAAACCGCCTATCCGGAATGAATCACTGGTTATTTGAGCGGCATCCCTTGCGGCTCGATCACAAGATCGGGTAGAACTTCATCCCTGATTCTCATGAAATGCCGATCGCAAGTCAGGAGCGTGATCTTCTCAGTAAGGGCGACCGAAGCGATCAAAAGATCGAGAGCCGGAAAGTGCAGCCCCTTGGCCTTCAGGCTGGCGGCCAAACCTGCGGCATGATCCCAGTGCGCGGGAGTCGCAACGATACGGTGCGAAAACTCCAGGGCCAGGTTCAATCCTTCCAACTCGCTGGGGCGGGCTCCAAGCACCAGTTCGAATCTCACCGGACACGTATATGCCGCGTTTCCGTTCTGGAGATGGTCTTTTACGAGCGACTTCATGGTCGCGTCTCCAGATGGTCTCAAAAATTCGATCCACGCGGAGGTATCGATCAGGATCACTGTTCCGAATGGGCAAGGGACTCGATCTCGTCGTTGGAAGCCTGGTAGTCGGTTTCACCTGCCATCACCCGTGTGACAAACTCCTGCCTTCGCTTGAAATCTAGATATTCATCCAGAGCCATCGCCAGGGCAGGGGACTTTTTATCCTGACGGGTCAGCCTCTGGATCGCTCCCAGTTTTGACTCCTCAATTTCAAGTGTTATTCTCATCTTTTCATGTGGGAATTTGATGAAAAGGTATCTTGGTGTTTCATTAAAGCAAGCGGAATCGCTCTCTCGTCAAAGGGGATTTCCAGTTCCTACTTGCATCCCCTGGGAATCCCTGCCTAGTCCCCTCCAGACATTTCACCTTTTTATAAAACCAACTTCCATGGGAAAAACACTGATCATCGCAGAAAAACCGTCCGTCATGAACGATCTTTCCAAGGCTCTCACAAAGGCTTTGGGGAAATTCGACAAGGTGGGTTCCGGGCGAGATATCCACTTCGAGAATGACAATGCGATCATCACCTCTGCCGTGGGCCACCTCGTGGAGTTGCGTATGCCGATGGGGCCGAATGGCAAGAAGCTTCCATGGAAGTTCGACGTGTTGCCCGCCATCCCAGACACTTTTACTCTCGATCCCATCGAACAGTCCGAGGCGAAGCTGAAAAAGGTTCTCAAGTTTGCCAAGCGCAAGGATGTGGATCGCATCGTTAACGCTTGCGATGCCGGGCGTGAGGGTGAGCTGATTTTCCGTTACATCATGGAAATCGGGAAAATTGACAAGCCCGTCGAGCGTCTCTGGATGCAGTCGATGACCACCGGAGCAATCGTTTCCGCTTGGGAAAATCTCCGGACCGACGAGCAGATGAAGCCTCTCGCCGATGCCGCAAAGTGTCGCTCCGAATCTGATTGGCTCGTCGGCCTAAATGCCACCCGTGCGCTCACCTGCTTCAACTCGCGACACGGAGGATTCAATATCACCGCCGCAGGTCGCGTGCAGACGCCGACTCTCGCCATCCTCGCCGCGCGTGAAGAGGAGATCCAGGCGTTCAAATCGGAGCCTTACTTCGAGGTCCACGCGACGATGAACGTCTCTGCAGGTAATTATCTGGGAAAATGGATCGATTCCTCTTTTAAGAAATCCGAGGACAAACCGCATGGGAAAGCAGACAGGATCTGGGGTCAGGAGCAGGCAGAAGCCATCGTGACGCGATGCGCAGGCAAGACAGCCACGATCTCTGAGGAGAAAAAATCCAGCACTCAGATCGCCCCGCAGCTTTACGACCTCACCACGCTTCAGCGGGAGGCACCTTTCTCCGCCAAGGGGACCCTACAGATCGCCCAGGCGCTCTATGAGAAGCACAAGGTCCTGACCTATCCCCGGACAGATTCCCGCTACCTGCCCGAGGACTATGTTCAGGAAGTCCGCGAAACACTCCAACAAATTGGAAACAGTGATCTCGCCGAGGCGGGTTACGCGCAAGCGGTGCTTGCCGGGAAAGACGACAAAGGTCCGAAGCTTCACACTTCGAAACGCATTTTCAATACCGCAAAGGTATCCGATCACCACGCGATCATCCCTACCGGCACCATTGCGAAGCTCTCCGAGACGGAGCAGAAGGTGTATGACATGGTCGTGAGACGCACCATCGCTGTCTTTTACCCGCACGCCGAGTTCGAGCAGACCACCCGCCTCTCGACGGTTGAGGAAAGCGAGAACAAGGACGTTTTTAAAACCGAAGGGCGCGTCCTTGTTGTTCCCGGTTGGTTGGAAGTCTATGGTCGCAAGCCCGGTGTCGCTGCAGGAAAGGACGGCCTTGTTGGGATTTCCAAGGATGAAACGGCTGTGGCGGACCCTGTGGAACTAATCCACGAGCAAACCCGCCCGCCGGCTCGATTCACGGAATCCACCCTTCTTTCCGCCATGGAGGGAGCAGGAAAACTTCTCGTCAATGATGATGAACTGCGCGAAGCGATGGCGGAGCGAGGTCTCGGCACGCCCGCCACACGCGCGGCTACGATTGAGGGACTTATTTCTCAGAAATACCTACTACGTGATGGTCGCGACCTGCACGTCACTCCTTCCGGTTTGCGCCTGATCCAGCTCGTCCGCCAGATGGATATTGAGGGACTCTACTCGCCGAAGCTCACCGGCGATTGGGAATACAAACTCCGCCAGATGGAGCAGGGGGGCTTGAAGCGCCCGGAATTCATGAAGGAAATCATCGCCTACACCAACGAGATTGTCGCCAAAGCGCACGGTCTCGCGGAAGAAGCGAAGAATCGAAAATTCGATGATGTGGAAGTGGAGCACCCGATTCACGGAACGCTCGTACTCAAGCAAACCGACGCCACCTATGAGTCGCGCGATCCTGAACTTCCAATCAAGATCAAGAAGCATATTGCTGGGCGCACCCTGACAGAAACTGAGCTGAAGACGCTGATGGCAAAAGGGATCGTGGGTCCTCTGCAGGGCTTCAAATCAAAGTTTAACAAGCCTTTCGATGCCTCGATCCAGATCGACGAAAAATTTAAGACATCATTCCTTTTCGAAGGCGATGATGACAAGGCCCCGGACCTCACCGAGGATATGGTGATCGGCACGGCCGAAACAGGTGAGGGGAAAAAGCACAAAGTCTTCGCCACGGATAAGGCTTACTACGTGCCGGATATCGTCACCAAAAAGGATCCTCACGGAGTCCGTATCGGGAAAACGATCCTCCAGCGAGAAATTCCAGAGGATCAGGCAATCAAGCTCATTTCCCAAGGTCGGACGGACCTACTCAAAGGATTCATTTCCAATCGTACCAAGCGGAAATTCGATGCGCACCTGACCTTTGATCCCGCAAGCGCGAAAATCGGCTTCGATTTCCCGCCGCGTCCCGCCAAAAAGGCCGCGAAGAAAGCGGTGAAGAAGGACGAGTGAGCACATTCACCTGCCAAATTTGTCTTGACGGCAGCGGGTGCGATTTTAGGCTCGCCCCCCGTCTTGAAAACTCATCAAACTCCGAATAAATCTCAATGAAACTAGCCCTTTTTCCTAGGCTTCGCAAAGCCGCAACAATTCTCTCGATCGGCGCTGTCGGCACAATCGGTTCCATCGGTCTCAACGGTTGCGGTAGCGGTAGCTCTGGATCCAACGAGGTTCAAATCGCGCCCGAAACACTCGAAGGTGTCACACTGAATCTCTTCCGGAGTTTTAGTGTAAAGTTCTTCAAATTGTCTGGGGAACCGGGAAATGAAGCCGGCGCTGGTGACTTCGATGGCATTGCAGATTCGTTCAACCTTGGTCTTACCGACAACGGGAACACCATCGCAGAAACGATCGAGGTGCCTTCGGTTATTACCAACTTGAGCTATACCTATCGGAAGACTTCTGCTGATACTGGTAGGATTGTCTTTAATTGGTTCGGAATAAGAACGCGATCCGCCGCCGAACAAGCCCTGATTGATGAAACGAATTATACTGGATTTCAAATCTTTTGGGAAAGCCAGACGATGACCATGGACGTGTTGTTTGCAGACTCCAACGGAGTGATCCGGACTACTTCCTCACGAGTCCGTGGGTATCAACGCCGTATTGTCCGACATGGGGTGCCACCAGGTTCACCCATGGGGACGCCTAGGCAACTTCTCGTAGACTTTATCTCCGACCCACCGTTGGAATTTGACTCAACAAATGCAATTTTCTCAGTGAATGGGGCTCCCCTGCCTACCAACTATCAGTTGAATGTGAGTGAAAACACCCCATCGTCGATTGTCTGGCTCAATCTTCAAGGACGCACGATCGACTTCTTTGGCGGCCCCACTCCGCTAACGGCAGCTTATCAGAGCACGACAGGTGGTTTGACTGAACTCCCTGGTGTCGATGGCATTGACGATTCTGGAACCATGCTGGTGGATGCCCCTACGGATGGAGTTATCGGTGGACCGGGCGATTTCGGATGGCGCAGACTCGGCGGTCCGAACGCGGCGTTTTCGATTCGATACGACGTTCCCGTGGCAGGGGGAGGCACCACTCGGAAACAGATCAATTATCGTATGAATTTCGAAACGATCGATTCCGGATCCTGGACGGATTCGGATGGGAATTCCGGATTCTTCGCAGAAGATCTGGATACTGACAATCCTTAGCAGTCAGGGGTCAGATTGTTGACCGCAGTCCGCACTCGCAAAAGCATGACGCTGGGAATCTCGTTTCGATCCGGCTTCATGCTTTTCGTTTGCTCACTCAGCCTGACCGGATGCAAGATTGACCAAGAACTAGACGCGCGTCTTGTCTCCCGTGATGAGGAGTATTCTCAGCTCACGCAGGACTTCGGAAGGTGGACTTCCGGGGGGGAAATACGGGTGTTGGATTGGGATACGGCGGTGGAACTCCTGAAAACACGCAATATCCAGTTGCGAAGAGAACGGACGCGAATCGAAAATCTGAAAAGAGCTAAGGACGAGCAGTGGAAAACTTGGCTGCCACGGGTGGGAGTGTATGCGAGCCTATTCACAAGTCTATCCGAGCTCGGAAATCTCGCGTTCTCCGATCCGAGTGTCTCGGTCGGTGCTCCGCTAAATATACCGAGTCCGCTGAGTGAGAAAGCTAGGGCGTTCGAGAATGCTCTGTCATATCTGCAAGCAGTGGACAACGAAAGACTGACCTACCGAAGGCAAGTCGTAAGGCTCCACGGGATATACTCAAGTGCCGAGCGGCTTGAGGAACGGATGAAGACGGGCAAGTCCGGTGCTGAAAATGTAAGTGAGGGTCTCCGGGCATTGGAATCGAAAGAATCCTCTAGGGAGCAGATGCGGGCGATAAGCAGTCAGATGGTGCAGATATTAAATTTGCCGGGAGAGCAACCGTATCCAGCGGCCCACACGCGGCCTGTGGTGGATTACAGCGGCAAAATCAGTAAACTGGTTCCAGGGAAAAATTACGGGGAACTCGCCGTGAGGTTGATGGCTTACCAGATCGAGGGAGCCGTGCTGCGGGAGAAAGGGATCAAACTGAGAAAATGGCCCTCTCTTTCGGTCTCGTCCTCGAGCCCGGCTTTGTATGATAGCCGCAGTGATGACGGTGCAGGCTATTTCGATCCAGACCGCATCTCACTATTCGGTAGTCTGGCGAAGTCATACGACTTCACAGGTGGCGAGGCCCGGAGCATCGAAAGTGCGGAGGACAATACGCGCTTCGTAAAAGAAAATTTACGATTGAACATGGATCGGGAAGCGAGGGAGTGGGAGCGCTTACGGAACAGATACCGGCAGCTGCTGGCGACGCAAGAAATTGCGGAACAAAGGCTCGCACGGATTCGCAAATCCAGTCCGGAGGGTTCGGCAGCGGCGGGTCTGATAGCAGTGAGATCCGCGCAGGCGGCGCTCGAAACTGCGAGGCAATCGAAAGAGCAGCTTAATATGGAGGTATGGATCTGGGATGAACGGAAATGGAACTAAAATGGTGAGCGAAAGTCTGAGATTCCTGTTTGTTTGTCTGATGCTGGTTCTTCCTGCGAATCTTTGGGGACAGAATCACCCGGATCTGGGGAATTTCGAGGATTACCAGAATGAATCCAGAGTCTGGCTGGCCACGATGGTGGGAGAGGCGGTGGTGAATCCGGTATTTCCAGTTTTGGCGACGGAATTGACCACGATGAAATGGGAAGTAGCCGATGGAGCCGAAGTAAAAGAGAACGACACTCTAGGATATCGGGGGGCAGAGAAGATTGAGCTTTCGCTGCGGGATCTGGAACTAAGGAAGAGCAAGTATCCAAATGAATTGAACGACCTAGAATGGGCAAATCGGGACAAAAGGAAGGCGCTGACGGCTTCCATTGTCGAGTTGCGAGTTCAGATCGATGCAATGCTGATGACCCCGAAGGAGCGAGAGCTTTTAGGAGTCGATTTTGAAAAGAAACTGAAGGAGGAACGCGAGAATCTTGAGAAAGATTTGGAGCTAATGGAGGGCCGCTTGGAGGGCGGGTATTTCGACCAGCAGTTGGCAGATGAGCAGACGGCGCTGAACCTGGAGCTCGACAAGGCGCTGCAAGCCCATGAAGAACTGGTGAGAGGATCACGCATCCTTTCACCTTCGGACGGGAGATTGGAGATTCTCGTTTCGGAGCCACTCAAAGTGGAACAGGAGATCGCGCGAGTGCGTTTGGAGGGGCGAGGTGAGGTTCTAGTGCAGGCAATTGGTCAAGCATTTGGCAATATTCCTTTGAACGAGCTTGTGATCGAGACGCAGGGGGAGGACGGTAAAATCTATACGGGTGAATATCTCAGGACGATGGGGGAGAAGCTCTTCGAGAGGACGGATGCGGCGCTGGTTTTCTCGTTGCAAGGGGAAGACGAGATCATTGAGGAAGAGGTGGCGGGGCGCAGGATGTGCCGAATCTACCGGA
Organism: uncultured Verrucomicrobiae bacterium; assembly: GCA_963799385.1. Taxonomy (GTDB): domain Bacteria; phylum Verrucomicrobiota; class Verrucomicrobiia; order Verrucomicrobiales; family Akkermansiaceae; genus Luteolibacter. The sequence goes on from CAWCXB010000008.1 coordinate 163,231, forward strand.
AGCTAGAGGAGTCGGGCCGCATTGTTCCGAAGGAGAAACTTCTGTTCGAGCATTCTGAGGAGATCGTGAAAGATGGCTGGGCGAAATTTATCCAGACACGCTGGCCGGGGACAAAACTGGTATCCGTGGGGCCGAGAGATCTGGTCGTCCGAAAGGCGGAGGGGGGAAATGAAAATTAGTTGCCGAGCGATCACCTACCGCTATCCGGGGACGGAACAGGCGGTGTTCACTGATCTGAATATGGATTTCTCTCCTGGCACGACTCTGTTGAGGGGGTACTCTGGGTGTGGCAAGAGCACCTTGTTGCGACTTGCGGCTGGTTTGCTGAGACCAGATGCAGGAAGGGTGAATGTGGAAGGATTGCGGAGACCGGGGTCTCGCGAGTTTCTTCGCAAAGAGCTTTCCTTCGTTTTCCAGAATCTGAATCTTCTGCCTTTGGCAACGGTGGAGCGGAATTTGCAGCTCTCGCTCAGACTTGCTGGAGTGCCTCTGAACGAGGCGGAGAAGTGGATGGAGATCCTGGGCTTGTCGGAGCTAAGGAAGCGCCCGGTGGAAAAGCTTTCTGGGGGGCAGAGGCAGCGGGTGGCGATCGCGCGGGCGATTTCACGAAAGCCGAAGGTATTGTTGCTGGACGAACCGACTTCGGGGCTGGACGATGAAAACACGGGGATCATACGTGATGCTGTCCGGGAGTTTGTAAAGGGAGGGAATGCGATCTGTGTAACAGCAACGCATGACCAACGGTTGGAAGAAATTTCGGATGAGCTGGTTGATTTCCATACATTTTTATCTCTGGAGAAATAGTCTCCGCAGATGGTACGAACAGCCACTATCCCTGCTGAGCAAGCTGGTGGTATCTGCTTTGTTGGGCGCGCTGGGTGCGACGGTTATCCTTGGAGTGAAGGAACTTGGTGTGGAGTTGGACAAGAGACTGCGAGATCGGGATACTCTGACTGCGGTGATTTCTGAGTCTGTGGAGCAGAAGGATGCTATCGGTAGGTTGACGGAACGAGGCGAAGATCATTGGAAAATTCTAGAGGGAGAATCTGCGATGTTTCATCAAGCTCCGGGGTTCGCTGATGCGGAAAATGCAAACAATGTCTTGATCACTGCCGTGGATGAGATGGAGCGGCTTGGCTTGGTGGACGATTTTTATCTAGTCAGCGACACGCTTCCGGTGGGAAAGAGAGTGGAGTTCTCGATTCGAGATTTTCGATCGGAGGCGACGGTGATTCGACCTTCCGAAGAGATGGAGGTCGTGTTGCTTGGGAGACCGTCGGTTCTTGGCAGCGTGAGGCGCCTTGCATCCCTGTATATGCGGGGTTTCTCGGAAACAGTTGTGTTGCGGGCCGCTTCATTGGATGTGCTTAGGCAGGCGGCTGGGATCGTGCAGGCTCTGAAGCAAGTGGAGGGGCGCAGGATGAATCTGCAGAGCAATCTGAAAATTCTGGAAGAGATCGAGCGGATCAGGGAAATTCAAACGCAGGCACTATTGGGAGTGACATTGGGCGCAAGTCTGGTGCTGGGCCTTGTGTTCGGGAGTCTCGCGTGGATGGAGTTCCGCGAGGAAAGGTATTTGCTCGCGCTGATTCGAAGCTTTGGGGTGGGGAGTCTGAGTCTTCTGGCCCATTCGTTGGTGGAGAATATTTTGCTGGCGGTAGGAGGAGTGAGCCTAGGTTTTTTGGGGTTGGCAGTTGCCACCCGTGCGATGAATTTATCCGCCTTGAATATGGAATGGATGCTGGAAGCAAACAGATTGTTCGCCGGAGACGGGATTCCATTGCTGATCGGTGCCGCGCTTGGCGGCTTGCTTTCCGGAATCCCGATCGCGATTGGTCTGCGGAAACCACTGGGATTGGTTCTGACTTGAGCCGTCCTTTTAGAATTTCCTATCCATGAGCTTCTCCCGCCGCTCGCGCACGAGGCGGACGACTAGTGCGGTCCATCCTGTTTGGTGGGAGGCTCCGAGACCTTCGCCGGTTTCGCCGTGGAAGTATTCGTGGAAAAGAAGCAAGTCCTTCCAATGCGGGTCGTCCGAGTAGCGCTTTGAAGTTTCCGTGTCTCCGTAGCATGGGCGATAGCCGTCTTCGTTTTTCAGGAAAAGCGAGATCAGGCGATCACAGATATCGATGGCGATTTCCCGCAGGGTGAATTCCTTTCCTGAACCGGTTGGGTATTCGATCTTGAAGGAGTCTCCGTAGAAATAGTGGTATCGCTCGAGAGCTTCGATGAGGATGAAATTGGTTGGGAACCAGATGGGTCCGCGCCAGTTGGAATTTCCCCCGAACATGTCAGTGGTCGCCTCTCCCGGCGTGTATTGGACCTGATGGGTAGAGCCGGCGTATTGGAAGATGAAGGGTTTCTCGTCGTGTGCTTTGGAAAGCGAACGTATCCCGAAATTCGAGAGGAATTCGTCTGGATCGAGCATGTAAGTGAGACTCTTGCGGAGTCTCTCCTCAGAAGGGATGGCGAGAAGAACGCGGCCGGAAGATTTTTCCCCAGGGACACGGTTCGCGCTGACGTATTTCAGCAGTCCCGGCTTATTGACGAGGAACCAGTCCATGCGTTTCCGGAAGCCTGGCAGTGCGTCGATGGTTTTCTGTTTCAGCACGGTGACCGCACTCAGGGGTAGGAGTCCGACCAACGAACGGATCCGCAGGGGGATGGGCGCCTCGTCCGCGACGATGAGCTGGTCGTAGTAGAAATTGTCCTGCACGTCCCAGAGTCCGTTGCCACCGAGGGTATTGATCGCATCACAGATGCTCACGAAGTGCTCGAAGAATTTGGAGGCGATGTCTTCGTAGGCTGGCTTGGTGAGGGCGAGTTCCAGCGCCATAGAAAGCATCGTAAGGCAATAGAATCCCATCCACGCTGTGCCGTCTGCTTGCTGCAAGTGCCCGCCTCCAGGTAGGGAGTGGGAGCGATCGAAAACACCGATGTTATCCAGCCCGAGGAAACCACCTCCGAAGACGTGTCGCCCGTCCAAGTCCTTTCGGTTGATCCACCAAGTGAAATTCAGAAGCAGTTTCTGGAAGGCTTTTTCAAGGAAGAGCAGGTCTCGTTCGCCCTTTTTGTCGGCGATCTTGTAGACCCGCCACACGGACCAGGCATGCACGGGTGGATTTACATCGGAGAAATTCCATTCGTAGGCAGGGAGCTGGCCATTCGGGTGCATGTACCACTCCCGTAGTAGGAGTAGAAGCTGATGCTTCGTGAATGCGGAATCGACCGCGCAGAATGGCAGCATGTGGAAGGCAGTGTCCCAGGCTGCGAACCATGGGTATTCCCACTTGTCCGGCATGGAGAGAATGTTCTTCGCGTAGAAGTGATGCCAGTCACTGTTCCGTCCCGAGCTGCGATGTGGCGGAGGAGTGGGGATTTCTTTATCTCCCTTCAGCCATTGGTCCACCGCGTAGTGGAAAAACTGCTTGGTCCAGAGAAGTCCGGCGTATCCTTGGCGGCAGACGAGTTCCTCCTGTTCGGAAATATCTTTCGGGATGATGTCGGAATAGAACTCATCTGCCTCGCGGATGCGCTCTTCAAAGGTCGACTCAAACTCGTCGAGTGCTTCGATTCCGTTTGTTTCATCGACTTGATGCAGGCGGCACCTCACGGTGATTGATTCTCCGGCGGGGATATTGAACGTATAGTGGGCCGCTGCCTTGGTGCCGCGGTGAAGTGGATTCACCGCTTTTTTCTCCTTTTGGATGATATGGCGGTGGAATGCGTCTTTGACGTAGGGGACAGTGTTGGTTTCTCCTCCCAGCGCCTTGTAGTTGGTCTCGTTTTCCGTAAACAACCACTTGGGTTTCTGCCCGGCGCTTTCCGCATCGACGTGGAATCGGAAATTTCCCAGGGATTCGTGTTCGATGAAAAGGCTACCGTTTTCGAGTCTGATCTCTGGCTTGGTAAGAGGGGATTCTGGATCGAAACCGAAAGCCCAAGAATTTCGCAGCCAGACGGTAGGAAGCAGGTGAAGTGGTGCGGCCTCGGGGCCGCGATTGGTGACGGTGATGCGCCAGAGGATGTCCTGCGGCCCCCGCTTTGCGACTTCTTGAACGATATCAAAATATCTGTCTTCATCGAAAAGTCCCATGTCAGCAAGCTCCAGTTCGGGGCCGAGGCGTCCGAGCTTTTCATTCTCTACTCGAATTTCGGTGTAGGGGTACTTTGCGTGAGGATATTTGTAGAGAGCCTTGGTGTAGGAGTGGGTGGGTGTAGAATCGAGGTAGTAGTAACACTCCTTGACGTCCTCGCCATGGTTCCCCTCGTTACCGCCGAGACCGAAGAGTCGCTCCTTCAAGATGGAGTCTTTGCCGTTCCAAAATGCGGGGGAAAAGCAGAGGCGGCAGCCCCGGTCGCACCAGCCCTGGAGGCCGTCTTCGCCCCACCGGTAGGCGCGGCGGCGTGCTTGGTCATGTGGGAACGCCGCCCAAGCATTCCCGTGATCTGAGTAGTCCTCACGGACAGTGCCCCACTGGCGTTCGCTGAGATACGGTCCCCAGCGTTTCCAGTTTTTCGCTCGGTTTTCTTCTTGGGAGAGTCTGATAGTTTCCTGATTCATGCGAAGGTGTCGGCGGAGGTCTAGCACGTTCCGTGCGAATTGCGAACTCTTACGTTTCAAGCCCGAAACGACCGTCCTGAGAGTTGGATTAGGTTCGAGAGAAGACGACCGTATTCCGCCATCTGGTGGTCCGTGAGATGAAGCCGCAGGCGCCAGTTCCCTCCACCCTGGGATCCGGGGGTGTTGATGCGGGATTTCAGGGAGAATAAATCCGTGACCATGAGTACGACGTAGCGGGAATTGCTTTCGAGCAGGGATTTGATGAGGCGCCAGTGGATGGTGTCGGAGTAGGGTGGCCAACGATTGTCGTCGGGGATGGGAATTCCCGAAAAACCTGCGAGCAACCGCAGGGAGTGAGCGCATTCTTGCGCCGCCCAGTGGCCGTGATCCGTGGGGTGGAGCGTTTGGTTTTCTATGGTCATTCGGCAGATGTCCCAAGTTGCGCACAGAGAATCGTGATCGTGGGTGGAGAAGGCCGCGAAGGAGCATTCCGGGAAAATGTCACCCATGATGGGGGAGCCATCCTCATAGGAGTCCCAATGCGGGATGCGGTATCCGGCCACGCCGAGTTCTGAAAGGTGGGGGCGGACGTACTCGGGGACCCAGCCAAGGTCTTCGGCGATGATCTCCGCTTGGCCAGAGGCATCGAGGATGGCACGCAGGCGGTAGTCTCCTTCCTCGAGATTTGCTCGCTTGTTTTCAGGGGTGTCGTCGGGATGCTTGAACCAAGTTGGAAGGCGACCCTCGGTTTTTTTCATAGCTTGTTCGTGGCTCAGTCCGAGGTACTGGTTGTTTTCTCGGGGATGCCACGGGAATCCGTAGATACGATAGAAGCCGAGGATGTGGTCGATACGGAACATTCGGAAGATTTCCGTTAGGTGCTCGATGCGAGAGCGCCACCATTTGAAGCCGGTTTCCGCCATCGCCTCCCAGTCATAAAGTGGAATGCCCCAGTTCTGCCCCCATTCGTGGATGAAGGGGTTTTCTGCTGAGTATCCTTCTGGTGCGGTGCCGCCGAACCAATTGGTGTGGAAGACGGAACGGTTAAAAAACACATCCGCAGAGTGAAAGGAAACGCCGATGGGTAGGTCACCCATGAGTTTTACCCCGCGTTCGTCCGCATACGCGCGCACTGCTCCCCATTGCCGGAAAATCAGCCACTGGACGTAGGCAAAAAAAGCTAGGCGAGAATCGATATGAGAGGGCTGGTTCTTCCGCAATGCTGCGACATGCTTTCGTGCCGAATCGGGACAAGAAGTTTCCATTGGCCACTGGTCCCAAGTGGTGTCTTTCCCATTGATTTCAATAAGAATCTTGAAGAGGCAGTAGTCTGGAAGCCATGTGCAGTGTGTTTTCTGAAAGTCCGAGAACTCTTTCGCATCTGCGCTACTTGGGGCGGCAGTGAAACGCGCATACGAGATTTCTAGTAGTTTGCTTTTCGCACAGCGCACGGCGGGGTAATCGACGAGATTGCTTTTGATCACGGGACCGAGCGAGTTGCGGGCGGCATCGATTTCTTCACGCGCGAGGCAAGGGATTTCCTCTGGTTCAAATGCGAGGTAAATGGGGTCGAGCGCGATGGAAGAAATTCCTGAGTATGGACTCTCGTCGGTGCCGTTTTCGTTGATCGGCAGGAGTTGAAGGAAGCCGACGTGATGGTCCGCTGCCCAGTTGATCCACGCTCTCATCGCCAATGTATCGCCGATTCCAAGATCGCCGCTGCGGCGGGTGGCGAACGCGGGTATGAGAAGTCCACAGGTTTTCATCCCCGCATCTTATAAATCAAGCGGTGATGTGCAAGGACTTGAAGGTCGCGTTCCCCCATAGGTTCGGCCCCCGGGAAAGCTGGAAGAATGGTTGCCTGTCAGTTTGAGCTTGCTACCGATCTCGGATCAAATGACTTTTCGAGTCTATGAAAAGCCTCATATTTTTAGGAATGTTCTTTGTCGGTCAGTGTGTGGCATTCGCGGGCGATGCTCCGCGGGGTTTCATGGAGCTGAGTGAACTTGAGGAAGCGAAGGCCGATGCCGCGAAAAAAGGGAAGTTGATCGCAATCGTCGCGAAGGGAGATGACGATGCCTGCCCTCGTTGTGCGGCGGCACTGGAGAACGGGACTAGGGCGATCAAAACAGATTGTGTGTTAGTGTTCGCAAGAGTCTCGGAAGTGCGGTCGAATCCAGAACTGCCCGACACTGTGACGGCTGAGACGAGGAGTGCGATCGGTGGGGCGTATGTGACATTCTACGTGTTCGATGCTGACTTAGAAAAAATGGTCGCAAAAGCGGGAAGAAAGGAACTAGAGAGCGACAGGGACGCGACAAAGGATTTCAAAAAGAAAGTCGATGCGGCTCGTAAGGAACTGACTGGAAAGTGAGATCAGAAATCACCTTTAAGGGTTGATGACTTTTCCATCTGTCATGACTCCTGCACGGTGAAGTCGGTCGATTGCTGCTTCCTCGATGGGACTTTCCGGGCCGATGGCGAAACGGATGAAGCGCAGAAGGTTTGTGGTGACGGGTTGGTAGGTAGAGAGTGGTGGATCGCCGAGTCCGAGCATGCTCCGGTATGCTGTAGGCATGGAGGCGAGGGCAGATTGGAAAAGGATGGTGTAGATGGGGATGGAGGTGAAGGGCAGTGGCGGGTTTTTGATCCAGTGGATGATTTCCCGGGTCTTTTCTGTGACGGCAAGCTCGGGGCGAAATTGATCGATGGCGGCTAGCATCTGTGCCTCGTTCTGGGGTGCATCGTCCAAGCCGAGCGGTTTGACGGATTGTGCCCAGAGGCGGATGTATTCATCGGCGCCACCGGGTAGGGGAGTTTTGGAGAAAATCTGGTGGCAGCGGAGAAAGGACTCCATGAAGGCGATGTGGACCCAGAGGAGTAGGTGTGGGTCGGTGGCACGGTAATCTTGAGTTTCACCGGATGAGGTTTTGTAATTCCCTTTTACGTGGGCATGCATGCGGTTCACACGGTCTGCCTCGATTCCGACGGAGCGGGTGGATGCGAAGGTGGTGACGGTGAGCCAGCGGATGGTTCCCGAAAGTCTGCCGAGCGGATCTTTCGTGTAGCGGGAATGCTCCCTCACGCCGGTCAGGGTGCCGGGGTGCAGTGCTTGCATGAGCAAGGCGCGGATGCCGCCGACGAGAGTGGCGAGATCCGCATGCACGATCCACGGGGCCTGTGTCGGGAGGAAAAGTCCGGGCTCGTCACTGGCCCGGACGGCATCCAGCCATGGCGGGATACCATCCGGATCTCCGGTGAGGAGTATACGGAATCGTTTCGAGAGGATTTCCTGAAGGCGGTTGTTCTGCAAAGCGCCGGAGGGTTGATGACCCCGAAGGAGCGAGAAGCTTTTAGGAGTCGATTTTGAAAAGAAACTGAAGGAGGAACGCGAGAATCTTGAGAAAGATTTGGAGCTAATGGAGGGCCGCTTGGAGGGCGGGTATTTCGACCAGCAGTTGGCAGATGAGCAGACGGCGCTGAACCTGGAACTCGACAGGGCGCTGCAAGCCCATGAAGAACTGGTGAGAGGATCACGCATCCTTTCACCTTCGGACGGGAGATTGGAGATTCTCATTTCGGAGCCACTCAAAGTGGAACAGGAGATCGCGCGAGTGCGTTTGGAGGGGCGAGGTGAGGTTCTAGTGCAGGCAATTGGTCAAGCATTTGGCAATATTCCTCTGAACGAACTTGTGATCGAGACGCAGGGGGAGGACGGAAAAATCTATACGGGCGAATATCTGAGGACGATGGGGGAGAAACTATTCGAGAGGACGGATGCGGCGCTGGTTTTCTCATTGCAAGGGGAAGACGCGGTTCTCGAAGAAGAGGTGGCGGGGCGTCGGTTGTGCCGAATCTACCGGAAGCTCGTGGAGTCGGGTCGGATTGTTCCCAAGGAGAAGCTTCTTTTCGAGCACCCGGAGGAAATCACGAGAGATGGATGGGCGAAATTCATCCAGACGCGCTGGCCTGGGACAAAACTGGTATCCGTGGGGCCAAGGGATCTCGTCGTCAGAAAGGCGGAGGGGGGAGATGAAAATTAGTTGTCGCGCGATTACATATCGATATCCGGGGACGGAACAGGCGGTGTTCACAGCCTGAATATGGATTTCTCTCCTGGTACGACTCTGCTGAAGGGATACTCCGGGTGTGGCAAGAGTACCTTGTTGCGACTTGCGGCTGGCTTGCTGAGACCGGATGGGGGAAGGGTAAGTGTCGAAGGATTGCGGAGACCGGGTTCCCGCGAGTTTCTCCGCAAAGAGCTTTCCTTTGTTTTCCAGAATCTGAATCTGTTGCCTTTGGCAACGGTGGAGCGGAATCTGCAGCTCTCACTTAAGCTTGCTGGAGTACTTCTGAACGAGGCCGAGAAGTGGATGGAGATCCTGGGCTTGTCGGAGCTACGGAAGCGCCCGGTGGAAAAGCTTTCTGGGGGGCAGAGGCAGCGGGTGGCGATCGCGCGGGCGATTTCACGCAAGCCGAAGGTATTGCTACTGGACGAACCGACTTCGGGGCTGGACGATGAAAACACGGAGATCATCCGTGGTGCTGTCCGGGAGTTTGTAGAGGGAGGGAATGCGATCTGTGTGACAGCAACGCATGACCAACGGTTGGAAGAAATTTCGGATGAGCTGGTTGATTTCCATACATTTTTATCTCTGGAGAAATAGTCTCCGCAGATGGTACGAGCAGCCGCTATCCCTGCTGAGTAAGCTGGTGGTATCTGCTTTGTTGGGCGCGCTGGGTGCGACGGTTATCCTTGGAGTGAAGGAACTTGGTGTGGAGTTGGACAAGAGGCTGCGAGATCGGGATACGCTGACTGCGGTGATTTCTGAGTCTGTGGAGCAGAAGGATGCTATCGGTAGGTTGACGGAACGAGGCGAAGATCATTGGAAAATTCTAGAGGGAGAATCTGCGATGTTTCATCAAGCTCCGGGGTTCGCTGATGCGGAAAGTGCAAACAATGTCTTGATCACTGCCGTGGATGAGATGGAGCGGCTTGGTTTGGTGGACGATTTTTATCTCGTCAGCGACACGCTTCCGGTGGGAAAGAGAGTGGAGTTCTCGATTCGAGATTTTCGATCGGAGGCGACGGTGATTCGACCTTCCGACGAGATGGAGGTCGTGTTGCTTGGGAGACCGTCGGTCCTTGGCAGCGTGAGACGCCTCGCGTCTTTCTATATGCGGGGTTTCTCGGAGACAGTCGTGTTGCGGGCCGCTTCATTGGATGTGCTTCGGCAGGCGGCCGGGATCGTGGAGGCTCTGAAGAAAGTGGATGGGCGCAGGATGAATCTGCAGAGCAATCTGAAAATTCTGGAAGAGATCGAGCGAATCAGGGAGATTCAAACGCAGGCACTACTGGGAGTGACATTGGGCGCAAGTCTGGTGCTGGGCCTCGTGTTCGGGAGTCTCGCGTGGATGGAGTTCCGCGAGGAAAGGTATTTGCTCGCGCTGATTCGAAGCTTTGGGGTGGGGCGTCTGAGTCTTTTGGCCCATTCGTTGGTGGAGAATATTTTGCTGGCGGTAGGTGGGGTGAGCCTAGGTTTTATGGCGTTGGCAGTTGCCACCCGTGCGATGAATTTATCCGCCTTGAATATGGAATGGATGCTGGAAGCAAACAGATTGTTCGCCGGAGACGGCATTCCGTTGCTGGTCGGTGCCGCGCTTGGCGGCTTGCTTTCCCGGAATCCCGATCGCGATTGGTCTGCGGAAACCGCTGGGACTGGTGCTGACTTGAGCCGTCCTTTTAGAATTTCCTATCCATGAGCTTCTCACGCCGCTCGCGCACGAGGCGGACGACTAGTGCGGTCCATCCTGTTTGGTGGGAGGCTCCGAGACCTTCGCCGGTTTCGCCGTGGAAGTATTCGTGGAAAAGAAGCAAGTCCTTCCAATGCGGGTCGTCCGAGTAGCGTTTTGAAGTTTCCGTGTCTCCGTAGCATGGGCGGTAGCCGTCCTCGTTTTTCAGGAAAAGTGAGATCAGACGATCGCAGATATCGATGGCGATCTCGCGCAGGGTGAATTCCTTTCCAGAACCGGTTGGGTATTCGATCTTGAAGGAGTCTCCGTAGAAATAGTGGTATCGCTCGAGAGCTTCGATGAGGATGAAATTGGTTGGGAACCAGATGGGTCCGCGCCAGTTGGAATTTCCCCCGAACATGTCAGTGGTCGCCTCTCCCGGCGTGTATTGCACCTGATGGGTGGAGCCGGCGTATTGGAAGATGAAGGGTTTCTCGTCGTGTGCTTTGGAAAGCGAACGTATCCCGAAATTCGAGAGGAATTCGTCTGGATCGAGCATGTAAGTGAGACTCTTGCGGAGTCTCTCCTCAGAAGGGATGGCGAGAAGAACGCGGCCGGAAGATTTTTCCCCAGGGACACGGTTCGCGCTGACGTATTTCAGCAGTCCCGGCTTATTGACGAGGAACCAGTCCATGCGTTTCCGGAAGCCTGGCAGTGCGTCGATGGTTTTCTGTTTCAGCACGGTGACCGCACTCAGGGGTAGGAGTCCGACCAACGAACGGATCCGCAGGGGGATGGGTGCCTCGTCCGCGACGATGAGCTGGTCGTAGTAGAAATTGTCCTGCACGTCCCAGAGTCCGTTGCCACCGAGGGTATTGATCGCATCACAGATGCTCACGAAGTGCTCGAAGAATTTGGAGGCGATGTCTTCGTAGGCTGGCTTGGTGAGGGCGAGTTCCAGCGCCATAGAAAGCATCGTAAGGCAATAGAATCCCATCCACGCTGTGCCGTCTGCTTGCTGCAAGTGCCCGCCTCCGGGTAGGGAGTGGGAGCGATCGAAAACACCGATGTTATCCAGCCCGAGGAAACCACCTCCGAAGACGTGCCGCCCGTCCAAGTCCTTTCGGTTGATCCACCAAGTGAAATTCAGAAGCAGTTTCTGGAAGGCTTTTTCAAGGAAGAGCAGGTCTCGTTCGCCCTTTTTGTCGGCGATCTTGTAGACCCGCCACACGGACCAGGCATGCACGGGTGGATTTACATCGGAGAAATTCCATTCGTAGGCAGGGAGCTGGCCATTCGGGTGCATGTACCACTCCCGTAGTAGGAGTAGAAGCTGATGCTTCGTGAATGCGGAATCGACCGCGCAGAATGGCAGCATGTGGAAGGCAGTGTCCCAGGCTGCGAACCATGGGTATTCCCACTTGTCCGGCATGGAGAGAATGTTCTTCGCGTAGAAGTGATGCCAGTCACTGTTCCGTCCCGAGCTGCGATGTGGCGGAGGAGTGGGGATTTCTTTATCTCCCTTCAGCCATTGGTCCACCGCGTAGTGGAAAAACTGCTTGGTCCAGAGAAGTCCGGCGTATCCTTGGCGGCAGACGAGTTCCTCCTGTTCGGAAATATCTTTCGGGATGATGTCGGAATAGAACTCATCTGCCTCGCGGATGCGCTCTTCAAAGGTCGACTCAAACTCGTCGAGTGCTTCGATTCCGTTTGTTTCATCGACTTGATGCAGGCGGCACCTCACGGTGATTGATTCTCCGGCGGGGATATTGAACGTATAGTGGGCCGCTGCCTTGGTGCCGCGGTGAAGTGGATTCACCGCTTTTTTCTCCTTTTGGATGATATGGCGGTGGAATGCGTCTTTGACGTAGGGGACAGTGTTGGTTTCTCCTCCCAGCGCCTTGTAGTTGGTCTCGTTTTCCGTGAACAACCACTTGGGTTTCTGCCCGGCGCTTTCCGCATCGACGTGGAATCGGAAATTTCCCAGGGATTCGTGTTCGATGAAAAGGCTACCGTTTTCGAGTCTGATCTCTGGCTTGGTAAGAGGGGATTCTGGATCGAAACCGAAAGCCCAAGAATTTCGCAGCCAGACGGTAGGAAGCAGGTGAAGTGGTGCGGCCTCGGGGCCGCGATTGGTGACGGTGATGCGCCAGAGGATGTCCTGCGGACCCCGCTTTGCGACTTCTTGGACGATATCGAAATATCTGTCTTCATCGAAAAGTCCCATGTCAGCAAGCTCCAGTTCGGGGCCGAGGCGTCCGAGCTTTTCATTCTCTACTCGAATTTCGGTGTAGGGGTACTTTGCGTGAGGATATTTGTAGAGAGCCTTGGTGTAGGAGTGGGTGGGTGTAGAATCGAGGTAGTAGTAACACTCCTTGACGTCCTCGCCATGGTTCCCCTCGTTACCGCCGAGACCGAAGAGTCGCTCCTTCAAGATGGAGTCTTTGCCGTTCCAAAATGCGGGGGAAAAGCAGAGGCGGCAGCCCCGGTCGCACCAGCCCTGGAGGCCGTCTTCGCCCCACCGGTAGGCGCGGCGGCGTGCTTGGTCATGTGGGAACGCCGCCCAAGCATTCCCGTGATCTGAGTAGTCCTCACGGACAGTGCCCCACTGGCGTTCGCTGAGATACGGTCCCCAGCGTTTCCAGTTTTTCGCTCGGTTTTCTTCTTGGGAGAGTCTGATAGTTTCCTGATTCATGCGAAGGTGTCGGCGGAGGTCTAGCACGTTCCGTGCGAATTGCGAACTCTTACGTTTCAAGCCCGAAACGACCGTCCTGAGAGTTGGATTAGGTTCGAGAGAAGACGACCGTATTCCGCCATCTGGTGGTCCGTGAGATGAAGCCGCAGGCGCCAGTTCCCTCCACCCTGGGATCCGGGGGTGTTGATGCGGGATTTCAGGGAGAATAAATCCGTGACCATGAGTACGACGTAGCGGGAATTGCTTTCGAGCAGGGATTTGATGAGGCGCCAGTGGATGGTGTCGGAGTAGGGTGGCCAACGATTGTCGTCGGGGATGGGAATTCCCGAAAAACCTGCGAGCAACCGCAGGGAGTGAGCGCATTCTTGCGCCGCCCAGTGGCCGTGATCCGTGGGGTGGAGCGTTTGGTTTTCTATGGTCATTCGGCAGATGTCCCAAGTTGCGCACAGAGAATCGTGATCGTGGGTGGAGAAGGCCGCGAAGGAGCATTCCGGGAAAATGTCACCCATGATGGGGGAGCCATCCTCATAGGAGTCCCAATGCGGGATGCGGTATCCGGCCACGCCGAGTTCTGAAAGGTGGGGGCGGACGTACCTCGGGGACCCAGCCAAGGTCTTCGGCGATGATCTCCGCTTGGCCAGAGGCATCGAGGATGGCACGCAGGCGGTAGTCTCCTTCCTCGAGATTTGCTCGCTTGTTTTCAGGGGTGTCGTCGGGATGCTTGAACCAAGTTGGAAGGCGACCCTCGGTTTTTTTCATAGCTTGTTCGTGGCTCAGTCCGAGGTACTGGTTGTTTTCTCGGGGATGCCACGGGAATCCGTAGATACGATAGAAGCCGAGGATGTGGTCGATACGGAACATTCGGAAGATTTCCGTTAGGTGCTCGATGCGAGAGCGCCACCATTTGAAGCCGGTTTCCGCCATCGCCTCCCAGTCATAAAGTGGAATGCCCCAGTTCTGCCCCCATTCGTGGATGAAGGGGTTTTCTGCTGAGTATCCTTCTGGTGCGGTGCCGCCGAACCAATTGGTGTGGAAGACGGAACGGTTAAAAAACACATCCGCAGAGTGAAAGGAAACGCCGATGGGTAGGTCACCCATGAGTTTTACCCCGCGTTCGTCCGCATACGCGCGCACTGCTCCCCATTGCCGGAAAATCAGCCACTGGACGTAGGCAAAAAAGCTAGGCGAGAATCGATATGAGAGGGCTGGTTCTTCCGCAATGCTGCGACATGCTTTCGTGCCGAATCGGGACAAGAAGTTTCCATTGGCCACTGGTCCCAAGTGGTGTCTTTCCCATTGATTTCAATAAGAATCTTGAAGAGGCAGTAGTCTGGAAGCCATGTGCAGTGTGTTTTCTGAAAGTCCGAGAACTCTTTCGCATCTGCGCTACTTGGGGCGGCAGTGAAACGCGCATACGAGATTTCTAGTAGTTTGCTTTTCGCACAGCGCACGGCGGGGTAATCGACGAGATTGCTTTTGATCACGGGACCGAGCGAGTTGCGGGCGGCATCGATTTCTTCACGCGCGAGGCAAGGGATTTCCTCTGGTTCAAATGCGAGGTAAATGGGGTCGAGCGCGATGGAAGAAATTCCTGAGTATGGACTCTCGTCGGTGCCGTTTTCGTTGATCGGCAGGAGTTGAAGGAAGCCGACGTGATGGTCCGCTGCCCAGTTGATCCACGCTCTCATCGCCAATGTATCGCCGATTCCAAGATCGCCGCTGCGGCGGGTGGCGAACGCGGGTATGAGAAGTCCACAGGTTTTCATCCCCGCATCTTATAAATCAAGCGGTGATGTGCAAGGACTTGAAGGTCGCGTTCCCCCATAGGTTCGGCCCCCGGGAAAGCTGGAAGAATGGTTGCCTGTCAGTTTGAGCTTGCTACCGATCTCGGATCAAATGACTTTTCGAGTCTATGAAAAGCCTCATATTTTTAGGAATGTTCTTTGTCGGTCAGTGTGTGGCATTCGCGGGCGATGCTCCGCGGGGTTTCATGGAGCTGAGTGAACTTGAGGAAGCGAAGGCCGATGCCGCGAAAAAAGGGAAGTTGATCGCAATCGTCGCGAAGGGAGATGACGATGCCTGCCCTCGTTGTGCGGCGGCACTGGAGAACGGGACTAGGGCGATCAAAACAGATTGTGTGTTAGTGTTCGCAAGAGTCTCGGAAGTGCGGTCGAATCCAGAACTGCCCGACACTGTGACGGCTGAGACGAGGAGTGCGATCGGTGGGGCGTATGTGACATTCTACGTGTTCGATGCTGACTTAGAAAAAATGGTCGCAAAAGCGGGAAGAAAGGAACTAGAGAGCGACAGGGACGCGACAAAGGATTTCAAAAAGAAAGTCGATGCGGCTCGTAAGGAACTGACTGGAAAGTGAGATCAGAAATCACCTTTAAGGGTTGATGACTTTTCCATCTGTCATGACTCCTGCACGGTGAAGTCGGTCGATTGCTGCTTCCTCGATGGGACTTTCCGGGCCGATGGCGAAACGGATGAAGCGCAGAAGGTTTGTGGTGACGGGTTGGTAGGTAGAGAGTGGTGGATCGCCGAGTCCGAGCATGCTCCGGTATGCTGTAGGCATGGAGGCGAGGGCAGATTGGAAAAGGATGGTGTAGATGGGGATGGAGGTGAAGGGCAGTGGCGGGTTTTTGATCCAGTGGATGATTTCCCGGGTCTTTTCTGTGACGGCAAGCTCGGGGCGAAATTGATCGATGGCGGCTAGCATCTGTGCCTCGTTCTGGGGTGCATCGTCCAAGCCGAGCGGTTTGACGGATTGTGCCCAGAGGCGGATGTATTCATCGGCGCCACCGGGTAGGGGAGTTTTGGAGAAAATCTGGTGGCAGCGGAGAAAGGACTCCATGAAGGCGATGTGGACCCAGAGGAGTAGGTGTGGGTCGGTGGCACGGTAATCTTGAGTTTCACCGGATGAGGTTTTGTAATTCCCTTTTACGTGGGCATGCATGCGGTTCACACGGTCTGCCTCGATTCCGACGGAGCGGGTGGATGCGAAGGTGGTGACGGTGAGCCAGCGGATGGTTCCCGAAAGTCTGCCGAGCGGATCTTTCGTGTAGCGGGAATGCTCCCTCACGCCGGTCAGGGTGCCGGGGTGCAGTGCTTGCATGAGCAAGGCGCGGATGCCGCCGACGAGAGTGGCGAGATCCGCATGCACGATCCACGGGGCCTGTGTCGGGAGGAAAAGTCCGGGCTCGTCACTGGCCCGGACGGCATCCAGCCATGGCGGGATACCATCCGGATCTCCGGTGAGGAGTATACGGAATCGTTTCGAGAGGATTTCCTGAAGGCGGTTGTTCTGCAAAGCGCCGGAGGGTAG